>NZ_JAGKQQ010000001.1:5542329-6927911 GCF_017939745.1 Gemmata palustris | reverse complement strand
CTGCCATTCATACGGGTTGCCGGAGAACCACGCGATGAACAGCTCCATGCAGTAGGCGTACCCGACGATGGTCCCCGTCGCCATGATGAACTTGCACATCACATCAATGTGCTTGATGGTGACGACGTTCTCGAGCTTGTACACGGCGCGGGCCGGGATCATGCACTGGAGCACCATCGCGAACCCGCCGAAGATCGCCCCGGCCACGAAGTACGGCGGGAAGATCGTCGTGTGCCAGCCCGGGATCAGCGACGTGGCGAAGTCGAAGCTCACGACCGAGTGGACGCTCAACACGAGCGGCGTGCTGAGGCCCGCGAGCATCAGGTACGCCACCTCGTAGTGGCGCCAGTGCCGCGTGCTCCCGCGCCACCCGAGCGCGAGGAACCCGAAGATCATCTGGCGCGTGCGGCTCTTGGCCCGGTCGCGGAGCGTCGCGAGGTCCGGGATCAGGCCGATGTACCAGAAGATCAGCGAGATCGTGAAGTACGTCGAGATCGCGAAGGCGTCCCACAGCAGCGGGGACCGGAAGTTCTGGAAAATGTGGTTCGCGTTCGGCAGCGGGGCCGAGAACCACGCGTACCAGATGCGCCCGACGTGCATCGCGGGGTAAATGAACGCGCAGATCACGGCGAAGATCGTCATCGCCTCGCTGAACCGGTTGATCGACGTGCGCCACTTCTGCCGGAACAGGAACAGGATCGCGCTGATGAGCGTGCCCGCGTGCCCGATCCCGATCCAGAACACGAAGTTGGTGATGTCGAACGCCCACGCGACCGGGATGTTGCTCCCCCACACCCCGACGCCGGTCGAGATGAGGTAGCTCACGGCCAGCACGCCACCGCACAGCAGCGACGTGGTGACGAGCAGCGTGGGCCACCACCAGTACGGCTGCGGCTTCTCGGTGATCGCGCTGATCTGCTCGGAGACGGTGGAGTAGTCGGCCGGCCCCCACACGAGCGGGATGCGCGGCAGCGGGTCCGGGAACTTCGGCCCGTGCCCGGCGTGCGTGTCGTGGGTGTGGGTGGTCTCGGTCACACTTCGCCCTCATCGACCAGGGCTGAAATCCCTGGCTATGTGCGGTGCCCCTGCTGGGGCACGTGTCTTACTGGCCCCGAAGGGCGCCGGGAGAGCCGGGAGCGTCACTCTCCCGATTTCGATACCATGTCCGGATTCCGGTTCCACCGGCGCGGGAGGTAGCTCGTCCGCGGTTTCGTGTTCAGTTCGCCGAGCAACAGGTAGTCGCTCTCCTGCGCCTTCAGCTTCGCCACCTTACTCTTCGGGTCGAGCATGTTGCCGAAGGTGATGGCCTGCGCCGGGCACGCCGCCTGGCACGCGGTCACGATCACGCCATCTGGAACGATCACGCGCCCGACCGCGTCGAGGTCGTAGCCGGCCGCGAGCGGGTTCTTCGGCTTCTTGTACGCGGAGAGCGAGCCGTCCGCGGTCTTGAAGCTGCCGTCCGTTTCGATCGTGCGCCGGTCCTGGGCCACTTCCGCGGCGGCGATCTTCGCCCCGTACTTCCCGCGCTCGAGGCGCTGGACGCAGTACGTACATTTCTCCATCACCCCGCGCATCCGCACGGTCACGTCGGGGTTCTTCTGCATCTTGAGCGTCTCGGGCACGCCGCTCTCGGTGAAACTCATGCCCCCGCTCGCGAACGGCGTCGCGACCCGCAGTTCGTCCAGCCGGCGCTTGTTGAAGTCGAACCAGTTGAACCGGCGGACCTTGTACGGGCAGGCGTTCGAGCAGTACCGCGTGCCGATGCACCGGTTGTAAACCTGCAGGTTCAGCCCCTCGGGGCTGTGGACCGTCGCGTTCACCGGGCACACCTGTTCGCACGGCGCGGCCTCGCAGTGGACGCACGCGACCGGCTGCGACACAATCGTCGGCTCGGCGTCGGCGGCCTCGCCGTGGGTCGTCGCGGACGAGAAGTAGCGGTCGATGCGGATCCAGTGCAGTTCGCGGTTGCGCTTCACCTCGTCCTTACCGACGACCGGGATGTTGTTCTCGGTCTGGCACGCGATCAGACACGCGGTACACCCGGAGCAGGCGCTGAGGTCGATCACCATGCCCCACTGGAACTGGCTGTCGAGCAGTTCCGGGCGCGCGAGGTCGAGCGGGAACCGCTCCTGCTTCACGCCCGACGGGGCCGGGGGCTGTTGCTTGTTGCCGTAGCCGCCCTGGAACTCTTTCTTCAGGGCCTCTTCGGTGATGTGCCCGGTCGGTGCGATCCCGAGCTTCGGGCCGTGGTCGTGGGCGCCGCCCGGTTTCTCGTGCCCGTGGTCCGAACCGGGCTGGTGATCGTCCTTCTTCTTGCCCGCGTCCACCTCGCGAACGATGTCGCGCCCCTCGGGGATGACGCCGTGCTCCTGCGTGGTCACGAGGTCCGCTTTTCGGCCGGTCTTCTTCAGCGTGGCACCGACCGCGGTGTGCAGTGCGGTGGACCGGCGCAGCGGGAGCACGTCCGTTCCGCCGCCGTTGGGAACGTGCGCGATCCGCATCTGGCCGAACTGCCCGAACGGGAGCGCGACCGAGTAGTCCGCTTGCCCCGGCAGCACGAACACCGGCACCGCGAGGGTGGATTCACCGAGCCGGATTTCAACGATGTCGTTCTGCGCGACCCCAAACGCGGTCGCGGTCGCGGGACTCAGGATCGCGGCGTTGTCCCACACGAGTTTCGTGATCGGGTCCGGCATCTCCTGGAGCCACGGGTTCATCGCCCCGCTGCCGTCGTACAGCGCGTAAGACGGGTGGAACGTGAGTTCGACCGCGTCCTTGGTAGGCGCTTCGGCCGGCTGGTAAGGTGCGAGAGCGGCCGCCACGCGCGCCTTGTTCGCGCTCACGCCCTTCGGCTTGCGGTTCGTCTCGTCCGGCTTCGCGAACTTGAGCGCTTTGGCTTTGTCCGCGTCCACCGGGAAGAACCCGACCTGCTTGTAGCGGTTGAACTCGTCGTCGAAGTTCGGGGCCGTCAGCGCGATGCCGCTGCGGTCGCTGAACGCCTTGCGGACGTAGCCGTAACCGGCCTTCTGCGCCGCGGTGAACGATGCGACCGGCTTGCCGTCCGCACCGGGCGCTTGCGTGAGCAGCGCGAGCACCTCCAGCGCGGTGCGCCCGCCGCGCGCGGGCGGGGCCGCATCATCACTGCCGCTCTTACCGCTGTTGAGCGGCGCGATCAGCGGTTGCACGCAGCAGAGCGACCCGTCGCCGGCTTCCGTGTCGCCCCAACCTTCGAGGAAGTGCGCGAGCGGCAGGTGCCAGTCGCACCTCTCGGACGTTTGATCGAAGAACGAGCCGAGCCGGATCTTCTTCGCGACCTTGGCGAGTTCCTCACCGAACCGGAAGTCGGCCGGTGCGTTGAACACCGGGTTGCCGCCGATGACAAGCACCGTGCTCACGCGGCCCGCCGCGATGTCCGTGACGAGTTCTTTCAGCGTCTTGTCGACTTGTTCCGCGGGCGCGTCGCGGAACTCGGCCATCCCCGCTGCGTAGTTGCCCAGCGCGTCGTTCAGGGCGTGCGCGAGTGCGTGAACCCACGCGGCTTGCCGCGGGCCAACGACGATGAGGCTCTTGCCCGCGTGCTCGGCAAAATCCTTCGCGACGCTCTTCACCCACTTACCGGGGAACGAGCCTGTCGATGCGGGAAGCACATCCGGCACCGCGTCCGGCTTCTTGAAGCTCGCCGCGTGCGTCTTCTTCAGCTCGTCTGCCAGCGCGAGCAGGTACGCGCCCACTTGTGTGGCCGGCACGCGCAGCCGGTGATCGGCCATTGTGCCGGTCACGGTGTACGTCGACTCCACGACGTACAAGCGGTTCATGTGCTCGGATTTGCGCTTCGCAGCGAACCCGCGGGAGTGGAACACGCCGTCCGCTTCGTTGCCGAGGAAATCGCTATCGAGCGCCAGGACGCGCTCCGCTTTGTCGAAGCGGTACCGCGCCACCAACTTCGAGCCGAACGCGGTCTCCGCACCCTTCAGCGATTCACTCGTATCAACGGCCTCGTAGCTGTGCCACGACGCGAGCGGGAGCTTGTCCTTGATCGCCGCACGCAGTACACGCAGCGCGGGCGAAGGCACCTGCTCCGTGAGGACGTAGAACCCCTTGCCCTTATCCTTGACGAGCTTCTCGGTTTCGCCGCGCGCGAACCGGTCGAAGTCTTCCCACTTCCGCGCGGCCTTCCCCTCCATCACGCCGGGGTACTTGTCCGACATCACGCGGTCGGGGCTGTAGAGATCGAGGACCGACGCCTGTGCGTGGACGTCCGTGCTGCCGAGGCTGGACGGGTGCTGCGGGTTGCCCTCGATCTTGGTGGGGCGCCCGTCGTGACTCTCCACGAGAACGGGGAGAGCGCCGCCGGTCCGCGGAACGCTCGTCGCGTAGAACGTCGGCTTACCGGGAACGACGTGACCGATCTGTTCGTCCGGCACCGCGGAGAACGGGAGGATCTGGATGTCCGGCCGGCGGCACCCGGCGAGGGCCGCAGCGCCCAGCGTCGCGACCGACAGCGCCATGAACCTGCGGCGATTCAGCCCGACCGATTCGGGCTCATCGCCCCTCAGTTCCGCCGCGCCGAGGGACTCGAACACGTTGGCGTAGCCGGGGAACTCTTCCGACGCGGACGCCCGAAATTCCGGCGAATCCGCCAGTTGTTCGAGACTGCGGTAGTAGCTCTGTCGGTCCATGTGAACCCTTCGCCCGCATCGGAACCAAACCAATCGGATCGGGAACCCGGGGTGAAACTCCGGGCGCCCGGTTACGCAACTACCGGTGGCACGCCTGGCAGTTCATCGGGGGCGCCACGCGCAAGTCCTTTTGGAGCAACGCGCCGATCTCCCCGGCGGTCTTCCCGCCCTCCGGTTTCCATTTCAGGTTCGTCACGTCCTTCACGTCGCGCAGGTGCTCGTGCGGGTCGTTGTGGCACTGCAAGCACCAGCCCATCGTGAGTAACTTCTCGTGTGACACGACCTTCATCTCGTTCACCTGGCCGTGACACGACACGCACGACACGCCCTTGTTGACGTGGACCGCGTGGTTGAAGTAGGCGTACTCGGGGAGCTTGTGAACCTTCTTCCACTCCACCGGGCGCCCGGTGTCGAAGCTCGACCGCACGGGGGCCAGGAGCGGGCTGGCGCCCTTCACGTTGGCCTTCTTCGGGTTGTGGCAGTTCATGCACGTTTGCGAGCTCGGCACGCTCGCGTGCGGCGACTCGAACACGGACTGGTGACAGTACGCGCAATCCATCCCGAGCTTGCCCGCGTGCAACTCGTGCGAGAACGGCACCGGTTGTTCCGGCGTGTAGCCCACGCGGGTGTAGCTCGGCAGCGCGTAGTAGTACCAGCCGGTACCGACGAGCGCGACCAGCACCCCCAGGCCGATAACGGCCTGACGGACGTGACCATCGAGTGACCGCGAGAAGATGGACGGCACGCTCTCGCTCCCCCAAAAATCAGCCCGATGCAGCGATCACCGCGACTTTGTGAAAACTTTCACAAGCCGTCGGTAATCGTATGAGTCGCGGCCACTGGTCGGCAAGGGCGAAATCAATCCGGGCCGCGAACCAACGGTTTTACCGCCGAAACGAAGAACTCACGCAGTTGCGCATGTGCGTCCGCCGGGAGTGGCGGGAGATCGCTCGCGGCAGCGTTCGCCCGGGCTTGCGATCGGTTGCGCGCGCCGGGGATGATGGTCGTGACCGCGTCGTGATCGAGGCACCAGCGCAGCGCGAGTTGCGGGAGCGTGTACCCGGCCGGCACGAGCGGCTTCAACTTCTCGACCGTCTCCAGCCCCTTCTCGAAGCCCAGGCCCGCGAACGTTTCGCCGACGTTGAACTTCTCGCCGTTGCGGTTGATGGTGCGGTGGTCGTTGGGGCCGAACGTGGTTGCGGGCGTATACTTCCCCGCGAGCAACCCGGACGCGAGCGGGAGCCGAACAATGATCGCGACCCCGCGCGCCTTGCAGCGGGCGAGGAGGCCACTCGTTTCGGGCGTTTGGCGGAAGATGTTGAAGATGATTTGCAGCGACGCGCAGTCCTCGTGTTTGATGCACTCTTCCGCTTCGGCCACCGATTCGACGCTCGCCCCGAACCGGGCGATCTTGCCCTCTCGCTTCAGCGCGCGAACCGTGTCCCACACCTCGGCGCGCTGGAGCTGCTCCATCGGCAGGCAATGGAGTTGCGTGAGGTCGAGGCGCTCGATCCCGAGGCGCTTCAGCGAATTCTCAGTGTGTTCGCGAATGGTTTTCGGCTCGAAGTTGCTGGGCCAACCTGGGCGCGGGAACCGCCCGAACTTCGACGCGATGAAGAACCGCTCGCGCGGGTAATTTTTGAGGAAGTGGCCGATCAGTTCTTCGCTACGCCCAGCGCCGTACACGTCCGCGGTGTCGAGGAACGTGACACCGGCTTCGACGGAGGCCCGCAATACCTCAAGTGCGTCCGATTCGGCAACATCGCCCCACTGATCGCCGCCGATCTGCCAGCAGCCCAGCCCGACTTCCGAAACGTTCGCGTCACCGAACTTGCGGTGCTTCATCGTGTGATCCCAGTCTCAAAGAAGAAGAGCACAAGAACGCGCAGGGCAGAAGCCCTGCGCTACAAACGATGGTTCTTGTTCTTCGCCCCGGAGGGGCCGTCTTTCGTAGCACAGGGCGGGAGCCCTGTGCGCTCCTTCGCCCGGTGCAGTACGCACAAGCTACCATCTAATCCCGTCAAAACTCATTACGGTTTGCCCAAGAACCCGTACAGCAGGAACGGCGTCGCGATGATGATCGGGATGCCGAAGATCGTGAACAGGATGAATGCGGTGTGTTTCGTGAGCTTATTCACGTGCGTCTCTCCGAAAGGCGAAGTGCGTTTCGGAACACGATACGAACTCGGCACGAGTGTGGCCGCAAGTGATCGTCGAACGAGTAGAAACTTGGCTCGAGGCACTGGATTGGCGACGACTCACGGGAGAAGCCGACCGCGGCACCGGCGGCTCCCGCGGTTCTCGGAGAATTGACCGGCACTACGCGCGAGCGCCGGACGAGCCCGCGCGGAAAAGATCACCCCGCTGGAACCGCGCGCTTGCGCGCCTCCCACTCGTCGGGCAAAATGAGCACCTGGCGCGCGTTGCTGCCGTTGAACCCGCCGACGATGCCGTCCTCGGCCATGTAGTCGATCAGCCGCGACGCCTTACCGTACCCGATGCCCAGCGCGCGCTGCAGGAGCGACGTGCTGCCGCGCTGCTCGCGGATAACGATCTCCACCGCCTGCTCGTAGACCGGGTCGCGCTCGCGGAGCTTTTCACCCACCTCGCCCCCACTGTTAGCGGCTTCCACCTGTTCGCGGGTCTTCAGATTGAGCAGCTCGTTGTCGTAGGACGGGGTGTCGGTGGCGATCGCGCCCACCACGCGCTCGATCTCCTGGTCCTCGACGAACGCGCCCTGCGCGCGGGTCAGCACGCCGGTTTGGAGGAACAGCATGTCGCCCTTCCCGAGCAGGCGCTCGCCGCCCTTCTCGTCGAGCACCACGGCGCTGTCGGACCGGTTCGTGACGCGGAAGCAGATGCGCGCCGGCATGTTCGACTTGATGAGCCCGGTCACCACGTCCACGGTCGGCTTCTGGGTCGCGAGGATCAGGTGAATCCCGGCCGCGCGCGACTTTTGCGCGAGCAGAATGATGTTCCCCTCGATCTCTTTCTTCATCTTCATCATCAGGTCGCCGACCTCGTCGATGACGATGACGATGTACGGCATCTTGCGCGGGATCGCCCGCAGTTCGTCCTCGCTGTCCGGGTTGACGCGCCGCGCGATCTCCTCGAACGGCAGCTCGTTGTACGAGGCGATGTTCCGCACGCGGGCGCGGTGCAGCCACTCGTAGCGCTCTTCCATCTTGTCCACGGCCCAGGCGAGGATCGCGTCGGCCTTCTTGTCCTCTTTCACCACCGGCGTCATCAGGTGCGGGATCTGCGCGTAGTCGCTCAGCTCGACCTTCTTGGGGTCGATGAGGATCATCCGGCACTCGTCCGGCCGGCGCGTGAGCAGCAAGCTGACGATGATGGTGTTCAAACACACCGACTTACCGGTCCCGGTGCTGCCCGCGATGAGCAGGTGCGGCATCGTGGCGAGGTCGAACGCGAGCGGGCGCCCCTCGACGTCCTTGCCGACGAAGAGCGGCAGTTTGAACTTGCTCACCTTCGGCGTGTGCGCGAGCGCCCCGACGAGTTCCTTGAGCTGAACCGTTTGGCGGATCTCGTTCGGCACCTCGATCCCGACCGTGTTGCGACCGGGCAGCGGGGCGACGACGCGCACGCTCGCGACCCGGAGGTTGAGCGCGAGGTCGTCGGCCAGCGTGGTGACCTTGTTGAGCCGCATGCCGGTTTCGAGCGTAATTTCGTACTGCGTGATGACCGGTCCCGTGTGGATGCCGACCACCTTCACGTTCAGGCCGAAGTCCTGGAACGTCTTCTCCAACAAGACGGCCATCTCGCGCAGTTTCTGCTCGTGGTCCTCGACCGGGAACGGTTCCGGGTCGTTGAGCAGCGAGAGCGACGGTAGTTCGTACTCGATGGTCGAGAGCGGTTCGTCGAGCGGGGGAACCGCGCGCAGGAGCGGCGCGAGCTTCGACCCGGCGTGAACGTGAATCGGAATGTCTTCGGGCTTCGTCTCCGGCGCCGCGTCGTCCTCGGGAGAAGACTCGGGCGGGATCGGTGACCGAACGGGCGCCGGCGTCGCGGTGGAAACAGAAGCCGGCCCGATCTTCGTGATCGGTGCGACGTGCATCGTTGACGCGGCGGGCGAAACCGCTTTTCGCGCGGGTACGACCGCGAGAGCGCCTTTTGCCACGCTCAGCGCGCTGCGACCGATGACGTTCAGCACCTTTGCGACGCGGCCAATAACGGCTTCCATTGCGTCCGCAACGCGATCATTGACCCACACCGCGCCTCTCCACACCGCCCGCAGTACGACCCAGCTCACGCGCGCGACAGCAACCACGAGCCGGTCGGCCACGAGCGCCAGGCCGACGAGCGTGACCAGTGCCAGTACCGCCAGCGCGATACCCGGCTCGGTCGCGTCTTCGAGCCCGAAACGAAGATACGCGCCCACCGATCCGCCACGCCCGGCGACCGTCGGTGCGGGCAACCCCATGCCGAACCAGTCCACGCCGACCGCGGTGGAAATCGTGACGGTACCCCAACCGAGGACGCGCGTGATGAGCCTGAGCGTAGTGCGCCTGACGATGAGGAGCGCGGCCACCGCGAACCAGCCCGCGAGCAGCACGATCGCCGCCCACCCGAGCGGATCGAGGAGCCACCCGGCCCCGACCTCGCCCCACGAGCCGAAGAGGTTCGGCCCGGAGCCGAGCGCGCGGGACGAGCCGACCGCGACCGCCAGCACGGTTCCCACGGCGAAGAGCGTGATGACGAGGGCATCGACCCGCCACGACGACTGAACCGAAGGTGCGTTCTTTTCCGTCATTCGTCCCACCCCGAAGCCGCGCGCGCTGCACAACCCACATTGTCATTCGTGGGACGCGCGCCCTGAACCCGAGATCGCGCCCGGCGCGGTCGGATTTCATGTCCGGGGCGCGGAGCTGCCGATACAACACGCACGGCCGGAACAATCGGAGGAGTCACGTGCTGCACGTCGCGCTGTGGGAACCGGAGATCCCGCCCAACACCGGGAACATCGCGAGATTGTGTGCCGCGACCGGCACGCGCCTGCACCTGATCGGGCGCCTCGGGTTCCGGCTCGACGACCGCTCGCTCCGGCGCGCGGGCCTCGATTACTGGCACGCGGTCGATGTGGTGCGACACGTCACGTTCGAGGACTTCGAGCGGGCGCTGGGCGAACCTACCCCGCGCATCTGGTGCGTGGAAACGCCCAATGACAAGCCCTACACGCGGGCCGATTTCGTCGACGGTGATTGTCTGTTGTTCGGGAGCGAGTCGAGCGGGCTGCCGCACTCGATACGCGAGCGCTTCGCCGAGCGACTCATCGGCATCCCGATGCCGACCGGGGCCGTGCGGAGCCTCAACCTCGCGACGTCCGTTGGAATCGTTCTTTACGACGCCCTGCGCCGGCTGCACGGGTGGTAGAACCGGAATGCGTTTGCCGAGTGGCCGGAGCGTTCGGGCGTGTTGAGCGTGACACGGCGGCCGTAAAACGTTTGGATAGGCGAAACGATCGAAGTTCGGAGTACGGTGTTCGGAGTGCGGCGGGCGGAACGCGGAGTTGAGGCGGAAGGAAGTCGACTGATCGCCCGAGTCCTTTTGCCTTGAGTTCTGCGTTCCCGGCGCCGCGCTCGGTGTTTGATTGAGGTGCGGATGTCTCGTTCGGTGGTTGCGTTCTCGGCCGTTGAAGATTTGGCCGAATTCGTTCACTCGGTGCTGTGTGATAGAGACGCGCTCGACCCGACTCAGGCCCCACTGTTCCGCACGCCGCTCAAGCGCGGCGGCCGGGCGTGCGGGCTGGTGTTCCACGTCCAGGGGCCGCGCTTGCTGCGCACGAGCGCCATCTGGTCGAATGACGACGGGCGCATCATCTTCTACGACTCGTCGGGACTGCGCTTTCAGGAAGTATCGTTGAGCGAAAGCCCACCTCTAAACACGGGGTGCGAAGTCCAGAGCGCGGAGTGAATGCTGGCACCCGGCACGCGACTTCACTCGTCGTCGTCCTTCTTATCGAACCGGATCTTACAGCCCGCTGCGGCGGGCGTTTCAGCGGGCGCAGCCGCTTTACCCGCGAGCGCGACCTTCACGGCATCCTCAACAAACTTCACCTTCGGGTCGCCGTCCGGCTTGTCATCGAACGCCCCCATGTAAACCACCTTGCGGTCCTTGTTCAGCACGAAGCACTCGGGCGTGAACATCGCGCCGTAGGCGAGCGCGGTCTTCTGCGTCGGGTCGTACAGGTAGGTGAAGCCGAACTTCTTCTTGGCGGCGCGCTCCTTCATGGCGGGCAGCGCGTCCGCCTTGCCGGTGTTCACGTTGATCGCAACGAACCCCACCTTGCTGTCGGCCTTGTTGCACTCCGCGGCGAACGCGATCAGCCGGTCCTCGTAGCCCTCCGCGACGATGCAACTGTTGCAGGTGAACACCACAACGAGCACGTCCTTGTCCTTCCAGTCGGCGAGCGCGTGCTTCTTGCCGTCCGTGCCTTCGAGCTTCTCCCACGTCGGGGCCGCGTCGCCGATGTTGAGCTTCTTGTTGTACTTCCCGGCGTTGATGGGCGCGGTCACCAGCGCGCACAGGACCGCCGCGAAGAGGAGGCGCGTGAAGAGTGTCATGGGTGCCCTCGCGTTGTTGGTGGACCGCGCCCGCTCGCGGAGCGGAGGAGCGCCGGCCCTCACACCTTCTTCAGATACGTCGTTCCGGTGTCCACGTGTTCGAGCGTCGCGGAGCGGCACAGGCCGACGAGGGCGGGCTGATCGGCCGGGGCGTGGAACTCGCAGATGCCGAAGAACTGGTCCTGCAGGAACCGCAAGATCTGCGAAACCAGGAGCTTGGCGATCCCCTGCTTTCGCAAATCCTGGCGCACCTGCACGTCAAGAATGCCGGCCGACGGGAACCCCCAGCGCCAGCCGTAGCCCTCGAGTTCCCACACGATCGCCCGGGCCGCGATGAAGTTGCTCGCGAGCTTATCGACCACGCGGAACTCGACCGGGTCCAGCGTGCCCCAAACGCACTCGTGCCACCAGCTCGGCACGCCCGCGGCGCGCATCACCTGCGTTTCGTACCGCTTCCGCAGCATACTGAACCGCGCGTCCGGGATCGACAGCGGGGAATCCAGCTTCTTCTGGAACACGAGCGTGGTGCCGGCCGGTTCGTAGCCCAGCGAGCGAAAGAACGGGTCCGCGGCGGGGTCCGATGCGAGGAACCCCGGGCAGTTCGTCCCCCCGTACAGCCCGAACCCGAATGGGCAGTAGGGCCACACGGGGCCGGCACGGAGGGTCGTTGCGCCGCGCTTCGTCAGGTACTCTTCGCACTTCTTGACGAGGTCCACACCGAGGTGCTTGCGCCCCACGCTGGGGCGGACCGCGACCGAGCAGATGACCCCGTGCGAGTAGTCGAGCGCGCTGAGATCCGCGTTCGGGCCGAACCCGGCCAGCGCGTAGCCGACGATGCGGTTGTTGTCCGCCTCGTCGTAAGCGACGATCAGCCCGTCGTGGTCGAAGTACGGTTTGGAGAACACCCACCGCTCGAGCAGCGCGGGCGTGCGCAGCGGGAAACTCCCGCGAGCCGTGTGCGATTCGTTCCACACGTCGGCGAGGGCCGGCGGGTCGGTGTTGCGGAAGCGACGAAAGGCAATCACGGACGGCTCTCGCGGTCCGCCGGGGGAGGAACGGCGGCGGTGGACGGATTACGCAATACTATAGGGGGAACCACGCCCCCGCAAGCCAACGGAGCGCCCCATGCTTCGCTTTGTTTTCTGCCTTTCCCTCACCCTCGGCCCCGCCCTCTGCGCGCCGGCGGGGGATTGGCCCCAGCTCCACGGTCCGGCGCGCGACGGGCACTCGGCCGAAACCAGGCTCAACTGGGACTGGCCCAAAGCGGGCCTACCACTGGTGTGGAAGGTGGACGTCGGTACCGGGTGGGCGGGTCCGGTCGTCAGTGGCGACAACCTCGTCCTCTTTCACCGCGTCGAGGACGAAGAGGTTATCGCGTGCCTCAATCCCGTCACGGGTAAGGAGAAGTGGAAAGTCGCGTACCCGGCCAAGTACCGCGACAGCTTCGACTTCGACAACGGCCCCCGCGCGACGCCCACCGTCGCCAACGGGACCGTGTTCGCGCTCGGGGCCAACGGCGACCTCACCGCGGTGGAACTCGCGACCGGCAAGAAGGTTTGGGCGCGCAACCTGGTGAACGACTACAAGCCGGCGAAGGGGTTCTTCGGGGTCGCGTGCTCGCCGCTCGTGATGCAAAAGAAGGTACTCGTGAACGTCGGGGCCAAAGGCGCGGGCGTGGTCTGCCTGAACGCGGCCGACGGCAAGGAAATCTGGAAATCGACCGACGACGGCGCGAGTTACTCGTCGCCCACGACCGCGGAGTTCGACGGCCGACCGGTCGCGGTGTTCCTCACGCGCGCGGGTTTGTGCGTCCTGGAACCCACGGACGGTAAAGCGCTGTACGACTTCGCGTGGCGCCCGCGCGACAACAACAGCGTGCAGGCCGCGACGCCGATCGTGTGGAAGGACGAAATTTTCCTGACTGTGTCGTATGCCACGGGTGGCGTTCTGCTGAAGGCCCAAAAGGGCGAGGTAACGGAAGTATGGTCGAACGATAAGTCGCTATCCAGCCAGTACAACACGCCGGTCCGCGTCGGCGACTACCTTTACGGCACCCACGGCCGATCCGATGTCGGCAACGCACTGCTGCGGTGCGTCGAGTGGAAGACCGGCGCGGTCAAGTGGAGCGAGGCGAAGTTCGGCGTCGCGTCGCTGATCGCGGTGGATAGCGGACTGCTCGCGCTGAACGAGGGCGGCGAGCTGGTGCGGTTCGATGCTTCGCCTGATGGCTACAAGGAGCGCGCCCGCTCGGCCCTCCTCACAAAGCCGACCCGCCCGGCTCCGGCACTCGCGAACGGCCTGCTCTACGCACGCGACGGCAAAACGCTCGTGTGCGTGAGCCTGAAGAAGTAAGATGTGGTGGGTCTTCGCCCGGCCGCACCGTTGCGGCTACTTCTCCGTGGGCAGCCCCTTTTCGGTCCACGCGCGCCACCCGCCGTCCATGCTGATGACGTTCGTGTAACCCATCTTTTGAATCGTGTCGGCCACGAGCGCGGAACGGAACCCGCCCCCACAATACAGCACCAGCGGCGTTGCGGGGTCGGGGATCTTCGACTCGATGTCGCGCTCGATAACGCCCTTGCCCAAGTGAACCGCCCCCGGAACGTGCCCGGCGGCGAACTCGCTCTCTTCTCGCACGTCTACCAGGATGAACGTCTCGCCCGCCGCTTGGCGCGCACGCACGTCATCGATCGTGCATTCCTTCACGCGGGTCTTCGCGTCGGTCACGATCTTCAGGAACCCGGGTGCGTGTTGTTTCGCCATGAGAATATTCCTCTTGTGCCCTTTTGATCGTCGAGAGTGGCCGCCTCCGACCCGAGGCTAACATTTGCTAACATTTTCGGGATCGGGAGCCTACGCGAACGGAGGCAACGCACCGACCGCTGGTATTTCTAGGCAGAAGTGTCGTTATGGCCCTTCGCAGACCGGTTCGGATCGCTAATATCCGCTAACATTTTCGGGCCAATTGCCGGCTCTCGCCCGGCACGATTACCAAGCTGGGTTGAGTCGATGGAATGCGACTATCGCCCCACCATGTCGCCATTAACTATTATAGTGTACAAATTAACAAAAGCAAGTTTTCCGGCCGGAATGCGCACCAAAAAACGCGGCGCCAACCGAGCCCTTGCGTCACTCAAGGCCGAGGCACAAATCCAGCACCCAACACCCCCGAACGTGAACCTGATTGGCGTCGCGACAGTGGGTCAGGATGTCGGCGTTATCGCACCCGGCTTCTTGAAGTGCATCAGCCAGAATTGGCATCCGCTCGAACGCGCGATCGTCGTAAATGCCGCGTGCCAACGCGACGACATCCGCCGTGCGCCAAGCAGGATCGAAACGAGGAGGTGCGAAGGGATTGGGGAAAATTTCGCGGATGAGATTCGCAGTGCCATGTCCAGAAATAAACTCGCGAGCTAACGTCTCCACATTCGCGGCTCCTTCGTACACAGCTCGACGTAGCCATCTCGCACCCCAACCGACCTGCTGCTTGATACGATACTCGTCTATGCCTCCCCAAAATTCATCGAGAGCTTGAGCCAATTCCTCCATTGAGATTTCGCCATCAGCTAACTGCTCAATCTGCCCGATGACAGGTAAGGTTGGAAACTCTTCTCGATCTCGCCAACTTGCCGCCGCAAACAACCACAATTTCCGGACACGCGGGTGTGAACCAAGGAGATCAAGTAGCCGTGATGCGTCTGTCGATGTCATCCATTCGCGCGATAGCTCAGAAACTTCAGGCTGTTTGATCAGAACGAGTTGCTCAAGTGGAACGGGCACTTCAAACGAGCGGCCCCAGAAGACAAATTCTATGATTGTTTTTGAGTTGAAGCCCAACCGAATCACGGTCCCTTCTTGCCCCTCAAATGGGCAAGATTCTCTCACCCGAACCCGGCTGCCAACACCGAACGATGCTGGCCCCGTCGTCACGAATGTTTCGACTGAACTGGCCGGAACCGCGGGAGCACGTGACGCTTTGTATTGGTAATTGGGGTAGCCAAAGGGATTCCTGTCACTTGCAGATTCGTGTCTCTGGTTGTTCGCTCCGAAGATTAACCCACGCTCCAAATCTACCACCAGTATTCGGAGCCAATCGCCGAGACTTGCAGCTTGAATCGAGCGATCCTCACCCTTGTTGTCAAACCACACAATTTGTCCGCGAGCACCAGTCCATACGCCCGCCGTATCGACGCAATACCAAAGCTGGCATCCGTCGAGTGACAGGAAAGGAACCCAGTCAGGGAGCCACCATGCTGGCCGGTCAGGGCTATTCCAAGATGGTGCGTGGGCGCAAAAATCGGTGTGATCTTGACGCACCTCATCCAGAGGCATTGGTCGGAAACCACCCCAGAATGGGCATTCGTCCCAACAACATACGCCCTCTTCAACTCCCCCGCGCCAGCGATAGAACGCGCGGACGTCGTCCGGGAGTTGACGACCGATGGCGCGTTCGAGGTCGTCGAGTTCCGCGTCCGTCGCGCCGGGGCGCATCGCCGCGAGGAACGCGGGCTGGTGCTCGCGGAGCCAGCGCTCTAGGCGTTCGAGCGTGTCGTGGATTTTTGCGCGCGTGGACACGCCGCCTCCGCGAATGGGATTTCCCTGGGACCGACTCACTTCGCTTTGGGTACCGGCCAGCGGCGGAGAAACCCGCCCTCGTCACCGGAGTAGAGCGCGTCGCCGGTCGGCGCGAACGCGACCGCGCGCACCGGCTTGTCGTGGCCGGTGTAGGTCGCGAGCTGGAGCCCGTCTTCGACGCGGTAGACGCGCACCGTGCGGTCCGTACCGCCGCTCGCGAGCACCGTGCCGTCGGGCGTCAGGGCGCAGCACGACACCGGTCCGTCGTGCCCGGTGAACTTCTGGAACGTCGCGGCGCCCGGTTGCCGAATCGCGAGCCCGTCGCGCCCGGCCACGGCCACGCGCTTCGCCGCGAACACCAGCGCCGCGATCGGGCCGACTGGGGCCGAGAGCGTGCCCTTCGTTTTGCCCGTCTTCAAATCCCACTGGCGCACGGTGCCATCGACCCCGGACGAGAGCAGCGAATCGGCGGCCACGAACGCGACCCCCGTCACCGCGCCCGTGTGCCCCTTGATGCACGCCGTGGTCGGGCCGCTCGCGTCGCGCAGCCACAACCACACCATCTTGTCGGCGCTCGCGGCGGCGACCCCCTTCCCGTCGGGCGAGATCGCGACGCCGGAAATGTTGTCCGTCGGCCCACGGAACCGCTTCCCCTCGGTCCCGGTATTCAGATCCCACAGTTGCACGCCCATATCGGACGCACTCAAGCGGATCGCGCACGTCGCGGCCCACTTACCGCTCGGCGCGATCGCGAGGTGCTCGACCGCGCCGATGTCGCCGTGCATCGTGCGGAGCTCCTTCAGCGTCCCCGGGTGCCAGAACTTCAGCACGCTGTCGCCGCCCCCGGTGAGGAGGTACGAGCCGTCCGGGGCCGGGGCCATCGCGTTGACCCCGCCCTCGTGCGCTCGGGCGAACACGGACGAAACGACCGGCGCGGCTCTCGTGCCCGTTTTCGGCGGCGCCTCTTTCAGGAGCGCGTCGAGCGCGGTCATGAGTTCGGCCGGGGTCTGGTAGCGCTCGTTCGGATCGAGGGCCATCAGTTTGCGGATGACGGCGTCCACCGCGACGGGCACGTCGGACCGCTTGGTCGCGGCCGAGGGCGGCGGTTCGATGAGCTGCTTGCGGAGCTTCGCGGCCAGCGTCTTGCCCGGGAACGGGACTTCCCCCGTGAGGCAATAGTACATCGCCCCGCCGAGGCTGTAGAGGTCGGACCGGGTGTCCGCGGCGCGGGGGTTCTCGGCCTGTTCGGGGGCCACGTAGTCCGGCGTACCGACGAACACGCCCGGGAGCGTGAGGTCGTCCGTTTCCGGGTCGGAGTGCTCGGTGTCGACCACCCGCGCCAGTCCCATGTCGAGGATCTTCACCTTCGGCAACCGCCCGGTGCGCCCCTCGGCCGGCGCGAGGGGCGACGGACTCACCATCAAGTTCGACGGCTTGATGTCGCGGTGGATGAGGTGGACCTCGAAGGCGTGCTGGAGCCCCTCCGCGACCTGGCGCGCGTAGTACACGACGTCGACCACCGGGAGCGGCCCGGTCTGCCGCACGAGGCGAAACAGATCGATGCCCGGCACGAACTCCATCGCGACGAACGGGATCGGGCCGTCCAACTCGGTCTGAAAAATGGTGACGATGCACGGGTCGCTGAGCCGGCCGGACGCGCGCACCTCGCGCTTGAACCGGGCGCGGGTGCCGGGCTGGTCGAGTTTGCCGGGCGCGATCACCTTGAGTGCCACGAGCCGGTTCACCCCGGGCTGGCGCGCCTTGTAGATCACGCCCATGCCGCCGCGGTTGATTTCCCCAATGATCTCGTAGCCGGAGATGATGCGCCCGGGGCCGATTGTCAGTGCCGCTTCGCGGCGCAAGCGATCAGCGTTCGCGGCCGCTTCCGCGTTGGTCACGACCGTGCCGGCCGGGTGCGACGCCTCGCTCGGTTCGGATTCGGGGTGGCGCGTGTTCTCGCCCGCGAGCGTGCAGGCCGGGCAGATGAGGCGCACGTCCCCGGGGACCGGCTCGGTGTCCGGGTGGTCCCAGGCGTTGCCGCAGGGGCATGTGAGGCGTCGCGTGGACATTCGCGGTTCCGGGGCGGAGCGAAGGTTCAAGTGCCGAGTTCCAGGTTCCGAGTTTCAGATTGAACCCCGAAGACGCTGCACCGGGCTGGAGTCTTGTCTTCTGGATCGGGCCGAGATTGGGAACCCTCGAACTCGAAACCCAACCCTATTCTACCGCACCAACCTGACGCACAGGCCACCAGATTACAACATCGGTTGTGACTTCCGGGAGTTACACACGAGTTACAATCCCCAGAAGGAGCAGAACCCCTGTTGTAACAACGTGCGCGCCCGGCGCCGGTAAAATGGTCGGAATTGAGGTGACCGCGGGAGCCGACGGTGCGGTTGCGTGGCGCCTGCGCCTTGCGGGAAGTGCGAAATGGCGTGAAAGTTGTTTCTGACGGGGAGGGCTCGGTCACTCGAGCAGCGAGCGCGACTTGGAGAACGGCCACCAGTCGTCCGGGAGCAGGCCCGTGACGCGGCGGTACACGGTGCCCAACCAGTCCGGCATCAGGCGCGACAAGCTCGACTGCTTCGTCTCCCCGACGTAGATCTGATCGTCGCCCCGGAGCGTCACGTTCGTGCGCTGGTTGCCGTCGACCAGCACCGCGGGCACGTCGACGCGGAACACCTGCGGGCGCGTGGCCGCGGCCACGTTCGGGCGCACCACGTACACCTGGCTCAGTTTCGAGCCGGGGGGCAGTCCGCCGATGCGCTTCAAGAAATCAAGCACCGGTTCCGGCCCCTGGTAGGGCACGATGCGGGCGCGCCCGCGGATCGGCCCGTAGACCACCACCCGCGCGCTGCGTGCGGCCGCGAGCGACACGGTCACGCGCTCGGGATCGCACCCCGCGAGGGCCGCGAGTTCGTCGCGGATCTCCGCGAGCGTTCGGCCGTCCGCGCGGGTGCTCCCCGGGCGCTCCAGTGGCAGCAGCCCGTCCACATCGACGACCGCGACCGCGTCCCACGCGGGGTGATCGAGGAACGTCACTTCGAGCACATCGGGGCAGCCGACTTGGTACGCGGCGGACGGGGCGGGCCGTTCGGCCGCGAGTTTCGGGTCGGGTGGCGTGGGGCAGGTCCGGCGCAGGAATTGGACGTCCGCACAGCCCGCTAGCACGAGCAGTGCGAAGGCAAGCGCGCTGCGCGCTGTGCTCGCACAAGTGCGGCGATTCGAGCCGGCGGTCGCGGTGCGAACTTCCACGCATCCGTTATCGACCGCACGACCCGCACAGCTTGACGGGAAAATGACGTGTGCCGCCAGCGCCCCCTCAACCCCAGAGCCACGCGAGTAATGCGTCCGCGTGCTCGTAATCGGGGATGATGATGTCCGCACCGGCCGCGATGAGCGTTTCGCGTTTGGTCGCGTTCACCCCGCGCACCCCGGCCTCGCTACTGGCGACGCCCACCGCAACACCGCCCGCGCGCTTCACTTCCTGCGTTTCCACCACGCCGTCGCCGAAGCCGATCAGCTCGTCGCCCCGAACGGCGAGTTCGCGGACCGCGCGCTCGATCACGTCGCGCTTGCGGAAGGTCGCGTCATTGTCCTTTGGCGCGTAGACGCGCCCGCCGACGTGCGGCAGCAGTTCGAGCAGTTCCACTTCGCGCGAGACGTGTGCGAGATCGGTGCCGCTCGCAACAAACAGTGGAACGCCGCGCTCCTGCAAGTTGCGCAGAATGCCGTGGGCGTTCGGGACGACCCATTCACTCGGCTTCGCGCGGCGCGATTCGATGGCCTCCCACCGCCCGTGAACCACGCTCATGAGCCGGTCGATGTACTGCTGAAGGTACGCGGTCGGTTCCGCCGGGGTGCCGCCGCGCTCGGTCACTTCCACCACGAACCGCTCCATTTGCCGGACCGTGGGGTGCCCGTTCAGCGCCATCACGAACGCTTCGATGTGCGCAGCGCACTCCGGTTCCGACTCAGTGATGAGGCACTGGTCGCGGAGCCGGTCCAGCATCAGGTCGATCATGACACGCGGCCACCCCTCGCGGATGAGCGAGAGCGTGCCGTCGAAGTCGAACAGCGCGACCCGAAACGGTCCGCGGCGCACGACGGGGTTGATGAGTTCGGCGGAGGGTGGGAGTGGCATTCGTTAGTTCCGAAGTTCCAAGCTCGCGCCGTAAGCGCTTTTCACAGAGGTATTTAGTGTGTGAGTTTGTGCGAGTAACTCCACCCGCTCGGTGACCCTCGCGGTTCGCCCGCGTCTCTTGGCGAACCGCGAGGGTCACCGAGCGGGTGGAGTCAATCATGCGGCCCACATCCACACATTAAACGGCCCTGACTAATACTCGTTCGGGGTTGCTCAACAATCCGGGGTACGGTATCTCCCGCATTCTACCCAAAGGAGTGTAGTCATGCGGGGGCGGTGGGTCGATGCGCTGTGGCTGCTCGCCTTCGGGGTCGTGTCGTCGGCCTGGTGCTTAACGGCGGCCGCCCAGTTCGGGGCCACGTTCGACGAACCGCTCTACGTGAAGGCCGGCCTCACCAGTTGGCGCACCGGCAGCAACAAACTGCTCATGCGCGCCGGCACCATGCCGCTACCGGTCGACGTTCAAACGCTCCCGGTCTATTTGTGGGAGCAGTACCGCGGGCACGAGTTCGATCCGCTGCTCGAACTGCACACCGTTCTGCCGATTTGCCGCGCAACGAACCTCGTTTTCTGGTGGCTCGCGCTCATTTACTCGATGCGCCTCGGGCGCGCGTTCGGCGGCGTGTGGGGCGGACGGCTCGCAGTTGCGCTGGTCGCGTGCGACCCGAATTTCCTCGGGCACGCGGCACTCGCCACCACGGATATTGCGCTGCTAGCGGGCATGTTGATGCTCGTGTACCACTTCCATTATTGTTACACGCCGGGTGCAAGCTGGAAGCGCCGGGTGCTCGTACCCGGCCTGCTGTACGGGCTGGCGATCACCGCCAAAGCCTCGGCAATGGTGTTCGGAACGCAGGCGATGCTCGTACTGGGCGTGTGGAACCTCGCGAAAGCGGGTGTGCTGACTCCGCCCCCCGGAAGTTCGCTTTGGGGGAAAACGATGCACCTGTGGCACGCGACGTACCAGTTCCGCAAGGACTCGGTCGCGATCGGGTTCATTGGGTTCGCGTTCGTGTTCAGCTACTGCGGGTGCGATTGGGGCACGGAGCCGACGTTCATCAAGTGGGCGGACGCGCTCCCCGAGGGCGATTTGAAACAGACGATGGTGCCGATCAGCCGCGAGCTGAAGATTTTCACGAACGCGGGCGAGGCACTGGTCCACCAGATCAAGCACAACATTCGCGGGCACGGCACGTACTTGCTCGGCGAATGGCACGCGCGGGCCACGCCGACGTATTTTCCGCTCGCGCTCAGCATGAAGGTTCCGCTCCCCGCGCTCGTGTTGTTGCTTACGGCGCTCGTCGTCCACCCGCGGCGGTTGCTCCTGCCGACGGCCGGGGTCGCACTGATCCTGTTCGCGTTCACGCCGAATTGCCGCGTGCAGATCGGTATCCGGTTCGTGTTCGTGTTGATGGCGCTCGCGTACATCACGGCCGGGGCTGCGATCGCTCGCGGATGGGCGGAACAGGGCGCGGGAGGGAGCGGGCGCGTCGTGCCGCGCTGGTTGGTGGGCGCTCTCATTGCCGCGCTCGCGGGGACTACGGCGTGGGTGTGGCCGCACGGTTTGAGCTACTTCAATCAGGCCTGGGGCGGAATGCCGGTCGGGAGCACGCTGCTCCACGATTCGAATTACGACTGGGGCCAGGGACTTCCCGAGTTACGATCGTGGAACACGCACCATAATAACAACGAACCGCTGGCGGTCTGGTACTTCGGCACCGACCCGGACATCATGTACCCGCCGCTCGCGTGGCTGAATTTGAGCTGGCTGCCGGTCGTCCCGGGTGACGATATGGGGCACTATTGCCAAACGAAGTACGTTGCCGTTTCGGTGGCCATTCTCAGCAACAACCCCGCGCCCACGCCGCAACATAAGGTGCGACTCGAATGGGTCCGGGCGCGGCAACCGGTCGCGCGCACGACACACTTCTTCATCTACCAAGTGCGAGAGTGACCCGATCCTCTCGTTATTCACCCGCGAGGTTGTCGCAATGTGGGCGCTGATCCGCACGGTGCTGGCCGCGACCGGGTTGCTCGTATCGGTCACGGGGTTCGCGCTTTTTGCCGGTGCCGCGGTCGGTGTGTGGCGGGTGAAATCCGAAGTGAACAAGCGAACGGACGCACTGGCCGCGCGCGCGGACACGGCCGTCGGCGCGGTCGATCACGCGGTCACGTTCGTCCAGGAAGTGATCGGTCAGGCCGAAGAGGATTTGAAACAGGCACGCAAGAGCACCGAGGGTATGCCGCCGGAACCCGTCAACCCGATCATGAGGATGGGCGCGCAACGTGCGTCACAGGAACTGGTCGGGTCCGTCGATCGCGCGAACGCGGCCGTCGTCGCCGCGTCGGACGCGGTCGTTGTGGCAAAGACCGCGCTGGAACTGTTCGACAAGGACGAAGAGTTGCAGGGCTGGTTCGGGGTGAAGCCCGAACAGTTGGCCCAAACGCGGACCGGCCTCGGCGCCGCGACGCGCGACCTGAAAAAGGCACAAACGGTGCTGGGTATTCCCATTGCCCCGGGCGCGGTGCCAACGCCGGAGCAGTTGAACACGATCGAATCGGCACTCGCCCAGGCGCGGGGGTTCACCGACCAGATGGGAACCGTGGTCGCGACCACGCGCACGCGGGTGGCCGAGACGAAGCGGAGCGTCGATTTATGGGCGCGCTGGGCCGCGCTCGGGGTCACCCTTCTCGGCGCGCTGGCCGCGACCGGACAGTTCTTCACGGCCCGGTTCTGCTGGCGCGTCCTGCGGCACAAGCCCGCGTGACGGTACCGCCGGCGGTCACGAGCCCCCGACGACCGGTTCCGCCTCGACTTCTGGTTCGGGCGCGACGCGGCCGGCCCGCAGTTCCGCCGGCGGTTCCTTCACGTCCCATACCAACCCCAGCCGCGCGAGTAGCCGAATGAACCGGTAGCACATGTCGAACTCGTACCACGCGAACCCGTGCCGCGCGGAGTACGGTGCCCGGTGGTGGTTGTTGTGCCACCCGTCGCCCATCGCGAGGTAGCCGAGCACCAGATTGTTCCGGCTCCCCTCGCCCGTGTCGAACCGCTGGCGGCCGAACAGGTGGCCGATCGAGTTCACCGCGAACGTGACCTGGAACACCAGCACCACACTCAAGCAGAACCCGTAGATCAGCCCGTTCCACCCCAGTACCGCGAAGCACGCCGCGGCCAGCAGTGCGCCCGGGACCATCCACAGCCGGTCCAGCCAGACCAGTTCCGGGTACTTCGCGAGGTCGCGAACGGTGCGCTCGTCCGGCTTCATCAGGTCGCGCGTGAACAGCCACCCGACGTGCCCGTGAAAGAACCCGTCCACGACCGGCGAGTGCGGGTCGGCGGGCGTGTCCGAGTGCTTGTGGTGGAGCCGGTGGTGGACGACCCACCACAGCGGCCCCTTCTGGAGCGCGGTGCAGCCCGCGGCCGCGAGCAGGAACTGGACCCCGCGCGAGGTCTTGAACGAGCGGTGCGAGAAGTAGCGGTGGAACCCGGCGGTGATCCCCAGCCCGGTGATCCGGGTGACGACAAAGATGGCCACGACCGACCAGACGGTGAACTCGACGAACGGGATCGCGACGAGCGCGAGGTGGACCGCGATCAGCGGGCACAGCGCGAGTGCGACGCGCGTGGCGCGGTACCAAAACGGGCGGAGCGTGCCGGTGACCGGCGGCGCGACGAGAGTTGTCTGCATTTACGGATGACCGGGTCAGAGTTCCCCGGCCGTCCGGGTTGCGTGGGTCGTGGTTGGCGCCCCACGATCAACTTCGTTCGGAAAATGTACCCGGCGGCCGTTCGCAAATCGACCGCGCTTGTGTACTTTCGGCCATTTAGTAATCTGCGGTATTTGAGCCGGCCCGGGCACTTGCGCCAGCTCGGTCGGGTCACTCGACGGTGACGCTCTTGGCGAGGTTGCGGGGCTTATCCACGTCGCACCCGCACAAGAGCGCGATCTCGTAGGCGAGGAGCTGGAGCGGGATCGCGGTGACGATGGGCTGGAGGTACTCGGGCACGTCCGGGATCTCGATCACGTCGTCGGCCACGGCCGCCACCTCGTGGTCCCCGGGGCTCGCGATCGCGATCACCGGCCCCCCGCGCGCCTTGATCTCCTGCATGTTGGACATGACCTTGTCGAACACGTTGCCGCGCGGGACCAGGAACACGCTCGGGGTGCTCTCGTCCACCAGCGCGATGGGGCCGTGCTTCATCTCCGCGGCCGGGTACCCCTCGGCGTGGATGTAGCTGATCTCCTTGAGCTTCAGCGCGCCCTCCAGGGCCACCGGGTACAGGTACTGGCGGCCGAGGTACAGCACGTTCTTCGCGTCCGCGTACTTGGCCGCGACGCGCTTCACCTGGTCGTGGCACTCCAGGGTCTTGCGGATCACGTCCGGCAGTGCTTGCAGCTCGGCGATGATGCGCTGGCCCTGGGTGCTCGACAGGTGCCGGGTGCGCCCCAGGTACAGGGCCAGCATCGCGAGCACGGCCACTTGCGAGGTGAACGCCTTGGTGCTCGCGACACCGATTTCCGGCCCCGCGTGCAGGTACACCCCGCCATCGGTCTCGCGTGCGATGGAACTGCCGACCGCGTTGCAGATGGCCAGCGTGGTGTGGCCCATGCGCTTGCTCTCCCGGAGCGCGGCCAGCGTGTCGGCCGTTTCGCCGCTTTGCGTGAGCGCGAGCACGACCGTGTTGCGGTCCATCGGCGGGTTCCGGTACCGCAACTCGCTCGCGTACTCGACCTCCACCGGCACGCGCGCGAACTCTTCAAACAGGTACTCGCCGACAAGTGCGGCGTGGTAGCTCGTGCCGCACGCGGTCATCACCACGCGGTCGATTTGCCGGAGCTGTTGGGCGCCCAGGTTCAGGCCGCCGAAGTGCGCGGTGGCGTTGTCGGAGTCGAGGCGCCCGCGCATCGCGTTGGCGAGCGTTTCGGGCTGCTCGTAAATCTCCTTCAGCATGAAGTGCGGGAAGGCGCCCTTCTCCGCATCGCCGTCGCCCAGGAAGCTCTTGATGTCACTAACGGACACGGACACCGGAGACAGATCCTGGTCGCGGATCTCCCAATCGGTTTCGGTGAGGGAGCAAATCTGCCGGTCGGTGAGGTACACCACCTTGTCCGCGAACCCGGCCAGTGCGTTCGCGTCGCTGGCGAGGTAGGTGCCGTCCTCGCCGACCCCGACGACGAGCGGGCTACCCAACCGCGCGCCGACGATGAGCCCGGGTTCCGCCTTCGCCATCACCGCGATGCCGTAGGTGCCCTTCACCAGCGCGAGCGCCTGCCGCACCGCGGTCACGAGGTCGCCGTGATAGTAGTGGCTGATGAGGTGCGCGAGCACTTCGGTGTCGGTGTCCGAGCGGAACTGCACGCCCGAGGTTCGGAGCTGGTGCTTCAGCGCGGCGAAGTTCTCGATCACGCCGTTGTGAACGAGCGCGATGTCGTTCGTTTCGTTCAGGTGCGGGTGGGAGTTGTGGTCGGTGGCGCCGCCGTGGGTGGCCCAGCGCGTGTGGCTGATCCCGTGGCACCCCGGGGCCGGTTGCGCGGCGACGAGCTTGCCGAGTTCGGCGAGGCGCCCGGCCTTCTTGCGCAAGTGCAGTTGGCTCCCCGTGCTCGTCACGAGTCCCGCACTGTCGTACCCGCGGTACTCCAATCGGCGCAGGCCCTCGAGCAAAATCGGCGACGCTTCCCGACGCCCGGTGAATCCGACGATGCCGCACATTGGTGTAACCCCTTCTGCTGGAGGGAAAGAGTGTAGTGATTGAGGGGAACAGAGGGGAAGACCAATGCGCCGCGGCGCGAATCCGGTTTTTGCTTCCTCGGAACGAGCCGCGAGGGAGCGGGAGGCGCAACGCGCGCTCGGCGGCACGAGCCCGCACACATCGGGTGCCGAAGCCCGGCTCCCTCGCGGTCACGGCTCGTCGAGCCCGCTCGCGTTACCCGCGAAACTAACCGCCGACCGAACCGTCTGCCAGGTTCGCGATTTCGGAGTTGGGGTCTTCGATGGGGATGAACCCGCACGTTTCGTAGAGGGGGCGCAGGCTCGCTTTGCTGGTGAGCATCACGTAGGGCGCGCCCCGCAGGAACGCTTGATTGGCCGTTTCGGTCACGAGTGCGGACGCGATGCCCTGCCCGCGTGCCTCGGGGCCGACCACCACGTAATCGATCTGCCAGTTCACCGGCGCGTTCACGAGCAAGAACCCGTCGGCGCGGTCGTCGGCGTTGCGGTGGACCGCGACGAACCGGACCCCGCTCCACACCGCGAGGAATTTGCTGCGCGTGCGGAACTGCGTTTCAACGAGTTCCCACAACCGCTTGCACGCCGGTTCGTCGGCGAGGAACTCTGGCGTCGTGAGGAACTCGATCGTGTGGGCGACCGGGCGCAGGCCCGTCGGTTGGCAGATGTAGTGCAGTTCGGTTTCAGACATGGCGCGGTTCCGGGATCGGCTCTGGGCGGTCACGGACGGCGGAGAGGTGGAATGTTATCGGGCAAAGGTGCGGGTTGCAACGGATCTAGGGGCGAATTCAGCGCGCCGGGCACGGGATTCGCGCATGAGCCGAGAGGACTTCACCTTCTGCACACGCGCGAACTCCGTCCGTGATCCTAAGCGTTGCCGGCCCGCTGATTGAATCCGTCGAACGGGAAGGTGACGGGGGTGTCTTTGCCCTTTAAGAGGTTGTACGCGCGCATCTTCTTGTAGAGCGTCACGCGACTCACACCGAGCATCTGCGCGGCCCGGGTGCGGCTCTGGTTCGCCTTCTCCAGCGCCCGCAGGATGTTCGCGCGCTCGGTCGCCTCGCGCGTCTGTTTCAGCGTGCCGTCGAACCCGCCCGCGAGCGGGAGCATCACCGTCGGCGCGTCCGAACGGCTGAGCACCTGGGGCGACAGGTGGTGCATCTTGAGTTCGTTCCCGGCGCTCGTCAGCACGGCCTGTTGGACGACGTTTTCCAGTTGGCGGATGTTCCCCGGCCACGGGAACGCTTCCAGGGCGCGGAGCGCTTCCGGGCACACGCTGAACAGCCGCTTGCCGTACTTCGTACCGTACTTCGCGACCATCCCGCGCACGAGCGGGCCGATGTCTTCCGGGCGGTAGCGCAGCGCCGGCAGGTTGAAGCTGAGCACGTGGAGCCGGTAGTAGAGGTCGCGGCGGAACGTGCCGCGCTCGACGGCGTCCGCGAGGTTCCAGTTCGTCGCGGCCACGATGCGGGCCTTGCACAGGTGCGTCTCGTTGCTGCCCACCGGCTCGAACTCGCCGGTCTCGATCACCCGCAGCAGGTTCGCTTGGTGCTCCAGCCCGAGGGTGTCGATCTCGTCGAGCAGGATCGTCCCCTCGCCGGCCGCGGCGAACTTGCCGACCTTCACGGCGTCGGCACTGGTGAACGCGCCCTTCGCGTGGCCGAAGAACTCGCTGGCGATCAGGTTGCCCGAGAGCGTGCCGCACGAGACCACGAGGAACCGGTTCGCGCGCCGCGCGGAGCAGTCGTGAACCAGCTTCGCGAGGAACGTCTTGCCCGTGCCGGTCTCGCCCTCGATGAGCACCGTGACCTCGTGCGCGGCGGCGATGCACAGTTGCTCGACCAGCGCGGTCAGCGAGGGCGTGTGGTTGATGAGCCGGCGCCGGATCGTCTCGGCGACGCTCTCGGTCGCGGGGTCGGCGAACGGGGCGCCCGGGGCGAGCGCGCGGTGCGCCCACGCGGTCAGCTCGCGCGGGTGGTGCGGCCACACGAACCGCTCGGCGATGTACGGGTTCAGCGGGTCGAGTTTGCCGCTCGCCCGGACGACGTCGGTCTCGACAACGGACAGCCCGGGCGGGAGGTGCTGGACCTTCGTTTCGCGCACGACCGTTTCGAGGGCCGACACGTCGGCCGGGTCGGAGGCGAGCAGGAGCAGGTCGCCGTCCGTTTCGGGCGCGAGCAGGTTCGGGACGTCTTCGTATCGGACGACGGGGGCGGTGACCTGGATGGCCCGCTGAAGGTGCCCCTGCACCGCGGCGGCGAGGCGCTGGTCCTGGGCGACGATGACGAGCCGGCGGGAAGAACCCATGTTGGCGAAGCTCCGCAAACGATCCCTGCGCGGCGCCGCGTGCCCACGAGGGTACGCGGCGACCGGGGCGATGTCGGAGGTGCGCGACGCGCGCCGCGTTTCGAGCCGACGACGGGTTCGTGCGGGAGTGCGCGCACAGAACCGTTATCAACTCGAACCGGGACCGCGCGCCGCGCACGCATCCGAATGGAGAGCCGATACAGCATCTACCGCTCGCGCAACCGATTTCTGTCGATTGATGCGAAAAGTTTCGGCCGCGCTCCCACACTAAACCAAAGTTTACAAACGGGGTCGAGGCAACCGGGCCGCACGAAGATGCTGGAAAAACCGACTAACCAGAGCGGCCCCTTGCGGCGGGAGCCGAATGTCGAGACGTAGCAAGGGCAATTTCGCGCGACAGAGAAAGCGCTGCACACGGTTCAAGCGTACAGGGCGGAAGCCCTGTGCATTCTTTATCAATCACGGAATCCCGCGAACGATCAGCGGACCGACGAGGCGCGTGAGGGCGACGGGTAACCGCTGCCACAGCCGGATGACCTGCTGGTACCGCGGGTTGTCCGGGCGCATGTCGCCGACTTCGCCCTGGAGCACGCTGTACTGCCACGCGGCCGGGTGCGGCACGGCCCCCCACTGTTTCTTGAACTTGAACGTGCTGCTCCCGGCGGTCGAGCGCCCGAAGTCGAACACCCGCTGGCCGCGCTCCACCGCGCGCTGGAGCAGGTGGTGGTACATGAGCATGTTCACGTTGCTGGGGTTCTGCTCTTTCAGCGCCGAGGCCGTCGGCACCTCGGTGACGCCCCAGCCGTGCAGGAGGAGCGCCGCGGCCACGGGGCGCTCGCCGGTGCGCAGCAAGCAGATTTCCGCGTCGCCGGGGAACGTGCTCAGGATCGCGCGGAACAACTCTTTACCGTACACGGGCGAGCCGAGATCGCGCATGTTCGCGCACAAAACGTCGTGGAACCCGTCGAGGCACTCCGCGCCGCCCCACTGCACCGAGAAGCCGCCCTTCTCGCCCTTGCGGATCTGGTTGCGCACCTTGGGGCTGAAGCCCTTCCACAGTTGATCGGGCGCTTCGGGCAGCGGCAGCCGCATGTGGACCTTACTGGTCAGCGATGCGTTCAGCGCCGGGTGCGCGATCGGGGCCTCGTGCCGCAACTCGAGGTAGCGGACGTTGAGCTCCTCGGCGAGCGCCGCGGCGCGCGTGACGAGTTCGGCCTGCACGTCCGCGGAGCACGCGACGACGCCGTTCGTGTTCAGGTACGGCAGGCTGACGAGGAACCGGCCGAAGAGCGCCGAGCTGACGCACGCGAGCGGCAGGAACCCGACGGTGCGCCCGCTGGCGGTGGTTTCGAGCGCGTAGACCTCGTGCCCCAGCCCGGCGCGCAGCACGTCGAGCCAGAGCGGGTGCTTACTGAGCGGGACGTCCGCGGCCGAGTGCCGCACGAACGCGGCGAGGTCCGCGATCCGCCCGGCGATCGCGGCGCGCGGGTGGGCGACCGTGACGAGCGGCGGCGGGGGCGTGGGCGACATGAGGCGATGCATTACGGGTTCCGAGGGTCGAACGTCTGCCGCGGATCAACACAGGAGAGTACCGATTGATACCGGAGAAACATAACGCAAGATCGTACACGAGATAAAACGGATAATTGACCGCGGTCGCGTCTAAAATCCGTTCGATTAACGGCTCTCTTTTGTGTCTCGCGTGCTCTTAATTCTGACCAATTTCCTCTTGCCGCTGTCCGGATCGTGCCCTCGTCCGCGTTAATCCGTGGCGCGGTATTGTTTGTTTTGCCGCGGCGAGCCGCACCACGCTCTCCGTGGTCGCGCTCCCGCACACAGGCGCCGCCGCGTTCCCTTGTGAGCGCGGCTCGCTCGTTGCGCGCTCACTTCGCCAGCAGTTCGTCGTAGAGGCGCTTGAGGCGCTGCATCCGCGTCGCGAAGTTGTATCGCGTCTCAACGGTTCGACGCCCCGCGGTGCGAAACAGTTCCCGCCGTGCGTCGTTCGTGAGCACCCCGGCGAGGGCGGTCGTCAGCCCGTTCAGGTCGCCCGGATCGACCAGCGCCCCGTTCTGCCCGTCCTGGATCAAGCGCGGGACGCCGTTTACTCGCGTCGAGACGACCGGCACGCCGAGCGCCATGGCTTCGAGTACCACGTTCGGAAGGCCCTCGCGCAAACTGCTCAGCGCGAACACGTCCATCGCCTCGAAATACCCCCGCACGTCCGCCTGCCAGCCCGCGAGCCGCACGCGCTCGCCCAGGCCCAATTCGCGAACCAGGCGCTCGAGCTTCGCGCGCTCGTCGCCCTCACCGACGATGACGAGCCGAACGTCCCGCCCTTGCGCGACGAGTGCGCCAATAGCGCGGATCAGAACGTCGAACCCCTTCTCGGGGGACAACCGCCCCACCGCGCCGACGACGGACCCGCTCGTGGGTAAATCCAATGCGGCCCTCGCGCCCGCCAAAGTTTGTAGGCGCGAATACTCCGCCGTGTCGATACCGTTTTCCAGGAGCACACAGTTTTTGGCCGGTACGCCGGCCGCGAGGCACGCATCCAGAAGGTCGTCCGACACGCAGATGACGCGCTCGTAGTACGGGAGGCAGAGCTGGTCGATGCGGTAGTACAGCGGCGTGCGGCGGGTGTGCCGGACCCACCCGTGAACCGTCGTCACCAACCGCATCGGCCACAGGCGCTTGAGTAACAGCCCGAGCGCGTTCGTCTTGTAATCGTGGCCGTGCCAAACGGTTACGTTCTCGCGCCGGCACACCGCGAGGGTTTCCGTAATCACGCGCCAGTCCCACGCGCCGCGGTCCGGGATGGAAACGAGCGGCGCGCCGCACGTCGCGGCCCGGTGCGCGAGCACCTCGAAACCCGGGTCGCCGGGCGGGTGCATGTAAGCGCACACCATCCGGTACCCGAGCGGCTCCAGGAAGCGCGGCGAGTTCAGGATGGTTTTTTCCGGCCCCCCGCCGGCGCCGGTCACGACGCGCGCATCCAGGACCACCGGAACGGTAGACGACGCAGTGCCTCGTTCGATTTCCAGTGAATCGGACAACAGGGCGAACGGGTGAGTGAGGGAGCCGGCGGTATCCACGGCGGGGTCGTTAAGGTAAGTGTAGGTCGAGAACGGCCCGCGCGGGAAGAGTGGCGCGGGCGTAATCAGGTGTGCAGAACCGGGTTCGGGAAGATCGCGTCGAGCAGCGGGCGTAAGCACTGCTCCCAGTGGTGGTGCCGCTCGACGAATTGCCGGGCCGCACCCGATAATTTGTGACGCAAGCCTGCGTCCGTGAACAGCGCGGAAACCGTGTTCACCCACTCTTCCGGGGTCGAGGCCGAGAGCAGATGAATCCCGCTCTCCGTGCCCAGTGCGGCCAGGGCGGGCGGAGCGGCGACGACCGCTTTCGCCATCGCCATCGCTTCCAGCACCTTATTCTGGACGCCGCGTGCGAGCCGGAGCGGGACGACCACGACCGCGGCCGACGCCACGAACGGCCTCACATCGGGCACCTGTCCGATGAGACGAATACCGGGCAGCACGGCGAGCGCTTGCACGGCGGGCGTCGGTTTGCGCCCGATAATGCGGAACTCCGCGGCGGGGAACTTCGCGCGGATCGCGGGCCAGATGTCGCGGGCGAACCAGATCGCGGCGTCCTCGTTCGGCATGTAGTCGAGGGCACCGACGAACGCGCAGGCCAGTTGCGTTTCGCCCGTCACTGGCGCGACCGGCGCGAAATAATCCAAATCGACCCCGTTGGTCGCGACGGTCGCGGCTCCGGCGCGCGTAAACGAATCGTAAACGTCCGCTTCCGCCCGGCTCACGACGCTCGCGGCCCGGACCGAACCCGCGAGCGCGCGCTCGATCTTCCGCACGCGGGCCGCTTCGAGCCGGTACAGCCATTTTTTGGGTGCGCGACTCGCGGCGGCGAAGTCGAGCCACTTCTGGCTGTCCACGTCAATCAGGTCGACGACCGCGGGTGTGCCCGCAAGGGCCGGGGCACGCAAATACGGCACGAGCGCGGACGACGACGCGACGACCGCATCGAACTTCGCTTCCGCCGCCCATTCTTTGAGAACGCGGGCCAACCCGTTCGATGCGAACAGCCCTTCCGAGAGGCTCATGCCGGTAGCGAGGCTCCACGCGGCCCGGCCCCAGCGCGACGAGCCGCCGACGGGAACCACTGCGACCCGCTCGCACAATTCGTTCAGCGCTGCGAGGGACTCCGGCGGGACCGGTTCGTCCGCGAGGCACCCGAGCCACACGCGCCCGCGCTTGACCATCTGCCGGAGCAGGTGGTAAGTGCGAATGCGGTCGCCCTTGTCCGGCGGGTACGGGACGCGGTGCGTGAGGTAAAGAACCCGCGGGGCGGGCTCTTGTGGAGAACGGCTCATCAAGCGGGTTGAAGGGCGGGCACGGTCTCGCTGTCGTCGGGCACCGGCACGATGTTGGCGAGGAACCCGTCGGCAACATCGTGCCGGTCCGGGAGGAAGAACACGCGGCGGAGGGTGTTCGGACCGGCCGCCACCGCCTTGAACAGTGTGGCCACGATCAGCCGGATGTCGAGCAAGAGGCTCTGGTTGCCGACGTAGTAGAGGTCGTACACGACCTTGTAGCGCACGCTGGTCACGTCGCTGTCGGCCGGCAACTGGCACTGTGCGAGGCCGGTCACACCGGGCTTCACGCGGAGCCGGTGGCGGTAACCGGGGACGAGTTGGTTCAGGCCCTTCGCCTGGATCACTTCGGGCCGCTCCGGGCGCGGGCCGACCAAACTCATGTGCCCGAGCAGCACGTTAAACAATTGCGGCAGCTCGTCGATGTGTGTGACGCGCATGATCTGGCCCACACGGGTAATGCGCGAATCGCCCTTTTGCGACCACTGGATGCCGGACACGGACTCGCAGTTGAGCCGCATGGAGCGGATCTTGATGATCTTGTACTTGCGCCCGTTCAGCCCCACGCGCGTCTGCGTGTAAAACACCGGGCCGGGCGACGTAATCTTGACGGCGATCGCAGCGAACGCCATAAGAACGAGCGCCAGCGGGAGCAGCGCGAGTGCCACGGCGTAGTCGAACACGGTCTTCGCCGCCGCGTACCAGCCCAGGTTTACTGGGATCTCGACGACCGCGTCCGCGGGGAGGCGGTCGATCTCCGGCCACGGTTCGCGTTTGGGCGCCGGGGCAGGGGTCGGCAGTGTCGGCGGGTACGTCGGCACAGCGCTCATATGGAGTCCGTTCTCCGGCTTCGGGGGCGGTAGAATTTTCTGGTTTTCCCGCTCGCTTTACGGGCGAGGCAGCGGGTCTTATTTCGATTCGGCCGGTTGTGGGGCCAGCGCCTTCTTCACTTCGGGCAAAAAGTCCGTCAGGAACTCGTGAATCGGGTCGCGGTCAGCAGTCGGGTCGGGTCCGTTTCGGGTGACGTACATTTTGTATAGCGCACCACGCCATCCGAACCGGGCATTTGAGGAAGCTTCCCAATCTCCACCTATTCCCCACATCCAACAAACTCGGAGCGACTCGGATGGTGGGGTTATCTTATCGAACCGGACCGACCAGTAGGTCGCGGGGGACTGATCTGGTAGGGCGACTGCTTTTTTCTGCGGTTCGCCGCTCATTGTGAACCCGCTACCGGCGTAACACACGTCAGGTGTGTGAGCACCGATAGGACCGCTAGGACCGCACAAAAGCAGTACGGCGAATTCGGCCCCGGTCTTTCTGTGTTTATAAATTCTTGACACGTGACCGGCGGCTTCGGCGACTTTCAGCACCTTTTCCGACATCGGGGCGTCCGTACTCGTCCAGTCCCCGAAGGTCGCGGGGACGCCGTCGAACTTCGCGGCGGCGGCGCGCACGTCCTCGGACGGCCCCCACCGATTCGACCGCGTTCCCTCGACCACCGCGGCCCCGGCGAGCCCGGCCACGGCCAGAGCGATCACCAACCCTTTACGAATCGCCGAGCGCCCGGAAACACCGGGCGATCGGGCGGTCGCGGTTTGATGGGGGTGGATACTCATACGGGCACTAACTTTACGCCGTTTTGTGGTCCGCTTTGCGGCACGAGCATTCTTGCCGGTGCGTCTTTCTTCACACAATCTCGGTGGGCCTGCGCCGGGCGCCGACCCCACCCTACAAACCCACCAGCCGTGTAGAAGTTACGCGGGTAACTGCTTCACGTAGTTGTAGCCGTAGGAGTACACGTCCTGTTTGATGCCGTTCACCACGGCCCCGACCAACAGGATGTTCAGTTGCGTTAACTTCTCCGACGCGGTGATAACTTTTGGCAACTGGCTGATGTCCTGCATGATCGAAAACACAACTCCGTCCACGTGTTGCGCGATCAGGAGCGCGTCGGCGACCGGGAGCACCGGGCAGCTATCGACGATCACGAAGTCAAACTGCCCGCGGAGCCGGTTGAACAACGTTTCGAGCGGGTGCCCTTGCGCGAGTGCGGCAATTGTCGCGTTCGAGCACTGGCCAGCGGGAATGATCCACAGGTTCGGCACGGCGGTCGCTTGCACGGCGTCGCTCACGTCCACTTCCTGACGAAGCACTTCGGACACGCCCGGCGTGAGCGGGAGCTCGAACAGCTTCATGATGGACGGGTTCCGCAAGTCGCAGTCCACGATCAACGTGCGCATCCCGGCGGTCGCCATGCTGGTGGCCAGTTGGCTCGCCAGCGAGGTCTTGCCCTCGCCCTGGGTCGCGCTGGTCACCATCACCACCTGCATCGCCTGGGCCTTCGCGGTGTGAAGGAGCATGGTGCGGGTGGAGTTGATGGACTCGTTGAGGACGAAGCGCCAGTTCGCGCCGCCGGCCTCGGTCGCGGCCTGGAGGCTCGCCCGGTTCGGGAACGCGGGCACGGTACCGATGACCCGCATCCCGAGCTCGTTCACCACCTGGTCGACGCTGTCCACGCGGCGCGAGCGCCACTCGAGGAACGAGACGAGCAGGATCACACCGAAGAACGAGACGAACCCGCCCGCCGAGGCCAGCGCCACCTTCTTGTTCTGGTTGTTGTTCGGGATCTTCTCGGCGTCGCCGCGCGAGCTGACGCGCCCGCCCTGCTGGGCCGCGACCCGCATCTGAATGAGCTGCGACTGGATCTTGTCGTACATCTCGCGCTGCGGCTGGAGCGACTTGCGCATCGCCTCGATGTTCAGCCCGCCCGAGGCGGTGCTCGCGATCACCTTTTGCAGCCCGTCGCGCTCCTGCCGGTACCGCTCGCGCTCCTCTTTCTTGACATCGATCGTGAAGGACAGTTCTTCGACGCGCTTCTGCCGCTTCGCGCTGTCGATCGCTTGGGCGACCGCGAGGGACTCGGTCGCGGCCTGCTTTTCGGCGTCCTTCACTTCGGTTTCGAGCTTCTTGACCTCGGAACGCAGCTTCACGATCCCGTCGTCGCTGTCCGGGTTGGTGGCCTTCGCCGCTTCTTTCTCCAGGAACTCTTTGCGGGCGGTGTGGGCCTTCTTCGCCGCGCCGACCCGCGGGTCCGCAGCCACAAGTTGGGCAACGATCACCGGGTCCGGTGGGGACTTCTGGTCCTTTTCGTCCAACTGTTTCAGCACTACCTTTCGCTCGGACTCGGCCTTCTCGATCTCGCGCCCGGCGACGACGAACAGCCCCTCGGCCTCGATGTGGCGCTTCTGGAGCAGCGCGAGGGCGGTGTTCGTGGCTTCGGCCCCCGTGGTGCCGTTGTTCCGGCCGATCAGCTCGATGTTCTTCTCTTGCAGGTCGATCTCGAGTTGGACGCTCGCGCGCAGCTTCTCCAGGTTCGCAGTGGTGTCGTCGCGGAGTTTGCGATCGATAGAAGTCGCGTCGTCCACGTACCGCTTGATGAGGTGATCGAGAATCACCTTCATGTCTTCGATGTTGTTACCCGTAAGCGTGACCTCGAGGATCTCCGGCGCCGCAACTGTAACCCGCAGCGCGTCTTCGAGCACCGCGACCGGGTCTTCGGACTGCTTGACGGTGTCGAGGCTCGAAACGGCCGGGTCCGCGAGCACGCGGGTGAGCACGTCGCGCGTCTTCAGCAGGAACATCTGGTGGCGCCGGTACGCCTCGAAGTCTTCCTGGGTCTTGTTGACGAACTCCACCTGCTTGGGCTGGAGCTGCACGAGGGCGCGAACCTGGTGCTTGCCCGCGGGCATCACGAGCCAGACCCCGACCACGACCGCGGCCGCGACGAGCCCGGCGATGAACGTGCCCAGCACCCACCGCCGGCGGAACGCGTTCAGCAACCCGACGGGCGTGGGCGTGGACGCCACGGCCGGACCCGGGATATTGGGCTGGTTGGTGTAGTTGAACGGCGAGAGCGCGACCGGAACCGGTGCCCCGTTCGATTGGGGTTGGTACTGCGGCTGGTTCGTGGGCGGGTCACCGGCGATCGGACGGGCCATCGTGGGGGTCTCCGGCGTTGAGGCTCGGAGCGGTTCGCGTGCGTGCGGACCGCGTGCGGACAGGCTCGGGGCAAGCCCGGAGCCGGGACCAGGGTCGGTTTTTCGGGCCATACGGTACGGCCCGCAAATTCAACCCCGTTAAAAACCTTAGCACGCTGCGCGCCGGACGGTCCGGCGGCAACGAATGCTTCTTCTTCGCTCGATCGCAAACTACTGATATCGTTGGAGTTCCGGCTTTAGTGGCGAACCGGGTTGCGGGCCGCAATTGTGGCCCGTACCGGTCACACCGGAACGCACCGAGTAGGCATTACCGGCGCCCGACACCACGTTGCCGGAATTTACGACACTTTCGTTTGGTCCGTCCCAGTGTAATCTCTGCAACCCAGGATAGGAAAGGCCACCTGTCAAGGCGGGCGAGAAGATTTGCACCGGCCGAGGAAGAGTTAAAGGTGGAGTTAGGACGGGTAGGGTCGGAAGGCACGGATGGGAGGGAAAGTTTTTATTGGACCGAGAAACCGGGGACGCCGATTAAACAGGCAAGCATGGGCGGACCGGGGGACCGGAGTATTCCCGGCCATCCACACTGTTCGCGTAATCCCCGAACTCGGGATAAGGAGTGAAGTCATGGCACACCGGCGCATCTGGAAAGCGTGGGTGGCGTTGGTCGCGGTCGCCGGACTGTTCGGCGGCGCCGGTTGCCGGTCGGTCCACGATTTCAAGGCGGAACGGGACTGCTGCAAACCGCCGAAATTTAACTGTTGCACCATCCCCGACGTTCCGGTCCCCAAAGAGCTGAACAAGGTCAGCCTGCCGCCGTACATCGTGGAGACGCCCGATGTGCTCCAAATTGATGCGATCCGGGTGATCCCGCTCCCGCCGTACCGGTTGGAGCCGCTCGACGTGCTCTACCTGAGCGCGGAGAACGATTTCGACCAGAACAAGCTCGCGGGGCTGTACCCGGTGGACCCGGACGGGACCATTAACCTGGGGCCGCGCTACGGCGGGTCGATTCGGGTCACGGACATGACGACCGACGAGGCCCAGAAGATCATCGAAGCGAAGGTGCGCGTCCACGCAAAGAACGCCAACGTCACCGTGTCGCTGGCGCAGTCGCGCGGGGTCCAGCAGATCAGCGGCCAGCACATCGTTCGGCCCGACGGCACGGTGGGGCTCGGCGGGTACGGGAGCGTGTACGTCGCGGGGCTGAGCCTCGCGCAGGTGAAGCAGGCCATCGAAGCGCACCTGTCGAAGTACCTCGTGCGCCCCGAGGTGTCCGTGGACGTGTACTCGTACAACAGCAAGTTCTACTACGTCATCACCGACTTCGCGGGCAACGGCGAACAGGTGACGCGCTTGCCGCACACCGGCAACGAGACGGTGCTCGACGCGGTGTCGCTCATCGGCGGGCTGTCGGCGGTGTCGAGCAAGCACATCTGGGTGGCGCGCCCGGCCCCGACCGAAGCCGGCAACGACCAGATCCTGCCCGTGGACTGGTGCGGCATCACCCGCAAGGGCCAGGTGAAGACGAACTACCAGATCCTGCCGTCCGACCGGATCTACATCCTGTCGCAGCCGCTGAGCAAGTTCGACACGTACCTCGCCCGGCTCCTGTCGCCGGTCCAGCGCACGCTCGGCGTGGCGCTACTTGCCGGGAGCGTGAATAACCAGTTCCGCAACAACGGCAACAACGGCAACGTCGGGATCGTGGCCCCGATCATCCCTTAAAACGGGATCTCAGTCGAAAGTCGTAAGGTCGAAAGTCATAAGGTCGAAGACCGCAACCAAGCGAGTCTTCGACCTTATGACTTTCGACCTTACGACTTTCGACGGCATTTCTGCACGACTTTCGACTTTGCAATTAGCGGCTCAACTTGAGGGATCGACGCCTTCCGCCGGTTCTTCTGGTCGCACCGGCTGTTGCCGGGAGGAACAGTGACATCGGCGGTGCGGCGCCTGCTTCGGCGCGTTCCGCACCGCCGATGTCGTTTGCGGCAACCGGAAGTCGGTCGTGTTAAACTGAACGGTCGGGTCCGCCGCACGCCCTACTTCTGAAGGAGTCGCAGCATGTCGTTCCGAGTGTCCGCGATTATCGCCGCCGTCGCCGTTATGGGGTTCGGGGCGCTCGATCCAGTGGGGGCGCAACCGCAGGTGCCCGTTCGCCCGCGGAACACTCAGTTCCAGAGCATCTTCGGGGGCGGGCGGCCGGTACTGGCGACCCCGGGGCAAGGGTTCTTGGGGCAGAACCAGCCGGTCGTGAACCCGAACGGCCCCCAAGTGCCGGGGTTCGCGTTCCCGGGGCAAACCCTGTCGCCCCAGGGGTTCACCGGCGGCGCATACTCCGCTGATGCGCAACTGCCCCCCACGGGTGTTGTGGGGTCGTTCAACAACCTCGGGCACTGGTACGGCGGGAACTCGGGCAATTACGGCCACTGGTACCAGAACGGGATCGCGAACGGGCGCGGCGTTCTGGGCTACGGCGGCGGTAGCGGCGGCACCTTTGCTGGTGGGGGCGTCGGCCCGACCGTGGGCAACTCGGCCCGGCCGCGCAGCGCGCTCGGTTCGGTCGGGGGCACCGCCCTCGGCGTCGGTGCGGCGGTGGGCTCGTTCCGCCGGTGAATGAAAACGGGAACCGCGGGGCCGGCGCCAGAGGCGCCCGACCAACGCGGTTCGTTTGAACGGATTCTGTCTCAACCGTGAAAGGAGTCTCGGTATGAGTATTCGCTCGTGTTTCGCCCGGCTCGCCACAAGGATCGTGGCCGTGGCGGTGTTCGCGTGGGCCGGTTCGTCGGCGCGGGCCGCGGACGTGACGGCGCCCGTGCCGGTCACCGTGGGTGCGCCGGTTACGATCGGGGCGCCCGGCTGTGAGACCTGTCAGCACGGCACCCCGAAGGGGAGCTGTTCCACGTGCGGGAAATCGATCCTCTTCCCGAACAAGAACAAGAAGCCGTACCCGGTGACGCTGGCCCCCGGCGCGTGCTTCGGGTACTTCCAAACGCAGTGGCGCAAGTGGGACGATGCGTGCCCGTACCCGTACCAGGGGCACGGCGTGAGCGACGCCCCGAAGCCGGCCGTCATGACGCCCCCGCGCACCGGCGAAGAACTGAACCCGCCGCGCCCGATCGACCCGAAGGGAACCGGCGCGGAACCGAAGGGGAGCGACGCCGAACCGAAGACCGGCACCAAGAAGCCGGGCGAACTGCCGCCGATCCCGCCCGTTCCGGGCAGCAAGTTCAGCCCGTGATCGTATCTTAAACTGAGGGCCGGCGCCCGCACCCGACCGTGCCCCGGTCGGGTTGTTTCGTTTCGGGCGCGCGGCGACTCCCAATTCCACGTTCCAACTCGGAACTCTCCCACGGGGAACTTGCGATGGCGGGAAAGTGTCTGGTGACCGGCGGGGCGGGGTTCATCGGCTCGCACTTGGTAGAAGCGCTCGCGGCCGCGGGGCACACGGTGCGCGTGCTGGACGATCTCTCAACGGGGCTCCCCAGCAACCTCGAGCACATCGCGCCCGCACCGGAACTGATCCGCGGGTGCGCCACCGATGCCGGCGCCGTCGAGCGCGCGGTGGCCGGGTGCGACGTGGTGTTTCACCTCGCCGCGCTCGCGTCGGTGGCGAAGAGCGTGGAAGACCCGCTCGCGTCGCACGCCGCGTGCGCAACGGGCGCGCTGAACGTGTTCCACCAGGCGCGCAAGGCCGGCGTCCGGCGCATCGTGTACGCGGGGAGCGCGAGCGCTTACGGTAACGCCTCCGACGAGGCCGGGCAGGACGAGAACACGCCGCTCATGGCGCTGTCGCCCTACGCGGCGGCGAAGCTCGCGGGGGAGCTGTACGCGGAATCGTTCGCGCACTCTTACGGCATCGAAACGGTGCGCCTGCGGTTCTTCAACGTGTTCGGTCCGCGCCAGCGCGCGGACAGCCCGTACTCGGGCGTGATCGCGATCTTCGCGGCGCTGCTCGCTGCAGGGCGCACGCCGACCATTCACGGCGACGGGCTCCAGTCGCGCGACTTCGTGTACGTTTCGGACGTGGCGAAGGCCCTCATGCTCGCGGCCGAAACGCCGGGCGTGAGCGGGCGCGTCTACAACGTGGGTACCGGCGGGAGCGTGAACTTACTGATGCTGATCGCGGAACTGAACAAGATCCTCGGCACGACCGCGGTCCCGACGCACAGCGCGGCCCGCGCCGGCGACGTGCGGCACTCGCGCGCGAAGATCGACCGCATCCGGGCCGACCTCGGCTACGCGCCCGCGGTGCCGTTCGCCGAGGGGCTGCGCCGCACGCTGGAGTGGTCCCAATCGCAGTAGAAGGTTTCACAGGGCTTCCGCCCTGTGCTACGTCAGACGGCCCCTCCGGGGCGAAAGACCATAACCCATCTGCCGCCCGGTCGCCTTCATCTCATCTGCAATGTGGCAGCGAAGGCCAATGCCTTTCCGCCCCGGAGGGGCCGGCGTTCGTAGCACAGGGCGGGAGCCCTGTGTGCTTGACGGGCGTGCATAAAAGGCGATGATAAGCACCTCGAATCGAGTTGCTCCCGCCTTCATCCCGACACGCCGTTCCCATCATGAACTCACACGAACACTCACGCCGTTCGTTCGTTAAGAACTCCGTCGCGCTGGTAGGGTCCGCGCCCCTCATGGGCGGGGCACTCCGCGCGGAAGCGGACAAAGCCGACAAACCGCTCCTTGCTTACGTGGGGACGTTTAGTTCCCCGCTGCGCGACGTGTTGCCGACTCAGGTGGATCTGCCGCCCGGGAACGGGCGCGGCATTCACATCTTCAAAGTGGACCGCACCACCGGGGCGCTAACTGCGGCCGGCGTTCACGAAATGGGCACGAGCCCGAGTTGCCTGGCCGTCAACGCGGCCGGAACGCGACTGTATTCGGCCAACGAAACCGACCGCGTGGGCAAGGACAAGGTGGGCACGGTCAGCGCGTTCGCGATCGACCGGGCGGACGGCAAACTGAAGTTGCTCAACACGGTGACCTCGGGCGGCGCTGGACCCACCTACGTGAGCATCCATCCGTCCGGGAAGTTCGTGCTGGTGGCCAACTACTTCGGCGGGTCGATCGCTGTACTGCCGATCCTCGAAGACGGTCGGCTGGGCGACGCCACCGACACCAAAATCGACGCCGGTAAGGTTGGTCCCACCAAAGCGGTCCACGCCCCACCCGGGAGCTTCGCCTTTAGTGGTCACGACCGGACCCACGCGCACATGATCGAGGCCGACCCGAGCGGGCGCTTTGTGTTGCACGTGGATCTGGGGTTGGACAAGATCTTCGTTTGGAAATTCGACGAGAAGAAGGGCACGCTAACACCGAACGATCCGCCCGCGGTTTCGCTACCGCCGGGCGACGGCCCGCGGCACTTCCATTTCCACCCCAACGGTAAGTGGTTCTACTCCATCCAGGAGGAAGGCTCCACGATCGTGCTGTTCGACTACGACGGCGCGACCGGCGGGCTAACCTCGCGGCAAACGATCTCCACTCTTCCGCCCAAGTTCGCGGGCAGCAACTTCTGCTCCGAGATCCTGGTCTCCGCCGACGGCCGGTTCGTCTACGCGGGCAATCGGCTGCACGACAGCATCGGCATCTTTTCTGTTGGCGAGAAGGGCACGCTCACACACGTCGGCGACGAATGGACCCGCGGGAACTACCCGCGCAGCTTCACCTTCGACCCCACCGGCCAGTTTCTGTACTGCTGCAACCAGCGCGCGGACAACGTCACCGTGTTCCGCGTGGATCGCAAAACCGGTGGACTCACTTTCACGGGGCACTACACGCCCGTGGGCAACCCGTCGATTGTCGTGTTCCTCGATCTCGCGAAGCCGGGGTGATGCGCTTCGGCTACCCCAGTGGCTAACGTAAACGCTCGATGTTAGCCAGAAGCGGAGGCAGCGCGCGCGAAATGTTAGTCGCAGAGGAGATGTGAGGAAGAACTGATCCCGGCACCGGCCTTCCACGATGGGGAGGCCGGGGCCGAGGAGAGCGATTCAATTACCAACGGTACGTAAGGCCGAAGCTGATGCCCTGGATGAAGTAGCCGCTCGTGCTGAACTGCGGCTGCGGACGGATCGGGCTCGCCAGCGGCACCCCGGAGCCCGACGGGATCAGGTTCGGGACGCGGGCCGCGTCGAGGCGGGTGTCGATCGCCTCGCCCGGGCGCACCGCGCTGCTCAGGTACAGGAAGTTGTAGCCGACGAACAGTTTCATGCGGTCCGTGGCCTGCCAGCCGATGTTCAGTCCGACTTCCGGCACCACCGCGAACTTATCCTGGCTGAACCGCCCGATGTTCGCCCCCGGTACCGCGAGCAACCCGCCGGGCGTGGTCGTGGTCAGGCCGTTCGCGAACGTCAGCATCTGGGAGCCGTTGATTTCCACCGTTTGGTGAACGGTACCGAACGCGACCGTCGCACGCGGATCGAGCGACCACCGCCCGCGCTGGAACGACCCGGTCACACCGATCTGACCACCGTGGAACTGGTTCTCGGTGCGGAACGAGTCCGTGATGGTACCGGCAATTGCCGGGATACCGACGGTTGGGTCCGAACCCGGGATGCGCGCGAACCGTTCGGTGATGGTGAGCTGCTCGCTCACGTCCAGGTAGCGGTAACCGGCGAGCAGGTCGAGCCGCGCGCCCGTGGTGCCGGCGAGGTACCGCCGGTAGTTGATTTCCCCGCCCCACACGGTGCTCTTCATCGCGGCGGTCACGCTACCCGTTGCGACCCCTGGCCCCGCGATGACTTCCGACGACTGGCCGAAGGCAAAGTTCGGGTCCGAGATCGTGCCGTTGATATTGAAGAACGGCCGCGCCAGGAGCGGGAACTGGTTGGTGTTCGCCGAGAACGTCGCGGTGGTCGGTGAAACCCAGAACACGCGGGCGTCGATCCCGCGGCACTCGTTGTCACCGAACCAGTACCCCGCGCCGATGCGCCCGCCGACGTGGTACGTGTCGCCGAACGATCCGCCGAGCAGCACCCGCGTGTCGCCTTGGCCGATGATGCCGTTGAATTGCGGCGAGCTGGTGGTGACGAGCGGCGGCACCTGGCTCCCGCGGTTCCACCACAGGAGCACTTCCCCGGACACCCACGCTTTGTGAGTGCGAGCCACGCGGTCGATCGCGCCAATCTCCGGGGCACCGGTGAACAACGGGTCTTCCAGCCCCACCGGACAGTCGTAGCCGCCGGGCGCGACCGACGGGACCACGACACCCCCACTGGGGATGCGCCCGGTCGGGTCACGCGACTCGGTGATGCTCGGTGCCCCCGGAACGAATTGCGGGGCCGCGACCGAGCCGGGCGGGGTCGACTGCACCACCGGCATGCCGCTCATCGGCACCCCGCCACTCATCGGCGGCTGCGAGATGACCGGAATGGGCGTACCGAAGTTACCCGGCGCGTAAGTCGTCGTGGGCCGCGATTGGCCGGACGGACGGTTCGGGAACAAGCCGGTTTGAGTGATGCCCGAATCGGGTTGCGGGTCGGGAATCGCACTCGGGCGCCCCAACGTCGCGGCCCGCGTGGGTGCTTTCGTTCCCGTCGGAACGGGTTGCTGTGCGAGCGCGGGGTGTGCAAACACGCCCAGCGCGATTCCCAGCCCGCCGAGCAGAATGCGGTTCATGTGATGTGGTCCTCCTGACACGCTCGCCGGGCCGGTATCCTGCCGCCCAGAATGCGTCACGTCACATCATTCATTCGGCCAAATCCCCACGCCGTCCGAAACTTCGCTGGCGCCCCGGCGCAACTTCTTTTGCCCGCGCGCCGGTTTCGACGGAGTCTTGCGCATCTTCCGCGCTGTCGGCACCGGGGGCGCGGGTACGGGGACCGAGTTACTACGGGGGGAATGGCTGAAGTGGCGCCGGCGCGCGGACCGAAGTAAGCGTTAGAAGCCGCACAAACTGAAGCTGCTCGGGGAAGATGCTAAGGAGGGCGATCGTGGCAACTCGGCGCATACGTCTCAAGAAGAAGTTGAAGCAACTGCTCCCCGCGGTGACCGTGACACTCACCACGGTGCCGTTCACGGTGTGGTCGTCACCCGCGCAGGCGTTCTTTCCGCCCGTGTGGACGAGCCCGCCCCCGGTCACCGTGATCCCGCCGGTCAGCCCGCCGCCGCTGGTCGTGGTTCCGCCGGTGAGCCCGCCGCCGTTCGTACCCCCGCCCCCGCCGCCGGTGATTGTGGTGCCGCCGGTGAGTCCGCCGCCGATCGTGGTACCGCCGGTGTGCCCGCCGCCATGCGGCGTGCCGGAACCGGGTACGATCGTGGGCGGGCTGATTGGGTTGGCCGCGGCCGCGGGCTACGGGTTCCGTCGGCGCGACGAGAAGAAGGCGGAGTAGTTGGTGAACCCCGACCACGAGGTCGGGGGTGGCGCGAACCTTTGACTATTACCCCCGACCTTGCAGTCAGGGTTCGCCGAGGCAAGGTCGGGGTTCGCTATTAATCGGTGACCTGGAACCGCGGTAGTTCCGCGCTGATCGCGCGGAGGTCGCGCACCGCGTCGATCGCGCGGCGGAACCGGAACTCGCCCAGCAATTGCGCGAGCCGGTCCGTTGTGCGACCGATTCCAACATAGGTGCGCCACCGGGCGAGGCGCCCCAGGGGAAGCTTCGGCTGATCGGGGTCGAACTCCCACGGGTGGAAGTACAGCATCCCCACTTGCGGCACCTCGGATCGCGCCGCCTGGCGCAACCCGGCACGCATCACCGCGAGCGGGAACAGGCGGAAGTACCCCCCGCCCGCGACCGGCAGGTTCATCCCGGCGACCCGGTACGTCAGCGGCGGGAGTTCGAGGATCTCGTGCTCGCGGCCCTGGGCGATGAACGGCACGCGCGGCGCGGTCGGGAGGCCGTAGCGGTCGTGGCGCACCGGGAAGATGGAACTGTCGTACTCGAAGCCGCACTCGGCGAGCGCATCGATCGCCCACCACGTCTCGCGCATCAAGCTGAACGTCGGGGCGCGGAAACCGAACACCGCGGCGCCGATCGTTTGTTCGAGGACGTCCTTACTTTTGCGCAGGTCTTCCCGAAAGCTCTCGGGCGTGAACTGGTGAATCCGGCGGTGGTCCCAACTGTGCGACCCGACCTCGTGCCCGGCCGCGAAGATGTCGCGCACCAGTTTCGGGTGCGCCCGGGCGATCTCGCCCACGATGTAAAAGGTGGCCGTGACCTTCGCCGCGGCGAGCTGATCGAGCAGGCGCCGCGTGGAGGATTCCATCCGTGCCGCGTAGTCGGCTTTCAGCTCCGGGGAGCACGGTAGCCCGACCGCCGCCTCGATCCGGTCGTGCTCTTCGACGTCGAAGCTGATGACGTTCGCCACGCTGACCGCCGACGGACCCTCGACACGGGTGCGGGCGCTGGCGCCCGTACTCACGCTCGTAGTTCCCAGTGGGCGGTAGGGCGATTGCACGATCTCTCGCATTGCACTCATATCGGTCTTCCAACGGAAGCCGGAACGGATCCATCCGGGGCTCGGCGCTGAAGAGTAGCACTTTTTGGGAGTTCGGCTCAAGACGGGTCTTGCGAATCGCCGAAGTGTAAACATTCGGAACCGCGGTGTAACTTGTTCGCTACCTTAGTCAATGTTGGCAAGAAGCCGGATTCGTTTGGTCGACATTGTGTTTTCGACTACTTCGCGCGAAGTTCCGCGGGTGAAGGTGCTTACGCTCGAAACGCTCATCCGGTTCGACCTGTGTCGAATTGGCATTGAGATTGCACGGTAAATTAGCGGTTCTTCGTATAATCGGGTTGACAGCATGGGGGCATTCTCGCTTTCTTAGCAAGAGGCTGCGAAATCCGCGCAACACGCCTGTTCGGGAACGCCCCTAAATTCCCAACGGACCGAGGGCGCCACCAAAACGGGTGGGCCGTTCGGTCTTGCGTTCCGAACCCCGGTGGGGCATCGGAGCGTTGTGCATACAGCCCGTTCGTTTCGCCCACTGAGTCTCCAGTTAGGAGCTACCCGTCATGCTTCAGCGTCAGTTACGGTGGATCGCCGCGGGACTAGCGGCCGTCGCCGTGGTCTGCTTCGCTCCCGCCCGGTCGAGCGCCGAAGTTCAGATTCTCGTTGAAGAACTCAACGCGAGCAGCACCGTCGTGGGTAGCAGCGCGTACACGGTCGGCAGCCCGGCCGGGGCGACGACCTTCTTCCAGAATTTCAGTTACTCCAGCCCCACGGGGCAATTCACCCTGAACGGCTCGACCGGGACGAACAGCCACCAGGGTACCCTGAACGCTTCGCTCTCGACCAGCTTCACGGCCGGGTTCACGAGCAACTTCGATCCGTCGCAGCCGCACACCCTCCGGATCACGATCACCGACGACAAGTTCACCAGCAACGGCGCCCCCGCCATGCTCCAGAACAGTGCCGGCGTCGCCCTCGGGTTCGCGGGCGGGAGCATCCAGGTCGATTCGTTCAGCCGCATCTACGACCCCACCGCGCCCGGCGCGATCGCGGCCAGCAGCACCAGCACGCTGGCGGACGGCCCGACGTCCGGCGGTCCGACCGGGGTGGCCACCGATACGCTGCCGTCGGACCCCAATAACGCCCGCATCACGTCGTCGGACGTGTCGGGGCTGAGCACCCCCTACGCGATCCAACAGGTGATCCTGATCTCGGTGAACCAGACCGGCTCGATCGACCCGAGCAGCACGTTCACCGGGTCGGCCGGTGCCCGTGTGGACCCGACGACCCGCGCGGTCCCGGCCCCCGGCGGTCTGGCACTCGGGCTGATCGCGCTGCCGCTTCTCGGCCTGCGCCGCACGTTCCGCAAGCGCGCCGCGGTCTGACCGGGCGCCGGGTTTTCGTTGCGATTAATGTGTGCTACGCTGGACGGGGCAACAATTGTTGCCCCGTCTTCGTTTTTCCGGCCGCCCACCGAGGACTATGCCCGTGCGTCGAACGCTGTACTGGAAGCGCCTTCTGATCGTCTGCGCCGTGTTTCTCGCACTGAGTGGGGCCGTCTTCGCCGTTCACCGCGTGCAGATCAAGAGCCAGGTTTCCGTCTACAAGGAAGCGGCGGAGCGGGCCGAGGCCGCCATCGGCGGCGATTCCGCGAAGCGCGGCGAGGTCATCGCGCTGTACGCGAAGTACCTCAAGTTCCGACCGAGCGACGAATCGGCTTACCAAAAATACGCGAGCCTTCTGTTCGAGCAGGGCCGGGCCGAATCGGAACCGGCGCCCGTCGAGCGCGTCGCGGTCGGCGTCGAGGGGTTCTTGCGCGCGTTCCCGGCCCACACGGACGAGCGCCGGCAGTTGGTCGAGGTGTACGTCAAGAACGGCAAGTACATGAGCGCCCGGCAGCACGTCGAGATGCTGTTCGCGGCCCCCGGGGGCGGGTACAAGTCCGACATCGAGGTGTTGGAGCTCGCCGCGGCGTGTGAGCAGGGGTTGGGCGATCTCACGAAGGCCCTCGGGCACCTGAGCGCGGCCGTCAAGACCGGAACGGCCCCGGTGCGGGTGTACAAGCGGGCGCTGGAACTGAACTACGCGAACACGTCCGACCCGCAACGCAACGCGAACATCGCCGGGTTACTGGAAGCGCTGCTCCGCGAGCCCCGGTTCGTGAACGACGTGGCCGCCCGCGTCGCCGCGGCTCAATTCCAGCGGTTCCTGGGGGAACTGCAGAACGCGCGCACCAACATCACCTACGCGCTCAACGCGATCCCCGGTGGGTCCAAAGACCCGGACGCGCTCCTCGCCGCGGCCGAGCTCGCGGTCGCGGAGATCAAGACCCTTCAGCAAGTGCCTGGCAAGCTCCGGGAGGCCGAGGGGTACCTGCGCCTCGCACACGAGCGCGACCCGAAGAACCTGGCCGTCGGCGCGCTGCTCGCCGAAGTGCTGACGCGGCAGGACAAGAAGGCCGAGGGCATCGAAGTTCTGCGGGCGACGGCCAAGCTGCTCACGAAGATGGACTCCGACTTCGCGATGCTCGTGGACCGGCTCATCGACCTCGGCGAGCAGACCGATTCGACCGCGCTGGTGGACAAGCTCGCGCGCGACGGCGGTAACAAGGCCCTGGTGCCCTACTACCGCGGGCGCCTCGCGCTGCTCAAGCAGGACTGGCGCGCCGCCCAACCGCTGCTCGAAGAAGCGGACCCGAAGGTCGCGAACGTGCGCGCGTTCCACAAAAAGGTGATGGTCGGGTTGGCCACGTGTTACGCGAACGTGCAGAACCCGGACAAGCAACTCGAGTACTGCCAGAAGGCCCTCCGCGACGACCCGAGCTACCCGTTCGCGCTCATCGGCGAGGCCGAGGCGCTGTCCAAGATGGGCAAAATCGAGGACGCGCTGCGCCGGTACCGCACCATCGTGAACGCGCTCCAACTCATCGACTACCGGCCCGAACTGGTGCGGCTCGAGCTCCTCGACGTGCTCGTGCAACCGGTCGAGATCGAGGTGCGGAACTGGGACCGGTTCCAGGAGAGCCTCGGCCCGGTCGCGGAGCGCGCGGCGGAGGTTTATGTCCTCGAAGCGGACGGACTCGTGGCCCGGGGGCGCCCGGCGGACGCGGTGAAGCTGCTGCGCGACTGGCTCGACGCGAACCCGAAGCACGCGAAGGCCGCGCGCGTGTTCGTGGCACTCGCGCGGGTCAAGGACGGCGGAACCATCGAATCCGCGCGGGCGGTTCTCGACGAGGCCGAAGCCAAGGTCGGGGACACAGTGGACTTCCGGCTGGCGCGCGCCGGACTGCTCGTTTCGCGCCCGAAGGCACCGGGCCCCGAGGAGTTCGAGGCGCTCGGCGCCGGGGCCGCGAAGTTCGCGCCCGGCGACCAGTTCCGGCTCTGGTTCGGGCTGGGTCAGACCGCCGGCCGGGGCGCGGACCTCCAGAAACCGGACGAGTCCCAGGCGCTGCGCACGGTCGCGCTCAAGTGCCTGCGGGCCGCGGCGGACCTGAAACCGAAAGACCTGATGTGCCACGCGGCGCTGCTCGACCACGGCATCGCCGGCGGGCGCGCGGACGTCGTGGACCGGGCGCTCCGGGAGATCGCCGAAGTCGAGGGCAAGGACGGGCCGGTCGGCGCGCTGGGGTACATCGCCATCAAGTTGCCCGACGCCCGCAAGATGACCGACGGCGCGGGCCGCGCGGCGGCCGTGAAGGAACTGCGGGACCTGGCCGGGCGCGTGCGCGACCTGCGCCCGGGGTGGGGGCGCGTATTCGTGGCGCTGGCGGAACTCGACGTGATCGAGGGCCTGAACGACGCGGCCCTAGTCAACTACACGGCGGCCATCGAGAAGGGCGAGCGCCAGGAGTTCGTGGTCCGCCGGGCGGTGGAGCTGTACCGCACCAAGAAGCAGGACGACAAGGCCGTCGGGATGTTGAACAAACTGAGCACCGAGACGCGGCTCCCGGACGACCTGGAGCGGTACCGGTCGATCCGCAACCTGTTGCTGGCCCAGGAACTGCCCAAGAACTCGCGCCCGACCATTGATCGCGTCGCCCCGGCCGACAGCAAGGACTACCGGATGCAACTGCTCCGCGGGTCGCTACTGGTCACGATCCGCGAGGACGCGGACGCGCTGGTCGCGCTCCGCCGCGCGGTCGAGTTGAACGATCAGGTGCCCGAGACGTGGGGGGGGCTGGTTTCGCAACTGGTTCGCGCCAACAAGCTCGACGACGCGAAGCGCGCGGTCGCGCAGGCCGAGAAAGCGCTCACGGCCGCCCCCCCGCCCCCGACCACCGAAGGAAGGGCCGAACTCGAGATCGGCCTGGGCGGGTTGCACGAGATGGTGGGCGATCTGAAGGCCGCACTCGACCACTACACCGCCGCCGTCACGGTCGCGCCGCTGGAGCTCAACCCGACGCGGCACCTCGTCCAGTTCTTCCAGCACACCGGCCAGATGAAGCGGGCCGACGAGCTACTGCTCAAAGCGAAAGACGCCGCCGCGCCCGACGTGGCTCGATGGGCCAGGCGCCACCTCGCGCTCACCATGATTAGCCGCGCGGACGCATACGCCCTGCGGGGCGAAGCGCTGGCCCTGATCGAGCGCAACCTGGCGGTCGCCGCGAACGACCCGGAAGACGTGAAGGCCCGCGCCGTGATTTGGACGCTGGACCCGGTGACGCGCGAGAAGGGCGTCGACGTGCTGAAATCCTACGGGGACCGCGGGGACCTCACCCCGGACGAGTTCTACCTGCTCGGGCGGCTCTCGTTCGATCAGGGCCGGGACAAGTTCGCCCAGGCGGAAAAATACTTCAAGCTCGCCGCGCGCCTGCGGCCCGGCGTGACCCCCGAGCACCTCGCGGCCCTCGTTCGCGTGTACCTGGCGCTCGAGCGCGTGGACCTCGCGGAGCACGCGCTCGAGCGCCTGAAGGTCAACTACCCGAGCAGTTGGGAGGCCGCGCGCGAAGACGCCCGCGTGCTGTACCGCAAGAGCAAGGCCCGCGCCGTACTCGAACCGGACGACGCGAAGCGCCTGCTCGACCAGGCCCGCGGCGCGATCCAGAAGTTCCCGGGCTGGGACACGGGCGACAGCGCGGTCGCCCGGTCCGGCCCGCTGTTCGAGGAGATCGGGCTGATCGCGGACGCGGAAGCGGTGTACAAGAAGTACCTCGCCGAGAGCCCGGCGCCGGGCGCGCACCAGGCCCTCGCGATCCTGTACGTGCGGCAGAAGCAACCGGAACGGGCCATCGACCTCGCGTTCGCGCGCGAACCGAAGGCGCCCGTCGCGCTCACGGCCCGGCTCCTGACCGGCGCGGTGCGCGCGAAGCGCCCTGACGCCGCCGCGACCGAAGCGAAGATCGAGAAGTGGCTCGACGCCGCGCTCACCAAAGCCGCGAGCGACCCCGAACTGGAAGCCGCGCTCATCGGCGCGAAGGCCGAGCTGTTCGACGCGCGCGGGGACTACGCGAACGCGATCAAGGAGTACGAGCGCGCGGTCGCCGTGTTCGCACGGGTCGCCGCTCCGAAGGGGCGCAACGACATGGTGGTGAACAACCTGTGCATGTTGCTCGCGCTGTACCAGCCGGTGCGGGCGAACGACGCGGTGAAGCTGATGTCGGACCTGATCGCGATCCGCGGACCGGTCCCGTCGTTCCTCGACACCCGCGCGGTCGCGTACCTCGTGAGCAGCCGACCGGAAGGGGCGATCAAGGATCTCGAAATGGCGCTCGTTCAGTTCGACCGCGCCCCGTACCACTTCCACCTGGCCTGGGCGTTCGACCTCAACGTGCTGGAAGCGAACCGCGTGCTGGCCGTGGACGAACTGAAGAAGGCGCGGGAACTCGGGCTGACCGCCGACGCCCTGCACCCGATCGAACTCGACAAGTACAAGATGCTGCTGTCCAAGTACAAGTTCCCGGTCGATTAACGCGGCGCGATCCCGTGGGAGAAGTCCGACGGGGTCGGTTCATCGGCGGAGGGTGACCCGTGTCGAGCGCAGCGCTGTTTGAAGAGGGCGAAGAGTTTGTCGATGCGGAGATGTTCGCCGACGCACTCGATAGTTTCCAGGCGGCGTGGGACGCGCTACCGGAACCGAAAGCGGATCAGGAACAGGCGATCCAAATCTGTGCGGCTATTTCAGACTGCTACTTCCATTTGGAAAGCTGGTCCGCGTGCCACGACGCGATGCAGAACGCGCTCCGGTGTGGCGCGTCCGTCGGTAATCCGTTCGTGCGCCTGCGACTCGGTCAGAGTTTGTACGAATTGGGCAACGAGCGGGAAGCCGCGAACTGGCTCGTGCCGGTGTACCTGATGGAAGGGCGGGCGCCGTTCGAGGACGACCCGAAGTATTTGGAATTCTTCCGCGGCAAACTGGCCCCACCCGAGGGCGGTTGGCCGGAAGGGTGGTAGTGCCACGTCGGTTCGTTCGCATATCCGCAGCCGAAGGACGCAACGCATGGAATAGTGCGATGCGTTCATCCCAAATCCCTATTTCCCAGTGGTGAATTCCAGCCCGGCGCGGGGCGGACTCACGGTGCCCGGCGCGGTATCGGGCGGGTACGGCTCCCACGTCCCGTTCTTGCCCATCTGGTAGCCCACCAAGTACATGCGCTGGGACTCGCTCGGGTCGAACACCATGCTGCTCGAGCGCCCCTGGAAGTCGTCCGGGAGGGCGATCAGGCCGAACCGCGATCGGGTCGTACCGCACAGCGCGTACAGTTTGACCGTGTCGGCCCGGAACAGGGCGTACAGCGTGGTCGAGACCGCGGTCACCATCGTCTCGAAGATGCCGGGGCACGTTTCCGCGCGGTTCGGGTGCGTCTTCCCGGCGGAGAGAACCCACACGTTCGAGCCGGGCGCGAGCGGGCCGGCCGTGCGCACGAACACCTGCGTCAGGTTCCCGGCGTCGGAGTGCAGTTCCTGGTACCGCACGCCGTTGACCGTCACGTCGAACTCGACCGGCGGGGCGAGGCCGGGAATCGAGCACGCGGCGAGGATCACTTTGCGGATGATGACCTTCGCGTCCGGGCGCCCGGAACACGCGATCGCACCGATGTCCCAGATCGCGACCCGGCGCGACAGCACGTTCGACGTGGCGACGAACAATCGGCGCCCCTGTGCGTGCGCCGCGCACAAATCGGCCATTACCGGGTCGTCGAGGTGCTTCTCGAGGAGGTCCTCGAGTGGGCGCGAGGTCATCAGCCCGCGCCCCGTGATGAGCCCGCGGACCGGGCGCCAGCGGAACAGGTCGGAGCGGTTCAGGTTCAGGAAGGTGCGCGTCAGTTCGTCGTCGTACTTCGGGCCGAGGAACGCCATGAACGCGGTCGGGGCGCCGCTGCTCACGCCGGTCGCGACGTCGAAGTCCGGGCGCGTGCCGGCCGCGGTCCACCCGCACAGGGCGCCCGCGGTGAACGCCGCGTACTTTCCGCCGCCGGACACGCACAGTACGTTCTGGGGCCGCCCGGCAGGGCGGGGCACGGGGGCGTCGCCCTGAATGGCCAGAGAGAGGGTGGACACCGAATCCGAGTCCGCGTCGCGGTAGTCCGACGACGGTTTCTCGTTGGCCCAGGGCTTCGTAGCGAGCGCGTCCGGAACCGGTTGGCGCACCTGCGGCCCGGCGCACCCGATCAACACCGCCAGCACCAGCGCGATTGCCAGCGCAAACAAGTGCGCGTTCCGAGCGGACCCCCGTCGCTCGCACGAGCCGGTTACCATGCCACCCCCAAGTTGTTCGCCCTAAGTCGGGCGGGAATAGCAGCCCCCGCGCCCGGGGTCAAGCTTCAAGTTGCCGATTTGGGGAACCGCGTTCGGCGCGGCAGGCTGGGGAAGGAACGGGCCGGGCACTCGGGCCTCGGAGTGGTACACTCACACCATTCGCCCGCGCCGTCCTCCCGATCCCGCGCAATGATTCTCACCGCACAAGGCCCGAACCCGCTCGACTCGTGGCGCCGCGCGCTGCCGAACGACGTGCCCGTCGTCCTCGGGCGCGACGCGCTCGAGTGGTCCGCACCGTGGGAGCCGTTCCTCGCCAGGCGCCACGCGGAGCTCACCGCGCGCGGTACGAAACTCAAAGTGCGCAAGATCACCGGGGCCGCCAACCCGGTGTTCCACGCGGGCCGCCCGGCCGACCACTTCGAGCTGATCCCCGGCGGCTCGTTCGTCATCGGGCACACCACGTTCACGTTCGCCGATGCCGCGCGCGAACCGGTCTCGCCCGGGGACGAGCCCCCGCTCCTGGACATGCGGACCGTTGCGCACCACGAACTCGATCGGCTCGCGTTCCGCGACGCCCCGCACCGGCTCGACGTGCTCAGCCGGCTCCCGGAGGTGATCTCCAGCGCCACGGACGACGCCGATCTCCTCAGCCGGCTCGTGGACATGCTGCTGGCCGGGATTCGCCGGGCCGACGCGGTCGCGATCGTTTCGCTCCCGACAGACACGGACCACGGGCGCCTGAAGTTGCTGCACTGGGACCGGCGACTCTCGGTCGAGGGGGACTTTGAGCCGAGCAAGCGGTTGGTCACGGCCGCCGTCGCGGAACAAAAGCAAACCGTCCTTCACGTGTGGGGAGTCACCCCCGGGAAAACACCGACGGACGACCCGTTCACGCTACAGGGGCGGTTCGATTGGGCGTTCTGCACGCCGGTGCATTGCGATGCGTGCCCGGGTTGGGGGCTGTACGCGGCGGGCCGGTTCAACGGGGTCGAGCCGGCCACGCTGCTCGCGCCGTGGGAATCGAACGAACTCCGCGACGACGTGAAGTTTACCGAACTCGTGGGGAACATTCTCGGGTCGCTCAGACAGGTGCAAGTGCTCCGCGAGCGCCAGAGCGTGTTCCGCCGGTTCTTCTCGCCGGGGGTCATGACCGTGCTCTCGGGCGGTGACGCGCCCCGCGCGCTCGAACCGCGCGAAGCCGACATTACGGTTCTCTTCTGCGACCTCCGCGGGTTCTCGCGCAAGGTAGAAGAGGGCGCGGACCGGTTGCTCGAAGTGCTCACGCGGGTCAGTGCCGCACTCGGCCTGATGACGCAGAACATCCTCAGTCACCGCGGGGCCATCGCGGACTTCCTCGGTGACGCGGCGATGGGGTTCTGGGGTTGGCCCCTGGAACAACCCGGGAAGGTGGAGTATGCGTGCCGCGCCGCGCTGGGGATTCGCGCCGCGTTTGAAGCGGTCGGGCGCGACGCGGGGCACCCGCTGTACGGGTTCCGGGTCGGGATCGGCATCGCGAGCGGGCGCGCTGTCGCGGGCGGCATCGGTACGCCGGAACAGGCAAAGGTCACGGTGTTCGGACCGGTCGTGAACCTCGCGTCACGCCTTCAGGACATGACCAAACTGCTCCGCGTACCGATTCTCATCGACGAGTCGACGGCCGACGCGGTGCGCGAAAAGCTCCCGCCCGACGTCGGCCGCGTGCGCAGGATGGTGAAGGTCCGGCCCTACGGTTTAGAAACGCCGCTCGTGGTTGCGGAACTGATTCCGCCGGCCCCGGCACCCGGGACTGAAGCGACCGAGGGGGCACTAACAGATGCGGACCTCGCCGCTTACGACGCGGCACTCGATGCGTTTCTTTGCGGGGACTGGAACGCGGCTTACAAGCACCTGCACCGCGTTCCGCCGGACGATCGCGGAAAAGACGTGTTGATGGAATTCATTCTGAAGAATAACCGCACCCCACCGCCCGGTTGGGACGGCGTGGTGCCGTTAGCCAGCAAGGGGTGAAAAGCACCCCCGCAAATACTGTGAGGTTTCGCCCGCTACTTACTCCGCGGCCATTTCTTCGGTGAGTATCGCGTCGGTGTGGACGTTCTGCACGTCGTCGTGATCGTCGAGTGCGTCGATGAACTTGATGACCTTTTTGCCGGTCTCGATGTCGATCTCTTTTTGCGTCTTGGAGAGGTATTTCACTTCGGCTTCGGTCGTCTCGATGTTCGCGGCCTTGAGTGCATCGAACACGGCCGTGAAACTGGACGGGGCGCAAGTGATCTCGAACACGTCGCCTTCGCGCTTCATGTCCTCGGCGCCGGCTTCCAGCGCGACGGCCATGACCGCGTCCTCGTCCTTATATTTGGCGGCATCGACGGCGAAGAACCCCTTGCGGTCGAACAGGTACATGACGCTGCCCGGTTTGCCGACTTCGGAGTTGGCCCGCTCGAAGATCTTCTTGATCTCGCCGTTGGTGCGGTTCCGGTTGTCGGTCAACACCTCGACGAGAAAGGCGATGTTGCCGGGGCCGATCCCTTCGTAATTGATCTCGTCGAAGCTGACGCCTTCCGTGTCGCCGGTCCCGCGCTTGACGGCCCGTTCGATGTTCTCTTTGGGCATGGAAACGGAGCGTGCCTTGTCGATGGCGTAGCGGAGCCTCAGGTTCATCGTCGGGTCGCCGCCGCCGGCGCGCGCCGCGATGATGATGTACCGGCTCAGCTTGCTGAACAGCTTGCCCCGCTTGGCGTCCACCACGTTCTTGTGGCGGACCATGTTCTTATAGTGGCTGTGGCCTGCCATATCCCAAACCTCTCGGTTGACCTTGATGTGAAACAGTATAGCAGGCGCCCCACAGTGTGGCGTTCGCGGGAGCGACAGCGGATGGTATAATCGGTGCGCCAATCGTCGCGGAGGGTGCCAGATGCCGTCGCCGTTTCCCGGAATGAACCCGTACATCGAGCGCCCGGACGTGTGGAACGACTTCCACGACAGTTTCATTCCCGCCGTTCGTGAAGTGCTGACCGCGCAGGTGCAACCCCGGTACTACGTCCGCATCGAAGGGCACCTCTATATTCACGAACCGAGTGCGAAGGAGCGGTTCGCGCTCGGCCGACCCGACTTGTCGCTCCACACCGGTCCGCAATTCGGCGCAACGAGCGGTGGTGTCGCGGTCGGCGCTCCAGCTTACGTCGGGATGCCGGTGATTGTGGAAGAAGAGCGGTTCCCGTACCTCGAAATCCGCGACCGGGCGAAGAACGAGGTGGTCACGGTCATCGAACTGCTCAGCCCGACGAACAAGACCAACGGGCGCGACCAGTACCTCGCGAAGGTGCAGCGCATCCTTGCGAGCAAAACGAACTTCGTCGAGATCGACCTGCTCCGCGCGCACGAAAAGATGCCGTGGGACCGGCTCCCGTCGTGCGACTACTACGCCATCGTCAGCCGGTACGCGGACCGGCAGGGCAACGCGCCCCAAGCTGCGCTCTGGCCCCTGGGCGTCCGCGACGCGCTGCCGACGATCCCGATCCCACTGCGGCCCGGCGAACTTGAGCCGACAATCGATCTGCAAGCGATCCTCCACCGCATCTACGACGCGGCGGGTTACAGCATGTTCCTTTACGAGTTCGACCCGGAACCGCGGCTGTCCGTGCCCGACGCGGTGTGGGCGGCCCAGCTCGTTCACCCGCCCGGCGCGTCAGTTTAACCGGCGAAGGCCGCGTCCAGCAGCGCGCGGCCGTCGAGCAGTTCCGCGACGCGGCGCAAATCATCCTGGAACAGGTAGTCGGCTTCGCGGTGCGCCGTGACCGCCCGAACGCACTGGTGGGCCGCTTCGACTCCGCGGCCCGGTCGTAACGGCAGCCGGTAATCGAGTGCTTGGGCCGCGGTCAGGAGTTCGATCGCCAGTACGGTGTCCACGTTCTTCAGCACCGCGAGCAACTTCACGGCGGAAATGCTCCCCATACTCACGTGGTCTTCTTGGCCGAGGCTCGTCGGGATCGAATCGACGCTCGCCGGGTGGCACAACACCTTGTTCTCGCTCACGAGCGCCGCGGCCGTGTATTGCGGGATCATGAACCCCGAATTGAGTCCCGTTTCGCGCATGAGCAACTTCGGTAAGCCGTCGTGCCCTTCGAGCAGAAGGTAGATTCGGCGCTCGGAGATGCTCGCGTACTCCGCCAGCGCGATCGCGGCAAAGTCGAGCGCCAGCGCGAGCGGCTGACCGTGGAAGTTTCCCCCACTGACGATGTCGCCGGCCTCGAACACCAGCGGATTATCTGTCACGCCGTTGATCTCGGTTTCCAGCACGCCACTCGCGTAGGCCAGCGCATCGCGACTCGCGCCGTGAACTTGAGGCACGCACCGCAGGCAGTACGGGTCTTGCACCTTCCCGCAATTGCGGTGTGATTCGAGGATCTCGCTCTCTTGCAATAAGAACCGCACGTTGGACGCGACCGCGCCGTGCCCCGGGTGCGGGCGGATCGCGTGGATGCGCGCGTCGAACGGCGCGATGCTCCCCTGGAGCGCTTCCAGCGACATCGCGGCGGCGAGGTCGAACAAGTCCACGAGGCGCGAACACCGTTCAAGTATCCACGCCCCATACGCGGCCATGAGCTGCGTGCCGTTGATGAGCGCCAGCCCGTCCTTTGCCGCGAGCGCGACCGGCGCGAGTTCGTGTGCGCGGAGCACGTCGGCCGCTGGTACGCGCCCGCGCCGGTCGTCGTCCCAGAATTCGCCCAGGCCAATCAGTGGCAAGCAGAGGTGCGCGAGTGGCGCGAGATCGCCGGACGCCCCCACGCTCCCGCGGCTCGGTACCACGGGAAGCAGATTCGCGCGGTCGAACTCGATGAGTCGTCGAAATACCGGGAGCGACACGCCGGAGTAGCCCAGCCCGAGCGCGTGCGCCTTCAACTGGAGCATGATCCGCGTAATTCCGGGCGGCACCGGTTCGCCCACGCCGACCGCGTGACTCAGCAGTAAGTTTCGCTGGAGGGCGGTGAGCTGCTCGTCCGGGACGCGCTTGTTCGCGAGCGCGCCGAACCCGGTGTTGATGCCGTAGTGCGGGAGCCCGTCGGCGAGCGCGGCTTCCACGCGCGCACGGCTCCGTTCGACCGCGGACGTGTCGCGCGCGAAGTGCTCGATACTCGCGGCGAGGTCGGCATGGAGATTGCGAACAGTGATTCGCGGCGCGCTCATTGCGGTTAACTCCGGGCGAACGGCCGGCGTGAGCCGGCTCGGTGAGATGTTTAAACAGGCGGAAATCGCCCTCAACCGGCCGGCTCACGCCGGCCGTTCGCCAGTATTAAGGTTATCGACATGCCCAACGAGACGTTCACCCTGCGGTCGCCGGTGCCGGTGTCGGCCGAAGAATTGTATGCGTGGCACGCGCGCCCGCTCGCGTTCCAGCGCCTCCAACCGCCGTGGGAAGACGCCCAGATCATCAAGCAGGAAGGCGCGTTCGGTACGGACGGCTTCCGAATCACCGTTCGCACCAAGACCGTTGGGCCGCTCAACGGAACGTGGGTCGCGGATGCGTTCGACTTCCAGCCCGGGCGGGGGTTCCAGGACCGCGCACTCGAAGGGCCGTTCGCGTCCTGGCACCACACGCACCGGATGGTTCCCGACACCACGGAAACCTCATTTCTGGAAGACGCGATTGAGTACCGCCTTCCGTTGGGAATGGCCGGGCGCGTATTCGGCGGCGGAATGGTGCGCCGGCGGCTCGCGGCGATGTTCGCCTACCGGCACTTCATCACCGCGAGCGACCTGCGTCGGCACGCGAAGTTCGCCCACAAACCGCGCCTCACGATCGCGGTCACCGGGTCGCGCGGGATGATCGGCTCCGACCTCGTGCCGCTCCTCACGACCGGCGGGCACAAGGTGGTGCGCTTGCTCACGGGGAACGCGACTCCTCTCTACGACGACGGCACGAAGTGGGTCGCGTGGAAGCCCGATGCGCCACTCGCCGCGGATACCTTCGATGGCATTGACGCGGTGGTTCACCTCGCGGGCGATAACGTGGCCGAGGGGCGGTGGACCGACGCGAAGAAGCGGAAGATCCTCGACAGTCGCACCGGACCGACGCGGGCAATCGCTCGGGCCATTACTACTCTCCCGATCGATCGGCGGCCCAAGGTGTTCGTGTGTGCGTCGGCGGTGGGTTTTTACGGGAATCGCGGCGAAGAGGAGCTGGCCGAAGACTCACCGGCCGGCGAAGGGTTCTTTCCCGAGGTAGCGAAGGTATGGGAGGGCGCCTGCGCGCCCGCCCGGGATGCGGGTGTCCGCACTGTGAACATGCGCATCGGAGTCGCTCTCTCGCCGAAAAGCGGCGCGCTCGGCAAGCAACTTCTGCCCTTCAAAATGGGCGCGGGTGCGGTGCTCGGTGACGGGAAACAGTGGGTGCCGTGGATCACGGCGAATGATGTGGCCGGCGCGATTTACCACTCGCTAATGAGTGACGAGATTAATGGCCCGGTCAACACGGTGGGGCCGAACCCGGTGACGAACCGCACGTTCACCAAGACGCTCGGGCGCGTGCTGCGTCGGCCCGCGTTCTTTTGGCTCCCGGAAGTCGCTCTGCGGGCGGCATTCGGCGGGGTCGCGGACGAGGCGCTACTCGCGAGCATGAAGGCCCGGCCCGCGAAACTCGCCATGGACGGCTTCGCGTTCGACCACCCGGACCTGGAAACTGCGCTGCGGTTCTTGCTGGGGCGGTAGTGTTTTGTGTTGGGTGCGCCCCATCTTCGTTCGGCCTGCACACACACGATGGCGCGATACGGGGCGGGCAAAGGGACGAACCGGGGCGAAATTCTCACGCGCGCAGTTCGTCGAAGTGCTGATCCAGAAACGCTTTCGCCTTGCGCGCGGTATTCACCGCGTCGAAGCTGTGGCGACTCAATTCGACGTACACGCCGCCCGTGTAGTTCGCGGCCCGCAGGCCCGCAAACACGTCTGCGAAATCCACTTCGCCCTCACCGAACATCAGGTGATCGTGAACCCCGCGGCGCATGTCCTCGATGTGGACGTTCCAGAGAACGTGCTTCCACTCCGTGAGGAACTTACTGACGGGCAGTTCGCCGTTGTGGACGAGGTGGCCGATGTCGATCGTGAGCCCGAACGCGGGGTGATTGACGCGCGCGTGCAGCTCCGCGAACTTGTCCATCGTGTCGATGAACATTCCCGGTTCCGGCTCGAACGCGAGTCGGACGTTGTGTTCCGCGGCGATGTCCGCGAGGCGCTTGCACTCCTCGACGAGCCGGTCCATCAGCACGGAAGGCGCGGCACCGTCGGTCGCAGCGCCGGACCAATAACTCACGCACTCGGCGCGCAACTCCTTCGCGAGAAACACGCACTCACTGAGAAAATCGAACCGCGTTTCGCGGTCGTCGGGGGCGGGGCTGATGAGAGTGGGCTGGTGCTTTCGGCGCGAATCGAGGAGGAACCGCGCGCCGGTTTCGATCACGCACCGCAATTTGTGTCGGAGCAAATCGCCGCGAATCAGCGTCTGGCGCCCGGCGTAGTTCACCTGTTCGGGGTCGAGGTGGTTCACATCGGGCGTGAGAGCGACGCCGCCGTAACCCAGTTCCGCCAAGATCGCGATCGCATCATCGAGCCGGTGATGGGCGAAGCCGTTCGTGTTGTAGCCGAGGAACATGGAGAGGGCCCCAGCGGTTGGCCTTTGAAGTGGCGGAACCAACGACAGTGCGACGATCCCGATGCCTTACGGCACCGCTTCCAGGATTTCGACTTCCGGCACCTTCTTGCGCAACTCGTCTTCGAGCGAAGTGAGTATGGTCATGATGGTGGCCGGGCACCCGGCGCACACACCCGAAAGCCGTACCGATGCGATACCGTCCTCGACTTCCAGCACTTCAATGCCGGCGCCATCAAGCAACAGCGCGGGGGCGATTTCCACTTTTAGCGCGTGCTCGACGCGCTCTTTCAGGCTCATAACTCGGCCCTCGTCTTTGGCTCAGTGCTCAGCACTTCTTGCGCGCGTGTGACGTCCTGTTTTAATTGTTCGATCAGTTCGCTCACGCCCTTAAACGGTTTCGTTTCGCGGAGTCGGGCGACGAACTCGACGCTCATCTCCTTGCCGTACAGGTCGCCGGCAAAGCCAATGAGGTGAACTTCGATCTTGCGCGCGTCTTCGCCGAAAGTCGGGTTGGGGCCAATGTTTGCGGCCGCTTGGTGAGTGGCGCCACCCACGATTGCGCGCACCGCGAACACGCCGTTCCCCGGTAGCACCGTGAGCACGTTGTCGAGGTTCGCGGTCGGGAACCCGATGGTGCGCCCGCGTTTCGCCCCGGTTACAACGGTCCCCGTAATGCGGTAGGGGCGGTTCAGCAGTTCCGCGGCACGCGATACGTCCCCGTTCACGAGCGCAGCGCGCACGCGACTGCTGGAGACCGGCTCCCCTCCCACCGCGTATTGCGGAATCGCGGTGAATTCCAACCGCGCGTCGGCACACAGAGCCTTGAGGGTTTCATTTGTCCCGGCGCGCCCGCGACCGAAGCGGAAGTCGTAACCCTCGACGAGCGCCTTCGCGCCGAGTTGCCGGACGATCACGTCCTCGAAGAACGCTTCCGGGCTGAGCGCGAGAAGTGCCGGGCTGGTGCGCAGAACGACAACATGATCCGCACCGATCGCGTGCAAGAGTTCCGACCGTTGCGCAATGGTGGTGAGCGGCGGGCGCTCCGATCCGGGGTGCAGCACTTGGTGCGGCGGCGGATCGAACGTGACCACGACCACCGGCCCCCGAACGCTGTCCGCGTGCCGCCGGGCCGCCGCGACGAGGGCCTGGTGCCCGCGGTGTACGCCATCGAAGTTGCCGACGGTTACGGCAGCGCCCGTAAACTCCCGCGGCGCGTATTCGGACCAGTCGAAGTAAGCCGTCGCCATACCTTCATCTTATTCCGATAACGGCCGAACGGTTCCGAGAACCCGATTCCGAGTCACTGAACCAACGAAAAAGCACGCCCACCCGCAAGCGAAAGCAGGTGAACGTGCTTGGCGACCGGACACTGAGGCTCAGTTTGCGTCGTTGATGTTGGCGAGGAAGTGTTCGTACTTCTTGCGGGCTTTGAACTCGTCGACCACGAGCCCCTTCTGCCTGGCCGTGAGCGCGTCGATCTCCTTCTCCTGGTCCGACAGCTTCTTCAGGTACGTCGCGTACACCTCGGACTCCTTCGGGGTCTCGCGCAGGTTCTTCCGAATCCGGTCCTGATCGACCGTGAATCGCTGCAGGTCTGCGGTCACCTGGGCCAGCTCGCGCGCGGTCGCGTCCCAGCCCCCCTTGATCGTGAGCGCCTCGGTGAGCCGCTGCTTGAGCGCGGGGCTGGCCTCACTCAGCGACACGAAGTACCGGATCTGGTCCTCGGCCCCGTTGGTCAGCGCGATCGTGCTCACATCATCGCGCTCCTCCTTGACCGTGAAGCTCTTGGTCTCACCGGCCTTGAGCCCGAGCCCGAACCGGAACACCTCGGGCGTGTCCTCGGTCGGCTTGTCCGTGTCCACCAACTTGAACTGCTGGGTCGTGCGGTTCGGGTGCTCGATCAACAGCGCGCGGTCCGTCTGCGAGCGGTTGATGGCCTTGTACGTGGTCTCCTCGGTCACCTTCGTGGTGGTCGTCACGATCCCCTTCACGGCCTTGATGCTCGTGATCTTCTGCTTACCCGCACCCGCCTTGGGATCGACTTCCGTTCCCAGGTCGATGGCGTAAGAGAGCAAGCGCTCCTCGTTCGGCTGGACGTCCAGTACGCGGGTGTCCCCGGCGTAGGTGCTGCCCTCGAACACCGTGATCGGTCCCTGGTTCAAGTGCGCCCCACTCGTGTTCTTGAGGCGCAGCCCCAACAGCGGGTGCTTGGCTTGCACCGCGGGATTGTAGATGCTGACCCGCGTCCCTTCGACGTCCTTCCCGACGATGGGAAGCAGCGCGCTCTTCTGGCGCGGGAGCGTGACCGGGTGGTCGATCGTGTACTGGAAGAAGTCCCCCAGCGCACCCGCCGTCGCCGCGTTCCCAACACTGCCAGTGCCCAACCGCTGGGCCAGTTCCGCAGCCGTGTCCCGCGCGAATTTCGCATTCGGGTCATTTGGCTGAACCGCTACACCAAGTCCCGCCATATCGTACTGTGCGAACGCGCGCATGTCAGGTTTGCGAGGAGGTAAGTTATTTTGCGCACGTTTGTCACTGATCGATTTTGTAGACTCCTCCAGTTTGTTGATTTGCATCCTCATTCGCATTACTTCGTCTTCTTTCTCGAAGCCACCGCGATACGTGACGGGACGTAGGGAGGCGAAGAGTTCGGGCTCGACGGTGGGGCGCTCCACGTAGAGCGGGTTGTACAGGTCCATCTTGAAGCTGATCGGGCGCCCCGACACGAGTGCCATCTTGACCCCGGTCCAGTCCTCGTCGGTCGGGTTCTCGACCATCGCCCAGCCCTGCAGGTACGGCTTCTCCTTCTCGTTCATCAACAGCCGGTAACTGGTCTTCCAGATCGGCGCGCCGATCACGTACCCCACTTGGACCTTGCGCTTGCCCTCGCCCGCGAAGTGCAACTGAACCGCCTTCTTCTGGCTGTCGTGCGACAGCGCCAGCACCTCCAGGGCGCGCCGGAATTCGCTCTCGATCACGGGATTGCTGAACCGCAGGGACTGGATGTCGCTCATCTTGATGGCGCGCATCCCCTCCGCGCACCACATGTTCAGCACGTCCGCGTCGAGGGTCTGGGTGCCCGCGGGCACTTTTTGCTTCTCGACCCCGACGATTGTGCCGGTGAGCTTACCCGGTTGGTTCGCCGCGGTCGCGCTGACGGCGACCTCGATGCGCTCCCCGCGCAACTGGCCGATGATCCCGGCGAAAGTCGGGTTATTGTTCAGATTGATCGCGAACGAACCGAGCGTGCGCGCGATGGGTTCGCGGGAGTCGTAAGAGACGGCCGAAATGCGCCCGCGGCCGAAATCTTCGAGGACCATGCTCTTGAGCAGGTCGTTCACGTCACTTTCGGGGAACGTGAGGTCCACACGCGCCTCGCCCTCGACTTCGCCGCTTCGGGAGAAGTACCCGACCCCGCTGTTGAACAGTACCACCCGCGTGAGCGGAAGCGTGGTCGCGGGCTTCAGGTCTTGTTTCGCGTCTCCCGCGGCGCTGAGGAACTTGTCCGCGCCCACGCCGGCCCCGAGCCCCAGCGCGCCCGCGACCGGGGCCACCAGCAGCCACTTCTTGCTCGCCATGATTCGTTCCTCGTGTCGCGCCTACCCCGAAACGGGGTGGAAAGGTCGAAGCGCCCGCAACCTGCGCGATCATACCCGCACGCGACCATGCACGGGAACAGCGCCCCAGCCAGTTGTTACACGCGGCTTCATCGCGGTTGCGTAACACGGCCCGAAACCATTTGTATTCGCCCGTCCACTAACGTATAATTTGGTGTGGAGGTGTCCCGTCGGAACACTGTTTGGAGGCTTGGCTGATCGCCCAGGTATTTGCGTTCGCGGGTTGGTAACCAAGTGTTAGCCAGAAATCGCGGTGGCGTTGAGGGGTTGTTAGCGATTGTTAGTCATTGCTGGCGGTTCGTGCGGAACGATACGAGGACACCAGCATCAAAAAGTCTTGAAGTACCAGCAGTTTAGGTCGCCACTCACCTGGTGCCGTACCCGCGCGACCGCCCGAGGGCCGAAAATGTTAGCAATTGTTAGCCCGGCCGAGGCGCAGGCGGAGTGGGCGCTTTCTTTGGATACCAAAGTCAATCAAAGAGCTTGAGGAATCGAGCAATGCGCCACTCAACACTGCCCGAGTGTTTTTGTCGCCGCGGCGTCGCGATTGACACCGCTTCGGCGGAAGTGGTAGAACCAGCAATTCGAGTGTCGAACGGATTCGCCACGGCCAGTCGACCGACCGCAGGATGCGCTCATGTCCCAGGTGCGGACGGCACCGATCGAAGCCCGCGTCACGCGCCCGGCCAAACCGGACGTGCCGGACGTGTCAGTGTGCGTCGCGAATTGGAACTGTGTCGAGCTGCTCCGCCGCTGCCTGCAATCGCTCTTCGATCAGGCGCAGGGCGTGAAGTTCGAGGTCGTGATCGCGGACAACGGCTCGACCGACGGCGCGGCGGAGATGGTCGCATCCGAGTTCCCCAACGTCGTGCTGATCCGCAACTCGGACAACCGCGGGTTCGCGCGGGCCAGCAACCAGGCCGCCGCCGCCGCCCGCGGTCGGTACTTCTTCTTCTTGAACAACGACACGCTGGTTCCCGCGAACACACTGCGGAAGTTTCTCGACCTCGCCGAAGCACGCCCGGACGTCGGCATGTTCGGCCCGCGGCTCCGCGGCGCGGACGGAGCGTTCCAGATCTCGTACCGCCAGCGCCCCACGCTCGCGGCCCTGTTGCACCGCGTCAACCTACTTCGCTGGACCGGGTTGTTCCGTAAGGCCTATTACGAGTACCGCCGCGCCACGTTCGACCCGACGCAGGAGCGCTCGGTCGAGGTGCTCATGGGCGCGGCCGTGTTCCTCTCGCGCGAGGTGTTCGAGGCGAGCGGCCGGTGGGACGAGGGGTACAACTTCGGCGTCGAGGACATCGATCTGTCCACGCAGGTGAGCCGGCGCGGGTCGCTGATGTTCGTCGCGCACGTCGAGATCGTGCATTACGGACGGGCGGCCGGGCGCAGCAACGTCCACTTCGCGGCCCCGAACGTGGCCATCGGCTACGTCCACTACTTCCGTAAGGCCGGAACGGGCCGCGCGGCGCTCTTCGCGTACAAGGCACTCGTGACCCTCGACGCGCCGTTGCAAATCGGCCAGAAATTGCTCGAAGCGGGCTGGCGCAGTGCCACCGGCCGGCGCGTGAAGGCCCGAAAGAGCCTGCTCGCGGTCCGCGGGCTGTGGGCGTTCCTGCGGCACGAACTCGTCCGCTTCTGGAAGGCGTGACATGCGAACCCGTGACCTGTTGCGATTCGTCCCCGGTTTGTCGCGCCTCGTGCGGGTGCTCGATTCGCGCGAGCGCGAGAGCCGCCTGCTCACCGAGGAGTGCTGGCGCCTCGCGAACGAGAACCACCGGCTGAAGGCCGCGACGGGCAAGCCCCGTGCGAAGCGCATCGCTCCCGCCGCAGAAGAGGCGCTGATCCCGCCGGACGTGCTGCGCCTCATGGTGGCCGGCACCGACGACGCGGAGTGGTTCCTCACCGCGGGTCAGCGCGCCGCGGATTCGCTCACGGCATTGCTCGCGAAGACCGGCATCCGCATCGAACAGTGTGACCGTATCCTCGATTTCGGGTGCGGCTGCGGGCGCGTGATTCGGCACCTGCGCCACTTGCCCGCCGAACTGCACGGGTGCGACTCGAACCCGGTCGGGGTGGAGTGGTGCGCGGAGAACCTGCCGTTCGGTCAGTTCGCAGTCAACGCATTGGAATCGCCGCTGCCCTACGACGCCGGCTCCTTCGACCTCGTTTACGCCTTCTCGGTGTTCACGCACCTGCCGCTGCACCTGCAAACGCACTGGATGCACGAACTGCGTCGCGTGCTGAAGCCCGGTGGCGTGGCGGTGATCTCGCTCCACGGCGACGCGATGCTCGGTCGCCTGACGCGCGCCGAACGCGCGGACTATCGCGCCGGGCGGTTCGTCGTGCGCGGGGGCGACCTCGCCGGAACGAACCACTGCGCCACGTTTCACCCGCCGCAATTCGTGCGAACCGTGTTGGCCGATGGCTTCGAGGTGCTGGACATGGCCCCCGAAGGCGCGAAGGGAAATCCTCCGCAAGACGCCTGGGTGCTGCGTCGCACTCGGGCGTGAAGTTTCCGTAAACTCTCGCGCTCGACGATTGCCGGCCGGCACGCGATCGGGGAAGAAGGACACTCGTTCCTCTTTTCACCGGGGTCGCGTCCATGCCAGCACGCTCTTCGCTCTCGCGCCGCGGGTTCCTTGCGGCCGCTACCGCTGCTCCCCTTATCCGCCCATCGAGCGCGCTCGCGCGGGTTGCGCCTTCCGCGACCAAGCTCCCACAGCGGGTGTGCGTTGTTCTCTTCGACGGCTTCGGACCCGAATACTACGAAGCCTCCCCGATGCCGACGCTGAAAGCCTGGGCGAAGGACGGGTTCCACAAGCAGCTCAAAGCCGCGATGCCGACCGTGACGAACACGCAAGCCGCGGGGTTGTGCTGCGGTGTCCACGCGGACGAACACGGTATCACGGGCAACTCGTACTGGGACGCGGAGCGCGACGAAGAGCTCTTCATGTCCGACCCCAATTTGCTCACCAGCGCGACGCTCTTTCAGCGCGCGGCGCGGTTCGGGGTGCGGTCCGCACTGGTTTCCGCGAAGCAAAAGACCGTCTCGCTCTTGAAACAGGGAACCAGCTACGCGGTCGGTTCGCAGCAACCGCCGGCCGAGGCCGCGAAGAAGTACGGCACGCCGCCGGACATCTATTCGGCGGACGTGAACTACTGGGTGTGGAACATCGCGATCGATCTCATCAAGAACCAACCGAAGTTCGGGCTGCTGTTCGTCCACACCACCGACTACCCGATGCACAAATTCGCCCCGGAAGCCGCCGACTCGCGGGCGCACCTGAGCAAGATCGATTCGCTCCTGAAAGAAGCCGCTGAAGCCGACCCGGACATGGCGTTCATCATCGCCCCGGACCACGGTATGAACGCGAAAACCACCGTGATGAATCTGAATAAGGCACTCACGGAGCGCGGTACGCCGGTGAAGATCGCGATGTCGGCCGAGCGCGACCAGTACCCGCGGCACCACGGCGGGTACGGCGGTACCGCGTTCATTTACTTGAACAGCCCCAAGGACGCGGACAAGGTCATCAAGTCGCTGAAGGACATCGAAGGCGTCGAGGACGTGTTGACACGCGACGAAGCGGCGAAGAAGCACCGGCTGAACCCGCACCGGATCGGCGACTTGTGGGTGACCGCGACCAAACGGGTGGTGTTCGGCCACTCGATGAAGGAGCGCGAAGAGTTGCCGAAGGACTACCGCTCGCACGGCTCCGCGCACGAACAGGACATCCCGTGTTTCATCCACCGCTACGTGGGCAAACTACCGGACAAGGAGGCGTTCGCCACGAACGTGGACATGGCGAAGTTCCTCTATCGGGGGACGTGATGCGGCTCGGAGGCGCGGGCACTATTTCTTGCCCGCGCGCATAACCCCAAACGCGGTCAGGCTGCCGTTCTTTCGGCCGACGATTCCGACGATCGGCGTTCCGTCCCCGAGCTGTTGGGGACCGTACCCGCCGATCCCGCCAACCGTTTCCCCCGTGTACACGTCATTCGGATCAAGGCGCCCATTTGCGATTTTCATGAAGGTCGGGGTGAGTGAATCGACGGCCCCACCGAATCGCACGTCCACGTGACCGACCGCGTACCCCGGTTTCGCGAGCGCCCGTGCGCCGCGGTGTGTTTCTGTTCCGTGGAGAAGCCCGGCTGAATCGACGCCCCCGGTGCGGTAAATGGGCCGAATACCCACGATGATCTCGTAGTCGGCATAGGGACCGTACCACACGTCGAAGCCCGCAAGTAATCCACCGTTCGGCGCCACGTCCTGGAACTCTGGCTCGAACGCGCTGCCGAGCATCGGTTCCCGTGTGTGTGAGTAGGTCGGCGGGGGAGCAGGGATTGCGGGATGGGGTGCTACTCGTGAAGGAGCAGGAGTGGGGGCAGGTGCGGGAGTAACAGCCCATCCTGGACCGGGCGTGTCCCCTCCGTCCGTGATTCGGAACGAGTCGAGGAACGTCCGAACCTGTTGGTTCGACAGTTTGGCGTCCCGACCAAACACTAAGACGATGTAGAACCGCCCGCGTGTGAACAGCACCCGACCCGAATAGAACGTGTGGGGGTTCTGCCCTTCGATCTCGAACTCGCGCCACCCGCTACCGTTGCGGCTGGCTCCTTCCGATCGGGTCGCGGTGCCGCTCACCTTCTGCGACAGCCCGTTTACCGCGCCGCTGAGGTCGCACGGCGTTCCGGGTGGAATGTCCGCCGATGAAACGGCGTACCCCTCGCCCCCCACTTCGATCGCATGGGTCGTCAACTGGAAACCGTACTCGTTCCGCACGTCGCAACTCGGCGTGCCGGGCATAAGGACCGTGTACTTGGCGTCCGGCTGCGCGAACTGCGTGAAATCCTTGAACCCGCGCTTTCCACACCCGGTGAGAGGTGACAGAAGGGCCAGCGCAACAAACGTAACGAGTATCCGCATCGGAGGGCACCGGCGGTAGAAGATCGGGCGTGCGCGGATCAATACCCGCGCGAACGCGGAAGTGAGAATAGTATTTCGGATGTGCTCGGCTGATGCAAGCCGGGGGCGGGCGAACTTCCTCCGACCGAGGACATCAATGCGGTCGGTTCGACCTGCGCGTTCCTACGGCTTCTCGCAACGAGTCGGCCGCGATAGAAACCCCACAAGTGGCGTTCAATGCAATCACCGCGCGGCAAACGAGCAGCGCGGCGATTACGTTCAGCGGTCCTTGCGGTTCACATCAACATCCACTTTGCGGTCTTTGCCTTCTCCTCGACCCTTTACATCCACGTCAACACCCGGCGTGCGGATCTGGATGTTGGTTTCTTTCTCACGCGGCGCGGTGGTCGGTGAAGCGGGTTGCTGGCAGCCGATCAGGAGCGCACAGCCGAACGTGAACGCGGCGACAATCGCCGCGCGTGAAGCCTTCATTACGGTTCCTCCGTCGATGTTCTCCCGGCGCGTTTTCCGGGTTGGCGTGAATATGCAACCGATGTGCCGCCGACGCCCGTACCAGCAACTGGGGTTCCCTTTCTCCGTGCGGAGCGACGATACTATTAACCACATCGCCTGTACGTTTTCGTGAGTTTGTGATGCCCCGCATTCGCCAACTGCCCCCCGACGTGGTTACCAAGATCGCCGCGGGCGAAGTGATCGAGCGCCCCGCTTCCGTTGTGAAAGAACTGCTCGAAAACTCCATCGACGCGGGCGCCACTCGCATCGACATTGACCTCGACGCGGGCGGAACCGAACTCATCCGCATCGTGGACGACGGGTGCGGGATCGACCCGGACGACCTCGCCCTCGCGTTCTCCCAGCACGCCACGAGCAAGCTCGAAACGGCCGACGACCTGTTCCGCATCGGTACGATGGGCTTTCGCGGGGAGGCCCTCTCGTCCATCGCGGGCGTCGGGCAGATCACGTTACAGTCGCGCACGCACGCGGCCGCGAGCGGGTGCGAAGTGAAGTGCGACGGCGGCGCGCTCTCGGACGCGCGCCCGTGGAACGGCACCCCGGGCACGCGGCTCGAAGTGCGGCACCTGTTCTACAACGTGCCCGTGCGCAAAAAGTTCCTCAAGAGCGTCGCCACCGAACTCGGTCACGTGTGCGAAACGGTCACCCGGCTCGCGCTCGCGCACCCCACACTTCACATCACACTCCGGCACAACAACCGCCTCGTGTACGACATCCCCGCGAGCGCCGGGCTGACCGACCGCATCGCGCTGTTCTTCACGGGCGAGGTGCGCGACGCGCTGTACGAACTGGACTCCGGCGCGGGTCCGCTGCGGCTCACCGGGTTCATCGCGGACCCGAAGTGCGATCGCGGTAACTCGAAGCTGCAGTACCTGTTCGTGAACGGGCGCTGGTTCCGCGATCGGAGCGTTGCGCACGCGCTGCAGGAATCCTTCCGCGGGCTACTGATGTCCGGGCGCTACGCGATCGGGTTCCTGTTTCTGACGGTCCCGCCCGACAAGGTGGATGTGAACGTTCACCCCACGAAGTCCGAAGTGCGGTTTCAGGAGAACTCGCTGATTTATTCGCTGGTCCGCAGCACGATCAAGCACCGCCTGCTGAAAGAGAATCTGGTCCCGCACCTGACCGTACCGCAGGGCGAAGAAATTGGGGGACCGGAACCGGCGCCCGTTGAAGCGCCGACACTGTTCACGTCTCCGCGGCGCGAACTCGCGGAACAAACGCTCGCTCCGTGGGAGAGGGGCGAGATCGCGGACCCGTTCTGGCGCACGCCCGCGGGGGTGGCGCCGAGATCGAGTCCCGCAACCTCCTTCACGAGAAAGGAGGGGGGTGACAGGTGGTCGGGCGGATTCAGCACGCCACCGCTGAGAAGCGAGACGGCCGAGAGGACGGTCTCGGAGCCGGTCCTGCCGTCTCCCTTTACCTCACCCGTCACCAGTCCGGTCCGTGAAACGTCCCGTGGACCGGTAGAGAAAGAGGGGGAGCGAAAATCCGAAGTACGAGACGCAACACCAACAGCTTCCACCCCAACCCGTCCCACTTTAGAGCAGGGATTGGGAAGAGGGGTTTCGACGGAGCCTGCTCCTTCGGGGAGTGAGGAAGAAGAGTCTGCGCTTGCTGACCTCCCCTCCCAAGAAGAGGAAGAAGCCCCCGCACCTCATGACGATCCGCCCTCCGCGCACCAAACGCCCCAGCCGGCTCCGTCCGCACCTGCCACTGCAGAACGAGTCGAAGTGCCTTCGGCCGGCACAGCGATTCAGCTCCACGATTCGTACCTCGTGCTTGAAACTCCGGACGGGATGCTCGTCATCGATCAGCACGCGCTGCACGAGCGCATTCTGTTCGAGCAGTTGCGCCGGCGCATTCGGTCCGGGCAGCTCGAAATCCAGCGGTTGCTCATTCCGGAACCGATCGACCTCCCCGCGGAGCAGGCCGCGCTCGTGCTGGAGGCCGCGGACGCACTCGCCGAACTCGGCCTCGAAGTATCCGACTTCGGCGGGAGCACTATTCTGCTTTCCAGCTACCCAACACTGCTCGGGCGCAAGGCCCCGCACACGATCCTGCGCGGCGTCATCGACCACATCGTGACGCAGGAACGTGCCCCAACGAAAGAGGCGCTGTTGCACCTGCTGATGGCGACGATGGCGTGCAAAGCGGCGGTGAAGGCCGGCGACAAACTCTCCGCAGAGGAGATTAACTACTTGCTGCACCTGCGAGCGATGGCCGAAGACAGCCACCACTGCCCGCACGGTCGGCCCACGTCGCTGCTGTTCAGCCGGCAAGAATTGGACAAGCAGTTCCGGCGCACCTGATAGAAGGGGCAGCGAGCCTCGCGTGCTTGTTGGTGTGAAGATTTGAGCTGTTACATCTGCGGGTAGGCTTCTGGTGCGCGTTCGGGTAGACTCTACCCAACGCTGCCCGCCAGAAGGACTCTTCCCGCCATGCGATCACAGTCCTCACCGCGCTTCGTGGCGCTCGCGCTCTTCGCTCTGCTCCTCACCGCAACCGCGGCCCCGGCGGTCATCACAAAACTCACGCCGCTCGCCGAGGTACTGGAGAGCGACCAGTACATCTTCACCGCGAAGGCAGAAAAGCTCGACCCGGACAACAAGGACCGCCCCACCGCGACCTTCAAGCTCGACAAGAAGCTGAAGGGCGAAGTGCCGTTCGAGCGCATCCCGGTCAACATGACCGGTAACGACGAAGCGAAGAAGGCCGGGGACACCAAAACGATCTTCGAGCGCCTGGACGACTCGCGCCAACTCGTGTTCTTCGTGCGGAAACAGGGAAAGATCTACAACGCGAAGGTGTTCGTCGAGGGGTCGTGGTTCTCGATCTACGGGACGCTCGACGCCGACGGCAAAACGGTGCGGTGGGCGCTCCTCCACGGCGAGCCGTTCCTGCGCCGCACGTTTAAGGGCACGAGCGCCGAGATGGTGAAAACCATCGAAGACGCGCTCGCAAAGAAAGCCAAGCCGCCCGAGCCCGATGATAAGGAGAAAGCCGGATACGGCCCTCCAATTCAAAAGAAATGCGAAGAGCTTAACTCCGCGCTCCAAACTCCGCGCTCCGCGCTGCTGGGCGTCATCCCCTCATTTGTCCTGGTCGGGCCGCTCGCGATCATCGCGGCGCTGTTTCCCGGTGTGTTCGCGCGAATGGCCGTCGGCATGAAGCGGTGGCGCGCGTTCCTCGTCGTCGCCAGCATCAACAGCACGCTCGCGCTCATCTACTTCGCCGTCTCGACGTACCGCCCGCACTGGCTCCCGGCGGGTTGGGCGTTCGCGCCGAGGTCCGTCGCCGTCTACTTCACCGCGATCGCACTCGGCGGGTTTCTGTGGGCGGGGTTGCGCTACCGGCGAATGGCGTGCGAAGAGCCGAACGTCACCGGCGTGCCGAGCCGAACGGAATTGCTCGCGCTCCTCGGGCTCACGGCCTTTGCTGCGATCTGTACCGCGCTCACGGCCGCGTTCGCGGACTGGAACAGCACGCTCACCGTGCCGATGCGCGAGTTCACGTTCATTGGAATCGCGCTCCTCACTGCGACCACCTACGCCGCGTATCGCGCGCTGACGCACCGCGCTGATCTGGGCGCGGACGGAAAAGAACCCGCGCTGCGGCTCAGTCTCTCGGGTGAATCGGTCGGCCTCGGCGCGCTCGTTCTGTGTGGTGTCGTTACGGTTCTGCTCCTGAACGGGCGCGGCGGTGAGCCCATTGCGGCGGGCACCGAAATCGGCGACGCGGAAGCCAACTTCGCCCCGCGACTCGTGGGCGAACCGGTTGTGATCGAAGCGTTCGAGGTCGAGAACGGGAAGCAAGAAAAGGTCGCCGGCCGCATCATGTCCGGCCTCGCTGTGGACGGCGACCGTCTGTGCTTCGGTGTACAAATCGCGACGGACGGGCGCCTGCTCGCGATGAACCGACACACGGGCAAAGTCGAGTGGGCCGTGGACGCGGTCGGCGAGCCGCTCCGCCCGGTGTTCTGCACGCCGACGATCGAGGGCGGCAAAGTGTATTGCGGCGAAGGGATGCACGTTGATAAGGGCTGTCGGCTGTTTTGTGTGAACGCGAGCGACGGTAACCCCGCGTGGAAAGAACCGTTCAAAACGGGCAGCCACACCGAGGGCGCACCGGCAATCGCGAACGGCAAAGTGTACTTCCCCGCGGGCGAAGACGGGTTGTTCTGCGCGGACGCGAGCACCGGCGCGAAGTTCTGGCAGTTCCCCGGTGGGAAGGATAAGGGCATTCACATCGACGCTGCACCCGTGGTCGCCAACGGCACCGTGTTCGTCGGCAGCGGGCTCTACACCTACGTCGCAGTGGGGCTCAACGCGAACACCGGCGAAGAGAAGTGGCGCACGGACCTGAAACTTCGCGTGTTCGGCGCACCAATCGCGAGCGGGAACAAAGTGTTCTACGGCGTCGGCACCGGCAACATGGGGTTCGACACGTTCCACTACGACGAAGAGGGCGAAGGCCGCGAGAAAGAGCCGGCGGGCGCGGTGTGCTGCCTCGATGCGGCTACCGGCAAGGAAGAGTGGCGGTACCCGCTCCCGAGGTCCGTCCACACCGGGCTCGCGGTCGATGCGTTCTCGGTCTACGCCGGGTGCCGCGACGGAAACGTGTACGCCATCGATCGCAAGACCGGCAAACTGCGCTGGCGCGCGGGGATCGGCAGCGCAGTCGCGAGCGCGCCGGCGGTGGCATCGGTGGGCGGGTTTCCGATCACGGTGTACGCGGTGTCGCGCGAGGGGCGGGTGTTCTGTCTCCACCCCCAGACGGGTGCCGTGCTGTGGTGGCGCGGGACGTTACCCGGCTTCGGCTGGCGCGGGGACGACTTCGACGTTATGTGTTCGCCGCTCGTCGTCACGACGCCGACCGCGACCGGCAGCAAGCGAACCATTTACATTGGCGGGATGACCGTTGATCCGAACAATCCCGTGCGCCGACACGTCGCGGTGTTCAAGTTCGAGGACGCCATTGGGGGGTAGTTCGTGCGCGCCTCACGCACTGCCCGCGCGCGGCAGTGTGACGCGGAACGTCGTTCCCTTGCCGAGCTTGCTATTCACGCGGACCTGCCCGCGCATCGCTTGAACGAGGTGTTTGACGATCGACAGCCCCAAGCCGGTACTACCTTCCGCACGCCCGCGGGCCTTGTCCACGCGGTAGAAGCGCTCGAACACGCGGTTCACGTCCGTCTCCGGGATGCCGATGCCGGTGTCCTCGACCTCGAAACTCACCGTTTCCGTGGTCGCGCCCCAGCGCACCGTGATCCGCCCGCCGTTGGGCGTGTACTTGATCGCGTTGTCCACGAGGTTGTCCATCACCTGCCGGAGCGCGTCCGGGTCGGCCCACGCCGCCACGTTCGCGGGCGCGTCCGACGGCGGTTTTTCCACCATCGTCAGCGTCTTCGTTTCGGCCCGCGGGTGGTGCCGTTCGACGCAGTCGGTAATCGCGCGGTCCAGTACGACGACCCGCGGTTCCAGCGCGAGCGAACCGGACTCGATCTTGGACAGGCTCAGCATGTCCTTGATGAGATCGGCCAACCGATCGGCCTCGCGCGCGACCTGCTCCAGGAACGCGGAGAGCAGGTCCGGGTCTTCGGACGCGCCGTCGATGAGCGCCTCTACGCTCGACTTGATGACGGCCAGCGGCGTCTTCAGTTCGTGCGATGCGTTCGCTACAAAGTCCTGACGCATCCGCTCGGCTCGGCGGATCTCCGTCGTGTCGTTCACCACAACTACCGCGCCCGGCATCCCGTGTCCCGGGAACCGCGACACGTACACCTCCATGTGCCGCCCCCCGGACCCGGGAACGTCGAATTCCTCGCGGTGCGGCTCCGTCGCCGTCAGGCCGTTCTCGACGACCGTGTGGAACGGGGCCAGGCGCGTCACGTTGCACATTTGCTCGTTGACGGCCTTGCGCGGGTCGAATTCGAGCAACTGGCCGGCGCGCTCGTTGGCGAACAGGACGCGCCGCTTGTCGTCGATGGCGATGACGCCTTCCACCATGCCCGAGAGGATCGCGCGGAGCTGCTCGCGGTCGTGCTCGAGGAGGCTGAACGTGGCCGCGAGCCGGCCGCTCATCGCGTTGAACGTCTCGGCCAGTTCCGAGTGCTCCGCGCTCCCAGCCACACGGATCTTGTGCCCCAAGTCCCCGTCAGCCAGCTTGCGCGCGCCCTCTTGGAGTTCGACCAGCGGGCGCGCGAACCAGCGCGCCAGCACGAACGCCGCGCCGACCGCGAGTATCACGACGACGAGCAGCGCGGTCGCGACCTCGCGCACGAGGTCGTAGAAGACCTCCTCGGCGCGCTGGAGCGTGAGCAACCCGAGCAGCCCCACGGTCGCAACCACGAGCAGCAGATACGTGAAGAAGAGCCGCCAAAACATAGGGATTGTGTGGCTTGTGTGAAGGTGAGAATTTTACCGTTCGGATGTGATTGTAACAGGTGCGACGTCGATTGGATCGATTCGTATTCGGGATCGCGCGAAGTCACAAGGCCGTGAGCGGGATGTCCGCGGTCCCAGGGACGAACCAATTTAGAACAAGCGCGGTTGGCGCTTCGGGTCCGCGAGTGCGGTCATCAGTTTGCGCTGCGGTGAACTTACGGGATAATTCGCGAGGTCGGTCGGCACCACCCATTTCGCCTCCGCGTAAGCACCGGGTGCGAACGCGCCACCGTTGAGTGTTGCTTCAATGCACACGAGCGTGATCGCGTACCGAGTCACACCGTGCTTGACGGTGAGCAACTCGGCCCCCGGTTCGATCTCGAAACCGGTCAACTCTTTCGTCACGCGAACGGCCGCGACGCTAAGGTCTTCACCCGCGGCGCGCGGCGCGTGCGGAACCTCCCACATGTTCTGCCAGCGCCCCGCGTTCGCGGGCCGTTGACACAACAGGAGCTTGTCCCCGTCCCGAATCACGACGCCGACCTCGGCCACCTCCGTAATCGCGACCGACTTCTTCTTGGGCGGGATCACGTCCTGAAGGCCGTCGCGGTTCGCGACGCAGTGCGACGAAACCGGGCACTGGTCGCACGCGGGGGCGGTGGGTGTGCAGATCAGCGCGCCGAGTTCCATCAATGATTGGTTGAAATCACCGGCCCGCTTTTGTGGCAGCACGGCTTCGGCCGCGGACCACACCCACGCCTTGCCCTCGCCCTCGCGCGGGTCTTTGCGATACCCGAAGAGCCGGGCGAGTACGCGGAGGCTGTTCGCTTCGACGATCGGTAGCGGTCGGTCGAACGCCTGCGATAACACCGCCCCGAGGATGTACCGCCCCACGCCGGGCAGCGCCTCCCACACTTCGGGATCATCGGGCAGCTCGTTTTGATCGGAGCCGGTCCCAACTTCACCGTTCTCGAATTGTGGGAGGTGATTCGCCACCAGTTCCTTCGCCGCAGCGTGCAAGTGCCGGGCGCGCCGGTAGTACCCCAACCCCTCCCACAACTTCAGCACGTGCTGTTCGTCGGCTCCCGCCAGCGCGCGAACGTTCGGCAGGGCCGACATGAACCGCTCGAAGTACGGCACCACCGCCGCGACGGTCGTTTGTTGGAGCATGACCTCGCTGACCCACACGCGGTACGCATCGCGCGGCGCGGTGAACTGACCCGCCGCGTCGCGGCGCCAGGGGAGGTCGCGTTGGTGCGTGTCGAACCAGTTGAGGAGCTTGGTGCGAAGTGCGGTGAGCGTGCGACCGGACCAGCCTTCGGGAAGCTCCCAGTTCCGGGTGCCGCGTTCCAAGTTAAGCCGGGGTTGGGGTAAAGCACTGCGAGTTTGAAGTTCGGTGGCCCCATGCCTCCGCAACTTCAAACTCGCGACTCAAGATCTGGAATTGAGAACCTGAAGTTACTTGGGCCGACGCATGTACCGGCGAAGAAGGTCGTTGGCGGCGTTCGTCATCTCTTCGCGGGTCTGCACCTTTTTCGGCTCGCCCGCCTTCTTGTCGTCGGCCTTCGACTCCTCACCGGTACCCGCGAGTGGCGACGGCATCTCCATCACCGTGCTCCCCTCGGGGACGCTACCGTTGCCGTCGTCGTCCATACCGAGCAGCATCGCGGCGATGCGGTCGTGATCCTCGTCGCTCGTCGTTTCTGAGGACGTTAGCGCCGGGGCTTCTTTCGAGCCGGCGGGCTTGGGTGCGGCGACCTCTTTCGAGGCGCCCGGTTTCGTCGGGGGAACTGATTTGGGCGCCGATGGCGCGCCTGATTTCGCCGGCGCGGGAGTCGTGTCGCGGACCGGAGTTTTCGGGGCTGTGGCCGCCGTCGCGGCCTTTACTGCCGCAAGTGCGGCCGCCGTTTCCGCGGAAGAACCCGGTAGCGGGGTACCGTCGGTCTGTGGGGCGAACGTCTCGATGCGCACGCGGAAATCGAGGGGGCCGACCTGCAAGGACGCGCCGTCCTCGATCGCCACTTCCTTCGACTGAATCAGCTCGTAGTTGACCAGGGTGCCGTTCGTGCTCCCACAGTCTTTGATGTACACTTTGCCATCGCGAATCAGCACCGCGCAGTGGACCTTGCTGATCGCGGGGCTCGCGGGGCGAAGGTGGCACTGTTGGTCCCGGCCGATCAAGAACTGCGCGCCCGTGAGTGGGATCGCGCGCCCCTCGTGAGCCCCCGCCGCTACGACCAAACTCACCTTCATATTTTGTCCGCCTTCGCCGTTGAACCGCCCGAAAAAGGGACGGGGTGAAGAGCCGCGGAAGGGGGGAAGCAATCCACACCGCGCGGCGAACGCCGCGCGATCTCTATTGCCGCCGACTTGCCTTCAACCCCCGCGGGGCTACGCTCAGATTGTGCGAGCCACTGCGAGTCGTTGTTGGGTTTATCGGTTAACCCTGGTGGCTGTGATTGTTATTCTATGTTATTGGGCGCGTGCGATGCAACAGCCTGTTCCACCAATTCCGCGCGACCGCTACAAGTTTCATACTCTTGCCACACTCGCGGTCTTTCTCGCACTTGTTGCGTGGGTCGCGTCTCTCGGCGGGTGCGGTGACGCCCAAATCACGTCGCCCGAAAAACCCAAACCCCACGACGGGGTGCATTTGACGTTCAGTTGCCCGGACGCCGCGTTCGCCGGAGCGATCGAACCGATGGTCCGCTCGTGGGAAGCACGGACCGGCGCGAAGGTGACTCTGACGCGCGACGCCATGACTGCTGCGGACGCGACCGATCTCGCTGTCATTTCGGCCGGACAGCTCGGAGAGTGGGCCGAACCGGGGCACCTGGCGGCGCTCCCGACCCGGTTCCGCGCGGGCGACCACCCGCTCCAGTGGTTCGGGTTCCTGACGGATTCCGCGGACCGCCTCGCCGAGTGGGGCGCGAAGACCCAGGCCATTCCCCTCACGGGTGACGGCTACGTGGTGGTGTACCGCGGGGACCGGTTCCGGGACCAGGCGACCAGCGCCGACTTTGTGAACCAGTTCCGGCGCCCGCTCGACCCGCCCGCGACGTGGCAGGATTTCGCCCTCATCGCCGAGTTCTTCGCGAAGCGCGACAAGAAGCCGAGCCTTCCGCCGTTCCCGGCCGATCCCGCCCGGGCGTTCGACTTCTTTTCTCGTGTCGCATCGTCAATGGACCGGCCCGCGTTCAGTGAGAAGGATCTGGACGGGCCGAAGGACACCGAGCGCCTCGCGTTCCAGTTCGCCATCCAGACCGGCGCCCCGCGGCTCCGGGCACCGGGCTTTGAAGACGCCGCAAAGTGGTTCGCGGACCTGCACGCGGCGGGATGCCTGCTGCCTGTGCCCGCGGGCGGCTCGGACGACCCCGTCGCCGCGCTCGCGGAGAACCGCGCCGTGCTCGCGCTGGTGTCACTCGACCAACTCGCCCGGCTCCCACGTGAGAACGGCACGGTGCCCGCGCGGTTCGCGCTTGCGAGCGTGCCCGGATCGAGCCGGTACTTCGACCCGGCGCGGAACGCCCGCATCGACCTCCCGGCGCCGGGAGTGAATTACATCCCGCACTTTTCCGGCGGGCGCCTCGGCGTGGTCCGCGCGCGCTGCACGAATCCCGACATCGCGTTCGACCTGCTCGCCGAGTTGGGCGGCCCGTCGCGCAGCGCGGAACTCATCAGTACCCCGGGGTTGGGCGCGGGACCGACCCGAAGTGCCCACCTAACCCCCGACCGGATCTTGCTCTGGCTCGGCTACGGGTTCGAGGCGAAGCGGTCGGCGGAACTCCAAGACGCACTGCGGCACTACATCGGCCAATCGGTGAAAAACCCGACCTACGGGCTTCGCGGACCGGACCGCGCTCCACTGACCGAGGCGGCCGGGAGCGCGATACGGAAGCTCGGTACGGGTATCAAGCCGGGCGATGCGTTGACAGAAGCCATGAGTGCGTGGGCCGCGATCGACGCGAAGGCACCCAGCAACGCGACACTCATCCTCTGGCGAAAACGGGCCGCCGGCCTGAACTAACCCCGAATCTCTTCTGTTTCTGTGCGGCGGCTGTCGCCCCACGTGATTCAAAAGCGACCGCCCGTATTTGTTGTGTTGAAACGTTGCGACCGGCGCGGCGTAGCTCGCCGATAGTGGCTCAAAACACCGGCTGGCTTACGCCGCGCCGGTCGCTCGCACCATGATTTCAGCACCGCACCCGTACCAGTCACAAACAGCGTGAAGCTCAACAGCGAAATACGGTAAACGCCTTTCTTGACGTGGTGCGCACTTCCCCTGAAACGACGCGGCCCGCCGAACGTTCGGCGGGCCGCGTCGTTTCAGGGGTTTGAAAACTTAGTTCTTACCCTTGCTCCAGGGGTTGTTACTCTTGCGGTCACCGCCCTTATCGCTCCCGCGTTCGCTGCGGTCGCCGCTTCCTCGGTCACCCTTCTCACCACTGCCCCTGTCACCACCCTTTGGCCCGCCCATCCCAGGACCGCCCGATCCGGGACCGAAGCCACCCGGCCCTCGCCCCGCCTTCGGCTCGTTACCACTCGGAGCAACTGACCCGATGCCCCAATTCGCGGGGCGGGTGCCGTTTTCTTCGTAGTTGGCGATCTTCGCATCAATGTTCCGCTGGCGGGCGAACCGCAGGTACTCGTCCGCGGTCACGAACCCGTCGTTGTTGAGGTCCATCTCCGTGAACTCTTTCATGTCCTTACCGGCCTTGCGCCACTCGTAGAGCCCGATCTGACCGTCCTTGTCCGTGTCGTCCTGGTCGAACCACGATGGGAGGTCTTTCGGCAACTTGCCGTAGCGCATCGCGATCGGCCTCTCTTCTTCGGTCTCTTTCTTCTCGAATTGACGTTGATCCCAACCACCAGCCGGGAAGTCGCCACCGCCCCAACCACCGCCGCCACCCGGCCCCATACCACCCCAACCACCGCCACCCGGGAAGCCGCCGCCGGGTCCACCGCCCGGCCCGCGCCCGGGTCCGCCCGGAGAAGGCGAAGCGGAAGCACGAGCGGCTTCGCTTCGCGTGTGGTGTTCGAGGTACGCGGCTTTCGTCATAATGCCGCTTTCGGGAAGCGGGAGGCCGCCCGCCCGCTCGGTCGCGCTCTTCAGAAACTCGCGCGTCTGCGGCGGAATCGCACTGAGATCCACCGTGTCGCCGGTGCTGTTCGTGAGCCGCTGGAGCATCATCCAGCCGCGCTCCGGGTCCATACCACCACGGCCCCCACCGCCCGGCCCCATACCGCCACCGCCACCGCCACCGCCCGGCTGACCGAAACCGCCGCCGCCACCGGGTTGCCCGAAGCCACCGCCGCCCGGCGCACCAAATCCGCCGCCACCGGCACCGCGATCACGGCCGCCACCCGGTTGCCCGAAACCACCGCCACCCGGTTGGCCCCCGAAGCCACCGGGCGCACCAAACCCGCCACCACCGGGTTGGCCAAAGCCACCGCCGCCACCCGGTTGACTGCCAAACCCACCGCTACCGGGACCGCGCTCACGGCCGCCACCCGGTTGACCAAAGCCACCGCCACCGGGTTGGCCACCGAACCCGCCGCCCGGCGCGCCAAATCCGCCACCACCCGGTTGGCCGAAGCCACCGCCGCCACCCGGCGTGCCACCGAACCCACCGCCACCGGGCGCACCAAAGCCGCCACTCGGGTAGCCGCCGGTTCCGCCGTTATCTCGCCCGAAACCGCCCTTTCCACCCTTACCACCGCCGCCGGGTTGGGCCGGAGTGTGTGTCGGGTCGAGAAGGATGATGAGGCCGAGCATACCGGAAAACGCGAGCCACTTTTTCCACATGGCGATACCCCAGAAATGGGCAGCATATGTCAACGGTGATACTAACCCCAAGGCCCCCAACAAGTCACGGGGGATTCTCAAAAGTCTCACCTTGCTTTCAGATATGAAAGCGCCCGTGTTTTGTTGGGTGTTCGAGGACAATGTGCAATTGATAAACGCCAAACCCGGCGCATCGGAGACAACGCGCATCACCGAATCTCGTGTGTGAGCTTGGGCGCTCTCGTCCGTCATTCCCTTTTGAACCCGTCGCGCCGGTCGGTTAAAGTGGATTATGAATGCCGCGTGATCGGTGTGTGAAACCGGGCATCGCCCTCAACCCGAGCCGTACCCGGAACCCCGCCAACCATCCTTTTTGTCAGGGCAGTCAATCTCATGCGCACGCACTTCTGCGCCCCCACCTTCGGCGAAGGAAATAGGAACAAGGGACCAAGAACAATGCCCGCCCCACGCGCCCTCGTTCTGCTCCTGGTGCCGCTCGCACTGTTCCTGTCTTCGTCCCCCGCGCCGGGCCAGGAGCCGATCCGGTTCGCCCGCGCACCCGACATCTCGCCCGACGGCAAAACGATCGCGTTCAGCTACCTCGGCGACATCTGGACCGTCGAGGCCATCGGCGGCGTCGCCCGCCCGGTCACGATGCACGAGGCCCACGACGTCAACCCGGTGTTCAGCCCGGACGGGAAATGGATCGCGTTCAGCTCGAACCGGTTCGGCCAGTACGACGTGTTCGTCGTGCCCGCGGTCGGGGGCAAGCCGAAGCGCCTCACGTTCGATCACGCACCCGACATGGTGACGGGGTGGACGCCCGACGGCCGGAACGTGGTTTACTCGTCGCCGCGCACGACCGCGTACCCGTCGAACGCCGAGTGTTTCACCGTGCCGGTCGAAACCGGTGCCGAGCGGAAACTGAACCTGTTTGAAGCCAAAGAAGCGCACTTTTCCCCCTCCGGGAACGTGATCGCGTTCGTGCGCGGGCCGGGCACGTGGTACCGGCGCGGGTACCGCGGGTCGAGCAACGACGACATCTGGGTGAGCGAAGTGGACGGCAAAAATCCCCGGCGCATCACCGCCTTCGACGGGCAAGACAGTTACCCGATGTTCAGCCCGGACGCGCGGAAGCTGTACTACGTCACCGAGAACGGCAGCAAGTCGGGGTGCGCCAATCTCGTGTGCCAGTACCTCTCGTCCGACTTCACACCCGCGGGACCGGTGAAGCGGCTCACCATGCACGAGGACGACACCGTGCGCCACGCGCGCGTCTCGCGCAACGGCGAGTGGATCGTGTACGAGTGCGGCGCGGACCTGTGGGTCGCCAACACGAGGAGCGATGGCCCGTCGCGCAAACTCGCCATCGAGGTGAACGCCGACGATAAATCGAACACCGAGCGCGCGGTCACCCTCACACGCGACGCGACCGAGTACGCGCTCTCGCCGGACGAGAACCACGCGGTCCTCGTGATCCACGGGCAACTCTTTCTGACGAAGGTTCCCGGGGGCGGCAAGTCCACGCGGCTCACCGAGCACGCCTTTGCCGACAGCAACCCGGCGTGGTCGCCCGACGGCAAGAAGATCCTCTTCGCGTCCGATCGCGGGGGCACCACGGATCTGTACGTGCTCGAAGCGGACGACGCCGAACACCCCGAGTTGACCAAAGCACACAAGTTCAAAACGACCCGGCTCACCAATACCGTGTCCGAAGAGATCAGCGCGGCGTTCAGCCCGAAGGGGGACCAGATCGCGTTCATCCGCGAGGGCAAGCTCTGGCTGATGAAGCCGGACGGCAGCGACCAGAAGGTGCTCGTGGGCACGCAAAAGATGCTCGATTTCGACTGGTCACCGGACGGCAAACACGTCGCGTACTGCCGAATGGACGGCTCGTTCTCGGCGGAAATCTACATCTCCGCGACCGACGGCACCGGCACCCCCGTGAACGTGTCCCGGCACGCCACCTTCAACAGCGACGTGTCCTGGAGCCAGACGAACGGGAAGCTCTCGTTCGTGGGCCAGCGCCGGAACGTGTACGGCATCCACGTTGCCTCGCTCCAGAAACCCCTCGCCGACGGCAGCACGAAGCCGCCCGCGGACCAGATCGACTGGGAAGATCTGCACCTCCGCGTCGAGCGCCCCACGAACATGAGCGCCGAGTACGGTACCGTCTCGCCGGACGGGACGCAGGTCGCGTTCCGCTCGCTGTCCAACGGCGACGATCTGTGGGTCGTGAGCAGCAACGGCGCGGTGCTCACGCGGATGACGACCGGCGGGCAGGTGCCGAGCTGGATTCGCTGGTCGAAGAAGTCGTTCGGACTGGTGTACTTCCTCAACGGGTCCGGCGAGCTGCGGTTCGTGCGCACCGGGTTCGGGTTCGGCCCGACGAACGGTACGCTGCCGGAACCGAGTAAGGTCGCGTTCTCGGCGAAGATGACGATCAAGCGCGAGGAAGAGTTCGCCGAAATGTTCGCGCAGTGCTGGCGGGCGCTCTCCGACAACTTCTACGACGCGAAGCACCACGGCTCCGACTGGGCCGCCGTGCGGAACAAGTTCCTGCCGCTCGTCGCGCACACCGCGACCCGCGAAGACCTCTACGCGCTCGTCAGTTTGATGCTCGGCGAGTTGAACGCTTCGCACCTCGGTATCAGCGGGAAGATGCCGACCCCGGACGAGTGGACCGCGGACCTCGGGTTGATCTTCGACGACACCTACCGCGGTCCGGGGCTGAAAATCGCCGAGGTGCTCAAGCGCGGCCCGGCCGACAAGCGCGGGATGAACATCAAGCCGGGCGACATCGTGCTCGCGATCGACCGCACCGAACTGACCAGCAGCGTGAACGTTTCCAAGCTGCTCAACAACAAGATCGGCGAGGGTGTGCTGCTCGAAATCGCCAGCGACCCACGGGACGCGAAGACGAAGCGCCGAATCGAGATCACCGCGGCGAGCCGCAACCGGATCTCGCAACTCATGTACGAGCGGTGGGTGCAGCAGAACGCCGACGCGGTCGCGAAGGCCAGCGGCGGGGCGGTCGGCTACATCCACATCCCGAGCATGGACGAACCGGGACTCGATACGTTCGTCCGCGCCCTGTACTCCGACCACTTCGATAAAGAGGCGCTGGTCATCGATGTGCGATTCAACGGCGGCGGGTTCACGCACGATCAAGTGCTGAACTACCTCGCCGGGAAAGAGCACACGTTCTTCAAACAGCGAGACGGCGGCGAGGGGCTCGTGCTCCGCAGCGCCGACCGGAAGTGGACGAAGCCGATGGTGGTGATGGCCAACAACCGCTCGTACTCCGACGCGGAAATCTTCCCGCACGCCTTCCGCGCGCTGGGTTTGGGCAAGGTCGTCGGTCAAGCGACCGGCGGGTTCGTGATCGGCACCGGGAGCACGCGGCTCATCGACGGCTCGTCGTTCCGGTTGCCGCGGATCGGTGTCTACACGAACAAGGGCATCAACATGGAGAAGCAGGGCGTGCAGCCGGACGTGCCCGTTGAAATCACCCCCGATGACTGGGTCAAGGGAATCGATGGTCAGTTGCTCAAAGCGGTCGATGTTGTGGCACTCGATGTGAAGGAGTGGAAGAGAACCAAAGCCGGTATCGCCGGCTCGACTACACCGAGCGTAACGACACCCACCGTCCCTGCTCAGGTACCGGTCGCGCCGATGCCGCACGGTTCGCCCCCCGCTCCCACAACGCCGAACAGCCGGCCCACAACTCTCATTCCGATGGCGGAAGAGTAAGCGAAGCAAAAGCGCGTTTCACCTCTGTTGCGATGAGGCGCTTGTGTTCGTGGCGCGAATTAAAACTCCGCACCACGAACACAAAAACCTACCTCTTTGCCCGGTCCGCCCACTCCACGCTAACAATTGCTAACATTTTCGACCCTGGAAGGTGCTGGACTCGTTGGAATCACGCTAACCAATTACACTTCCAGAACTTGGGCAATTTCGATGTCCGCATTGAGCCGCTCCAATTGCTAACATTGGCTAACATTTCAGGCAAATCAGCCTCGTTTTTGCGGTCATTGTAGCGCGTCAAACGAGCCGCGACCGCAAGGGAACGGCGCCAGCGACTCCCCATTGTGCTGAACCGAAACCGCGAACACCTGCTGCCCCGCCCGCTCCCTTGCGGTCGTGGCTCGTTAGCTGGGGACTGCAAACACCTGTTGCCCCGCCCGCCCCTCGTTTAAGGTAACCGAAACCGGGCTCGCCTCTCACTACCTCAATGTTACCGCATCGCTTAATGCACGTATATCCACAATATCCATTTTTTCACGACATATTCTGAAGTATCGCGCGTGGACCAGATTCTCTGAATTGCCCCATCGAGCAGGTGGCAGACTGGGGTAGATGCTCTTTCCTCTCCTACTGTCCTTGCGAACACTCCTGGCAGCATGGTACAACTTTTCCTCCCAACCCGCTCATTCGTTCAGGAGGGAACTTATGCTCTGCCCGCGCTGCTACGGCAAACACGTGGTTCTGCTGAGCGGATCGTGGATGCCGTGCCCCGAGTGCGCTGGCATCGGCGAGCTGCACTGCTGCGACGGGCTGCTCGAACAGGGTGAGTGCCAATACATTTCGCCCCCGGCGAACGCATTGATGGGCGTCCCACCTCTCCCACTGCGTGAATCAACCCCCGCCCCCGAATCCGGCGCACTCTCGCCCGTACTCGTCTGAACCCGTTATGAACCGCCGTGGTCCCAGAACCACCTAGCGCCGAGCGATACAATCGCCTCATGTCTTCATTCGACTACGACGCAATTATCGTGGGTGCCGGAGCCGCCGGGTTGTTCGCGGCCATTCATGCGGCCGAGCGCGGGCGCAAGGTGCTCCTTCTGGAGAAGGGCAAGAAGCCCGGCGTGAAGATCCTCATGTCCGGCGGAACGCGGTGCAACATTACGCACGACTGCGACACCCGCGGCATCGTTCATGCGTTCGGCGCGAACGGGAAGTTCCTGCATTCCGCGCTTGCCGGGCTCGGACCGAAAGAGACGGTCGCGTTCTTTAATGGCGAGGGCCTTGCGACGAAGGTGGAAGACACGGGGAAGGTGTTCCCGGTCAGCGATCGCGCGGTTGATGTGCTCGATGTGCTGATGAAGCGCCTCGCCCGGAGCGGGGCGACGCTCGCGCTCACGGAACCCGTGAAGGACGTGGACCTGCAGCCCGAGGGCGGGTTCCGTGTCTCCACGCCGACACGCACGCTCACCGCGGACCGCGTGCTCCTCACCACAGGCGGGAAGTCGTACCCGGGGTGCGGCACCACCGGCGACGGCTACGCGCTCGCAATGAAATTCGGCCACACGATCGTTCCCACAAGCCCGGCGCTCGTACCGCTCACTGTGCAACCGACGTGGGTCAGTGAACTGCGCGGGATTACGCTTCCCGACGTGAACCTGAAAGTGGTGCCCGAACAGGGAAAAGCGCTCACTCAGCGGCGCGGATCGATGCTGTTCGCGCACTTCGGACTGACCGGCCCCGCCCCGCTCGACGTGAGCCGCGCCGTGAGCGGGCACGCGAAGCCGTCGTCCCTCACCCTCGAAGCGGACTTCCTACCGCACGAGCCGGAGCAAGTGTTCGACGAGTTCTTGCGTGCGGAATCGCTCGCTTCGGGCAAGAAGCAGCTCGCGGTGGTGCTTTCGGAGAAGCTACCGCGGCGCCTGGCGGATCAGTTGCTCGTGCTATGCGGGATGGCGGTCGATCGAAAGGCCGCAGCACTCGCGAGACCGGACCGGCTCGCGCTCGTGGCCGCAGTGAAGCGTCTCCGGCTACCACTCCGCGGGACGCTCGGATTCGAGAAGGCCGAAGTCACCGCCGGGGGCGTGAACCTCGACGAAGTCGATTCGCGCACGATGCAGAGCAAGCACCGGCCGGGACTGTACTTCGCGGGCGAAGTGCTCGACCTCGACGGCTGGATCGGCGGATACAACTTCCAGTCCGCGTGGAGCACCGGCTGGCTCGCGGGCAAGCAGTTATAAGTCGAAAGTCACAAGTCGTAAGGTCGTAAAGTCACAAATCGTAAGGTCGGAGCGTCTCTCCAGGCCAGAGCTCTGGGCCACGGGCAAAAGCGTCAGTCCGCAACAGCAGCGATCGGTCATCCCCGTACCAAGTGTAGCCCCGTAAGGGGCGTAGGCGCGTAGCCAGGGGTGGAGCAACGCGCAACCCCTGGCGGACTCCCGCGAACCCCAGATGTTTTTGACCTGACGACCTGCGACCTTAGAGCCTATCCCAGAACCTCGCGGGATAGAATGTAAGTGCCCACCGATTCGCCCGTTGGGGAGGATCGACATGGCCGCCACACGGCACACGGTCGTTGAAGCGTTTCGCATTCCGGACGCCCTGTGGGAGCGGGTCGAGCCGTTGCTTCCCAAGGTCCGGCGATCTCGCAGGGCGGGCGCCCGCCGTTACCCCAACGACAGGTTCTCGACGGCATTTTCTACGTCCTGCGGACCGGGTGCCAGTGGAAGGCGGCCCCGCCCGAGTTCGGCTCCGGGCAGCCTGCACCGGTACTTCCGGCGTTGGCAGAAGCGGGGCGTGTTCCGCAAACTGTGGCAGGACGCCCTGCGCGAGTACGACGATGAGATGGGCATCGACTGGGAGTGGCAGAGCCTCGACGGGAGCATGACGAAGGCTCCCCTCGGGGGAAAAAGACGGGCAAGAACCCCACGGATCGGGCCAAGATCGGCACCAAGCGGTCGGTCCTGACCGACGGCCGTGGGGTTCCGGTGGGTCTGGAGGTGGCCGGGGCCAACCGGCCCGACATGAGACTGGTCGGGGCGACCCTGGAGGGTATCGCCGCCGAGCGCCCCGAGCCGACGAAGAAGAAGCCGCAGCACCTGTGCGCGGACAAGGGATACGACTACCCGTCGGTCCGGGCGTTGGTCGCCGCGTGGGGGTACACGGCCCACATCCCGGTCAAGAAGGCCAAGGGAGCCGAACCCGTCGTGCGGGCGAAGGTTCCCGGATACCGGGCGCGGCGGTGGGTGGTCGAGCGGACGCATAGCTGGATGAATCGGTTCCGGCGGTTGTTGATCCGCTGGGAGAAGAAGGTTCCGAACTACAAGGCCTTCCTCCACTTCGCCTGCGCCGGGATCACCCACCAGGGCGCCGGGGTTTTGGGATAGGCTCTTACAACTTACGACCGCGTCGCTCAAATCTGAGCGGTTTCGAGCAGGTGGATGATTTCTTCCAGCCGAACCTTGATGTCGTGGAACTTGTCGCCGGCGGCCTCGCGCATCATCGCGAGTACGTCCCCCAGCAGTTGGTCCGGTTTCTTCGACGGGGCGAATCCCATGTCACGGTACATCCGCTTCGCGTGCCGCAGCGGGGTGCTCCGCTCGTCCGGGTTGGAGAGGGTCGGGTCGGCCCCGTGTGCTAGCAGTCGGCGCACCTCCTCGACCTCGATCTGATCCACCGAGATCCACAGCGGCGGGTACTCGTCCGGCCCCAGTTCGTTGATCTTCGCGCCCGCGGCTTCGAGTTCCCGCGCCCGCGGTTCGTCCCCCGTGAGGATCGCTTCGAGCAACAGGTCGTGCGGGGTCGGAATGAACTCCTCCGCCTCCCCCTCGGGTTCGTCCGATTCGAGCAGGTCGTACAGCCCCTCCCACGAGGTCCAGTGTGCGGCGCGCTCGTCCGGCGAGTAAACGACCACGAGACCGTGCTCGTCCTGCCAGTCGGATTCGATCAGGAACGCGAGGTGCGCGAACCCGCCGCGGGCCTCATACGCGATGTCGAGGCGCGTGACCGCGAACCGGCCCTGCAACTCCGCGGCGGTCGCGGCCGGCTTTACGCCCGCGATCTGCCGCCAGTGCTCCTGCTCGAACGCGCTGCGGAACGATTCCCACACCTGCTCGCACACGGCATCGAAAACGGCCGATTCGTTCTCCAGAAGGAACTTGAACGCGGCCTCCTGTTTCGGCGACGGCTCGATCCCGCTCGGCCCGGCGATGCGGACCGGGAACCGCCCTTTCGCCAGGAGCGCCGCGCGTTTTTCGCGCCGGGCCGCGCGCCGCTGTTCGCGCTCCTCGTCCTTCGGGTCCGCGTCTTCGCCGGCCTCCAGTTCGGCTTCTTCGGCCTCGCGATCGATCTCCGCGAACGCCTTATCGACCTGATCGCCGAACCGCTCTCGCATCTGGGCCTTGATGTCTTCCAGGGCCGCGTTCATGTCGGCCGCCATCCGCACGGCCTCTTCCTCGGTCATCGGCGCCGGTTCCGGCATCGCGCCCACGGTCGCGAACCGCGGGAGCGCAGCGGACCCGGCCCACGACTCGTCGGCATCTCGGAACCGCAACTTGCCGAACACATCGTGCGTCATGGGAACTCCGTTCGCAGCGGGCTCATGGTGACTGCTCAGAAACCGGTACCACCCCGACGGCTTCTTTCGGGATTTTGGCCCCAAGTCCTCACGTATCAGAGTATCACTTTCGAGCCGTATCGTGCCCTCCGGCCGGACGGGAACACCGGGTGAGGTTTTGGCCCGGCTCGACCCGCGCGCCCGCGGGTTGTGTATTAGAGTTCCCCTGTTGAATTCGGGACCGAATCGGGACCGGCGCGAGGAGCAATTACTGTGGACGCACAAGCCTTAGCCAACAAAATGGCGCTAATCTCCATCCCCGCCAAGCTGATCGCGAGCCTGAAGGGGCACACGGCCGAAATCATTTCCCTCGCGTTCTCGCCCGACCGGTGTTTGCTCGCCTCCACGAGCAGCGACGCGACGGCCCGCATCTGGGACATTGCGAGCAGTAAACCCAGCGAACGATCCGTCTTACGGCAATCCGGCGACCGACTCCATGCGCTCGCGTTCGCGCCGAACAGTCGCACGATCGCGGTCGGGTCCGGGGCACTGAACGGCTTCATTTGGCTCTACGACGTGTCCGACTCGAAGCCCCAAGAGGCCGGCACCCTCCGCGGCGCGCGCGGGGCGATTGACGCACTGAGTTTCTCGGCCGACGGTAAGCACGTTGCCGGGGCCGGCGAAGACCGGACCCTGCGCATTTGGGAATCCGCACGCGGCACCAACGGCGAGGCCCGAGCGCTCCTGTTGGGGCACACGCAGCCCGTTCGGGCGGTCGCGTTCAGCCCGGACGGGTCGGGGGCGGCGACCGCGGCACGCGACGCGACCGTCCGGCTGTGGACCCTGGGCCGAATCCGCTCCACGGAACGCGCCGTGTTGTCTCACGGGGGCGAAGTGAACGCCCTGGCGTACGCGCCCGATGGCAAAACACTGGCGACCGCGAGCCAGGACGGGGCGATTCGGCTCTGGGATCTGACCGCGATCAAGCCGAGCGTTCGGGCCGAACTGAGGGGGCACACGGGAGCCGTTCGCGCGCTGTTGATCGCGCCCGGTGCGGACACCATCGTCAGCGTCGGCGACGACCTCCGCGTGCGCAACTGGAGCTTCGGATCGGGCACACAGTTCCGCGAGTGGGAAGTGTCCGGGCGCCCCGCGACGCGCGTCGCCTTCACCCCGGACGGCCGGTACATGGCGAAGGGCACGGCCGACGGTACGGTGGAGCTGTTTCGCGTGGCCGAAAAGCGATAACGGGCTGACCTTCGCCGACACGCATAAATGATGGTAAAATCCGGTGTGTGTTTCTCGCCCCGCCGGAGGTGTGCCGCTCGTGGCCAAAGACCCACTCGAACCACAGCGCTGTGCGCGACTGCTCTCCGCGCTCGCCGCGCCCGAGCGGCTGAAGATCGTCCGCTTCCTGGCCGACGGCCCGCAGAACGTGACCGCGATCGCAGACATGCTCAAACTGAAAAACGTGGTGAACGTTTCTCACCACCTGGGCGTGCTGCGCAACGCGGGACTGATTCGCGGGAAGAAACAGGGCCGGTTCGTGCTGTATTCGCTGCGCCCCGGCGTACTCGAAGATGCGGTGAACGCCGGCATCCCGAAGGACGCGCTGAACCTCGGTTGCTGCCGCATCGAGATGCCGAACTGTCGAGACGAAGTGAAAGAGTGAGCGTGGCAGAAGCAGAAAAAGCACGAATGAAGAGCCGCGGATCAACGCCGATAACACGAATCAAGACAACAAACACCGGGCAGAAAAGCACAAGAGTGGGTGTGAGAAATTGGAATTGATTTCGGTTCTACTTTTGTGCCTTTTGCGCGTTTTTGTAGGGATTACTCCTCTTGTTTCGTTCTGATCCGTGTTATCCGCGTTGATCCGCAGCACCCTTCTTTTCCACTCGATGTCCCACACAAGACACTTGGTTTGCTCGGCGCGCCCGGGGCGGGTAATATGATCTCGCCTCTGCGGTGTTCGTGATGTGTCGCGCTCCATATTGGCGAACCTACACTAACCTGCTTGGGAGCCTTTATTTTAATGCTCGAGCCGCTCGCAAGCCCATCCCCGGCGCTCGTCGTCGGGACTGTAGTGGGATCCGAAACACTCGGGCGAGGCGCCCTACTCAATTAGCGGGTTCCCAACTGGCGGCACACACGGCACAGGTGGAGGCACTTTCTTTTTCCGCACATCCGATTTTTTCTTCGCGCCCGCTTCACGCGCACCCACTTACTCACCCAACTCGCGCTGCTGCAACGGATTGCGATCCGGGCAGCGAGCGCGTTTCTTTTGCGTTACACCGCGTGACTCGGCACTTGACTCACACGCACCGCGCAAGTGGGCCCGCCCAAAGTCGTTTGCATAGCGTGGGTTCGGGCGATTACTCACTGACACCGCGTTGGCAATGGCTTACCCGTTGACACAGCCGGCGCAATGGGTATCGTTCCCCCCATGACTGAGACGCAAACGACGCGAGGAATCGGGATGACCCGAATAACTCTCCTGTCCAAGTCGCAGCTCCCGCGTCGGAGAACCAGTCCCGGACTTTCCGCCCGGTAACGGCGGGAGCGGGTTCACGGCACGCCTCAATTGGATCGCGTGTGCCGCGTTCTCCGAAGTCGAACCTTCCGCCAACTCGCGGCGGTGATTAGCACCACACACGCGACGCTCCCCGACTCAGCGGCTCCGAGAGAGCCGTAGGGACCACGTCGTTACGAAACACGGCACCGGGCCGGTTCGTGGCTCTTTTGCACCCGCCGCAGGGAATGCGCCGGGAACGGTGTCACGGAAGACGCCCGGGACAGAAACGCTTCCTCTGTCCCGCTGCGAAGAGCCGCTGCGAACCACAACCCGGCTGTGTGGCCTGTGGCACGGACGCCACGGCAGGCTGCGGCCGACCCGCCCACGGACGGAGCGGGTCGGCCGCTACTATTTCACATCGCTCGAATCCGTTGCATATTCCAGTTAAGGCGCACCGGCACTTTCGGTACAACTATTAAAGCCCCATTGCGCTCATAACGGACCCAGCATGCCCGCACCTCTCGACCACCCGTTCCTTAATGCCGCCCGCGAGCGCGTCGTGATCCTCGACGGTGGAATGGGGACCAGCCTCCACAAGTACAAGCCGACGGACGAGGACTGGGGGCACGCGCCCAACGGTAAGTCGCTGCTGAACCTGTCCGACGCGCTCGTGTACACGCGGCCCGAGTGGATCGCCGAGATCCACCGCGGGTTCTTCGCGGCCGGGTGCGACGGGGTCGAGACGAACACGTTCAACGCCTCGCAGATCGTGCTCGACGATTTCGGCATGGGCGACAAACTCGCCGAGATCAACCGGCTGAACATCCGCATCGCGAAGCAGGTCGCGGCGGAGTTCGCGACCCCGGACCGGCCGCGGTTCGTGATCGGCTCGATCGGGCCGGGCACCAAGATGCCGTCGCTCACCGACCCCGCGATTTACGCGGACTTCGACACCCTCGCCGACGCCTACCGCCCACAGATCCGCGTGATGCTCGAGGAGCGGGTGGACGCCCTCCTCGTCGAAACGTGCTTCGATCCGCTCCAGGCGAAGTGCGTCGCGATCGCCGCCATTGAAGAAATGAAGCGCGCCGGCGTGCGGCTCCCGCTGATGGTGCAGCTCACGATCATCGACGCGCGGCAAAAGATGCTGCCGGGGACCGATATCCCCGGCGCGCTCGTGGCCCTGGAGCCGATCGACGAGATCGACGTGATCGGGATGAACTGCGGGGTCGGTCCGGACCTGATGGCCGACGGCATCAAGCACCTAAGCCGGCACTGCGACCGGTTGCTCAGCGTGCTGCCGAACGCCGGACTGCCCGAGACCCGCGGCGATGAGACGTACTTTCCGATGACCCCGGAAGTCATGGCCGACTGGGTTGATCGGTTCGTCACCGAGTTCGGTGTGAACATCGTCGGTGGCTGTTGTGGCAACGCGCACGGGCACATTAGTGCGATCGCGCAACGCGTTGCCGGGAAGAAGCCCGCGAAGCGCACGCCGGTCTACATCCCGGCCGTGTCCAGCCTCCAGAGCGCGCAGGAGCTGCTGGTCGACCAGCGCCCGCTGCTCGTCGGCGAGCGGACGAACACCAACGGCTCCCGGAAGTTCAAGCAGTTGCTCGAAAAGGACGACTGGCACGGCCTCGTGGAGATGGCGAAGGAGCAGGAGCGCGAGGGCGTTCACATCCTCGACGTGTGCGTGGACTACGTCGGGCGCGACGGCGTGCGCGACATGAAGGAGGTCATCAAGCGCTACAACGAGGTGCTGACGAAGCCGATCATGCTCGACAGCACGGAAGTGCCGGTGATCGAAGCCGGGTTGAAGTTGTGTAGCGGTAAGGCGCTCATCAACAGCATCAACCTCGAGGACGGGCGCAAGACGCTCGACCCGAAGACGATCCTGGCGAAGAAGTACGGGGCGTCACTCGTCGCGCTGACCATCGACGAAAAGGGTCAAGCCGACACTGCCGAGTGGAAGTTCGAGGTCGCGAAGCGCATCTACGACATCGTGGTCCACGAGTACGGCATCCCGCCGTCGGACCTGATGTTCGACACGCTCGTGTTCCCGCTGTCCACCGGTCAGGAGCAGACCCGCAAGAGCGCCATCGCGACGTTCGAGGCGCTGCGGCTCATCAAGCAGAACCTGCCCGGCGCGCTCACGCACCTCGGGCTCTCGAACTGCTCGTTCGGGCTCGCGCCGTACACGCGGCAGGTGCTCAACAGCATGTACCTGCACTACGCGCTCCAGTACGGCCTCGATTCCGCGATTTTGCACGCGGCCAAGATCATGCCGCTGGCGAGCATCGACGATACGGGGCGCGAACTGTGCCGCCGGTTGCTGTTCGACGAGCGGGTGTTCGATTCTGCGGGCAACTGCGTCGAAGACCCGCTGCAAATGCTCATCGCGCACTACGCGGACAAGAAGGCCGAGAGCAAGAAGGGCCAGTCGCTCGGCGATACGATCGAAGAGCGCCTGCGCCAGGCGATCATTCAGGGGCGCCGGGAGTCGCTGCTCGCGGACCTCGAGGCCGCGCGCGAGAAGTATTCGCCCATCGACATCATCAACAACATCCTGCTCGACGGGATGAAGGTGGTCGGCGAACTGTTCGGCAGCGGGCAGATGCAATTGCCGTTTGTGCTGCAGAGCGCGGAGGTGATGAAGACGTCCGTCGCGCACCTCGAACAGTTCATGGTGAAAGTGGAGGGCGCGGAGAAGGGCAAGATCGTCCTCGCGACCGTGAAGGGGGACGTTCACGACATCGGCAAGAACCTCGTGGACATCATCCTCACGAACAACGGATACAAGGTCTACAACCTCGGCATCAAGCAGCCCGTGGACGCGATGATCGCGGCGTTCAAGGACCACAAGGCGGACGCCATCGGCATGAGCGGGCTGCTCGTGAAATCCACCGTCATCATGAAAGAGGACCTCGTCACGCTGAACGAGCGCGGGCTGGCCCCGCCCGTGATCCTCGGCGGCGCGGCCCTCAACCGCCGGTACGTGGAGCACGACCTGCGCGCGATCTACAAGGGCGAAGTGTTCTACGGTGCGGATGCGTTCGAGGGGCTGCACGTGATGGACGAGCTCGCGCGCCGCAAGAAGTACGACATCGGCCGCGCGAGCCGCGCGATCGCGAAGTCCGAGGAGAAACGCCCGGGGCGCGAGATCGGTGGAAGCACGACCGTCGACGCCGCCCCCCGACCCAAGCCGCGTGCGCCGCGGACCGACCTCCCGGCGCGCTCGCCGTCGCTGCCGAAGGCCCCCGACCTGCCGCCCCCGCCGTTCCTCGGCGCCCGGAGTCGCACCGATTTCGACATGAACGAGATTTTCAAGTTCATCAACGAAATCACACTGTTCGGGACGCAGTGGGGGTTCAGGAAGGGCGGCGTGAAGCCGGCCGAACACGCGCGCCAGATCGCGGAAGTGGCGCGCCCCGCGTTCGAGCGGCTCAAGGCACTGTGTTTGGCCGAGAACATCCTGCGCCCCGCGGTGACCTACGGGTTCTTCCCGGTCGCGAGTGCGGGCACCAAACTCACGGTGTACGAGGACGACCACCGCACCCCGCGCAACACCTTCGACTTTCCGCGCCAGGACTTCGGCGAGTTCCTGTGCCTGTCGGATTACGTCGAACCGCTGCGCGACGGTAAGGCGGTCGATTACGTCGGGTTCACGGCGGTGACGATGGGTCGCGAGGTGACGAAGGTGGCGCAAGAGTGGTACCAGGCGGGCAAGTACCAGGACTACCTCTACCTGCACGGTCTCGGCGTCGAATCCGCCGAGGCGCTCGCGGAATACTTCCACCAGCAGGTGCGCCGGGAGTGGGGCATCGGTGCGGACGATTCGCCGCGCGTCGAGAAGCTGTTCAAGGGGCATTATCGCGGGTGCCGGTACTCGTTCGGCTACCCCGCGTGCCCGAACCTCGAGGACCAGAAGCAGCTCTTCGCGCTCATTGATCCGACCCGCGTGGGGATCACGCTGAGCGAACAGTTCCAGCTCGAACCGGAGCAGAGCACCACGGCCATTGTGGTTCACCACCCCAACGCGAAGTATTTCAACACCGAGCGGTACTCGAGCTGCGACACGAACGAGTAAGAGTGTTTACCGCAGAGGGCGCGGAGAGAAACTGCGCAGTTCCACCCGCTCGTTAGCACTCGCGGTTCGCCTGGAATCTCTGGGCGAGCCGCGAGTGCTAACGAGCGGGTAGTGTTTCCGCGCACTCAACGCCCCTGGAAGACAGAGGAGAGACACGGGCGAAATCCTGTTCTATTCTCTCTTCGGTATTCTCTCCGCGCCCTTCGCGCCCTCTGCGGTGAACACTCTTGCTTTCCGACGCAATGATTCGCATCGCCGGGCTCCGCGTGCTGTACGGCGCGTTCGCCGCGGTCGACGGGCTCGACCTCGACATCCGTCGGGGCGAACTGTTCGGGCTGCTCGGGCCGAACGGGGCCGGTAAGTCCACCACCATCCGCGTGCTCATCGGCCAGCGCCAGCCGAGCGGCGGGAGCGTCACCATCGGCGGGCGCGACGTCGTGCGCGAGTGGGCGCGGATCAAACCCATATTCGGCTACGTGCCCGACCGCGAGAACCACTTCGAGGAGTTCACCGGCCGGCGCAATTTGGAGTTCTTCGGCCAGCTCTACAACGTGCCGAAGTTGCGCGTGACGCAAGTGCTGAAGATGGTCGAACTGGACGAGGCCGCGGACCTGCAGGTGCGCGGGTACTCGCTCGGGATGCGGAAGAAATTGCTCCTCGCCCGCGCGCTGCTCCACGAGCCGCAAGTTCTTTACCTCGACGAGCCCACCGCGAACCTCGACATCCACTCCGCGGAGGTCGTTCACCGCATCCTGCGCGAGCGCGTGAAGATGGGCGCGACGATCATCCTGACCACGCACGACATGGACGAGGTCGAAAAGATCTGTGACCGCGTCGGGATTATGGCGCGCGGGAAACTGGTCGCGCTCGATTCGCCACTCGCGCTGAAACAGCAGCACACCGAGCGCAAGGTGGACGTGATCCGCGACGACGGCGCGCGGTTCGTCTTCGACATGGACACCCCTGCGGGCCGCACCGACCTCGCGGCACTGATAACGGCCGGGCGCGCGCTGAGTATCCGCACCCGCGAGTTCGACTTCCACGCGACATTCCTGAAACTCACGGGGCTGGCATTCGATTGAGGCCGCGATATGGTCGGCGCGGGCAAAAAGGGAGTTCGCAAGAGAACCGATCGACCGCCCCCGAAAGTGTTTCTCGGTATCGGGGCGGGCCTCTTCGTGCTGAACCACTTGGCCGTCGCGTTCGGCTTGGGGTTGCACCCCGAAGCCCTGGTGACGGGCTGCTGGCTCGTACTGATGGGCGGCTGGGTTCTGCTCGCGGGCCGTTCGTTCGACGCGGTGTGGGCCTGGGCGGGCCCCTCCGAGTACCGAATGATCGGGCTGCTGGTACTCACCCTCGTTGCCGCACTCGGGGCCGCAGAAGGTGTCGCGCGGATCGCCTACGGGCAGCGCCTGTTGAATTAATCACCGATTCCCAACGGACCCGAACCCCGCTATGCGCTGGTACATCCTGAAGGCGCTCATCAAGAAAGAGTTCGCGCGGCACCTGGCGAACCGCGGGGGCATCGCGCTCGCGTTCCTCCTGGTCGCGGCCGCCGTGCTCCTGAGCGTGTTCGCCCCCCGGGAAACCGCGGCGGCCGGCACGAGCATGGTCGGCGGCGTCCACCACTGTTACGTCGACTACGACCGGTCGACGCCGCTGGTCAGGCACCTGCAGGGGAACGTCCCACCGGACCTGAAGGCGCAGGTCGTCTTCCGCGAGATCCCCCCGGAGCGCATCGGCACGCTGCTCGATTCGCCCCCCGGTACCGGTTCCATCCAGCTCACGTCCCGGCACGACCCGGGCAAACGGCCCGCGGTTCAGATTTACGTGTGGCACCCGGACGGCGAGCCCGCGGCCCTCGCGCCCTACGAACAGTGGCTCTGGAAGGAGTGCCGGCGCGCGTTCGCGGCCGAGGCCGCAGCGAAAATGCCGGGCGCGACGCTCCCGGCGGAACCGAACTTCGATTCGGACCGGTGGCTCGTGATCGAAGCGCACAAGCGGTTCCAGGAGCAGATCGAAGTCGTGCGCAAGAACGAGGGCGTCGAGAGCGCGGCGCCGGTCGTGCCGGACCTGGTGATCGATCGCCGCGGATTGGGCGGGAAGGTACTCGATTTCCGCGCCGCGATCGCGACCGGTATGGTGGTGTTCGCGCTGTACTTCGCGTGCGTGTACCTGCTCCCGACGCTCAACTGTGAGGAGCGCGAGCGCGGCGTGCTGCTCGCGCAGGCGCTCACCCCGGCCTCGCCGACCGAGCTGCTCGTAGCAAAGTTCGTGTTCTACCCCGCGTTCGGGTTGGGGCTCGCGGCCACGCTCGCGGCCGTGTACAAACCGGACGTGCTCTCGAGCCTGTTCTTCTGGCTGGCACTGTTCGCGGTCGGTGGCGGGTTCCTCGGTATCGGCATGACGATCGCGGCGTGGGCGAAGACGCAGCGGGCCGCGTTCCTCGGCGGGATGTGCTACCTGCTGTCCGTGTCGATGCTGCTGCTTATTTGTTCGATCAACGGTATCCCGTACCTGTCGTACCTCGCGGTCGAGTTCCACGGCCCGCGCATCCTGCACGCGGCCCTCAGCGGCGCGGTGCAAACGGCCCACTGGAAGCACTTGGCCGCGGCACTGGGGTTGGCCGTCGCGTGGCTGTTCGCGGCGGGCTGGGTGTTCAAGCGCCGCGGGTGGCAGTGAGCTTGAATGCGAAGGGGTGAAAGGGCGAGCGGGTGAAGGGGTGAAAGGCCCAGTGCCCGCTGCGGTCTCAAGGCATCACGGCCAAAATCGCACGTCTGGAACGAGTAGCCCGATCACGAACCAGATGGTTTCCAGAATCCACATCAGCAGCGCGAACAGTCGGATGCCATCGGCGGTCCACTCCATCGCGCCGAAATCGACGATGAAGGCCACGATCCACGACCCTTCCAACCAGTTCGCTCCGCCCAAAAAGAGAATCCACGCCCAGAACAGCGAAGAGATGAGGAACACGCCGATCCAGGTGTTGACGCTCATCTCCACCTCCGCACACCAGTTGTGATGTACTTCGGCGGTCGGCGCGATTTATTTTAATGCGAAGGCGACGTGAAAGTTCGCAGCAGCGCCGACTCAACAACTGAGAGCCAATCTTCGGGCGTGTGATCCAACGGGCTGCGTCCGGTCATCGTCGTGGCGACCGGACGCCCCATACATCTCCCGTTCGTTTCAGTCGCCGCCACCGTACTCCGGTTCGGGGAAGTCGGCGTCGAGTTCGGCCACCCGAGCGCGCGTGGGCCAGGGGATCGAGCACGGCGTCGCGGCCGCAATCGACACCGGTTCCGGGATGTCCGCGAGTGCAGCAACTCCGACGACTTCCTGGCGCGCGCGCGCCGGGATCAGGCGCAAGCGCACCGGGAGCGGTTCGTTACCGGGGCGGCTCACCGAGACGGTGACTTCTTGTGGCTCCGCTAACAGGAACCCGACCGGGACGACGACTTGCAGTTCACCGCGTTCCAGAACGGCCATCAGTTTTTCCCCCAGAAAGGGTGACAGGAAAGGGGCGCCGGGCGCACCGGCGCGGGCGTAGCCGACACCACGAAGGTGTGGCACACAGTGAGGGGCTGGGAGAGGAATCCCGCCGCGAGTGCCGATTGGCGGGTTACCCGCTGAGGATAACGCTCACCGGTCGGATCTCAAAGGATCGTTTGGAGATTCCGTGAGCGAAGTTTGTGCGGCGTGCTGCCGACTTGAGGAAATCCGACAGCGCCACATTAACGCGGGCCGGTGGACGTGTCGAATGTATCAGCGGGAAATGTTGTGCGCTCGCGCGGTTTCGAGTCGGGTCGGACCGTGTGGGGAACGTGGAGAAAGAGCGGGCAATTTCCGGCGGGGTAAGCACACGGATGTCGTTCCACCGGAGGGCGCCCCGCGGAACGTACTGGTATTCGACCCGGATCGTAGAATGCGGGAACCCTGGAGGCGCGAATGAGCCCGACGTTTGCCCGTGTCTGTGCCCTTGCATTTTGTCTCGCGTTCGTCAGCACCGCGTCGGCCGACCCTATGGGGGAAGCCGAGGCACGCCGGCAAGAAGAGCTGGCGCGGCAGGCCGAGGAACACCGCGCGAACGGGCGGCTCGCGGCCCGTGCGTTCTGCGTCGTGATCGGTGGGGTGATCCTGTGGGTGGCCGTCGGTATCGCGCGAAACGGTTTGGGCTTCGGCTCCGGCCTGCGGCGCACGACCGGCCCGGTGGCGTGGGTGGTTGCGGCTGTAATTGGTGCGGCCGGCCTGGTCATCGCCGTCGGCGGGCAAGTGTACGCCCCGGATCTGCTCGTCCGGCCCTGATCCCGCGCGGCGCTCGACGCGCCTTTCCGTTCGGGTACAATCAGCAGCATGAAATACGTCATCGTCATTCCCGACGGCTGTGCGGACGAACCGGTCGCGGAACTCGGTAACCTGACGCCGCTCCAAGCCGCGAAACTGCCGAACATGGACCGCGTCGCGAAGAGCGGCGTGGTGGGGCTGTCGAACAACGTGCCGCCGTCGCTCACGCCCGCGTCGGACGTGGCCACGCTGTCGCTGTTCGGGTACGACCCGCTGCGGTTCTACACCGGGCGCGCGCCGCTCGAAACCGCGGCGATGGGCATTCACCTCGGCCCCAACGACTGGGCGATCCGCTGCAACCTCGTGTACACGCCCGACGGCCACATGCGGGACTTCACCGCGGGACACATCTCGAGCGAGGACGGCGCGCCGCTCATCAAGGCGCTCCAGCACGAACTCGGCGGGCGGGAAATGGGCGGCGGGACGCTCGAGTTCCACCCCGGCGTGCAGTACCGCAACATCCTCGTCTGGCGCTCGAACGCGGAAGCGTCCCCGCTGAACGGCACGAAAGCGCAGGCCCCGCACGACATCCCTGACAAGCCGGTCGCGGACTACCTCCCGCAGGGACCGGGGGCCGAGATGCTCGTCGCGCTCATGGAAGCGAGCAAGCCGATTCTGGCCGCGCACCCGGTGAACGCGAAGCGCATCGCGGAGGGCAAAAAGCCGGCGACGCAGGTGTGGCTGTGGGGTCACGGCAAGGCGCCGCGCATGGAGCCGTTCGCGCAGGTGTACGGCGGGCGCGGGGCGATCATTTCCGCGGTGGACCTCGTCCGCGGGGTCGGCGTGCTCGTCGGCTGGCACCGCATCGATGTGCCCGGCGCGACCGGGTACCTCGACACGAACTACGCGAACAAGGGCCGGTACGCGATCGAGGCGCTCGGCGCGTTCGACCTCGTGTGCGTTCACGTCGAGGCCCCGGACGAGGCCTCGCACGAGGGCAAGGCCGGCGAGAAGGTGAAGGCGCTGGAACAGATCGACGAACACATCGTCGGCCCGCTCCTCGACGCGCTGCCACGCTACGGCGAGTACCGCATTCTGGTGGAACCGGACCACCGGACCACGCTCGCGACGCGGGCACACGCTTACGGGTCGGTCGCGTTCGCCGCGTGCGGAACCGGCATCACCCCGGACGCGGCCGAGCGGTACGACGAACCGACCGCTGCGACGACCGGTCTGAGTTTCGATCCGGGTTGGCACCTGATGAAGTGGTGGTTGGGGCGGTAGACGCGCGCGAAGAATAAGACCGGGCGGGAGTTAGGAATTCCGAGTGCGGGTCGTCCACTGAGAACCCTTTACCGCGGAGACACACATGAGCCGGCTGTTCGTCGCGATCGGTTGTTGCGCCCTCCTGTTCTCGTTACTCCCGGGCGCGCCCGCCCCGGTCGCCGCGGGGCAAGAGTCGAAGGAACAGTCCATCAAGATCCGGTGGTTCGGGCAGTCGTTCTTCCAGATCGAATCGGCCGAAAAGCGCCAGATCGCGATCGACCCGCACGCGATCCCCGCGTTCGGGCGCCAATCGACCACCGCCGAGTTCATCCTCGTCAGCCACCCGCACGACGACCACGCGCTCCTCGACATGGTCGAGAAGGAGAAGAGGGAAGACAAGTTCAAGGAAGGCGACATCCTGCGCGGGGTGATCGAATCGAAGCCGGGCAAACAGGAGTGGAAGGTGATCGACGAGAAGCGCGGGAACATCCGCGTGCGCACCGTCGCGACCTACCACGACACCACGAACGGGATGCAGCGCGGCAAGAACAGCATCTGGATCATCGAGATGAACGGCCTCGTGATCTGCCACCTCGGGGACCTGGGGCACGAACTCTCGCCCGAACAGGTGAAGGCGGTCGGCAAGATCGACGTGCTGATGGTCCCCGTGGGCGGCATCTACACGATCAACGGCGAGCAGGCGCAAAACGTGATGAAGCAACTCAAGCCGCGCCTGTACGCGCTACCGATGCACTACGGCATTCTGGGTTACGACGAACTCGCCGGCCCCGAAGAGTTTCTCGACGGGATCAAGAAAGAAGACATCAAGAAGATGCCCGAGACGAACGAACTCGTCATCCCCGTGACCCTCAAACTGGACGAGCCGAAAATTGTGATCCTGAATTGGAAGAAGGAAGAGCCGAAAAAAGAGGAGCCAAAGAAGCCGGAACCCAAGAAACCGGAAAAGAAGTGACAGAGGAAGGCCCACCCGCTGGTTGGCCCTCGCGGTTCGCCAAGAGTCTCGGGCGAACCGCGAGGGCCAACCAGCGGGTGGACCGATTCCCAGGATTAGTTGCTGAAACGCGAATCGGCTGCTGCTCACCTCCGGGTGAGCAGCAGCCGATTCGCATTTCTCGGCCCACCGCCTGGACTCACACTTCTACTTCGCGTCCGGCTCACTTCGGGAGGAACTCGAACGCGCCCGACGGGAACGGACCGAACGGGGCCGATGTGATGCCGTTTTGGGTCGTTCCAGCGAACTGCGCGGGCGGCGCGATAATGCGCACTCTCACGACGACGGTTTCACCCGGCTTCGCGAACCCCGCGTGGACCACCGCCATCTGCGGGTTTGAATCGAGCGTGTAGGTCCCACTGCCCCAGATCGCACCGCCCTGCCCTTGCCCTTGGGCTCCGGTAATGCGGAACACGAACTCCTTGCCGAACTGGTTCGCGTAGTTGAACAGGCTGGGCGGGGCCGGCTGCGCGTTGACCAGTTGTTCGGTCGGCTCGGGACCGGTGCGAACCAGGCGCACGTCGGTCAGCTTGAGGTGTTGCTCGCCGAACTGGAACGTGCCCACGCGGAGCGACTCGGTCGTCAGTTTCCCCGCGATCTTGGAATCGTCCGTGTGGATCACGTCGAACTCGCGATGCTCCAAGTTCGCGGCGGGCACCTTGTTGCGAACGAACTTCACGACCTCTTCGGCCCGGCGCGAGACCTCCGGGTCTTCGTGCTTGAGGGCCTTTACGAGGGACGGGTACGCCCGGTCGCGGAGCTCCTTGAGTTCCTCGGTGGCGGACTCGCGCACCTTGAAGTCCGAGTGGTTCAGCTTGGCGATCGCGGCCGCGGCCTTATCCGTGGTGGCCGCCGGGAGCCGGGTCGCGAACTCGATGCGCCGGATCTCGGACACCGCGATCCGCAGGGTGCCGTGCTTGGTGACGAGTTCGAGCTTCTCGTCGAGCAACTTCAGCTTCATGACGCTGTCGTCGATGTACTTCACTTCGACGTCGGTACCCGTGCGCGGCTTGCTCGCCTCGGACGTTTGCGCGGGCTGCGGCCCGCCGACGATCGGGGCCGCGGAGAGCCCGACGGCTAAAGCAACGGGAACGATCCAGAGAACCTTGCGAACCGTGGGCATGGGGGTCGCCCTCCGAAAAGTTGGGAGCCGTTCTCAAAAGGGGAGTTTCCGTTCCCCCGCGGGTCGGAATCCTATCGGGATAGGCTAATCAATGTCCCAGCGTGAACGCTACCCCAATTCGCCGACCCGCGCGTTCGTTCATGATGAAAATCATCCGCGAAATGTTTCGCGCCGTAAAGCGCCTTTATCGATTTCGCACCCGGGGCACCAAAACGTAACGCCCCGGGGACGAACCCCGGGGCGCCGAGAACACACTCACTTACTTAACTCACACGGCGGCCAGTTCCGCCCCGTCGTTCGCGAACCGCTCCGCCAGCGACGGGTCGATGCCTTCGAGCACTTCCTTCAACCGCAACCGGGCGACGTGCAACCGCCGCTTCACGGTCCCCGTCGGGACCGCGAACTCCCGCGCGATCTGCTTCAGGCTCCGGCCCCGGATGTAGAACGCTTCCAGGGTCTGCCGATCGAGCGGCTTCAACTCGGCGAGCCCCTCCTTGAGCTGATCGACGGCCTCGCCGACCGCGAACTGCTCCTCCGCGGTCCGGGTTCGGGCCTCGACCGCGTCGAGCACCTCGGTGTCGGCCCCGAAGAGCGGGCCGCGCCGGGTCAGCCGGTTGATCGCCATCCGCGCGGTGATCCGCCGCAACCAGCCGGCGAAGCACCGGGGGTCGCGCAGTTGCGGCAGCTTCCGCATCGCGTGGACGAACACGTCCTGGGCCAGTTCCTGCGCCTCGAGCGGGTCGCGCACCCGGCCCAGCGCCATCGCGTAGACGCTGCTCTGGAACCGGGTGACCAACTCGCCGTAAGCCTCGCGGTCGCCGGTCTTCGCCTTCTCAACCAACACAGTGATTTCGGTCCAGCTCATGATTGGGTTCCTGTCCCGATCCTTGTCCCGTGTTTTGCGGCGCTGGCGACGCGCGACCGACTCGGGAACGCGGCCCTCCTCGGATCAGAGAAGGGGGCGGCTCGTTCCCGCGTCCGGGCGGCTTCTGGGTAGCGGCTCACCGACTCGCACCTTTCCCTTGCGGTCCGGCGCAGCGATGTGCTGCACCACGACCGCTCCGGGCGCCCCTTTGCTGAGAAAGGGACATCGGCGCGAACAATCGTCGGGAACCGGAACCGGGAAAGCCGCGGCGGCTTTTGCCCAGGGGTTGGTTTGAGGGGACCCGTTCGTGAGTTGTCACATGCGACGGCGATGTTCGCGAGGCGACTGAAGGCGCGCGGCCTTCGTCTGCTTCGTGACACCGGCGCACCGTGCGACCCGACGAGGTCTCACTCGCACCAATCCGGGACCAGCGTGATAGAAGTTAAAAGTCCTGGTTGTGACCATCGCGTAAACGCGCAACGACTACGGTTGTTCATCTGAGCCGGTGGGCCGGCCCTCGTGGTCAATCCGAATCGGGGGTGCGTTTAAGCCAGTGGTCACCTCACTTTCCGGCCGTCGTCGCCGGGGTCACTTTCCTCAGTACGCCTTGTTTGTCGCAGGTCCGAGCAGGCGATTGGCAGTCGCGGCTGATTCGGCTTCTGACGACGCTTACTGTGGTCAAGCGATCCCACCGGGAATCTGTGACTATCGCTGTCCGGTTCGCACCGGATAGGGACGGCCACGAGACGACGGCACGGGAACCAGGGGAATGACATCCGACCGGACCGGTCGGGGGCACGGCGTCTGGAGCGCCCGCCCGCGTCTGCTTTCGCATCTGCGGTGCGGACTCGTCCTGCCGTGACCGGACCTGTTCGGGTTCCGGATTGTGGGGCAACGGGAATTGCCCCTGGGACAGGTCGTCCGCTGAATAGGCTCCAGCCGCGAACCCCAGACCGAGGCGATCGGCCGGCGTCGCGATCAGCTTCACGCTGGTCACAATGGCGGTCGTCGTCGTCAGGGTCTTCAGGTTGTTCAGGGCCATCGCACACCTCCGCGGACGTTGTGACACGGTTGAGAGCCGTGCCAGAGGATGAATTAAGAAGTCATCTCGAACGGTTAGAGGGAAATAAAGGTTAGGGGTACACGGTAAAAACGACGCGAGCCGGGATCGCCCGGCCACGGACTAGTAACAGTAACTAGCCGCGATCCGCTTGGCAATCGACTCTCGCCGATTTTTCCAAATTTTCAGAGCCAACGACCGAACACCGGGGCGAACCCCCGGTGCGGTTACCCTTCTCGGACACGAGCTTCTAAGGGGTGGTTCGCGCGCTTTTTGATTTTCTTTCCCTTTTTCTTCGCGACGCTCAGTGAGCCAGAAAGTGCTTTGAAAGGACCAGAGGAACCGAGCGTGCCGACTTCAAGCAGCGGGTTCGATGCTCACGCCGAGCGGGTGCCCGCCCTGCTTCACGAACGGGTCGGAGCCGCACGAGCGGATCTGATCGGCTTTCAGCTCGGCCACTTCCAGCGCCCCGATCCACACCGCCGCTTTACCGTTCTGGTGCGCGTCGAGCATGAGCTTCACGCACTTCTCGACGGTGTAGCCGAACACCTTGCGTAGCACGCCCACGACGAATTCCATCGTGTTCTTGTCGTCGTTGTGCAGAATGACCGCGTAGGGCGGCTGGCGGCGCGTTTTGGCCTCGGTGTCGGGGGCGACGTCTGGAAGTGGGGTTGCTGTGGCCATAATCCGGTCTCTCTACCGGGGCGAGCGGAAGACTCAGCGATTATAACCCGCTCATAACATGAGGGGAAGAGAGGGTAAACAAATTACTCTGTCCACATTTAGAGTGATGCGCCCGTGTTCTGCCGTCGGAAGCCGAACAGTTCAGACCCAAAGACGAACCCCGCCCAAAAGGGCGGGGTTCAGCATTTTACCGTTCCGGCGGCGGGGGCGGAGGGTTGCCACCCGGTCCGCCGGGACCGCCCGGGAACCCACCGGGGCCGCCCGGCCCTCCCGGGAATCCGCCGGGACCACCCGGGCCACCGGGACCGCGTTCCTTCATGGCCTTGAACGTTTTCTTCTGTTCTTCGGTCATGAGCTTTTCGAGCTTCGCGTCCACGTCCTTCTGGATGGCTTCGAGTTGCTTCTTCTGGGCATCGGTCAGCTTCAGTTGGTCCTGGAGGAACACCGGCATGATCTGACCGAGAGGGGGCGGGCCGAACCCACCAAATCCCCCGGGGCCGCCACCGCCCGGGCCACCCGGCCGACCACCACCGAATCCTCCCGGGCCACCACCGCCGGGGCCGCCGCCACCGAGATTGGCCATTTCCTTCGTGAAGAACGCGGTCAGTTCTTCCTTTGTGAGAACGCCCTTCTGGTTCGCATCGGCCCGCTCGAACAGCGGCTTCAACCGCTCGTCCGTGACCTCGTCCTTCGTGAGTTTGCCGTCGCTGTTCTTGTCGAAGGCCATCAACCGCGTCACCATTTCTTCGGCGCTGACGGCCCGACCGCCGCCCGGCCCACCGGGGCCGCCCTTGCCGCCTTTTTCGCCTCCTCCGCCACCCTTACCACCGCCGCCCTTACCGCCGCCGGGGGGTTGAGCGTTGGTGAACGAAACGACCGCGAGCAACCCGCCCACGAATAATGCCACTGCTGCCATTCGCATATGGAGTCTCCGAATAGATATGATGGGGTTCGATTCAGCCCGCGCAGTTACTTCCGCGGGTTCATGTCCTTCTCGTCCGGCGTGACGCCGAGAACGATCTCGAAGTACGCCTGCAATTCGCCGATTTTCGAGTCCTTGACCGGCTTGAAGTCCACCAGGATCAGTTCGCGGTCGATGACGTCGCGGACGCCACCGAATACCCCGTCGCGCGCGTTGCCCGCGTGCCCGCGGATCATGAACTGGCTGGTGAGCAACTCGCGGTTCCCCTTCTTCACCTTGAAGTGGATGTGCGGCGCGGGCCGACCGGGGTACGGAACCGGCTTGATGGTGCGGAACCGGTACTCGCCCTTATCGGTGGTGGCGCAGCGGCCGAACCCCTGGAAGTTCTTGTCTTGTTGCTTGGCTTTCGGGGTGCTGTCGGACGAGTGGAGGTACACCTCGTTCGCGTCGCACTGCCAGATTTCGACGGTCGCGTTCTTCACGGGCGCACCGTTGATGTCGAACACCTTGCCCGTCAGGTGCGTGATCTCGCCCACCGCCCGCGTGGTGTTTTTGCCGATGATGATGAGGTCGTTATCCGTGTCGAGCGGGATTTTGTCCGGGTAGAACGGCCCTTCCGTGAGCGGCGGCGTGCGGAGCAACTGTTCCGCGAATAGTGTCGGTGACGTGAGCACGGACGCACTGAGCGCGCCGAGAAACATGCGGCGATTGGGATTGAATAGCGGCCCGCTCATGGCGTTACTGACCTCGGTTTGGGAGTGGGGGAGTTGAACGGTACGGGTTAAACGCAGAGCACTTCCGAGCCGAGACCACGGTACACGCGAAATTCACACCACACGCGAGTCTCCGCGTCCGCGCGGACGCCGTTCGCGGTCGGCCGTAGCATGTCGGGTATGCTGATTTTGCTCTTACTTGCCGGTGTGGTGGCGTGGATCGGGCACGCGTGCATCTGGACCGCGGTCCTGAACAATGTGTACGGGCACCCGCTTCCGAAGGGGCTGCGCAAGGGGTGGCGGTTGCTCAGCGGGGTCGCGATCCTCGCGTTTCCGCTGCTGATCTCGTTCGCGAGAAGTCGCCCCCTTGCGAGCTTCGGGTCGCCTGAAAACGACGCGGCGCAAGTCTGGGACGGGTCGGCAGTTCTGCACGCCGGCGCGTACCTGTACGTCGTCGTGTGCGGTTACTTCGCGCTGATGTTCGTGTACATCACGATCCAGCGGGCCTTGCGGGACCGGCCCCCGTGCGTGGTGAGCGAAGAGACGCGCACGCTCGATTTGTGGCCGGAGTACGGCGAGCAGTTGGTCGGCAACGGCAAACACCGACACGCGGTTCGCGTACCCGGCAACTGCGTGTTCAAGTTCGATCTCACGAACCTCACGCTCGCGCTACCGAATTTGCCGCCCGCGTGGGACGGCCTTACGATCTTGCTCGTCAGCGATCTGCACTTTCACGGCACGCCGAGTCGCACGTACTTCGACCGCATCTTCGATGAACTCACCGCGGGGCCTGTCCCCGACCTGGTGTGCCTCGCGGGGGACGTCGTGGACACCGACGAGCACCGCGAATGGATTCGCCCGCTGCTCGGGCGGCTGAACGCGACCGGGGCGAAGTTCGCCATCCTCGGTAACCACGACGATTACCACGAACCCGAGCGTGTGCGTGCGGAACTGGCCGCGGCCGGGTACGCGGTACTCGGCAACGGTTGGCGGGAAGTTACGATTCGCGGGGTGAAGTGCGTGACGATCGGCCACGAAGGGCCGTGGTTTAAACCGGAACCGGATCTGAAGGGCGCACCGACGGACACGTTCCGGCTATGCCTCAGTCACACGCCGGACAACTTCTATTGGGGCATCGCGCACCACATCAACCTGATGCTGTGCGGACACGTTCACGGCGGCGGAATTCGCGTTCCGCTGATCGGGTCGATCTTCGTGCCGAGCGTGTACGGTCGGCGCTTCGATTACGGCGTGTTCGAGGAGAACGGAACCGCGATGGTCGTGAACCGCGGGGTGAGCGGGAAGGAGCCGCTGCGAATCCGCTGCAACCCGCAGGCGGTTCGCATTACACTGGTTCCCGCAGGTGCCTTGTAACGGGCAGCGGGAGGCTTTGTAACGAGCCGCGACCGCAAGAGAGCGGGAGGCGCAATGAATGCAATGGGGCGCGGTCAACGAACAGGAGGCCGCAGCCCGCTCCCTTGCGGTCGCGGCTCGTTTGGCCCGCCGGCCGGTTCGAGCCCGCGCCCCGAATAAAGGCGCGAGCGGGAATGTCGCGATTGTTGTCCACCGAGCGGAACACACATCATGCGAATTGTCGTTGCGCTTCTGCTCCTGTCGGTTGCGTCGGTGCCTGCCGCGGACCCGCCTCTCCCGGGCGGTCCGCCGATTCCACCCGAGGCGCAGACAGGGCCGCCAACAGAGGCCGCGATCGACGCGCTCATTGCGGATTCGATCGGTCGGAACGCCAAAGCAGCCGCGGAAGCGACGCAGAAACTCATCGACCTCGGGCCGGCAGCCGTTCCCGCGCTCACACAAGGGCTGTGGGCGGATTCCGCCACGCGGCGCGCGTGCATTGCATTTCTCGGCGCGATCGGGGCCGATGCACGATCGGCCGCGCCGTCGCTCGTGCGGTTGCTTACTGATGAGAGCCCGGAAACGCGCGCGGGCGCGGCCCGCGCGCTCGGTTCGCTCGGCGCGCACTCCGCGATTCCCGCTCTGACCAAGGCGCTCGAAGACAAGTCGGCCCCGGTGCAACTCGGCGCCGTCGGGTCACTCATTTCGCTCGGCGCGAGTGCAGAAACTGTGCTGCCGGTCATCACGACAGCGCTGAGAGCGGAACAAGCTGAGGAAACATACACCGCGGCCAAACTACTCGGCGATTTGGGGCCGGAAGCCGCCCCCGCGGTGCCGATGGTGAACAACGATCTGCCCGGCGCGGACCCGATTCTGATGACGCTGCTCGCCGATGCGCTCGGCCGCGTCGGGCCGGCCGCGAAGGACATACTGCCCGCACTCAAGACGAAGCTGGTCGAAAACAAGAATTCCGCGCTCTTCCGCGTACCGGCCGCCCTCGCGATGTGGCGCATCGCCCGCGACCCGGACGCCGCCAAAACGCTCCGCCCCGCGCTGGGCAAGACACAGGGGCGCGGGCTGGCACACGTCCCGCTCTGGCGCATCGATCAATCGAAGGAAACGCTGGACGAACTCACCAAGCAATTGAAGTCGAACGAGCCGTCCGACGTGATCGCCGCGTCCGAGGCGCTCGGTTCCCGATCAAAGGACGCGGTTCCCGGACTCGTCAAGTGCCTTCAGCCGGACCTCGAGCCCGCGAAACTCTTCACCGTGTTGAACACCTTGGGCGACCTCGGAGCGGACGGGAAAGACGCGCTCGAAACGCTTCAAAAGATCGCGGGAAGCAAGGCGCCCGGCGCCAGCGTTCAGGCCGCGGCCGCCGCGTATCGCATCGCCCCCACCCCCCAAGCCGCGCGCGTGCTCACGGATTACCTCGAAGAGAAGGAACTCCGTGCTGAAGCGGCCGAAGCACTCAAACAACTCCGGCCCGCGAACCCGGCAGTAGTCATCGAACTCTTGGCCGCGCTCGATTGCCCCGACGAACAAGTGCAACTCTCCGCGGCGGTCGCGCTGTGGCGCATCGAAAAACACGCGCAGGCTCTGCCCTCGATCACCAAGCGCCTCCGCTCGGCGGACCCGAAGATGCGCGTGCTCGCCGCGGTGGACATCGGCGGCGAGTTCGGTCCGGACGCGAAGGCGGCTGTGCCCGAACTCGTGAAGCGACTGTTCGATCCGTTCGCGTCCGTGCGAGCGGCGAGCGCGGAAGCCCTGGGCCGCATCGGGCCGAACGCAAGCGGCGCGGCCAAGCCCCTCGTTGCGCTCCTCGATGGGGACGAACCCGCGTTCGTGCAGTCCGCGGCGTGCGAGGCGCTCGGCCTCATTCTGCCGCCCGAAAAGGACGACGCGGTGGCCGTGCTCAAGAAGAAACTCGAACACCCGGACGCGCTCGTGCGGGTCCACGCGGCACTCGCGCTGTTCTTGCTAAACCGCGATAAAGCGGCCGAGCCGGAGGTCATAAACGGAATGAGCTACCGCACTCACTACGTCCGAATTACTGCAGCCGAAACCGCGTGGCGGATGAACAAGAACGCGCGGGCCGTTCCGCTCCTGATTCGGGCACTGGAGGAATCGAATTTGGAAGGAACGGGGGGCGAGAACGAGCGCTACATGGCGGCTCGCGCGCTGGGGCGCATCGGCGCTGATGCCCGGGGTGCTGTTCCCGAACTGCTGAAGCTCATCAACCACCGCGATTACGCCCTCGCGACCGCGGCGCGCACGGCGGTGAAAGTGATCGATCCCGAAGCCGCGAAGAAGGCCGGCGTGAAGTGATACCCGTACTGTCGGTTCCGTTCCCGGGACGGGTGCGGTCCCGGGGTGTATCATTCCCGCATGAGCACAGAAGCCACACGTCTGCGTGAGTACCTGTCCGTCGCGATCGAGGCCGCGCGCCGCGGGGCCGCCGAACTGGAGCGCTGGCGCAGCAAGTTCTCCGTTCGTGAGAAGAGCCGCGCCGATCTCGTCACCGACGCGGACACGGCGTCGCAGAAGATCGTGAAGGACATTCTGCTCGATGCCTTCCCCGATCACGTCTTCATCGGCGAAGAAGAGTCCGTCGGGAAGTCGCCCGAAGACGTGCGCCCGCCGAGTGATGCGCCGCCGGCCTGGGTCGTGGACCCGCTCGACGGCACTGCCAACTACGTTCACGACGTGCCGGCGTACTGCGTGTCCATCGGGTTGTGGCACGCGGGGAAGGCCATTGTCGGCGTGATCCTTGACCCGCGCCAGAACGAACTCTTCAGCGCCGCGGACGGGCTGGGCGCGTTCCTGAACGACAAGCCGATCCGCGTGAGCACCGTGCCGGGCGTGACCGACGGCATGATTAGTACGGGGTTCCCCGCGAACTACCAAAAGCAACTCCGCAATCTCGAGGCCTGGACGAAGCTCACCGAGCACGCGCAATCACTGCGGCGCAACGGGTCTACGGCACTCAGCATGGCTTACGTCGCGTCGGGCCGGTTCGACGGGTATTGGGCCTATGACAACTACCCGTGGGACGTGATGGCCGGCGCCGCCCTCATCGCGGAAGCGGGTGGCGTGCTCAGCACCACCGATGGTAAGCCGTTCGACCCGTACCGGCCCGATCTCGTCGCGGGCAACCCCGGCGTACACCCCGAACTGCTCCGCATCCTGTTAAGCTGAAACTGCGGAGTCTACCCCAACTCCCTCCCTAAGAAGGGAAGGGAACTCAAGCAGGTGCAGGTTTTGCCGCCCCTTCCCTTCAGGGAGGGGGTTGGGGGTAGGTTGCCTTTCGTACCCTTTACGGTTCACGCATGCTGCTCCTTTCCTGTACGAATGTGTCTCGCGGGTACGACGCAACTCCGCTCTTTGAAGACGTGGAGTTCGAGATCCACGCGGGCGAGCGGGTCGGGTTCGTCGGCCCGAACGGGGCGGGCAAAACCACCCTGTTGCGCATCCTCGCGGGGCTGGACGAACCCGATTCTGGGAAGGTCCAACTGCACGCGGGCGCGCGCCTCGGGTTGCTCCAACAGGTCGCAGAGTTCCCCGTCGGGCGCACGCTGTTCGAGGAAGCAAAAAGCGCGTTCGATGAGTTGCTCGCGACGCAGCGCGAGTTCGAGCGCGTCGCGGAGGAACTCGCGACGTCGACCGACGAAATCCAGCACAAACAACTGAGCGCGACATTCGACCGCCTCACCGAACTGCTCCGCCACCACGACGCATTTGAACTCGACCACAAGGTCGAGGGGGTGCTCGCGGGTCTGGGCTTCAAGGCCGCCGACTTCGCGCGCGACGCGAACACGTTTTCCGGCGGCCAGCAGCGCCGGCTACTGCTCGCGAAGGTGCTTCTTTCTGCGCCCGACGTGATGCTCCTCGACGAACCGAGCAACCACCTCGACATCGGCACCACGCGCTGGCTCGAAAACTACCTCGCGCAACAGCCCGAAGGTATGCTCGTCGTCAGCCACGACCGGTACTTTCTCGACAAGGTGACGAACAAGACGTTCGAGCTGCACCAGCGGAAAATCACGAGCTACCCGGGGAGCTTCAAACAGTACGTGCGGCTCCGCGACGAGAAGTACGAGCGCGAACTGAAGGAGTTCGAGTCGCAAAAGGAGTACATCGAGAAGCAGGAAGAGTACATCCGCCGGGCGCACTACGGGCAGCTCGCGAAACAGGCGCAGTCGCGCGTGAAGGCTCTCGACAAGATCGACCGACTCGAAAAGCCGACGAAGGTGAGCGGGCCGAACATCGCGTTCAGTGAAGTGGCCCGGTCCGGCGACGTCGTGTTCCACACCGAGGATCTGACGAAGCGCTACGGCGAGAAAAAGCTGTTCGAGAATTTGAGCTTCGACTTACCGCGCGGCAAGCGCCTCGGGATCATGGGCGCCAACGGCTGTGGTAAGACGACGTTACTCAAGATCCTTCTCGGCGAAGAGGAACCTACGAGCGGCCTCGTCCAGCGCGGGCACCTCGTGTTTCCGGGCTACCTCGATCAGCACCTCGCGATCCTCGACCCCGAAAAGAGTGTGATCCGGGCCGTGTGGCCCGACGACGATCCGCAGCAGACCGAGCAGAAGATGCGCGACCTGCTCGGCAGCTTCGGGCTACACGGCGAGATCGTCGAGCACCCCATCAAGTCGCTCTCCGGGGGCGAGCGCTCACGGGCCGCGCTCGCGAAGCTCACGGTGAACGGCGCGAACCTGCTCATCCTCGACGAACCAACGAACCACCTCGACATCTGGGCCTGTGACTCACTCGAGCAAGCGCTGAAAGAGTACGAGGGCACGTGCATCGTCGTGAGCCACGACCGCTACTTCTTGAACCGCGTCGCGGACCTGATGATCGTCTTCGCCGACGACACCACGGAAGTCGTTTACGGCAACTACGACACTTACGAACTGCTGCGTCAAGCGCGCGAACAAGCAGACAAAGCGAGCGAAAAGGCGAACCCCGGGCGCAAGTCCGGTGGGTCCGAGCCAAGCAGCGCGCCGCGAGCTTCGACGGGTGACGCGAAACCCGCGAAACCCAAGCGCAAGTTCCCGTATCGGAAGGTGCCGGACCTCGAGGCGGACATCGCGAAGACCGAAAAGAAGATCGCGGACCTCGAAGCGGCCCTCCAAACGCCCGACGTGTACAAGGACGCGACCCGGCTCCGTGACACAATGGCCGACCTGGAGAAGTCGAAGAACGCCCTCGCGCTCCTGTACCAACACTGGGAAGAGGCCGTGGAACTGAACGGTTGATGCTCCGGGCGCGGGGCCGGCGCAAAATGGGAAGCCTGCGTCGGCGATTCCGTCTACTGGATGTTAGACGTTCGCCGGGTTCCACTTGAAACCGTTTCCGGATCTCGCGTTTAATGCGGCGCGCCCGTCAAGGAGGACGTGCCGATATGTCCGCTAATCTCTTCGACCACCGCGCGGGCCTGTTCCCCGTTGCGCCGCCCCGCACGACCGATCCGGCGTTCGCCGCGCGCCCGCGCCTGCTCGCTCTGCGAGAGGCACTGGTTCGGGCCGCGAAGCACGCGCGATCGATCCGGTGGAACGAGCCGGTCGCGTTCTTCTTCGACCCGAAGCGCCAGGCCGAACTCGAATCCGTTCGCCCGGCAGCGCCCGATCGCTTCGCCGCACTGACCGACCTCATCACCACGGAAATGCCGGCACTCGTGGCGGGAGTCGAGGTTCGACGGGCCGCGCGCGCGATCGACGGTTTCAAGTCCGCAGCGCTCGCGATGGCGCCCCACTGCGCGGCCGCGAACGATCTCGCGGACCTGCTCGCGGTGCCGGACGACGAAGTGTTCCTCGTGCTCGCGCCCAACGATCGCGCCGGCGTGCGGTTGCACGTTCGCGGCGCGGCCGGGATCGCACAACTGCATCGCTTGCTCGCGGAAACGGGGCCGAAGGCAACCTACCCCCCGGCCCCCTCCCTAAAGGGAAGGGGAGAAAAGCCGGGCCTCCAAATGTTCAAGTCCGCGGCGCTGTTACCCGACGGCACGCTCCCGATCGGGTTGGCAGGGTGCGAACATTGGCTCTGGCCGACGCAACCACTCGCCGCGGTGCCGCGAGTTGCGGGTGAGCGCGTCGTGATCGTCGGGCCGGCGGTCATACGCTCCGCGCTCGATGTGGAACTGCGGTTCCCCGAAATGGCGGTCGAATCGGAAGTCGTTCAGACGCTCAACCCGTTCCAGGTAATGGAAGCCTTATCGCGGTTGATCGGCCAACGGGTGCCGGTCACGGTCCCGGAGAACGCGCCGGCGGTTGCGCGGGCCGCGTAATGGTGTAAGATGTTTGAATGACGGTTCACGATATGCTCGCCGAAGGTCAGCTGGCGGACGCGGTCGCGCACCAGGAGGCCGCGGTCGCCGCGGCGCCGACCGACCCCGCCGCTCGCCGACTACTCATTGACGTACTCGCGTTCGCGGGGCGGTTCGACGCCGCACTCGAACACCTCACACACATTCAAAGCGACGAACCGGAATGGCCGGAAGTCGAACGCTCGTTCCACCGACTGTTTCGGAGCGAACGGCTGCGCACGCACGACGGGCGCGAGCCGACCATCGTCCCCGAACCGCCCCCGAGTCACGCGGCGCGCCGGTGGAAGGCGGTGAAGTTGCTGCGGCGCGCCGAACCGGAGAACGCGGTCCGGGCCGTCGACGCCGCCGACTCCGTTAGCCCCACCGTTCGCGGGTTCATCAACGGGCGCGAGTTCGACGGGCTGCGCGACGCCGACGACCGGTTCGCGTCCGTACTGGAAGCGTTCCGCGGCGGGGAGTACGTGTGGGTGCCGTGGGAGGCGCTCCGAAAGGTGCTGCTCGCGCCGGCCGCGGCGCTGCTCGATCAGCTCTACCGCCCCGCCTCGCTCACGTTCCGCGACGGCACGACGATCCAGGTCCATGTGCCGCTCGTGTACCCCGCCTCGTACCGCGCGGACGGCGCGTTCGCGCTCGGCACCGAGACGGACCACGTGTGCCCCGACAACGGCCCGACGCGGTGCGTCGGCGGTAAGCTCCTGCTCGTGGGGGACGACGACGAAGTGATGCTGTCCGAGTGCCGGCTGATCGAAGTGAGATAATCATGAGCATTGTTAGTGCGACCGATCTTCGTTCTTTACTTCGGCCGAAAGCACGGCTACAGTCACGTTCTCTCACGTCGCCCGCACCCACCATCCGGTTCCCGCCATGTCTCCACGTCGCGGATTTACACTGATCGAACTGTTAGTCGTGATCGCGATCATCGCGATCCTCATCGGGCTCCTGTTGCCCGCGGTTCAGAAAGTGCGAGAAGCCGCCGCCCGCATGAAGTGCTCCAACAACCTCAAGCAGATCGGGCTGGGCCTTCACAATCACCACGATGCACTCAGCACCCTGCCGGCCGGTCAACCCTACGGGTACTACACAGGCAACTGGTACTCCTACATCGGGAGCAAGGACCACGACCGGAGCTGCTGGGTCGGCCCGCTCCTCCCGTACATCGAACAAACGGCGATGAGCACGCAGTACCAGACCTTCCTGACTACCCTCGCCGACTACACCTGCTTCGCCCCCTTCGCGGCGCTCCCGATCAGCACGCTAAACTGCCCGTCGGACCCCGGCTCACCGAAGGTCTCGGCGCTCGGTCAGGGGGCACACACGAGCTACGTCGTCTGCCACGGGAGCGGAACCGCGACCCCGGGAGGCGCCAACGGACTGACCCTGGACGGCATGCTCTACGGTCAATCGAAGGTGCGGCTGACTGATGTGAGCGACGGCACCTCGAACACGGTCCTCGCCAGCGAGCTCCTCCAGAGCCAGGACACCAGTCAGCACGACATCCGCGGGCGCATCTGGAACTCGATCCACGCCGGCACCTCGTTCTCGACCATTTACCCCCCGAACTCGACCGTCGGCGACAACGTGATGGGGTACTGCGTTCCGGTCAACGGGGCGCCGTGCGGGAGCCAGTCCGTGAACGATGCGTTCGCGCTGGCCCGCAGCAAGCACACCGGCGGGGTGAACGCGGTGATGGCCGATGGGAGCGTCCGGTTCGTGTCGAACTCGATTACCCCTTCGGCGTGGTTGTGGATGGGCAGTCGGGCCGGAGGAGAGGTGATACCTTCCAATTAGTCCGCGCATCATCCTCGGGGTGTACCGATCCCGGCGCACCCGATTTCCAACCACTCACGAAAAGGTGTTAATCATGCGACGCCTAGCGAGCGCCTTCCTTCTCGCGCTACCGCTGCTGGTGGGGTGTGACGGGGAAAAGTCGGCCGAAGTTAGCGGGACCGTTACGATCGACGGGAAACCGCTGCCCGAAGGGGAGATCATCTTCGAATCACCGGACGGCAGCAAGACACCGGCGGCGGGACCGATCAAGAACGGAGCGTACACCGTGTCGGTGGCCCCCGGTTCCAAGAAGGTGAAAATCACCGCGTCCCGGCCCACCAAGAAGCCCGACCCCGTCATGGGAGCCGCGGCCCGAGAAGCGGCCATCGGCCCGGAATTCAATCAGCAGACCAAGCTCACGGCCGAGGTGAAAGCGGGCTCGAACGCCGAAGTCAATTTCCAGGTCAAGGCGCTGCCGTGATGTGGTAAACAGAGCGGGCCGCGGATGTCGCACACGAGAGAGAGCACAGGGCTCCCGCCCTGTGCTACGAAAGACGGCCCCTCCAGGGCGAAGACCAGAACCCTCTTCCGCCGCGGAGCGGCCGGCGTTTGTAGCACAGGGCGGGAGCCCTGTGCTTGTGCAGCATTCGTAGGCCACCACCTGATAAACAGAGCGGGCCGCGGATTCATCCGCGGCCCGCTCTGAAATCGATGCTACCCGACCCGCTTACCAGCGGCGGCCGTAGTAGCTGTAGTTGAAGCCGCCGGACGGGTACACGAACGGGCTGGGTTGGTAGAACCCGCGATTGTAACCGTACCCGCTGTAGAAGTTGTAGCCGGTGGAGCGGCCGTAGGTGTTGCCGAACACGTCACCGTAGTACGAGCGCTGCTTGACGCTCCCGAACGGCGAGATGTACGTGTTGTTCGTCTGGTACGCGCCCCAGTTGGAATACCCGTTGTTAATCACCACGCCACCGTTCGGGGTGATGGTCGTGTACCGCTGAACGTACTGTGCGTTGGCGGTAGACGCGGTTCCGAAACCGAGGGCGGCTGCTAGAACGGCCGCGACAGCAAAGCGTTTCATGATGTGCCTCCTATGTTGAAGTCCACGTGTTCGTGGTACGTTAGATCATACCGGGTAATAAAAAATCTCTTTCACTGCGAATTGTAACGAGCCATAAAGTCAGCTTCGCGGCTCGTTAACGTTGCGTGCTACCAGCGCCAACCCCGGCCGCGCCACGCCCCGGAAGGTGCGGCGTAAACACCGCCACTGGAGAAGCCGCTGTACGTCGGATAACTGTACGCCGGATAGCTGTACGTCGGGTTGTAGTAAGACGACGAGTACCCGCCCGGAACGACCATGCTCGTGCCCCCGAGCGGCGTATAACTGCCGACTCCCACGACCCCGTTGTACGTCGGGGGCGTGTAGATCGGTGCCGTGTACGTCGGCGCGTAATACGTCGGGGCCACGTAGCTGTACGAGCGCCCGTTCCGGTATCGGTACTGTGCGTCGGCGGAATTCGCGGTGCAGAACAGCCCCGCGGTGACCGCGGCCGCAAGCACCAGTGCTTTAACCCTCATTGCAAATCCTCTGGTGGCGCCTCCCGTTTGGCACCGGGAAGCGAATCAAGGCCCGGCGATCCGCGTCGGGCCGATTCGACACCAGCTAAACTTGCACGGTTCGTACCAACCGGGCCGGCTACACGTTTAATTCGCCGGTTCCGGCCCGAGATTGCTTGTGAGCGAACGAATTGCGACTTGGAGCCGGTCGCGAACTTCGGACGGGATGTGCTTGGCCGCATCGGGGTCCGCGATGACCGCGCACGCCCCTTCAACAATCTGGGCGATTCCGTGCCACACGGAGTCGAGTGCGGGAAGCACGGAGCGAGAGGGGCGTTCGAGGGGCTGAAGCGCGGCACCTTCACCGCGCGTCTTGGTACCCGTTTCCCGCCTCTTCACCCCGGTTCCCGGCCCCCGGTCCCCCGCCTCTTCGCCGACCAGTTCGCGCATCGAGTCGAGGAACCCGCCGGTGTTGATCGCCTCGAACGGGATCTCGTCGGCATCGCCCGCGAACAGACCCGTAAATAACCCCTGTTTGGCTTCGACCGTGCGCAGCACCTTCTCTTCAATTGTGCCGCGCGTGACAAAATTGATCACCCGAACCGGGCGGTTCTGACCCATCCGATGCACGCGCGCGATGCGCTGCTCCAGCACGGCCGGGTTCCACGGTAGTTCGAGATTCACCACGGTATCGGCGGTCTGAAGGTTCAATCCCGTCCCACCCGCGTCGGTGCTGAGGAACACTTTGCACGCGGGGTCCGTTTGGAACCGCTCCAGCACCGCCTTGCGCTCCTTACCGGGCAGCCCGCCGTGCAGCAGAACGTACCCGACGCCGAGCTTGTCCAGCACCTTCGCCGCTTCCATCGCCATCGTTTCCCACTGCGAGAAAACGACCAGCTTGTGATCGGTTGATGCCCCAACGGGAGGTGTCGCACCGTCGGGGTTAAGCCCTGCGGTTTCTAGGGCAACTGTTGGGGAGGGGTCGCTAAGTAGTTCCGGCACCAGTTCCGCGAACTCGTCGAGTTTGGGCGAAATGCGCGTCTGTCGGTCAAAGAGAAACAAGCTATCGCAGATGGTGCGAAGGTTCACCAGGCACGCGAGGATGCGCTTGCGGTCGAGGTCGGTGAGGTAGTTCTTTTGCAAGAGTCGCGCGAGCGTGGTGCGCTGTTCTTCGTAATGCGTGCGCTGTTCGGGCGCCAGTTCGACGAACACCGTATTGTCGGTGCGGGCCGGTAGTTGCGTGAGCACCTCGCCGCGCGTGCGGCGCAGGAAGATCGGGGCGAGCTTCTCGCGAATTTTGTCGAGGTTGCGGTACCCCTTCAAGTTACCGTTCTCGTCGAGGACGCGGTGCTCGTAGAGGAACTCGAACGCCGGACCGAAGCGCCGTTCGTCCACAAATTGCACGATGCTGTAAAGCTCTTCGAGCTTGTTTTCGAGCGGCGTGCCAGTCAGCACCATCGCGTACCGGCTCTTGAGCTTCTTGACCTCTTTACTGGTCTTCGCTTCCCAATTCTTGATGCGCTGGGCCTCATCAAGCACGATCACATCGGGCTTCCAGGCGTTAATCGCCTCGCGGTCGCGCACGACCTGCTCGTAGTTCACCAAGCGGAAGAAGGTCGGCTCCGCGTACTGGTCGAGCCGCGCTTCCGGGTTGCCATCGATGACCTGCACCGGCCGCGTGGTGAACTTTCGGATCTCCGATTCCCACTGGTACTTCACCGACGCGGGCGCGACCACGAGCGCGCGCTGGATGCCGCGTTCGCGTGCGAGTAGTTCGACGGCCGCGAGCGTTTGGGCCGTTTTCCCCAGCCCCATGTCGTCGCCGAGGATGCTGCGCCCGCGGCACGCGAGGAACAGCACCCCGCGCATCTGGTAGTCGTAGAGCGGGACGGAAAGCAAATTCAGGTCGAGGGTTCCGGCTTCGAGCTGTTTCAGCCACATCTGTTCGCGGGCGAGCATCTCTGCGCGCTCGATTTCGCGATCCACGAACTCCAGCGCGTCGGACATCACGGTGACCTCTTCGGGCACCGCCTCCACGTCGCGAATCAGATCGGTGTACTTCCCGCGCCCCGACCACAACCCTTTTTCGTCGAAGTACGTGTGCGCGAGTTTCGCGAGTTTGTCGGAGTGCCGAGGGGGGAGGTGCGCCCCCAGTTGCAGTTGCTCGCCGTAGTGGAGGAAGATTTCGGGCTTGGTGACCGCGGCCTTCTTCTTTTGCAGGTGCGGCGGCAGTTCGTCCTTGAGGTGGTCGAGAATCGCCTCAATGTGCTTGCAGGTGCCGAGCGTGTTCGCTTTGAAGTCCGGGCACGTGCAGGCGTTATCCCCGACCTCGAACCCCTTCACGGACACCGTGTACTGCCCGCCGGACTCCGGGTTGGTGATTCGGTAGTCGGAGAACACGCGGTTCTTGCCCAGGTTCTCGATCTGAAACTTGACCGCTTTCGCGCGCTGCCGGCGGATGTCGATCTGCACTTCGCGGAGCATGAGTCCCCTTTACGAAACCCGGCGCCACATCGGTGTTCGCCCTCACCGCGATTGTACCGCGATGTGGGTGTCCGCCCCAAGGTGATCCGGTCCCAACCGAACGGAACGGTCCGCGGGTGAACCGAAACGTCCGCGGCGTTTCTCCGTGCATCCGCTCGCCCGGGTTGCTACACTTCGATACTCCCACCCGAAGGCGCCGACGTGCGCGCCTCACACACCGCGACCGCGGTCCGCGCCGACTCACCTGGAGCCCCATGCCCCAGCGCTACTTCATCGTTGGTATCACCGCTTTTGCCGCGCTCCTGCTGTACATCGACCGCGTCTGCATCTCGATCCTCGCGGACCCTATTCAAACCGATCTCGCACTGAGCGAGCGCCAAAAAGAGTCCGCGCTCAGTGCGTTCTTCTTCACGTATGCCCTGTTCCAGATCCCCGTCGGCGCGCTCGCGGACCGGTACGGCCCGCGCCTCGTTCTCAGCGCGTCCATTGCCCTGTGGTCGGTGGTTACGGCGCTAACCGGGCTGGCGTGGTCGTTCGGCGCGCTGCTGGGCGTGCGGTTGCTCCTGGGGCTGTCCGAAGCGGGAGCGTACCCGGCCGCGGCCTGCCTCATCAAGCGGTGGGCGCGCCCGCACGAGCGCGGGCGCTTCAACTCGGTCGTGTCGCTCGGTGGGCGGATCGGTGGGGCGTTTGCTCCGACTCTGACCACGACGCTCGGAACGATCCTCGCGGGCGTAGCCGTCGCGGGGATCGCCGCGGGCGAATCCGGGATGAACTGGCGCGGCGTGTTCGTCCTTTACGGCGCGTGCGGGTTGGTCGTTGCAATCTTGTTCTGGCTCATCGTTCGCGATTACCCACGGGAACCGCACCCGGAACCCGCTCGCGCGGTACCCGAAGAAGGCCCGGGAGCCGACTGGCACGCGCTCCCGCCCGCGAACCAGGCGGACGAGCCCGGGGCTAATGAGCACGCGGTCTCCCTCACGAACCCGGCGTCCGCCCCACCCGCGTTCGGCCGCCAACTCGCCGCTCTCACCAGCAGCCGGGGCATGTGGCTCTTCGGTACGCTGCAGTTCTGCAACAACATTTCGTGGGCGTTCCTCGTCACGCTGCTCCCGACCTACTTGAAGGACGCGAACGTAGACATCGCGCTGCGCGGCAACATCCAGACCGGCGTGCTCCTGGCCGGGTGCGTGGGCATGATCGTCGGCGGGCTCGTAACGGACGCGACCCGCCAACGGCTCGGCGCCCGGTGGGGGCGGAGCGTGCCCATCGGCACGATGATGGCGCTGTGTGCGGCCATGTGTGCCGTACTGAGTTCGGCGCCGGGGTTGTGGTTCGCGGTCGCGGCGCTGGCGCTGATGGCATTCTGCCAGGACTTGGGCATCCCGTCCGTATGGGCCTACGCGCAGGACGTGGGCGGAACGAGTGTCGGGGCCGCGCTCGGTTTCGGGAACATGCTGGGCAACTTCGGTGCGGCGCTCTCGCCGCTCCTCTTGGGCGAAACGAAACGGAGCGGCGGGTGGGAGGCCGCGTTCGGGCTGTGCGCGACGTGTTACGTCATTGCTGCGATTTGTGGGCTGATGCTCGACGCGACCAAGACGGTCGAAGGGCCTACTTCGCCATCAGCCTGACGACCGCGCCGATGCCCATCATGGAGAGCAGTACCGCGCCGACGAGGAGCGCGGCGCTCGTCCAGAGCGGCCCCGGTCCGCGCCGACCGGACGGCGGGCGCAGCACCTTGGGCGGCGCGGGCGTGGCGCCCAGATCAACCGCGGTCACTTCACACACCGCGTCATCGGTGATCTGCTCCCACGGCGACGGCACCACCGGCAGCCCGAAGCCCGAATGGGACATCGGGTACGCGCCCGACCCGTCCGGCTGCACGTAGTGCCCGGTGAGGTAGCCGCTGTCGTAGGGGTACGGCGCGGCGACCGGCATATCGAAACTGACGTACCCGACCGGGCACGCGGTGGGAACGTGGGCCGCGTCCAGGTGCGCGAGCAGGTCCGCCGCGGACGCGAACCGCTCGCCGGGCAGTTTCATCAGCAACCGGTGAACGATCGCGCCCACATCGGGCGGCACGTCCGGCCGCAGGCGCTCGATGCGCGAAGCATCTTCCAACAGTTGGCGCCGCACGGTCTCCTCGGGCGTGCCGCTCGTGAACGGCGCGTGCCCCGTCAGGAGGAAATAGAAGACGCACCCGAGCGAGTACAGGTCGGCGCGGGCGTCGGCGGCGGAGGGTTTGCGCAGTTGCTCGGGCGCGGTGAAGTCGGGTAGCCCGGCCTCGAACCGCGGGACACCGAAGTTCGCGATCTTGACCGTGGGCCGGGCCATCGGCGCGGCCCGCGTTACGAGAATGCCACTCGGTTCCAGGGCGCCGTGAACCATTGCGTGGTCGTGTGCGTGATTCAAACCGTGCGCAATTTGCCGCACGATTTCGCACGCCTCACCGACCGGGAGCGGGCCGTGCTGCCGCACGAGGGCGTCCAACCCCGGGCCGTCCACGAGTTCCAGCACGAGGTAGAACCGGTCGTGCAGTTCGTTCGCGTCGAAGGCTGTAACGATGTTCGGGTGCGAGAGCTTGCCGGCCGCGTGGACCGCGTCCTGGAACGCCTGCCGCTCTTCGGTGGTCCGCGTCAGATCGGCGGCGAACACCTTGATCGCGACCGACCGGTGCATCGTCTGGTGCTTCGCCTTGTACACGCAACTCTTTGACCCGCGACCGACCTGATCGAGAACGACGTACTGGCCGATTCGGAACCCGTCGGTGCGCCCGGCGAGCAGGCGATCGACCTGGAATTGCGTGAGTAACCCGGCGGCGACCAGAACACGGGCCGCGGCGCGCGCGGGACCGGCCGCGGTGCGGTCCGCGGCCTTTTGGAGCTGGTTGGGGGAGAGCAATCCGGCCGCGCTCGCCGCTTCCAGCAGCGCGTCGCGATCGGTAAGTGTGTGAGTGGTCTGCATGGGCGACGCACCGCGTCGGCAACTCCGGCGGCGGATTCCTGTCGTGTTGTCCGGCAGCTCCGTGCCCGCCGGCTCGTATTCGGGGCTTCGGACCACGGGGCACCACTTCACTGTAGGAGACGTTTCCGGCCCGCGCCGACCGTTCCGCACGAATTCGTGTAACTGTGCGAATCTTCACCGAGCCGTCTACTGATAAGACGATCGAGCGCCCGGTTTCGAGGTAACGGCCTGGTAACTGCGCACTTCGTGCGGGGCGCGAAATTCCTTCTCTGCCCGCCCACAAAGGGCTATGGGACCAAACCTCTTTGATTCCGGCCCGTTCACCGTCAGGAAGCGAAGTCACAGCGCCGGCCGGTTGTGCCGGCCGTGAGCGGTCCGTATAGTGCGCTGAATTACCTCGAGTCCGTCGGTTTGGAGAGGAAGCAACATGGAGCGACCGGACAAGACGGAGCACGCGGCGTTCTACTCGAAGTACATCGATCTCGTGCCGGAGACCGACGTGCTCGCGGCGATGGCCGTGCAACTGGACGACGCGCTCGCGCTCTGGCGGAGCGTGCCCGAAGCGCAAGGGGACGTCTGCCACCCGCCCTACACGTGGACCGTGAAACAAGTCATCGGGCACCTCACCGACGGGGAGCGCATATTCGGGTACCGGGCGCTGCGGTTCGCGCGCGGCGACGCGACCCCACTGCCCGGGTTCGAGGAAAACGACTACGCGAAGTCGGGCGGGTACGAGCGCCTCGCGCTCGCGGACGTCGTGAGCGAGTTCGAGGCCGTGCGCCGGTCGAGTTTGTGGCTGTTCCGCAACCTGCCCGAAGCGGCCTGGGCACGGGCGGGCGACGCGAACGGGAACCGCATCAGCGTGCGGGCGCTCGCGTACATCCTTGTGGGCCACGTCCGGCACCACGGCGGCATCCTCCGCAAGCGGCTCGCCGGGGCCTGAAAGAATCCCGGGGACGTGCCCGAACAACATAGAAGGGCGCGGGAGGTACAATTTGGCGATCCGAGTTCTCGCGCTCGATCTCGAACGGACGTTGATCTCCGATGCGAACAACGCGAACCCGCGGCCCGGTTTGTCGGAGTTTCTGGCGTTCTGCCTCGCTCGGTTCGAGCGCGTCGTCTTGTTCACCACCGTGGAGGAAGCGGATGCCCGAAGTGCGCTCGACCATCTCGTCGAGTGCGGCCACGTTCCCGCGGAACTCGTTGACCCGTTGGGCTATGTTCCCTGGGTCGGCGAGCACAAGGATCTCGCGTTCATTGTCGGTGCGGCGCCGGAAGAGGTTCTGTTCGTTGATGATGACGCGGGATGGATTCGACCGGACCAGCGCGACAGGTGGGTCGCGATCGAACCGTGGGACGGCGGGGCGGACCGTGAGTTGGTGCGCGTCCAGCACGTTTTGGCCGAGCGGCTCGCAATCGACAATCGCGTGTGATGCCACCCGACTCGCCACTTCACCGCACCCGGAGTACGACTCTCCCTGCTCCACAACAGAAGTAACGCAGGGACCGCGCACAACGCCTGAACGAGACGGCGGATACACTCGCGGCCAAATCTGGCCTTGCGTACACATTGACAGGTGATTACCTTTCGGGCGGTTTCACTTACCCGAAGGAGGTCCGCGCGATGCCCGTCAACCACGTACCGGCCGGCTACCACACGATTGTTCCGTACATCACGGTTCGAGGGGCGGTAAAGGCCCTCGAGTTCTACAAGCAGGCGTTCGGCGCGACCGAGATCATGCGGTTCGATGGTCCAGGCGGCAGCGTCGCGCACGCCGAAATCGAGATCAGCGGTTCGCGCGTGATGCTCGGCGACGAAATGCCCGAGTGGGGCAACCGCGGGCCAGAGTCGCTCGGCGGCACCAGCGGCGGGCTGTGCGTCTACCTACCGAACGTGGACGAAGCGGTCGCCCGCGCGGTCGCGGTCGGCGCGAAGGTCTTCAAGCCGGTGCAGGATCAGTTCTATGGCGACCGCTCCGGTACCGTCACCGACCCGTTCGGTCATGTCTGGACGCTCGCCACGCACATCGAAGACGTGTCCATCGAAGAGATGCAACGGCGCTGCGCGGAGTTCATGAAGAGCGCGGCCTGACGGCTCCCGGGCGGCGAGTGATGAGAGCCGAGGCCGGGTGCATTCGCCCCGCAACGTCCTCTTTACTCATCACTCCTTTTCGCCAACCGCCCGCCGCTCATCACGAACCACGTCAGTAAGCCCAAGCTGATTCCCACCCAGTCGATCGCCACGTCGCGCACGCTACCGGTGCGGCTGGGGACGAACGTCTGACCAATTTCGGTCGCGCCCCCGTGCAGTGCGAGTAAGCCCACGAAATACCAGCGCCAGTAGCGCGGCAGCGGCAGCGTCACGGCCAACACCGTGAGGAACGCATACGCGCCCGCGTGGAGCAACTTCGCGGCGTAGAACTTCCAGTCGCCGAGGCGCCCCACCAGCGCTTCGGGAACCGGGATCGGCTCGAGCAGTTTCCACGTCCAGAGGCCGAGAAACAGCGCGAACACGAAGAAACGAAGGCGGCTGCCGCGGGAGGAATTCCCCCCCCCTGAAGGGGTGAAACCGCCAGAAGAACCTACCCCCCCGTCCCCCCTCCCTGAAGGGAAGGGGGAGCAGGCGCGCGCTGTGCTTGAGGACACACTACCTACCCCAGAGTTTTCTTTCCCACCCTTCCCTTCAGGGAGGGGGGACGGGGGGGTAGGTTTGGCCGCCGGAGTTGGAATCTGAGGTTCTGACTTCACTTATGGGAACCGAGTTCGCGGAGTTTGGTTTTCAGGTACTTCGCGCGGGCGGAGTTCCGTTCCTCGCCGTCGAGGTTGTGCCCCGCGAGCTTCTGCAGGTGGGCCGATTGCGTGTGGATGAAGAGCTGGTTCACCGCCGTGACCGGGATGCCGTCGAGCAAGTTCAGGTGGATGCCGAGCCGGACCGCGGAGAGCAGTTCCATCGTCTCCTCGGCGGTAATCATCGTCGCGCTGCCGAGCGTCCCGATGGCCCGGGCGACGCGGTCGTGTTCCGCCTGTCGGCGCTCCTTCACGATCGCGCCGCGCGCTTGGCGCTCGTACTGCAGGATCGTGACGATCACCTCGCGGATCTCGCCCAGAATCTTCGCTTCGCTCTTTCCGAGAGTCACGTGGTTCGAGATCTGGTAGAGGTCGCCGAACGCGCGCGACCCCTCACCGTGGAGCCCGCGGACCGCGAGGTTGATCTTCTGGAGCGCGCGGAACACTTTGTCGATCTGCTTCGTCAGCCCGAGCGCGGGGAGGTGCAGCATCACACTGGCACGCATCCCGGTGCCGACGTTGGTGGGGCACGCGGTCAGGTAGCCGAACTGCGTGTGGAAGGCGTAACTGAGCCGGTGCTCCAGCGCGTCATCGAGGCGGTCGATGTCCTGCCACGCTTCGTCGAGGGCGAAGCCGCTGCGGAGCACCTGGAGGCGCAAGTGATCCTCTTCGTTCACCATCACGCTGGCGGTTTCGGTCGGATCGAACGCGACCCCGCGCGGCCCGTCGAGCCCGCCCGCGAGTTCGCGGCTGATGAGCTGCCGCTCGACGAGGAACTGGCGGTCGAGGGCGGCCATCGACGGGATGTCGATGTACTCGAGCTTCAGCGCCGCGTCGGACTTGGCGAGCGCGTCCTTCGCCCGGCCGATCACTTCGGTTTTGTGGGCGCTCGTGGCGCGCGTGGCGAACGGCAAATCGGCGAGGTTGCGCGCCAGGCGGATGCGCGTGGACACGACCACGTCCGACTCGGGGCCGGTGCCGCGGAGCCATTCGCCCAGGTTGGGGAGCAGGCTGTCGAGATTCATTGCTGGTTCCAGTTCCGAATTCCGAGGTCCGAGTTGGAAATCCCCAGCAGCGCCCGCCGTCGAACTCGGAACTGCTGGAACCCGGTACTCGGAACTATGCTTCGTGTCGGCGGATCAGGTCGCGGAGCCGGGCCGCTTCTTCGTAGTCCTCTGCGGCGACCGCCACCTGCATCTGCTTCTTCCAGTCGCGCACCCGCACGGCCCGCGGCGCCTTGCCCGCGTGCGCCATCGACCGGTGGATGCGCTCCAACAGCGGTTCCAAAGTGGAACGTAGCGATTCGTAGTCGTGCGGGCACCCGAGGCGCCCGGCGGCCTTGAACTCGGCGACCGTCATCCCGCAGATCTCGCACGCGGTCGCGACCGGCTCCGGGCGCGGCTCGGCGCCGGTGCTCCCCGGCGCGTGCGGGGTCGTGAGCAGGCTCAGGAGCGCCTTCAGGTCGATCTGCGGGCCGGGCTGTTCGGGAATGAGGTTGCGCTCGCGCGCGCACGTCTCACACAGGTGCAGCTCGCGCTTCTTTTTGTTCACGATGTCAGTCAGGTGAACAGTGGCCGGGTTGTCGCAGGTCTGACACTTCATGCCGCACCCTGTGCGGGAACAAGCAAATTCGAGGCACGCAATCGAAACACAATGAAACGCGCGAACGGTTAGCCGTTCTCCAGCTCCTTGATGCGGTCGCGGACCCGGGCCGCTTCTTCGTAGTTCTCTTCGGTCACGAGCTGTTGCAAGCGGCGGCGGAGCGCGGTGAGTTCCACCTGTGCGCCTTGCGCACGCGGTAACCGGCGCGGGGCCTTGCCGACGTGCCGCACGTCGCCGTGAATGCTCTCCAGCAGCGGGAGCAGTTCCCCCTTGAACACGTCGTAGTCGTGCGCGCAGCCGAACCGCCCGTGGTTGCGGAACTCCAGGTACGAGAGCCCGCACGACTCGCACGTGGGGCGGGCGAAGACCTCCTCGGCGGCCTCGCTCGCGTCAACGGTCGGCCCGGCCGCGGCCTTTTTCTGCGGCTCTACGAGATACTTCTTGGCGCAGTCCTCACACAGGTGGACCTCCTCGAACCGGTCCCCGGGGAGCACTTCGGTAATGTGGTAGGTGGCTTGCTTCGGACACCGCAGACACTTCATTGGCCGCCCCTCCGCGTAAGGGCATTCTAACAGTCGAGGCACTCGTTGTCATTGGCGCCCGCGACGTCATGAGCCCGAGAGCCGCCCATTCCGTTAACGGGTTTGTGTCCACTGGCGCAGCGATTTCGGCCCGAAATTCCGCACCCGTGCCCCGAGCCGAGGGGCCGTCGCTAACATTCGCTAACATTTTGGCCCGCGAGCGGCCCGTACCCGATGATTGCGATACGAACGGCTGAAATTTCCAGGAGTCGCACCATTTCGGCCCTCCTGGGCACGGTAACCGTGGCTAACATTCGCTAACACAGCCCCTCGCACGACGCTCGTTTTCGCTCCCCGTGTTACCGATCACGCCCTCGCGTGCTTCGAGCGCGGCACTCGCTGAGTAGTGAATTATAGGCGATATGTATACGGAAATCCAGTAAAATTCACCGCGGGTGGTGATTGAGCACATCCACCCGCTCGTTAGCACTCGCGAGTGGAGCCACATGGACCTGTACACTATCGCACACTAAAAAGCACATTGACCGAGAGGCCGGCGATCAAAGTCGAGATGAGTCGGCCCCACCGCGATCAGGCAGGAGGGGTTCGTACCAAGCCGATACCGTAAACGGGGGCCGCCGTGGAAACGAACTCGCGAGGTTGCGCGGAGTTCGCCTTTACCTCGTTCCACAGACGGGTGACGCCCTCGGTGTAGGCGATATCGTGAAATCCGATCATGCCGCCGGGCGTCACCAGTGGCGAATACATCTCGTAATCCATACGCACACCTTCGTAAGTGTGATCGCCATCGATGAAGAGAAAGTCGATCGTCCTGCCGGCGAGGATCTCGCGCACTTGATCGAGCGACTCGGGCCGGTGCGAGTCGCCGCGCAGCAGGCACATCTTCTGGGCCGGCAACCCGAACGCCTCGTAAAGCGGGATGCGCTCCGCCGCGTAGCCGCCGCCCCAGTCACCGCCCGGCAAATCCAGGCTGATGATCGTTGCGTCCGGCGCCGCCACACGCGTCAGCATGAAGAGCGTGCCGCCATTGGCGGTGCCGATCTCCATCACGGTGCGCGGCCGCGCCTGGCGCACGATCTCGAGCACGGGCACCAGCTCCTGGCGCGACTGGATCGGCGAAATCAGCCCGAGATTGCCGCGCGCGCCGTAGTCGAAGATGCTCGCGGGATCGCTCATCGGCCCGCTGGAGCGGATGCGCTCTATTAGCTGCCGGTAGAACAGCTTGCGTCCGGCGCGACGGAATGGTTCGCGAACGGCCTTAATCGTGGATACCAGCATCGGATACTCCCCTCGGGCAAGAATAGAGTCGTTGCTCAATAGGCGTTGGTTCAGGCGACCTCCGGCCGCGCGGTCCGGGGTGGGCGTTATCCGTACATGCGGTTGTGGAGTCCGGCCACGTTCTCCATCCTGACCGTGTGCCGGCGCGGCGAGTTGCGGCACCGGTCCGCCGCGATGCGCCAGATCTTCATCTTCCCGATCCCGTGCTCCGCCACGATCCGTTCCTTCGCCAGTCGTCGATTCGATCGCCTCGTCATTCAAGGAGCCGTTCCTCGGCTTCTTCTCGGGCACCCGCAGGGCGCTCTCCCTGGTATCCGCTATCGCCGGACCTCGGTACCCCCGGAGGGATTCGCAGCCGCTAGTGGGCGTACACCCTCTTGTCGTGAACGCGCCCCGGCGCCGCTTTCGATACGGCCTTGATCCGCACCTTCTGCTACTCCCCGGCCCCTTCCGCTTCCGTGCCACCGCGACCTGGTGCTTCACCATGTGACGCTTCTTCTTCCCCGAATAACTGCGCCGTTGCTTCCGCTCGGGGCGATGTACCGGTTGTTCGGTCGCGTCAGCGAACACCGCGTCCAGGTCGTCGGGGTCGGTCCGCACCTTCCGCAACCGGCTGTCAGGTCACAGATTACCCCCCGCGAAGGGTCGCCTGCCACGATTTTCGCACCCGGATGAGGTCTCGACCACCGTCGAACGGTTCCCAAAATCACGCACCGAGCATTTTTCGCCTCCGGAATCGTCGAAAACGGCTGAGGGACGCACCGCGACCCCTGCTGGCGACATTAACTAGCCACGATGGACGGTTCGGTTTCGCAAACGCGCCCACCCTCATCCCGTGTCGCACGCCAACCGCCGGCACGACAGCTTAGTGACTGTCCCATATGCCTCGAAATCGCCGTATTTTCGAGTTGTCACCCACGATTTCTCAGGCTTTTTCGCACATATGGGACAGTCACTTAGTCTAGTTCACGGCGTTCTTGCCTTCCTTGATCCACTGCTCGGCCGTACCGCGCTTGTTGTAAAAACGGACCACGCGCCGCGAGCGCCAGTGCAGGCCGGTCGCGGCGGTGGTGGTCAATCCGAGGGCGTCGTCGAGTTCCCGGTAGACCAACAATCCGGCGCCACTGGTGACGGTCGAGCCGTAGAACTCGAGCTTGATCTCGCGGTCGAAACCGACGCGGAGCGGGTCATTTCGGTGGTCGCCCGCTGGGTCCCTCGGTCATTTCGGCAGGGAATGGTCGGAAACGCTGGGATTTCCAGAGTGCCGGCGCACATGCCATGTCAAATGCCGAGGGTCATCTGGGAAATGCACACTAACGCCCTCCTTAAATCCGCCCCGGAACATCTCTTGCCCCATTCGCCCCAATCCGGTTACCTTCCGCCGCCTCGAAGGACCGCGAGTAAGGCGCACTCATGACCGAAGCACCGACCAACGGATTTCGCGAACAGCCCGCGTGGCTGGTGGCCGCGGCCGTGGTGGTGGTGGCCCAGGCGGGATTGGCGCTGGCCCTCTTCGGACCGGCGCGCCAGTGGTCGGCCGTGACCGACGACCGCCCCGTCCTTTCCGGGCGGCACCCGCTCCACCTGTACCACGGCACGCTGGGCGCCAGCGCGTTTCGGGACCACCGCACCGCCACGTGCTACGACCCGGCGTTTCAGGCCGGGTACCCCAAAACTCCGGTGTTCGACGGCGGGAGCCGGCCGGCGGAACTGTTCGCGCTGCTCGGGGGGCGCGGGTACCGCCCCGCCGCGTACAAGTTCGGCGTGTTCGTGTTCCTGCTGCTGATCCCGGTCGGGTTCATTGCGGCGGCGCGCGGCGCGGGGTTACCCGGGGGCGCGGCGGTCCTTACGGGCTGCTTCGGCGTGCTGATCGGGTGGTGCCCGGCCGTGCGTTTCATGTTGGAAGAGGGGCAACTGGACCTGCTCGGGGCGGGCCTGGCCGCGGCGGTGTTCGTTCCCTGGCTCGGCCGTTACGCCAAACACCCCGGACCCGAATCGTGTCTCGTGCTGGCGGGCCTCGCCCTCATCGGCTGGTACGCGCACCCGCTGGTGTGGCTCGGGCTGTTCCCGATCGTGCTCGTCTTCTACCTCGTTTGTGCCCCCCAGCACGGACCGGGTTGGCACCTCGGGCTCGCCGGAATCACGTCGGCCGGGATCGTGCCGAATGCGTGGTGGCTGGTGGATTGGGGCAAATACTGGTGGCTGCGGCAACCGTCGGCCGAGGACAACATTCCGCTGCCGGGCGTGTTCGAGGTCCTCGGCGGCCCCGGCGACTACGCGAACCTGTGTGCCGGGCTCCCCGGCGGGCCGGTGGTTCCGCTGGTCGCGATCGGGGGGCTGGTTCTGGTGTGGGCCGCGGGGCACCGCGCCGCGGCGTGGCTCGCCTTCGTCGCGGCGGTACTCGCGGTACTGACGGCGCGCCTCTCGGCGGCGTGGCCGCGGGTACCCGCGGACGTCCCGGGGCGCGTGGCGCCGCTCGCGCTCGCGTTCCTGGCGCCGGCCGCGGCGTTCGGAGTGTGGGAAGTTTTGCGGCGCGCGCACGCGGCCAAAGTCGGCTCCGTTCTCGTCGCGGTGGGATTGTTGACCGTCGGCTGGGCGGACGGCCCCGGCGCGCCGCTCGCCCACGCGACCGGCGTCCACACCCCGCCGTTCGTACTCGGCTTCACCGCGGAACAGCAGCAGTTGCTCGCGGCGATTGATGCACACACCGGCCCCAGCGCGCGCATCCTGTGGGACGATGCGGAAGCGCGGTCCGGCCGGAGCTGGTCCGCGCTGCTCCCGATGTACACGAACCGCGCGTACCTCGGCGGGCTCGATACCGAGTCGGAGATCGAGCACGGGCACTGCGCGCTCGCCGACCAGCGCCTCAACGGGCGCCCGCTCGTGGAGTGGACCGACGCGGAACTGACCGACTTCTGCGAGTGGTACAACGTGGGCTGGGTCGTGTGCCGGGGGGGGAGTACCGCCGAGCGGTGGGGCAAGTACCCGACAGCGAAAGCCGTCGCGCGCCTCTCCGAGGGCGGGCAGCCGGTCGTCCTCTTCAAGATCACACGGAACCACTCGTTCGTGCTGAAAGGGTACGCGGTTTGGACGTCGGCCGACGCGCAGCGGATCGTACTGACCGACGTGCGCCCCAACGCGGATGGCTACGTCGACCTCAGCCTGCACGTCTTCGAGGGCCTGCGCGTGTACCCCAGTTACGTGAAAATTGACTCGTTCCCCGACCCCACCGGGCGCGACCCCATCAACCACATCCGCCTCAGAACCCCCGGTCCGGTCCCCCGCATCACGCTGGTGTGGGAACACCCATAGGCGGGTCGAAGGTCGTAAAGTCGAAGGTCGTAAAGTCAAAAGCCGCGACGTCGAAAGTCGTCAGGTCGAAGACTAACGCCGTGTGTGCCTTTGACTTTACGACCTTCGACTTTACGACCTTCGACGCTCATTTCGCATTTTCCCCTCAAGTTGATCTTGACGTGACTTTTCGCGCGGCTATCTACCGCAACTCAATCGAAACACATTGTTCGCGGGGCGGCCCGGTTCGGGGGAACTCGGGCGCCGTCGTTCCGGGACGAACAAGGACCAACGCATGAACCGGGCGTGGAAACTCGCGGCGGGGATCAGTCGGCGCAACTTCCTCGCGTGGTCGGCCGCCGTCGGCGTGGCGGGCATGGTCGGGTGCAAGAGCACCGACGCCAAAAAGGTGCAAACCCGGTCGCAGATCGGCGAGGACCCGTCCGACCCGGACTCGGTCGTCACCATCGGGTCGAAAACGACCGTGGGCAACACCGAGGCGCTCCAGGTCAGCGGCGTCGGGCTCGTCTTCAACCTGCCCGGCACCGGGGGCGGCGCGACGCCGGGCATCTGGCGCACCATGCTCGAAGATAACCTGAAGAAATCCAAGAAGGATCAGGGGCTCAACATCAAGGAGCTGCTCGACGCTCCCAGCCGGACCACGTCGCTGGTCATCGTCAACGCCCTGATCCCACCGGGCGCGCGGAAGGGCGAACTGATCGATGTTCAGGTGACGCTCCCGAGCGACAGCCGGACGACGAGCCTCCAGGGGGGCGAGTTGCTCACCACGGAGCTGGTCACGTCGGACACGACCGCGAACGTGAGCTCGCAGGTTCACACCGGGAGCGCGAGCGGGCCGGGCGGGCGCCTGCTGCTGGGTAACACGTGGGCGAAGGCGCAGGGGCCGCTCGTGGCCGGCAACTTCGTGGACGACGACGGCAAGGCCGGAAAAGCCGACACCGACGCCGACGGGCGCACGCTCTACCGGGCCGGGTTCATCGCCGGCGGCGCCGGCGTCACAATGAACCGGGCGTACTACCTGCTCCTCAACCCGAACGACCAGAACCCGCGGATCGGGGCCGCGATCGCCGAGCGCCTCAACAGCACGTTCCACACGACCGCCGACGCGAACCTGAAGGTCGCCGACGCCAAGAACCGCGAACTCATCCTGTTGAACGTGCCGACCGAGTACCGGCACAACCACTACCGGTTCCTGCTCGTCGCGCGCCAGGTGCCATACGACCTGGCCCGCGCCGGGACCGCGTACCGCCAGAAGCTCGAAGACGAGCTGATGGACCCCTCGACCGCGCTCACCGCCGCGGTCAAACTCGAAGCGCTCGGCGGCGACTGCCGGCGGAGCCTGAAAATCGGCCTCGAAAGCGCCTCGCCGTGGGTGCGCTTCGCGGCGGCGGAGGCGCTCGCGTACCTCGGGCAAACGGACGGCGCGGCCGAACTCGCCCGGCTCGCGGAAGACCACCCGGCGCTCCGCGCGCAGTGCCTCAAGGCACTGGCGTCCGTGAGCGACGCGAGCGCCTCCGACCGGCTCGTGGAGATGCTCGCCAGTTCCGACGCCGAACTGCGGCAGGGGGCGTTCATCGCCCTGCGGCTCGCGGACGAGCGGCACCCGGCCCTCGGCGGCGCGCTGATGAACAAGTCGTACTACCTGCACCGCATCGGCGGGCGCGGCGCGTCCGCGGTTCACCTGTCCGGGACCGGGCGCAGCGAGATCCTCGTGTTCGGCGACAACGTGAAGCTCCGCGGGCCGCTGGCGCCGATGCCGGTGGGCAGCGAGTTCACCGTCTCCGTGACCGACGACGGCGTCGCGAAGGTGACGCGGGTCGTGCGCCCCAAGGGGGGCGAGCCGGAGGTGAAGGAAGTCCCCTGCTCCGCGGAACTCGGCGGGGTGCTCACCGCGCTGGCGAACCTCGGGGGCGGGTACTCCGAGGCCCTCGAACTGGTCCGCCGGGCCTCGCGCACGGAGGTGCTCTCGGCCCCGCTCGTGACGGAGGCGGTCCCGCGCGAAATGAGCATCCAGCAGCTCTGCGGGTTCGCCAAGATCGATTCGACGCTGGCGAAGGCGAACGTGGAAGTGGCGAAGGTCGGCACGGTGCGCCCGGCGATCGACGCGAACGGCTTCGAGGTGCCGACCGCGCAAGACCCGCTCATCACCCCGGCCGGTGCGATCCTGCCGAAGCAGCCGCTCAACCGCGACCCGGGCCGGCTCTTCGGGTCGAAGCGCGCCGCGGACGCCCCGATCCTCGACTCGGCCGTTGTGCCCGCCGGGGGACAGTAACACTCAGAGGACAGAGAACAGAGTTCAGAAGACAGAACAGAAAACAGGGTCAGAGAGCGGAAAGCCGAAGACTGAATCCGAACGGGCCATCACCCTTCGATTCCGACCTTCTGACTTCTGCTCTTTGGCCCCTGTCGTTTATTTTTGTTCCTGTCTTCTGTTTCCTGACCTCTGTCCTCTGCTTGCTCTGTCCTCTGATTTCTGACCGCTGATCTCTGTTTTCTGACGCCTGTCCTCTGTCCCCTTCCGGTCCGCGATGCTCAAAAGACTGGAACTCGTTGGCTTCAAGTCCTTTGCCGATAAGACGCGGTTCGATTTCGCGCCCGGGGTCACGGGCGTGGTCGGGCCGAACGGGTCCGGCAAGAGCAACGTCGTGGACGCGGTCCGGTGGATCCTGGGCGAGCAGTCCGCGAAGAGTCTGCGCGGCGGCGAAATGGCCGACGTGATCTTCAACGGCTCCAGTTCGCGCAAAAGTCTCGGAATGGCCGAGGTGACGGTCGCGTTCGACAACGGGCGCCGGCTCCTCGCCGTCGACGCGGACGAGGTGCAACTCACGCGGCGCGTCTACCGCGACGGTACCGGCGAGTACCTGATTAACGGCCAGATGTCGCGGTTGAAGGACATCAAAGACATCCTCCTCGGGAGCGGCGCCGGCTCGGGCGGGTACACGATCATCGCGCAGGGCCGCGTCGACGAGCTGCTGCAGGCCTCGACGAAGGACCGGCGCGAGATTTTCGACGAGGCCGCCGGCATCAGCCGGTTCAAGGCGAAAAAGACCGAAACCCTTCGCAAGCTCGCGTCCGTCGAACTCAACCTGACGCGCTCCAAGGACCGGCTCGACGCCCTGGACGGCCAGCTCCGCACGCTGCGCATGCAGGCGGCCAAAGCCCAGAAGTACAAGGAGCACTCGGACCGCCTGCGCGAACTGCGCGTGGGGCTCAGCGCGCGCGAGTTCCGCACCCTCACCGCCGCCCTGATGACCGAGCAGGAGGCGCTCGCGTCGCTCAAGGTCGAAGTGTCCGGCGCAACGACCGAGGCCGAGCACCTCGAACTGCGGGCGAAGGAACTCGACTGGGCGGTCACGCGCGGCGAAGAGGCGCTACGGCACCACGAAGCGAAACTGGCCGATGCGCGGCAACAGATTACGGGCTTCGAGGGGACGCTCAAGCACGAGCGCGCCACCGAGCAGAACCTCGAAGCGGAGCTACTGAAGGTCGGGCGCCAGCGCGCGGACCTGGGCTACCGGCTGCGGGTGATCGAGGCGGACGCGGCCCGCACCGCGACCGAAAGCGCGACGGCCGAGGCGCGCGTGGCCGCGGAAAAGCAGCACGCGGACGAAGTGACCGCGGCGCTGGCCGCAATTGTAGCGCAACTCGCAGAACTCGACCGCGAACAATCGGAAGACCAGATCCAGCAGATGGAACTGGTTCGCGAGTCCGCGTCCAGCAAGTCCACCGCCGAGGCCACGCTCGCGCAAGTCAACCGCTTGCAGAAAGAGTACACGCGGAAGCTCGCGGACCGCGAACACAAGTCGTCCCAGCGCGCGACGCTCGCACACGCCCTCGACGGGCTCTCCCAGGCCGACGCCGACGTTCAGGCGCGACTCGCCGACGCGAACGAACAGATCGACACCCTCACGACGAACCGCGACCAACTCGCCGACCAACTGGCCGACGTGCAAGCCCAGCTCGAAGGCTTCCGCGTGCGCCAGGGCGACTTGCGCGGGCGCATTGATGTGCTCGAAGGTCTGGAGCGCTCGTTCGAGGGCCTCGGCGCCGGCGTGCAGCAAGTGATGCACCGGATGAAGGGCGGGGAATCGGCCGATTCGTCCCCGCTCCTTCACCCCTCGTCCGCGACGATCATCGGGCTGGTGGCCGATCTTCTCACGGTGCCGCGCGAGGTCGCATCACTCGTCGAACTCGCGCTCGGCGACACCGCACAACGCTTCGTCGTGCGCTCGCCGGAAGTCGTGGACGCGGTCGCCGCGGCCGTGGGGGATGTAACCGGCCGCGTCGGGTTCGTGCCATTGGCGGGGGTGGGCGAGGAACCTCCCCCCCCGGCCCCTCTCGCTCCTTATGAGGGGGAACCCCCTGCGGGTTCCCCCTACAACCCCCTCCTGTCAGGGAAGGGGGAGCAGGCTTCAGTGAGGGGGGATGGGGGGGGAGGTTCCCCTGGCCCTTCGCTCGCCGAATTCGTCTCGTGCGATCACCCGAACTGCGCCGCGCTCCCCGCACAGTTGCTCGGGCGCGTGCTGCTCGCGGACACGCTCGCGGACGCACGGTGGATGTCCGCGCTTCACCCCGCGTACCGCATCATCACGCGCACCGGCGAGTTGCTCGAACCGGACGGCACGCTCACCATCGGCCCGCTGAAGGCCGGAGCGGGCTTGGTGTCGCGTAAGAGCGAGTTGCGCGAGTTGCGCGAACAGTTCCGCGCGACATCCGAACTCATCACCGACACGGAAATTGAACTCGCGGACCTCCGGCGCCAGGCCGAATCCGCCGAGGGCGTGATCGAAGCCGTCGAAGCGGAAATCGCGCTCCTCTCCGACGAAGCCGGCGACTTGCTCCAGCGCATCGCGCGCCAGCGGCAGCAGGTCGAGAACCTGGACGCCGAAATCGACCTCAACCGCGGCGAGTGCCGCCTGCTCGAACAGCAGGTGCAAGAGGGCGAGGCCGCGTGGACTGCGGCGCGCATGGCAGCCGAGGAAGCCGAGCTTGCGGCGACGCAACTCACAGCGCGGCTCGCGGAAGTGAAGCAGGCTCTCGCCGCAGGTGCCCAGGAGCGCAGCGCACGCGAACAGGCCCACACCGCCGCACAGGTCGCACTGAGCCGCGCCGCGGCGGATCGGGACCGCGTGCGCGACCGCCTCGCGCAAATCGAGTCGGACATTCGTAAGCGGAAAATCGAAGCCTTCGATCTCAGCGCCGCGGACCGCAACGCACGCGGTCGGCTCGCGGACTGCACCCTCTCCGCGCTCCGCGCGTCGTCGGGACAAGCGGAAGCGTACCACGAAAAAGAGGCGCGCGAGCGCCTCGTCGCCGAACTCGGCGCGAAGACCGCGACCGACCGGGCCGCACGCGAGCGGGTCCGCGACCGGCTCCACGAACTCCGCCACGGGTGGCAAGAGAAGCAGTCTGCAGCGCACGCACGCGAACTCGCGGTTCACGACCTCAGCGCCCGACGCGATGCCGTGGCTCTACGGATTCGCGAGGACTACGGGATCGAACTGCAACAGATCACGGACGAGCCCCCGGAACCACCGCCCGATCCGGGCGCCGCGCTGAGCGAGGACGGGGCGGAGGGCGCGCTGACGCCCGTGCCCGATCTCCTCAACGCGCCACAAGAAATCGACGAGCTGAAGCGCAAACTCGCGCGGCTCGGCAGCGTGAACATGGAGGCACTCGAAGAACTCACGCGCGTGGAGAGCGAATTTAACTCGCTGCAAGCGCAACACAATGATCTCCACGCGGCCCAACAGTCGCTCCAGCAGATCATTGATGAGATCAACGGCGGCAGCCGCAAACTGTTCATGGACACGCTCACCGCGGTGCGCGGGTACTTCCAGGAGTTGTTCCGCAAACTGTTCGGCGGCGGACAGGCCGACATTGTTCTCGAAGACGAATCCGATGTGCTCGAGTCGGGTATCGAGATCACCGCGCGGCCCCCGGGCAAGGAACTGCGGGCACTGTCGCTGCTCTCCGGCGGCGAGAAGACCCTGACCGCGGTGGCCCTGTTGCTCGCGATTTTCCGCAACAAGCCGTCGCCGTTCTGCATCCTCGACGAAGTGGACGCCGCGCTCGATGAAGCGAACACGCAGCGGCTCGCGGGCGTGCTCCGCGAGTTCCTGGACCGCAGCCAGTTCATCGTCATCACGCACAAGAAGCGCACGATGGCTGCGGCGGACCGACTCTGGGGCGTGACGATGCAGGAGAGCGGCATCAGTCGCCTCCTCCCGATGCGGTTCGAGGACTGGACCGACGAAGAGGAGAACCCGGCTAGCGCCGCGGCGTAGCGCACGCTGCTGCACGAATCCGGGTTAACGCGCACCGCAGACTGGCAGTCGAATGTATTCATTCGTTCCGCATTGCTCCAGGGAGACCGCGGCCGGTTGCAGCGTGTTCGGAGCCGAGATAAGCTGATCGGAACTTCGAGCCAAGCAGGTTTGGATAATCTGTCGATCAGACTTACGAGCAGCCCGCCGTGAACATCGATGCTATTCGCGAGTTGTGGGAGGCGGGTGAGATCGGCCGAGCGGCTTTGATTATCTACGATGCACTCCCAGAGTCGTTGCGGCCGGGGTGGGCGGCCGACATCTTGGAGCTGGCCTGCTCCCGCCTACTCACGATTCCCGAAGAGGTCCGGGCCGTGGTCGTGATCGGTCGCACCCCGTCTCGGTTCCGGGGCGCCCATGCCGCCTTCTCGGATGTTCGCAAACTTACGCTGGTAGAGGATGCGTCCCACCTTGGTGGGGCCGTCTACGCTGCGATCCTCTGCATCGCGGAGGACGCTGCCAAGGTGATTTACAACGCATCAGGGGTGCGGGAACCAATCCGACCTGGCGAGAAGGCCCCGTTCGACGACGAGTGCGGGTACTCGTTGACCCGCGCTCTTGGCCACCTGGCGCGCACGAACGATTCGCCGGACTTCCGCCGGGCGGCCTGGGCAGTCCAAGAGTCGTGGCTCCACCGGGCAACCGGGCGCCCTTGGTGGCAGCTATGGTAGCACGGCCACGGGCCAGCCCAGCGTTGCACCTGACTCTGGCCGCGGGAGCACTAATTGCTCAGGACAGCTACGCTGCATTTCCACGGCACAATCGCTGTGAGGCGCCTTGATTTCAAGGTATTTTCTCGACATCTCCTCAAGCAGCTCGAAGACTGAACCGACAAAGAGGAGAACGCCACCAGCGCCGCGGCGTAGGGGGCCGATCGTGCACTATAAGAAGTGACGTGATGGCTCTTTAAAGTGAGCGAAACGTTCCGCCTTCCGGCTTTGCGCACCACTTCGGGTTGTGCCGCCCGTGCCCGGCGGTATGTCGGCACGGCGTTCGCGTTAATCATCATCTGTGGACGTACTCTCCGCGTCCGTTACACGAAAAATCGTCGCCCGCGAAGGCATTTCTCGCGGAGATTTTGCATGGGATTCTTCTCGTTTCGCCGGGCCGTGCTGATCGGCTGCGCGGCACTTTTGCTCACGGGCGCAGCGCGATTCGGAGTCCACAAATTTCTGTCGTCGTCGCGCGGTAAGGCAATGGTTGCGGACCGACTCGGCACGGCGTTCGGGATGCCGGTCGAAGTGTCCGAGGTCAGCGTTCAGGACGGCGAATCGTCGTTCGGTTTTCGCGTCATGGACCCGGCCGATCCGCGGGCCGAGGTGCTGAACGTGCCGTCGGCCTCGACGGACATTGGCACCGCCGATTTCGTGACCGGCCGCGTCGCGCCTTCAACACTTCACGTGAAGAACCCCGCACTCACGCTACGGATTTCGACCGACGGAAACGTCCTCACGCCGATCCCGTCGCTGCCAGGGACGAGCGAGGCCTTCCCCGCTGTGGTCGTTGACGGGGCGCGACTCTCGATGCGTCAGGAGGGGCGCCCGAATTTCGCGGTGAGCGGAGTGAACGTGAAGCTCACTCCAAACGGCGATCGGATTATTGTGTCCGGCTCCGTGAACGACCCGAAATGGGGTTCGTGGAGCATTAACGGTGAGTTTCGAGGAGATCGCGCGGGTTGGGTCGAACTCGTAGGCACCAACGCGCCACTAGACCGCCAGCTACTCGAGACGGTCCCGTTCCTCCCGTCGGGCGCGTTCGACGACATGCACCTCGTGGGGCGCGCCGCGGTGAAAGTTCGCCTGACACTCACCGCGACCCGCGACGTGCAGCCGAGCGTCGAGATTCGTCCGACGCTCGCCCTTTTCGGCGTTCCGCTCGGGCCGTGCTTCCGGCTCGTGCCCACGTCCGATGGTTATTACTTCGCGCCAACCCGCTGAGTGAAGACTTAGAGCCTATCCCATAACCCCTGAAAAGGATTCAAAACCTACTCGAATGGTGATGATTCACGAGGTTATGGGATAGGCTCTTAGTTCAGCGGCACGAGCTTGCGACCGGTCGCCCACTTCTTCTCAGCCGGTTTGTCGCGGACGACTTCGTGGTAGAGCGTATCGCGTTCGACCGGGGTGCGGCCCGCTTCTTCGATCAGCCGGCGCAGGTCGCGCACGGTGAGTTCCTGGGGTGAATCGCTCCCGGCCGCGTGGTAGATCGTTTCGTGGACGACGGTGCCATCGATGTCGTCCGCGCCGTAGCTCTGGGCCACCTGCGCGACCTTCACCGTCAACATCTGCCAGTACGCCTTGATGTGCGGGAAGTTATCCAGCATCAACCGCGACACCGCCATAACCTTCAGGTCCGTCATGCCGCTCGGTTTCGGAATCCCCTGACCCAGCGGATTGTTCGTCGGGTGGAACGCGAGCGGGATGAACGTCTGGAACCCGCCCGTCACGTCTTGCAGCTCGCGCAGACGAACCATGTGGTCGATGCGGTGCTCGGGCTTCTCGATGTGGCCGTAGAGCATCGTCGCGTTCGACTTGCCGCCCAGTTCGTGCCACTCTTTGTGTACGCGGAGCCACTGGTTCGCGTCCGCTTTGTAGTCGCACAACTTCGAGCGCACCTCGGGGTGGAAGATTTCGGCCCCACCGCCGGGGAGCGAGCCGAGGCCCGCGGCCTTCATTTCTGCGAGCAGTTCGCGTGTGGGGCGCTTCGTAATGCGCTCGAACCAGTCCCATTCCACCGCGGTCCACGCCTTCAGGTGCAACTCGGGGTACGCCTCGTGAATGCTGCGGATGATATTCAGGTACCACTCGTAGGGCAGCAAGTGGTGCAGCCCGCCGACGATGTGCAGTTCGGTGGCCCCCTGCGTGCTGGCCTCGCGCGCACGCTGGAGGATCTGCTCGTCGCTCATCACGTACCCGTTGGGCGATTTCAGGTCGGCCCGGAACGAGCAGAACGCGCACCGATACACGCACACGTTCGTCGGGTTCAGGTGCTGGTTCACGTTGTAATAGGTGACGTTCCCGTTCTTCTTCTCGCGCACGAAGTTCGCGAGTTCGCCGAGCACGAACAGGTCCGCGTTCTGGTCGAGAAACAGCCCGTCGTCGAACGTGAGCCGCGTGCCCGAGTACACCTTATCGCGGATGTCGGCGAGCCGGCCGGCGGTCGTGGTCATGTCTGCTCCGAGTTTCGCGCCCCATCGGTCCCGGGTTCCGGGTTCTCGGTCGGGAAGCCGCATCGTGCAGCTCCCGACCGAGAACCCGGAACGGGGAACCTGGAGTTTCTTCCCGTGTTTTATCGCTCCCGGAGCTAACCGCAATCGGCGCCAGAGTGTTAACCCCTATGTCCGGCACCCGGGAACCTGGGAACCGTGGAGAGTATGGGTTGAACACGGGCGCCTGTGGCGCAGAATCCGATTGGTGGGGCAGGATTCCAACACGGACTGACACCGGAGAAGTCTCATGCAACGGCTATTGCTGCTGGCCGCACTCGCGGCCGGCGGGGTCATGGGGTCGGCGGATAGCGCGAGCGCGCAGCAAAGGCACCTGGGTGGAGCGTACCCGACCTCGGTCACCTGGCCGTGCGTCACGCCGCCGGGGTGGTACACGAACACGTACAAACATGCGTGGTACTACCCGTGGTACGCCTATTACAACTACAGCCAGGGGCCGTACTCGAACTGGGTGGCGGGCGGCGGGCACGCGAGCTACGCCTACTGCGGACCGGGCGGGCACTATAACTGGCCCCAAGAAGCGGCTCAACCGTCCTCGGGCGCCCCTGTCAGCAGCGGGCCGAAGGAAGAACCGAAGCCCGCAACGAAAGAAGACAAGAAGCCCGAAAAGGCCGAGGGGCGCGTCTCGGTGACGCTCCCGGCGGACGCGACGCTGCTGTTTAACGGCACGGCCGCTACCGGCACCGGCGCGGTGCGCACGTTCCGCACACCGGCCCTGCAACCGGGCCAGACCTACCGCTACGAACTGACGGCGGAAGTGGTGCGCGAAGGCCGCACCGAGCGCGTGACCGAATCGGTCGTGGTGCGCGCGGGCGAAACCGCAACGGTGACGCTCACCCCGACGGGCGTGGCGACGGCCGGGGCGAAGTAGCTAAATAGTCGAAAGTCGTAAAGTCGAAGGTCATAAAGTCGAAGACACCCATTTGGGAAGTCTTCGACTTTATGACCTTCGACTTTTTCGTGGCGCAGGTCGGGGTTCGCGGCTTCAGTCAGCGTCTTCGGCAACCTCTTCTTGGCGCTTCCGTGCCACTTCAGCCGCACCGGGTTGGTTCATCCACGCGAACACAGCATCGAAAACATCTTGGACCTCCGCGACCGCACCGAACGACCGGAGCTTGAGGCGCGTCCGGCAGACCGGGCACGTCGCGTAGATATCAAACGGCGAGGCCGTAAACGTAGTCCCACAATGCATCACATCGCGCGCAACGGGAAGGGAAGCGATCGCTTCAAGTAGCGCCTGGGGAACCTCTACCTCGGCCGCGAGTTGAATCGACATGGCTTACTCCAGGTTTCGTAACGCGACCTTGAACGCGGGGCGATCCATCCCGACTCCCGGTCCGATTTCGCGGTGGGCGGTTCGTAGCCGTTCCGGGAGCGATTCCGCGCCGGGCGTGTGCTCCAGTTGCAACCCGTGCTCCTCAATGACGGCCACGCTTCGATAAATCACGATGCTTCCGGGACGAAATGCAGCGAGAATCTCGTCTTCGGAAAGCAACGGATCGACCGCGGCCGGGTCGAAAACCGAGATCCCTTGTTCGCCTTTACGCAACTGGAACGCGGGCGACCCGGGGGACGCGACGCGGACGACCATTGCGACCATTCGTTCGGGCGAATCGCTCATGGCACTCCATTATCCGCGTCGCAGTGTAGTAAGGGAAGTCACACTTTCCGCAACGCGATCACGAGCGGTTGGCCGTCGATCTTCACGGTCGCGGTGTGGACATCCGCGCCGCTGAGCGGGGCGTCGCTCCACTGCGTCGCCTGTACCGCGGTCGCGATGGTTTGCCGGTGTTCGGCCAGCGCCTTCGCGAGATCCGGAGCGTCCGCCGACAGGTGAAGCGCAATCTTGTCGAGCAGGTCGAGCTTCGCGTCTTTGCGGGCGTTCTGGATCTGACGCACCACGTCGCGTGCTAGCCCTTCGAGCTTCAGTTCTTCCGTGATCGTCGTGCTGATCGCGACCTGCGTACCGCGGTCCGCAACGCCGGCCCAACCTGCCTCAGCCGCGAACGTGATGTTGAAGTCGGCCTTGTCCAGCGACACGCCAACCAACTCCACCGGACCGCGATCGAGGCGCGACGCGAATTCTGTCGGGTCTTGCTTCGCGAGCGTCTCTTCGGCCTCCTTGAGCTTGGGACCGAACTTACTCCCGGCCACCTTCTTGTTGAGTTGCACGCTCGCAGTGAGCAGCGAACCGGTAGCCGGGTCGTGCAGGCGGACGACCTTCACGTTCAGTTCGTCGAGGATCAGATCCCGGAAGCGCTCGACTGCCCGCCTGTCCGCGTCGCCCAACAGAGCACCGGTTTTGTCCTTCACCAGCGACGGCGCCACCACCAGTTTTGCGAGCGGTTGACGCACGTTAAGTTTGGCTTGCTGGCGCGCGGCGAGGCCGAGCGAGATCACCCGCTGAACGGCCCGCATGTCTTCCGAGAGGGCCACGTCACCGAGTGCGTCTTCCGCAACCGGGAAGTCGCTCAGGTGAACGCTCTCCGGATCAGTGGGCAAGCGCAGGTTCTTCCACATCACTTCTGTGATGAACGGCACGCACGGCGCCATCAGCTTGCACAGCGTTTTGAGCGTCGCGTAGAGCGTCTGGTACGCGGCGCTCTTGTCCTTGAGGCCGGCGGTATCGAGGTCGGCGTTCTTACTGTGCAGCCGGTCCTTATTGCGCCGAACGTACCAGTTCGAGAGATCGCCCTCAATGAACTCCTCGGCCTTCAGCGCGAACGTCATCACGTCATACGCGGAGTACGCGGCCCGCGCGTCCTTGACGAGCAACTGAAGGTTCGAGAGCAGCCAGCGGTCGATGTCCTGGCGCTCCGCGACCGGTACTTGCGGCGCGGCCGGGTCGAAGCCGTCGCCGATCGCGTAGTTGCAGAACATCGCGTAGGTGTTCCACAACTTGAAGAACACGCGCGAGCGCACGTCGTTCGCCGGTTCCGGGCCGAAGTTGAGGTTCGCGGCCGGGCTCTGCCGGGCGTACAGCCAGCGCATCACGTCCGCGCCGATCGCGTTAAAGGGCAATTTGTTACCCTTGGGGTCCGTGATATCTCCACCCCGATCGGCCGCCGCGATGAACTCAATGGAGTTCCCCGCGGTCTTGTGCATCTCGTGCCCGTACTGGTCGCGCACGTTGCCGTGCCCGAGCAGCGTTTTGAACGGCGGCTTGCCGTCGCTCATCATCGTGGACAGTGCCAGTAGCGCGTAGAACCAGTTCCGGAACTGGCCGGGGAAACTCTCCGTGATGAAGTCCGCGGGGTACCATTTGTCCCAGTACGCGCGGTCGGTGTTGTACTTCAGCGTGGAGAACCCCACGATGCCCGCGTCCAGCCACGGGTTCCCCACGTCCGGCACGCGGGACATCAAGCTCCCGGACTTGCTTCGGATCTTCACGCGGTCGATCCAGGGGCGGTGTGGGGTGTGCCCCTCGAACTCCGCCCAGCCCTCGACCGCGCGCTCTTTCAATTCCTGGTAACTGCCGATCACCTCGTACTGCGTCGGGTCGTTCTCGTCCACCCAGATCGGGAGCGCGAGCCCCCAATAGCGCTTCTTGGAGATCATCCAGTCGCCCATGTTCCCGAGCCAGTCGAGTTCGCGCTTCTGCCCGCTGATGGATTCGGGCAGGAACGTGACCTTGCGAACGACTTCGGCGATGTCGCCGCGAAACGATCCCTTGTCGTCGCGCGGGTAGGTCCACTCGTCGTTGACGCGCTCACCCTTCGGCCCCATGTGGATGAACCACTCATCGACGAGCCGGTAGAGCAACTCCGTCTTGCACCGCCAACAGTGCGGGTAGCGGTGGACGTAGCGCTCCGTCGCGAACAAGCGGTCGTTCGCCTTGAGTTGCTCGAATACAGCGTCGGCGGTACTGGGTTCGACCGCGTTCTTGCCAGTAAGAGAACCAAAGCCCGGAACGAACACACCGTCGTCCCCGATCGGTGCGACCGGCGGAAGGCCGTTTTCCTTGCCCCACTGGTAGTCGATCGCACCACACCCCGGCGCGGTGTGGACGATGCCGGTGCCCTCGGTTTCGGTCACGTCCTTACCGCCGTCGATGACGCGGTGCGCCTGCACTGCGGTCACTGGCTTCCACTCGCCGCTTTGCTTCGTGATCTTCGCGACTTCTTCCGGGTACCCGTACTCGTGGTTCTGTGCGGGAAGATCGTCGAACGGGCCGACGTACTCCCAACCGAGCAGGTCGCTCCCCTTCACTTCGCCGACGATCTCGTAGCTGTCGCCCTTACCGGCTTTCACCTTGAAGTGCTGCTCGATGGTGACGAGGTTCGGCACCTCCTTCAACCACGGGCGCGTCTTCTTGGAACCGCCTTCTTCCTCATCGTCCCCGCCCTCACCGCCGCTCCCCTCCATGCGGTTCAGCTTGAACGCACCTTTGGCGACGTAGTAGATCTCGCCCTTCAGTTTGACCTTGAGGTACGTGAGTTCGGGGTTGATCGCGGCGCCCACGTTGCTCGTGAGCGTCCACGGCGTGGTGGTCCATACGAGGAGGTTTTCCTTCTCGCGCCCCTTAAGCGGGAACTTCACGAAGCAGGCGCGGTGCTCGACGAGCTTGTACCCCTCTTTCATCTCCTGTTCGGAGATCCCGACGCCGCAGCGCCCGCACCACGGCATCACGTCGTACCCGCGGCCGATCAGCCCCTTGCAGAAGCACTTCTTGAGGAACGACCAGATCGTGTAGTTGTTCTCCTCGCTCATCGTGAAGTACGACTTGCGCTCGTCCGGGGTCTTGGCCCAGTCCGCGTCGGTGCGGTCCCAGTTCATCCAGTTGCCGAGCCGGATGGTCTGTTCCGTTTGCACGCGCGCGAACTGATTAACGCGGTCCTTGCACGCCTGCACGAACTTGTCAATGCTCGCTTCCGGGTCACCGGGGACGAGGTTCTCGATGTCGCGCTTGCTCTTCAGCCCGAGCGACTTTTCGACCTCGACCTCGACCCACAACCCCTGACAGTCGAACCCGTTCTGGTACCGGAGTTCGTGCCCGGCCATCGCGAAGTAGCGGTTGTACAAGTCCTTGTAGGTGCGCCCCCAAGCGTGGTGAACGCCCATCGGGTTGTTGGCCGTAATCGGGCCGTCGAGAAAGCTCCATGTCGGCTTGCCGGCGTTGAGGGCCTTCCGCTTCTCGAAGATCGCGTTGTCGTCCCAAAACTGCAGGATCATGCGCTCCAGGGATGGGAAATCGACCGATGATTCGACCTTCTCGAACGGCATGACAAACGCCCCTTTTGCTGTAATTCACGTGGGTTACTTTACCAGTTGACCCATCACAGGACAGCCGGGTTCACGGCGCGGCCGAGGCGCTCGCGTGCCACAGGAACGGGAAGGGGCCGCAACCGATTCAGAACCGGCGCGAGTGGGCGAGGTGCGCGTGCGTTCGTTATGTGGTATTCGGAACGTTCAAATGTGTGCCGCTGCCCCACGCGCCGGAAGCCAAAACTACCCACCTGTATACCCCGCGTTACACTCGGTACACTCCACCCCAACTTCACAAATAAACGCTCCCGATTCGGCTCCCAACAAGCTAAATTGGCGGCGTCGAACCTCTCACCTGCTTCAGCGAGGAACCAATGGCCAAAACCGCGGCCACCAAAAGCACCACCCCCAAAGCCGCTGCACCCAAAAAGCCGGCGGCCAAGCCGAAGACGACCAAAGCGAAAGTGACTCCCGGCACACCAGCACTGGCCCCGGCCACCGAACTCGCGCGCATCAACACGCGGAGCAAGTTCACGCTGTTCAACTTGCTCGGCCAACCGCGCGGCTACTACCTCGTGGAACCGGTCGAACTCGAACGCGACGAATCCGCGGGGAGCGCGAAATCGGTCGCGCACAGCGTCATCGTCGTGGACCGGTCCGGGTCGATGTACTCCGACCTCGCGGCGACCAAAGAGACGCTGCTGAAGATTCTGACGCTTGATGAGTACGCCCAGTACAACCTGCTCGTCACGCTCATTTCGTACTCCAGCGCGGGCGACGTGACATGCCACTTCGAGCGCGTGCCGATCCGCGAGATCATGAAGAAGGACTCGAAGTACCAGAAGGACATCAAGTCGATCCGCACCTCGTGCGCGACCTGCATTTCGCAGGGGCTGCGCATGGCGTCCGAGAAGGTGAAGGCCGGCGAGTTAACTGCGATCACGATCCACACCGACGGCTACGCCAACGACCCCTCGTCCAACTCCGAGGCGACCGCGCTCATCAAGTTGTGCGACGACATGAGCGGCAAGGACGTGTTCGTGAACACGCTCGCTTACGGCAATTACACCGACTTCCGGTTGCTCTCGCGGGTGGCGAACGCAGGGAGCGGGGCCTGCATCAAAGCGGGTGACATCGGCGCGGTGTACTCGTCGCTCTACAACTCCACGAAGACGCTCGGTAGCTCCGTGACGCCGCCCATCGAGGTGCCGCTCGGCGACTACGATTATCAGGTGTTTGTGTCGCGCGGCGCGGGCCGCGTGAACGGCACCACGAGCACGCTCTCCATTCGCGGGCTGAAGTCCGAAGACGACGCGATCGTTTACAAATACCGGAAACTCACGAAAGCCGAGTACGACAAGCTCGACGTGCCCGTGGAGCAGACGAGCGAGGCGGTGTTCGCGTTCGCGAAGGGCAATTTGGGCGAAGGCAACCTGAACACCGCGAAGTACGCGCTCGGCAGCACGTTCGACGCCACACTCGTCGGCGCGCACGCCCGGGCACTCACGAACAATCAAGTCGCGGCGATGGCGCAGGATCTCGATGCGCTCATGCTCTCCGATCCGGGCCAACTGAGCACGCACACCGTTCTCGATCAGGTTCCAGTCAACAAGAAGATCCCGTTCCTGGTGCTCATCAACCTGCTCGATGCGAACCGCGGGAACTTCGTCATCAACCGGCAGGCGCTGCAAGAGGTTTATGTCCGGCGCGGGCTGAAGCGCATCCCGGGCGTGCGCAACGACGACGGCACCGTGACCGAGCCGACGCTCAAGACCGAGTTCGTGAACGAGGACACGTATCTGCCGATCTCGTCGTTCGACGTGAACCGGAACACCGCGACGATGAACATGATGCTCACGCGCAAGGTGCGGCTCGTGCCCGCCGCGGGCGGCGCGCCGATCACCGAGGTCGCGGGGATCAAGCTCGACACTCTCAGCACGTTCAACAACTACACGCTCGTGGGTGACGGCGAACTCACGGTGCCGTTCCTCAAGGTCAAGATTTCGGACAAGTCACTGTTCGACAAACTGATGAACGAGGGCGTGATCGAACTCGACGGGACCCCTGCGACGAAGTACGACAAGGACCAGGAATACACGCTGCGGCTCGACCAGCTCCCGATCGTGCCGCCGTTCGAGGGCACGGTGGAACTCGGCGGCGTGTTCGACGAACTCGCCCGGCTCAAGGTGCTCTCCAGCCTGTGCGGGGCGCACCTCAAGGAAGAAGCGGCCGACCTCGCGCCGGAGCAGGTCGAGGAATTGAAGAAACACTATCTCTCGAAAAGCCTGTTCCTCAATTTCCCGACGACCAACCCCTATGCGAAGCTCGAAGACGCGCTCTCCGATGGCAGCGTGGACACCCGCACGAGCTACAAGATCGACGTCGGCAGCAAGCACATCCTGAACCTCTCGAAGCTGCACAGCGCGAACAAGTTCCTGGACCGCATGTACGAAGTGGTCGGCGCGGACGGCAAACCGATGGAGAAGCCGGCGTTCGAGGACGTGCTTGATGGGAACCTGACCTACAAGCACAAGACGCTCTCGGCGAAGACGAAGGTGACGAAGGTCGATGACTTCATGAAGGCGCTCTTCGATGATTTTCTCGGGCTGCGCCCGAACGGGGCTGTGGTGAAGATCCTCGAAGGCGCGGGGGCGGACAAGCTCGCCGCGATCGTGAAGGACCGCGCGAAGGGCAAACAGCCCGGGCGCAAGGAGTTCGTGGAGGCGCTCGCCGACGCCCGCAAGAAGCTCGACGCCCGGTCCGACGCGCTGTTCGCGGAGAAGCTCAGCGCGCTCGTCTTCTACGTGGGCGCAACCGGTCTGTTGCCCGACGAAGTGGAAGCGAAGGCACAATCGGCGGACGTGCTGGCCGGCAAGTACCCGGACCTCGCGTTCTCGAAGGACGAGAAGGAGGGCACCTTCTTCGAGGTCGGCGACACAATCCTCAGCGTGTACGCCAAAACCGAATACTTCTCGCGCGATAAGTGAGTGCTTTGACAAACGGCCGGCGTGAGCAAAAGAGCTTTTGACAGGATTTACAGGATCAACCGGATCAAGAGTTGACGTGCGCGGCTTTCCTCAATCCTGTCGAACGCTTCGCCATTGACAGGCGAACGGCCGGTGTGAGCCGGCCGGTGAGTGGCGAGCACAATGATGGCCCACTGCTTTCACCGGCCGGCTCACACCGGCCGTTCGCCTGTCGCTCTTAACCGCAAGCCGCTTCGAGCGCGGACACGATTTGTTCCACTTGGTCCGGGTCGTTGAACACGCGGTGGGCGGCGCGGAGCCGCTCTTGCCACCAGATGCGGAAGAACTCGGGGTCCGCGTCGGGCAGTTCTTGGCGCATTCGGTCCAGTTCGGCTTGCTCCCCAGTGCTCAGTTGAAGTTGGTTGTTTTCGTCGAGTGAGGGCGACTTGCGCGGTTTCCGCCGTTTGGCTCGCAGACGTATCAGCTTGCGCCGGGCGTAATCGAGTGCGGTCAGACCGGCGCCGTCGGTCGCGTTGGGATCAGCGCCGTGGGTTAGAAGTGCCCGTACCGTTGCGATACTGGGGCACGAACTGCGAATGTTGGCGATGAGCGGGGTGATGCCTTTGGCGGAGCGGCAGTTGGGGTCGATGCCCCACGACAGCCGCTCCGCGACGAGATCGGCGTCGCCGCGCAGGGCCGCGAGGTACAGTAGTTTCTCGAACTTGCGGCGGAACTCGGGGTTGCGGGCCATCGTGCGGAAATCGTCCACGCCGTTCCCCACATAAGGCCGTGCTGAAGTGGTTCCCGCGCCCGGCCCCTCGTGAGGACCGGGCGCGCCCGCTTCCGTTACCCCATCCGCTTCTTCAGCTCCGCGTCCACCGCGTCGAGGTACTGCTCGGTGGTCAGGTACGGCGTCTTGTCGCTGATGAGGATCGCGAGATCCTTCGTCATCTTGCCGCTCTCGACCATGTCGACGCAGACCTTCTCCACCGTCTCCGCGAACTTCACCACGTCCGGCGTGTCGTCCATCTTGCCGCGATAGATCAGCCCGCGGGTCCAGGCGTAGATCGACGCGATCGGGTTCGTGCTCGTCGGCTTGCCCTTCTGGTGCTCGCGGTAGTGCCGCGTCACGGTGCCGTGGGCGGCTTCCGCTTCGACCGTCTTGCCGTCCGGCGTCGTCAACACGCTGGTCATCAAGCCGAGCGAGCCGTACCCCTGGGCCACGGTGTCGCTCTGCACGTCGCCATCGTAGTTCTTGCACGCCCACAAGTAGCCGCCGTTCCACTTCATATTGGCGGCCACCATGTCGTCGATCAGCCGGTGCTCGTAGGTGAGCTTCTTGGCGTCGAACTGCGCCTTGAACTCGGTATCGAACACCTCCTGGAACAGGTTCTTGAACCGGCCGTCGTACACCTTCAGGATGGTGTTCTTGGTCGAGAGGTACACGGGATAGTCGCGGCCGAGCCCGTAGTTGAAGCACGCCCGCGCGAACCCGCGGATGCTGTCGTCGAGGTTGTACATCGCGAGCGTCACGCCACCGCCGGGCGCCTTGAACACTTCCTTCTCGATCGCCGGTCCGCCGTCGGCCGGGGTGTAGGTGAGCTTCACCGTGCCCGCGCCGGGGAACAGGATCTCGCTCGCCTTGTACTGGTCGCCGAACCCGTGGCGCGCGACCACGACGGGCTTGTCCCAGTGCTTCACGAGCCGCGGCACGTTCGCGCAGATGATCGGCTCGCGGAAGATGGTGCCGTTGAGGATGTTGCGGATGGTGCCGTTGGGCGACGGGTACATCCGCTTCAGGTTGAACTCCTTGACGCGGGCCTCGTCCGGGGTGATGGTCGCGCACTTCACCGCGACGCCGTACTTCTTCGTGGCCTCGGCGGAGTCGAACGTCACCTTGTCGTCGGTCGCGTCGCGGTGCTCCATCCCGAGGTCGTAGTATTTGAGGTCGATGTCGAGGTACGGCAGGATGAGTTTTTCGCGGATCTTCTGCCAGATGATGCGGGTCATCTCGTCGCCGTCCATCTCGACGACGGGGTTCTTCACCTTGATCTTGGCCATTGACAGAATCTCCGGGAGGGTACGTGTGCGGCGAGAAGCCGTTAGCTTATTTGCGGCGCGGAAGTGCGAACAGAAGGGAACCGGCGCGCGTGGCGCCGTAACACGCCAGAGGCGCTCGCATTCGCACGCGCGGGCCAGCGCCTGACAACGCAACCGGCCCGTTCAATCAACGAATTGCAAACGCAGGCGCCAGCGTTTTTGGTTGTGCCCTCTCCCCTTGCGGGAGAGGGTGGTGAGGCTTTGCGAACCGGGTGAGGGGTGGTTCCAGGGTGTGGGAGCAACCCCTCACCCCGCCGCGAAGCGCGGCGACCCTCTCCCGCAAGGGGAGAGGGCACAACCCAAAGCAGAATCGTTGCCCACGTTTGCAATCTGTTGAATGAGGCGGGCCGGTCGAACTTCGGCGGAATCTCACTTCACCCGCTGCGGGTTGATCGTGACGGGCGCGGCGCTCGGTTCGGCCGCGGGCGGGACGTTCGGCTTCACCTGGGCACCCAGCTCGAACGGGTCCGGCAGCGTGATTCTCAGGAACCCGCTGACCCCCAGCGGAACCTTTTCCCCGCCCGCAACGATGGTCGCGTTCCCGAGTTCGCTCGTGGGGTCGTCGAACGGAACGCGGTCACCGGGCGGGCGCCCGAGGAGCGGGGCCGGCGGGGGAACGTTCACGTCGCGTGCGCGTTCGGTGACCACGGCCGTCACCGGCAGCACCGGCTTCGGGGGCACGCTGGCACCCGCACCGAAGTTGACCGGCACCTTGTCCGGCGGCGCAGCGGGCTTCATCGCGGTGGACTTCGCGGGCAAAATCGGTGGGAGCGCGTACCGCAGACTCGAACGGATTTCGGGGTCGAGGATCTTGGCCGGGACCGGGCGCGGCTTCGGCTCGGTACCGAAGCTCGCTCCGGGTAGCTTCACCGGAATTTGCGGCGCAACGACTCGCGGGAGCGCTTGCCCCGTCAGGTCCGAGGGGAACACGAACGCCGGGATCGGCGCGGGGGGCTGCGCCGGCGTCGGCATCGATTCGGGGGCACTTGCGACGGCGCCAGGTGTTGGTGCGAGCACCACCGCCGGCGGGTCCGCGGGCACATCAACCGCTTGCGGGCGCGAGCAACTGGCGAGCAGCGGGAGTAGTGGCGCGTGGAAAGCGAGTAGCCGAATCGTGCGGCGGTTCCAGATTGTCACGGCAAACGCTCCGGGTAAGGGACCACGACCTCGCAACACCGCGCTCTACTTCCCGGGCACTTCGATCACGAGCTTCACCGCGGTGCCTTCTTTGGGCAGCACGTCCGGGCGCACGTCGAGTTTGAGGAACTTCTCTTCCTTCATCGTCCACCCGGTTTGCAGCACGGTCTCGTCGCTCACCGGGAACAGCACGATGAGCGAGCCGGTGAGGTCGGCGCCGTACTTCTTGTCGTCCGGTTTGTTCGGGTCGGGGGCGGTCAGCACCGACCCAGTGAACGCGAACGACATCTTGGGCGGCGCCTTTTTCGTCTTCGGGTCCATGAGCACCTTGTCGAGCGTGAGCCGCTTGGTGCCCCCAGCGCCGTCCGGTACCTCGATGAACACGTTCACGGCCGGCCCCTCGCCCTTCGGGTCCGGGTCGCCCTCCTTCATCGCGGCGCCCTTCGCCGGCTTGCCGGGCTTCAGTCCGAGCTTCTCCAAGCCCTTGTGAACCTCGGACGGATCGACCTCGATGGTCAGGATCGTTTCGTGCGCCTTCTTGCCCCTCGGGTGCGCCCACGACGCGATCAGTTCGATCGGGTACACCTCGCCCTTGAGGTGCTCGAGTTTCCGCGGCGCGACCTTCGCGTCCACGGTGACGAGCCGCCGGGCCATGTCGACGGTGACGCCGGCCTTTTTCTCCTCGGCCGACGACCGACCGACGAGCGCGAGAAGTGCGAGACACCCGAGCGCGATCGCGAGACGTTTCATGGTGAGTTCCTTAGACGCGCATAGGGCACAAGCGCGCAGACGTATTTGCCTTCGCCCCGGAGGGGCCGTCGTATTTAGCACAGGGCGGAAGCCCTGTGCTCTCGGCCCCGTTATTTCGTCCCGATACACACCAGCACGGTTTCCTTGTTCGCGAACGGGCCGTCGAGGTTGCACGTCGCGACGACGAGTTTGCCGCCGTGAACGGTCACGCCGCCGTACACCATCCCCGGCGCGCCCGTCTCTTTCGCGAGGGAGAGCGTCCACTTCGCGTTGCCGGTCTTCAGATCGATGGCGTGAACCGTTCCGCCCAAGTCGGCCGCGTACACCACGCCGCCGGCCACCGCGGGCGGTGCGAAGAACGGCATTTTTGCGTCGTAGAGCCAGGCGCGCTCGCCGTCGGCCACCTTGTACGCGCGAACCTTACCGTCGGTCGCGGTGCAGACCGCGAGGCCGTCGCTGACCGACGCGCACCCCAACACGCCGCCGGTCGGGATCTCCTTCCGCCACTTCTGGTCGCCCGTCTTCAGGTCGAGCGCGGTGAGCGCGCCCTTCGCGCCTTTTAGCTCCTTGTAGTAGTAGCCGACGGAGCTTTCCGGCACGATCACCAAGTCGCCCGCGACGGTCGCGCCGCCCCACGGGTTGTACTTCAGTTCCGTCCTCCACACGGTGTCACCGGTGGTCGCGTTGAGCGCGTATAGGGCGCGCTCGCCGACCTTCTCTTTGTCGAGGTACGCAGTGGGCACGAGTAACTTGTCGGATGCGAAGTTCACCGGGGCATCGACGTGCCACTTCTTCTCACCCTTCTGCCACACCTTTTTCGGCGCGAACTTGAGCAACTGACTGTCGTCCGGCGGGATCGCGAAGTCGTCCTTCTTTGCCTTCGCCTCTTCGTACTTCGCGGTGAGTTCCTTCCACTTCGCGTCCTGCATTTTCGCAACGGTCGCGAGGTCGTATTCCTTGCCGTCGAGCGTCGCCTTGTCCATCTCGACGCAGAGCGCGCCGGCAGCCCCGCCCCCGATGAACACCTTGCCCCCCGCCACGACCGGCGCGCCTTCCAGGTGAATCAGGTCGCCGGGGAGAACGAGTTGCCACAGCGGTTGGCTCGTGGTCGCGTTGACGCAGTGGAGCACGCCGCCCGAATCCTGGTGGATGCCGTCGCCGAAAAGGAGGTAATCCCCCGCGACCGCCGGTGAACTAACGGAGGCGAGCTTCAGGTACGGCGCGCTCTTGACCCACGTCGCGGCCGGTGGGTTCTTCCCGGCGAACGGAAACAGTGAGGCGGAGGGCCGGTTGAACGCGCCGATCCCCGCAATGTACACGGCGTCCTTCACCGGAACCGGCGACGCAATGAAGTGGTCCGTCGATTTCACGGACCAAAGAATCGCGGGCTTTTCCGGGCCGGCAGCGCCATCCGTGTTGCCCGTGCGCTGCGGGTTCCCGCGGTACGTCGCCCACGGACCGGGGTCGGCGGAAAACGATTCACCGCAGAGGGCACAGAGGGCACAGAGAGAGACAACCAAGCGGAGAGTCATGCGCGGCATCCCGGTATTCGGTGAACCCCGCCCACAAGGGCGGCGGGTGATTGCTAATTCGCCTTCACCTGCATGGGCGTGGCGGTCACGGTCACGTCCTTGGCGGTGGTCTTCCCGTCGCTGCCGGTCATCTCGAACTTGTACGCGCCGGGTGCGAGCGCGAAGCGCGGCGCGAGTCCGCACTGTCCGCCGCGCCCGTCGCCGCCGGACACCGCACAGCACGCGACGCGCTGGCCCGCCGCGTCCTTCACCACGACCTTCCCGCCGTTGAGCGCGGAGCAGCCGTTCAGGGCGACGACGACCGGTGTCTTGGCACCACCCGGCGTGAACGCGCCGAACAGGACATTCGACTCCTGGCCCTCGTTGTTCAGCACGAGGTCGAGTTGCCCGTCGCCGTTCAGATCGACGAAGGCGGCGGCCTGCGAGTTGAATACCTTCTGCGTCAACCCGATGTCCGCGGTCTTCTCGGTGAACTTACCCCCACCGTCGTTCTTGAAGTACCGGTTCGACCCGCGGAGGCAGCACACGAGGAGATCCGGCTTGCCGTCGTTGTCGAAGTCACCCCACGCCGCGGACACCGCGTTGGGGACGCCGCTCGCGAGCGCGCCCGTGTTCGCGGTCGCGTCGGTGAACTTGCCGGTACCGTCGTTGCGGAAGAGCTTGCACTTCCCGTCGAGTTGCGGAATGAACAGGTCGAGATAGCCGTCGCCATCGAAGTCGCAGATCGCGGGGCCAATTTTACCGGGTTTGTAGCTGATACCGCTGTCGGTCTTCGGCACGAACTTACCGTTCGTGTTTATGAAGAGAATGCCGGCGCCGGCGCCATACAGGATGTCAGGTTTCCCATCACCGTTGAAGTCCGCGACCGCGAGCGTATCGCCCTTTTCGTTGGCGGCGAGTCCGTCTGGGCCGAAGCCCCACGCGGCGGAAACGTCCTCGAACCACGGCCCCGGCGGGCCGCTGTCGCCGAGCCCGACCGCGATCGAGAACGCCTGCGGTTGGTCCACGTTGCACATCTTCACGACGAGTGTGTTTTTGCCCTGTTTGAGCTTGAGCGAAAGCGCGGTCGGTTCGGGCTTCGCTTTGTCGTCGCTGTGAACCTTCTCCCCGTTCACCCACACGGTGATCGTGTTCCCACCGGTTCCGATCGTGACCGGCACTTCGGCCGCGGCACTCATTTCGAGTTCGCCGTGAACGTAGGTCGCGCAGTTCGCGCCCATTTCGGGGAGCGGGGTCGGCTCGGCCTTGAACTCCTTTTTCGCCCACTTGGTCGGCATGTCGCGCTTGCCTTTGTACTCCTTTTCGGGCGTGAACTTCTCGGTCTCGACCGGGAACGCGGTCTTGAAGTTGTCGGCCGGGTTCGCCGCGCGGAAGATGCCGATCGCGTGCCAGGCGCCGAACTTCGGGAGCACGACTTTCGGCGCTACCGGCTTGGCGTTCGCGTACACTCGCAGGCCGTGGAAGCCATTAGCGAGCACGATGTCGGGCTTCCCGTCGCCGTTGAAATCGCCCCACGCGGCCGCGGTCAGGTTGTACGCGACCTCTTTCGGTAGGCGCTTCGTTTCGTCGCGAAACAGGCCTTTGCCGAGGTTGACGAAGAGGCGCGGACCGGTCGGGGTCGCGAGCAGCAAATCGGGCAGCCCGTCGCCGGTGCAGTCGGCCCACACCGCGGAGCGTGCCCCGCCCGTCAGACCCGGTAGCGCGACCTCGACGAAACTGTCGCCGCCGTTCTGGAGCAGCACGACCTTGTTCGCCCCGCACAGGCAGATGTCGGGCTTGCCGTCGTTGTCAAAATCCACCGCCGTGACGGACTGGGCTTCCGCGTCGAGTTTCGCGAGCGCCGCGTACCTGTCGAAACCGGGCATGCCCTGGAGCCGGCGAATGTCCTCGCCGCCCCATCCCACGAAGTCGCGCTTCGGGTTGTAGTCCATCAACTTGAGGCTGGCCTTCATGCGCTGCACGCGGGCGGTCTTCTTGTGAATGGCCTCTTTGTCGCCGTCCACCATACACGGGACGACGACCTCTTTGTTGTCGATGATCTCTGCCACGAAGCCGCCGAGCTTATCGACCTTCCCGGAGTAACTGCGGAGCAGGAACGGTTCGCCGTGCGACATGCCCCACCACTCGCCCTGCGGGTACGCCTGGTACCACGAGGTGCCGAAGTACGTTTCGCTGGCGCCGCCGTTGTGGAAAAAGACGGCCGTTTTGCCGACCTCCGCCCACTTCATGATCTCTTCCCACTCGCCCGGCCGGAGCCCGCCGCGCCCGATGTTGTGCTTGATCTCGGTCTGCGGGTGCTTCCCTTTGATGTCCTGCACTTTCGTGTAGATGATGAGATTCTTTTCGCGGTCCACCTTGCTGACCTGCATGGTGCAGACGTTGGTGGACTGGCGGATGATGTCGCCGAGCGTGATGGGCACCTCGACATAAGCCTGCGCGGGCTCGGGCACGGCCCACACCAGGGCGATCGCGCCGAACGCGACCGCGAGCCACGCGCGGCGAATCAGCGAATGGTCGGACATGGGAGGAGCCCTCTGGGGAACGCGGCGCGTCTTTGTCTTCACCCCCGGAGGGGCGGATGTTAGCTCCGGGTGGAGCGACTCTTCGAGCGCGACCCGGGGAACACGTCAGGAGATAAACCGGAAACCCCGGAAGCGATAGAGTGTCAGATCAGCCCGAACAAGATCGCACAGGCAAACACGATCACGATGCCGATGCACCCGTGACCCAGGAATAGCACACCCACGATGCCATCCGGATTATGCAGGTCTTTCATTTCGTCCGGCGGTTCAGGCTTCTTCGGAAACAGCCAACTCGTGAATGCCATGAGTACCAGAGTTACGGCAAGCACCGCGACCAACAGGATGACGGTTTTCATGTGTTCCGCGTTGCCCGCCCAGGGTTTGTTCGCTTCGCTCGCCGCACCCTGGGCTAACATCTGCCGCCCTCTCCGAGGGCTAAAACCACGTCACCCAGTCCCGCTGGTTAATTGTTCTTCCAATTGCCGCTCCAGTTCATCGAAACATCGCGCTTCACGGCGCTTCGCGGCCAATAATCGCTTTCGTGCCGCTTCGCCCCAACGTTCGGGTCGAAGCCCCGGCCAGTTCGAGGCTTCTCGGAGCACTTGCTCCCACACCGGCCAAACACCCGTCTCTTTGCCCAGCGTGATGGCCGCGCGGCTCGCAATCAAACAGCGATAAGCGGTGATCGTAGATGTAAACTCTCGCCCCGGCTCGTGCGCCTCAGGGCGCTCGTCCGGCCACATCAAACCGCCGGACAGATACTCATACGCTCCTTTCGCTCCCGGGTCGTATTGCTGAGCGTTGAGTACCGCCAACGTAGCAGTCGAGAACAAGAACTCGTTGGCATCCATTGCACGCCTCACTTCTTCTTGAGCTTGCCCAGCCGCTCTTGTGCGGCCTTTGCCCATTCGCTGTCCTTTGGGGCGTCCTTGATGACGCGCTCCAGAAGCTTCACCGCCTCGTCGGGCTTCTTCTCTTCCCCGAGCGTGCGGGCGTGTTCGAGCATCGCCGGGAACTTGAGGTCGGGCAAGTCGTACCCGAAGTAGACCGTGCTGAACGCTTTCCCCGCATCGGCCCACTTGCTCGCGGCCGCACGGCACAAGCCGATCTGCAAGTGCGAGCGGGCGGCGCGGTCGTCTTGCGTGGCCTGCGTCACGAGCGCGTAAGCGTTCACAGCGTCGTCGAAGCGGTTCTGGTTCTGGAACGCCCAGCCGATGCCGTAGCGTGCGTCCACCGCCCACGTGCCGTTGTTGCCGTACCGGGCGAGTACCGTCTCGAACGCTTGTCGTGCGGCGTCCCACTGCTTGAGTTGCGTGAGGGCGTGCCCCAAGCGGAGCAGCGCGCGGTCACTCACGCCTGCGATGTTGTGGAACGCGGCGTTGTCGCGGAAGATGACGAGCTTCTTTTGTGCTTCGTCGGGCTTGCCGAGGGCGAGGAAGCACTCCGCGGAGCGATACAGCCCGTGCGCCCGATGGGGGGATTTGTCATTGTTGCCCACCGCATCGAACTGCCCCTGCGCTGCGGGGTAATCTTTCTTCTCGAACAGCGCGGCCCCGAGTCGAATGCGGATGCGGTCGATCGTCTCGGGTGAAGTCGGCTTGTCGGTCGGTTCCTTGTCGATGGCTTCCTTCAGGAGCTTGATCGCGTCGTCGGGCTTCTTCTCGGAGACGAGTTCGGCCAGTTCGAGGCGTGCTTCTACCGCGAGCGAGAGGTCGCCGAACTGTTCGAGCAGCTTTGTGTAAGCCTGGGCCGGATCGGTGCCGGCGCCGCGATAGGCCCACGCCGCGTCGTAGAGCAAGCGGGCGCGAGCTTCGCTCTGCGGGTGCGCCTGACGGTACTGCTCGGCCCGCTGCTCGAAGAGTTTACCCACGTTCGCGAGGTCCGCTTTCACTCCCTTAATCTGATTGTCGATAGCGGCGATCTGATCGGGCTTCAGATTCGGGACTTTCTGTTTCTCAAGGGTGGCGATCTTGGCTTTCACTTCTTCCAGATGACGCTGCGTTGCCTTGAGGGTTGCTTCTACGGCGATGGGCAACGCGGGGGCGGCTTGGGCCGCTTGCTCGAACGCAGCGCGGGCTTCCCCGGGCTTGTTGCTCTCGGAGAGGGCAACGCCGTGGTGGAAGCGCAACAGCGCGACCCACTCGGCTTTTGCCCCGCCCGCTGCGTTTAGCCCGCCCTCGAACTTTTGGCGCGCCTCGGCGAGCGATTTCGCGGCTTCGGCCGCCTGGTTCTGTTCGCGCAGAAGTGTCCCGAGGTAGATCATCGCGAGCGGCGCGACCGGGGACTTTTGGAGCGGGTCCGCGTTGAACCCGCGGAGCGAGTTAATCGCGTTGCCCTTATCACCCTGGAGGGCGAGCACCTTCGCGCGCTCGAGGGTGGCCGTGCCGACGAGCGGCGACTGTTTGAACTCGTTCCCGAGCTTTTCAAACGCGACGCGGGCCTTCTGAAGCGCTTCGTTGCGCTCGTTGCCGGGTTGAAGCTGGATCGCCAGACGCTTGTTGCAGTAACCGAGTTTCAGGATCGCGTCGGGGGTCTGCTCGGCTTTCGGGTTCGCGGCGACGAACGCATCGAGTAGCCCGACCGCGGCGCCGAGCTTCTCGCGGAGCATGTTGTCCTGGAGCGCGTCTTCGGCCTTCGCGGGGGCGGTGCGAATCAGGCAGTCCGCGAGCACATACGCCGCCGGTGAAAGCTCGCCGGTCCGCTCCGCGGCGGGGATCGCTTCGAGTGCTTTCGCGGCCTTCTCCCAGTCCTCCACCGCGGTGAAGCAGAGCGCGAGGCCGTACTTCGCGCGATTTACACGCTCGAACTCCGGGAACTTCGCCACTACGTCGGAATACTTCGTCGCGGCGGCGGCGAACGCGGCCTTCGCTTCGGCGGGCTTGTTCTGTTTGACGAGGGCTTCGGCCTTCGTGTAAGCGTTCTCGGCCGCGCGGAACAGCACCAGCGACGTGAGTGGGCTGTTCGGGAACTGCTGCTTGAAGACCGCGATGCGCTCTTCCGACTTCGGGATGTCGCCCGCGAGGTGGTACGCGGTGATGAGCCGCTGGAGGATTTCTTCGGCGCGTGACGGCAGGAGCTTTTCGTTCCAGACCGTTTCGTAGGTGTTGGCGGCGTCCTTCGCGAGTTGAGCGGTGAGCTGCGTGTCCGCGAGTTCAAGCAGGTATTCCGCGCGCCGCGCTTTTGCCTCCGCGTTGCCCTGGTTCGCCTTGTCGCTCGCGGTACGCAGTGTGTTGATAGCGGTGTTGAAGGTTTGCGTTTTCAGGTTCGGGTTCGCCGGGTCGACGGCCGCCGCGAGCCCGGCTTGCGCCTTGCCCGTCCAGAAGAGCGCCTGGTCCGCGAGTCGGGCGTGGTTCGCGAGCGGTTGAAGCGACTTGACGGCCTCGTCGAACTGCTTGAGTTGCGCCTGGCAGAACCCGGTTCGGAGTTGCGCATCATCTTTGAGCGGCGAGGTCGCGTAGTCCTTGGTGAACGCCTGGAACTTCCCGAGCGCGTCGCCGAACTTCCCGCTCTCGTAGTTGAGGCACGCGCCAAAGAACGCGCTCCCCGCGACGTAATCGGGAGCCGGGTTCTTCACGAGCGTTTCCAGGCGCGTTTTCTCGAACGGGTCGTTCTTGAACCGGTCCGGCTGTTTGAGTGCTTCGACCGCTGCGGCCTTCTGCTTGGCGTATTCGGCGAGGACCGCGTCGAACTCGACGGCGGCCTCCGCGTTCTCGCCCTGTGATGAATGCACGCGCCCCATGAGGTACCGCGCGTGCGGGCCGTAGGGCTGGTCGAACGGCGCGAGTTGGTTCAGCGATTTAGCGGCACTCGGGACGTCGTTGAGCAGGAAACTTGCGGTGCCGTGGTAGTAGAGCGCGAGCGGCTGGAGCTTGCTTTTTGCAAACTTCGCGTCCTTCAAGAACGGCTCGACAGTGGCTCGGGCCTCTTTAACCTTGCCGACGCGCAGTTCCATCTCGGCCGTGTCGCACCGGGCTCGGCCGGCCCAATCCGCATCAGCCGGAGCCTTCTTCTCGAGCACCTCGCGGGCCTGAACGAAGAGCTTCGCGGCGGCATCGAACTTCGCGTTCGCGTTCTGCGTGCGCTGCGGCAGTTCGTTGGGCTTCGCCGCAGCTTCAGCGAGTTCCTTCTGCCCCAACCCGCGCTGGCACGCGCCCGCGTGGTACAGCGCGAGCCCCTGGTCGGGGAACTGCCCGTCGCCGGCGGGCGGGAGGAACGCATCGAGCGCCTTCTGGTAGTTGCGGTCGGGGAGATCGAGGAGCGCGAGACCCAGGCCGTAGCGGGCGGCGTTCGCGTTCTTGTAACCGCCGAACTTGGTGAGCAGTTCCGTGAAGCGCTCCGCGGCGAACTGCGGATTGCCCTCGTTGTACGCCTTCCGCCCCGCGTTCAGGAGCGCGTCCGCCTGCTGGTCGGCCGTGGGCTGCGCGCTCGCACCGGGGCACGCGAGGGCAACGAACAAGAGCGCGGCGGTACCGCGGGCGCGGGTGGTGGGCATCGTGGTGCGTCTCCCCAAATTGGAAGAGGACTGGGGTACGGCAGGTGAGACGGTGGCGGGCGGCCGAACTCTGGCGGTTTCACGCGGGTCGGTCCCAGGGCCGTGGCAGCGGCAGCGATGGGGTGGGACCGAATCGCGTGGGGTTATTGTTGACCGAAGGGACGGGGTGCGTCAACCGTGTGCGCGGAAAATCCGCTACCCGTTACACACTCGCAATATGAAGATGAGGTGTCGTCACGCCCCGAACAGGCGCGAGAACCAACTGCGCCCGAGCGGACACGGCGCGGGCACCTGAACCGGCTCGCCCCGCAGTATTGCGGTCCCCCATTCGCTTGCGATTCGTGCCGCGTGCGCGCGCCCGACCCACTTCACCAGCCGCGCAAAGCCGGGCGCTAACTTCGGGCGCCGGCGCTCGATGCCGTGCCCGTCGGACCCGAGCAGGTGAATGAAGCCGCCCTTCGCCCACCGTTTGAGGGCCGCCTCGAACTCGGGCGCGCCCGGCTCCGCCAGCGCGCGGGCCGTGACCTGAATCAGACACCCCGCTTCGATCCACGTTTGTGTCAGCGCGACGTCATCGAGCAGTTCTGCGTAGCGCTCCGCGTGCGCGATAATGAGCCGCACGCCCTCGGGCTTCAGGGCCTCTGCGAGTGGGAGCACGTCGACGAATTCACCGTGCGGCATTTCCACGAGGAGCCACTGCTTGTGGTCGCCCACGGACATCAGGTGGCCCGCGCGCCACTCTTCGAGCGTGGTGGGCGCGAGCATGACCTCACCGGTCGGGTAAACCGAGAGCGGGATGTTCTGCTCCGCGAGCGCGGACGCGAGCGCGGACGCGGACGCGCGCAATCGGTCGGCAGTGTTGTCGGGGTAGCACGGGTTCTGGTGCGCGAGCGCGGTCGCGTGGCGCGCGCCCTCGGTGACGAGCATCCGGCACATCGCGAGTGCAACGTCCGCGGTGGGTGGGCCGTCGTCGAGTCCGGCGAGCAAATGGACGTGGGTGTCCGCGAGGGGAGTCATGTGTTCTGGGAAATGGGCGAGCGTGAAAAAAGAAAGAAGGGAGCTTATGCCCCCTTGCGCCGGAACAGCGAAACCAACCGTGTCGGGCGGTCTACTTCTTTTCCTGGGGCGCGGAACGCTCACGGCACCGCCGGGCGGGGCGCCCCTGCGCATGCAGGAGAACCACGACCGGCGGGGTTGTTCCGGGCTCCTGCATGCGCAGGGCCCCCGCCCGAAAGCGGTGCTGGAACAGCGGTCCCCGCGGCGCACAGCAAGGCAACAGCTCGGCTGACGCAACATCAGCCTGTCGCAGAGCGACGAGCTAAACCGCCCGACACGGAAGATCAGAGGCGAACGGCCGGTATGAGCCGGCCGGTGAACGTTTCGCGCTTCGTGGGCGATTCGCTTTCACCGACTGACTCACGCCGGCCGATCGCCGGAACGACTTAGGCCCCGGCCGGGTCCTTGCCGTCGGTCCACGGGCCTTCGAGCTTCTGGTAGTCCGGCGGGGTCAGGGTGCTGCCCTTGTCGCCGGCTTTCCAGCCCTGGATCTGGTTCGGCTTGCCGCGCTCGTGGCTGCGGGCCTCCCACCGGCTCGCCCAGCTCGCGTCCGCTTCCTTCGGGACGCGCTTCTCCTTGTCCCAGAACAGCACCTTGCCGTACCGGTAGCTCTGCACGCCCATGTTGACCGTGGCGAACGCCGCGGCGCCGAGTTCCGGGGTGCTGAGCGTCTCGCGCTTGCGCTCGCGGACGCACTGGAGGAAGTTCTCCCACAGGTGGTAGGTGGCGTCGCCCTTCTTCGGGTTCTCGAACACGTGGACCGGCTTCTCCTCGCCCCCGTTGCTCTTCGGCTTGACCGGGCCGCCGGCGATGTTCTGCCCGTACACCGAGAAGCCCTTGATGAAGTCGCCGCCGCCGTCGAACTTGATGGTCGCGAGGTGGCCGCGAATCATCTCGCCGAACTGCACGTCGTTGCACATCGTCGCGCCGACGATGAACTGGCACCCCTCGTCGTAGTCGGCGATCACGGTGGCCACGTCCGGCACGTCGCGGCCGTCGTACTCGAGGTACAGGCCGCCGGCGCCCACGACGCGGGCCGGGAACCGCAGCCCCATCGCCGCGAGCATGTGCGTCGTCTGGTGGACGAAGAGGTCGGTGTACATGCCGCCGCCGAACGGCCAGTAGCACCGCCACTGCGCCCACACGGCGCGGTCGAACGGCTTGTCCTTCGGGGTCGGTCCGAGCGGCTCGCCGTCCACGCCCTTGAACGCGTGCCCGAGCCACATGTCCCAGTCGATCGTCTTCGGGGACATGTCCTTGGTGAGCGGGTAGTAGCGCCACTGGCCGACCGAGCTGTTGCGGAAGTAGCTGGTCTGCCCCTGCATCACCTTGCCGATGTTGCCGGCGGCGACGTACTCGTGCGCGGCCAGCCAGGTCGGGTCGGCCATGCTCTGCACGCCGACGGTGACCACCTTGTTCGTCTTCTGCGCGGTGTCGACGACCGCGATCGCTTCGGCGATCGTCTTGGTCATCGGCTTCTCCATGTACACGTCCTTGCCCGCGTTCATGGCGTCGATCGCCATGCGCGCGTGCCAGTGGTCCGGGGTGGCGATGCACACCAGGTCCACGTCCTTCTGCTCGAGGATCGTGCGGTAGTCCTTGCTGACGTGGTTCTTGTCGGTCTTGTCGAGCCCGCACTTCTCGGCCGACGGGTACAGCCCGCGCCCCTGGATCACGCCCTTGACCGACTGCCCGTCCCACACGTCACACACCGCGGCCGGCGCGACCGCCTTGCCCTCCTTCTGCATCTGGAGGATGACGCCGATGTGTTGCTGGCACCGGCCGCCGACGCCGAGGAAGCCGACCCGCAGCTTCTCGTTGGCCGCTTTAATGCGCGCGTAGCTGGCGGCGGGCAGGCTCATCGCGGCCCCGGCCGCGGCGCTACCGGCGATGAACGCCCGGCGGTTCACTGAGTTCTCGGACACGGTTAGGTACTCCAGTAGTGGGACGGACGTTTTCCGCGCGGCAGTTCGTGACCGAAGGATCAAAGGCAGCGCCCTTGAATCACCCGTGACCGCGCCGAAAACAGGGGTTTGAAAACGGAGAATCGCGGAACTCAAATCGGCGGTCCTACTTCTTCTTTTGCTCGAGCAACCACGTGTACAGTTCGTCGGTGCCGTAGGCCGCGTCCCACGAGTTGTGGCCGACCTTCGGGTACTCGGTGTATTTGGGGCTCCCGCCGGCCTTTTTAATCGCCGCGATCATGTCGCGCGAGCCCTCGACCTTCACGGCCGTGTCCGCGTCCCCGTGGAAGCACCAGCACGGGAGGTCTTTGATCTTCTCGGCGGTCTTCGTGTCGCCGCGCCCGCAAATCGGCGCGATGGCCGCGAACCGATCGGGGTGCGCCATCGCGATGCTCCACGTTCCCATCCCGCCCATCGACAGCCCGCTGAGGTACTGCCGCTTCGGGTCGGTCTTGTACGCCTTCTGCACCTCGTCGAGCATCGCCAGGGCGCGCTTCGCGTTCTTGCCGTCCGCGCCCCACCCGAACCCTTCGGCTTGCGGGATCACGACAATGAACGGGAAATCTTTTTCGCGCTTTTTGATCGCCGGCCCGATGCCGACTTCGACCGGCATCTTCGTGCCCGTTTTTTCGGTCTTGGTCTCACCGGCGCCGTGCAGGAACAGGATCGTGGGGTACTCCTTCGCGCCGTCGTAGCTCTTGGGGACGAACACGACGTAGGGCGAGGTGGTGCCGTCCGCGTTCTTGAACGTTTTGTCCACGAAGCCGGTTTTCGGCTTCTCATCAGCTCGAACCGGCTGCGACGCGCCGAGCGCGCACAGCACGACCGCGGAGAGGAACAGGGAGCGCATGAAGGGACTCCGGAGAGGGGCGGTGCGGTAAAGCCTATCAAACCGCGAATGGGCCTGCCAGCACGCACCTGAAAATGCCGGCGCGCGGTCGCAACCAGAATCGCGCTCCGCGCGAACCGATCGTCTCCCCATCGCCTGACTATTTTCAACCAACCTCTTCCCCCATTGTCGATTGCGTGTACTCTCCAGCACATCACATTCTATTGATTAAACATTTTTCACATGGATTGTTCCGTTGGCCGAGTGGTGGCAGTGGGTGCTCGGGTGGCCGCCGGAAGTCGTGATTTACCGGGAGGAGTAGGGGCGCCGACCGTGACGATGCCGCGATTGGGGCATCGGAGGCAAAGATTCAAACAACGAGCGTGGTTCTACCCGGCGCCCCTCATTCCACACGCACCCCAATTACCCGGGCTCTCATCCCTCGCGCACCTGTGCCACTTGTCCTACTTGCAGGGATTGCGCCTATTTCCTGATGCGCCCCGACTAAACACCCGATTAGGAGTGTGAATATCCGTTTTCTGGGAAATCGAGCCAATGCATACTTTTGACTGGAGAAATATCCCATGAGCTCATTCCAGCAGCGAGTTGGCTCGGTGATATTCTTGGCGGCGCTGGTCAGCGTCGTGGCAACTGGCTGCAAAAGCTCACGTCAAGCCAGACGGGAATGCCCGACTCCTACCGCCCTCGGCATGCACACACGCGACATGGTCGATGCGGCCGCGCAAGCCGAGTTCAGCGCCCAAGCCGATTCCAAACAGCTCGCCGCCCGCTCGGAGACGGTGCGTAAAGCGGCTTTGGAAAAGGCCTTAAAGGAGCGCAACCCGAACACCCCGTTCCGGGAGAAGAACGTCCTCAGTTTGTCCGGGGGCGGATCGTTCGGAGCGTTCTCGGCGGGGGTTCTGTGCGGCTGGACCGCGCGCGGCGATCGGCCCGAGTTCGATGTCGTGACCGGCATCAGCACCGGCGCGCTGGCGGCGCCCTTCGCGTTCCTCGGGCCGGCCTACGACCAACAGTTGAAGGCGTTCTACACGACCCTGGAAGCAAAAGATCTCTACAAGATGAAGCCCGTGCGCGGGCTGTTCCGCGAGTCGCTCGCGGACAACACCCCGCTCGCCGAGAAGGTGGCGGAGGTGCTGTCCCCGCAGGTGATATGCGAACTGGCCCGGGAGCACCAAAAGGGTCGGCGCCTCTACATCGGCACGACCGCGGCGGAAAGCAAACAGTTCGTCGTCTGGGACATCGGGGCGATCGCCTGTCGCGGGCGCCCGCAGGACGTGAAGCTCATTCAGCAAATTCTCCTCGGATCGTCCGCCATTCCGGGCGCCTTCCCGCCGCAGCACATCGCCGTCGATGTGGACGGCCGGTGCGTGACGGAGCGGCACATCGACGGGGGCGTCTCGAAGGCCCTCTTCGTCATGCCGCCCTACGTGCCGCCGGAGGACCGCTCGAAAGACCCGAACGCGGACCTCGCGGGGACGAACGTGTATTTCGTCGTCGCCGGGAAGTTGTACGCCGACCAGGAGAAAATCAAGCCGCTGGCGCTCGCGCTGGCCAGCAAGGAAATCTCCGCGATGATCTACGCGCAAACGCGGGGCGACCTGCAGCGCTATTTCACGACCGGGATGCTGACGGGGATGAACTACTTTCTGACCTCCATCCCGCCCGAGTACCCGGCCCCGACGTCGAGCATGGCGTTCAAGATCCCGCAGCTCACGGGCATGTTCAACGAGGGGTACCGGATCACGTGTCAGGGGACCGCGTGGCGGCGCACACCGCCGGGCGTCGGCCCCGGCGAAGAGGACAACGTCCGGGCCGGGACGCGCCTGACGTATGAGGTCCGCGGCCCGGTTTCGCGGAGCGAGAAGGGGCCGACTCCCTTCGCGCCATTTCCCACTTTAAACGAAGGAATCCCCCCGGTCCCACTCGTCAAGTAGTCGCCCACGATCGGTGATGAGCCTCCTCGGGTCACGGTCACGCGAGGAGGTGCTCGGGTCGACCGGCGCCGTAGGTATCACACTAACGGTGGCGGGCTCGTTCCGGGTCCGTCTGATTGGGATGTCCGCGTGCTGGCTCGCGTGCCGCCGAGAGAGTTCGACGGTTGGGTTCCGGCCGGGATCGCGCCGGTCAACGCGGCGGACACGACCTGGCTGGAAAGCGTGCCGGTCACGATAGATTCGGCCGGAATTACGGAATGGTATCTGGAGCCCGACCGGGTGATCGGAATCGATCGCAAGCGTGTGGTCGTGGCTTACCGCAGTTGGGCGCACTGATCTTCGCTGTGGGACAGCTCCGAATCGCGCGCCCCTCACGTGCCCTCTTTTTCAGTCTTCACCGCGTCCAAGCTGCGCCATAAGTACCACGACGCGACGCTGCGGTACGGTGCCCACGGCTTCGCGAGTTTGGTCATTTTGGCCGCGTCCGGCATCTTCCGCAGGTTGAACTGGTTCTTCACCGCGACCTTGATCGCGTAGTCACCGACCGCCAGCACGTCCGCGCGCCCCAAACCGAAGAGCAGGTACATATCGACGGTCCAGGGGCCGATGCCCTTGATGACCGTCAGTTGTTCACGAACCGCGTCGTCGTCGAGGTCGGGAATGCTCGGCAGCAGGTCGGGGTGGGCCTTCACGTGGTCGATGACCGCGCGCATGGTCCGTTGTTTCGGTCCCGAGATCCCGCACGCCTTGTACTCCGCCTCGGTGAGCTTCGCCAGCTCCGCAATCGGAATCGTTGGTGCACCGCTCTCCCCTTCGGGCGTGCCGTTCAGCGCGGCGACGAGCCGGCCGTAAATTGACTTGGCCGCTTTGGTCGAGATTTGTTGTGAGATCACGCACCGCACGAGCAACGTGAACGGGTCGTCGCCGTTGGGGGTGAGCGTACACGGCCCGACGCGGTCAATGATCCGCTTCATGACCGGGCAATTGCCGGAAAGGTGCTTGCGCACCTTTTTGTAATATGTTGTGGACATGCGGATAGTGTAACGCCGAATTCGCAAGAAGCGAGAGCGATTCAGCGGGCGACCTGGCGCGGGCCGTCGTAGCAAATGGCGCGGTGGCGCTCGACCACGAAATCCCAGTCGAGTCGGTGCGGCGGTTCGAGGTAGTTGCGCCACGCGACCGCCATTTGGCGCGCGGCCTCGTCGAACGGTACCCCGCCGAATCCGGTGCCCATCGCGGGGAACGCGACCGTTTCGATTCGGTGCGCGTTCGTTGTGTTGTGGGCCTGAACCGCGAGCAGCGCGGCCCAGGTCGCGCAGTACACTTTGTCCGTCCCGTCAATGTTGCCGGGGACGCGCATCGTCGGCGCGTGAACCAGAAACGGGATCGCGGAGCTGCCGGTTCCCAACACGAACGCGGTGCCGATCGGTTGCTCGCCGAAGTAGTCGTTCATGATGCGGTGCTGGACGCGCGCCATCAGTTCTTCGCCGAAGGCCCCGACCACGGCCGCATCAATGCCCGCGGTCATGATGCCGAACGCATTTCCCGCGGTGACGAAGCAGTCGTGTGGTTCCAGGTCTTCAAAACGGCCCCGAACGACGCGAACGCCGCGCAGCCCGGCGAACCGGCGCCGGAACGCCGCACACATCGCCTCATCGGGGTGAACGAGCCACACGTTTTCGATCATCGCGAAGGGCTCCTCCCGTTGCCATCAATTGAGTTTACTTTTGAGTTTCATTAGCGCGCGAACGGCCGCGAACAGCGCGATCACCCCGACCACGCCGAAGTAGATCCACACCGCGCCCATTGAGAACGGCAGCGCCGGGGCCGGCGGAGGAGGAGCACTATCGGGCTGTGCGAAGAGCGGATCTTCGGGCGCGGCCCCCTTCGCGTCCGCGGCCTTCGTCACCGCTTCGCGGTGCTGCATCAGCACCTTGCGGTTACTGTAAGTGAACGTCCCCACGCACTCGTCCATGATCTTCCGCGCGGCGGCGAATTCCCCCTTCGCCGCGTACAGTTCACCGAGCAGCCAGTAGAGGCGCGGGTCGTGCGGGAACCACAGCACGAGCTGTTGCACGGTCGCGAGCGCATCGGGCGGGAGTTTCGCCCGCTCCCCCGGCACCAGCGCGCCGTCGACCGTGTCCGCGAAGTTCACGGGGAAGATCGCGTCCGGCAGTTCGTTTTCCGGCGCGGGTTTGGCGCCCCTCGCTTCGTTCATTCGGAGCCGCACCAACTTCAGTAACGGTCCGGTGTTCAGCTTGAGTTGCCACGCGAGCTCTTGGGGCTTGAGGCCGGGAACCTCCTTCGGTGGGCGCTCCTCGTTCGCGATATCGAGGAACTGAAACGCGCGGTCCCAGTTCCCCTGCGCGGCCTCGATGTGTGCGTGCGTGATGTTCGGCAGAAATCCTCTGCGCTGGTCCCTTAGCGCGCCGGTGGCCTCGGCCGGTTGACCGAACCGGAGCAGGTCAACCGCCAGTGCGACGCTATCCAGTTCCGACCGGCCGCGGAGCGCCGACCGTTTGTCGATGCGATCCTTGACCGTACCGCGGTCGGTCCTGATTTTCTTCGCCGGGTCTCTTGGATCGGAATTGTCGAGCGGCCACTTCGGGTTGCTCGCGTTCAGTAACACGAGGCGCCGGCGCCCGAATTCTTCAAAGGAAAGCGCTTCGGGTGCGCCCTTTTCGCTCACCGGGATCGCCATCGGGTCGTCCGGGTGGTGCAGCGACGCCCGCCCCTCGGATAAAGCCAGAAGGCCCACGACGAGGGCAGCGAGAGCGACCGTACCGTGACGAACCACAAGCGTCCCTCCTCGTCATCGCGGCGCAGAGCGGAACCGTGTACCAGAGCTAATTGTAATCCGGCGCTAACGGGTTAACTTCCCCATGCTGGGAATCGATTTGCGCATTCGCGCATTCTGTACTAAGTGATTCCACCGCAGTGAGAACGCTCGCGGTACAGTCCGCTCCGCCGGTCGTGTTCACCCAAACGGCCCAGAGTGTCCAAAATAGTCCCCACGGAACGCCCCACGGCCCGAGCAAAAGCGCGAGAGTGCTGTACCACAACCCCCATAAGTAACGCTGTTGCCAGGATTTAGTGAGATAGACTTCGGATTGCCGACGCACGGTCACGAACAAAAGTGAGAAGCAATACTCGAAGCGCACGCACCGGGCACCATTGGCCACGCGGGTGCGCAGTTCTTCAGCAAATAAAGGCCGGGAACCACGCAGGTTCAGGAGTTGCGATTTGGAAACATATTTCTGGACTGCGGTTTGCATCTAAATTCCGTAACCTAAAAGATACGCCTCTAGCGCGGCCTGTTAAGAATACGAATCAAGCACTCTTGCTTGACCTTTAGGCAACGCGAGGAAGTAATCAGGGCAGATGAGCACAAACCCTATGTCGTTACTTGAGCTTGTTACACAGCGGGTGGCCGATCGGACGAGCCGCCGGGTGCAGAACCTCGAAGTCGAAATCGCTACGGGCGGTGAGCGCGTGGTGCTTCGCGGTCGGGCCAATTCGTACCACGTGAAGCAACTCGCTCAACAGGGCGCACGCGAAGCCCTCCCGAACGCCCGCCTCGAAAACGCCATCATCGTTGATTAATGCTTTTGGCACCCGGCCGGCGTAAGCCGGCCGGTGGGACACGCAGTCAGAGGCCGATCACACCGGCTGCTCGTTCGCTTCATGCACGCACGTCACGGTCGTGCTGATGCCGCCACGCGGCGTCCACACCGACACCACTTTGCACCGCACCGGCTTACACGCGGCCACGAAATCATCGAGCAGCCGGTTCGTCACCTGTTCGTAGAAGATCCCCTGATTGCGGAACCGCTGCAGGTAAAGCTTCAGCGACTTCAACTCGACGCACGTTTCACCCGGCGTGTACGTGAACGTGATCGTGCCGAAGTCCGGCTGGCCGGTCTTCGGGCACACGCTCGTGAACTCCGGGCATACGATCTCGATCGCAAACTCCCGCCCCGGGCGCGGGTTCGGGAACGTTTCCAACTGCTCGATGGCCGGGGTTTCGGTCAGTTCCATTGTGGTGCGTCTCGTAGGGTACCTATCTTGATAGATGAAGCGCGCGGGCGGTTCCACCTCGTTTCGTCGCAACGTCAGCGCCCGCGCTTCCAGAAGAACCGCGGGCGGGCGATTACCAACTCGATCGGGAGTGCGTGTTGTGAAAGCGGTCGTGCTTCTCAGCGGCGGATTGGACAGCACCACGGCGCTCGCGGTCGCGCGGAACCAGGGCTTTGAGTGTTACACGCTGGCCGTCGATTACGGGCAGCGGCACCGCGTCGAACTCGTGCGCGCCGCGACCGTGGCTACCGCGCTCGGTGCGGTCGATCACCGCGTCGTGAAGCTCGACCTCCGGCAAATCGGCGGGTCCGCGCTCACGGCGGACATCGCGGTGCCGAAGGACCGCTCCGCGGACGATATGACCCACGGCGTTCCGGTGACGTATGTCCCGGCGCGCAACACGATCTTACTCGGTTTGGCGCTCGGGTTGGCGGAAGTGGTCGGCGCGTTCGACATCTTCATCGGCGCTAACGTCCTGGATTACAGTGGTTACCCCGACTGCCGGCCCGAGTTCCTGAGCGCGTTCGAGGGCCTCGCGAACCTCGCGACGAAAGCCGGTACCGAGGGCACGGGGAAGTTCCGCGTTCACTCGCCGCTGCTCAAGATGACGAAAGCGGAGATCATTCGCGAAGGGACCAAACTTGGTGTGGATTACGCGCAGACGTTGAGTTGCTACGATCCCGACGCGACGGGCCGGGCGTGCGGCCGGTGCGACTCGTGCTCGCTGCGCAAGAAGGGCTTCGCCGAAGCCGGTCAACCGGACCCGACGCAGTACCAGTGAGGAGCTTCCGGCGAACGGCCGGCGTGAGCCGGCTGGTGAAAGCTCCCAAGTGTAGCCCGAGCCAGTTCCACCCTGAAAGGCGCTCCCGCCCGAACTCGACCCGTTCGCTGGTGAAAGCTCCCAAGTGTAGCCCGAGCCAGTTCCACCAGCCGGCTCACGCCGGCCGTTCGCCCCTTGTTGCAACCGCACACCAAAGCAATTGAAATGTGTGCGCCAAGACTGTGCCCGGCGCCTCTCACTCTTCGCCGCTCTCTTTGTCCTTGTCTTTCTTGCCCTTCCCGAAGCCGCCCTTCCCATTTTTGCCGAACTTGTCCTTGAATTCCTTGAGTTTCTCCGGGTCGATCTTGCTCTTGTCGAACCCGCCTTTGCCGAACTTCTCCTTGAGGGCCTTCAGCTTTTCGGGGTCGATCTTGCTCTTATCGAAGCCGCCCTTACCGAACTTTCCACCGGGGCCGCCCTTGCCTTCGCCCTTCTTATCGCCCTCCCCCTCGCCGGCGGCGCGCGGGGCCGGGGCCTCTTCACCCGCGGTAACGGTGTGAGCGTACAGCGTAATTGTGCAGGCCAGTGCGAACAGCCCGGCTGCGAGCAGCTTGCGAGACATGGGCACCTCTTGGGATTGGAACCGAAAATGTGATCCGTAGTCTCGTAAACACTGCCGTGCGGACAGAGTTACGCGCAACAAACTAATAAAATGCCGGAAGTCGTTTGTGGGGCCGAACCGGGAGACCGTCGTTAATGATTGACCTGTCCTGCACGCTCGGGCGGCTCCAGCTCCGCAACCCGGTCCTCGTGGCGAGCGGCACGTTCGGCTACGCGAAGGAAATGGCGCCGTTCGTCGATTTCGCGAAGCTCGGCGGGGTCGTTCCCAAAACCGTGACGCACGCGCCCCGCGCCGGTAATCGCCCGCCGCGCACGGTGGAGACCGCGTCCGGCATGCTGAACGCGATCGGTTTGGATAACGACGGCCTCGAACACTTCCTCACGCACCACCTCCCTTACCTCCGCACGCTCCCGACGGCGATCGTCGGCAACATCGCGGGGAAGAGCGAGGAAGAGTTCGTCGCGATGGCGGCGCGCGTGCATCAGTCGCGCGAAGGATTGAGCGCGCTGGAACTGAACCTGTCGTGTCCCAACGTGAGCGGCGGGACGGATTTCGCCATCGATCCCAAGCTGACGAAAGATATCGTCCGCCGGTGCCGGGACGTGTGCCCGGACCTGCCACTCATCGCGAAGCTCACGCCGAACGTGACCGACATCACCGTCATCGCAAAGGCCGCAGCCGACGGCGGCGCGGACGCGGTGAGCGCGGTCAACACCTTTGTGGGCATGGCAGTCGATTGGCGGAAACGGGCGCCGATCCTCGGTAACATCACGGGCGGACTGAGCGGCCCCGCGATCAAACCGTTAGCCCTGCGCGCGGTGTGGCGAATCGCACAATTGAAGGCGATTCCGGTGATCGCAGTGGGCGGGATCGCGACCCTTAACGATGTGATGGACTTTCTCGTGGTCGGGGCGACCGCGGTCCAGATCGGCACCGCGAACTTCTACGACCCGACCGCGAGTGTCAAGATCGTGGACGCCCTCCCGAGTGCGATCGAATCACTCGGGGCGAGCCGCGTGCGCGAAATCACCGGCACGCTGAAGACGTAGACGCCACTTGTGCCCCGCAACCATTTAAGTGCGAGCGGCGCTCGATTCGTCGCGTTTCCTTGTAGCGAGCCGCGACTGCAAGGGAGTGGGCGGCGCTCCCGTTTGTCGTCACGGTTCAACGCACGGGAAGCCCCGCCCCTTTGCTCGTTCGGTTGCTGACTAGGCCGCGCGGGAGCGGTCATACGGGAACACTTCGGCGTTGTTCTCGTCGGGGGCGGCCCACGGTAACTCGCTCTCGTGCGGTTCGGGCGGTTCCGGCAGGTCCGCTTCGAGGAGCAGGCTGGCCATGCGCTCGACCTCGTCGCGGAGCGCGGTCAGTTCCTCCGGCACCGCTCGGGTCGGCGGGCCGTCGTAAATCGCGAGCGCGAACGGGATTACCGGGGGAATCGTGTCCGAATCACCGCCGGCGCCCGCCTCCCGTGCGATCAGGGTCTCTTCGCGCCGGACGAGATCCGCTTCGAGCTGCTCGCGCTCCGTGTGCCAGCGCATCTCGAACGCGACGAGCTTCGACTGCCACGCTTCGAGCCGCAACCGGAACTGCCACAAATCGTAGGCGTCCTCGCGCCGCCGACCGTCCGCGCGGCTGATGCGCTGGTCGCGGGCGTTGAGTTCGGCCTCGCGCTGCCGGAGCGTGTGCGCGAGTTGCTCCATTTCCAGAACGGTCTCGCGCTCGGCGGCCTGCCACCCGGCGCGGGCCGCGGCGAGTTGCGCGAACTGCTCCGCGAGCACCCGGCGCTGGTCCCCCATCCCGGCCTTGTCGCGCGCCAGGCTCGCGAACAGCCCCGTGACCGTGGCCCGCTCCACGTTCAACCGCTCTTCCTTCTTCGCGAGCTCGTTGGCCCACTGCGTCAGGTCGCGGTCGGTGGAGCGGTCGAGTGCGACTTGGAGTTCGGCCGGCGGTTCCGCTTCCGCCGCGACCAGCGCGAGGGTGTCGGCCCGCAGTTGTTCGCGCTGGTGCTCGAGTTCGTCCACCGCCTGGCGCGCGTTGCGCACGCGCATTTCGAGCGCGGCGGCTTCCTCGCGCAGCACCGTAACTTCGCACTGGAGCTTGATTTTCGCTTCGGTTTCGCCCCGCTCGCGGGCATCGAGCGCTGCGGCCCGGGCGTCGAGCGCTGTGGCCTGTTCCGCCTGGAACCGGCTCGCTTCGTCCCATTCTTCTATGGAGCGCTTCTGGCGGGCGGCGAGATCGGCCCAGGCGTCGCGCACCCGGTCGCGGTCGGCCGCGATCGTGCCGTTGAACACCGATTGTGTTTCGTTGAAGCGCGCGACCCGGGCCTCGAGCGCCTGGCGATCGGTTTCCAGTTGCGCGCGGGCGGTATCGAGTGTGTGCTGGACGCGCCGGGCCAGGCGCGCGGCAAGCTTGCGGGCGCGGCTCCGTTCGCGGTTCGCGGTGCGTTGCGCGGCACGGGCTTCCGCCAACAAGCGGTCCGCCTCCGCCCGGTCCAACGCAAGTCGAACCCGCTCGTCGTTAATGTTTGCCATTGTTCGCGCCCCGCTCCGACGGAAGAACCCGCAAACTTTATCGGCGCGCGGGGGGGGCGATCTTCATGAAGAGATGGGCTGAAGGGCGAAGCGAGCAAAGCGGTGGCCGAGTCGCTCCGTGCGCTCGATCACCGCTTCGCCCTTCAACCCGTTCCCGTCGGACGCGGCTCGAAAAATTAGGCGTACTGGTTAATCAGCTTCGACAGCTCGTCGGGGGACAGGACGCCGCTCTCCGTGTGAACGGGGGTGTCGCTACCCTTGAAGAACAGGATGCGGGGGATCGTCATCACGTCGTACTTGACGGCGAGATTGGGGTTCTCGTCCACGTTCAGTTTGCCCACCTTCACCTTGCCGGCGAACTGGTCGGCAACGGCGTCGATGGTGGAAGCGAGTCGGCGGCACGGGCCGCACCACGGCGCCCAGAAGTCGGCAACGATCAGCGTGCCGCTGGTGACGTACTCGCTCCAGTTTCCTTCGGTCAGTTCAACAACGTTAGGGCTGGCCATTTTGAGAGTCCTCGGGAGATATGGGTTAGATGGTCCGATACCTGCGAGCGGTTCGTGAACCATTCTACTCGTCCACACGGGAGATTGTACCACAGCAAAGTCGTGCCCTTACGCCCCGAGCGAACGCGCCGGGCGTCGGAAAACCGGAACGGGGGCAGTTGGTTCTTGTCTTTTTCGGCCCCCGATCGCCCCGATACCGGCGCACGCACGTTGCCGCTCGCCCGTGCCGCTCCTAAAAATGGTGTGTCCTCGGCGGCGCCGACTTCCAGACGTGGCCCTATCGTCTAGTGGCCTAGGACACTGCCCTTTCAAGGCAGGAACTGGGGTTCGAATCCCCATAGGGTCACTCTTTCCAGCGCGGGGCGCGGAGTTCGGATCGCGGAACGGAGACTCGGTCTTCGTTCCGAACTCCGCATTCCGCGCCCCGCGTTCCATTTCCTGGAATATCGATGAACAGCATCCCGTGGTGGGGCTACGTCATTCTCGCTGGGTTGGCGTGGGGCACCTACGTGCCCATCATCTTCTTCGGTGGGCAGATGCTCAGCCCGCTCAACGCGCAGGGGAACGCGATCGGCGTCGGCGGGCGGCTGGCGTCCATTCTGTCGGTCGGCGTGGCGTACATGGTGATGGCCGTGGTCATCCCGGTCGTACTCATGGCGACCCGCGACGACGCCCAAGCGAGCTGGCGCGCGGTGGGGCTCGTGTTCAGCGGGCTCGCGGGCGTGGCCGGTGCGGTCGGCGCGATCTGCGTGATTTTCGCCAGCAAAGCGGCGGTCGATCAGGCGAAGATCGAGGGCGTGAACCCCGCGACGTACCGCATGTACATCGCACCACTCATCTTCTGCCTCGCCCCGCTCATCAACACGGTGCTCAGCTCCGTGTGGCACCCGAACGCGAAGACCGGCGAGTGGAGCAACTTCCACTTCGATATGCCGGGCTGGAAACTGTGGGCCGGGATCGTGCTCGTCGCGGTCGGTACGTTCTTGGTACTGATGTCGAAGGAAGAAGCCGAAGCCTCGAAAGGGAAGCCGACGACCCCGGCGCCCGCGGTCCCGACCGATGGCCCCAACCCCGCGCCGGCGCAACCATGAGTCCCGAAGAAGCCGTCGCCCGGCTGAACACGGTCCTCGCGCACGCCTGGATGATCCGCACGTTCCTCAAGCACGCGGACGAGATCCAGGACAACGAGGACATGCTCGACGTCCCGCGAACTCTCTACGACAGCATTCGAGCCGTCGAGCCGGCGCTCCAGCGGGGCGATTTCGGCGACTTCCTTCGTCGGTTAAAGGGGAAGTTGCCCAAACTCCGCCGCGTCGCGGAGCACTTCCGCGATCACTTCAAAGAATTCTCCCCGCACACCAACTTCGAGATGGCCTCCGCGAGCTTACTGGGCGTGGTGAAGCACCTGGACGAGATTTTCGCCGCGGTGAACTGGGACGAAGTCTCCGCGCTCATCAAGTCGAATCAAAGCAAACGAGCCGCCGACAGCCCGGAAAAGAACGATCCGCTCGACGACATCGAAATTCCCGAAGTGTGAACCCCGACAGCGACCGGTGGTGTCTTGAGTGTGGTCCGCTCGCTCCGCGAGCGGGGCTTCGCCCCACCCGAGTTAGTGCGTACTCGATTGCGCTCGTGGGTCCAACCGCTCGCGGAGCGAGCGGACCACACTCAAGACACCACCGGTCGCGGCTCACTCGACGCGAAAAACAAACACGGGCGGCCAAAGGCCGCCCGTGTCGCTGTGTTTGCAGTTCGATCGACTTAGCCTTCCGGCGTAATCAGCTTACCGATGATGTCACCGACCACTTTCCCGGAGAGGGTAACGCTGGTCTTCTTCACATCGGACTTGACCGTTTTGAGGATCTCGCCGAGCGGCTTGGCCTTCGGCTCGAACGCGACCAGCGCCGGGACGAACCCGCCGATGTCCTTGACGAGCTTCGCGACCGCGTCACCCATGTCGGCGGCCGAATCCTCGTCCTTCATCCCGAAGGTGACTTCCAGGTTGATGTCCGCGGTGACCCGGATGACGAGGCTGAGTGTGTTGGTCTTCGGGAGCGACTTCTCGATCCCGGACAGGTCGATCGGCGACTGCGGTGGGAACTTCACGGCGTCGAACTTACCCTTCACCAGCGACGTGGCGAACAGCGACGCCTTCTCATCCAGTTGCTTGATGAGGTCCGTGAGTTCGGCCTTGATCGGGGCCTTCTTCTTGTCCTCGGACTGCTTCAGCGCGGTGGCGATGAGCTTCTTGTCCGTGCCGGCGATGACGGTGGTGTCGTTCACCACGGTACCGTAGACCGGGTTGCCCTGGTCCGGTTGGTACTTGAACATCGTGGCGGTGCCGTCCTTCACCATGCTGAACTTGTCGCCGTCCTTCTTGGTGACGGCTTCGGCGGCCTTGAACAGCTTGTCGGGATCGAAGGTGCCGTGAACGATCACGAGCGCCTTGGTGTCGTCCGGGGTCGAACCGGACATCCCGAGCCACACCTTGTCGACGTCCTTCATCGGGTCCAGGCCCATGTCTTCCAGGAACTTCTTGGCGTCCTGGCCGGCAAGGGCCTGCTTGATCTGGTCGAGAGCGTATTTCTTAACGATATCGGATTCGAGGATCTGCTTGAAATTGATGTAGGCGACGGTGTCCGCTTCGGCCGGGAGGAGCTTGTCCGGTTCGGCGGCGCGGGCAACCGGGGCGGCCAGAGTCGCGGCGAAAACGGCCGCCAAACCCAGGCGAGAGAAACGCATCATGAGTTTTGATCCTTTCCGAGATGAATCGGCCTGGCGGTTTTGCTAGAGGGCCGATTCGGACGTCGGTCACGCGTATTCTACCCACCCAGACGCCGACCGGTTTCGCGGATTTCAGAATCGCCCGCTGCCCCGAGAATTTGGGCGAGATGGGGGAAGAAGTACGGCCCGCGTGATCTACTTATGATCGCTCGCGCGCGGTGGCGGCGAGATACGCCGTTCGGATGCCCGCGGTAGCCTCACGAAACGCTCCGAGGAAGTCCGAAGAGGCCACGAACCCGAGTCGGTACGCGAGTTTCGCCTGATCGTCGGCCGCTTCGGGGATCTCCGTCAGTGGCCGGTCGGTCACGATCCGCAAGCGCGCTTCGACGAGGCGCAGAAACGAGTAGCCGTCGCGCAGCGCGGTCGCATCGTTCGCGGGGAGTAGGCCGGCCGCGGCCAGTGCGTCGAGCGCGTCCCACACGTTCGGCTTCAGGACGTCCGGGTGCTTGCGCCCGTACTTCAATTGGAGCAACTGCACCGCGAACTCCACGTCCGTTAACCCGCCCGGTCCGCGCTTCAGGCTCCACTGGCTGGCGGTCGCTTCGAGCTTCTGGCGCATCGCCCGCACCTCGTCCACCACCTCCGGGTGCCACGCGGGACCGAGCATCGCGGTACGGACCGCGGCCGTCACTTCGTCCGCGAACCGGGCCTCTCCGCGAACGACCCGCGCGCGGGCGAGCGCTTGCCGCTCCCAGAGCTGACACGTCGAACTCGCGAAGTACCGGCGGAACTCCGAGAGCGGCAGCACGAGGCTCCCGGACTTGCCCGTCGGCCGCAGCCGCATGTCCACCTCGTAAAGCCGGCCCATCGGCCCCATCCGGCTCGCGGTCTTGATGACGCGCTGCGCCAGTTCGGTGAAATACAACCGATTCGCCTCACCGCGCGACGTCGTGCCGTCGGCTTCGTACACGAGCAGCAGGTCGAGGTCGCTGTGGTAACTGATCTCGCGGCCGCCGAGTTTGCCGAGGCCGAGAAGGACGTAGGGACATTCTGGGCGAACGGCCGGTGTCAGCCGGCCGGTGAAAACGTCCTCCAACGGTTGAGGGCCGTCGCGCGCTTCAATGATCGGATCGCCGAACTTCGCACGAACGGAAGGCTCGACCAGTTCCACGACCTGGTTCAGAATCGTGTCGGCCACGTCGGAAAGGGCCGCGGTGGTGACGCGCACGTCCGCCTTGCCGAGCAGGTCGCCCACACCGATGCGCAGGAACTCTTTGTCCTGAAAGCTGTGCAGAATCGGGTCCGGATCGGTTGCCCCTCGGAGGAGTTCCGTTAACTCGGCGTGAAGCTCGTCGGCCGTGCGCGGTTGATTGAGTACGAGCGAATCGAGCAGTTCGTCCACCATACCCGGGTTGTTGATGAGCAACCCCGACAGGTACGGGCTCCCGGCACACAGTTCGACGTACAACTTCAGGCTGGGCGGGCTGATGCTGAACAGCTCCCACAGCACGGCCTTCGCGCCGAGTGACGCGCTGACGCGCTCCAGGTCGGTGAGGGCCGCGTCCGGATCGGGACTGGCGGCCACGGCGCGCAAGAGCGGCGGGGCGATACTCGCGAGGAAGTGCCGGCACCGGCGCGCGGACAGGAACGGCACGCTCTCCCGTGCCAGCGCGGACAGGTTGGCGAACGCCTTCGGCACGTCGCGGAACGGGTAGCGCCCGAGCACCGCGCGCACGGTCTCTGCGTCCGGGTCCGGGTCGAGAATCAGGTCGGCTTCCGGCTCCGAGTGCCCGTCTTCTCCCTGAAACGACTGGTGCAGCAAGTGGTTCAGGATGGTGCGATCGATCGACGTCTTGTCCTGCAGGTCTTTCAGGAACCGGTCGAGTGGATCGACCAACAGGTCGCGCGTGTCGAGCGGCGGCGGGTCGGACTCGTCGAGCGGCGAGCGGCGCTGCGCGGAGAGCGCGGAACTCGGAGCGCGGAGCGCGGAACTGGAAGCGCCGCCCTCGGGACCGAGTTCCCCGCCCTCGGGAGGGGCGTGCGGTGGCTCGTCTTCGTTCCGCGCTCCGCGCTCCGCGTTCCGTGCTATCGCGTACCCCATGCGCCGCGCGAGTTTCCGCAGCTCGTCCCCTTCGGCGGGCAGTTTGTGCGTCTGGAGGTCAAACAGCAGTTGCAGCCGGTGCTCGGTCTTGCGCAGGAACCGGTAGGCGTCCGCGAGGATGTACGTCTCCTGCGAACTCAGGCACCCGGCGATTTCCAGCGCTTCGAGCGCGAGGAGCGTGTTCCGCTGGCGCACGGCCGGGAGGTCGCCGCCGTTGAGCAACTGAAGGAACTGGACCGTGTACTCGATGTCGCGGATGCCGCCGCGCCCGGTCTTCACGTCGCGCGGGAGGTCCGTGTTGTCCGATTGCGCGCGCTGGGCCTTCGCTTCCATCTGGCGCTTGAGCGCCTTCACCTCGTTGATCTCGGAAAAGCTGAAATACTTGCGGTACACGAACGGCTCGACGGCCGAGAGGAAGTCGCGCGCGAGCGCCGGGTCGCCGCCCACGTGCCGCAGCTTGATGAGCGCCTGGCGCTCCCACGTGCGGCCCATCGTGTCGTAGTAGCTGAGCGTGCTCGCCAGGCTCCGGGCGAGTGACCCGCGGTTCCCCTCCGGCCGGAGGCGCAGGTCCACCCGGTACGCGAACCCGCGGTCCGTGTGGCTCGAAAGCAACCGCACGACTTCGCTGACCACGCGGCCGAAGAACTCGGCGTTGCTCACTCCCGACCTTCGATTAGTCTCGCCGTCGAAGTCGTACACGAACATCAGGTCAATGTCGCTCGAATAGTTCAGCTCGTCACCGCCGAGTTTGCCGAACGCGAGCGTCGTAATTTTCGCGGGCTGACCGGTCGGCGCGGTCGGGCTACCGAACCGTGTCGTAACGGTTCGCAGCGCGTGCTGGAGTGCGACTTCGATCGATGCGTCGGCGAGGCGAGAGAGTTCGCGCGTGATCTCTTCGAGCGGCCGGTCGCGGATCACGTCGCCGATGCCGATGCGGAGCGTGTGCCGGTCGCGGAACCGGCGGAACGCGCGCAGCACGCCCGCGTCGTCGCCGGCCGCGTCCACCTCGCCTTTGAGTTGGGCAATGAGTTCGGGGGTGAAGGGGTTCCGCTTGGGCACGTGGAACACGGTCGCGAGGAACTCGGGGTAGGCCGCGAGCGTGTCCGCGAAGAACTGCGAGGTGGCGAGCAGTTGGAGCGTGGCGTCGAGTTCGCGGGCGCGCGTTTCGAGCAGCGCGGGGAGGTGCGCGCGGGCGTCCGGGCGCGCGAACAGGCGCTCCAGATTGTTGAGCGCCATGTCCGGGTCCGCGGTCCGCGGCAGGAGCCGACCGAGCGGCGCGAACAGTTCGGGCGCGGACGCCCCGAGGTGCGCGGCGAGCGCGGCGAGGTTCCGGCGCCCGCGGTCCGCGTCGCGCACGGCTTTCAGGATGGTGTCTTCGAGAGAGGCCATGCAGAGATGATACCGCGGCAATGTGAGACCGACACAGCCCGCCTTATTTCAGCTTCCACACCAGGGCCGTTGCGCCGAGCACGATCCCCGGGCCGGCGGTGTGAAACTTGGTCGTGCTGAACCCCGCGATCGCCCCTCGGGTCGCAGGCACTCGCTGGCAAGCGCCGGTGAGTATCTACGACCCGGCGCTTGCTACGAGGTAGGGACGCCGCGCCGGACCCTCAAATTAGAGGAAGCGAAAAGCGCTCCGGGCGCGTCCCGATCTCGAGGTTGGAGGGGGGACTATTCGGCACCCGGTTGGGTTGGCGGTCGGTGGTATCCACGCCCACGCTTTCGTCGGTCAGTACGTTGCCGTACAGCGTGAACGGGCTGGCGTCGGTGATCGCGATGCGGATCGTGTGGCCGACGAGCCGTTCGGTGCCGTCGAACACCACGATGTGGTCGGCCATGCTGCGGCCGGTGAGTTGTGTGATGTGACCGGGCTCTTCGCGGCCGCGGCTCGCGCGCTGTTCACGCCGGCTCGGGCCTTCGACCAAGACTTCCACCACCTTGCCGACTTGCGCGCGGTGGTCGATGCGGCTGTTCTCGTTCTGCACCGCGAGCAGGTCGTTGTTTCGGCGCTTCTTCACGTCATCGGGCACGTCGTCCGGGTACCGGTCCGCGGCCTTCGTGCCCGCGCGCTCGCTGTACTTGAAGATGAACGAGTTCTTGAACTGCGCGACGCGGACCAACTCCATCGACTTCTGGAAGCTCTCTTCCGTTTCGCCGCAGAAGCCGACGATGAAGTCCGAACTCACCGACACGCCGGGCACCAGTTCCCGGCAGCGCGCGAGCATCTCCATGTAATAATCAGCAGTGTAGTTCCGCTTCATGCGCTTCAACACCTCGTCGCACCCCGATTGAACCGGGACGTGCAGGTACTTCACGACCTTCGGCAACTCGCGCACCGCGTCGAGCAGGTCGTCCGTCATGTCCTTCGGGTAGTTCGTCACGAACTTGATGCGCTCCAGGCCGTTCACCTCGTGCATGCCCGCGATGAGGTCGCTCAGGCGCGTGCGCGTGTCGCCCGACTCGTAGACGTAGCTGTTTACCGTCTGGCCGAGGAGCGTGACTTCCTTGCAGCCCTGATCGACGAGCTGGCGCACCTCGTTCCAGATGTGTTCCGGCGGGCGGCTCTGCTCCGGGCCGCGCGTGCTCGGCACCACGCAGTACGTGCAGAACTTGTCGCAGCCGATCTGAATGCGGACATACGCCTGGAACGGCGTCGGGCGCATCGAGGGGTCGCGGGCCGGGTCGTAGCTGATGAAACTCGCTTCGACTTCATTCCGCCCGCCGTCCGCGCGCCCCAAACTGACCGCGAGTTGCGGCGTGCGCGTGGCCCGCACCTTATCGACCAGTTCCGGCACCGCCCCCAACTGCCCCGTACCGACGATCATGTCCACGAACGGGGCGCGCTTGCGGATCGCGTCCTGGTCCTTCTGCGCCATGCAGCCCAGCACGCCGATGACGGTGTCCGGTTTGTCGCGCTTGATGGGGCGCACGCGGCCGAGCGCCGAGTACGTTTTGTCTTCCGCGTGCTCGCGCACGGAGCACGTGTTGAACAACAGCACGTCCGCGTCGGCGGGAGAATCGGTGAGGTCGTAGCCGTGCTTGCGGAGGGCACCGATGACCAGCTCGCTGTCGAGCACGTTCATCTGGCAGCCGACGGTTTCGATGTAGACTTTCTGCGGCATGGTCGGGATACCGTTATGAGACGGGGCCGGCCTCTTAAAATTAAAGAGTATCAGGTTGAGGATACAGAGCGGCACGAGGTTCACAAAGGCCGCGCGGCCTCATGTCAGGCCGTTTATTGCGTGGAAATGGCCGGTGCGGGACGCACCGCCCGCTCGTTGCACTCGCGGTTCGCTCGGAGTCTTTTGGCGAACCGCGAGTGCCAACGAGCGGGCGGTGTTTGCCGTCTACACGATTGGCGCCCCACAGGGGCAGAGTGCTGCACCTGAATCAGTCGTTGATGTTGGCGAGGAAGTGCTCGTACTTCTTGCGAGCCTGGAACTCGTCGCCCACGAGCCCCTTCTGCTTGGCCGTGAGTGCGTCGATCTCCTTCTCCTGGTCCGACAGCTTCTTCAGGTACGTCGCGTACACCTCGGACTCCTTCGGCGTCTCGCGCAGGTTCTTACGAATCCGGTCCTGGTCGATCGTGAACCGCTGCAGGTCAGCGGTCACCTGGGCCAGCTCGCGCGCGGTCGCGTCCCAGCCCCCCTTGATCGTGAGCGCCTCGGCGAGCCGCTGCTTGAGCGCGGGACTGGCCTCACTCAGCGACACGAAGTACCGGATCTGGTCTTCCGCCCCGTTGGTCAGCGCGATCGTGCTCACGTCATCGCGCTCCTCCTTGACCGTGAACGATTTGGTCTCACCGGCCTTGAGCCCGAGCGCGAACCGGAACACCTCGGGCGTATCCTCCGTGGGCTTGTCCGTGTCCACCAACTTGAACTGCTGACTCGTCCGGTTCGGGTGCTCGATCAACAGCGCGCGGTCCGCCTGCGACCGGTTGATGGCCTTGTACGTCGTCTCCTCGGTCACCTTCGTGGTCGTGGTCACGATCCCCTTCACGGCCTTGATGCTCGTGATCTTCTGCTTACCCGCACCCGCCTTGGGATCGACTTCGGTACCCAGGTCGATGGCGTAGCTCAGGAGCCGTTCCTCGTTCGGCTGGACGTCCAGCACGCGCGTGTCCCCGGCGTAAGTGCTGCCCTCGAACACCGTGATCGGACCCTGGTTCAAGTGCGCGCCGCTCGTGTTCTTGAGACGCAGCCCGAGCAGCGGGTGCTTGGCTTGCACGCCCGCGTTGTAGATCGAGACCCGCGTCCCTTCGATGTCCTTCCCGACGATGGGAAGGAGGGCCGATTTCTGGCGCGGGAGCGTGACCGGGTGGTCGATCGTGTACTGGAAGAAGTCCCCCAGCGCACCCGCCGTCGCCGCGTTCCCAACACTGCCAGCGCCCAGCCGCTGGGCCAGTTCCGCCGCAGTACCCGCTGCGTGCTTCCGCCGCAGTGCTTCCCCGGCCGGGTCGTTTACTCCCGCGAGCTTCATTTTTTCAAACGCGGGCACACCGTCAGTGGGGACGCCACCGGCGAGCCCGCCGAGTTTCCCGCCCGCAGGGGGCATTGGGGCATCGAATGCGAGTGGCAGAGGCCCGAGCGCGGGAACAGGCAGACGAGGAGCAGCTTGATTCCCGAACAGGCCGGTACTGAAGTTAAAGACTTGCTGGTTATCTCCAGTACCTCGCTCGCCACGCCCGTTGAAATTGCCCTGGTACGTGACAGGTCGGAGCGACGCGAACAACTCGGGCTCGACGGTGGGGCGCTCCACGTACAGCGGGTTGTACAGGTCCATTTTGAACGAGATCGGGCGCCCCGACACGAGTGCCATCTTGACCCCGGTCCAGTCCTCGTCGGTCGGGTTCTCCACCATCGCCCAGCCCTGCAAGTACGGCTTCTCCTTCTCGTTCATCAGCAGCCGGTAACTGGTCTTCCAGATCGGCGCGTCGATGACGTACCCGACCTGGACCTTGCGCTTGCCCTCGCCCGCGAAGTGCAACTGAACCGCCTTCTTCTGAGAATCGTGGCTCAGCGCCAGGACCTCCAGGGCGCGCCGGAACTCGCTCTCGATCACCGGGTTGCTGAACCGCAGCGATTGGATGTCGGTCATCCTGATGGCGCGCATCCCCTCCGCGCACCACATGTTCAGCACATCCGCGTCGAGGGTCTGGGTGCCCGCGGGCACTTTCTGCTTCTCGACACCGACGATCGTGCCCGTGAGCTTGCCCGGTTGGTTGACCGCGGCCGCACTAACGGCGACCTCGATGCGTTCCCCGCGCAACTGGCCGATGATCCCCGCGAACGTCGGATTGTTGTTCAGGTTGATCGCGAACGAACCGAGCGTGCGCGCGATGGGCTCGCGGGAGTCGTAACTCACGGCCGAAATGCGCCCGCGCCCGAAGTCCTCGAGGACCATGCTCTTGAGCAGGTCGTTGACATCACTTTCGGGAAACGTGAGGTCCACACGCGCCTCGCCCTCGACTTCGCCGCTTCGGGAGAAGTACCCGACCCCGCTGTTGAACAGCACCACCCGCGTCAGTGGAAGTGTGGTCGCGGGTTTGAGGTCTTGTTTCGCGTCCCCCGCGGCGCTGAGGAACTTGTCCGCCCCCACGCCGGCCCCGAGCCCCAGTGCGCCCGCGACCGGGGCCACCAGCAGCCACTTCTTGCTCGCCATGATTCGTTCCTCGTGTCGCGCCTACCCCGAAATGGGGTGGAAAGGTCGAAGCGCCCGCAACCCGGCGCGATCATACCCGCACGCGACCATGCACGGGAACAGCGCCCCGGCCAGTTGTTACACACAGTCTCGTCTGAAGTTGATGGGATCGAAGATGTGCTGCGTTGGCCGTTAGCCTCTTCGGTTCGGCGACTCGAAGCGGCTCACAAAAACAAACGCTCGGAGTGGTTCCGAGCGTTTGTTTGTTTCTTGCTTGGCTGTCGGCTCCTACCGGTTCACCGGTCGCGGAAGCTCCGGCGGGAGCAATAAGGCCGGCGGCGGAAGTTCCGGCGCGGCCGGCCGAACAACCGGGCTGCTCCCGAACGTGGTCGGATCGGCGGGCGGGAGGTGCGTCGGGCGGGTCGGCTCGCGGTCCGGCGCGGTCCCGCGAACGGCTCGCACCGGCGGGTCGAGCAGCGGCATCGTGGGGGCCGCCGACGTGCGGAGTTCCGTCCGCGGCGCGCCTCCGCTACTGGCTAGGCCGCCCGCCGGGTTGGTGCCGCGTGCGACCACGCGGGCCGGCGGGTTCTTCAGTGCGGTCAACCAGGACTCTTCCAGTGCGTCGATCGTGTCGAAGCCGTACACCTTGCTCGCGGCCGCGTTCCAGCTCTCGGCACTGTTGCCCTGCATCCCGAGTCCGAGGAACTGGAGCAACTTCCCGCGCCCCTCGCGCCCGTCGCCGCCCTTGCGGACGAGGTAGTGCGACACCGAGTAGCCCTGTGCGTACAGCACGAGCATGTCGCGCGGGTACTCGGTCATGCGGAACAGCACGCGGAGCCGGATGCCGCGCCCGGCGTTCAGCAGTTCGCGGCACCGCACGTCGTGACTGAAGCACTCGTCCTCGTTTTCGCTCAGTACGCTGCCGCCCTCGTCCGCCCAGCGCGGGACCGGGCGCCCGAAGTAGTGCGCGAACACGGTGTGCGTGACTTCGTGGGGCAGAACACTGTGGAGGAGCTGCTTCGCGTCGCCGCGGATCTCCATGCGCAAACTCGTGACGACGGGCTTGCCGCCCTCCTGACCGAACGTGAACGTCGTGGCGCCGCCCGCGGAGCCCTGCGTGATCTGGACCTGGAGCGGGCACCGGCGCGGCCACTGGGGCATTTCTCTACCGGTCCATTCGAGTGCCTTTTCTTTGCGGTAGAACTCGGCCATTTCACCGAACTCTTGAGCGAGTTTGGCGGTCGGCGCTTCGGTGGTGAAGTTTGCAGTGTCGTAGCTCGCGGCGGACGCGAACGCGGGCGCAATAAGCACCGCGACGATCGCGCTGAAGTGCCGACGAAGAGTCATTCCCTTGACCTCCGTGGTTGGAGACGCCTGACCGCACAAAGCGGCCGTGGTGCTGTGAAGCAAGGGGCGTCGGAAGTCTAACCGCAACCGCTGTGCCGGGAATGTTCGTGGAGCACGGTAGACGGAAATGTACCCGCGCAAGGTGCGATGAGGGCAGTAGTTCGGGATCGAACCAAGTGTGACGAAGAAATCGACTCACCGAATGAATGGTGTAAAGAGTACAGCCGGTCCCGGCCGACGTGCGAAGCGTGTAAGAATTACAAGCGTTTCGTGCGTTCACCTCATCGCGATCTCACCGTTTTTGGCTTGCCGATCGATTCGACTCGGCTAATCTTGTTGAGACTTAATCTCAACACAACCTCCGGTGCCCGATGCGTCGATTCCTGCTTCCGCTGACCGTTCTCGCGCTCGGGTGCATTGTGAGTGCGGGCGGTGCGGGTCCGGCCGATGTGCCCTCCCCAACGGCGAGCGAGTTCCCGTTTCACCACGATCACGTCATTGGCACGTCGCTCGACTTGTGCGTCGTGGCGCCTAACGAGTCCACCGCCGAAGAAGCAGAACTGACCGTGCTCAACGAAATTGAGCGCCTGCGCGCGATCTTCAGCACCTACGACGCCGCGAGCGAAATCAGCAAGCTGAACCGCTCGCGCGAGCCGGTGAAAGTGTCTGCGGAAATGGCCGACGTGCTCAGGGCTTACGAATCGTGGCAGCGGAAGAGCGGTGGTGCGTTCAACGGGCAAGTCGGCGAGTTGGTCCGCGTGTGGAAGGACGGCGAACGAACCGGGCGGGTGCCGGACGCCCTCACTCTCGGGCGCATTACAGGCGATCTCAAAAAGCCGGGCTGGGAGTTCGATGCGACCGGCACCACGGTGAAGCGCCTCACCGATCAACCGCTGAACCTGAACGCCATCGGGAAGGGTTACATCATTCAGCAGGCGTCCGACGCGGTCCGTAAAGCACACCCGACTGTCAGTGCGCTGCTCATCAACTTGGGCGGCGACATCCTCGGCTGGGGCACGCCGCCGGGCGGCACCGGTTGGGCGGTCGGCATTCAAGACCCGTTCCGGCACTTCGACAACGCGGCCCCGCTCGCAGCGCTTCGTCTCAAGAACCAGGCGGTCGCGACGAGCGGCGATTATCAGCGCTTCTACACGATTAACGGGAAGCGCTACGGGCACATCTTCGACCCGCGAACTGGTCATCCGGCCGAGAGAGCGACGAGCGCCACCGTGGTTGCGAACGACAACGTCACTGCGAACGCGCTCGCCACGACGCTCTGCGTGCTGAAGCCCGAAGATGGCTTGAAGCTGATCGCGAGCGTTCCCGGAGCGGAGTGCCTGATTATCACTCCGGTCGGCAAGCAGCACCAGAGCGCGGGGCTCAAACTGTCTGAGGTCGCGCCGACGTACATCTTCACGCCGCAAGAGAAGAAGGACGAGCCAAAGGGCGCGGCGTGGCCGGAAGGGTATCAGGTCACGGTCGCAGTGGAACTGCCGAAGATCGACGCGAAGCGCTACCGCAAGCCGTATACCGCGATCTGGATCGAGGACGAAAAGGGCAAGGCCGTTCGCACGCTGGCGGTGTGGGGCAACGCCCCCAAATACCTAAAAGACCTCAAGGACTGGTGGAAGATCGGGAAGGGCGACGCGGACCTCGTGAAAGCCGTGACGCGGGCGACCCGCGGACCGGGGAAGTACGATCTCGCGTGGGACGGCAAAGACGATAAGGGGAACGCGCTCGCGCAAGGTACGTACACGGTTCGCGTTGAAGTTCACCGCGAGTTCGGCGAACACTTGCGGCAGAGTGGCAAGATCGAGTGCAAGGACAAGCCGGCGAGTGTGAAATTCGAGAAGAACGCGGAGACGGCCGAGACGGTGGTGGAATTCAAGGAGGCGAAGAAGAAGTAATGTCGCCCCTTCACCGCTGGCTACTCAAAACGTCCCGAACGGTTCACGTGTACCTCACGCTGTTCGGGCTGACGCTGATCCTGTTCTTCGCGATCACCGGCTTCATGCTGAACCACACCGAGTGGTTCCTGCCGGATGACGCCAAACTCGAAGCTCAAACGCGGCGAGAGTCGCGCCCGCTCCCGCGGGACAAAATGCCCGGCGGGAAGCTCCCGATCCCGTCCGAGTCCTCTGGTGAGGCAACGGGCGAGGAGAAACTCGCGGTGGTGGAGGCGCTGCGCAAGGAGTTCGACGTGCGCGGCGAGCTGAGTTCCTTCGTGTTCGTGAAGGACGACAATGACCGCCCGCAGATCAAGGTGGAGTTCAAGCGCGCCGGCGGTGAAACGGTCGCGACGATTGATGTGGAGAGCGCGACAACAGAGGTCGCGTCCACCTACCAGGGGTGGGCGATCGTGATGACCGACCTGCACCGCGGGAACCGCGGGAACATGAGCAACGAGGTGAAGCGCACCGGGCGCGTGTGGAGCTTCGTGATCGATGGGACGTGCGTTCTGCTGCTCATCATCTCCGCGACGGGGTTGGTCATGTGGTGGTCGCTCAAGAGCCGCGGGAAGTGGGGCGCGATCCTGTTCGTGGTCGGCACCGCGGTCACGGGCGCGGTGTATTACTGGTTCGTGCCGTGAGCGTTTAGCAGAACTTCACCGCTGCGCCGTACTCGATGCTCAACCGAAACGCTTCGTAGAGCTGCAACCACACCTGCCGCTCGATGTAAAGCGCTCCGGCGTCTTCATTCGCGATTCTTTCAGCAATTGCATTAGATAAGTGGGCGTTATGAAGATGAATTTCGATCAACGGCGCCACGAATATGAGTTCCCGCATGGCCCCTTGACTAGATCCCAGCACCTCACCGACGAGGTGCTCGTCGTGAAGTGGTTCAAAAAAGTCGACGGGCACGTAATACCCGTCGCAATCTGAATGGCAGATCAGGTGAGAATCGAACTTCGACATCTCACGGTCGAGGCACTCGTCGCTGGTCGCATCTGAGTCGTAGGGGAGCGGGACGAACGCATGCGGGGCTTGACGCGCGTAAGCATAAGCTCGGCGCAAATAGTGAATCCACGAGTACGGCATCCCGTGAAGCCGACAGCGGTCGCGTAACGGCGGCAAGCTGTGTGGTTCAGCGTGTACAGTCAACCCTCGTGTGGCGAGCACACGGTTGATCTCGCGCATGTCGCGTGCTGCCCACTCTGCACCGTCTAACTCTCCATTTTCCACGCACCACGCCAACGTGCCTACCGAGATATCGAGGCTCATGGACCTCCACCGTTTGCTGGAGTTCAATCTCTCTCGGGTTGTGACCAGTTCGCCAATCGCAACCGGGTTGCAATCGCGGGATCATCTGGAACGTACACCCGCTCGCGCGGGGCGAGAATACCAGCCGTTCCGCGCGATGATAACACCTCGCGCTGTTCCGCGACAAACTCGGTCAGGTCGATTACTTCCAGTAATTCCGTTGTGGCGAACGCTCGGAGGACCGGGCCGCGCAAGCCGAGTTGAATCGCGCGCCGATCGAGTTTCGCGCCAGAAGGGTGGTGATCCGGATCCCATTGCAGTCGCACGGACGACCGCCCCACCGCGTGCGACCAGTCTTCGGATGTGGCGAATTGCTCGCGGTCCCAAGTGGAGGGAACCGCACTTTCGAGGAGTGAGTCGAAGAACGCCCGCCGCAGTCGGAGCGCGAGGGTGACTTCCTGGTTCTCCTTCGTGCCCCACCCGCAGCGGTACATCATCCACAGGAAGTTCGGCTTCACCCAACTCATCCGCGAAAAGCTGAAACCGTCGCCGAAGTGCCCGCAGGCGCTCGCGTACCGCCCGATGGTCGGGTTATACGCCTGATAAACGATGATGCTCTCGTCGTCGTACTGCGCGAGGATGTGCCGCCCGTCTTTGGGCCAAACCTTCACCTGTTCGGCATAAGGCTCATAGACGAGCGGCATGAGCGATTCCGGCTATCGCTTGAACAGTGGGTTTAAGGTGTGTTTTCGTGGGGTCGATCAATTCCGATGCGCCCGACTTGCAGAACGTGAACCATCAGATCGTCGGAAATTACGTGATACAGCGCCCAAATTACGGAATTAAGAATGTAACGATCGCCGAAATAATCTTCGCCCTTTTGATCCGGGTCGTCGAGCAGTTCCGCGTCCACGTTATCGACTGCACGATTCACTGCTTCGCGGTCCGTGGCTCCCATCCAGATCTCGGCAAGTTGCTGGAGGGCCGTTTCCCGCCAAACGACGGTGTACCTCATCCCCGGCTCTCCAGAGAACCGAGGTACGCTTTGACATCAGCGGTTGTGTACGTCTTCTCGGGTTTCTCTCGTTGCGCGCGCACGATTTCTGGGTCGGGAAGTCCCAGGTGCCGACGCGCCATTTCTTCGCGCGAAAGGGCCGGAGCGAAGTACCCGACGATCTGCCCCTCGACGTCGGTCACAGCCACAAGGCGATTCTGGGCGATGAGGGCGGCGAGCGTTTTGTTGTCCAGCGGAACGTCGGACATCGCGACCTCCTGAAAGCAAAAATGGTTCGGGATGCCTCCCGAACCATCTTACCACACCTCTTTACTTCCCGGTCGCGTAGGCCTTCTGGAACGCGGCGACCCCGGCACCGGCTTCGAGTTTGAAGCCGCTTTCGAGGAGCACCAGTTCCAGCGCGCTCAGCGCACCGAGCACGTCGAACGAGTCGGTGTAGCCCATGTGCGAGAGGCGCCAGATGTGACCCTTGAGCGTGTCCTGGCCGTCGGCGAGCTTGTAGCCGTACTTCTTTTCGAGCGCCTTCAGCGTGGCGGTACCGTCCACGCCCTGCGGGACCGCGATCACGGTCAGCGCGCTGTTGGGGCGCTCGGCGTACACCTTGAGCCCCAGTGCCTCGACCCCCGCGCGGCACGCCGCGGCGATCCGGTTGTGGCGCGCCCAGAGGTTCTCGATGCCCTCGGCGCGGATGCGCTTCAGGCTCACGCGCTGCGCCTTGATGAGCGTGTTCCCCGGGGTGAACGGCGTGTCGCTTTCCGCCAGCGACTTTTTGTAGCGCCGGATGTCGAGGTAGAAGCTGCGGACGGGCGTCGCGTCAATCTTCTTCCACGCCTTTTCGCTCGCGCTCACGAACGCCAGACCCGGCGGCATCATGAGGGCTTTCTGCGAGCCGGTCACGACCACGTCCAGGCCCCAGGCGTCCATCCGGCACTCCATCGCGCCGACGCCACTGATTCCGTCCACGGCGAGGAGCGCGTCGGTCTTGGCCACGACCTTGCCGAACGCTTCCAGGTCGTGCCCGACGCCGGTGCTCGTTTCGCTGAGCGTGGTGAACACCACCTTCGTGTCGGGGTTGTCGGCGAGCGCCTTTGCCAGCATCTCGGGCGTGACCGCCTTGCCGTAAGGAACCTCGACCGGCACGATGTTGGCCGCGAACGCCTTCAGGATGCCGCGCCAGCGCTCGCCCCAGCGCCCCGCGGTGCAGAGGATCGCTTTCTCACCGGCCGCGAGCGTGTTACTGACGGCCGCTTCCATGCCGCCGGTACCGGAACACGTGAGCGTGAACACCGGTTGCGCGGTCTGGAACACGTACTTCAGGTCTTCGCTGACTTCCGCGAGGATCGCTTTTGCTTCCGCCGCTCGGTGGTAGGTCACCGGGCGCGCGAGTTCGAGGAGCGTCTCTTCGGGAACGGTCGTGGGTCCGGGGGTGAACAGGCGCGGCTTCATCGCACTTCCTTTCGTGGAGAGCAGAACGCACGTTGTTGTATACACGGCGCGCGTTCCCGTCGCGCGCGTGAACCTGTTGGCCCGGGTTGTGTCCCCGCGCGCGTCCGAATCTCGTCCCGCCGGGGCCGCGCCGCGTCATTGCGATTAGTGCCCGCACGGTACGACCTTAATCCGCGGCGCTTTCGATTGAGCCGAGAGGCAAAGGCGGACAAGTTCCAGAACCTCGCGGGTGACGTCAGCCCCGAGGGTCGCAAAGGGCGCTAGCGACGCTGCCCTGAATCACTGCTGCTGCGGATGGTGGGCAAAGTGTAACAGACATACCGAAAAGTGGTGATTTTTCCTCACGAGGGCATTTCCGCGAGGACAACCGACCTTGCAGCGGGATACGGATCGGCGATGCTTAAACAAAACGCAACAATTCTTGGAGTCATTTGCGATGGGTGAGATGTGGAAGATCGTTCCCAACATCGACACTCCCTACGCAGTTTTCGCGTGTCTCGTCGCTGGATTTGTAACGTGCTATGGGCTGTGGAGAAGACATCGATACGTAGCCTTAAAAGACGTGACTGATGCTAATAAACGCCTGGAAATGCTTCGCGAATTGCTAGGGCAATACACACCAGACATGTCAAGCCTAACGCGGGAACAAAAGGCCGAACTGGTTAACAATCAAATTAAAACCGGCCTGACGCGATTCAAGTGGCTTGTGGTCGCCGGCGGCATCCTCTTCGTTGTGGTAGTAGCTGCTACCGTTCTTGTGGCATTCCGCCCCATCTCAGCCACCGAAACGCCGAAGAACGCAGACGAAAAAAAAGGTGTGCCCGTTACGGATGACAGTGATCTCCCACTAGCTCGGCTCGATAACTTTTCCGGCAACTCTCTGAAACACCAAGGTGGAACCCGCTACATGAGCGGCTCCACTTTTAGAGTGCTGAACGCGAAACCGAATGAGCCTAATATAGCGTATCCAGTCGCCACTTTCGATTTGGGCAAGGTTTCCAAGAGCGATATTGCGAAAGTGAATTCAGTGATTGTAAATTGGCAAACCATTAAACGCGATTTGGCTTTATTAACCGAATCGGCATTCGATAATTTTAAACCACCGATTACTTACCTGGCTAAGCTGGCCACGAAAAAGAACTCCACCGAAGCGAGATTGACCATCAACGGGGAACTTACTGATGGGCTGATCCATTTCACAGAATCCAATCCCATCGCGAAGTGCCGGCTTGAGTTCGAGGGCGAGCCCGGCTTATACCTTGTGAGTGTCGAAATTGAAGTGCAAGAAGCACGGGGAGGGAGAAAAACCAATCTTAAATCGCCAAATCCCGTTTTGGTGGTCATTCCGGTTGATTACACCCCTTAAATTTTCAACCGCAAACGTGACAACTTGACCTATTAATCGACGAATCTACCCTTGAGGACGCAAGACTACACTCAACGTGCTTGAAGAGAGTTTCCCCAAATCAAAGCGGTCCCTCTCTGAACACAGTGAAAGCGAGTCGCTTCCCAGTGCCCCGGAACGCACCCGCCGGCGAACCTCGGCGGCCCGTTGTGTGTCCGAACCACTGCCCCAATGATCCTGTCCGCCCGGAAGGAGGTGTCCCATGCGTCCTATTGCGATCACCGTTCACGTGGCGTCGCGTGTTACGACTTTCCCTTCAATCCGAGGCGACTCCGATGAGCCGGAGGCGACAGAAAGCAGACGAATTTCAGAACCTCGCGGGTGACATCAGCCCCGAGGACGGCAGCGACCCCAAAGAGTTCCACGCGAAGCCGTGGAACGCCCCGAAACAGGCGGGCCGCAAGTCACAGCAACTGTGCCGACAGGCCCGGGACGCGCTCCACGGCGCGTTCGCGTCCTGCGGCGACCCGGCGATACAGGCCGCGGGCGTCGTCGCGGTGGAGCCGGCCCCGCACTCGGGCCGGTTGCGGGTACTGGTGGGCGTGCCGCCCGACTTCGACCGCGAAGCCGTGGTGGGCGCACTAGAGCGAGCGGCCGGGTTCCTGCGCAGCGAAGTGGCGTCGGCTATTAGCCGGCGGTACGCGCCGGAGTTAGTGTTCGAGGTGATTCCGAACTGATACGCACCGCGGGCCGCCGGATGATTCCGGCGGCCCGTCCCATTGAAGTCACTTCCCCTGGTTCCAGTAGATGCGGCAATTCCCGGTCGCGCGGCCCACGGCGATGATGTCAACCTTGCCGTCGCCGTCGAGGTCGGCCGCGGTCAGGTCTTCGACTGCCACTCCGCCGTCGTCCAGAATCGTCCGCTCCCACCGCGCGCCTTTGCCGTCGGTGCATTTGTAGACGCGCACCCCGCGGCGCTCCTTGAAGGTGTCGCCCATCTTCGGGTTCGGGTCGTCGCGCACGCCGATGATGAGTTCATCGACCTTGTCGCCGTCGAGGTCCGCGAACCAGACCGCGTGCCCCCAGCGGAGTTGCTCGTCGATAACGTGCCGCTCCCACAATTTCTCGCCCGCTCGCGCCGGCGGAGTGTACGTGACAACTTGGTTCCCGTGCCACGGCTCGATTGTCGCAATTGTGCCGATGCCTGCCCCGACGCGGCCGACCTTGATCTCGCTCGCCCCGCGATTACTCTTCGGGTTAGCCTGGTTGCCGGCCCCAATCTTGGTCGTTGTCCACGTGTCCTTCGCCCGCGTGAGTCGATGAACGCCCTCATAACTCGTCACGAGGATTTGGGCCAGAAAATGCGGTCCACGCCCTTCGGTTGAGAACACCTCGTTGTCCAAACAGAAGTTGTGGCACACGTTCAGTTCTTCCGAGAGCACTTCCGTCTTCCAGTTCCCCTTCTTCTCCGGTTCTTTCGCGGGAACTTTGAGCGCAATAATGCGCGCGGGTTTGCCGTCGGTCCAATTACCCTTCGCGCTCGACCCGCGCCCCATCAGCGGGACGTGAACGATCTCCGGTTTGCCGTCGCCATCAATATCGAACACCCGGACGCGGTGAACCGTCGGTTCGTCGCACGGCAGCTCGTGCATCGTCCACTCGTCGGTGACGCTCTTCCCGCGCTTCAGCCACACGAGTTGCGCCGCGTTCGCGGTGTCGAACGGCTTCCACGCGGCGCCGACCACGAGTTCCGGTAACCCGTCGCCGTCAATGTCGATGGCCGCGATGCACACGTTGTCCGGGCGCGTCTTGCCGTCGAGTATGACGTGCTTCTTCCACTGCGCGTCCGGTTTACCGGGGTTCTGGTACCACACGATCTTGTGCTGATCGACGACCGCGATGTCGAGTTTCTTGTCGCCATCAATGTCCGCGGTGATGACGGCGTAACCGATCTTCAGGCCGGTATCGATTTCCTGGGTTTTGAATTTCGGGGTGTCGGCCGCGAATAGGGGAGGTGCGGCGAGTGCGAAGAGCGCGGAGAGTAAATGGCGCACGGTGAGTGTTTCTCCGTAAAGTTGGATAGAAGAACCTCTCCCCAACCCCTCCCCTAAAAAGGGAGGGGCTTAAAGCCGGTGCCTTCTGACTCGGTTCCCCTTCCTTCGTAGCCGGTCCACGTGGAAATTCCGCTGACAGGGCCGGCGCGGGTAGAGGCTGGGGAGGTTGGGGGCCAGGTTCTCGGCCGCTCAGCTTAACATGTCGGCACGTTCGGTACACAGGTGCTTGCGGCCCGACAGTTGGGGACCGACAATATCGCTCTGTGGTTGCGCGGTCCGGTGGTCGCGCGGTTCCGAGTTTGGGGGACGGTTGATGTCGATACCCGCGTCCCACCGCCCCGCGCGCGAGTGGCTCCTGCTCGTGATCGCGCTGCTCATTGTCGGCGCGGTGATCGCCCCGTTGTGGCAAATCATGGGCAGCCCCGAATCGCGCGAGGAACTCGCGGCCCGGTGGACGCCGGAGCGCCTGGGCCGGTTGCTCCTCGGGTTCGAGCAGGTACTCTGTTACGTTTGCGCGGTGTGGGCAACCCTCATTCTGCAGAGCCGGTACCGCGAAGTGTTGCGCCAGCGCCGGGCGTTCGGGTTGGAACTGCTGCCCACCGAAGAGGGGGCGCGGATTTTGCCGGAAGACGCCCGCCCGCTCGCGCGAAAAGTGGAACAAGTCACCGCGGGTCGGCCGTTCGTATTGGCCAACATGATCCGGCTCGGCCTGGGCAAGTTCGCGATCAGCAAGTCCGCGACCGACGTGGGGGAAGTGGTCCGCAACCAGGCCGATGTCGAGTTGTCGCGGTTGGTCACGGGGATGTCCACGGTCCACTACCTCGCGTGGGCGATCCCGGCGATCGGGTTCGTCGGCACGGTCCGCGGGCTCGGCGGCGCGTTCGGCGCGAACGATCCCGACATCGCGGAGTTCACCCGCCAGGCGAAGGACCAACTGAAGATCGCGTTCGACTGCACACTCGTGGCGCTCGTCCTGAGTCTGGCCCTGATGTACTTCGTACACATGGTGCAGCGGGCCGAAGAGACGCTCGTCACGGACGCGCAGCAGTACTGCCAGGAGCACCTGCTCCTGCGGCTCTACGATCCGGCAACGGAACACGCGGGCGTGTGAGTGGCGCGGGTGCCCACGGACGGGTCGCGACCGGCAACGATTCCAACAACGGTGTCCGAATGCTGTGGTCCCGTAAGCAAACTCCCGTTCACGACCGCGCGCGGTCGGTTGGTATCGACCTCACCGCGAGCCGCGCGCTGGCGGAAGCGGTCGGCGGCAAGCCGCGCACGCTCGTCCTCGACGAACCGGACGCGGAACTCGCGCTCTTCATCGCCGGCGACCGGCGCACCCCGGAAGTCGGGCGCGCGGGCGTCGCGTTGTGCCGAAAGGCGCCGCACAGCGTCTGCTCCAGCTTTCTCCCGGCTCTCGGACAAGCGCGCGAGTGGAAACTCGGCCGGCACACGCTGAACGCGGAATCCGCACTCGGCATCGTCTTCGAGCGGATGCGCGGACCCGTCGCGAACGAATCGGATTCTGTGGTGCTCTCGCTGCCGGTGTATCTCGGCCCCGCCCAGGTCGCGCGCGTGGGGGCGGCCGCCGTGCGTGCCAAGTTCCCGCTAAAAGGCACCGCAGTCGGCGCGCTGGCGCTCGCCGCGGACCGCGCCGGAGCGCTGCTGACCGGGAAGCCCGCAGCGCCCGAATCCGCCGGGGCGGACTGGGTGGTCCCGCTCCGGCCCGCGTCCGGCGGTCCCGGTGCGGTCATCGTGGTTGACGCGGACGAGTTCGCCTGCTCCGCCGCGCTCGTTTCCGTGGAACGCGACCTCGTCCGCATGGTCGGTTCGGCCGTGTGGCCGCGGTTGTCGGTCAAGGCGTGGAAGGACCGGCTCCTCGACGGGATCTCGGACCGGTGCGTCCGGTTGTGCCGGCGCGACCCGCGCGACTCCGCCGACGCGGAACAGGCGCTCTTCGAGCAACTCGACGAGGCCCTCGACCGCGCCCGCGCCGGGCAGCGCATGAGCCTCACCGTGCGCACCGCCCACTGGTTCCAGGACGTGCTGCAACAGCCGGAGGAGATCGAAGCCCATTGCAGCGCGCTCGCGCGCCTGACCGGGGATTCGGTGCGCGACTTCGTCTCCGGCATCGGGCTGGCCGAGCCGCCGCGCGCGGTGTGGCTGACGGACGCGGCCGCCCGGCTCCCGGGGTTCGTGCGCGCGGTCCACGCGAACACGCCCGAGGGCACCGCGGTCGAGATCCTGCCCCCGAACGCGGTGGCCACCGCGACCGCGGCGCTCGTCCCGCGCTGGCTCGCCGAGAACCTGCCCCGCGCGCACCTGGATAGTGTGATTCCGCTGCCGAAGGATTCGACCGCGTTCACCGAAGCCGCGAAGAAGCCCGTCGCCCCGCGGGCCGGCGGTTGACCCACTCGCCGAGGAGGAGCTATGCGCGTTCGCCACAAGCAGCCGACCCTGGTCAGCATGTGGATGCTGGACGTGTTCTGCTGCGCGCTCGGCTGCGTCACGCTCCTGTTCCTCCTCAACAGCCGCATGGCCACCGAGAGCGCGAAGGCGAACCGCACCGCGCTCCTGGACCTGGAAAACACCGATAAAAAACTCGCCGCGGCGCTGGGCGCCCTCGACGCGACCAAGCTGAAACTCACGTCCGAACAGGCCGAGCGCGGAAAATTGGCCGCGGCCCTCACCGAGCTCGAGGGCGTGCGCCTCAAGTTAATGGACGAAGCGCGTCAACTCGCGGACCAACTCAAACTGGCGCGCACCGAGAAGGACGAAACCGGGCGCAAGCTCGCGGTAGCACGCGACGAGGCGAAAGCGGCCCAAGAGCGCCTCGACGCAACCCAACTCGACCTCGCCGCGATCGAGAAGAAGGCCGGCGCGACTGCCAAAGAACTCGCCACCGCCCGCGCGGAGATGACCGACGCGGACCTGCTGCTCAAGAAGCGGCAAAAGGACATCGAATCGCTGACGAAGAAGGACGCCGCCACCGCGACCCAGGTGGACGGGCTCCAGCGGCTCGTGCGGACCAAGGACGACGAGCGCGTCGCGATGGAAACCCGCATGAGCTCCGCGCAAAAGGAGCTCACGGACCTCGAGGCCCGGCTCCGCGCGACACAAAAGGAACTGGACGCGCAACTCGCCGCGGCTCAAACAGCGGCGAAGGCACTGGCCGAGGAACTGGCCGCGGCAAAGGCCGGCGCTGCCAAAGCCGGCGAAGAACTCGGTACTGCCCGCGCGCAGATCAAAGACCTCACCAGGAAGGTCGACGACGCGAACGTCACCATCATCGACCTCCAGGGCGATAAAGCGAAACTGGCCGACAAGTACAACAAGTTCCAGAAGGACTCCGAGTCGCGGTTCGCCGGAGTCGCGATGACCGGTAAGAGGGCCGTGTTCCTCGTGGACATGTCCGGGAGCATGGGCAAGCGCGACCTGCAAACCCTCGACAGCACCAAGTGGCCCCTGGTGATCGAGACGGTGTGCAAGGTGATGCGGAGCATCCCCACGCTGGAGCGGTACCAGGTGATCGTGTTTTCGAGTTCGGCGAAGTGGCTGTTCGACGACGGCGAGTGGCAGTCCTACGACGGTGAGAAATCGGTCGAGGGCGTGCGGACCGCGCTACTCAAAGTGAAGCCGGTGGACGACACGAACGTGTTCGCGGCGTTCGAGAAGGCGTTCGCGCTGCGCACCACCGGGCTCGATACGATCTACCTGTTTTCCGACGGGCTCCCGACGAGCGGCCCGGGGCTCACTCCAGCCCAGGAGCGCGCGAACCCGCCGCTCTCGGAAACGGAGCAGGGCACGATCCTGGGCCGGCACGTGCGCGACACACTCGACCGCACCTGGAACCGCCCGGTCGCGGGCCAGTCGAAGGTCCGCATCAACGCGGTCGGGTTCTACTTCGACAGCGTCGAGGTCGGCGCGTTTCTCTGGGCACTGGCCCGCGACAATGACGGCAGTTTCGTGGGGATGAGCCGTCCGTAGGGCCGATTTCACACTCGGCTCAGTCCGCGTGCCAAACGCGCGGGGCCACTTTGTCTCCTTACTCGCAGCGAAGTCGGCTCAGCTCGCGACACCGCTCGTCGAGCCACTGTTCCGATTCGCGACACCGGAATCGTGTCGCGCCGCCCTCGCGGTCGGTCTCGGCTTCGTCCGTTCCCGGTACCAGTGACCACACCCTTCTTTCAGCGCGGGTACTTTCTCGTGCCGGCTCCGCCTTCAACCCCTCGAAGTAGGTGAACCGTTTACGGGTCCGCCACGGCGATAAGGCAAGCGGTCAATTCCATAAGACGTGCGTCTTGCCGAATAGAGAGTCCGGTTGCCGGGGTGAGAGCGGCGGCGGTGCCGAGATGCGTGGTAACGATTTTTAGGAGTGGGCGGGTGGGGGCCTCTGGTTCGGAGTTTACCGAGCGGTGACGGCGGTTTACCGCGGGGGGTGTAAGTGCAATGCTGAGAGGTGACTCGAAGCCGGAGCAGTTCGACGGAACGTTTAGGAGTAGGTCGATGGTCCCGACGCTCGTTCTCACTCTGGCTCTCGCTCCGGGCGTCGATGTTTTCGGCGGGGCCAGAGCCGACCCGCTCGGGCCGAAGGCCTACCCGCCCATTTACGTCCCGGCGGAAGCCCCGTCCGGGTACCTCTACTGCCCCGCGGTCGATCTCAACACGGTGCCGCGGGGGGCCGCGGTCAAGTACGCCCCGAAAGCGGGCGACGTTCTGCTCCTCAGCGACCCCGACCCGGTGTTCAACGTCCTGTACGTGTTCGCCCGGAGCGGGAAGCCGGGCCACTGCGCGCTGGTCGTCACGATGCCGGACGGCCGGCCCGGGGTGCTCGAGTCGGGGTTCAGCTTCACCCCCTTTACGCGGGTCACGCCGCTGGACTACTGCATGAACTTGTACGCGGGCCACATCTGGGTGCGGCAGCGCGAGACGCCGCTGACGCCGGAGCAGGACCGCCGGCTGACCGAGTTCGCGGCGATGGCCGAGGGCGGGAAGTACAACCTGCCGAGCTTCGCCGCGCAACTCACCCTGTTCCGCGCGCGGAACCCGATCGTGACGCGGTTCGTGGGCAAGCCGGTCGGCCCCGGTCACGAGTACGTCTGCGTGCAGATCGTGGTGGAGGCACTGGTCCACGCGGGGTTGGTCGACGCGAAGACCGCGCGGCCCCGAGCGACCTACGCGCAGGACCTCTTCTACGACCGGTCACGGAACCCCTACATCGACCGGCACCCGCCGCTGGCCGGGCGGGGGTGGGGCGAGCCGCAGTTGTGGACCCCGATCCCGGGCACGGCCCTCCGCGGGAGCGACCGCCCGCGGCCGCCGGCACCCTGGATCGGTACCGACGGCGCTCACGTGGTTCACCCGCTTCCGAGCGACGGTCAGCGGCCCCCGACCCCTACCGTCGTCGGGTACGCCCCCGGTGCCCCTTCCGTCCCCGCGGCCCAATCCCCACCGCAGCGCATCGGGTACTTCGATCGACCGTACCGCCTGTTCTCGCGCCGCCGCTAACGGCTTCGTAGCCGGTTGCATGACGGAAATGAAGTTAGGACAGGCCCGTCTCCACGGTAATCGGTGCGTGACGGGCCGATAGCTCGTGTGAGTCGAGCCGTGACTGTATCCGCCTTCCTCAACGGACCGCGCGGCCGGTCGCCCGTGGGCCACCAGCACCGGCGACCGTTGGAAGCGGGTACTCGAAGCCGACAAAACGAGGTCATAATCGGGCGAGTGGCCAAACCGTGATCGGCTGTCGATTCATTGTGAAACACAGCCTTTCAAAAATCATCAGCGCACTCGTAGGAATTTCACTTGCTTGTGCTCCACCCCTCGGTTACAACTAATTCCACTCGCGGCTCACTCGTTCTCCGAACCGATTCCTCACGGTTTTTTGCTCACTCTTTCCTAACCCGGTTTAGTTCCGTTGAGGCCGCGATACCTCTCATTCGTTCGTTAAACGGTATTAGGTCGCAGTTACTCGCAGTTGCGCCAAAGTTCGCAAAACCGTTGACGAGTATTTTCCATTTTTTGTTCCTCTTTCTCGAGGAGTGCCCCATGAGGCGCACGCAGAAACGTTCCCGACAGGCATTCACGCTGATCGAGTTATTGGTGGTGATCGCGATTATCGCGATCCTCATTGGACTGCTGCTCCCCGCCGTCCAGAAGGTCCGCGAGGCCGCGGCCCGGATGAAGTGCAGCAACAATCTCAAGCAGATTGGTCTCGCTGCGATGAACTACGAATCGGGGAACGGGATTCTCCCGACGGGTGGCATCGTGGGCGGCACCAACTTCGGGACGTATTCCTCGTACCCCGGATCGCAGGCCAGCACAATGGCCTTCATCCTGCCCTACATGGAGCAGGACAACGTATTCAAGCAGTTCCCGCAGGCGTACTTTACGACGCCCTCGACTGTCGCTCCGTGGGCGTACAGCACGGCTCCGTACAGCTCGGACGGCAACCAGACCGGCCCGCTCCCGGGAACCCAGGTCCAGATCAAGACCTACGAGTGCCCGTCGGACAACCCGAACCAGAACGCGTCGTCCGGAATGATCGACTTCTACGCCGCAGGCGATAACTGCACAAACACGTTCAACACAGGTAGTGTGTGCATCGACTACATCTACGATCTGACCGGTACGATGGCCGCCCGGCAGCCGGGGGCCGGTAACTACATCGGTTGTGCGGGTGGGCTCGGGGGCTACATGGGGCTCGCCAACGACAGTTACCGCCTCTACCCCGGCATCTACTACGTAAACTCGAAGACGAAGCTGACCGACATCTCCGACGGCACATCGAACACCCTGGCCTTCGGCGAGACACTGGGCGGGAACGGCATCACCCGCGACTTCCACATGGCCTGGTTCGGGGCCAGCGGGATGCCGGTCGCGTGGGGCCTCCAGGACGCCAGTTCGTCCCAATGGTACACGTTCTCGAGCCGCCACACTGGAGGGATCGTACTGTTCTCGTTCGGCGACGGCTCCGTCAGAGGGCTCCGTAAAGGCATCAGCACCGCCGCCTACCGCGCTATCGCTGGTCGCGCCGACGGCTACGTGCTGACCGAGAACAACTGATCCGCCAACGATCAATCACAACCCGGAGGACAGGGCTCTTTTGCCCCGTCCTCCTTAAACCGTTCTTATTCCGCACCTGAGGTGGTTACCCGTGTTTATCCGTCGACTTCTGGCCGCCGCAATGTTCGTCCTACCGGTCCTCGTGCTTGCGGGTTGCGGGGATTCACCCAAAACGTCTCCTCAACCGGCCTCAGCTCCAGTCGGTGAACTAAAGACTGGAAAAGACAAGGGGCGCGGCGCACCGGCCCCCCCTCCGATCGAACCGATCAAGTGAGCCGTTACTGGACTGAGTTGTAAGAGCCGCCCACGCACTCCGGCCGCAGACGCGCTCTGCGGCCGGTGTCGTTTCTCCTCTCATTCGCGACAATGATCCCGCGCCCGTCGCTTCGGCCGTTGATAGGGTATCCCATGTCCGCGCCTCCCGTGCCCGAATCACTTCTGAACGCCCCTAACCTGCTTTCGTTCGCCCGCGTCCCGCTCGCGGTGGTGCTGTTCGCGTGCATTGTTCACGGCGCGTGGCTCGCGGGCCTCGTCGTCTTCCTCGTCGCGACCGCGACCGACTGGTTGGACGGGTGGTGGGCACGAAAGTACGGTCCGCTCACGCTCGTGGGGCGCAACCTCGATCCGCTGACCGATAAGGTCCTCGTGTGCGGGACGTTCATTTATCTGATCCCCGTGGAGCCCGCCGGCATCGATCCGTGGATGGTGACGGTGGTGGTGTGCCGCGAGTTGCTGGTGACGGGCATCCGCGGAATGGTAGAAGCCACGGGCAAGAAATTCGGCGCGGACTGGTTCGGCAAATTGAAGATGGCGCTCCAGTGCGCCGTGCTGATCGGCGTGCTACTCATCCGCTGGCTCGACACGCTTCCGGGCACGGCGGACGTGCTCGCGGTGCTGACCCCGGTGCAACGGGTGCTGCTCTGGGCGATGCTCGCGGCGACCGTCGGGAGCGGCGCCCAGTACGTCGTGAAAGCTGCTAAGCTCTTGCGCTAACGCACCACCGGAACTCGATCCGTTGACCGAGCGGGAGCGGTTCCGGCGAATTTCCCGTGTAACCATCACCCATCATGTCGGCGTTCTCGTCGTATTAGCGGGCACCGCGCCCGCGCTCCACCGAGTAACAGGGCGACGCATGTTCGTTCCGGTCCACTGCACCAGTTGCGATAAGCCGTTCCAGGTGCCCGACGAAGCGCTCGGCAGGCCGACCCTGTGCCCGTGGTGCCAGGCCGTGGTGACCGCACTTCCCGTGACACCTACGGTCGTTGAACCGGCCCTCGCACCTCCCGGTCCGCCCCACACACCGGAACCGCCGGCGCCCGTCATCCCGGTCGCGAAGTTGGTCGAGCCGCGGCCGCTCTCGCTCGACGAAGACGTGCCCCCGAAGCCGAGGGCGCGCCGCGCCGCGCCGCACACAAGCGCGAAACCGCGCGCCGTCCTGGTCACGATCGTGATCGTTGCGGCGCTGGCGATCACGGTCGTGGTAATGGGGTTGACGGTCGCCGCTCTCGGGTACGGGTCCGGGCGCGTGTCGGAGCGCGGGTGGACAGAGTACACTCCGCCCGACGGTTCGTGTTCCGTTCTGCTCCCCGGGCGCCCCACAGAAGAGGACACGGGCGCGAGCACGGCCGAGTCGATCACCGGCGGAAAGCGATTCACCTCCGAAGGGTGGTACACGCGCTCGACCGCGTGGCTGGCGTGGGGCGACCTGGACCCGGGGTTCGCCGCGTCGATCGCGGCCGATAAGGACAAAGTTTTCACCGCCTCCGCGATTCGGACCGAACTGGATCGCGAAAAGGCGCGACTCGAGGGCACCGTCACCAAGGAAGCCGAGATCCGGTTCAAAAATGCGTGGGGGATCGAGGTCCACATGGATTCGCCGCGCGGGAAGGTTGTCGAGTGGCTGATCCTCGTGACCGAGGGCGGGCGCCCGCGGCTCTACGTGTACGGCGTCCGGGCGAAAAACATCGCGCACGACAGTGCGGTCGTCCGCCGGATGTTCACGTCGTTTAAAGTGAATGATTAGGTCGCGTGCGGCACGTCGTAATTCCGGCGCGTGAAGCCTTGTTTTCTGAAGGCCCGTGGGTTGAAATGGCTGTGCCCACGGTGAAATTGACACGCCCGCCTGAAACGCGGACAATAACCCGTAGGGACGAACATCCCATCCGTGGTTTTTACGCCCGGCCCGAATTGGTTGTGCTATACCACATCCATCGGGCCTCCCGCTTCTAATCGGGTCTGGGCGCTGGCACAGGATCCTTTCAATGCGCACCGTTACCTTCCTGGTTCTCGAAGGGGTCGATAAGGGCCGGGTCTACAAAGACCTGCCCATCCCCGTCACGATCGGCCGGGAAGAGGGCAACGGCCTTCGACTCAACGACGAGCGCGTCAGCCGGTTCCACGCCAAGGTGCAGGTCGAAGACAACGACATCATCCTGACGGACCTCGACAGTACGAACGGCACGCGGGTGAACGGCACCGCGGTCCAGATCCGGCGCCTGCGCCCCGGCGATCAAGTTTCGATCGGCCGGAGCATGTTGCTCTTCGGGACGATGGAAGAGATCGCGGCACGCAAGGCCGCCGTGCCCGCCAACAACGCGGGCGGGCAGGTGCAAACGATCCGGGCCGACGAGCTCCAGGCCGCGTCCGGGCGCGTCTCGGTGGCCGACAGCCAGCGCACGGTCGCTCCGTCCCCGCCCCCGGCGGGCGGGTGGACTGCGTTCGACGACGACGTCCCGCCGCTCCCGCAGAAACTCACACCGTCGCAAGCCGCTCGCCTCGCCGAAATCCTGGACTATCTGCACAAGGGGCTGACCACGGCCGTCGAGAACATTGACGCGAACGAGGACGGCACCGAGGTGCGGATCGGGTTCGCCGAGTGGCAAACGATTCAGGCCGTGCAGATGCTCCTCGCGCGCTACGCTCGCACCATCTCCGAACCGACCGCGTAAGGCTCATCGACTCAGACGATGCGGAACCCCATCGCCGCGAGTTCCGTAACAACCGCGTCCGAATCGCGATCCGGTCCCAATAGCCGGACGCACTCGCGCGTGATTTCGTCACCCGAAAGCAACTCCGCAACGGCTCCCGTATCTAAGACCCATTTGTACGTTTCCCGAAACTCACCAACAAAGTCGCGGAAATAGTTACACAGCCAGCCCAGGATGTACCCTTCGCCATCCGCGTCCCCGTAATCTCGTTCCGGGTACTCGATGTGTCCTTTCTGCCAACACTTGGTAACGGTCTGATTCCACAAACAGAACGTGACCTCTCGGAGATCGAACTCGGGCTCGAAGGGGTTCGCACGGATCGCGGCCATCAACGACTCGGGGAGCGATTCGTACACACCGGGCCACGCGCGGAAATCGTTCCGCCCGGTGTTCGCGTGGGGGCTCATCGGTGACTCGTGGTCAAAGCCGAGGATCACGCTCCCGGTCGGGTGGAACAGGAAGTGGCCACTGTTCCCGGCAAAATCCCCCCATCGAGCCACCGCGGTGCTACCCACCACACGGAACGTGTGGTCGCATTCCCCGTGCAAAACGGACACCGCAGCCATTCCGCGCAGGACGTCGCGCAAGTCGGCGGGCGTCAAGAATTCGACCGTAACCGGCATACCGGTGCCCTACCGCGAGAAAATGATCGCGCCCGGCCCCAACAGCATCTCCAGTTCTTCGAGCTTCAGTGCGGCCGGGTTAACACGAAACTCGTCACTGAGCTTCAACTGCACCTGTTTGCCGTTCGGGTCGCGGACGTTCATGTACACCGGGCACGGCCCCTTATGGCGCTTCAAAATGAGGCTCACCGCGTCCAGTTTTCGCAGCGTCTCTTCGTCCTCGGTGTAGGCGAGTTTCAGCACCATGCTCTTGGTGAACTCGGCCCGGGCCTCGTCGAGCGTGATGATCTTCTTGATGGCGAAGTCCGGCTCGGCACGGTCCGCGGCCCAGTTCAGCACGCCCTCGAACACCGCGACCGTGTCCGAGTCCACTTGGTCCTTGAACCGCGAATACTCGTCGGACCACATGATGCAGCGCACGGACCCGGTGAAGTCCTCGATGCGGAACATCGCGTACTTGCGGCCGATGTTGCGGCCCTTGTTCGCGGTGCGCACGTCGAGGTTCGTAATCATCCCGCCGATGCGGGCCTCGGTGCCGTTCTTGCCGCCCTTCGCGAGGTCGCCCGCATCGTGCGTGCGGAACCGGCGCAACTGCTCGTCGTGCTGCGCGAGCGGGTGGCTCGAAATGTAGAAGTCGAGCGCCTCTTTCTCGAACTTGAGGCGCTCCGTCTCCGGCCACTCGGGAACGTCGGGTAGCCCGTGGTGCTTCGCGCCTCCATCGTCCGCGCCGTCGTCGCCCTCGAACAGATCGAGGAAGCTCTTCTGCCCGCGGCGCTTCTCGGACGCCCGCTCGTCGGCCGCCTGGTACGCCTTCGCGACCGCCGCGAAGTGCGCCGCGCGCCTGCCGAACACGTCGAACGCCCCGGCCTGGATCATCTTCTCGACGGCGCCCTTCTGCACGATGCGCCGGTCGATCCGCTCGCAGAAGTCGAACAAGTCCTTGAACTTCCCGCCCTCGTTCCGGGCGCGAACGATTTCCTGCGCGGCCCCGCGCCCCAAACCCTTGATGGCCGTGAGGCCGAAGATGATGCGGTTGTGCTGCACGTCGAAGTCGGCCAGCCCGCGGTTCACGTCCGGCGGGAGCACATCGATACCGAGCTTCCGTGCGTCGGAGATGTGGTCGATGAACACGTCGCGCTTGTTCCCGTCATCGATTTCCGACGAGAGCAGCGCGGCCATGTATTCCGCGGTGAAGTGGGCCTTCAGGTACGCCGTCTGGTACCCGATCTGTGCGTAGGCCGCGGTGTGTGATTTGTTGAAGCCGTAGCCGCCGAACTTCACGATCAGGTCGAAGATTTCTTCGGCCTTTTCCGCGCTCATGTCCCGCTGCGTCGAGCCCGCAATGAAGTCGGCCTTGCGCGTGTTGATGATCTCGAAGTTCTTCTTGCTGATGGCCTTGATGCACGCATAGGCTTTGGCGAGTTCAATGCCCCCCATGCGGTTCAACATCCGCATGATCTGCTCCTGGTACACCATGACGCCGTAAGTCTCGCTCAGCACCTCTTCCATGATCGGGTGCGCGTACTCGGGCTTCTTGCGGCCGTTCTTGCACTCGACGTACTCGTCCACCATGCCGCCCTCGAGCGGGCCGGGGCGGTACAGCGCGAGCACCGCGATCAGGTCGCGGATGTTGTCCGGCTTCATCCGCTTCAGGAGCTCGCGGATGCCCTCGCTTTCGAGCTGGAACACGCCCTTGGCGTCGCCGCGCTGGAGCAGCCGGTACGTCTCCGGGTCGTCGAGCGGGAACGTCATCGGGTCCACGACCTGACCGCGGGTCTTCTTGATGAGCTTCACGCAGTTGTCGAGGACCGTGAGGTTGCGCAACCCCAGGAAGTCCATCTTCAGCAGCCCGACCTTCTCGAGGATGCCCATTTCCCACTGGGTCGTCATCGTGGTCGCGTCGCTGGAATTGTCGTCGCCCTTCTTGGGCGGGCGCTGGACCGGCACGTAGTTCGTGACCGGGCCGTTCGCGATCACCACGCCGGCCGCGTGCGTGCCCACGTTGCGGTTCGCCCCTTCGAGTTTCAGGGCGATGTCGACCACTTCGCGGATCGAGGGGTCCTGGTCGTACTCGCGCTTGAAGTCCGGCGACTCGTCGAGCGCCTCCTGGAGGCTCTTCGAGATCGCCCCCTTCATCGGGACGAGCTTGCACAGCGCGTTCATGCGCTCCGGGGTCTGCCCCAGCACGCGCCCCACGTCCTTGAGCGCGGCCTTCGCCGCGAGCGTACCGAACGTGCCGATCTGGGCGACCGACTCGACGCCGTACTTCCGCTTCACGTAGTCGATGACCAGCTCGCGCCGCTCCTGGCAGAAGTCGATATCGATGTCGGGCGCCTCGGACCGGTTCGGGTCGAGGAACCGCTCGAACAGCAAGTCGTACTCGAGCGGGCAGACGTGGCTCATGTACAACAGGTAGCAAACGATCGCCCCACAGCCCGATCCGCGGGCCGTACACGGGATGCCCTCCTCGCGCGCGAACCGGACGAAGTCCCACACCACGAGGAAGTAAGTGGGGAACCCCATCTTGTTGATGATGCCGAGCTCGTGGTCCAGGCGCTTGCGCACCGCCTCGCTCGGCTCGGCCCCGTACCGTTCGTACATGCCCCGTTCGCACAGCTCGCGCAGGTACGCGTCGGGCGTCTTCTCGTCGGGCGTGACGAACACCGGGAAGTAGCGCTTCTTGAAGTCGATGTCGATGTCGACTTTGTCCGCGATCTCCTGGCTGCGCGCGACGGCGTCCGGGTGGTTGGGGAAGAGCCGGTACATGTCCTCCGGGCTGCGGACGAAGTACGGGTTCGCCATCCGCTCTTCGGGGTACTTCTTCTTCCGCGGGTCGTGCATCTGGCGCGTGTTGATGCAGAACAGCACGTCGTGCGCCTGGGCGTCCTCGGAGCACAGGTAGTGCGCGTCCGCGGTGGCCACGAGCGGCACGCCGAGCTTGTTCGCGATGTCCGCGGCCACCGGGGTACATTGGTCCTGGAGCCCGATGCCGTTGTTCTGGATCTCGATGTAGAAGTCTTCACCAAACACCTTACGGAACCATTTGGCGGTCTTCTCGGCCTCGTGGGGCTTGTCCTTGATGATGTACTGGTTGAACTCGCCCGCCAGGCACCCGCTCAGGCACATGATGCCTTCGTGGTACTGCTCGAGGATCTCTTTGTCGATGCGCGGGTTGCGGTAGAACCCTTCCAGGTACGCGATGCTCGACAGCTTGATGAGGTTCTTGAGCCCGGCTTCGTTTTTGGCGAGCAGGGTGAGGTGCGTGGAGAAGCCGAGTTCGCCTTTGCTGTCGCGCTCCAGGCGCGAACCCGGCGCCAGGTACGCCTCGTACCCGATGATGGGCTTGATGCCGCCCTTCTTGCACTCCATGTAGAACTCGATGGCGCCGTACAGGTTCCCGTGGTCGGTGATGGCGACCGCGTTCATGCCCAGTTCTTTTGTCTGCTTCACCAGCGGCGGGATGCGGTTGAACCCGTCCAACATGCTGTAGTGCGTGTGCAGGTGCAAGTGGCAGAAGCAGCGGGCCATTCGTGGCGTCCTGGTGAGTCGGAACAGTGAACGGGCGGACAAGCGAGTTCACTTGTTATACCTCGCCCGCGCCGGGAGCGGAAGGTGAACAGCCCACTCCCGGCGCGGGTGTGCGCGGGTGGTAGCGGACTTGATGTATGTGCAGATTGCGTATAGCCGTTGGCACGAGCGCGGCCAAAAGGTCAGCGCGCGGTGGCTTCCGAGGGAGGAGCCGCACCGAAAATGTGTGCGGAACTTGAGGGATTAATTATCGGGTGAAAGGAACCGAGGTGCTCGTTCTCGAGCACGGAGTTGAAGACGGGCGGGCCGCGTAACCCGCGACCCCGGTTCTACTTTCCCGTCAGCGGCGCGCGGCCCATAACCGTGTACACCGGGCCGTCGCGGTCCATCTCGCTGCTGTACACTATCACCTCACCGACCGCGACCCGCCCGCCCTGCCACGCCATCCGCTTGGGCAGTTCGGCCACGAGCGCGACGCCATCTTCCGGGCTGTTGATGCGCCCGAGCGTGAGGTGCGGCGTGTACCCGCGCTCCTCCGTGCGGTAGCAGCCCAGTTCCAGCATCTCTTCTTCGAGCGCCGTGTACAGCCGTTGGAGCGGTTCCGCGCCGTCGGTGACGCCGCCCCACAGCACCTTCGGGCGCCGGGGGTTCGGGAACGCCCCCACACCGGATACCCGGAGTGAGAACGGCGCTTCGCCCGCGGCGACCGCTTTCACGGCCTTGCACACCGGGTGCAGTTCGCGGTCGTCCACTTCGCCCAGGAACAGCAGTGTGATGTGCATGCTCTCCGGCGCCGTCCACTTGACCCCGGCGCTGATTTTCGTCAGTTCCTTCTGGAGCGCAACGGCGCTCCCGCGAATCGCGTCGCCAATGTCGATGCCGATAAACGTTCTCGTTCGTCCCATGTGCGTGATGCTTCGTGTTTCGTATTCGGGGTAAGTCGGGCCGGGCGTTCGTGTTGGGTACCAAACACGGAACACAAACCGCGCGGCTAAATACACGCCTCGCGCCAGTAATCGCGAGCCCCGTGGTGGAGCCGGGCGCCGATCTGGGTAATCACCTTCATCGCGAGGAAGTTCGCGGCGCGGGCCGCCTTCTCCGCGGCGATCCCGTGCGTGATCCCGTAGAGGAACGATCCCGCGAACATGTCGCCCGCGCCGGTCACGTCGATCGGCTTGCACGCGAACGCCGGAACGTGGTGCTCCGCCCCGTGGTACCGGAGGAACGCGCCGTTCGGCCCGTCGGTGACGACCGCGTTCGGAACGACGCCCTTCAAGTTCGCGAACGCGACCTCGGCCGTGCTCCCGCCCGCAATAGCCATTGCTTCGGTCGCGTTGCAGAAGAGCAGGTCGCTTTGCTTGAGCGCTCCGTGGAACGCTTCGCCGAACACTTGCGGAACGAAGGCGTCGGAACACGTCAGCGCGACCTTCGTTCCGCTCGCCTTCGCCGCCTGGAGCGATTCGCGGATCGCGAGTTGACCGGTCGCGGGGTTCGCGAAAATGTAACCCTCCACGAAGAGCCACTCGCTCGCGGCGATCTTCTCCACGGGGACGTGGCGCGCGGCGAGGTGGCTCGAGACCGCGAGGCACGTCCGCATCGTGCGCTCGGCGTCGGGCGTGATAATGCTCACGCAGGTGCCGGTCGTTTCGCCCACCAGCGGCGGGTTCGCGAAATCGATGTCCAGTTCGCGGAACTCTTCGCTGTAGTGGAGGCCGTAGCGGTCGTCGCCGACGCACCCGATGAACGCCCCCTTGCCGCCGAGTTGCGAGCACGCGATGACCGAGTTCGCCACGCTCCCGCCGCTCACGAGGCGCGGCTCGCGCCCGTGGAACGCGGTGAGCAACTTTTGCTGCTCCTCGTACTCGGTGAGGCGCATGGTGCCCTTCTCGAACGCGAGCGGCCCGAACTCCGCGTCACTGAGCTCGAGAAGGATATCGACCAGCGAGTTGCCGAGGCCGATCAGGTGGAACTCTTTCATGAATTCGGTTCTGTCTCTGGGGGTGTTTGGTTCGCCGGGCCACCTTGTATCGCGCGGACAATCTCCAAGATACGAGCCATCTCCGCGAACGGCACAATCCCGCCCAGATCGCCGGCCCCGAGCGCGGCGACCGGCACCACCACGAGCCACGAACACACGACCACGTTCCGCCGGTTCAGTTTTGTCCGCGGGTGGCCGTCACGGTGCCACGGAACCTCGACCGACACGTTCGGTGGCGACTGATCCGTCTGTGAACTCAGCGCTGCGACAACAACTTCCCCCTCGGGGTGAATTTCGGCAGTGGGCGTCAGAACGACGGTCGGGCGCCGCTTCGGGTTCCGTCCTTGCGGATCGAGTAATTCCACCCACACGATCCGACCTTGCTGGAGGGGCGAACTCACGGCGGTTTACTCCGGCGTCGCGAGTTTGTCGGTGACCTCGTCGTACCACGCTGGCGGCGGCGGGTTCTTCGCGGCCAGTGTCTTGAGTTGGTCGTTCGGGAGCGAAACCCGCTCGAGCAGGATCGCTTCGAGGTCTTCGAGCGTTTGCCAGCGCGGGAAGAGAAAGTCGTAGTGTTCTTGGAGTCGGTCGCGGAGCCGCGGTAGGCGGTCCGCGAGTTCCGCGTGCGGGTACTCGCCCGGGAATCGGCTCAGCAGCACCGAGTAACCGTCGAGAACTTTGAGGTGCCCCGTGAGTACCGCTTGGTAGTCGTCGCGCGCGGCCTGCAGATCCTCGGCCGAAGCGCGCTGAAGCGCCTGACGGCAAACCTGGTCCCAGGCATCGATTAAATGCCGAACGCCGCGCTCGAAGAGGAACCCCGGCTCCTCGAACCAAAAGAAGGGGGGAAACGGTCCCGCGAGTTCGCGTAACATCGGTGTGACCATTCCCGCCCTCCTCTACTCATTTTACGTCATCTTGATGGCGCTCTCAATCCGCGCCAGCACCTTATCGCGCCCGAGGAGCGCGAGCGTTTCCGGCAAGCTGAAGCCGGTCGTCTCGCCCGTCACCGCGACCCGAACCGGGCCGTCGAGATCCTTGGGCTTCACACCGAGTTTGGTCGCGAAGCCCATGAACGACGCCAGGATCGTCGGCGCATCGAACGGCTCCAGGGCACGGAGTTCGTCCGCGAACCCGCGGAGCCGGTCCGCGACGCCGGGCTTCGCGAGCTTGTCGGCGACCGCCTTCGGGTTGTATTCCGGCACGTCCTTCAGGAGCGGGGCCGCGTAAAACACGAAGTCGGACAACAGCTTGATGCGATCCGCCGCGGTTTCCGCGATCTTCAGGAGAAGAGCACGCGCTGCGGGATCGACCGAATCGCTCACGAGTCGCGCGCGGCGCAGGTGCGGCAGTGCTCGCTCCAGTTTCTCCACCGGCGAGAGCAACTTCATGTACTCGCCCTGGAGCCACATGAGCTTCTTCGCGTCGAAGTTGCCGGGCGCTTTCGTCACGCGGTCGAGACTGAAGTTCTTCAGCACTACATCGAGCGGGATGAACTCACTCTCAGCGTCCAGCGACCAACCGAGGCGCACGAGGTAGTTCATGACTGCGGCCGGCAAGTAGCCGAGGGCGCGGTAATATGCCAGCGTACTGAGGTTCAGGTCGTCTCGGCCCTTGATCTCGTCATCGGACCATCCACACGCTTTCAACGCGGCGATCTCGTACTCGGAAAGCGGTGGTTGGTTCCGCTTACTCATCTTCTCGCTCTTCTTCGTCACCGGGTTGATGCTGTTGACAAGCGGGAGGTGCGCGAACTCCGGCACGTTTGCACCCATCGCCTTGTAAATCAGAATCTGCGGCGGCGTATTCGTGAGGTGTTCCTCGGCACGAATGACGTGCGTGATGCCGAAATCGATCTCGTCCACGACCGTGGCGAATGGGTAGACGGCGCGCGGCACACCGCTCGCGTCAGGCTCGCGGAGCAAAGTCACGTCGCGAAGTGTGTCGGTACTGAACTCCAGTGGCACAAGAAGCGCGTTCTTCTTCTCGCCGTCGTCCTTCCTGTCGCTGCGAACGTGATCGTCGAAGACCACCTTCTCGCCGGTCGGCACCTTCAGTAGGATCGCGGCCGGCTTCTCCTTGTACTGGCGCAGGTTCTCCTCCGGCGGCACGTCGCGGTTGCTGCCGCGATGCACATACGCCTGTTTCAACCGCTTCGCGAGGTCGCGCCGGCTGTCCTGCTCCGCCTGCGTGGTGTAGTCCGGGTACGCCTTGCCCTCGGCCATCAGTTTCATCGCGGCCGCGACGTACCTGTCGTTGCGCTGGCTCTGGAAGTACGGTTTGTGCGGACCGAAGCTGTCGCCGCTCGCATCCTTCGTCGGCCCTTCGTCCCAGTCCATGCCGAGCCAGTCGAACCCATCGAGGATGGGCTTCACGGCTTCGGCGCGGTTGCGGGCCGCGTCGGTGTCATCGATGCGGAGGACGAACTGGCCCCCGTGGCGCCGGGCGTACAGCCAGTTGAAGAGGGCGGTGCGAACGCCCCCGATGTGCAGGTAGCCCGTCGGGCTGGGCGCGAAGCGTGTGCGAACTGTCATGGCGGTGCGGAGCCGTCGAAACTCGGAACGGAAGACCAAATGCAAGGATACGAGAAGCGCGTAGAAGGTTCGAGTTCGTGTGCCCGCTTCCCCATTCCCGGCCCCGAGCTCCGCTCGGTCAGTTGTTCGATGCGGGGGTCGGTTCCGATTCGCGGGCGGCGGCTTCGCGGGCCGGGGTGCGGCACTCGACGAGCGTAATCACCTCGCCGTCCTGCACCACTTTGCCGTCCTGGTTGATGATGGACCGGTGCCAGAGCACTTCCCCGCGGCGGCCCCGCCCGCGCACCGTCTTTTCCTTGACGCGGCTCACGTTGTGGATGGTATCGCCGATGAACACCGGCAGGCTGAAGTTCCACCCGCTGACCCGGAGCATCGCGATCGTGCGGACCGGCGGCGCGATGATGCCCAGGCCGCTGGCGATGCAGAAGACCGCGAACCCGTGCGCGATGGGCCGGCGGAACGGCGTGCCCTTGGCGAACTCGTGGTCGATGTGGATCGGGTTGAAGTCGCCGCTGAACCCGGCAAAGTTCACGATGTCCGCGTCCGTGACCGTGCGCCCACCGGACGTCCACTCCTGGCCCACTTCCAGGTCGTCGAAGTAGAGGTGGAACGAGGAAAAACTCATTGTGCGGCCCCGTATTTCGGCAGTGCGCGAACAACAGTTTGTATACGTGTCTCAGCGCGACGGAACAAGGTGAACGACGAACCTACTCACAAGAGCGGCGGGTTCGCCGTTCACGCTTGCGGGAACAGTTCCACCGGCTTGCGCTCGGGGGTAGACAGGTCCACGCCGACGAACACCCCTTCCGCGGAGGTCACGTGAATCGTGTCCGCGCCACGCTCGGCGTAAACCTCGATGTGAACGGTCATTGACGTGCGCCCGACCCGCACCACGGACGTCTCGAACCGCACCACGTCCCCGACGAGTACCGGCTTCTTGAACTCGACGCGGTTGATCGCGACTGTAACGAACGACGCCTTCGGGTTCCCACCTCGGAGCTGCAATTCGCGCTGGGCGGTGATCGCTCCGGCCAAGTCGATGTACGACAGCAGCACGCCGCCGAAGATGGTCCCGTGCCGGTTCGTGTCGCGGGGCATCATCGGGACTTGTACGGCGATATAGGGCGTCGTCGGCTCGGACATGCGGACTCCTGGTTCGTGCGCGGTGATGGTAAACTGCGGAACCGACCGCGCTAGGACCAGAGGGAACGCCTGTGACCGAACAAGAGTGGCTGACCAGCACCGATCCGACGCAGATACTGGAGTTCCTGAAAGGGAATGCGAGCGATAGAAAGCTAATTCTCTTTGCAGTCCACCACTGGTCTGACGAAATGGCTGCAGACGACGAGTGGTATCAGGAGATCGACACCATTACGGAGGAGGTCATCGGCGGGAGGGAGGATTTGTCTCAGTTGATTCGCATGTTCGGTGCCTTCGACTTTGAAGTTTTCAACCCGGCACCACACTGGTGGGCAACCGTCGTTATCAGAAGGACTCAGGCTCACCCGTCACAGGCACGGGCCTTAGAATCACAGAGCCTCCGGTGCATCTTCGGCAACCCATTCCGCCCTGCGGTCGCCAATCCCGCTTGGTTCACATCCACCGTCCTGGCCCTCGCCACCGGCATCTACGAAGACCGTGCCTTCGACCGCCTGCCGATTCTGGCGGACGCACTTCAGGACGCCGGGTGCGAGAACGCCGACATCTTGAACCACTGCCGTTCGGACGGGCCACACGTCCGAGGTTGTTGGGTGATCGATCTGCTGCTTGGTAAGTCCTGATCGCACCCTCAGCCGCTCCCGTCGAGGACGGTCCGCACCTTGCGTGCCAGGGACTGCGGGGTAAAAGGCTTCTGTAAGAAGGCGTCGGTCGCTGCGACGATCCCGTGCCGGACCACCGCGTCGTCCGTGTACCCGCTCACGTAGAGCACCTTCAGGTCCGGGCGCTGCGCGCGGATCGCCTCGGCCGCGGTGCGCCCGTTGGCCCCCCCGGGCATCACCACGTCGGTCACCAGAATGTGGATCGCCCCCGGGTACGCGGCCGCCACCGCGATCGCCTCCGCCCCGTTCGTCGCTTCCAGAACCTTGTACCCCTGGCGCTCGAGGCTCAGCCGGGCGAGCCGCCGGACCCCGTCCTCGTCCTCCGCCACCAGCACCGTCTCCGTGCCCCGCGCGACCGGCGCCTGCTCGTCCGGTCGGTTCCCGGGCCGGGCCTCCGTCGTCGCCGGGAGCAGGATTTTGAACGTCGTACCCACGCCCACTTCACTGTACACGCCGACGTGCCCGCCGTGGGTCTGAACCACCCCGTACACCATCGCCAGCCCCAACCCCGTCCCCCGGCCCGTGGCCTTCGTGGTGAAGAACGGCTCGAACACCCGCGCCTTCACCTCGTCCGTCATCCCCTCGCCGGTGTCGGAAACCGCCAACTGAACGTACCGCCCGGGCACGAGGTCCGGGTACGCGGGCACGTCCGCCTCGCCCAGGCGCACGTTCCGCGTTTCGATCGTCAACCGCCCCCCGTGCGGCATCGCGTCCCGCGCGTTCACCGCCAGGTTCATGACGACCTGCTCGAGCTGGTTCAGGTCCGCCCGCACGGGCGCGAGGTCGGGGGACGGGGCGGTGGCCAGGGTCACGTCCGCGCCGATCAGCCGGCCGAGCAGTTTCGCCGACCGGGTGACCACCTCGTTGAGGTCCAGGACCTGCGGTTCGACGATCGCCTTGCGGCTGAACGTCAGCAGTTGCCGCGTCAGGCCCGCCGCCCGGTCCCCGGCGTCCCGGATCGCCTCCGCCGCTACACGGTCCGAGTTCGTGTGGGGCCGCGCCGTGAGGAGCACTTCGCAGTACCCGTTAATGATCGTGAGTAGGTTATTGAAGTCGTGCGCGACCCCGCCCGCCAACCGCCCCACGGCTTCCATTTTCTGGGCCTGCCGGAACTGCTCTTCGAGCTTCTTGCGCGCGGTCGCGTCGCGCACCACGACTGTGGAGTGCGCAGCGCCCCCCAACTGGAACGCGGCCACCGACAGTTCGGCGGGGAACGTCGACCCGTTGCGCCGCCGGCCCTCGACCTCGCGCCCGATCGCGTTCTCGGCCGGCGCCCCCGTGCCGTTCGCGCAGAGCGGGGCCGCCACCAGTTCCTTCATCGGGCGCCCGACGAGTTCGCCCTCCGTGTACCCGAACGTCCGGTCCGCCGCCGGGTTCGCGGACCGGATGACGCCGTGCCGGTCCACCGTGATGACCGCGTCGGGCGCGCTCCCCATCACCGCCCGGAGCACCTCGGCGCGCTCGCGGGCCTCCTCCTCGGCGCCCCGCAGCCGCCAGTCGAGGGCGTGAACGGTCAGCCCGGTCCAGACCACGAGGGCCGTGAACAGGGCACCGGCCGACACCACCATGAGTGCCAAACCGAACGCGGTGTCGTAGTACCCGGCCCGCTCGCCCGCCAACCGCACCCAGCCGAGCGCGAACAGGCCCACCGCGGCCAGGGGCAGTTGTCGGCGGATGACGAGCCCGCCCGCGGTCCCGCTCGCGACCACCGCCACGACCCCCCGGCGCGGGCGCGCGGCGAGAACGCCGAGGGCCAGCAACAAGAACGTACCGGCGGCGTGCGCGGACACGGCGGAGAACGGCCGGACGCGGTACAGGGCCGTCACCCCGTAGGCGTAGCCAGCGAGGACAATCAGCGCGAGGGCGGCGACCAACAGGGCCGGCAGGTGCGCGGGCGTCAGCCCCCGAACGGGAGGCGCGTCGAGGAGCAGGAGGGCCAACCCGAGCAGGACGAAACTCGTGGCGGTGGCCGGCGCCATTCGGCCCGGGTGGGGAGACGGGGGGTAGGCGGGGCCGACTGGGGCGAGCAACTGGTCGATTCCGAGTTCGGTATCGGCCAAGTACTGCGAGAGGGTCAGGAGCCCGAGGGCCACAACGAGCACGGCCGCCAACCGCCCCGTCCACTGATACGTTCCGCCAGAAACGGAAAGAAACAAGGCAATTCCGGTTGCCAGGAACCCACTGGCGGTGTTGGCTTTCATGACGCCGAGGCCGGGCAAGAACGTCGTAAGGGTGTGAACGTCGAATGCCCACCCGGTTAAAACGATCGCACTGATCGCGACGGCGGCGACGGCAGCGGCCCGACTGAAATAGTGGAACCGGTCGTCGGGCACGGCGAGCGGGGGAGCGGTCATAGTGGGCGGCCGTGGCGCGATCCCGATCGTCGGGCGTGGGACGGAGGATGACATGAAATGTGACGGCCGGGTCTCGCGCGGTTAAGGGTACCACAGAGATCGGCCGGTGCAAAACGTGAACCCGAATGAACATCGGGTTCTGTGGACGTTTTTGAGATCGATTCGGCGATCCCGCCGACGGTACCGGTTGGTTCGCGTCACTTCACGGTGATCAGTTTGTCTTCCTTCGGGAAGGTTTCCAGCACAAGTCCCTTGAACTGGACCTCTTGCGGCACCGTGTTCGAGTGCAACTGGAGGCCGATCGGGGCTTCCTTGATACGGTCCGGGAGCGGGTCGCGCCAGTCCACGACCGCGGTACCGTTGACCGCGACGCGGACGCGGTTCCCCTGGGCCAGAATCTCGATGTCGTTCCAGTCGTGCTGCTTGCCAACCTTCTTCGCCGGTCCGCCGTCCACCGGGAGGCTGTTGCGCCCGAACAGGTCGTACATCCCGTACCCGGACGGGAACATGACCAGGTGCCCCGCGTAGGTGTGCTTCGTGCGGTCCTTCTCCGGGTCTTTGCTCACGTCCGGCTTCACTACGCCCCAGAAGCACACGCCGGAGTGCATTTCGGACGTGACCAGCTTCGACGCGAACGTGAGCCGGAAGTCGGTGTACTTGTTCTTCGTCAGCAGGTACGTGCTGAACTTCAGCGGGTCCGTGTTCTTCGCGACGATGATACCGTCCTTGACCGACCACAGATCGGAATAGCCCTCCCAGCCGTCGAGGGTTTTGCCGTCGAAGAGTTTGATCGTCTCGCTCTTCCCCTCGTGGGGCTTCACGACCGGGGCCTCTTTCGGGGCAGCGGGTTTCTTTTCTTGACCGATCGCGACATTGGAAGCGAGCACGAGCAGTAGCGGAACGAAGCAGCGCATGTTGAAGGGTTCCTGGCAGGGGGAGAGAATCGGGCACCGGCCGGATGATACCACCCGCGGCGCGGCCCGGGGCGCGCGAATTACGAAATGTGTGACGGTGGTCGTTCCGGCCCGGTTACTCACCGGTGAAGCCGTACTCGGTCCTCATACGTGCGCGCACGGCGGCGGGCGGGCCGGCACCGTAACCGGACGCGATGATGCGCCCGTAGGCGTTCAGTTCGAGTTCGCCCGCGGACGCCCGCTGGAACGCGGTCCGCTTCGCCGGATCGACCAACAGGAAGTACCACGCCGCGCGCCCGGTCGAATCGTTCCCGCGCACGAGGAACACGTTGCCCGCCCGCTCGCGCCGGACCCGGTCGGCGAAACTCATAACGACCTCCTCCGGGCGTTCCGAACTACGACCCGACGGCATCGAGTACGATCTTTAACAGCTCGTCGGCCCGGAACGGCTTGCGCAGGAACCCGGCCAACCCCTTCCCCTCGAACCCGGACGTCGCCTCTTGCGCGGCGAACCCGCTGGTGAGGACCACGCGGGCGTCCGCCCGCAGGCGCCGCATCTCGCGGTACGCTTCCGCGCCGCCGAGCCGCGGCATGGTCAGGTCGAGCAGCACGAGAACGAACTCGTGCGGCTCGGCGGCGAACGCCTCGACCCCGGCGCGCCCGTCGCGGGCGACCGTCACCGCGAACCCGACGAGCTCGAGTATCTTGCGGGCGAACACTTGTACGTCTTCTTCGTCGTCCACCACGAGCACCCGGCGCCCGCGCCCGGCCAGCGCCGGGAGCACCGGGGCGGGCGCGGGCGCCGCGCCGGGGTGATCGAGGGCCGGGAAGAGCACCTTGAACGTGGTCCCCTTACCCAACTGTGAGTACACTTTGATCGCGCCCTTGTGGGCACGAGCGATGCCCTGCACGGCGGCCAACCCCAACCCGCGCCCGGTGAATTTGGTCGTGAAGAACGGGTCGAAGATTTTCGCCCGCACGTCGTCGGTCATCCCGCACCCGGTATCGGACACTTCGAGGTACACGTACCGGCCCGGTACGAGTTCCTCCACGGCCTGGATCTCGGCCAGGTACCGCGCGTCCGCGTCGATCAGCCCGGTGGTCAGCGTGATGACCCCGCTCCGTGGTTCGATCGCGTCCGACGCATTGGTGATGAGGTTCATCACGATTTGCCGGAGTTGGGTCGGGTCGGCCTGAACCGATGGGAGCCCGATCGTTAGATTGTACTTGAGAACGGCCCGCTTCGAGAGCGCCGTCGCCAGGAGCTGGCTCATCTCCTGGGTGAGGGCGTTCAGATCGACCGGGTGAACGACGAACTGCCCGCGCCCCGCGTAGGCGAGCATCTGCTGGCACAGTTCGGCCGCGCGCTGGGCCGCGGACTCGATCCGCTTCAGGTCCTCGCCGATCGGGTCGTTCGGGGGGAGCCGCATCCGGCTCAGCGAGGCGTACCCGAGCATCGCGGTGAGCAGGTTGTTGAAGTCGTGCGCGATCCCCCCGGCCAGCACCCCGAGGCTCTCGAGCTTCTGCGACTGGAGCAACTGCCGCTCGTACTTTTGCTGCTGCTCCTTCGCCCGCAGGTCGGCCTCCAGTTCGCGCCGCGCGTCCTCCGCGGCCCGGCGATCGGTCACGTCCCGGCCGACCGCCTGCACCTCGACCAGTTCGCCGCCCGGCGCGTAGAACCCGCGGTTCACGAACTCCATCCAGCGCATCCGCCCGGCCCCGTCCCTCAAACGGTTCTCGATCCGGACCACCGGATTGGTCGGCGCCATCGTCGCGAGTTCGGCCTCGATGTGCGCGCGGTCGTCCGGGTGGGCGATCGGCTGCCAGTGGTGCCCGAGCAGCTCATCGGCGCGCATCCCGAACACGTGGCAGTACACGTCGTTGACGAACGTGATGGTCCCGTCCGGGCGGAACCGGCACACGACCTCCGTCTGATCCTCGACGACATTGCGGTACCGTTCCTCGCTCTCGCGCAGGGCGCACTCGGCGCGGGACTGGGCGGTGATGTCGGTCGCGGTCGCGAGCACCCCCGCACCGCCGGGCAGCGCGGTGAGGTTCACGAACAGGGCCACGGGGCCGGCCGGGGACGGGAACTGCAGCGAGTGCGAGTACGGCTCGCCCGATGTACAGACGCGCTCCAGGTTCGCATCGATTTCGGCCGCGAGTTCCGGCGGCAGCCCGACCTCCGTGACCTTCAGGCCGAGTAACCGGTCCGGGGGGCGGCCGATCATGCGGCACCCGGCGGGGTTCACGAACGTGTGGCGCCCGTCGCGGTCGAAGCCGACCACGGGCGTGGGGAGCAGATCGAAGATCGCTCGGAAGGTATCGTTCGTCGAGTCGGGCACGTTTGGGGTCCGGCGGGCACGTAACGGCCGGGTCACGTACCCTCGGATTCTAGTTCACCCCGACCCAACGGCAAAACTCAAATTGGAACGAACGTGCCCGGGGCGATTCGGCGCGCCCGCCCTACCGTCCGGCCCGTTCGCCCTTGCGGTACGCGGCCGCCATCTCCTCGTTCATCCGCTTCCGGAGCGCGGCGTCGACGAGGTTCCCGTGGTTCCGCTTGGGGAACAGTTCCACCACCGCGTCGCTCTTAAGTGCCGCGAGTGACTGCTTGAGCAGGCGCGTGGCGCCGTCGAGGTAGAACGTGTCCTCGTCGCCCATGTAGACGTGAATTTTGCCGCCGAGCTTCGGGCCGAGTGTTTTCCAGTTGCGCTCCAGAACGAGTCGGACGTCGTAGTTCTCCCATGCCCTCGCGACCTTCGGGTCAACGGCGCCCGTCGTGCGGTCCCACAAGTGTAGGGGACGGCCGTCGGCCCCGCCCGGGCTGAAGACCGCTTCAAACGAGCCGAGTTGCCCGCCGCGGGTCATGTACTCTTCCATGTCCGAGAACGGCTTGAAGAACAGCATCGGCTTACCGTTCGTGTGGGCGAGCGGGCGCGGCTTCCCGTCCGCGTCGGTGAAGACGTTCACGCCCTTCGCGTAGACGTCCACGAGCTGGAAGTCGCGGAAATCGACCGGGTCCGGCGCGGTGGACCAGCACCCGGCGAACGTGTCCGGGTACGCGACTTGGAGCCACAAGCTGCTCCACCCGCCCGACGAGTGCCCGGTCGCGAACCGCGTTCCGACCCCGCGATACGTCTTTTCGAGGTGAGGAATCAGTTCCTCCACGAGTGCTCGGCCGACCGGTCCGTTGTTCGCCGAGTCCGCAAACACGTGATGCCCGAGTCGGCAGTTCGGATCGAGGACCACCCAGATCATCTCGGTGCCGTTCACGTCCCACGCCTTGCGCGCCGCCGCACCGAGCGCCCCGAAGTGGTTCCCGCCGAATCCGGGCACTTCGTACACAACCGGGTACTTGCGGTTCGGCTCCTTCGCGAACGACGGCGGGAGCACCACGCCCCCGCGCAGGCTCATCGGCTTGCCGTGAAACTTGCTCAGCAGCTTGCTCTCGATCTCAACGAGCTTGACCGTGTCCGTTTCCTTGAACTCGCGCCCCTTGACCACCTGATCGAGTTTTAGCTCGACGGTGCCGGACGCTTTCGGGTCGAGGTCGAGTTGCACCGTCTTTGCGTACACGTTGCCGGGCGAACCGAGGAAGTCGATCCCGCCCAGATCGCGGTCCATCACGGCACTGACGTAATACTTCCCGGGTTTGAGGTCCGCGAGCGGCGCGGGATAAGCAACGACCTTCGCATCGAGCACGAGCGGTTCGCCGGGCTTCCAGCCCTTCACGTCCTTCGCGAGTCCCGGCTCGGGCTTGAACCAGTTCATGCCCACCGGAGGAGAGGCGGGGTTCGCGCGGAGCGTCACGTACACGCGCCCGGTGAACGGCCCGTCGCACGCGGACTTGTCGAACGTGAGTTTGAATTCCAGCGGTTTCGGATCGGCCCCGGGCGCGTGGTGAGCGAAGGCGAGAAGGGCAACGAACGACAGGGAGCGCATGTCAAGTCTCGGCGCGGGAAGGAACGGTACTCATCTCATCTACTTGCGACTTGTGACCAAGCAGTGGTGGCACTCGCGGGGTGCGTCCGGGTAGCGGAACAGGGGCGCGCCGCAACCAGAGCAATCACAGCGAACGCCACCGCCGGCGCACAACTCGCACGCGCCGGTGCGGTGCGCACGCGCAACCAGATCGGGCATGCCGCACGCGGTACAGACAGGTGCGGCGGCGAGTTCCGCACTCGCACCGTCCTCACCGCGGTGCTGATACCATACGAGCGGCTCCTGGCTCTCAAACCCGGCGCGCTCTGCCGCCGTCACGTGTTTCTTGAGAACGTCTGTGGTGAAGCCGCCGATTCCCCGTCTGCCGAGAACGAGGAACCAGTCGCTCACGTTCGCGATCGGAAAGGTGACTTCTTGGCCCGCGGCCAAGCCGGGCAGGTCGCTCGGGTCACTGGCGAGCGTACCCGTAACGGATCGGCCGTTCGTGAAGATGTCCGTCACGAACATGTGTTCCCCGCGCGTCAGTCGCGCCGGATCGGGAAAAAATGCCTTGATCGCGACTAGCCCGAACGCGGGCACGATTCGGAAGTGTTCGAGTTCCGCATGCCGCGCGAATTCTGGAAATGTGGACTGAGCCGCCATGATCGCGCGGGCCATGTCCGACGACTCCGCTTCGATCCAGACAACCGGCTCATCGGCCATCGGCGGCTTTCACATCAGGTGGCGCGCCATCGGGGCGCGAAACCGATGGCACCGGTTCCGCACTCCGACGGCGCTGGCTACTCGATCCGGCTGTTAATGCCGGAAGAGGAACTCGCGGGTGTTTACGAGCGCCCAGACCAGGTCTTCCCACGCCTTGCGCTTGTCGTCGCGCTTGGCAACGTGGTCCAGCGCGATCTGCTTCTCGTCGGCGAACGGGGCGCGCCCGAGGGCGGCGAAGTACAGTTCGCTCAGGATCTCATCGTCCTTCGTCTTCGCGGCGAGCAACTTACCGAGCCGGTTGTTCGCCCCGCGCACCTTTTCGTTCACGGTCGGGCCGTTAATCAGTTGCAGCGCCTGGGCGAGGTTCCCGTCGCTCTCGCGCTCGCACTCACACGCCAGTTCGCGGGCCGGTTGGCCGAACGCCTTCAAGAACGGGTGGTTCACTTCGCCATCGGGGAGCTGAATCGCCCGCGTGCCGGCGGGCAGGCCCGCGAACTTCTCCGGCATCGCGGTGAAGTCGCAGATCGCGTCCAGCAGTTGTTCGGCCGTGAGCAACTTCGTGACTGCGTGCGAGAAATACTTGCCGTCGTCGCGGTTCGAGTCGTTCGGCTGCGCGGAGAGCTGGTATGTCCGCGACTTCATGATGGTCTTGACTAGCACTTTCATATCGAACTTGTTCTTGGCGAAGTCCTTCGCCAGTGCATCGAGTAATTCGTCGTTGCACGACGGGTTGGAGTCGCGGAAGTCGTCCACCGGGTCCACGATCCCTTTACCCATCAAGTGGAACCACACGCGGTTCGCCACCGACTTGCCGAAGAACGCGTTCTCCGAAGAAGTGAGCCACACGGCCAGCACCGCGCGCCGGTCCTCGCCCGGCTTCACGTCCGCGTCGCCCGTGCCGATGTAGCGCGGCTTCATCTGCTTGCCGGTGCGCGGTTGATTCACCTCGCCGTCGCGCGCGGTGAAGATCACTTCCGCGGTTACTGCACCACCCGGCGGCTTGGCACCGATGGTCGGTTCCGGCTTGGTCCGCACGCGGGCGAACCACGCGGCCATGCCGTAGTAGTCGTCCTGGCTCCAGCGCTCGAACGGGTGGTTGTGGCACTTGGCGCACTGCATCCGCACGCCGAGGAACAGTTGCGCGGTGGTCTCCGCGAGCGCGGTCGGGTCTTTCGCAATGCGGTAGTAGTTCGCGGGCGGGTTCGAGTACGAGTTCCCGTTGGCGGTGATGACCTCCTGCACGATCTTGTCCATCGGCGTGTTCTTCAGGAAGTGCCCGCGGAGCCACGCCTGCATCCCGTAGCTGCCCTTCACCTGAATCGTCTTGCGGCTGCTGCGGAGCACGTCGGCCCACTTGAGTGCCCAGAAATCCGCGAACTCCGGCGTGTCAACGAGCGCATCAATGAGCTTGTCGCGCTTCTTCGCGTCCTTGTCGGCGAGGAAGGCTTTCGCCTCGTCGGTGGTGGGCATCCGACCGATGCAGTCGAGGTACGCCCGGCGCACGAACTCGTGCTCCTCGCTCAACTCGGAGGGCGCGATGCTCATCTGCTTGAGCTTGGCGAACGTGTGCGTATCGACGAAGTTCGTTTCGGGCGGGTTGGGCCACACGAACCCGTCGCGGGGTTCGAGATAGGTGATGCGCACCGCGACCAGTTCTTCGAGGTACCGGCACAGGATCGCGACCTCGCCCGAGCGCTTGAACTCGACCATCCCGGTCGGCGTGACGTCCGCAATGGACGGGTCGCTGCTGCTGAAGTTCGTGAGCCGGGTCACGTCGCGCTTGGAATCATCGGCGAACGTGACAACGACGCCCAGTTGCTGCCACTTGCTCGGCGCTTTCAGCAGGCGCGCCGGCGGGGTGACTTCGATCTTCTTCACGGCCGGCAATGTCGGCGCGTCGTCCTTCAACCCTTCCGCGAGCCACGCCGTTACCACTTCGCCCGGCACGCTCGTGGCGCCGAACCGTTGACCGCCCTCGTGCGGAACGCGGCCCACGCCCTTGAGCAACAGGAGGCTCTGTTCCGGGTCGTGCTTCCCGGTGCGGCGCCCGAACTGTTCGCGCGTGAGTTGCAGGAAGTCCGCGGCCGGGTCGAACCCGCGGAGCGAGAGCTTGAAGCCGTTCTTGCCGCTCGGCGTGCCGTGACACGCGCCCATGTTGCACCCGCCCACGTTCATCGCGGCGATCACGTCGCGGCGGAAGCTGACCGGGACGGCCTTCTCCATTCCCGTAACGGTCACCGCCACGCGGACCTCTTTGCCGCTCGCGTTGACGGTAACGGTCGCCGAACCGTTCTTCTTCGGGCGCAGGTACCCGCCCTCTTGTAGTTCGACCACATCGGCCGGCTCGACCTTCAGTTCAACGACACCGGTCAAGTCGCGCACCGACCCGTCACCGTACTTGCCGCTGACGACGAGCTGGCGGGCGTCGCGCACGCCGTTGAGCGCCACAGTCTGCGGGAACGCCTCGACGGTCGCGGGTTGCCCGATGACGGCCTTTCGCTCCTCGGCTTCAACTGGCGGGGCCGCGAACACGGGCGCGGCGGTCGCGAGCGCGAATGCCAATCCGAACCCCCGCGCGCAAGCGGAGAGCGTAAATCGCGTTCGAGCGAGATCGAGTTGCATGGCGTAGTCCTCGCGAGTGCGGCGAGCCGGACCATCAGCGCCCGGTGGGGTGGGTGAGGTAGAACGCGGACTGCGGTAGGCTGGTGCAGGTGTGAACAGCCATTAGCATAAACCGGCCGGCGCCGCCGGGCGAGAGGAAAACAGAGAACCTCTTTCCGCCCTCGCGCCCGTGCTTTGCTCCGGCCCAGCGGCCGCAGGGTCGATCAGCGCGTTCTCAAATATTGAGGGCACGAATCGGTTCCGCGCATGCTCCCCGCGAAACACCGCGGGGCGGGCCGAAGCTTGGTTCGCTCGGAATAGAACTCGTATTGTGCCCATGAGATAGGGTGAGCCGCGCGAACCGACTATCGGCTTCGCGCCAATACACCGGCCGGGCACCCACTCGATTCCGTTTTCATCCGTGGAGACGTGCGAAATGTCACCGGCAGTTTCGCCACACGCGGAAGGTGCGGCACTCGCGGTTCGCGTGCAGCCAAAAGCGAAGCGGAACGCGGTGCTCGGCGAGCGCGCCGGCGCGCTGAGGGTATCGGTGACCGCGCCGCCCGAAGACGGGCGCGCGAACGATGCGGTACTCGCACTGCTCCGCGAGCACTTCAAACTTCAGCGGTCGCAACTTGCCCTGTTGAGCGGTCAGACGAACCGAAACAAAGTGATTCTCGTTCGCGGGGTCACGCCTCAGCAGTTATCCGCCCTGATTGAGTCACAGGCGTCGCCCGAGTGATTCCGGTACGAATGAGCATGATCCGCGGGGCGAGTTCGATTGCTGCAACACCAAGTACGAACGGCACCAACCCGATTCCTACACCGAATGCGATCGCGAACCATTCCGCTTCGACCGGCGCGACGAAACTCCACACCATTGCGGGAATAGCTGTCACGCACACGGGCTTCAGCCAACCCACGCGCAGGTAGTGCCACACTCCCACCTCCAGCATGCGGCAGGCGTAAGCAATCACGAACAGACAGAACAGCACGTTCGGCACGGCCACGGCGATGGCAACACCCACCGGACCCAACGGCCCTACGAGCGCGAGGCTGAGCGCGAGGTTCACCACCGCTTCGACGAGCGCGAGCCGGGCGAAGAGTTTCAGCTTTCCCATCCCGTACAGGATGCGCGACGCGACCGATTGCGCGACACCGATGGTGAGCGTCGCGGAGAGAATAGCCATCGCGGGATAGCACCACTCGGCGTACTGCGAGTTGCCCATCCAGCGCGCGAGAAACGGCGCACCGAAGAACAGTAAACCGAGGTGAATCGGGAGCACGAGGTACAATACCCAGCGCGTACCTTCGAGCAGCACCCGGCGCACGCCGTCGAAATCACCGACGGCCTCGCGCTCGCTCACCGCGGGGGTCAGAGTCGTGGTCGCAGCGCGGAGCAGGTTCTTCGCCATATCCACAAGCCGCATCGCGATCGCATAATGCCCGGCGGCAGCGGCCGTAACGAATCCGCCCACAACAATCGTTCCCGTTTGCCCCGTGATGCGCCCCGCGATCATCGCGAGGAACGCATCAATGCTGTAGCCCCGCACTTCCTTCAGCGTGGGCCGATCGATGAGTTTGTGCGAAAGCCTCAGACCCGGCAGGAAACGAAAGCACGCCAGCGCCATAAGTGCGTGTTCGAGCAAGTTTGCCGCGGTGAACACGAGCGCCAAGGAGAGCAACCCCGGCCGTGTTTCCATCACCCAAACAATGCCAGCAACACGAAGTGCAAGACACACGAGCCGACCCGCGCTCTTCGTACCGAACCGCTGAAGGCCATCAAGAATCGTGGGGAACACGCTCAACGGAAGGGTAAAAGCGAGGTTCGCGAGCATGAGCAGCATAAAGGGCAGTACGTCCCCGGCTTCGTTGAGCTCTCGTTCCAGGCCGGGAGCAACGAACGGTACGAGCGCGCCACCCAACAGCATCACACCCGCGCCGGCGAGCACGAACAGCCCGAAGCACGCGGACACGAGCTTACTGAGTTCGTTGCGATCACCGGTCGGGTGTAATTTCGCCACGAATCGCACGAGGCACGCCGCGATGCCGAGATCAAAGAGCGTGAAATACGCGAGAACGGATTCGACGACGCACCACACGCCGTAACGCGCCCCCCCAAGTGATTGCACGAGATACGGCGCGAGAAAGAAACTGACCACGAGCGCCGCCACGAATGCCGCCCAGTTGGTTGCGGCGCCAATGAGAAGGGAACGGTTCGCAGATCGTGATTCAGACAACGCAGCGGCCTCCGTGCCGGTTGAGCGGAACCCGGAGGCTAACACAGCGAAGGGAAGTGAGTCGAGGGCAACCCGAATGGTGAACCCCGCCCGCAAGGGCGGTGGGTAGCACTCAGGCGCGGCTTATTTTCGCCACACTGACTCGCCACCCACCGCCCTTGCGGGCGGGGTTCACCGGGCATCACTCCGCGGACTTACCGCGCTTCTTCTTGACCGGCATTTCGACCTCTTCGCCCAGCGCCGCGAGCGCGGCGGCGGCCTCGGCCTCTTCCTGAGCGGCGGTCGCCTCAAGTGCTGCCGCGTCCACAACTTTCGGCGTCCGCTTCACCTTGACCGCGGCCACGATTTCGTCGCGCACCGCGTGGTTCTCGCGCAGGAACTCGACCGCGTTCTTCATCCCCTGGCCGAGCCGCTGTTCCTTGTACGAGAAGTGCGCGCCGCTCTTCTCGATGACCTCGTCCTCGAGCGCGAGCTTGATGACGTCGCCCTCGAAGTCGATGCCGCGGTCGTGGAGCAACTCGAACTCCGCGTTGCGGAACGGCGGGGCGATCTTGTTCTTCACCACGCGCACGCGGGTCTCCGCACCGATCGTGTCTTCGCCGTCCTTCACGTGCGTGACGCGCTTCACTTCCATCCGCACGCTCGCGTAGAACTTGAGCGCCAGCCCGCCGGTCGTGGTGTTCGGGTCGCCGTACATCACGCCGATCTTCTGCCGGATCTGGTTGATGAACACCAGGCAGGTGCGGCTCTTGTTGATCTGCGGCGTGAGGATACGCATCGCCTGGCTCATGAGCCGGGCCTGGAGCCCGACCTTCGTGTCGCCGATCTCACTGTCCTGGATTTCGTTCTTGGGAACGAGAGCGGCGACCGAGTCCACGACGATGATGTCCACCGCGTTCGACTTGATGAGCATCTCGGCGATCCGCAGACCTTCTTCGCCGTACCCGGGCTGCGAGACGAGCAGGTTGTCCAAATCCACGCCCAGGCGCTTCGCCCAGCTCGGGTCGAGGGCGTGTTCCGCGTCGATGAACGCGGCCACCCCGCCGGCCTTCTGCGCCTGCGCGATCGTGTGGAGCGCGATGGTCGTTTTGCCGCTGGCTTCCGCCCCGTAGATCTCCACCACGCGCCCGCGCGGAAGGCCCTTGCCGCCGAGGGCCAAGTCCAGGCTCAGCGCGCCCGTCGAGATGCAGTCGATGTCCATCCCGTTCATGTCGCCGAGCGACATGATGGACCCTTTTCCGAACTCTTTCTCGATCGCCGCGAGTGCGGTTTTTAGCTCCTTGCTGTCCCGGCCCTCGTGCTTGTCCTTCGGCCTCTCCAGTTTGTCGCCCTTTTCAGCCATGACTTGTTCCCAGTGTGTTGTGTTGGTGTGGGTTAGTCGTTACGGGGTGGAGTCTACCCGCGCGCGGGCGGTTAATGAAGGTCAGCAGCACGAACGCTCCTCCCAAATCGCGCGACCCGCACCCCGGACGGGCGGCCGGCGCGCCACTGGACACGTGGTACGCACCACAAACTCGCACCTCCAAATGAAACTTACTCTAACTCCGGGCGCCCGAGAGCCTTGACGACGGCGACGCGGGCTGTCACGCTGAAATGTAGTTGGGCACGAAGTACCGGTTTCGGAGGGAGCGGCGATGATTGTCCGGCGCGCGATCGCGGTGGCGGGGTTGCTTACGGTAGCAGGGGCCGCGGTGCGGGCACAGGAGCCGCAATCGGCACTCGTGCCGGCGCTCAGTTCGGCGGCGCAGCCGGCGGGTCGTGCCCCGACGAACTCGAACGTGGTTCCGTCCACGTTCCGCGCGCAACTCGTTGTGGACAACCGGTTCTCGCCGAAAATCGCGGCGCCGAAAGGCGAAGCCGTCAAGGACGAGGACCGCGACCCGCGGGACCGCACCGGCAAGATGCACTGCCTCGTGTGCGAACACGGGCTCTCCCCGGTGGTCGCGATCTTCGTGCGGGCCGACACCGCGGGTCTCAAGGACACCGACGGGTTGAGCAAACTCTTCCGCAAACTCGACGCGGACACCAAAGATCCCAACAAACCGCGCGAGGGCCTGATCTCGAAATACCAGGCCGACAAGTTGGCCGCGTTCGGGATGTTCTTGAAACTCGAGGGTGGCACGAAGGCCGTGACCGTGAAAGGTGCGGACGGGTCGGACGAGAAGGTTGCAGTCGACTTGGAGTACCCGCACGACGAGAAGCGCGACGAGAAGCGCGAGGAAGTGGAGCGGTACGCCGGCATCGTAAAAGCCGACAAGGTGCCCTTCGGCCTGGCCGCGGACAAGTCTGCGGCACTCACCGCGTTCGCGGTCGGTGACGCCCCCGTTACCATTATCATCTACAATCGCATGCGCATCGCGCAGCGATGGGAACTGAAATTGGACGAACTGACCGACGAGAAAGTTACCGCGATCGCGGCTGCGATCGAAGACATGGTTCGCAATAAGAAACAATAGCGAACCGCACGGGCATCAAACACGGCCCGGCACCCCTGCGCCGGGCCGTGTTGTTTTACTCGCTCGCTCGCACGCGCATATCTTCGAGAAACGGCCGCAGAGTTTCTTCGGGGTACAGCACCCACGGGTAATCGCGGCGCTGAAGGATCGCGTTCGCGTCCACTTCGCTCTGCACCCGAGCCAGTTCCGCTTCAGCCCGCGGTACCTGTTCGGCAACAAACGGACGCAACTGCTCTTTAACGCGCTGGATCGCGCGGAACCACTCCCGGCGCGCGGCGTGGGCACCTTGGGGTGGCTCGTGCGCGGCGAGGTGCTCTTGCTCGGCGATTAGCGCCCGCACAACGGGATTCGCGCGCGGCTCCGCTCCCAGATGCCGGTGCGGGCTCCATTGCAGCTCGCGGACACGGCTCTGCGCGCCTCGCAGATCGCCCGCGGTCGAAGTGAACGCGGGCAGCGGAAGGTGCAACGTCGCGGAGAGCACTTGGTACGCGGGCGGTTCGATCCCGAAGTAGTCACGGATAATGGCATCGGTCACTTCGTCGTACTTTCCGCCGCCGATCCCGTGGATGAAGAAGTCACCGAGGCACACCCGAGCGAACAGCGTGAGCGTGAGTGCCCGCGGACGGATTTCACGGTACACGGACACGTACCGAGCGAACGCATCGAGTTCACCCGGAAGGGGCCATCTCTCGAAGGGATCCTCCTCTAGCCGCCAAATGAACTCTCGGCCGGTGGCGCGGATCATCGGTTTCCTGCGCCGCTTATGAAAGCAATCGATGTAGCTCCAAAAGGGAACCTCACCCCACCCCTCGCGCTCCACCAAGTCGGGAACGGGGTGATTCGCGCTTCGGATTCCGTTCGCCTTCCGATACTCTGCGACCGCGGCGTTGTACACTTCGCGAAAGCGCGGCAAATCGTTCCAGATGTGCCAAACGAAACGCGCGAACGCTTCCGTTTGCGATAACTGACTCACGGGCAGTTCGAGGTTATTACAGCCCCACGCGCGCTCGCGGTCCCGGCGCAGCGCAGTAAAGATGTCGCGCACCTTTCTGGTGCACGGGGCCGCTTCACTCCTCGTTCCGGTTAACGCACTCGGCCAATGTTTCGCCAGTAGGGGGGTGTATCCCCAATTCGCGTAGAGAGGGGCGGCACGATCCGGAAGGGAATCGAACAGTTGAGGATCAGAAACCTGGCGCCCCTCGTAAGCGAGTTCCCTGCCGTTGGGGTTGGTGTCGAACGCGAGCGTTTCGAGTCGCACCGAGTCCGGGTCACGGCCATTGAAGACCGGAAGGCGGAAGGCGGGGGTTTTGAGTGTGTCGTTATCGACGATGAGGTTGAGTGGTGTACCGCCCAACTTTTGCGCAAGCCCGTTCAGTGCGAAGTTCTTCACCCACACGCCGGGGTGGGTCAATTCCGGCTGGTGCCCCGCGAGAAGGAGCGGCGCTTCAGGCGACGCGCCAGCGTGATTCGGTAGAGATTCCCAAAATCTTTCCTTCTCACCGAGCAGCTCACGCCGACCGTTCGCCAAGTCCAGTGCTTCGCGCCGAACCATCGCGCGAAAGTCGCGGAGCGGAAGCCCTCCGACAAATACGTCTGCGCGGTCGAGTCGCTTACGGTTCGCTTCGACCAGTCCCGGGATCACGTCAAACGTGGGTTCGGCCAGCACCGCGCCGTTTGCCGCCGGTGCGCGATACTGGTGCGGGGGCATTAGCACGACCCCGGACACGGACAGTAGGACGCAGCGCGGACCGCGGGCAGCACGTCGCTCTCGGCCGCGGCGAGAACGCCGCGATAGTACGCGAGCCGCTGCTCGGGGTCGTTCATCACGCCGCCGAACGCACGGTTGGGGTCCAAATACAGGCGCGGGACGCCGATCTCTTTCACCCGAAGCTGCTGTCGCGCGGCCTGTACCCACAGTTGCAGAGGCATCCCCCATCCGCGTTCGGTGATCTGAATTTTCTGAAGCGCTTCGCGCCGGTACGCCTTGAACCCGCAGAACGCATCCGTGAGATCCAGACCGTACCGCTGGTTGATCTCCCGCGTGATGGTCGCGTTGATGAACCGGCGGTCGGACGGCGCGGGGGTATCCTGGCGGAAGTCGCGGAAGTACCGCGAGCCGGACACGATGTCGCAATCGTGAATGGCTTCGAGCAGCACCGGGATGCGTTCCGGTTGGTGCTGACCGTCACAGTCCATCGTCACGAGCACATCGAAGTTGTGTTCGAGCGCGAACGCGAACGCCGAAATGAGCGCGGCCCCGTACCCGCGATTGATCGGGTGATCGATCCGCCGAAGTCCGGGCTCGGTGTCGAGCAGGGCGCCGGTGCCGTCAGTAGAACCGTCGTTCACAACGAGGATATTCGGGCTGTACCGCCGCACTTCGGACAGTACGCCGCGCACGTGGCGCGCCTCATTGTAAACGGGAATCGCGGTGAGAACACGCATGACGAGTCTTTCGTGTCGCAGTGCGGAACGGGCTGCCGCATTGTACTCGCACACCACATACCAAAACAAACCGCCAGAAGTGACCGATCTTTCAGAACTACGGGTGCGCAAGGTGGTTAATGTCACAGCCGGAATTCAGCACGAATACGGTCGCGCGGCCCCAGTGTACCGCGTGCGCGGGTTGTGTGAAACGGGTCGCGGCGGTTAACTCCACAGAGGTTCGTAAACTACAACGAACCCGATCCGCCGCGACCACGGTTCCTTCCCATGCCCACGGTTGTCCACAAGCTGCTGGAGCTGATCCGCTTCAGCCACACGATATTCGCGCTGCCGTTCGCCATCCTCGCGGCGGCTCTCGCGTGGAAGGACGAGCCGTTCCGCTGGCAAGACCTCCTCGGCATCCTGCTCTGCATGGTGTTCGCACGCAGCGCGGCGATGGCGTTCAACCGGATCGTTGATCGCCGCATTGATGCCGCCAACCCGCGCACCGCGGGGAGACACTTACCGGCCGGAACGCTCCGGGTCGGTACGGTGTGGGCGTTCACGCTGGTGTGCTGCCTGGGGTTCGTGGCGTCCACGCTGCTCTTTTACGCGCGCGAGCCCGAAAACCCGTGGCCGCTGTACTGCAGCACTCCGGTACTGCTGTTCGTACTGGGATACTCGCTCGCGAAGCGGTTCACGAGCCTCGCGCACTTCTGGCTCGGTGGCGCGCTCATGCTCGCTCCCGTCGCGGCGTGGGTCGCGGTGAAGGGGCTGACCGAAATGACGGTCCCACTCCTACTCGGCAGCGCGGTCGCGTTTTGGGTGGCCGGGTTCGATATCCTCTACGCCTGCCAGGACGCGAAGTTCGACGCGGACGCGGGCCTGCACAGCGTGCCCGCACGGTTCGGCGTGCCCAAAAGTCTGCGCATCGCGGCTCTGTGTCACGCGGTAATGTTCGGGCTGCTCGTGGGGTTGTACTTCGCCTCGCCGCACCTGGACTGGGTGTTCCTCGCGGGCCTAATCGCGGTCGGCGTGCTGCTCGTATACGAACACAGCCTAGTGCGCGCGGACGATCTCACGCGCGTGAACCGCGCGTTCTTTCACGTCAACGGCGTGATTAGTTTGGGGCTACTCGCGGTGGTGCTGGTGCAGTTAGCGGTCAAGTAGTTTCGGAGTTCCAACAGTTCCACGTTCCAGAGTTCCAAGTTAAAAACTGCTCGACCCTTCTCGTCGCCGTAGGAACTCCGAAACGTGGAACTCTGGAACTGGCGCTACTTGCCCAGCAAGAGAATCACGATCCCCAGGAGCGCGAGAACGAGAGCGATCGAGAGCACGATGAGCAGCGTCGTTGTGCGTGCGGGTTGAGGGGCGGCTGGCACCGGGTCGAGGTCCGGCCGGTACTGGGGATCCGTGTCGTCGCCGTTCGCAGACGCGGTCGGCTCATTAAAAGGTGAGTTCCGGATCGCCGAGCCCGGCGCGGGGACCGCGACCTTCCCCGCATCGGACCCGCTACCGTCGCCGCGCTCTTTGCGCATCGCGGCCGACGACCCGCCGGTCCCCGTGCGCATCGCGGCGACAACGATCTGAGATCTGGACCCGTGACCCGAAGACGCGCGCGGGGACGAGCCGGGCGCCCCGCGGGCCATTGCGACCCGCGCCGGGGCTTCGGGCATCCACTCCGGGTTCGGCGGCGGGATGTCCTCGGTATCGAACGGGGCCAGCGCTTCAAACACTTCCGCAACCGATGAGAACCGGTCCGCCGGGCGCTTTTGCAGCATCCGGTGAATCACCGCGGCCAGTTCCGGCGGCACGTCCGGCCGCAGGCGCGCGATCGGGACCGGCTCTTTAATCTGCTGCCACACGAGCTTCTGCGCGGTCCGCCCTTCCGGGAACAGCGGGCGCCCGGCGAGCAGGAAGTATAGCGTCGCGCCGAGCGAATAAATGTCCGCCCGCACGTCCACCTTCGAGCTGTCTACCGCCTGCTCGGGCGCGACGTAATCGGCGGTCCCCAGGATGTTCTTGTTGTCGAGCTGCTGGGTGAGCATCGTGCCCGCGTCGGCCTCGGACCGCACCAGCCCCAGGTCGAGAATTTTCACGACCCCGGTCCGGTCGAGCAACAGGTTCGCCGGCTTGATGTCGCGGTGAACGAATCCCATTTCGTGCGCGTTCTGGAGTCCGAACGCGACCTGCCGGGCGTAGTGACACGCGGTGGCCACGTCGAGCGGCGCCACCTGCGTTACGAGCGCCTGAAGGCTCAGCCCCTCCACGTACTCCATCACCAGATAAAGGATCTTCCCTTCCTGGCACAGATCGAAGACGCGGACGATATTCGGGTGGTCGAGGGTGCCGGCGGCGCGGGCCTCGCGGAAGAACCGCTCGCGGGCCACCGGGTCGTTCTCGAACGCGCGCGGGTCGAGCACCTTCAGCGCGACGAGACGCCGCATGTGGGCGTGCTCGGCGAGGTACACCTGCCCCATCCCGCCGGCCCCGAGCTGATCCAGGATGAGGTAGCTGCCGAGCAGGAACCCCTTGTACTTCCCGGCGGCCAGCTTGTCGGCGTGGAAGCGGGTAATCATCCCCGCGTTCACGAGCCGATCGAGTACCGCGGTTGTTGTGAGGGGGGTGCTACTGGACGTTTGCAGTCCCGCGAGGAACCCTTCCAGACGATCCGCCGGGACCAGCCCGCTCTTGCGGAGCCGGTCGAGCAGTTCGTTAACGGTGGCGGGCGCGGGCATACTGACCCGAGAGAGTGGGGCGGTTTAAATAATTATAGGGAATAGTGTAGCACACCACAGGGCCGGGAAGCTACGCCCGTTATGAGGCTCACTGCCCCGCGAGCGCAATCAGCGCCGCGGCACCGGCGATCACGGCCGCGAGGGCCACAACCAATCCGACCACCCCGACCACGCGGGACAGTGGGTGCGGAGGTGCGGAACGCGGAGATTCGGGTAAGCGGACGGGGAGAGTCAGAGGCGGCTCGACCGGTTCCGGCGCGCCAATCGGCGCCGCGCGGGCGGGAGCGAGCGGCGAGGTGAACCCGGGCGTCGTCCCCTGTTCGTCGGGCAAGGGCAAGAGTGAAGGTACAAGCGGTGGTGGTGTCGGTTCGACAGGTCCGACGGGTGACACGCTTGCCGTGTCACCAGCCTGCGTATCGGCACCGGGCGCGCTGATCCCGTCCCCGGCCGGGGCCAGAGTGATTCCGGCCGGCGTACCGCGTGCGTTCGTCTTGATGATTCGCAGCGTGTCGGGGAGCGCGGGCTCCGGGTCGGTCGGTGAGCGATCGTGGGCCGTACTGTCTCGCGTGAGGCGGAACAGTCGACCGGGGAATTCTGGTCCCGGCACTGCCCACGGGTGGAGCGCGGCGATCACCGCAGCCGGCGTCGGGCACCGGTCGGCGCGGTCGCGGGCCATGAGGTGGTGAATCGTCAGGGCGAACTCGACTGGTAGATCGGGGCGCAACTGCTGGAGCGGGTGCGGGTCGCTGGTCTGCTTGGCCCGCAGCTTCCACGCCAGGTCTTTGCCGGGGTAAGGCGGGTGCCCGGTCAGCAGGAAGTACAACGTACAGCCCAGCGCGTAGATATCAGCACGGATGTCCACTTCCGAACTGTCCACCGCCTGTTCTGGGGCGAGGTAGTCGAGCGTCCCGAGAATCACCTCGTTGCCGTTCACCCGCGAGTTCGTGTCGTCCTGGGTGAACCGGGCGATTCCCAGGTCCAATATCTTTACCGCCCCGCGCCGGTCCACCAACAGGTTGGCGGGCTTGATGTCCCGGTGGACCAGCCCCACGGACGCGGCCCGGGCCAGCCCGTCGGCCACCTGCACGGCGACGGCCGCGACCTCGCCCGCGGCGAACGTGCCGCCCCGGGCGACGGCCTCCTGCAAACTCACCCCGTCCACGTGCTCCATGACGAGGAACGGCGGGTCGTGTGCCATGTCCACGTCGAACACGGCCACGATGTTCGGGTGGTCGAGGGTCGCGGCCGCGCGCGCCTCGCGGAAGAACCGCTTCCGGGCACCGGGATCGGCACGCAGCGCGGCCGAGAGCACCTTTACCGCGACCCGCTTGCCGAGAACCGCGTGCTCGGCCAGGAACACGGCCCCCATGCCCCCGCGCCCGAGCCGGTCCAGCGCGCGGTAGTTGCCCAACCACAGCGCCGCACTGTTCCCGAGCGCGACCTCGCCGGCCTGGAACTCCGTGAGCAGCCCCCCGGCCACCAGGCGCGCGAGCACCGCCGGCACGTCGGGCGCCGAACAGCGATCCTCAAACGCCGACAGCCGGGCCGACTCAACGAGCCGGTCGCGGCGGAGGGCGTCGAACACATCCTGTACTGTCTGCGGCCGGGTCATGGGTGCTCGGCTCGTCGGGAATTACTGCAGGATAGAACAAGATCCCGGACCCGACTTTTCCGACCGGATCGGTTGCCCGGCCGGGGGCGTGTTCTATGGTTGCGCGGTCCCTACGCTCGGCGGGGCCAGAAGCCGTAATTTCGAGCGTGAGTGTTCCAGCGGCCGGCTCGCGGGCCGCACCCGGTGCCGGCTGTTCCTATCCAACGGGGTGATTGATGCGCCGATCGCATGGGCCGGCCCGCCGCGGCGTCGCCGCCGTCGAACTCGCCTTCGTGTTCCTGCTGTTCGTGATCCCGCTGATGATCGGCATCTGGGAAGTCGGGCGCATGGTGCAGGTGCAGCAGATCGTGAGCAACGCGACCCGCGAGGGCGCGCGCCTGTCCGCCCAGGCGTACACGATCAACAGTTCCGGCAGCCCGACCCAAATCAAGGTGACCAGCGGCACGGTGAACGTTAAGGATGCGGTGTACGACTACATGTACGCCGCCGGGCTGACGAACCTCCAGCCGACCGACGTGACCGTGACGTTCGGGTTCACGACGCCCCGCACCACCGACTACGTCCCGCTCTCGACCGACCCGGTCGGCACCAGTTACCCGGCCGGCAGTTACCCGACGGACCCGTGCTACGGGGAAAAGGGGATGATGTTCACCGTCACGGTCAGCATCCCCTGGAGCCGGGTGCGGTGGATCAACATGGGCCTGATTAACCCGACGACCGTGACGTTCACGGTCACCTGGCAAATGCTGACCGACGACCGGTTCCAGGTGAACACCGCCCTGCCCACTTGGTAGCGCCCGAAAACCCTGTATCGCCGCACCGAACACGGACGCACACATGCTCGTAACCCGACTCCGCCGAAAGCACCGTCGCGGGATGACCGTCGTCGAGTCGGCGCTGGTCCTGTCGGTCTTCATGCTGCTCTTGTTCGGCATGTTTGAGTATTGCCGGTTCCTCATGGTGCTGCACATCAGCAACAACGCGGCGCGCGACGGCGCGCGGTACGCCGTGGTGAACCTGGACAAACCCTCGACGTTCGACGACACCGACTACACGGATGCGTCGGGCACGATCTACCTGTCCATTCAGAACTACACCACGGCCCGAATGGGCGGCATGCAGAAGAACATTGAGGGGTTCCAGGTCGCCGCCTACGCGGTCGATCAGTCGGGGCTGGCACTCAGTCCACCGGTCGTGCGCCCGAAGGCCAAGTCCACCGCGCCCGCCGGGACGTACCCGAACCCGTTTAACGCCTCCGACCCTTATGCGGTACCGTGGAACACCGCGGTCTTTACCGAGAAAATCGCCGTGACGATCGACGGCAATTATCGCCCGCTCTTACCCACGCTCATGCTCATGCCCACGCTGATATCCGTGAAAACGACGGCGATCATGGGAAGCGAAGGCTAGTCAAAGGCAAAAGTGAAAAGGAAAAAGGTAAAACGAAAGCGGTAAGACCAAAGTAAGTGAGGCAGAACGAAAAGCGGATTTGGTTCCGTGCTTCTCGTTTTGCCTTTTTACTTTTGCCTTTTTCCTTCCAAGTCGAGGCTTTCCGTCACGAATGGCGGTTTTCCAGACCGCGCCCGCAGTCGGTTCACACCGCCCAAGATCACACGGCGCGTCACGAGCCACTTCTGGAAGTGGTGCTTCCCCGGGAAGTCGATCAGCATCACGCCCATCAGAATCGTGAGCAGCCCCTGACCGGGAACGCCGGGCAGCGAGAGCACCGCGCCCAAAGCGATCAAGAAGTACCCGATCGCGTTCCGCATCAAAACGAAGAGCCACTTCAGGATCGGGTGCCGGTCGATCGGGCGCCGGGCGTCCGGGTTCACGAAGTAGTCGGCCGGTAAGCGCGCGAGGATGTACCCGACGGCGAACAGGCTGACCGTCGCCATCCCCACCGCCAACCCGACGCTCAGCGCGATCAGGTGCCACGCGGCCCAGCCGTCGGGCAATCGGCTCGATAACCATTCTGGCATGGAAGTGTCTCCGTTCGCCGCCCGTTCGTATTCTACCCGCGTGCGATCCGAACCGCGGGGACTATCCGAAGATGACGCCCGAAACGGAAATTATCGCGTGCCCGGCGTGCAAGCACTTGGTGCGGGTGCCGCTGGACTGGCTCGGCACACAGGTCCAGTGCCCGGAGTGCAAGGCCATGTTCCGCGCACCGGTGCGCGCGGACGGCAAGCTCACGGGCGCCGAACTGCTCTCGCGCCCGGCCACCACCGCGGATGCACCGAAAGCCCGTCCGCGCGCGGACGTCATGCTCATGCTCCCGGCGTTCGGGCTGCTCCTGTGCGGCGTGATGGGCGTGCTCGTGAACGCCTGGCTGCTCGTTCTGGTGGCGGACCCGGTTAAAGGGAAAGAGTGGGCGGGCAAGCAGGTCGACACGCTGCGCAAGATGGGCATCGGTGCGGGCGAACCGCCCGAGAAACAAGCCGACAACGACGCACAAGAAACCGAGCGCCTGCTCCGTCAGTTTCAGTGGATCTTGCCCGCATCGCTCGTGGCGAGCGGCGTGGTGTTCCTGGGCGGGTTGTCGATCGTGCTGCGGCGCAACTACCGGCTCGCACAGGTGGCGTGCGTACTCGCTGCGCTCAATTTCGCCCACTTGTGTTGTGTGCCCGGGGCGATCGCGGGATTGTGGGGCTTACTGATGCTCGGGTCGGCCGAGGGGCGCGAACACTTCCAGAAGTAACACGGCGGCCGCGGATCTGATATCATGTCTGTTTGTTTCCGCCCGCGCACGAGTTACCGATGTCCCGCTCCGGACGACCGACCGACGACAAGCCGCTACCGGCGCTCTACGCCATGACGCACGGGGGGATCGAATCCACCGCGGCCGACGAGATCACCCGCGACATCGGCGGCGAGGTGAAGAAGACCGCGCGCGGACTGGTCGTGTTCCGCATGGACACGCTGAGCGACAAAGTGCTGTCGCTCCGGACCACGGAAGACGTGTTCCTGATGGCGTGGGGGTCGGATTCGCTCACGTACAAATCCGAAGACCTCGAGACGCTCCGCACCTGGACCGCGCGCAAACCGGACTGGGAGCACCTGTTCAAGCTCCACCACAAGATCCGGCCCAAGACGAAGGGGCGCCCGACGTACCACATCGTGTGCCAGATGCAGGGCGAACACGGGTTCCGCCGGGCCGACGCGCGTGGGGCGTTCATTGAGGGGTTGGCCGGCAAAATCCCGCACGGATGGCACTACAGCAACGAGAACGCCTGGCTCGAAATCTGGCTGACGATCTACAGCAAGACGGCCGTGTGCGGCGTGCGCCTCTCGGACCGCACGATGCGGCACCGGACGTACAAGCTGGAACACGTCGCCGCGTCGCTGCGCCCCACCGTGGCGGCGGCGATGGTCCGGCTGGCGGGGATCGGGCCGGATATGACCGTGCTCGACCCGTTCTGCGGGGCCGGCACGATTCTGGCCGAATCGCTGAACGTGGCCGAAAAGCGGAACCGCGGGGGGCTGGAGCAGGTCCGCGTAATCGGCGGCGACATCGACCCGAACGCGGTGTTCGTCACGTCACAGAACCTGGAGAACGTCGGCCGCGCCGCTCTCGCGCGCTGGGACGCCACGGCATTGCCGCTGGAAACCGCGAGCGTGGACCGGATCATATCGAACCCGCCGTTCGGTAAGCAGCTCTCGTCCATCGAGCAGATCGGGCCGCTTTACGAAGCCGCAGCAGAAGAGTGGAACCGCGTGCTGAAGCCGGGCGGCCGGGCGGTGCTGCTCGCGATGGAGCACGAGGGACTGAAGCGCGTGCTGCAATCGCACCGCTGGTCGCAGGCGCGTCAGACCCGCGTGCGACTGCTCGGTCAACCGGCAGTTCTGAGCGTGTGGAACAAGCCGCTGGTGTGATCTCGTACCGCGGGTGCGAGTTACGATCTTTGTCTTGGTGGCGCGGGCATTCTTGTCAGCGCCACCAAGTAGCGATTCACTCATTGCCCAACGCCAAATCGAGCGCCCAACACCCGCGGACGTGCGTCGCGCTCGGATCGCGGAGGTGATTGAGGACGTCCGCGCTGTCGCAGCCCGCGTCTTGGAGCGCATCCGCGAGGATCGGCATTCTGTCAAAGGCGCGATCGGTGTAAATATCGTCCGCGAGGAGCATCACGTCCGACGTGCGCCACCGCTTGTCAAACTTCGTTTCGCGGAACGGGTTCCCAAAGATTTCGCGGAAGAGATCGGCTTGAACTTCTCTACTTACAGTTCTCGAAACATCCGCTGTTGCTCGCAAGATGTCCGAAATGTGCCACCCTTCGATATTCTCAGCCGCAGTGAAATAGGCCGCGTACAACGCAACAATCTCGGTACCGGGGCGCGTAGAATTGAAAGCCTCCCCGTATGCCTCGTCTGCTGCTGCCGACAGTTCGGCGAATACCACTTGTGAAATGAGCCCGTCGGCAAACTGCTCGGCGCCCTGTACCGCAGCGCGACACCGTTCGTCGCGGATAGCACTCCAAATTCGATGGCAACAAGCGCACGCGAACAGACGCAACTTGCGGTTCGATTCGGACTCGACGCGCATCAGCATCGCGTGCGGGTCTTCCGATTCCTCCCACTCCCTTTCCGTCATCGTCCGCTCCACTTACTTCTTCGGCTTGCGCTTTTGCGAGAAGATCCAGTTCCAGAACTCTTTCTCCTCGAACGCCGGCGACCAACTGTTGTGCCCCACTTTCGGGTATTCGGTGTACTTCGGCTCCGCGCCGGCTTTCTTCAGAGCGTCGATGATCTCGCGCGAGCCGCTCACCGGCACCGCGGTGTCGGCGTCGCCGTGGAACGCCCACACCGGAACGTGGGCGATATCTTTCGCTTTGCTCACGTCCCCAGCGCCGCAAATCGGTACACACGCGGCGAATAGTTCGGGGCGTCGTTGCGCTGCGTCGAGCGCCCCGTAGCCACCCATCGACATCCCGACGATGTACACGCGGTCCGGGTCGATGGGCAAATCCTTGAGAAGCGAATCCGTCAGCGCGAGTGTGAGCTTCAGCGGTTCGCTGATCTCCGGCGACTTGTAACTCCCCTTCTCCCAGGCTACTTCGACCCATCGCTTGCCTTCTGGACATTGCGGTACGATTACGAACGCCTTCGCCGCGGTAACTTCCGGCCGCGTCAGCACGCTCGGTTGCTTGTCCTTCCAGAACCACACGAGCTGCTTCTTGTTATCGACGCCGCGCTCGCCCGCCCCGTGCAAGATGACCACGAGCGGATATTTCTTTCCGGCTTCGGGGTCGGCCGGTTTCATCAGTCGGTACGGAAGCGTCTTGCCATCGGCCTTGAACTCTTTAGCCTCCGGTTCTGCAGCACTCGCAACCGTGGAGGAAACGGCGAGAGCGAACATGGCGACTACCTGGCGCATGGGAACTCCAATTTTGTACGCGGAGGGCAGACGCCCCCGCGCGCATTGAGGCGCGGCCGGTCCGATCCGGCACAGGCCCTGTATTCGATTGTGCGAACGAGTTTGAAGCGCGTCGGCTGCAGTAGAGTGTCGTGCGTTTGCCACGTCACCGTCGCAGATTGGAAGGAAGCGGGGACTCGAAATCGAACGCGAGTAAGCGTATCGCGCCCGCTTGCGGTCGGAGTTCGAGCACAGTCACATTGCGTTACGGGAGCGGGATGTCTTTGAACGAGAACGTCACTTCGTGGGTGACGGCGTGCCATTCGGTGAGCACGAGTCGGGTGGGCGGGCCGATCTTCACTGGGTTGGGGCGCCCGGTCCGGCGGTCTTCCGGGCCGAACATCAGGGTCATCTGATACCCGCCCGGGGTGTAGTTGCTCGACTGCATCCCGTAGCTGAAATACTTGTTGCCGCTCTCGTCCGACAACTCGATGCGCTGCTGGATGTTGTTGGCCCACATGTAGTCGTCGCCGCGGCGCGGGTCCACGGGGGTCCGGTTCTTCGCGGTCACGTTGACTGTGAACACGCCCTTGTTGTTCGCGTCCGGGTCGACGGAGGTCACTTCGAGGTCCGCGGTGCGGCCGGTGAACGTTTTCTTCTTCACCTTCAGCGGGTCCGGGACGGTCACCTCCGGCGACGTGCCCGAGAGCAGTTCGACGCGCACGCGCCCCTTGAGTTCCTTGATGCTCGTCGCGCTGCGATCGATGCGGGACAGGTTCACGCTCATCGACTGGTTGTGCGAGCGGCTGCCGCGGTTGTAGTAGCCCGACCGGTACGCGTAGTTGTTGTTCTCGCGCGGGGGCAGGAGCGACCCGCCCAGGTTGTCGGTCGCGGTGACCAGTTCCGGCTGCGAAACGCTGAGCATCGGGTTCTTCGGTTCGGACTGCACCTGGAAACTCAGGCTCAGGTACTCGTTCACCCGCTCGCCGCCCCCGCGCCGGCTGAGGTTAGAGAGCTGCACGGTGCGGTTGCACTGGATGTTGGTCGCGGTGAACCGGAACGGCCCCGCGTAGGCGACGTGGGGGCTGACGGAGTCCTGGTTGTAGATGCGAATGGTGTCGTCTTCGTACTCCGTGTACACCGTGGCCCCGCACGCATTCGCCACGGTGTCGATGACCTGCCAGAACGGGGTGTCGTTGAACTCGAAGGAGTGTTTCGTGTTCGCCTGCTCGTTGAACTCGATCTTGTAACCGGTCTGTTTGGCGATGTCCGCCATGATGTCCTTGGCGCTCAGGTCCTTGGCGCTCAGGGTGACGCGCTTGGGGGCCACGAGGCGGTCGAAGTCCACTTTCTTCACGAGCACCGAGAGCCGGCGCTGGACTTCGGGGTTTTCGGTCGCGAGAAGCGCGCGGCGCATGTACGGGAGTGCCTTTTCGCCTTTCGTGGTCAGTTCGCGCCCGGCCAGTTCGCGGGTGCGCCAGTCCTCGGCCCCGAGGTCTTTAATCAACTGCTCGACGGCCGTGTCACCCGGTCCTTCGGCCACCAGCGGCATCGGGGTTGGCGAGCCGCCCCCGTAATAGATTTCTTTCCCCCCGGCTGCGAACGTCGCGACGAGCAGCAACCCGAATACCGCCGTGATGGGCGTCGTGCGCATTGAGGTTCCTCTGGGGCCGGCCAAAGGGGTTAATCAGAGCGGAACACAAACACGGATTTTAGCCTACCAGCCGACAGAAACGCTCTCAAGGGTCTAGCACCCGACCCGTTACGCGATTTTGCAAAGATGCGCTCAAGTCTGCCGGGGTCGGGGGTTTGTACTTTTAAGACGATTATCCTGTTGATACAGAATGGCGCGAATGCACGAGGTGTAGTTAATGGCACCCAGCGTGTGTGGAAGGTAATTCCGACCCGTTGAGGCTTACTTTTGGCTCGCGGCTTCGGTCCCGACAAGCTCCGTTGTGCCCGGTCCCGCACCGAATCCCAAGACGAATGAAATCCGGTTGTGCCGGTCGCACTGGCAGTGGGTAAAATGGGGGTGTGGACGGATTCGCACCCGGCCGTTGTGAAAGGTTCCAACACCGGCTAGGCTTTATACTGTTGGACGTGCCCCTCTGACGAACAACCGAGGCGCTAGGCCGTGGATGCCGATACTCCGTTCACCGCGGTGGACCGCGACCTGCTCAAACGGTGTTTGAACCGCGACCCGGGGTCGTGGAACGACTTCGTGGACCGGTTCCTCAGCCTCATCTACCACACGATCGGGTACACCGCGCACTTGCGCAGTAGCCGCGTCGGCCCCGAGGACGTCGAGGACATCGCCGCCGAAGTGTTGCTCCAGATCGTCGCCAACAACTTCAAAGTGCTCCGCGAGTTCCGCAAGCAGTCCAGCCTCGCGACGTACCTCACCGTCGTGGCCCGGCGCATCTGCGTTCACGAACTGGCCCGGCGCCAGAAGGTGAAGGACGCGATCAAGCGGGGCGAGTCGCGGTTGACGGAGGCGGAACCCGATGACGCGCCGGCCGCGCAAAAGGGAATGGAGAGCCTGGAAGAGGTCGAGAAGCTACTCAAGCGGCTCTCCGGTCAGGAGAAAGAAATCGTCCGGCTCTATTACCTGGAAGGCCGCACCTACGAAGAGATCAGCACGGAAACCGATGTGCCGGTCAACACCATCGGTGCGGTCCTGTCGCGTGCGCGCAAAAAGCTCCGCGAAACTGTGACGGCGAGCCCGGCGATGCCCGACCCGCGCGCGGTGAAGGTGGTGAAGGCCGCCTCGGTCGCGGTGGCCAAGCCGCCCAAACAGACCAAGTCCAAGCCGAAGATGGAGCCGATCCCGGAACAAAAGACCGAAACGTCGGATTGAGCGCCCGGTCCGTTCGGGTGCCTCGGCCGTTCGTCTGGTTCCCGTCGTTCCTTTTTCTCGCCCGACCCATCACACGATTTCACTATGAGCGAAGCTTCGCACGCGGGGTGCCCGTCGGGCGTCAGCCACGATCGTAACGTGCCGGACACCGATCTCCTGTCCCCGCTCACGATCCGCGGGGTCACGTTCCGCAACCGCATCGTCGTTTCGCCGATGTGCCAATACTGCGCGGCCGACGGCATGGCGGACGACTGGCACCTCGTTCACCTCGGGAGCCGGGCGGCCGGCGGAACGGGCCTCGTGTTCGTGGAAGCGACCGCGGTCGCCCCCGAGGGGCGCATCACGCCGGGCGACCTCGGCATCTGGAGCGACGCCCACGCGGACGCACTCGCGCGCGTGGCCGCGTTCATCGCGCGAATGGGCGCGATGCCCGGTATCCAGATCGCGCACGCGGGGCGAAAGGCGAGTTGTGGCGTGCCGTGGGAGGGCGGGGAGCAACTGTCGCTCGAGGCCGGCGGGTGGCAGCACGTTGCGCCGAGTGCGATCCCGTTCACCGAAGGGAGCCGCGCGCCGACCGCGCTGGACGAAGCGGGTATTCGCGCCATTACCGAGCAATTTCGAGTCGCGGCTCAGCGCGCAATAAAGGCCGGCTTCCGCGTGATCGAGATCCACTCGGCTCACGGCTACCTGATGCACGAGTTCCTCTCGCCGTTATCGAACCACCGCACGGACCGGTACGGAGGTAGCCTCGAGAACCGGATGCGGTTCGTACTCGAAACGACCACCGCGGTTCGTGCGGTGCTCCCACAAGATGTCCCGCTGTTCGTGCGCATCTCCGCGACCGATTGGGTCGAGGGCGGATGGGATTTGCCGCAATCGGTGGAACTCGCGAAGGCGCTCAAGCCACTCGGCGTCGATCTGATCGACTGCTCGAGTGGCGCGCTCGTGCCGCACGCGAAGATCCCGGTCGGGAAGGGCTACCAAGTACCGTTCGCGGACACGGTTCGTGCCCAAACCGGTCTGCTGACGGGTGCCGTGGGGCTGATTACGGACGCGCACCAGGCGAACGAGATCGTCACGTCTGGCGCGGCCGATCTGGTGTTCCTCGCGCGCGAACTGCTGCGCGAACCGTACTGGGCGCTGAAAGCCCAGCAAGCGCTGAGCCAGGAACCGAGTTGGCCCATTCAGTACGGTTATGCGGTGAAGCGGAAGACGTGAAGTGCGAACGGGTTCGGGCATCAGTCCTCGTCGCGCCGCGAGCGTTTGGAATAAGTGTTCGTGTTGCCTTCGATGAGCTTGCCGATCCCGAACCCGATCCCGGCACTGATGCCGCCCACGACGGCGGAGATGAGCACTTCCTTGATATCGAAGCCCTGACCCGGGCGCCGATTCGCTTGGTTGTAAACCATTACGAGCGCGCTCCCGATCACCGCAGCAATTGTGGCCGTGATGTTCGGGAGCGGCGTTCCCTTCTTTTGCGCACGGTAACGCGACGCGCTTCCGTTGCGCCCCCGGCGCGGGGAATCCAGTTGATCGAACCCGTTCCCGGTATCGGCCGGTTCGTCGTCGAGCGAGAGCGGTTGTTGTGCGGACGGGACCGGTGTCGGTGCTTGCGCCGGAAACGTCTGGAACGCGCCGCGGCAGTGTGGGCACCCAATCGCCTGCCCGAGCACGGCGTCGGGCACGGTGACCGGCTGGCGACAGTGCGGGCAGTGATAAACGATCGGCATCGACCACCCGCGAATTCGGCCGCTCAAAACTGCTTCAGGAACCGCAGATCGTTTTGCCAAAAGAGGCGAATATCGTCAATGGCGTGCTTGAGCATCAGCATCCGCTGCGGCCCCATGCCGAACGCGAATCCCGTCACCTTCTCCGGGTCGTACCCGCCGGCGCGCAGCACGTTCGGGTGAACCATACCCGCGCCCAGGATTTCGAGCCACCCGGTGCCCTTCGTGAGCCGGTCGCGGTTCGGGTCGTCCTGCGGCCAGTCGATGTCCACTTCGATGCTCGGTTCCGTGAACGGGAAGTAACTGGAGCGAATGCGGACTTGCCGCTCCGGGCCGAACATCCGACGCGCGAACGCGGTGATCGTGCCCTTCAGGTCGGCCATCGTCACGCCCTCGCCGACCACCAAGCCTTCCACTTGGTAGAACTGGATCTCGCTCCGGGTGCTGATCGCCTCGTTGCGGTAACACATCCCGGGCAGGATCACGCGGATGGGCTTGCCCGCGGCCTCGCGCATCACGTGGATCTGCCCCGGGGACGTGTGCGTGCGGAGCACGACACCCGGTGTGGTGGTGAAGAACGTGTCCCACATGTCGCGCGCCGGGTGGTGCGCGGGCATGTTCAGGAACTCGAAGTTCAGCTCGTCCGTTTCGACCTCACGAGTCCGGTACACCTGGAACCCGAGGTCCGCGAAGATGGAGTAAATTTGCTGGAGGATTTGCGTCGCGGGGTGCAACCGCCCCCGGGTCTGTGCGCGCCCGGGGAGCGTCACGTCGAGCGGGTTCGTCGTCAAACTGACTTGAAGGGCCTTCTCCTTCGCGTCCGCAAGTGCCGCCTCGTAAGCCGCGGTAATTGCGGCCTTGATTCGGTTCAGTTCAGCTCCGTAAGCCGGCTTCTGGTCCTTCGGAATCTTGCCAAGGTTGGACATGGCGGCCTTCACCACGCCCTTGTCGCCAAAATACTGCGTGTTCCAGGCGCGAAGTGCGGACTCGTCCCCGCACTGTTGAAGGTGTGTGAGGGCTTGCCCTTCAAGCTGCTTCAAATCGTCGAGAGGCGTCGCATCGGCCATATCTACCGCTCCCAGCGTCACTGTGATCGTTGAGACAGGATATAGCGGCGACGGGTTCGCGTCCGGCCTACGCGCGCGTGGGGACCGGCACCGGGTTCCCGGCCACTTCGCGCATCGTAACCGGTTTGGTGGGCACACCGGGCGTGGGCCGGTACGTCGCGAACGAGTTCTCGGTCTCCCACAGTGTCACTTCCGTGACGGGCAGCCCGTGCTCGACGGCGCGGTCGAAGATGAGGCGCGCGATGGTCTCCGCGGTCGGGTTCGCGTCCAACTCCACGAACGGCTCGCCCTGCCGGAGCAGTTCCGCGATGATCGGATCGTCCCGGTGCAGGAGCATCCGGTGGTCGAGGGTGTCGTCGATCCACTTCCCGATGACGCGCTTGATCTCGGAGAAGTCCACCACCATGCCGAGCGCATCGAGCGCCTCGGTTTCCACCGTGACGACGGCCTTACCGTTGTGCCCGTGCAGGTTCCGGCACTTGCCGGCGTAGTTCAGCAGCCGGTGCCCGTAACAGAAGTGGATCTCTTTGGTCACCCTGAACATCCATCGTCTCCTGGCGCCCGGCTCGTAAGAGCGGAACCGCGGGGCTTCAGCTCGCGTATCGCGTGGGGTCGGGCATCTCGGCGTCGCGGAACCCGTGCTTGCGTTCCGCGCACTTGTTGCACGCCCCGCAGTGCAACTCGCCAACGGGCCGGAGGCACGAGAACGTGTGTTCTAGTGGCAGCCCGCGCCCGCGGCGCAGCACATCGACTTTGTGTAACGCGGAGTACGGGCGGAGCACGCGGACGCTCCCGTTCACGGCCGAACTCACGATCGCCGCGAAGTCATCGTAGAACCGAGGGGTCGCGTCGGGGAACGGGTTCGCACCGAGCGGTGCGGTGGCGATCTCCGGTACGCCGTTCAGGTGGCACCAGAGGAGCGGCTTGGCGAGTAGGAGCACGTTGCGCCCGGGGAGGAACACGGCTTCGTCCGGCGAATCGGCGCCGGGCGTGCCCGCGCCCGACACGCTCCAGTGGGCGCCGTACACATCGCGAATCGGTTCATCCAGGGCGCGGAGCGGGCGAAGTGTCGGTGCGCGAATGGCTTCCAGGAAGCGATCGAGGTGCGCTCTCTCAACTTCTTCCCAGTGCAACCCGGTGCGAACGTAGAGCGGGAACACCGCTGGGTACGCACGAACGGCTTCGGCCAGCAGGATCGCGCTGTCGGACCCGCCGCTCACGAGAACGGCGAGCGCCCCGCGCGGGTTGCTCGGCGGCCACGGCACACCCGCGGAGTGTTGATCGGGCACCACCGTCACCGGCGTACCCACGCGCGTCGCCTCGTCTTGGGCGGGCGCCCCGGGGCCCCCGGTCCGCCGGGAGGCCCAACCGGGGGGCCACCGGGAGGACCGCCCGGACCACCAGGAGGGCCACCGGGTCCGCCGGGAGGTCCGCCCATTCCACCCGATTTCCCCGTGACTTTGCCCGCCACGCTACTGACCGCGTCCTTCAGGTCGACAGTGTCGACAGCGGACTTGGCGAAGAAGAGGTCGCCCGACGAACCGCACCCGACGTTCGAGAGCATCTGCGCCCCGATCTTCTTGCCCAAACTATCGATCTTTTCTTTCCACCACTTCGGCGGGGTGCCCTCATCGCCCTTGCCGAGATCGCTTTCTTTGAATTTTTTCGACGTATTTGAAGCCTTGTCCCCTTCGTTGTACCACACCGTGATCTCGAACCGGATTTCGCGACTCCCAATACTAGCTTTCCACCCCCAACCCTTTGAACCGGCCAGCGTATCGGCCACCAAGCGGGCGAATTGGGCGTTACCATCGTCGTTGTTTCCGCCCTGAGCACCGCCCGCACTCGCGGCCGGCGGTTTGTTCTCGCCCTGATAAAGCGTCATACTCCAGAACGTCCCTTTCGTGACCCGCTTACCCAATTCACCGGCCCGCACCCCGACCGTTTTCTCTTTGCTGTCGGCGTGACCGCCGAGCATCTTCTGAAACACCCCTTCTGGCACATCTGTCGAACAGTACGCGATCAACCGACTGGTCGGGGAAAAGACGCGCACCTTGGCCCCCCCCTTGAAACCGTCGACGAGGTAGTAAGTGCCACTACCGAGGGTCTTCTGTTGAGCGCCGGGCAGTTTCCCGAGCGCGGTACCGTCGATGTCCATCCTGGTGCGGACGACCGTAGCACTGCCGCTCTTATTGGAGGAACCGAACACGACGTACTCCACGAGCGCGTCCCCGTCACTCGTGCCTAATACCCGTGCGAAGGCGTCGATTGCGGCCTTGAACTCGGTGTTCTGGAACGTGCCCGAGATGCTCTTGTAGAGTTCTGGGTACTTTTGGGCGTGCCCCAGGTTCAGTCCCTCCGCCGTGTCGCAGTCTTCCGGCAGGTAGTACATCATCTCGACGGATTTGGGCGTGCGCGCCACGAACCAAACCAACATCCCGCCGACACCACCCAGGAGTAGGAGGCCGAGACCAACCACCCCGAAGAGCAGGGCCTTGCTGGTCTCGCGCTTCTTGGCCTTGCGCTTCCGCGGGACGTTCGGGTCGATTTTGGTCTTCGTTTTCGTCTTCTTTTTTTCCTTCTTTTCGCCCCGGTCGCTGTCATCGCCCTCGTCGTCGCGCGCGGGTTTCTTCTTTTTCTTGATAACTTCTTCTTCGCCCGTATCCTCCGGTTCCGGCGCAGCGAACACGGTGGCACACTTGGGGCACTCGACCTCGGTGCCGGCGTCGGGCGCCTCTGGCAGACGGAGTTTAGCCCGGCAATCCGGGCAGCGGAGTTCAACGGCCATTGGGAGGCACCAGCGCGGACGATGATATCGGACGACAGGTTCCAACTTTCCGATACTATCGGGAACCACCACACGAGAGCAAGGGTGTACGCTCCAGTTCGTAAGAAGACTCGGCGCGAACCCGACGCTCACCCAGACGAGGCGACACCGATGACGCCCGCGGACGTAATGACCCGTATCGACCGCTTGTTCGCCGAGCGCGGCGGCGCCGAGTACCACGGCGAAGCGGTCACGCAGCTCGAACACGCGCTGCAAGCGGCCCACTTCGCGGAACAGGACGGGCGCCCACCCGAGTGGATCGCCGCGGCCCTCCTCCACGACATCGGCCACTTCTTGCACGGCTACGGCGAGGACTATTTGGATCAGGGCGTCAACGACCGGCACGAGGATCTCGGGGCGCGGTTCCTGGCGCACGCCTTCGGCCCGGCGGTGACGGAGCCGATCCGCTTGCACGTCCCCGCGAAGCGCTACCTCGCGAGCGGCAAGCACCCGGACTACCCGGGGCTCCTCTCGCCCGCGTCCGTCCGCAGTTTGGAGCTCCAAGGCGGGCCGATGACCGCCGAAGAAATCGGCGCGTTCGAGGCGCACCCGTACTTCACCGCCGCCGCGAAGGTCCGCGAGTACGACGACCGCGCGAAGATCGTGGGGTTCGTGACGCCCCCGTACTCGCACTTCCGCACCTACCTGGAGGCCACGCTCCGTGCCACCGATTGAAATCAAACTCGTCGTACTCGACTGGGCCGGGACCACCATCGATTACGGGTGCCTGGCCCCCACGGGCGCGTTCGTCGAATCGTTCGCGGCGAAGGGCGTGAACGTCACACTCGCCGAGGCCCGCGGGCCGATGGGGTTGCACAAGAAGGACCACATTCGCGCGATGCTGCGCACCGAGATCGTGGGTGACAAGTGGCGCGCGGCGGTGGGGCGCGACTGGGCCGAATCGGACGTGGAGGAGCTCTACCGCTCCGTAACGCCACTCCAGGTTGCGGCCGCCGAGAAATATCGCGCGTTGATCGCGGACGTACCCGCGGTGGCGAGCGAACTTCGCGCGAAAGGGCTCAAGGTCGCTGCGAGTACGGGGTACTTTCACGAAGCCGCCGCGGTCGTGCTCGCGGCCGCGAAGCACCAGGGGTTCGAGCCGGACTTCAACATCTGTGCCGATGACGTACCGGCCGGGCGCCCGGCGCCGTGGATGATCTTCCGCTGCATGGAATCGCTGAACGTGTACCCGCCCGCTGCGGTGGTCAAGGTCGGCGACACAGTAATCGACATCGAAGACGGCCGAAACGCCGGGTGCTGGAGCGTTGGGGTGATCGATTCGAGCAACGAAATGGGGCTGAGTGAAGCGGAACTGAAGGCACTAACCGCCGCGGAACTGGAGGCGCGCCGAAGGGACATCATTGCACGCTACCAAAAGGCCGGCGCGCACGCTGTGATTCACGCGATCGCCGACCTACCGGCCCTGATCGGTGCCATCAACACCCGTCTTTCCCGCGGCGAGCGCCCGTAGACGTAGACGGCCCGCGCGAATGCAGCACCGATTGCGCGGGCCAGTTTCTATCATCTCTGAATGCCAGCCGACTTCTGGACGTATGCGTTTTTGTGCGTGTCCGCGTTCTTCGCGGGGGTGATGAACTCCGTCGCGGGCGGCGGCACACTCCTCACGTTCCCCGCGCTCACCGCGCTCCTCACGCCCGCGATGGCGAATGCCACGAGTACCGTTGCGTTATTACCCGGGTCGTTCGCAGGGGCGCTCGGGTACCGCAAGGAGTTGTGGGAGTGCCGACGGTTCGTGGCACGCATGATCGGGCCGAGTATCGTTGGCGGGTTCCTCGGTGCGTGGCTCGTCGGCAAGAACCAGGACACGTTCGCGACGCTGGTGCCGTGGCTCATTCTCACCGCTGCGGTGCTGTTCGTGGTGCAGGCCCCGCTCTCGAAGTGGGTAAAAAAACGAGCGGCCGTCGAAGGCGCACAACCCGAGCACCACGAGCCGAACGGGGTGACGCAGACTCTTGTAATCAGCTTTCAGTTTCTCGTCGCGGTGTACGGCGGGTACTTCGGTGCGGGGATCGGCATTCTGATGCTGAGCGCGCTCGGGTTCATGGGGGTGGGCGACATCCACCGCATGAACGCGGTGAAAACGTTCCTGGCGGCCTCGATCAACGCCGCGAGCGTAGTGGTGTTTGTTCGCGACGGGCTGGTGAATTGGGAGTGCGCGGGCGTGATGGCCGTCGCCGCGATCCTCGGTGGCTACATAGGGGCACGGGTCGCGCGCCGGTTGCCCGCGCGCTACGTCCGCTACTCCGTCATCGTGATCGGCTTCGGGCTGTCCGCGTACTACTTCGTCAAGAAGTTCGCGTAGCTTTGAGTTTCGCCCATTTGGGCCAGAACCCGACCGCGCGAACTCCCGTTAAAAGGCTCTCCGTCACCCACGTGCCCGCTAGCATCCCCGCGAGCATTCCGAGCGTCATTCCCACGAAACTAGTCGCGACCGCGGTGACCATGTTCTCCGTCTGAAACTGCGTCGCGCACCAGCCGCCCGCGACCATGCCGACCACCATGCCGATGTTCCCGCCCGTGTACATCGCGATCGCGTGATCCGCGTTCGGTACAGGTCCGCGCCCCAACCAGCGCATCGCGACGTTCGCGAACACCAGCATCCCGACCCACATCCACGGCTTCATCACGCCCTCGCGCATCGCCTCCACGCACGCACAGCACCCGTGGTCGTGGAGTGCGGCGAAGTCATTATCGGCCCACCAGCCGAGCAGCATTCCCAGGTTGCCGAACGTGAGCATTCCGAAGCACATATCGACCCAGTGCGGAACATTGAACCGACGCCACGCGATCGCGAGCCAGCCTCCCGCTAGCGCGAACGCGATGAGCGTGAACACGGCCGCGTCGCGCTCGCGCAACGACGACAGGAGCAGCAAGAAGACGCCCCCCTGCAACGCGAACGCGACGGCGTGGGCGAACGGGAGAAAGAACCCCTCCCCAACCCCTCCCCTAAGCGGAGAGGGGCTTAAAACGACCGATGATTGCTTTGTGTCTGCCGCATTTGGTTCTGTTCCCCCTTCCTTCTTAGGGAAGGGGGTTAGGGGGTTAGGTTGCCTCTCCTCCCCCTTCCCTTCAGGGGGGGTAAGTCGCGCCAAGTGCCCGCACCCCACGCGCGTGGACGAGAAGATCAGCGTGAGACTCGACACCACCATTAGCACGGCCGCGACGACGGGGTGAAGCACACCGCACGCGGCGAGCGTCATGCCGACGAGGTTGTAGACCAGCGCGCGGGTCAGGTTCAGGCGCACGGCGCGGACCGCGTCGCGGCTGACCTCGACGGCCCACGGGAGCACACGAAGGTCCGCGTGGTAAAGCGTGATTGGGGCCGCGCTAACGGCGAGATCGGTTCCGCTCGAAAGGGCTACGCCGACGTGCGCCACGGCGAGCGCTGAAGCATCGTTGATTCCGTCACCAACAAACAGCGGCTTCCCGCCTTCGTTCTTCGCGGCTTCGACGGCTGCGCGTTTGTCATCCGGGAGCAATCCGCCGCGCGCGGAAGGGAGCCCGAGTGCCTCCGCGCGGCCGGTTGCGTCGCCCGTCAGGACTTCGACCGGCAGGCCGAGTTGTTGGAACTGTTCGAGCGCTTGAGGCGTGGAATCGCGCAACCGCTCGGCGACGACCGCGGTCGCAGCAAGTTCGCCATCAACTGCGACGAAAACGGTTTTGTTACCCACTTCCTTGGAAGAGGTTAAATGCGGTGGATGGCTCTGCTCCCCCTTCCTTTTTAGGGAAGGGGGTTGGGGGGTTAGGTTCTGCCTTAAACCCCTCCCCAACCCCTCCCCCAAGGGGAGAGGGGATTTAGCAATTCCTTTTGGCACCCACTCCTCCGTCCCGATCTTGATTTCGTGGCGCGCGCCGTTCGCTTCGACGAGTTCCGCGATCACCCCACACCCCGGAACCGCCACGAGTGACGCTACACGCGGTTCCGCACCCGGTGCGAAATTCCGTGGTAAATCGGCGAACGGTTTCGCGACGGGGTGATTACTCTGCGCCTGTGCGAGCGACAGCCAACCGAGGAGCTTCGTGCGCGCGGGGCCAGTCGCAGTCGTTTCGATGTCAACGAGTGCGAAGCGGTCTTCCGTTAGAGTGCCGGTCTTATCGAACATCACGCGGTCCACGGTCGCGAGGCGCTCGATGGCGTCGCCCCCGCGAACGATCACCCCGCGCTCCGCGAGCCGATTGAGTGCGGACCAGATCACCACCGGAGTCGCCAAACCAATCACGCACGGGCACGCGACCAGCAGCACGGACATCGCGTTGAACAGGCCCGCTTCCCACCCGGCCGACGTGAAAAACGTCCAGTACACGAACGTGCCGAGCGCCGTGAGTGCCACCAATGGCAAAAACCACTGCCCGAGCCGGTCCGCGTGCCCCTGCAACGACAGCGGCTTGTCGCGTGCGGACTCTACAGCCGCAAGCAGTCGGTCGATTTCGCGCTCGGTGCCGCTCGCGGTCGCGGTGACGCGAAAGGTCGCATCGAAGGACGCGGACCCGGCCACCACGCGGTCCCCGGGGCGCCGAACCACCGCGAACGGCTCGCCGCTCACGACGGTTTCTGACACGAAGCCCGCGCCCTCGTGAACGATCCCGTCCACCGCGATCAGCTCGCCCGGGTGGACTTCCACCACGTCCCCGGGGCACACGTCCACAACGGGCGCGGTGCGCGTGTCGCCGGCGTCATCGACCAAACGGCACGTCGCGAGTTGCTCGCCCCACGCGCGCGAACTCGCGAGCGCTGCGACCCGTGACCGCGCGCCGATCATCTTGCCGAGCGTGTACACGACGAGCAGGACCGACACGACCTCGAAATAGATCTTCCCGCGCCCGGTGATTTGCGCCTGGAGCGATGCACCGAGTGCGCCGAACATCGTGAGCAGGAACAGTGCCTCGATCGTGAGGCGCCCGCGGCGCAATTCCCGCGCCGCTGTGGTGATGAGCGGGCCGCCGAGGAGGGCCACGACCAGCATGGTGATTGTGAAGATGAACCACTGCGTGAAGTCGCGAATCACCGGCGGAACGTCGTCGTGTACGTTCAGCGCGAGGCCGAAAATCATCGACTGCCCGACGACGAGCAAACCGATTCCGAGCCGCAGCCCGTCGAACCTACCGCTCGTGGCAGAAGTCGCGTAGCACCCGGCGTCCGTACACGCCCGTTCGCCGAGGCTCAAACAGCCGAAACAACAGTACGCCCGCGCGCCGCCGTCGGGTTGCGGGCGCCCCGCGTACCCGCTTCCGGTGATCGGCCCGTTACAGTTCGCACAAACTGGCATGCGGCAAAGTGGAGTAAGAACAGGAGGCGATCGGAATTGCCGCGGCCCGTATGGACAAGCAGGGCCGCGACGCGAAGTGTTATTAGTGCGCGGCCCGCCGGCACCCGCGCACACTGTGCGGGAACAGCTTCTCTTGCACCAGATTGCCGTTAGCATCGAAGGGGAGCGGAACCGGTTCGCCGACGAATTCCAGGTGCGGGTGCCCCTTCAGATCGGCCGCGAGCGGCTCGGACACCCACATCTCCACCACCTCGAGCGTGTTCGGGATCACGCAGAACTTCACCTTCTCGGACTCGGGCTGCCAGCACGTTTCCACGCAGTTCGCGATCACCTCGCGGTCCGTCTCGAACCCGAACGGCAACTTGCTCCGCCACAGCGACCGGGCCGTGAGGTTGTTCATGCGGAACGGCCCCTGCACGATCCCGGCCAGCGCGCGGTTCGTGGTGAGGTCCGCCAGCCCGATGCCGGTCGCGTTGCCGTGGCTCTCGGGCGACACCTCCAGCACGCCGATGCGGACGATGCGCGGGTCGTTCGTCTCGGCCTCCGGGGTCGCCTCGATCAGCATCCGGCCGATCACGTTCGGGTCCATCCCGGCGCCGGAGTAGTTCTTGCCGCACTCACCGATGATGAGCACGTCCGCCCCTTTGAACGGCAACCGGCCCATCAGCGCCCGCGCCTCTTCGAGCAGCACCGGCTCGCGGTCCCAGAGGTCGTCGCGGTCGAGCACTTCGAGCTTCGCGGTTTCTTCCTTCGCGTTCTCGAGGATCGCCAATCCGCCGATGAACGGCGTCTTGTTCAGAATGACCTGCCCCGATTCCGGGATCATGTCGCGTAGCCCGCGCGTCCCGAAACTGTGAACCTGATCGGCCCCGTGGCGCTTACCCAACCCAATCACGAGCATTTTCAGGATGCCGCTCTCGAACTTTCCACGGAAGTCCGTGTGCGGCTTCACGCGCGACACCGTCACCACGGCGTCGGCCTTGAGTGCGTTCTTGTCCCACCAGACCGGTTGGCCCCACGAGTTCGTGCCGATGTTCTCGGCGTCCATATCCGTGACGACCGGAACGCCGAGGTGCGCTTCGTCGAGATTGTAGCTCGCGAGCAACTCGCGCTGGCCCTCGGGAGTGGCACCGCCGTGCGACCCCATCGCGGCCACCACGAACGGCTGGGCGCCAAGCTCTTTGATGGCATCAACGGTGGCGCGCGCGAGCGTGAGGTAGTTGTTGATCCCGCGGCTGCCGCACGCCACGGCGACCTTCATCCCGGGCTTGATGCGCTTCGCGGTCTTGGACCCGAGCCACAGCTCGCGCACGGTAGCGGCGATGTTGGCGACAGACGGTTGCGGGGCGGTTTGGCGGACGAGCTGAACGCGGGGAATGTCCACAGCGGTCTCGGTATTGGAAGGAGAGTAAAGCAGAGGAAGAGCCACGGATGAACACAGCTAACGCGGATCAAGACAGAGGACAGAGATTCAAAAGCCAGAGGACAGGAAGCAATGGGCAAAATGCAATAGCCCGTTCGGGTCCCTTTTGTGTTCGCCCTCTGTCCTCTGTTCTCTGCCTTCTGTTCTCTATTTTCTGTCTTGATCCGTGTTGCCTGTGTTCATCCGTGGCGGATTTCTCCGCATTTTATTCCAGTTTGGCCTTCAGGGTGAGTTTCTTGCCCTTGCGCTCGACGACGATATCCACAGCGTTGCCGGCTTTCTGTGCGCCCATCGCGGTCATGTACGCGCCGACGTTGGGGGTCGACTTTCCGCCGACTTCCACAATGATGTCGCCCTCCTTAATGCCCGCTTTTTCGGCCGCACCACCGGGCGACACGCCTTCAAGCAGAACGCCCTCGCCCTCGAAGGTGTAGCTCGGGAGGATGCCCAGGCGCGGACCCATCATGCGCGCCGGGCGCGATTCGGTGGGATCGCTCCACGGGTCTTTCACCGCGACGTACTTCGGCGGGCTTTCGCGCGTGCTCAGGTCCGTCAGGAGGTACTCGGCGAAGTCGGTTGTTTTCTTCATCCCGGGAACATCGATCTTCTCGGGAACGTCGGTCGGCTTGTGGTACTCACCGTGGGTGCCGGTGTAGAGGAACAGCACCGGGATCTTCTTGCGGTAGAACGAATCGTGGTCGCTGGGGCCGGTACCGGCCGGGAGGACGCTGAGCTTGAAGTCGGGTTTCTTGTTGGCGTCCTGAACCAGTTCCGTGAACCCGTCGCTGGTGCCGGTGCCGTACACCACGAGCCGGTCCTTCTTGCCGAACAGCCCGAGCCAGTCCGTCGGTACCGGCTTCGTGCGGCCGATCATGTCCATGTTGACCATCGCGACGGTCTTGTCGAGCGGGAACAGCGGTTCCTTGCAGTAGAACTGCGACCCGACCAGCCCGATCTCTTCCGCGGAGAACGCGATGAACACGATGCGCCGGCCCTGACGGTTCTTGATCCCCCCGAACCGGCGAGCGAGTTCCATCAGTCCGGTGGTGCCGCTCGCGTTGTCATCGGCGCCGTAGTGAATCTTGCCCGACGCCGTTGGGCCACCCGCGCTCCCGAAAGTACCGTAGCCGACGTGGTCGTAGTGCGCGCCAATGACGACCGTCTCGTCCTTCAGAGGCCCCGCGCCCTCCAGCACACCGACCACGTTCTTCGTCTTCACCTCTTTGCGGTCCACGGTTACTTGAGCATCGGCCTTCCAGTCCTTGAGTGCGAACGATTGTGACTTCAAGTTCTCGTTGATCGCGGTTTCGATCTCGGTCAGCGACTTCTGTTTCGCTGCGGCGAGAATCTCGTCGAGCACGGCTCGCTTGAGGAAGAGCACCGGGAACTTGGCCGGCGTAGTGCCGCTCGCGTGCTGAGCGTACTGGGCGATCGGGTCGTTTTTCCCCGCGGCGCTCGTGTCGTTCACGATGATGAGCCCGGCGGCCTTGTGCTTTTGCGCCACTTCGATCTTGGTAGCGAACGCCGCATGAGTGCTGTCGTCGCTCGCGTTCACAGTGGTGTCAAACCGCTTGTCACCCTTCTCGTTGTAGCGCGGGGTGCGGCGCAGGATCACGACGATCTTGCCCTCCACGTCGAGCCCCGCGTAGTCGTCGTATTTGAGGCCCGGAGCCGTGATGCCGTAACCCGCGAACACGAGATCGCCCGACGCCTTGCTCGTGGGGCTGAACCCCATCGGGCTGTAATCGGTGTTGAGCTTCGGTTCCTTCTTCGCATCGTCGGGACCGGTGAGCGTGAGCTCGGTCGGCTTACCGAGTTTCGACGACATTGTGACGCTGAACGGCTGGAAGTAGCTGCCGCCCTTCATCGCGGGCTTCAACCCGGATTCCTGGAACACTTCCGCGACGCGGTCGGCCGCCTTTTCGATGCCCTTCGTGTCGATCCCGCGCCCCTCGCACTCCGGACTGGCGAGAAAGAAGATGTCCTTCCGCATGCGCTCGAGAACGGGATCGTCGAACGGCTTTTGGGCCGGCGCGGGGGCGGTGATCGCGAGCAGCGCGACGACCGCAAGTGTGCCCACGAGTGGGCGGAACGGGTCTGGCATGCGCGTGTCCTTAAAGGAGCGAAGAGAGGGACGCGAGAGGATTCGGGTGCCGTTATTATGCGGTTCCGGCGCAACTTCGGGCAAGGGGGCGTTTCGGCACGAAGGAGCGGGGGCGCGCTCGTAGCGCCCCGCTCGCGAACGGTGAGACAAGTACGTTTCTCTATTTCGGTCCGGGCGGGACGTACTTTTTCAGCCACCCAAACACTTCCTTGTGCCAGTACGCGCTGTTCTGGGGCTTGAGCACCCAGTGCCCCTCGTCGGGGAAGTTCACGAACCGGCTCGGCACGCCCTGGCGCTGGAGCGCGGTGAACAGCTCGTGCCCCTGACCGATCGGGCACCGGAAGTCCAAATCGTTGTGGATCACGAGCATCGGGGTCTTGTACTTGCCCAGGTTCCCGGCCTTCTTGTGGGGTGAGAACTCGGCGTACTTCTGGGGCTTTTCCCACGGCAACCCGCCGTGCTCCCATTCGTCGAACCACAACTCGTCCGTCGTGCCCCACATGCTCTCGAAGTTCCACACCGAGCAGTGCGTGATGAGGCACTTGAACCGTTTCGCGATGTCGTTCACCGCGAACCAATCCATCATGTACCCGCCGAAACTAGCCCCCGCCGATCCAATGCGATCCTTATCCACGTAAGGCAGTTTCTCGACGAAGTCCAGCCCCGCGATAAGGTCGCGATAACACTTCCCACCCCAATCTCCGGTAATCTCGTCCACGAACTTCTGACCGAACCCGGTGCTCCCGCGAGGGTTCGGGAGCACCACCACGTAGCCCTGCGCGGCCCACGCCTGCGGGTTCCAGCGGAAGCTCCAACTGTTCTCCCACGCTCCCTGTGGTCCACCGTGAACGAGGAACGCGACCGGCCATTTCTTCTGCGCATCGAACCCGGGCGGTTTCAGGATCCACATCTGCATGTTGACCTTGCCCTCGACCGGCACTTCCACCGATTCGGGTTTGGGCAGATCGAGTGCGCCGAGCAGTTTCTCGTTCACCTTACTCACGTCCACCGGCTTCGCTTGCTCTCCCGGCCACCAGTACGTTTTCACCTCGGCCGGGTGGTACATGGTGGTTTCGGTGAACGCCAACATGTTCCGCTTGCGCGAGGTCGAGAGCGACCCGCACGCACCGGCCGCGTACTCGGTCTTGAAGCCCGCGCCGTCCGCTTGAACCATGAAGAGCGGCGCGAGGCCGTCGGCGTCCGCGGTGAAGAGGAACGCGCGATCGTACTCGCCGTTCCAGACGAACTCACCGACCGACACGTCGTACTTCCCGGTCACGTTGAACGGCTTGCCCGCGAGCGTCCCGTCCGGCTTGCAGTCCGCAACGAGGATGTCCCACTTGTCCGCCTCGTAACCCGCCTGCTTCTGGGCGCGCCACGCGAGCTTCTTCCCGTTGGCGGAGAACTTCGGCCCGCTGTCCGCGGCCTTGTTGTCGGTGGTCAGCGTTTCCCACTTGGTCGACGTGTTCGTGACGCTCACGCGGCACAGATCGTAGTTGGTGCTCCACGACTCGCCTTTTTCCGGCACCGCGGAGAACACGAGGTACTTGCCGTCCGGCGAGAACGCGAAGTCGTCGCCGCTGCTGAACGTTGTGCTCGTGGGGTTGGCGTCGCGGTCGCCGGGGGTGACGTCGCGGCACTCCGTGCCGTCGACCTTGCACACGAACAGGTGCTGGCGCTTGTCGCCGACGTACTCGTCCCAGTGCCGGTAGAACAGCCGCGAGAACGCCTTCGCCTTCACCGGGCTCTTCTCGATCTCGTCGTCCTTCTCCTTGTTGAGTTTGTTACTTTCGGTGAACGGCTTCTCGCTGAACTCCGGATACACGCTCGAAGCGAACGCCACGGATTTGCCGTCCGGCGCCCAGGCGCCGCTCCCGGCGCCGGTGCTAATGTCGGTGATCTGCGTCACCGCGCCGTCGGCCGTCAGCACCCACAATTGGACCGAACCCGAGCGCGTGGACTCGAACAGGACGCGCTCGCCGTCGGGCGCCCAGCGCGGGTTCATGTCCTTCTTGCCCTTCGGGTCGGTGAGCGGTTTCGGTTCCGCTTTCCCGTCCGCCGGGGCGAGCCACAAGGCCGTGCTACTCTTGTTCGCGGCGAGATCGACCGTCGTGACCTGATAGACGACGGCCTTTCCGTCCGGGCTGATTTGCGGCGCCGCGGCGCGCTTGAACGCGAACAGGTCGTCCACCTTCATCGGCCGCTTGTCGGCGGCGCGGGCCGGCAGAACGAGCGCGAGGAGCGCCACGGACGCGACCGCGGCGCGGGTGAGTGCGATCATTCGGAACCCTCTGTTCTGAGCCGGGGCGTCGGCCCCGGCGCGATGGACACGTTGTACCCGAATCGCGGGGCGCGAAACAGAACCGGGGAGCAAATGGCGCCGGATCTCGGGGAATTGAGCGCGCGCCGGGCGCGGCACTTCGGTCGGTTCTACTCGGCGCGCCAACTTTCACCCTATAACACCCCGAGCACCGTTCCCCGAACCGGGTCGATTCATGCGCTGGTCCGTTGTCCGTTTGATCGCCGCCCGCGAGGTCCGCGACCAGTTGCGCGACCGCCGCACGCTGTTCCTCATCCTCGGGCTGCCCGTCCTCATGTACCCGCTGTTCGTGGGCGTGGGGGTTCTGTTCGTCACGGCGCTGAAGGAAAAGAAACTCGTGGTGGGTCTGGTGGGGACCGAGCACCTCCCGCGAGCGGAGCCGGACGTTTCGCCGCTCCTCGGCGGGGCGGGCGGCGCCGCGCACCGGATGCGGACGTACCCCCCGCTCCTCGGCCCCCACGGGCAGGTCGCGCCCGCGGACGCGACGACCGCGCTCGACTCGGCCCCGCTGACCGCCCGGCCGCTCGACGCCGCGACCGACGAGGAACTCGCGGCCCACCTCGCCTCGCGCCGGGCGGACGCGGTCGTGGTGATCGACCCCGACGCCGCGGCGAAACTGGACCGCGGCGAGCGCCCCACGGTGCGCGTGCTCGGGCGCGACGGCGAGGAGAACTCGAAGCTCGCCGTGCAGCGCGTGACGGCCGTGCTGCACAAGTGGGCCGACGACGTGAAGGGCGCCCGGTTCGCGCGCCGCGGGCTGCCCCCGGACTTCGACAAGCCCATCGAGATCCGCGACCCGCAATCGGAGAAGACGAGCGAAAAGAAGATCGCCGACGACCTGCGCGACATGCTGGTGAAGGTGATCCCGTTCCTCCTGGTGATGTGGATGCTCACCGGGGCGATCTACCCGGCCATCGACATGACCGCGGGCGAGAAGGAGCGCGGGACGATGGAGACGCTGCTCATCAGCCCGGCGGAGCGCACCGAGATCGTGGCCGGGAAGTTCCTCGCCACGACCTGCTTCTCGTTCGGCACCGCGATGTGGAACGTGGCGCTCATGCTCGTCGCGGTGGCGGTGGCCCCGTTGGTGGCCCCCGGGCTGTTCGGGCACGGGCTGATTTCGCTGTCGGGATTGGCCGCGTGCATTTTGGCCGCGATCCCGCTGGCGATGCTGTTCGCGGCGCTCGCGCTCGCGCTGGGGATCTTCGCCCGCAGCACGAAGGAGGGGAACTACTACATGGTTCCGCTGTTCTTCGCGGTGCTCCCGCTCGCGTACTGGAGCATGACGCCGGGCATCGAACTGGACGGGTTCACGCGCTGGGTGCCGATGGCGAACGCGCTACTGTTCCAGCAGCGGCTCATGTCCGTGCGCCCGGATGCGTTCCCGTGGCTGCACGCCCCGGCGGTGTTCGGCTCTCTGAGCCTGTGTGTGGCGCTGGCGCTTTACGCGGCGGTGCGCCAGTTCCACCGCGAGGGCGTGCTCTTCCGCGAGAGCGAAGCCGGCAGCAAGGGCGGATGGTCGCTCTTCGGGAAGAAGTGAGAGCGTTAGTCCCGTTTCGGGCCTGTCGTAGCGGTGCAACGAGCCGGGACCGCGAAGGAGCGGGTGTAGTGGCACTCTTTATGTGAGAAAAAGGAAGAACCGCGGATAACGCCGATAACACGGATCAGACAAGAGAATGCTTCGTAGCCCCGCGAGGGTGATAGAAGTAAGTGGAGTGCCCAACAACACCGCCCTTGTGGGCGCGGTTCGCCGGTGACTTGGGGAGAATAACGGCGCAAGCCACGGGGCCGGAACCCTTGCGAGTTCCGGCCCCGTGGCTTGCGCCGTTATTCTTCGGTTTACGGCCGCGCGCGGTCGACCGCGTCGCGGCCCGGCCCCTGGATCGGCGCGAGGGCCGCACTCAGCGTGCGGTTCGGCAACAGTGACGCCCGTTCGCGTTCGGCGCCTTGAGCGAAGTCTTTCTTCGCTTGCTCGTCCTCACCCAGTGCCCAGCGGGTCGCACCCAGGAAGTACCACGCGACCGGATCGGTGGGGTCGTTCTTCGTGGCATCGAGCAGCGCCTTCACCGCCACATCGAAGCGCCCGGCTTTGTAGGCCGCGATGCCCGCGTCCAGTGACACCGCGGCGGCCTTCGGGTCGGTGACCCGGGACACAACCGGCTGGCGGTACTGCGCGACCGGATCGGTCACCGCTTCCAACCCCTGATCCGCGGCCCGTGCCCAGGGTTTGCCCGCTGCGGTCTTGTAAGCCGGACTGCGACGAGCCGCCTGGAACATTTCTTTGGCGTTCGCCAGATCGCCGTTAATCAGGTACGCCGTGCCAGCCACCGTGCGGGCCTTCGCCGCGTCCTCGGAGTCGGGGACCGATCCCGTAATCGCTTTTTCGGCCGCGGCCAGTGCGGGCGCGCTGTCGGCCGGGCGCCGCAGTTCGGTCAGAACGGGCAGCCAAATGTCCATCACCTGCCCGGGCGTGACCGCGTTGACCAACTGCTTCTGGAACTCGATCTCGCGCAGCGCGAACTTTTTCTTCTCCGCTTCGGTCCGGGCCTGTTCTTCCTTCAACGCGACCGCGTGCGTTTCGTTCAACTTGATGACGGCCGCGGTGTGCTCGTCGGTCAACTTCTTCGCATCGATCGCGTACTTGTCGGCGAGCTTCTTGAGTTCCTCTGCGCTGCCGTCCTTGAGTTTCTTCGCCTCGGCCGCGTAGTCGTCGGTCAGCTTCTTCAGCGCGACACCGTGGTCGTCCTTGAGCTTCTTGGTGTCGGTGTCGTACTTCTCGGTGAGGCGCTTCGTTTCCGTTTCGAGTTTGGCGGTCACGGCCTTCGTCGCGGCTTCGGCCTTGTTGAGCCGGTCGGCGATGTCGAGCAACTGGCCGGTGGCCAACCCGCCCCCGCCGATGGCGACCATCGAATTGGGTACAAGTGCCTTCAGGTCCGGCCCGGTTACGCGCGACGCCACGGACTTCGTCGCCGCGAGCACGTCCGCCGGTCCCCACTTGTCCGGGATCGGCGTCACGGGTTTCAGCGCCTCCACCAGCGAGGCGAGCACGTCCTTCTGGTCCTTGACGTCCTTCTCGGCGGTCTTCAGCTCCGCCATCGCGGTGTCAAGCTTCTTCTCGGCGGCCTTCAGGTCAACCGCGGCGGTCTTCAGTTTCTCCTCGGCCTCGGTCTTCCCCTTCTCGGCGGTCTTCGCTTCCTTGTCGAGCTTCGCGACCTCGCCCGTGAGCTTTGTGACCATGTCGCGTGCGGCGGTCACGTCCTTCTCGGCGCCCAGAAGCTTCTCGAGCGCCTTCGCGAGCCCGTCTTTTTTGATCGTCGCGGCCAGTGCGGGGTTACCGTAAATGGACCCGCGCAGCTCCCAGTACGCTTTGAGTTCGTCGCAGGAGCGCGTGAAGATCTGTTCGAGCGGGTCGGAGAGCGGGTTCAGCCCGCGCCCGGCGCTCGCCTTCGCCCGGGCCGCGTGTGCGGCCTTCGCCTTCGCGATCTGATCGACGGCTTCAGTGTACTTTCCACCGGCCGCGAGGTTCACGGCCTTCCAGTAGAACACGCCCGGTTCGGGCTCCTCGTTCTTCGGGGCGTCCTGGAGCAGCAGCGTGGACGCGAAGAGGATGCGTTCCGCGTCGGCCGGTTCGAGGCGCCGGGAGGCACCCGAGGGGCTCGGTGCTTCGAGCGCGTTGAGTTTGTCGAGGAGTGCCTCGAAGGTGGACTTGTACGCGGGGTACTTGCCCATCGCGTCGGTGTACACCTTGCGTGCGGTTTTGGTGTCGCCCGCGATCTCGTGTGAAACGCCCAGCGCGACCGCGGCCTTCACCGCCCGCTTCACGCCGCCCGGCTCCGCGAGCGCCGGCACGTCGGCGAGCACGGCATCGAGCTCCTCACGCGCGGTCTTCAGGTCCGCGTCGTCGGCCGGGACGGTGGACCCATCTTTGAGCGCCTGCACCCGTGCGAACACCCGAATGGGACCGGAACTCGCCTTCTCGACCGTACTGGCAGGTGGGCTGCTCTTGAAGTGTTCGAGGGCCGTCGCGGTGTCCCCGGCCGCGAACGCGGCTTGCGGGTCCACGGTCGCTTGAACGGGTGGGAACCCTCCGGGCGGGCCGCCCGGTCCACCGGGTCCGAACGGCCCACCAGGACCGCTCGGTCCCACCGGGCCGCCGGGAGGTCCGCCGGGAACGAACTGCGCCTTTTTCTCGTTCGGAATCACGCCGCCGAAGTAGACCCCGGCCCAAGCACCACCGGCCGCCAGTGCGCCGATGAGCAGCCCCGCGGCCATGCCGCTTCCGGCCTTTTTCGCGGGCTTGGCCTTCTTTTCGGGCACAACGGGACTGGTACCCGAACCCGTCCCCGCGTCGCTGCCTTTACTGGGTTTGGTCTTGCTCGGCGGGGGCGGTGGGGCGGCCACAGCCTTTCGCTCTTTGTCCTTCGCTTTCTCCTTGTCTTTCCCCTTCTCCTTGGTTCCCGGTTTGCTTTTCACCGGTTCCGAAACCGCGGACCCCTCGGCGGACCCGGACAGCCAGTCCACACTGACGACCGGCTCGCGAGTAGGGTCGGTCGAGGACGGCGCGAGCGAACCCGTGTTCCGCGTGGGCATCTCGGCCGAATCGTCCGGCAGTTCGCCCCGCAGGATCGCGGACAGGGATACCCCGTCGGGCGTAGCGCGCGTCGCGTTCTCGTCCGCGGCCAGCGCCGCGTCGCTCCAATCGACGGAACCGTCCGCTTCTCCCGTGTCCGGCAGTTCGGGCAACTCAAAGTTCGCCGAGCTCAGATCCTGGGCCAGATCGTCGGCCGGGGGGCGCACGACCGTTGCGTTCAACTCGGGGAAGTCCGTGAACTCCACCGCGTCCGCCGGATCTTCGGTCACCTCGACGGGCGGCGGGGCAACTGGATCGCTCGAACCAGTGATCGGGGATTTCAGCCCGGAGAAGATGCTCGACGGGGCCGACGAGAGCGACGGCGGCCCCCCGTTCTTCGACTTACCCTGTTCGGCCAAATCCTCCAGGTCGAAGTCCACCGCGGTGTGGTCCTGGTCGAGCAGGTTCGACCCGCTCTGATCTCGCCAATCGTTGGAATCTTCGGCCTCGTCGAACAGCCCGGCCGGGACCGGTTCGTCGGACACGGTCAGGTCGAATGCACCGTCGACCGGCCCGGTGGTGAGCGTCCGCTCTACGCCGGGGGCCTCCACGCGCACCGAGGACTCGTCCTGCGGTCCGTGCGGCCCCTCGGTGAAATCGCCGAGGATGCTGGACGCATCGGCGTCGTAGGTCGGCGGCGCGCCGTAGTCGGTGGCGTCCGCACCCGGATCTCCGGGCAGGTCGGGCGCGTGCGCGAGGGTAGCGGAATCGAACAGCGGGTTGTCCGGAATCGGCGAAGGCATGTCGTGGATCGACTCGGCGTCCGACCGCTCTGGGTTGAGGAGCCCGGTCCCGCTGTCCGCGTCCGCGAACTCGGCGGCCACGGGCAGGTCGCTGATTCCACCGTCCCGCATGGTGCTGTCGTCCGTCGGCGGGTCGAACGTGAGCGCGACATCGGAGGCCGCCCCCGACTCGGCAGGGGGCGGAGCTTCGATCTCCAGTTCGGCGTCGAAGAATTCGTTCGCGAGCTCCACCGGCTCGGCCGGCGGAACGGGTGCTCCGGCGAAGACGTTCGACCCGTCGACGGCTTCGGCCGCCGGAACGTCTTCCGCGGGGGGCGTACCCGAATCGAGCCACCCGGACGCGGGTTTGACCGGATGCACCGGGTCCGAGGCGCCTAACGGCACCTTCGAGTCGGCCACGGGCGCGGCGGGGGCCGGTGAGACGCCCTCGGCGGGCGCGATCACCTTGCCTTCAAAGTCGATGCTGGCGAACGAGCGCGAGGCACTTGAAATGTTGATGAAGTCGAACGAAGTATCAACCGGGCGCGCGATCGGCTTGGGCGGTAGGGCCGAGTGCGTGTTGGAATCGTTGGCGTCCGGTCCCGGGATCGGCGGCAAATCACTGACCGAGTCCACCCCCTCCGGGAGTTGGAACTCGAACGACGACCCGCCGCGCTGGTGGGTCGGGGCCGCGGGTACAACGGACGGGAGCGCCGGCGTCGAACCCGAAGAACCGGCCCCGGTCGGGAACAGGCTCTTCACGTCCGGGACGCTACCCGACGAACCGCCCGGTCCGGACCCGATCTCGTCGGGCACCAGTTCCGCGACCGGCAGTTCGACCGAACCGAGGGAGAACGACGAGGGGTCCGTGGTCGGTGCGAGGGCGCCGAGCGCGACTGCCGAGTCGCCCTCTTTCGACGCCCCGGGTGCGGGCCGCACGCGGTCCAGTTCGGATATGCTGTCCGGGTCGAAATCGGCCAGGGGCAGTTCGTCCAACCCGAAAATGTCGGGGTCCGAGCCGGCGGGCGGTTTCCCGCTCTCGGGCGCGACGGATGACAGGCCCGCGACCGGAATTTCGATCGACTCGCTCCCGGGGGGAATCGGGAGCGGCCCCCCGAAGCCCGCGGACGAGTCGCCCGTCATAGGCGCGGCCTGAATACCTCCGAGGTTCACCCCGGACGCACCGAGGTTGATCTCGGCGCTGCTCGGGGGCCGGGCCGGGATGTCCGGGAGGGCGCTGAGCACGGGACCGGACGGCGGGTACAAACTCGAAACGTCCGGCAGGCTGGTCGGTTCGATCGGCTCCATCCCGAACGCGGCCGAGGTCGCCTCCGCGAGCGGTGCCGCGGGGTCGAACAGAATGGCCGAATCGCCACTATTAGGCGCGGCCGGCAGGTCCGGGAGCAGGAACGTGCCGTCGGCCGAACCCGGACCGCTCGGGCTGTCGGCCGGCGGCGGCTCGAGCCCGAAATCGCCGAACGAGCCGCGACTGCCGGGCACGTTAATGAAATCGAACGAGCCCTTGGACCCCGGCGCAGCGCCCGGGAGCGGCGGCAGCGCGAAGTCCGTTCCGCTTGTGCCGGCATCCGGTTCCGGGATCGGCAGCAACTCGCCGCCCTCGTCCGGCAACTGAAACTCGAACGACGACCCGCCGCTCCGGTACCCGCCCTCCGGGGGCGCCTCGGATTGAGGGTTTTGCGCGTTCGGGTCGGGTTGGTGGGGGGGCGTCGGCTGCTTCGGATCGTTGGGATTCGACATGGAGGCTGCTCCGTGCGTGCGAGTGGCCGCGGGCCGCGAGCGCGTATCGTGAGATGTTAACCGTTGTTGGGGCGAGCCGCGCCGGGGCGGAACGATTTTTCGACGCTTTTCCGGCGCAGTCGGCCGAATCGTCGGAACCCGTGGCACTTGCCCGCGCCCCCGGCCCTACCATCGTACCCGACGCTTGCCCAAACCGGTAATTCGATTCATTCGGCAAAATCGTTTCAGATGCGTCAAAAGTCGTAAGGTCGAGGGTCGTAAAGTCGGAGACCCGCCCATTGGGGTTCGACTTTACGACCTTCGACCTTACGACTTTTGACAGCGCAGCGAAGTGAACTACTTCTTCCAGAAGACCGCGTTCTGAATGGCGCTCTCGATTCGGGTCGGTTCGGGGGCGATGACGACCCCGGCTTGAACGACCCCGTCCCACTTCTCCGGGTCCGGAGGGAGTTGCTTACCGGTCAGTTTCACGAGCCCCGCGTGAGACTGCCGAGCCAGAATCACATCCTTGCCGGCTTCCTGTTTGAGCACTTGTGCGAGCGCGACGACCGCGTCCGGTTGGCGGCAGTTGCTCAACCCGCGGACCGCGGCTTGACGGATCTCCGGGTCGTCGCTCCCGGGCACCACGGTGTCCGGGCCGGCTGCGCCCGTGACGGTGGCGAGGAACCGAGCCGCTTCCGGTTTGTGCGTGCCGCCGAGCGACTCCAGGCACCGACACCGCAGTGCCGAGACCGTGTCCGGGGCGTAGCCCGCCGGCCCCTTGAGCGGCATCCCCGGGTCCACACCGGTGCGCGTCGGCGCGCGGTTCGCGCTCGCGCCGCCACCGACCGGAATGACCGTCAACGGGTCCGGCCCGCTCGGGCGCGTGCGTTCGGCTTCCGATAAGCCGTCGGCCGTCTGGTACGCCGTCATCAGGGCCGCGGTCACGCGCGCGTCCTCGAACCGGCCGAGCGCTTCAATGGCCGCGAACCGCAGCACGGGGCTGGGGTCGGTCGTCGCGGACCGCGTGAGGATCTCGAGGATCTGGTCCTGGTCCTCCTGCGTGCCCTTATTAACTGCCGGCTCCTTGAGCCGGTGCATGGCCTTTGCCCGCTCGTCGCCGGAGCGCGGCGGGTCGGCCCGCAGCACCACGACCGGGTCTTCGGGCGAAATCACCTTGCCCACGGTCTTGAACGGTGCGTCGCGGAACTTTCGGCTGGTAACCGCGTCCCACATATTGGCACACCCGGTCGGCAGCAGGGCCGCGGAGGCCGCGACGGCGATCGTCAGTGCCCGGTACACGTTTCCCCCGGCCCGCAACGGGCGGCGATTTAGTCACGGAATGAATCCGGGCAATAGCGACGGTCGGGGGGCGGGTCAACCGCAAGCGGAGCGCGGAATTCGGACCCGGGGCGGAAGTTAAATGGGAGACGACAAAAATCAGATAACGGGAATTAGAGTGAAACCGCCCAGCGGGTGCCGAATCGCGGCCCGCGCCGGGCGCCTTCCGTGTGTTGCGAGCCCGTTTTGGCCCGCCTCTTGCTTCCGACTGCTGACCCTCATGGTTGCGTGCCCGGCGCGCGGGTGGTAAGGTATTCACATCCGGCGATCGCGCCCCCGATCCCTTCATCTAATTGTCGCTGGCGGGTATGGCTGTTAACCTCGATGCCTCTGGAATCGGCCAACTGGCCCTCCGTCTCGGCCTGGTTGCCCCCGATCAAATACGAGACGGGCTCGACGAACTGGGCGACAAGAAGGCCCCGGCCACCGACATGGTGCGGTTGCTGGAGCGCAAGCGCCACCTCACGCCCTGGCAGGGGAACAAGCTGCTCAAGGGCGACCTCGACGGCTACTTCCTGGGCGGGTACCGGCTCCTGTACAAGATCGCGTCGGGCAGTTTCGGGCGCGTTTACCGCGGGGACGACCCGCGCACCGGGCAGGTCGTCGCAGTGAAGGTGCTCCGCAACAAGTGGACGATCGACAAGCAAAAGGTCGAACTGTTCCAGCGGGAAGGGAAGCTCGGGCTGACCATCCGGCACCCGAACATCGTGTCCGTCCTCGCGGTGAACCAGGACTCGAAGACCGGCCAGCACTTCATCGTGATGGAGTTCGTCGAGGGCGGGAACCTGCGCGACCTGCTCCAGGCGCGGAAGAAGCTCACCGCCGACGAAACGCTCCGCATCATGGACGAGTGCGCGCAGGGGCTCGCGTACTCTCAGGCGCGCGGGCTGACCCACCGCGACATCAAACCGACGAACATCCTGATCGCGGTCTCGACCGGGCAGGCGAAGCTCGTGGACTACGGGCTCGCCGAGATCAGTCAGGGGTCGTCCGTTCACCTCCAGCGCCAGGACGACCGCGACGACGACGTGGCCGTGGACCGCACGGTCGATTACGCCGGTCTCGAAAAGGCGACCGGTCAAAAGGCCGGGGACGTGCGGAGCGACATTTATTTCCTCGGCTCGGTTCTTTACGAGTGCCTCACCGGGCAGCCGATCATGCCGGTGACGAAGGACCGGCAGGCGCGCATGCAGGCCCGCCGGTACATGGACGTGGAGGACACGCTGCGCCAGAACGGTCCCGGGCTCGGGATCACGCCCCCGCTCATGCGCCTGCTCGCCAAAATGCTCGCGTTCGAGCCGGCCCAGCGGTTCCAGACCCCGACGCAACTGGTCGAGGCGCTGCAGGCGTGCCGCGCGGACCTCACGACCGGACCCGGCCAGGCGCGGGGGCCGGTCGGCCCGAAGACGCTGTTCGTGGTCGAGCAGAACCAGAAGCTCCAGGACGCATTCCGCGACCGGTTCAAGGCCGAGGGGTACCGGGTGGTGCTCACGATCGACCCCGGACAGGCCGTGAAGCGGTACCAGCAGCAGGGGTACCACGCGCTCATCATCGACGCGCGAACGGTGGGCCGCGAGGGGGTGACCGCGTTCAACGACGTGCTCCGCGCCGCCGACAACGCGGGCATGGAGGTCGGCGCGATCCTGATCCTCGGGCCGGACCAGGCGAACTGGAAGGCCCAGGCCCGCGCGCACGCGCACGGGGCGGTCCTGGTCGACCCCGGCGTGACGATGAAGCAGTTATTGCGCACCCTGAACGAGCTCTCCCAAAACGGTGCCGCGGACGATCCGGCGCCGGACGCCGACTGATCTGCCCCGTAACGTCCCTTCCCCCCTCCCGCGCACCTTCGTACACTGACCGAGCGAAGGATTCCTCTCGTTCCCATGACGGAGCGGGTCTGCCCGCATGTCGATCGTTCTGTCTCTTACCGGCCAACTCGACCTTGCGGAGCGCTTATCGCGCACCGAAGCCCGTGACTGGTTGGCGCGCGCCGCCGTCTGGTTCGAGGGCATCGGTGACGCGGTGCTGGACGCGCACGTCGTGCGCGACGGCGACGAGCGGCCGGTGCTGCTGGTCGCACTGCACCCGGCCGCCCCCGCCGCCGAGGTCCGGCTCGGCGCGAGCGGCCGGCTCCGCGTGAGCGCCCCCACCGGGGTGCCCGGCCCCGGTTACCACATTCACTTGTGCGACCTGTTCCGCCAGATGGCCGACGAGTTCGAGTTCGAGTGGGTCGCGGACGACTGCGCCGACCCCACGAACTATTTTCACTCGCGGGACCGGGGTGCGTGCGAGCGGGCCTTTCTCCGCTGGCTCGCCGAAGTGTGTGCGACCCGTCCCAAGAGCATCGGGTTGCCAACGAACCACGGGTTCACCTACTACGCAGAAGTGCTCACGCCACTCGGCCCGCGGACTCACACGTGGGCGACCGAGGTGGCCGCGAACCCCGAAAAGGGGCGCGACTTCTTCGCGTGGTGGAGCCCGGACCTGGACCCGATGTTCTACCGCGGGCGCGCGTTGGTCCGAATGTGGCTGGACTTCTTTTGGCGCCCGCCGCTCTCGGAAGCGGAGGGCGAACTCGCGGACCAGATCGCCAACGACCTCGCCAGCTCGTTCAAACTGGACCCGGCCGCCGAACTGCCGTGGGCCGAGTGGCTCGAACTGCTGACGGCCATCGCGGGCGACGAGGACGGGTACTGCGTCACGCCGAACGACGAGGGGCTGAGTATCGAGCTGTGGAAGCACATGGGGCCGCTCCCCGCGCCCGGAGCGAAAGACCGGATCGGGTACCGCCGGTTCGCGGTGCGTGTGCCGCTTGACGGCGGGTGGTCCGTAGAAGTGCCCGGCGAACTGGCCCGCGAGCGGAACGACGATCGCACCTGGACCGCGTGGGACCGGACGCGGACCGTTTGGTTCCACCCGCTCCGGTTCACCAAACCCGGCGGCGAACCGCCCACCGCAGCGGAAACGGCGGAAGTGGGCCGCAAGAGCCTCCCCGAGGGCGAACCGCTCCCGGGGTTCGACCGCGACGGGTTGCGCGGGGAGGCCGTGTTCGGCCCGGTCGAGGAAGACGGGCGCACGCTCTGGCGGCTCAGCGGCGTCACCGGCGCGCCGGGGCAACTGGCCGTGTGCAACGTGTACATCGAGAACGAAGCCGACCGCGACTGGGCCGTGCGCACGTGGCACTCGCTCCGCCCCGGCCCGTAGGGGCAAAGCACGTGCCGGCCTTCTGCGGCCTACTTCTGTTCGCTACGCGGTTTGGACGTGGGGGTTTCGGGCGCTGGTGGTTTAATTGCGACGCCCTTCGGCGGGATCGTTCGGAACGCCTTCTCGCTCTCGTACAACTTGAGCTTCTCGCGGGTACCGGCCCCGAACCGCTTCTCGTACTCTTTATCGGTCAGCACTTTCTTCTGGTACTCGGTCGCTTTCGCGAAGTCGCCGGTTTCGGCGCAAGCGGCGGCGAGCGTTTCCAGCAGCAGCGGTTCGTTGAACCCGGTTAGTTCGCACGCCCGCTTCGCGAGTTCGAGCGCCCGCTTGCCGTTTCGCACGGTCCCGTCCGGGCACGTGGCCAGGAGCCACGCGAGGTCGTCCATCAGGAGCGTGCTCGTCGGATCGAGTCGGCCGGCTTCGGCGAAGTCCCGCGCGGCCTGTTCGTAATCCCCCTTCCGCTGATAAACCAGTCCCCGGTTGCGCCACGGCGTGGAATACTTCGGGTCCGACTTGATCGCAGCAGTGTAGTCCTCGATGGCCGCGTCGAGCCGCCCCTTGGCCTCCCACAGCACGCCGCGGTTGTTGAGCGCGACCGAGTACCCGGGTTCGAGGCGGAGCGCTTCGTCGTAGTCCTTGACCGCGCCGTCCGGGTCGCCCTTCGCGCGCCGCGCACGGCCGCGCTCGACGTAGAGCGAGAAGTGCGGGTCGAGGTCGATCGCGGCCGTCAGGTCGTCGATCGCGCCGTCGTGGTCCTTGTTGAGGACGCGCACGGTCGCGCGGTTGCGGTACGCCCACGTGTTCTTGCTGTCGGCCTTGATCTTCTCGCTGAAGAACTTCTCGGCGCCGGCCGCCCGCACCACCTCGGCCTTTTTCACCCGCCCGACGTAAGGGCCGGGGTGAATCACGTGCCGGATTTCGAGCCACTCTCCGAGCTCGCGCGCGACCGTGCCGGAATAGGAGAACTCGCCGATGGCCTTGCCGCTCGCGTCGCACAGAGGGAGCCGGTCCTTGATCGGGAATACCGTCTGTCCGACCCACTCGTCAGCGGCACCGGCGCGCGCGGGTACTGGCGCCAGGCCGAGCAACACAAGAACCAGGGGGAACCGTCGCATGGTGTGTCTCCACGGTGGCGGATGCACAAATTGTCGATCGGTGGGCCACAGAACGCAAGTGGGCGGGCGCACCAAAACACTTCAACCCGTACCAATTTAGTACGGGTTGAAGAAGTATTATTCACGATCGGGGCGCGGTGAATGCGCCGCGCCCCGATCGTGGGTTGTGTTATGACGGCGCGCGCTACCGGGCCGAAGAGACGACTTCGGAAACCGGTTCGGCCTTCGGCGCGAATTTTCTCGCCCCGACCGCACCGGCAGCGAACCAGACCGCGCTCACAACAGTGAGGGCGAGCAGCGCGGCGAACGTGCTGCCCGGTACCGCGGCCCAGGCCAACGGGAACAGCACCCCTCCCAGTGCCCCCAGCAGACCGACCAGCCCGCCCACCGCGCCGACTTCGCGCGGGAAGTGGTCCGGGATCAGCTTGTAAACGCTCGCCTTACCGACGCCCATTCCCACACCGAGCACAAACAGCACGCCGGTAAACGCCCATACGCCCAACCCGAGTGGCAGCGACAGCACTGCACCCGATACGAGCATCGCCCAGAACACCGCGACCATGACCCCGCGCGCGCCGAACCGGTCCGAGAGCCACCCGCCGAGCGGCCGGAGCAAACTCGCGGGGAATACGAAGCAGACCGCCGCGAGGAACCCGATCCACTTCGAGAGGTAATCGAGATCCGCCTTCACCGCCGGGTTCGCGGCCATGTACGCGGCATAGCCCTCGCCCTTCAAGCCTTTAATGCTGTCGAATTCCGAAACGAGTTGGGCGTTCAACCCCAGGCCCGCAGCAAGTTCCTTACCATAGTTCGCGAAGTAGAACTGGGGCAGCACGCCGGAGAGTGCGACATACGCGCCGAACACGACGGTGTACTGAAGGCCGTACTCCCACACCCGCGCGTGTTTCATCGGGGCGACGAGTTCCGACAGTGCCCGCCCGCGTGCCGGGGTGCGGTCCTCGCGCGGCGACAAGAACCAAACGGCCGCGGCCATGAGTACGAGCAGCCCCGCGTACACGACGGGGATGAACCGCCACCCGCCGGGAACCACGCCATCCAGGAAGCCCGTGGCCGGCACGAGTGCGATCAGCATCGGGCCGAACAGCTTCGTGACCGAAGCCCCGACGTTACCCGCACCGAAGACGCCGAGTGCGGTTCCCTGCCGGTCCTTGGGGAACCACGCCGCGTTCCACGCGATCCCCACCGAGAACGAGTTCCCCGCGACACCGTACAGGACCGCACAGATCAGTAACTCGTAATAGCTCGTCACGCGGCTCACGAAGAACGTCGGCAGAACGGTGAGAAGGATGAGTGCGGTCAGTACCCGGCGCCCGCCGTAGCGGTCGGTCCAGATGCCGAAGTGGAACCGGCCGAGCGAGCCGGACAGAATGGCGGCGATGGTCAGATTGTAGAGCTGCCCGTCGGTGAGTCCGAGTTCGGGCTTGATCTTGATGCTCAGCATTCCGAGCATCAGCCAGACGGCGAACAGCAGCGTGAACGCGACGGTGGACAGCACGAGCACGCGCGCACGCAGCCCGGCCGCGGACGCATCCGCGGTGGATCGGGAGTCGGAGTTCATGGAGCGACTGCCTCTCGGGTTCAGAGGGACGGAATAACCGGGAGAGAGATTGGTTCGTCGGGTGTTCCTGTGAGCGGCGGGAAGAGTCGCCGCGTTCGCCTGCGCTTCTTTCTTTCGGTGCTCGGTTCGGGATCATCACAACGGGCGAACGAGCCGCGACCGCAAGGGAGCGGGGTGCGCTACAGATCCTTCGTCGTCCCGACTCAACACCAGAGTGTCGCAGCACCGCTCCCTTGCGGTCGCGGCTCGTTATTCGGGCAATCGCACCTCACAGCTCAACGGAACTCGAAACCAATCAGCCGACCGCAGCGGTGGCGTGGGTCGTCAGTAGGCTGGTGAGTTGCCCGCGACACGACCCGCAGCCGGTCCCGGCACGGGTCGCGTTGCAGAGCGCGGGGAGCGTGTCGCAGCCGTCCCGGATCGCTTCGATGACGGCCGATTCGGTCACATGGTTGCAGTTGCACACTTCGCGCTCGGCGGGCGTCGATACCGCGTTGCCGGTCGCGAGCACGTCGAGGCGGTTGGGCGGAAGCGGTTCGTCGCGGTCGTACATCTGCACCAGCCCGGGCGCGGCTTCCGTGCAGCCGACGAGCATCGCCCCCGCGAGCTTGCCGTCGCGCACCACGAGTTTGCGGTAAACGCCGCGCCGCTCCTCGAATACCTGCACCACTTCGTCCGTCGGGAATTGCGCGTCCGGCGTGCCGAAACTGGCCACCTCGACGCCCGCGACCTTCAACCGGGTGTACACCTTCGACCCGCGGTACCGGGCACGCGGGTTCGCGCCGGTGAGCACATCGGCCAGTACCGCGCACTGTTCCCAGATGGGTTGCACGAGCCCGTACACCTGACCGTCGTGTTCCGCGCACTCGCCGACCGCGTACACGCCGGGCACCTGCGTCGCGAGCAGATCGTTCACGAGAATCGCGCGATTTACTGGAACCCCGGACGCTTTGGCGACTTCGGTGCGCGGAACGATCCCGCACGCGAACACGACGAGATCGGCCGGGACCACGTCGCCGGCGCGCATCTTCACGGCTTCGACGTGCCCGTTCCCGATGATTTCGTCCGCCGTGGTGCCGGTGCGGACGAAGATGCCCATTTTCTCGATCGCGCGCCGGAGCAGTTCCCCGCCGGACTTGTCGAGTTGGGCGTTCATTAGCACCGGGTTGAGGTGCAGAACGGTCACGTGCAGCCCGAGATCGCACAACGATTTGGCCGCTTCGAGCCCGAGCAACCCGCCGCCCACAACAACCGCGCTGCTCCCCGGGCGGGCGCGGTCGCGAATCGCCATGCAATCTTCGATCGTGCGGAACACGTGAACGCCGGCCCGCGGCGAGCCGTCGTCGCTCCTCAGACCCTCGATTTGGGGCACGAGGGGTGAACTACCCGTCGCAAACACGCACACGTCGTAGGGGTGAACGTCGCCCGTGCTCGTGGTGAGGCGCCGGGTGACGGGGTCGACCTTCGTGACCCGCACGCCCGAGTGGAACGCCACCCCGCGGGCGGCGAACCACTCGTTGGACTTCAGTTCGATCTCGTCCGGGGTGCCCCCGGTGAGCACGCGCCCGAGCAGGATACGGTTGTACGACCCGCGCGCTTCTTCACCGTACACCGTGATCTCGAAGACCCCGGTGGCGTTCCGGCGAACGAGTTCGTCGAGGAGCCGGCTGGCCGCCATGCCGTTGCCGATAATCGCGAGGCGCTTCTGCGTCATGTCTTCACTCCCGCGATGCGAACGGCCGCGAGCTTGAATTCGGGCATCCTGCTGACCGGGTCGAGGGCCGCACTCGTGAGCAGATTCGCTGCGGACCGACCGCCCCAGTGGAACGGCGCGAACAGTGTGTCCGGGCGGATGTCCGGAGTCACTTCGGCCACAAACTCTACCTTCGCGCGCCGGCTCTCGACCGTGACGCGGCTCCCGGTGACCACGCGGTGGCGCCGGGCGAGGCGCGGGTGGATCTCCAAGCGCGGGACCGGTTGTGCGTTCACGAGCCGGCCCACGGTGCGGGTCTGGGCGCCGGAGTTGTAGTGCTCCTTGTAGCGCCCCGTGGTGAAGATCAGCGGGAACTCTGCGTCCGGCTCCTCGCCCGCGGCGCGGTGCTCGACGGCGAAGAACTTCGCGCGCCCGTCCGCGTGGGCGAACCGGTCCGTGAACATCCGCGGTGTGCCGGTGTGCTCCTCCGACGGGCACGGCCAGAACACGCCGTCCTGGTGCTCGATCTTCGCGTAAGTGATGCCCGAGTAGTCGGCCGGGGCGCCGGCGGTGGCGCGGCGCAATTCGTTGAAGGCGCTCTCCGCGGTTCGGAAGGCAAACTTCTCTCCGCACCCGAGGCGCGTGGCGAGTTCGTGGAGCACGTCGAGGTCGCTGCGCGGGCCGGTCGGCGGGCGCGCCACGATGCGCCGGCGGATCACGCGGCCCTCCAGGTTGGTCATCGTGCCGTCTTCCTCCGCCCACTGGAATACGGGAAGGAAGACGTGTGCGTGTGCGGAGGTCTCGTTGTGGAACGCATCGCACACAACGAGTAATTCGAGCGCCTGGAGTTTCGGAATGAGGCGCGACAAGTGCGGCGCAGCGACCGCGACGTTCGACCCCATGACGAACAGGCTGCGCACGCCACCGGAGCCGAGCGAATCGAGCAGCTCACAGGCGCTCTTTCCCTTTCGCGGGAGCGCGGACGGTTCGACGCCCCACACTTTGGCGATGGCCGCCCGGTGTGCGTCCACTTCGATCAGGCGGTAACCGGGGAGCTGGTCCGCCTTCTGACCGTGCTCGCGGCCCCCCTGACCGTTGCCCTGCCCGGTGAGCGTGCCGTAACCGCTGTGCGGCTTGCCCACCTTGCCCAGCGCGAGCATCAGATTGATCCAGGCGTGAACGCTGTCCACGCCCTTGCTGTGCTGCTCCGTTCCGCGGCCTGTTAAGAGCATCGAACTGCGAGCGGTCGCCAGCCACCGCACCGCTTGCCGTAATTGTGCTTCTGGGATTCCCGTGAGGCGCTCGACGCGGGCCGGGTGGTACTGGAGCGCGACCGCGCGGGCCGCGTCGAACCCGGTCGTGCGGTCCGAGATGTAGCGCTCGTCGGTGAGGCGCTCTTCGATGGCGACGTAGAGCAGGCCGTTCGCCAGCGCGAGATCCGTTCCCGGTGTGACTTGAAGGAACAGGTTCGCGACGCGGGCGGTCTGAGAGCGGCGCGGGTCCGCCACGATGAGGCGCCCGCCCGCGGACTTTTGCCGGTCGAACCACTGCATCATCGGCGGGAGCGTGTCGGCCGTGTTCGCGCCGACGAGCATCACCACTTCCGCGTGCTCCACGTCCGCGACCGGGAACGGCAGCCCGCGATCGAGCCCGAACGCGCGGTTCTGGGCCGCGGCCGCACTCGACATGCAGAACCGGCCGTTGTAGTCGATATTCGCCGTACCGAGCGCGACGCGGGCGAACTTCCCCAACAGGTACGCCTTCTCGTTCGTCAGCGCACCGGACCCGAACACGCCGTTGGCATCCGCGCCGTGCTGTTCGCGGATCGCGATCAGCTTCGCGGCGACGAAATCGAGCGCCTCGCCCCACGTCGCCTCGCGCCACGCGCCGAGTGCGTCGCGGAGCTGCGGGGTTGTGATGCGCTGCGGGTGCCGGAGCAGCGTCGCCGAGGTCCAGCCCTTGATGCAGAGCTGCCCGTTGTTCACCGGGAAGTGCGGATCGCCAGTCACCCGCGGCAAATCACCGCCAAGGTCCTCGCCCATCAGGATGCCGCACTGGAACGCGCAGTACGGACAGTGCGTGCGCACGCCGAGCGCCTGTGCGGGGAGCGTGCTCAAGGGGATCGGCGGGATCGCGCTCACGACAGCGGCACCGTTACGAACACCGTGCCGTCGCGCACTTCGGTCGCATAGGCCTGGATCCCGCACACGCTCTCCTGGTCGCACGCGCCCGAGTTTCCGTCGAAGCGGAAGGCGTGCAACGGACACACCACCTGCTCGCCGATCAGCATCCCGTCCGCGAGCGGGCCGCTCTTGTGCGGGCACTTGCCGTCGACCGCGAACACCTGGCCCTCGCGCCCGAGGAACACTGCGATCGGGCGCCCGCCGACCTCGAACCCGCGCCCGAGTCCGGTCGGGAGGTCGGCGAGCGTGCAGAGTTGGACTCGCGTAACAGTGGCTGTCATGAAACGGCTCTCCGCGTCGGTGGTTCACTCGCTCCGCGAGCGGGTTTCGGGGCGTTCTTGGCGGGTCGCGTGACCCTCGGGCCGTACCGGGTCCGGGCACCGCTCGACGTGCGAGCGGGCCACACTACAGGCGAGATCAATCAGAGAGTCACAGCACCGGGAGCGGTACCCGCTTCGTGTCCTCGAACTGGCCGGCGTACACGGGCTGGTCGCGCTCCAGCCACGGGTCGACGTAGGCCGCGACTGTCTTCTCCACTTCCACATCGAGCGCGGCACAGATCCCGAGCGCGTCGTTCACAATGATTTCGCGCACCTTCTCGATGCCGAGCCGCGGGACGAAGTCGTAGGTGCGCTCGAGCCACTTCGCGTTGTCGCGGTAGTAGATAAGGAACCGGCCGATCACGCGGAGCGCGTCTTCCTTCGTGGTCACGCGGCACAGTACCTCGGTCTTGCGGACGTGCGCGCCGGCCGCACCGCCGACGCTCACTTCCCATTCGCCGCCCTCTGTGGCGATCACGCCGACGTCCTTGACGGTCGATTCGGCACAGTTCCGCGGGCACCCGCTCACCGCGAGTTTCACCTTCGCCGGGAACTCGAACCCCTGGAACCGCTTCTCCAGATCGATCCCGAGGCCGGTGCTGTCGTTCGTTCCGTACCGGCAGAACTCGCTGCCGACGCAGGTCTTCACGGTGCGAAGCGCCTTCGTGTAGGCGTGTCCGCTGGGCATCCCGAGATCGGCCCACACGCCGGGCAGGTCTTCCTTCCTGATGCCGAGCAAGTCGATGCGCTGACCGCCCGTGAATTTCACCATCGGCACCGCGTACTTCTTCGCGACGTGCCCGATCTTGATGAGGTCTTCGGCCGTGGTGATGCCGCCGTAGATGCGCGGGATCACCGAGAACGTGCCGTCCTTCTGGATGTTCGCGTGAACGCGGTCGTTGATGAACCGGCTGTCGCGCTCGTCGATGTACTCCGTGCCCCAAATGCTCTTGAGCATCGACGCCAGCCCGTTTCGACTCTTCTCGTCGTCGCCCGCGCCGAGTTCGCGGAGCACCGCGGACACGCTCTTCAGCCCGCGGGCCTTTACTTCCGCGACGAGTGACGGTTTGTCGAGCGGGACGGCCGCGACGAACCACGACTCGCTCGGGTCGGCCTTCACGCCGCCCGCGACCGCTTCGATCAGCCCCTTTACGAGCGTCTTGCACGAACCGCAGCCGGTGCCGGCGCGCGTCGCCTTACCGACCGCGGGGACGGTACACTTGCCCCCCTTGATCGCCGTAACGATGGTGCCCTTGCACACGCCGTTGCAGTCGCAGATTTGGTGCGAGTCGGGCAGGTCCGCGAGCGAGACTTCCTTTTTCGCCGATCCCGCGGTGAAGAAGAGTTCGAGCCGGCGGTCGGGCACGGGTGCCCCCGCGTGGAACAGACGCATGAGGTCGTCCGCGGGTGCGAGGTCACCGAGGAGACACGCGGCGCTCACCTTTCCGTCGCGAATGATGGCCTTCCAGTAAACCTGGCGCGCCGGCTCGCTGAACTGCACCACTTCGTCGGTCGGCTGGAGGTCGTTGATGCGCCCCATGCTCGCGAGTTCGACGCCCATCACCTTGAGCTTGGTCGCAATCTTCGAGCCGGTGTAGGTCGCGGTCGCGTCCGCACCGGTGAGCACCTTCGCGAGCACCTTCGTCTGCTCCCACAGCGGGGCCACGAGACCGTAGATCATCCCGTTGTGTTGAACGCACTCGCCCACTCCGAACACCGCCGGGTCGTTCGTGCGGAGCTGGTCGTCCACGACGATCGCTTTGTCGCAGGTGATGCCACACTCTTTCGCGAGTTCCGAGTTCGGCCGGATGCCGGCGGAGATCACCACCATGTCGGCGGGGATCTCGGAGCCGTCCGCGAACTTCACGCCGGTCACGTTCATGTGGCCAAGCAGTTCCTTCGTGACCGTGCCGGCGCGCGCCTTGATGCCGAGGTTCGCGATGGTCTGGCCGAGTACTTTTCCGCCGGCCTCGTCGAGTTGCACGCTCATCAGCCACGGGCTCATTTCGACGACCGTGACCTCGACGTTGTGCGTCATCAGCCCCTTGGCGGCTTCCAACCCGAGTAGCCCACCACCGATCACGACCGCGGTCTTGCGCCCCTTCGCGTACTCGGCGATGTTGCGGCAGTCGTCCAGCGTGCGGAACGCGAACACCCCGTGGAGCGGCGTACCCGGGATCGGTGGGATGAACGGCTTGCTGCCCGTTGCGAACACGAGGTAGTCGTACTCGACCGAGAAGTCTTCCGCGTAGACGAGTTTCGCCTCACGGTCGATCTTCGTCACGCGCTTCCCGGCGTGTAGGGTGATGCCGTTCTCCTCGTACCACGCGAGCGGGTTGAGGAAGATTTCCTTCGCGTCCTGGGTGCCGTTGAGCACATTCGACAGGAGGATGCGGTTATAATTGCCGTAGGGTTCATCGCCGAACACGGTGATGTCGAACCGGGACGGGTCGCACGCGAGCACGTCTTCGAGTAGCCGTGCCCCGGCCATCCCGTTCCCGATCACGACCAGCTTCGGCTTCTGCGGGTGGAGTGCGCGAATCATCCCGGAGCTCCTTCTTGGCGAACGACTGGTGCGAGCCAGCCGGTGAGAGCGATCGGTTCCTAGTGAACGACTCGTGTCAGTCGGTTGAGCGGACAAATTCTGTTGAGGTCGGTCCCGGCGCAGCGGTCGCGTTGGCCGCGAGCCCGAGTAGCTTTTCGCGGAAGCGGACGACCTCGCCGATGACGAAGATCGCCGGACCGCGAATCGTGGCGGCTTCGACCCGGCCACCGATGTCGTTCAGGTCGCCCACGAGAACGCGCTGGGCGGGGAGCGTGCCGGACTCGATCACCGCGGCCGGCGTGCTCGAGGAGAGCCCGCTGTCGTTCAACTTCGCCGCGATCTTCGCGACGTGGCGCACGCCCATGTAAAACACCACGCCCGGCATCCGTGCGAGGGCGCTCCAGTCGAGGGTGCAGTCCGGTGAATCGGGGTCGTGGTGCCCGGTTACGAGTGCGATCGCCTGCCCCGCGGCGCGGTGCGTGATCGGGATGCCCGCCGCGGCACACGCGCCCGCGGCCGACGTCACGCCCGGGACGATCTCGAACGGCACGCCGGCTTCCGCGAGCACCTCGGCTTCTTCGCCGCCGCGCCCGAAGACGCACGGGTCGCCGCACTTTAATCGGCACACCGATTTGCCCGCGCGGGCGAACCGCACGAGCGCGTCGTTGATCGTTTCTTGCTTGGCGGAGCCGACGCAGTACCCGCGCTTCCCGACCGAAACGAGTTCCGCGTGCGGGCCGACTTCTTCGAGCAGCTCGGGGGAGACGAGCGCGTCGTGAAGTACGACATCAGCGGACCGCAGGACGCGGAGCCCGCGTACAGTGATGAGGTCCGGGGCGCCGGGACCGGCCCCGACCAGATACACCACCCCTGCTGACGCGAACCGGCCCACGGCGTCCTCCGGGCAATACGGTCCCCGGCGCGGACCGGGAAGAGTCGGTCCACGCGCCGGGGATAAGTTTGAGTGATCCGTTCGTTGTTATGCGGTTCGGGGATTGCATTTGGTGTGCCAGACTAGTGGAACGCCACAAGCGCCGGAGCCAAATACGTGGAAAACCACGCCGATTTCTCGTGCGAAATTCAGTGGATTCACTACTTGAACGCTATTTTCCCGGGGTGCGCCGGACGCCCGCAGTTCGTGCAATTGCGGCGCGCGAGTGCCTCTCTCCAGCGCACGATGCGGGCAGAACAAGCGAGTGACGCATGATGCGCCGAGTTCGAGCAACGCGCCCTGCGGTACTCGCGCTCGTGTTGGTCGCGACCGTATTCGCAGTGGACTTGTGCCTCCCGCTCGGCGTAGCGAGCGCGGTGCCGTACACGTTCGCGGTGCTCATCGCGCTGGGCGCGAAACCCGCGTGGGTCGGGCCGACGGTGGCCGTGCTCTGTGCGGTGCTGACCTTCGCGAAGATGGAAATCGTGCCCGAACGCGGCAACACGGAGATGTGGAAGGTGATCGTGAACCGGTGCCTCGCGCTGTTCGCGATCGGGATGACGACCCTCCTCGGGGTGCTCCGGCGCCGGGCCGAAGCGAAGGTCCGGCAGCACGAAGCGGACCTCGCCCGGATGAGCCGGTTGGCCGTCGCGGGCGAACTGGCCACGGTTCTCGCGCACGAACTGAACCAGCCGCTCGCCGCGGTGTGCCTCCAGGCGGACATGGCCGCGCTCCTGGCGACCGAGTCAACGTCCGGCGAACTGAGGGCCGCGCTGGACGAAGTCGCGGAGCAGTCGCACCGGGCGGCCGAGATCGTGCGCTCGATCCGCCACACGGTTCGGCGCACCAGCGCCGAGCGCGGGTCAGTAGACTTAAACGAGGTCGTGCGCGTCGTGGCGCGACTCCTCGACTGGCGCGCGCGGCGGACCGGGGTGAGTGTGGAACTGCATTTGGCCGCCGACCCGCTCCCCCCAACGTATGGCGACCGCGTGCAACTCGAGCAGGTACTCTTTAACCTGCTTCAGAACGCGATCGAAGCCGTTGAAGCCGGTAGCGGCCCGAGGACCGTTGTCATGGAAACGTTACCGGAAGGCGACTGGCTCACCGTTCGCGTGCGCGACACCGGTCCGGGGTTGGCCGATCCGAAGCGCGCGTTCGAGCAGTTCTACACCACAAAGCCCGACGGCATGGGGCTCGGGCTCGCGATCAGTCGGTCCATTGTGGTTACCCACGGCGGCGCCCTGACGGCCGCGACGCGGCCCGAAGGTGGGGCGGAGCTCACCTGCGTGCTGCCGATCTACCGGGAGGAAAAGGCGTGAGCACGGAACCGACGATTTTTGTGGTCGATGACGACGAGGCCGTCGGCCGCGCGCTGGCGAGCGCGGGAAGGTTACTCGGGCACCCGGTCCGCACGTTCACATCGGCCGCCGCGTTCCTCGCCGAGCACGATCACGACCAGCCCGGGTGCCTCGTCCTCGATATGCGGATGCCGGGGATGACGGGATTGGAGCTCCAGCGCGCGCTCGCCGACTCCGGTGCAACAATTCCCGTGGTCATGATTAGCGGGCACGCGGACGTGCGGATCGCGGTGGAAGCGATGACGCTCGGCGCGCTCACGCTGTTGGAAAAGCCGTTCCGGTTAGACGAATTGCTCACGCACATCCGGCGCGCGCTGGAGAAAGACCGGACCGATCGTGCTGCAAAACAGCAGACCGCGGACGCGGACGCCCGGCTCGCGGCTCTCACCGCGAAGGAGCGCGAAGTGCTGGAAATGATCGCGGCCGGGAAATCGAACCGGGAAATGGCCGACGCACTCGGACTCAGCGTCCGGGCCGTGGAGGACCGGCGCGCCCGGCTCATGAAGAAGGTGAGCGCCGGGTCCGTCGCGGAACTGGTGAAATTGCTCGCGGGGCGCGTTTCGTAAGGCTCGTGTGGGCGGCCCGGGTCGGCGGACTTCGTTACGAACCGAAAACTTGTCGCGAGCCTTTTCGCGGGTCGCGTGTCCGTGTTTTCGTGGTCGGCGGCGACAACGCGGAGGTGTACCGTGGCCGAGATGCGCAAAGAGTTCCTATCGGAACGCGACGACCTGTTCGTCGTTCACGACTTCCTCTCCCCGGACGAGTGCGATTACTACATCGCGATGACCGAATCCGCGGGCTACGGCGACGCGCCGATCACAACGATGAGCGGCCCCGTTATGCGGAAGGACATTCGCAACAACGACCGCGTGATGATCGACGATTCCCGGATCGCCGAAACGATCTGGGATCGGCTGAAGATATTCGTGCCGGAGCGCGTACAGTTCTGGCTCCCGGTCGGGCTCAACGAGCGGTTCCGGTTCTATCGCTACGATCCGGGGCAGCAGTTCGACTGGCACTTCGACGGCGCTTACGAGCGATCACCGTTGGAGCGGAGCGCGTTCACGTTCATGATCTACCTGAGCGGTGGGGTGGCCGGCGGCGCGACCGAGTTCAATCTGCGCTCCCACGGCGGGACGCGGAGTGACGACCCGATCGTGCGCGTGCAACCGGAGGCGGGCAAGGCGCTGGTGTTCCCGCACCGCATTTACCACCGCGGCGCGCCGGTCGCGGACGGGCGCAAGTACGTGATGCGCACCGACATCATGTGCCGCTGGACCGAACGGGTGGGGTGAAGATGTTTAACTGACCGGGGTGCAAACAGCGGAACGAGTTGCGTTCGGAGCTGATTCAGGAAGTGAGCGAGGCCGCTGTTCGCGCCTCGCTCTTTCAACTTCGCGAGCGGGAGGGCGGCGGTTGGGCGCCATCGCTCGCGATCGTCACCACAGAGTTCGACAGCCCCGTTCGCGCTCCGTTTGTCCGTGGTCGTGGAGTGCTTCGCGGTCAATTTCTCCGACGCTTCGAGAACCTATCTGGTTAGCGCCCCATTCGCCCACCACCGCCCCCGCGCCCGCCTCCTCCACCCCCACCCCCGCGGCGCCCGCCGCCCTGTCCGCCCGAGCTCGCACGCTGGCTGTGATCCGAATCAGCGCCACCCAACGTGCGGCGAATCGCGTCCGCGTCTGCGTTCGTGCCGACCACAAAGGTCACATCCGTCCCCTCGCGCCGGACCCACCGCAGAGCCACTTCTTCGTTCTTTGCTTCCTTCGGCAACGGCGTTCCGTCCGCGAATTTGGCAACGATATCAGGACCACTACCCTGCCCGAACACCGCCGGACCTTCGACCCGAACAACGCCGTTCTCGGGAACGGTGTAAGAGAACGAGCGCTGACCCGCGGTCCACGGTCCGTCCTTGCGCACGCGGACTTCCGCCTTAATCGTTCCGCGGAACCCGACCGGGAGGACGAGTTCGGCCGTCGGGCGCGGACCCGCGAACACGTCCACGGTTACTTCGAGTGGCGGACCCGTGTACGGGTGGAACCGCTTGGCGGACGCCAGCGCGTCCACAACGTCTCGCGGCAACGTGGTTTGCGTGGGGAGGTGATTGGGGGCCGTCACTTCGACCATGACGCCGCCCTCGTCGGGCGGGGCGAGGCGCGTGTGGGCGCTCCCGTCCGCGCCGGTCGAGACGGTCTGGTCCCGCTCCTCGCTGTGCGAGCCGAAGCGCCAAACGCGAACGGTCGCTGTGGGAACGGGCGCTTGAGTTTCGGCGTCGCGAACGTGAACGGTGAGTGGCGTGGACGGATGAAACGTCTGGCACCCGGTCGCGGAAGCGGCCAGGACCAGACCCAGGTGCGCCAGTTGCCTGGCGCGTGAACGGGTCCGCACGGGTGTTCCCCTTAACTGTTGACGCCGAGCTCGCCCCACATGGCATGGCGGGGCGGTAGCGGACCCGGGCGTCAACTGCTCGAATTGAATGCGGATATGCCGTGGACCGTGCGGTGTGTCAACAGGGCGGCGCAGTTCTCATGAACGGGCGCGGTTGTACTCGCTCGTTGCATCGCGGTGAGCCGACTACTTTCAGATCAGGCGCCAGTCGGCCGTCTTGGGTGGCTCGGGCGGTTGTTCGTCACCGTCGCGCAGCGTGTGAACGTCTTCCAGGTGCCACAGCCGGAAGCCGCCGCGGAACGCGGTCAGATTATTGCTCAAGCGCGAACCGGGCGGCTGAACCTTGATTTGCTTCGCGTTCCCGCCCCCAATCACCACATAGTCCGCGAGCATCGCCGCCATCAGTGCCGGTACCGCCCAGGCCACGGCCCTGCGCCACCGCTTCTTACCGATCTGTTTCAGCCCACGGCGCCCGAGTATCTCGCCGAGCGTGCGGCCCCCCGGTTCCGGGATGTTGCCCAGTTCCAGCGGTACGATCACGTTTTCGGCAATGAGCGTCGAGCCGAGACCCGTACCCAAACCCAAGAACAGCATCCGCCCGCCGTCGTAGCTGCCGAGCGCCTGCATCGCGGCGTCGTTGATGATCCGCACCGGGCACTCGAACGCGGCCGCGTAGTTGAACCCGACCCAGCCGGCACCGAGATTGCCCGGCTCCTGGCGCGGGCCGTGGTCGCCGACTTGACCGGGGTAGCCGATCGAGACCGCGTCGAACTTCCAGTCGGTCGTGAGTTCGCGAACGATCTCGACCATCTGCTGCGGGGTGAAACCCGGGCCGGACGGGTGCCGCCGCGGTTCCGTTTCCCCGGACGCGAGCACCTTCAGGTTCGTTCCGCCGATGTCCACCACGAGAATGGATCGTGGTCGCGGCGGCTTCTTCGGTTTCGGTTCGGGCTCCGGGGGCGCACCGGTTTTCAGCGCCGTCGTTTCCTTGGGCGCGCGTTTGGCGGGTCGCTTGGGCGTAACCATTAGTTCCTCAATCAATCTTGCCACTCGGGGCGTCGCTCGGCAGTGTGTAACGCGCTTCGATCGCGGCGCGGACCGCGGCGCGGGTGTCCTTCGGCGCGGCCGCGGAATCCGCTTCGATCTCGGCTAGTTCGTCGGCGAGTTGGTTGTCCTTGATCTGGTCTCGGATCCACTTCGAGTAGTCGCCGCTCTTGCGGTGGAAGTCCCAGGTCTCGTCGTCCACCCCGTCGGCCAGTTGCACGAACAGGAACAGGTTCGACGCTTTCAGGTTCAACTTCCCTTCCGCGCCGCGGAAGTAGAAGCTCCGCTCCGGGCCGACGTTGCCCTCGGCGTACTTGCGCGAGTGCCGCTTGCGCTCGGTGCGGGGCGGTTTCGTGTGAACGATGACCGCGTTCTTCTCCCCGCGGCGCCACATCATCGTGTCGCCGGTCGGCAGCTTGTCCCCCTCAACCGCCGGGCACTTCGGCTTACTTTCGCCGGTCGCCTTGCAGAACGTCTCGATCGTCTTGACCGGGTGCCCGCCGATCACGAGCAGCGTGCCAACGTGTTGGAGCGCGGTCGGTTCCATTGCACTCGCGTGAACGGTGATGTACAGCGTGCCGCGATCGGGTAGCTGCGTGGCGAGGTTCGCCGCGTTCGGCCCCGCCGGGAGCATGTGGTGCGCCTCGTCCACAACGAGCCAGTGCGGGCGCCCCGTGCGGGCCTTCTCTTCGAGCACACGCGGCAAGAGCTGTGCGAAGAACGCGGGGCGGTCGGCGAGCGGAACGCCGAGCAGGTTCACCACGATCGAGCGCTTCGTGTCTTTCAGGGCGTCGGCTATGTCTTCGGGCCGCGGGGCGTGCTGGTGGCTGCCGAGCACAGTGGCGAATTCGAGGTTGGTGTAGTCGCCCTCGGGGTCCACCACGAGGATCTGGTACCCGGCGTCCGCGATGCGCTCCATGAGCGCGGTCGTGAGCGTCGATTTGCCGCTCCCGGAGGTACCGCACACCAGTACGCCGGCCCCCGCCGGGTCGATCGTTTCTTCCTGTTTATCTTCGGTTTCGCCCACAGGAATACGGTGTCGGGCAAGCGTTTTCAGGTCAGAAAGGTCGTCGGCAACCATTTTGTCGATGAGTTGCGCGACCCCGGCGCCCCGCTTCCCCGCCGTCACGATATCGGCCGTGTCCTTCACCGCGGGGAGCGCGTTCGCGACCGCGGCCGAGCACTCGCACACTTTGAGGAATGCGTGATCGTTCTCCGCGTCCCCGACTCCGACCGCGTTGTGCGGTGACAGCCCCAGTTCCGTGAGCGCCGCGGCGAGGCCCGTGGCCTTGTTCACCCCCGAGGGCAACACCATCACGGCGCCCTTGTTGAAGATCACCTGCAACTCGAGGCCCATGTCGCGAATGGTGTCAAGAACGGTGTTTTCGTGCGGCTCGAACGTGGCAACGATGACGTGTCCGGTGGAGACCGGCGTAACCCCGCGCGTGCGGAGAGTTTCCGCGAACGCGGGCGGAGGGGGTTCGACGAGAACGCGGACTTCTTTGGTGGCTGGGATGTAAATGACCGCGCCGTTCTCGACGACGGCGCTGTCGAACAGGTCGATGCGCGGGAAGATCGCGAGCAAATCGGGTAGTTCGCGGCCGGTCACCATCACGAGTTTGCGCCCGGACTTCTTCAGGCGCTCAAGGGCCGCGAGCGTATCGTCGTCCACGACACCGTCGTGAGCAATGGTGCCGTCGTAATCGGTAGCGAGGGCGTGGAACCGCATGAAGCACTCCGCGAGAAGTGGGCGGGGAAATTCTACGCCCCGCACCCCCGTGTCGCGCTACTTCTTGTCGCCGGTCCCGATCGACGGCTTCGGCGCTTCGAGTAACCCGCGTGTTTTCAGCCAATCGCCGGCCCGGTCGGGCCAGGCCGCACACGGGTGCGAAGTTTTCTTCATGCCGTACCCGTGCCCGCCGCTCGCGTAGAGGTGTAGTTCCGCGGGCACCTTGTTCTTCGTCAGCGCCATGTAAAGCGCGGTGCTCCCCTCACTTGTGACCGGGTCGTCGGACGAGTGCGCGAAGAACATCGGTGGCGAATCGACCTTTACCTCGAATTCCGGCTTCAGTTTGCCCTCTTTGTCGGTGAGGTACGCGGGGTACACGAGGATCGCGAAATTCGGTTCGTGACTGAAGACCTCGTCCGCCTTATCGATCTTCTCGTACATCCGCTTCTTGGTGAGCGCGGTGCAAACCGTCAGGTGCCCGCCCGCAGAGAACCCGAGCATCCCGACGCGCGTGGGATCGATACCCAGTTCTTTTTGTCTGCTGCGAACGAGGCTAATTGCTCGTTGCGCGTCCTGCACCATCGCGAGGTTCTCGGGCGCTTGCGCGTCGCGCTTCGGCACGCGGTATTTCAGCAGCACAGCGGTGACGCCGAGCTTGTTCAACCAAGCGCACACGTCCGAACCCTCGTGCTCGATCGCCAGAATGCTGTAACCCCCACCGGGCGCCACAACGACCGCGGTGCCGGTGTTCTTGTCCTTCGGTGGCGAATAGATGGTGATGGTCGGCTCGCTCACATTGCCGAGCCGCTTCACATCGTTCGGTCCCTTTTGCTCCAGAAACTTCTCCGCGCCGATGTCTTTGGTTTCCCCTGGCGCTTTTCCGGGCCAGAGCTTTACCACGGGCGGTTCCTCCCCCCGCGCAAGCGGTGCGAGGGCAAGCGTGAATGCGAGTGCGAACCAGACACGCGACATGGATGCCTCCTTTGGTAAACCCGCTCGTAATGCGGCAATTTCCGAGGTGAATCGGAGCGCGGGTGTGCGGTACAATTTGCCTCGAGCGCCCCAGGCGCTGCGCCGCCATTGTGCTCTCCCGCGCTCGCCACGACAATGAGCATTCCATGCCACGAATCGCGATTCCGGTTTTGCTCGCGCTGTTTGCCAGTTTGATCGCCACACCCTCTCGCGGGATCGATACGCCTGCGGCGAAGACGCACTGGGCGTTCAAAGCGCCCGCGCGCCCGGTGGTGCCGGAAACTCAACACCCGCGATCCGCGATCCGCAATGAAATCGATCGCTTCATTCTGTCGCGACTCGACAAAGAGAAGTTGAAGGCGTCGCCGGAAGCGGACCGCGTCACCCTTTGCCGGCGCCTGTATCTCGACCTCATCGGCCTGCCGCCCACGCCGAAGGAGGTGGATGAGTTCGTTGCGGACACGCGAGAGGACGCATACGAGCGCCTCGTTGAGAAGTTGCTCGCGTCGCCGCACTACGGCGAGCGCTGGGCGCGGTGGTGGCTCGATGCGGCCCGCTTCGCCGACAGCGACGGTTACGAAAAAGACATGTCGCGCCGGGTTTGGGCGTACCGCGACTACGTCATTAACGCGCTCAATCGCGATCTGCCGTTCGACCAGTTCGCCATCGAACAAATTGCGGGCGACCTGCTCCCGAACCCGACACAAGATCAGATCGTCGCGACGGGCTTCCTCCGGATGTCGATGCTGAACGAAGAGGGCGGAGTCGATCCCGAACAGTTCCGCATGGACGCGATGTTCGACCGGATGGACGCGGTCGGCAAAGCATTCCTCGGCCTGAGTGTCGCGTGCGCCCAGTGCCACGACCACAAATTCGACCCGATCTCGCAGGAAGAATACTACCGGCTGTTCGCGTACCTCAACAACGATCACGAAGCGCAACGAGTCGTCTACACCGCGCCCGAGCGCGTGGCAATCAATCGCATCCGGTCACAGATCACCGAGATCGAGACGAAACTCAAGGAAGTGAACGCGGACTGGGCGAAGCAGCTCGCGAAGTGGGAGGAAGGAGCCAAGAAGGAGCCGTCGTGGAAGACCGTCACCGTCGAGAACGCCGGGGACAATTCGCAGCGGTACATCCCGCAAAAGGACGGGTCGGTACTCGCGCAGGGGTACGCGCCCACGAAATTCAGCACGCTGATGCGCGGGCCGAGTCCCGTGAAGACGATCGCCGCGTTCCGGATCGAGCAACTCAACGACCCGAACTTGCCGTGCGGCGGACCCGGGCGGTCGTTTATGGGCACGAGTGCTCTGAGTGAGTTCATTGTGGAAGTGGAGTCCGCGAAAGAACCCGGCAAGCGCACGAAGGTGAAGTTCGTGAAGGCCGCTGCGGACTACGCGAACCCCGAGCGCTCACTGGAGGCCAACTTCGACGACAAAACTGATCGCCGCCGCGTAACCGGGCCGGTCGAGTTCGCCATTGATGGCAAGGACGATACCGCGTGGGGTATCGATGCCGGTCCCGGTCGGCGGAACGTTCCCCGCGTCGCGGTGTTCGTGCCCGAAAAGCCGATCGAACTTCCGGATGGTGGCACGTTGCACTTCAACTTGAAGCAGATGCACGGCGGATGGAACAGCGACGATCACATGAACAACAACCTCGGCCGCTTCCGGCTGAGTGTGACGGATGAACCGAAGCCGGAAGCTCAACCGCTCCCGCCACTCGTGCATGCAGCACTCGCCGTTCCGACCGCAAAGCGCAATGCGGGCCAGGCGCAAACCACGTTCGCGCACTGGCGCACGACGGTAGCAGACTTCAAGGACGCGAACGAGAAAATCGAAGCACTTTGGAAGGAGTGGCCGGAAGGCTCCACGAGCTTGGTCGCGGAGCGCCGCGACGACTCGCGCCCGACGAGCATCCTGAAGCGCGGCGACTTCCTGCGCCCCGGCGCGAAGGTGAGTGCGGGCGTCCCCGCGTTCTTGCACGCGCTACCAAAAGACGCCGAGTCGAGTCGGCTCACGCTCGCGAAGTGGCTCGTGGACAAGAAGTCGCCGACCACGTCGCGCGCGATCGTGAACCGCGTGTGGCAGGTGTACTTCGGTGCGGGTCTGATGACTTCGCCCGAAGAATTCGGCCTCCAGGGGAACAAACCCACGCACCCGGAATTGCTCGATTGGTTGGCCAGCGAGTTCATGTACCCGGTGAGCCCCGACCGCAAGGTCGGGGGCGATACACGTCCCGGCGAGTCGTGGTCCCTCAAGCACCTCCATCGCCTCATCGTGTCGAGCGCGACGTACCGGCAATCGTCGCGCGTTACGCCCGAACTGCTCGCCAAAGACCCGGAGAACAAGCTGCTCGCGCGGGGCGCGCGGTTCCGGGCCGATGGCGAGATCGTGCGCGACATCGCGCTTTCCGCCAGCGGGCTACTGAGCCCGAAGGTCGGTGGGCCGAGCGTGTTCACGCCCGCGCCCGACTTCCTCTTCAAGCCACCCGCGAGCTACGGCCCGTTCGAGTGGGTGGAGGCGCGAGGCGAAGATCGTTACCGGCGCGCCCTGTACACGTTCCGCCGGCGCTCGACACCGTACCCGGCGCTCACGGTGTTTGATGTACCGGTGGGCGAAGCATCTTGCGTGAAGCGCACGCGCACGAACACGCCGCTCCAGGCGCTCACGGGACTGAACGAAACCATCTTCGTGGAATCGGCCCGCGCGCTCGGCAAGCGCGCCGTTCTCGAAGGCGGCAAAACGGACCCCGAGCGCCTCACGTTCGCGTTCCGCTCGTGCGTCTCGCGCAAGCCCACCGCGGACGAACTCGCGATCCTCTCCACCGTGTTGGAGAAGACCCGTAAGCGGTTCGAGGAGGGCGAAGCGAACGCGGCCGAAATCGCTACCGGCACCAAAGACCCCGACACGAAGCCCGAGGGCTTCACCTTCGCGGATTGGGGCGCGTTCACGATGGTAGCGCGCGTGCTTCTCAACCTGGACGAAACAGTTACGAAGGAATGACCGCGAGAATCGCGGAGCGCGGAATTCGGAACCGGGAACGAAACACCAAAGCAAGGAACGATATGACCTCTCTCCACCGAACACTCACGATCGCCACTCTCGCCGCGTGCGTATCGTTACTTCCGGCCGAAGATAAATCGAAGCCGGCCGCGGGCGCGCCCAATGAGGGTGAGGCGAAGGCACTGTTCAACGGCAAGAACTTCGACGGTTGGGTGAACGTGAATTGTCACCCCGACACGTTCTTCGTGAAGGGCGACGAGATCATCACGACGGGTACTCCGACGGGCTTCCTCCGTACCGAGAAGCAGTACGAGAACTTCGAGCTCGACTTCGACTGGATGCACGTTGAGAAGGAAAAGATGGCGAACAGCGGACTGTTCGTGTGGGGCGATCCGCTCCCGGCCGTCGGCACGCAGTACACGCGCGGGATTGAGGTGCAGGTGCTCATCAACTACGCTCCGAAGGACGGCTGGGCGACGAGCCACGGCGACATCTTCAGCATCCACGGCGCGCGCTGCGCGCCCGATCGACCGCACCCGACCCGCAAGGGCATGGAGCGCTGCCTGCCGAGCGAGAACCGTGTGAAGGGGGGCGGCGAATGGAACCACTACAAGGTCATCGCCAACGACGGCGCCATCAAGTTGCACGTGAACGGCAAGGAAGTTTCGGGCGTGAGCAAGAGCAACCCGCGCAAGGGCTACCTCGCGCTGGAGAGCGAAGGCGCGGAGTGCCACTTCAAGAACATCAAAATCAAGGAACTGCCGAGCACGAACCCGAAGCCGGAAGAGATCGCGAAGGTCGCGGAGGGACACGTCTCGCTGTTCAACGGCACCGACCTGAAGGGTTGGACCACAGAGAAGGGCGCGTGGAAGGTGGAGGGGGCCGTGCTGAAAGCAGCGGGCAAGGCGGATCTGGTGAGCGAGAAGAAGTACGGCGCGGCCGAACTGGTCTTCGACTGGAAGGTTCCGCAGAAGACGGAGAAGGCGCAGTGCGTTGTGTCCGTCGGCGGAGCGCCTCTCACGGTATCGCTCCCGAACGGGGCTAAACCGGGAACGTGGCAGCGTCAGACGTTTCGAGTCGAAAAGGCCCCGGGGGCCGCTCCCATCTCGTTCAAGGCTGCCGAGGGGCTTGAGCTCATGAACGTGTTCGTCCGCGAATCGCAGGAGAACAAGTGATGTCCACCTTCTCCTCGCAGACGAACGTGTTCGCCGCCCGACAGCAGTTGCTCAACCGCCGGTGGTTCCTCCGGGATTGTGGCGTCGGCCTCGGTTCGATCGCGCTGGCGGACATGGCCCGCGCGAACGATGCCCCGAAGCCCAAGGCGCACCACGAGCCGAAAGCCAAGCGCGTCATCTACCTGTTCATGGGTGGTGCGCCGAGCCACCTGGAACTGTTCGACAACAAACCGCAACTCGCGAAGTTCGACGGCACGCTCCCGCCGCCGGACCTGCTCCGGAACTACCGGGCCGCGTTCATCAACCCGAACTCGAAGCTGCTCGGGCCGAAATTCAAGTTCAAAAAGTTCGGCAAGAACGGCACCGAACTCGGTGAACTGCTCCCGCACCTCGGCGAAGTGGTCGATGACATCGCCATCGTGAAGTCGATGAACACGGATGCGTTCAACCACGCGCCGGCGCAAATCATGGCGCTCACCGGGCACCAGCAGTTCGGCCGGCCGAGTGCGGGTGCGTGGGTCACCTACGGTTTGGGTAGCGAGTCGAAAGACCTGCCCGGATTTGTGGTGTTCAGCAGCGGGAGCAAGGGACCGAGCGGCGGGAACTCGTGCTGGGGGAGCGGCTTCTTGCCATCGAGTCACGCCGGCACGCTGTTCCGTTCCGCGGGCGACCCGGTGCTGTTCCTGAGCAACCCCGCCGGGGTCGATTCTGCGATGCAGAAGGAATCGCTCGACGCGATCAACGCGCTGAACAAGAAGCGCCTCGATGTGGTCGGCGATCCGGAAATTGCCGCGCGCATCTCGGCCTACGAGATGGCCGGGCGGATGCAGAGCAGCGCGCCGGAACTCATGGACCTGAGCAAGGAGACGAAGGAAACGCTCGCGATGTACGGCGCGGAGCCGGGCAAACCGAGTTTCGCGAACAACTGCCTACTCGCCCGGCGCCTGATCGAGCGCGGCGTGCGGTTCGTGCAACTGTTCCACGAAGCTTGGGACCACCACGGCGGGCTGACGAACGGACTGAAATCCGAGTGCGGCAAGACCGACAAGGCGAGCGCCGCGCTCGTGAAGGACTTGAAGCAGCGCGGGCTCTTGAAGGACACGCTCGTGGTTTGGGGCGGCGAGTTCGGACGCACCCCGATGGTTCAGGGCGGTAACGACGGGCGCGACCACCACCCGAATTGTTATTCCGTGTGGATGGCGGGCGGCGGGGTGAAGCCGGGGCTGGTGCTCGGCAAGTCCGACGACCTCGGCTTCAATGTGGTGGAGGACCACGTTCACGTTCACGACCTGAACGCGACCATCCTCCACTTACTCGGGCTGAACCACGAGAAGCTGACCTACCGGCTCCAGGGGCGCGACTTCCGGCTCACCGACGTTCACGGTGAGGTGGTGGAGAAGTTGATCGCTTGATTCGTTTTGTCTTGGCGCTTGCGAGCGGCTCGGGCGAACGGCCGGTGTAAGCCGGCCGGTGAGAGGTTCCGGAGCACGTTGTCGCTCGCATCCGGGATTGGCTCGCGCTCCCGGACATTGCCGTCGCTCTCACCGGCCGGCTTACACCGGCCGTTCGCCCGAACCGTCCCGGGTGAATACGGCCGTGACCGACGATTCAATGAACGAATCTCACTCAAACAACTCCGCCCCTTCCGCGAGTCGGTTGGGGACGAGCGGGCGGTCCTGCCAGTGACCGTCCGCGGTTACCGTTTGTAGGAACTCGGCGCGCACGAATTTGTATCGCTCGGTGACGGCGCCGTTCTCTTCCACCTTGACGTACAGGCCCTCCATCACGCCCGAAAGATCAGTCTGGCGCGCGGCGCGTTCCACGTCCCAACCGAGGCGCGCCACGTCCTCGCGCATCTGCACCGGGGCATTCGGGGTGATGAAGTGTGATGGGCCGACGAGCGCCCGCAAATACTCCTCGCCCGGGAATTCTCCCGCGAACAGCACTTTTACAGGCTTCACGGGCAAATCCGTCAGCAGTTCCGCGCGGCGCGGGGTGTCGAGGAATTCACCCGTCTCGGTATCGAGAACATCAAACTCCATGAAGAAGTGCGGGAGCGCATCGTAGTAAACGGTGTGCTTCGCGTACATCCACTCGCCGTACATCACGAAGCGGTCCATCAACCGGTCGAGGAGCCGGTCCGATATCGCGCCGGCCCACTGCTTCAGCAGGTCGAACTGGCGCTCGCGCGGCCCGCCGGTCAGGTAGTGCCCGCGGCTCTGCAAGCGGAGCGCGTAGTCCGGGCCGAAGCTGATCCCGCAATTGGCGCCGTCCATCTTTTCTTCGATGACGACGTGCCGGCCCTTTAACTCGGTCATCGGCACCGCGTCGAGGTCTTCGTCGCCCGGTTGCAGGCGCGAGCCGATCAGGTGCCGTGTGCGAGGGTATTTGCGGATCGCGTTCATGATGAGATACCTACCCCCATCCTCCCTCCCTGACCTGAAGGGAAGGGGAGAAAAGTCGGAGTCGATGATCGATAGTCTCACTCCCTTGCTTTCAGGAAGGGGTAGGTCTTCTGACACCAATTTTGCAAGAAAGGTTCATTTGCGGGCGGCCGGTGTCCGATTGTTTACGTGAACGTGCGATCAAAATCTGCACGCAACTGACATTGCGCCGCCACGGTGTGAGCGGCAAGATTCTCGCAGTTCCTTTCCTCAAGGGGGTTCGCGATGTCCGAAAAGAACGGCCTGATTCCGCACCTGGTGGTGAAGAACGGTGCGAAAGCGATCGAGTTCTACGTGGCCGCTCTCGGCGCCGTGGAACTGGCCCGCATGCCCACTGAGGACGGGCGCCTGATGCACGCGGCGCTCAAGATCGGCGACGCGACACTATTCCTGTGCGACGACTTCCCCGAATACTGCGGGGGCGTGTCGCGTGCGCCGGCCGGTCCGTCGCCGGTCACGTTGCACTGGTGCGTGCCGAACTGCGATGCGGCCATTGAGAAGGCGCAACAGGCCGGTGCCACGGTCACGATGCCGGCCGCGGATATGTTCTGGGGCGACCGGTACGGCCAAATCGTGGACCCGTTCGGGCACGCATGGTCGTTCAGCCACCCCCTCACGGCCGAACAGAAAGCGGCGGCCGAGAAGGTGTGGGCCGAGCAGAACCCGTTCGGCAAAAAGGAAGTGGCCTGAGAGGGATCAGAGGTCAGAAGCCAGAGATCAGAAACTAGAGATCAGAGATCCAGAAGGCAGAGGACAGAGAACGAGAAGGCCGGTGCGCGTTGTTTTTGTAGCCCCGGATGGGGCGTGAGCGAGTAGCCGGGGTAAAGCGGAGCGCAACCCCGGCGGGCTTCCGCGAACGCAACGCGCTCCCAACGCGCCTGCCGCAAACACACGCGGTCTTTTTGTCGCGATGCGGCCTCGCCAGGGGTTGCGCTGCGCTTCACCCCTGGCTACACTCGGTCGCCCCATCCGGGGCTACAAAACCGACACGCTCTCTGTTCTCTGTCTTCCGATCTCTGCTCTCTGTCTTTTACACGAACATGATCTTCGTCACGTCGCCGTCCGTAGCGCTGAAGTCGAGCAGCACGTCATCGAACTGCGGGGACGGGGAGGTGGACTTGTTCACCTGCCGACGGATGAACGTGTCGGCACCGCTCCCACCGATGAGTACGTCCTGCTTGCAGTCTTTTGTGCCAACATCAAGAGTGTCGTTTCCCGCACCGCCGTCGAGCACGTCAGTACCTTTCCCACCAACCAGCGAATCGTTCCCGTCACCACCCACCAAGATGTCGTCCTTCAAACCGCCGATGAGCGTGTCGTCACCGGCCCCGCCGACGAGTTGAAGTTTCACGTCGGCGGCCGAGCCGTCGAGCACGTCGTTTCCGTCACCCCCATCCATTGTCACCGTCTTCACGCCGGTGCCGGCCAGTGCGGTCACGGTGATCGTGTCGTCACCGCTCTGCGTTTGCATCACCACGTTTTCGGTGGTCGTGATGCCGATCTTGAACGGCACGAGGTTGGTGCGCTGGAAGAGCGCGCCGCCCGTGGTCGGGTCCGCGTCGAGCCGGAACGCATCGCCCTGGTTGTTACCGTTGCCGACGATGACCGCGGTGTCGTTTCCGCTGCCGCCGTCGAAGGTGTCTACGAGCGTGCCGGGCAGCCAGCGGAGCGTGTCGTTCCCGCTCCCACCGAGCATCACGTCGTTGCCGAACCCGCTGTCGAGGAAGTCGTCGCCGGACCCGCCGTCCATCACGAGGTTACCGACGATCGCGTTGCCAACCACTCCGCCAACGAAGCCCCCGATCCCGGAGCTGATGCGGTCGTTTCCGCTGCCGCCCGAGAGCGTGCCGTTGGGGGCCGCGGCGAGCTTGCCGTTGGCATCGAGTACGTTCAGGGAGCGGTCCAAGTTGATCGTGTCGTCGCCTCCCTTTGCATCGACGTTGACCGTTTGCAGGTTGGCTTTGTTCGCGGACCCGAATGTGGTGTTGATGGTAACGGCCGCGCCGTTGTTGGTTACCTGCAGTTTGCCCGTAGCGTCGGCGGAAACGACGATGTTGTTTGCGTTTCCGTCCCCAATGACGCTGAGGGTCGAGGTGTTGAAAATAGCGAGTACCGCAGGGACTTCGCGCTGTTCGAGGGCGTCGAGCTTCGGCAGGAACTGGGAGAGCGTGCGAGCGGTCGCGGACATTAAAGGCGTTCCTTTCAGTGCGCGCCGGGGCCACTGCGCGTTGGGCCGCGCGGCGCGCAAGGGAGGCGGTCGCGGTGCGAGACGCGACCGCCGGACAAAGAAAATAAGGCAACACGGCCGGAATCAGCCGGCCCGCTGAAGGGGGTACGAGTGCGAACAATCGGCGCGGGATGGGGACCGCGCGGGGGACGGCGAACAACGATCGCGAGTAACGAACGGTGACGGGACGAGACTATTCTTAGTGCCAGCGCGCGCGGTTGGTCAACGCGCAGGATTTCTTTTGCGCGCCTTCGTGCCTGTACTTCCGACAGTCGTGAATACGCGGAATTCCCAAAATTTGAATCGCGCCGAATTGAGCCGCGAAAGGAAACGGTCACCGGCTCGCGAGCCGGTGACCGCGGGACCGTGCCGTGTTCTTTGTTACGCCGGGCGCGGCTTCTCCGAGTAGCCCTTGCCAGTCTTCTCGGTGACGAGTTTGTCGTACTCCTTCTGCGTCTTCGCAGCGTCCGTGAACTCCTTGCGCGTCTCGCGACCGGGGGTGCCGATCTTGCCCCACTGCGTGACAACATCGGTTCCTTCAGTCCAAACTTCCCAGAATTTGCTAGACGAACCGTCCACGAACTCGAAATACCGTTTAGTCGTCGTATCCATCGTCGATCCTCCGAATGAAATTGGGGGAGAAGCAGGAACGGGTTTGGGTTCGGACTTGGGTTTCGGGGCTTCCGCCGATTTCGGCGGCGTTACGGGGACGGCCACAGGCGCTGGAGGCGCCACCGCGACGGTGACTTTCTCGATCTTCGCCGGCTCCGGAACGGGAACGAACGTTTCCTTTTTGCGCGTGGGCGGTGCGGCGTTCGGGTGCCCATCTGGGCGCGGACCGACGTACACGGGGAACCGCAGCGCGCCGTCGTCGGTCAACTCTTGGTACTTCACGGTGATGATGCTTCCCTTCGCAGGCGGATTGTCGCGGTCCTTGTCTTTCAGGCCCGTACCGACTTTGCATTTAACGCCGGTGCTCAGGCGCACCCACAGCGCCCCCACGCGCCCTGCGTGTCGGCCCTCGCCCGGCTCGTAGTCCGTTACGACCACTTCCATGTCGAGGAACTTCTTGACCTTCAGGATCGTTGAGGAGCGCACGCGCTCGTAGTGGGAGCCGGGTTTACGCAGCATGAGGCCCTCACCTCCGAGTCCGGTCACTCTCTCAAGTTCGGCGCGAACGTGGTCGTTCCCGGTGCAAGCGATGTGTTCGACCAAAGAGGTATATGTGGTCTTCCAGGTTGGTGCCGCGGAAGCCAGGAACTTCACCCGGTCCTCGAACGGGCCGGGGACATCAGGGGCATCAAAAACGAGGAATTTGAGGTCTTTCCAGCGATCCGGGGCTCCCTGGCTTTTTGCAATATCGGTGGCAGACTGGAACTTCTTGCGCGCGATCCACAGTTCGCCGTCGAGCGGGTGATCGGGCAGTCCCGCAGTAAACCAGTCCGGGGCGTAGTAAATGTTGTACCCCCGCGAGAGGAACTGTTTGCCGTCCCAGTAGGCCCGCACGCCGTCGAGCTTTTCGCTCATCCACCAGCCGGTGAGGTCTTGTTTCTCGTCCCAGGGTTCGCCCTGGAGCAGCGGCAGTTCTTTCTTATCTTCCGCGCCTTTGGGTTTTGGGGGTAGCAGCTCCCCCGCGCTCGCGAGGCGCTGTTCTTCGACCGCATCGCCGCGGAGCTTGCGGATGTGTTTGCACGTCCGTGCGTTACTCGGCGCGTTCTGATTGAGCCACGCGGGGCAGGAGCAGGAGTACACTCCACCAACGTTCTTGATCTTGTATGGGTTCTTACCGGAACCCTGCATTTCGTAAATTTGGCCGTCATTGAGGTCCATAAAACACCTGCGTTGGTTTGGTGTGGTGGAAGAGAAACTAACGCCAGAGGTGGAGCGTTGCAATCGTCGTAGTCGCGTGCCCGGGAGAAGTTTTTCGTCGCTGTAAGCCCGGTGTTAACTTCCGGTAGTTCCCCGCATCAAGTTCGTAAGGTCGGCTTCACATCACCTTCACGCCGCGGCACCGGCCCGGGCTTTGGGCGCGATCGCGACGAAATTCGAGGAACATGTCATGGCGCGGTTCAGCGGTAAGGTCGTACTCGTGACCGGTGGAACGAGCGGAATCGGTCGGGCAACGGCTGTCGCGTTCGCCAAAGAGGGCGCGAAAGTCGTTCTCTCCGGTCGGCGCGAAACAGAGGGTCTGGCGGTCGTCGAGGAGATCAAGAAAGCCGGCGGCACAGCGGCATTCGTGCAAGCCGATGTCGCGAAAGAAGCAGACGTGAAGCGGCTCGTCGAGGAAACGGTCGCGAAGTTCGGCCGGCTCGACGTCGCGTTCAACAACGCCGGGGTCGAATCAATGGGGCCGGTCACGGAGGTCACGGAAGCAGAATACCGGCGCGTGTTCGACATCAACGTGTGGGGCGTCCTCGCGAGCATGAAATACGAAGTCCCGGCGATACTGAAGACCGGCGGTGGGGCGATCATCAACACATCGAGCGTCGGGGGGCACATCGGTATGAGCGGCGTGTCCGTGTACATCGCGACCAAGCACGCGGTCGAAGGGATCACGAAGTCGACGGCGCTGGAGTACGCAAAACAAGGTGTCCGCGTCAATGCTGTGGCCCCGGCCGCAATCGTGACAGAGATGATCGATCGGTTCGTCGGCGGAGAGCACAGCGAACAGGGGAAGGCACTCGCTTCGATGCACCCGGTCGGGCGGATGGGGCGCGGGGAAGAAGTGGCCGCGGCCGTCCTCTATCTCGCGAGCGACGAGGCGAAGTTCACCACCGGGATTTCGCTGCCCGTGGACGGCGGGTTCCTGGCGCAGTAACCCAATCGCACCTCTCCGCTCTCACGTCATTCAGGAGCAGTGTCATGGCAACGGTCGCGATCGTCTATTTCTCCGGGCAGGGGCACACGCATCAGCTCGCCGAGGCCGTTGCGGAGGGCGCGAAGGGCGTGAGCGGCACGACCGTTGAACTGGTGCGGCTCGTTGGCGCGGATATTGTCGAGGGCCGGTGGAAGAACCCCTCGGTGATGGCGAAACTCGCAGCGGCCGACGCGATCGTGTTCGGCACCCCGACATACATGGGCGGGTACGCCGCGCAGTTCAAAGCGTTCATCGACACGTCCAGCGAGGTGTGGATGGCCCAGGGGTGGAAGGACAAGATCGCGGCCGCATTCACGCACTCGCAGAACCTGAGCGGGGACAAGCAGAGCACGCTCATCGGACTGTGGGTGAACGCGATGCAGCACAGCATGGTTTGGGTCAGCCCCGGTATCAAAGTCGAGGGGTACGAAGCGGACAAGTTGAACCGGCTGGCCGGGTACGGGGGCGTGATGGCGCAAACGGCGTGGGGGCAGGAGAAAGTGAACGAGGGCGACCGCAAGACGGCCGTGCTTTTGGGACAGCGCGTCGCCGAAACCGCTGTTCGTTGGGTGAAGGGCAAGTAACCACAACCACTTTCACGGAGCAAGCCAATGTCGATTCGCGCGTTCGCAGCACAGCAGCCCAAGGGCGAGTTGAAAGCGTTCGAGTACGATCCCGGCGCGCTCGGCGACGAGCAGGTGGAGATCGCCGTTTCGCACTGCGGGATTTGCCACTCGGACCTGTCGATGCTCGACAACGATTGGGGCATGAGCGCGTACCCACTGGTCGCGGGGCACGAGGTGGTCGGCACCGTGACCGCGGTCGGTTCGCGCGTCGCGACCGTGAAGCCGGGCACGCGCGTCGGCCTGGGCTGGTACTCGCAGAGTTGCATGCGCTGCCGGCAGTGCATGAGCGGCGACCACAATCTCTGCCCGACCGCGGAGCAAACGATCGTCGGGCGCCACGGCGGGTTCGCGAACAAGGTCCGTGCGCACTGGGCCTGGGCAACTCCTCTACCCGAAGGGATCGACCCGGTGAAGGCCGGTCCGTTGTTTTGCGGCGGGCTAACGGTGTTCAACCCGCTCGTACAGTTCGACGTGCGCCCCACGCACCGCGTCGGAATCGTCGGGATCGGCGGGTTGGGGCACATGGCGGTGCAGTTCGCGAACAAGTGGGGCTGTGAGGTGGTCGCGTTCTCGTCCTCGGCCGGAAAGACCGATGAGGCGAAACGGCTCGGCGCGCACCACGTCGTCAACTCCAAGGACGATGCGGCCATGCAGAAGATCGCGGGGACGCTCGACCTGATCCTCGTGACCGTGAACGTGCCGCTAAACTGGCCGGCGTACATCACGGCGCTCGCGCCGAAGGGCCGGCTGCACTTCGTGGGGGCGGTGCTCGAACCGATCGCGGTTCCGGCGATGGCGATGATTATGCCGCAAAAATCGCTTTCCGGGTCGCCGCTCGGCAGCCCGGTCACAACGGCAGACATGCTCGCGTTCTGCGCCCGGCACAAGATCGAGCCGGTCACGGAAACGTTCCCGCTCACGAAGGTGAACGAAGCGCTCGATCACGTCCGTGCGGGCAAGGCGCGGTATCGCGTCGTGCTGGAAAACGACCTGAAGGCGTAGCGACTGAAGGCCCTTCCTCGTCTTCCCAAAAGGCAGAGCGGAAGCCGTGAAAGAAGTCCACACGACGCCTGTTGTACTTTGTGCTGCTCCCTTCCCTGTCTAATAGGGAGGGGCCGGGGCGACGCTCTGTCCCGGTTGTTCACTTTATCCGGAGATTTCATGCCCGTTCCGCCCGAAACCGTCTTGACGCAACTCGGCTGGCGCTACGCCACCAAGAAGTTCGACCCCACGAAGAAGATCGCCCCCGAGTTGTGGGCGCAGCTCGAACAGGCGCCCGTGCTGGCGCCGTCGTCCTACGGGCTGCAACCGTGGAAGTTCGTTGTGGTCACGGACCCGGGCGTGCGGGCGCAACTGCACGCGGTGTCGTACAACCAGGCGCAAATCCTGGACGCCTCGCACCTCGTGGTGTTCGCCGCGAAGAACCCGCCCACCGCGGCAGACATTGAGGCTTACGTTGCCCGAACCGCGCACGTGCGCGGAGTCACGGTCGAAAGTCTCGATGCGTTCAAGCAGATGATGCTCGGTTCGCTCTCGCGGATGGATGCGGGGCAAGCGCACCGCTGGGCCGCGCGCCAGGCGTACATCGCCCTGGGTGTGTTCATCTCCGCGGCAGCGCTGGTCGGTGTAGATGCGTGCCCAATGGAGGGGTTCCAGGGCGACAAGTACGACGAGATTCTCGGGCTGAAGGAGAAGGGGCTGGCGTCGGTGGTGATCGCGACCGCGGGCTACCGGTCGCCGGAAGACAAACACGCGAGCAACGCCAAGGTGCGGTTCTCGGTGGACGACGCGATCATTCGCATCTGACCTGGGACTCCGCCGAAGCTGCTGATACGCTCCCCAATTCGCCTCTGCCAGTTCGTTACTCGGAGTCATGAATGACCAAATTGATTGCTAGTTTAACACTCTCGCTCGCCCTCGCGCCCTTACTCACTGCCGCGGACTGGGCACAGTTCCGCGGGCCGGCAGGGGCGGGTGTGGCGGACGACCAAAAGCCGCCGGTAAAGTTCGGATTGAAAGAGAATCTCGCGTGGAAGGTCGCGGTTCCACCGGGCGCGTCGTCACCGATCGTGATCGGCGACAAGATCGTGCTGACCGCGTTCGAGGACAACAAACTCTTCACCATCTGCTATTCCCGCACCGACGGTAAGGAATTGTGGCGCAAGGAGGCGAAGGCCAAGAAGATCGAACCGTTCCACCCGACCGAGGGCAGCCCGGCCGCGTCCACTCCCGCGAGCGACGGGAAGACGGTCGTGAGCTACTTCGGCTCGTGCGGCCTGGTGTGCTACGACCTCGACGGGAACGAGCAGTGGAAGTTCGAGCTGCCGACGGCGGTGACGAACAACGAGTTCGGTACCGGTACGTCGCCGGTCATTGCGGACGGGCTCGTGTTGCTCGCGCGCGACCTGTCGAAAGATTCGGCCGTGTACGCGATCGATCTCGCGACCGGCTCGCAGGCGTGGAAGACCGAGCGCAAGCAGAAGACCGCGTTCAGCTCACCGGTAGTGTGGGACGACGGCGGTAAGAAGGTGCTGATTGTCCCCGGCATGGCGTCACTCACCGGGTACGATCTACAATCGGGTAAGGAGCTGTGGGCCGTCAACAAGATGGCGGCGGTCGCCTGCACCACACCGGTGGTGTTCAAAGACACGCTGGTGTACTCGGGGTGGTCGCCCGGCGGCTCGGACTTCAAACTCCCCACGTTCGACGAGATCCTGAAGCAGGCCGGGGAAGACAAACTCGGCCACCTCACAAAGGCCGGAGCCGCGAAGACGCCGTTCGGGAACTTCTTCGACAACAACGACCCGAACAAGGACGGAAAGATCACCCGCGAGGAGTGGGCTGAAAACATGAAAGTGCTCGCGGGTGGTGAGAACCGTGCGGTTGCTCTGAAACCGGGCGGGAAGGGCGAGATCGCGTGGTCGTACACCAAGAACCTGCCCTACGTGCCCAGTCCCGTCGTGTACCGCGAACGGATGTACCTGCTCAAGGACGGTCCGCTGATGACGTGCCTCGACGCGAAGACTGGTAAGCCCGTGTACGAGGCCGAGCGCGTAAAGGCCGGCGCCCGGTACTATGCGTCGCCGGTCGCGGCGAACGGGCACATCTACATCGCATCCCTGGAGGGCACTGTGGCCGTGATCGTTGCGGGCGAGGACGCGCCGGACGTGGCGTACTCCGTGAAGCTGCCGGAGCCGGTTCGCGCGACGCCGGCCATCGCCCACAACACGCTTTACATTCGTAGCGACAAGTTCCTCTACGCCTTTACCGAGAAGAAGTAAGTTGCAGACTGTTCGGTAAACGGAAGCGGCCCGCGGAGACTTGAACTCCGCGGGCCGCTTCCATTTACCGTTGCCCGGATTACTTCTCCGCGAGCGAGAAGCACGCGAGCTCCTTGTCGTTGCGGACGAACACGCACTTGTTCGCGAACGCGGGGTGTGTCCACAGTACCTTGCGGCCGAACGCGGCCCCGGTCGGTTCGAGTAGCTTGGTCCGGCTCAGCTCCTCGTAACCCTTCGGGGTGAGTTTCGCGATGATAAGATCGCCCGTTTCGGCGAATAGGAAGTAGCGCTCCCCGTTCTTCACCACGAACGCGGTGCCCGAACCGGCCCCCTTGAAGTCTTCCGCTTCCTCTTTGCCGATCACCGGCTTGTACGTGAACCACAGCTTCTTGCCGGTCTCCAGTTCGACCGCACGGAACATCCCGGGTTGATCGGCGCCGTAGATCGTGCCCGCGTCCACGAACGGGGTCATGTTCACCGGGTACAGCCCGCGCTCCTTCGGCAGCTTCCCGCCGCCCTTGTCGGCCGCTTCCTTCCACAGCACCGTTACGCCCGGCTTGTCTTTGTCCAGTTTCAGCACCGCGCTCACGCCGATGCCGCCCGCGAACAACCGATCACCGTGTTGCCGCGGACCCATGATGGACATGCCGTACATCGGCTCCAGTTCGGTGGTCCAGTACACTTTGCCGGTGAGCGGATCGAGGCCGTTGAGAGCGGCGGCGTGCCAGATCACGACCTGATCGACCCCACCCGCTTTGATGAGCGTGGGCGGACAGTAGCCCGGTTCGCGGGCCTCGAGCGACGTCCACTTCTCAGCGCCCGTGTCCTTGTCGAACGCGACTGCGGTCGCCTTTTCGCCGCCCACCAAACAGATGAGCAGGTTCTTGTAGACGAGCGGGTGCCCGCAGAAGCCCCACGTCGGCGCCTTCGCCTTGTAGTCCTTGATAAAGTTCTTCGACCAGATCACCTTACCGTCCGCGGCATTGAGGCAGAACAGGTGCCCCATCGCACCGAGCGTGTAGACCTTCCCCTCGTCGACGGTAGGGGTGCAGCGCGGACCGGCCGGGTAGCTGATCTGGTACGGGCAGTCGTACTCGTGCTTCCAGATCTCTTTGCCGGTCTTCGCATCGAAGCACTGCACGCGCTCGATGCTCTTCACTTCTTGTTTCGTGTCGAACGGGTCGTCCGGGTTCTTCGCGCCCTTCGCCAGCTCGCGGCTGGGAACGTACACGCGCCCGTTGGCCACCGCCGGCCCCGCGTACCCGGCGCTGATGGGGACACTCCAGAGCGGTTTGAGTCCGCTCTCCGGGAACGATTTCACGATACCGGTTTCGGCCCATACGTCGTCGCGATTCGGTCCCATCCACTGTGGCCAGTCATCGGCTCGCGCGGTGGCGGTTGACGCAAGAGCGCCGGCGACAGCGGCGAGAAGTGTGAAGCGGAACATGAGTCCTCCGGGATGAGACGTGCGAGCGTCTTCGGGGATCATACCAGAAACCCGTCTCCTGCTTACAACCCGCCCACTGGCGGAGCGCGGGCGGGCGGGGTATCGTGTGCCCCATGAAACACACACTCCCCACACTCGCGGCGTTGTTCCTTTTCACGGCCCCTCTCCACGCGGCGGATGCGCCCAACGTCGTGCTGATCTTCACCGACGATCAGGGCTACGGAGATTTGGGGTGCTTCGGCGCGAAGGATTTTGCGACGCCGAGCATCGACAAGATCGCGAAACAGGGTGTGAAGTTCACCGACTTCCACGTGTCGCAGCCGGTGTGCTCCGCGAGCCGTGCGTCGATCCTGACGGGCTGCTACGCGAACCGCATCGGAATTCACGGCGCGCTCGGGCCGAACGCGCGCCACGGCATTCACGCGAACGAAACGACGCTCGCGGAAGTGTGCAAGAGTAAAGGGTACGCGACCGGAATAGTCGGGAAGTGGCACCTCGGCCACCACCCGCAATTCCTCCCCACCAAAAACGGTTTCGACAGCTACTTCGGGCTGCCGTACTCCAACGACATGTGGCCCGAGCACCCGGAAGCGAAGAAGGGCACTTACCCGCCGCTCCCGCTCATTGAGAACGAGAAAATCGTCGACCCGAACGTGACCGCGGCAATCCAATCGCAGCTCACCCAGCGCTACACCAAGCACGCGCTGGACTTCATCGCCGCACACAAGGCAGAGCCGTTTTTCTTGTACGTCGCGCACTCGATGCCGCACGTCCCGCTGTTCGCGAGTGAAGCGTTTCGGGGTAAGTCGAAACAGGGGCTGTACGGCGACGTGATTCAGGAGATCGACTGGTCGGTGGGCCAGATTCTCAGCGCGCTCGACGAGCACAAGCTCGCGGACAACACGCTCGTGATCTTCACATGCGACAACGGCCCCTGGCTCAGTTACGGCAACCACGCCGGCGCTGCGGGGCAACTACGCGAGGGCAAGGGGACCGTCTGGGAGGGCGGGGTGCGGGTGCCGTTCGTCGCGCGCTGGCCGGCAAAGATCCTCGCCGGCTCCGTGTGCCGCGAACCGGCCATGACGATCGACGTGCTCCCCACCGTTGCCAAGATCATCGGCGCCGATCTTCCCAAAACCAAGATCGACGGCAAGGACATCGGCGCGCTCCTTCGTGGCGAGCCGAACGCGAAGTCTCCGCAAGAAGTCTACTTTCACTACTACAACGCGAACGAGCTCCAGGCCGTCCGCAGCGGCAAATGGAAGCTGATCCTCCCACACACGTACCGCACGATGGCCGGCCAACCGCAGGGCAAAGACGGGACACCGGGCAAGTACAAGCAAGTGAAGATCGAGGTGCCCGAGCTATACGACCTCGACGCGGACGTGGGTGAATCGAAGAACGTCGCGGACGCGAACCCGGACGTCGTGAAGCGCCTACTGGCGTTCGCTGAATCCGCACGCGAGGACTTGGGCGATTCGCTCACCAAGCGCGTTGGGAAAAACACTCGCGAACCCGGGCGGGTGCCGGAGGAGAAGAAGCCGAACCCTCAAAGGCAACCTAACCCCCCAACCCCCTTCGCCTCTGTTCTCGCCGGTCCTGTCAGCGGAGCTTCTCGCGGACCGGCGGCGAAGGAAGGGGGAACAGAACCAAATACAGCAGACGTGAAGCAATCTGTGGCGGTTTTAAGCCCCTCTCCGCTTAGAGGAGGGGTTGGGGAGGGGTTACAGGCACAACCTACCCCCCCATCCCCCCTCCCTAAAGGGAAGGGGGAGCCGGCGCGCGACGTCGCTGTGCTTAAGGCTGCACCTGTGTTCGATGGTTCTTTCTCCCCCTTCCCTAGCAGGAGGGGGTTGCAGGGGGAACCCGGAGGGGGTTCCCCCTCACAAGAGGCGAGGGGGGACGGGGGGATAGGTTCTTCAGACAAGCCCGAATTCACGTCCGAACTCGTGTTCCCGTTGCACAAGCAACACAACCACGCACCGGGGATCGTTGAGTGCCCTAACGGGGATTTGCTCGTGTCGTGGTACCGCGGGAGCGGCGAGCGCTCCGCCGACGACGTTGCCGTGTACGGTGCTCGGAAGAAAACGAAGGCGACCGAGTGGGGCGCCGCGTTCCTGATGGTCGACACGCCCGGGTTCCCGGACTGCAACACGACCATGTGGGTCGACAAGGACGACAAGCTCTGGTTGTTCTGGCCAGTGATTATTGCAAACTCGTGGGAGTCGTGCATCACGCAGTACCGCGTGTCGTCGGACTTCCAAAAGGACGGTACGCCGAAGTGGACGTGGCAGGACACGATCCTGCTCAAGCCGAAGAACTTCGAGGAGGTGATGCTCCGCGAGTTCGGCACCTGGAAGAAGCAGATCAGCGACGCGACCAAGCTCCCGGTTTCGCTCGGCGACGACGTCGTGAAGAAGCGCGTCGGCGACAAGTTACTCTCGCGCCTGGGCTGGCAACCGCGCTGCAAGCCGATCCAACTCGCCTCCGGGCGCATCCTGCTCCCGCTGTACTCGGACACGTACTCCGCGGGCCTCATGGCGATCAGCGACGACGGCGGGAAGACGTGGACCGCGTCGCAACCGATCGCGGGGTTCGGCAACATTCAACCCGCAGTTCTGGAGCGCAAGGACGGCACGCTGATCGCGTACATGCGCGAGAACGGCGTGTTCAAGAAGATCCGCGTCGCGGAGTCGAAGGATAAGGGCGAATCGTGGGGCACGGTCACTTCGAGCGAGTTGCCTAACCCGGGCAGCGGACTGGACGCCGTGCGCCTCGCGAGCGGCAACTGGGCTCTCATTTACAACGACACCACGCGGGGTCGCAGCAGCCTCGCAGTGTCGCTCTCGGACGACGAGGGCAAAACCTGGAAGTGGACGCGGCACCTGGAAAAGCACGACACCGGGTCGTACCACTACCCGGCCATCATTCAGGCCAAGGACGGCGGTATCCACGCGGTGTACAGCTACTTCGTGGCCGACGGCAAGAGCATGAAACACGCCCGCTTTACTGAAGCCTGGGTGAAGGAAGGCGACGCCAAATGACGGTTCCCCTCTCGCGCCGATCGTTCCTCGCGTCGTCGGCCGCACTCGCGGTCGGCGCGCTCCCTGTTCGTGCGGAACAACTAAAGCGGTTCCCGTTCTTCGAGCCGGTGGACCCGCCGCGCCCAGTGCAGGTGATAGCGCACCGCGGGGTTGCGGCTCTCGTACCGGAAAACACTCAGTTCGCGCTCGAAGCGTGCGCGTCCGATTACATCGAGTGGGCTGAGATCGATGTGCGGCTCACGAAAGACGGGAAACACGTCATTTGCCACGACGAGCGCCTGGACCGCACCACAACCGGGCGCGGCCCCGTCGCGAACCTTTCGCTGGAGGAAATTCAGAAACTCGACGCCGGGTCGTGGATCGCACCGCGCTTCAAAGACGCGCGCGTGCTCTCGCTCGCAGAAGCTCTCGGCATCGCGAAGGGGAAGGTGAACCTCTATCTGGACTGCAAGAAGATCGATCCCGAACTGCTGGTGAAGGAGATCCGCGCGGCGAAAATGGAAAAACAGGTCGTCGTCTACGACACCCCCGCGACGATTGCCGCGGTCCGCAAGGCGAGCAACGCCACCGTCCCCACGATGACCAAGTACCGCCCGAAGGACGACTTCGATACGTTCGTGAAAGACATCGCCCCGACCGCGGTCGAGATCGACGCCGACGAAGTGACTGCGGAGCTGTGCAAGAAGTTCCACGCGGCCGGAATTATCGTTCAGGCCAAGGTGCTTGGCTCGGAATGGGACAATCGCGAGACGTGGATCAACATGATCGCGACGGGCGCGGACTGGCTCCAGACCGATAACCCGGCCGGCGTGCTCACCGCGGCAGCCCGGAAGCGAATCACGAAGTGGCCGGTGATGGTCGCGTGTCACCGCGGAGCGAACCGGTATGCACCCGAAAATACGCTCCCCGCTATCAAGACTGCCGTTGCGCTCGGTGCGGATTTCGTGGAGATCGACATCCGCACGACGAAGGACGGCAAGTTCGTACTGGTGCATGATTCGACCGTGAACCGCACGACGAACGGCACGGGAAAGGTCAGCGATCTCACGCTGGAAGAAGTTCAGAAGCTCGACGCCGGAGAATGGTTCGGCAAACCGTTCGCAGGCACGCGCGTACCGACTCTGGCCGAAGGACTCGCGGCCCTCGGCAACAAAACGGGTGTCTATCTCGACGCCAAGGACATCAGCCCGGAAGCGTTACTCGCCGCGATCAAGGAGTACGATCTGTTCGAGCGCCACGTCGTTTATCAATCGGTCGCGTACTGCGCGAGGTTGATGAAGCTCGACGCCCGCGTGCGCGCGATTCCGCCCCTAAAGGCAGTTGCGGATTTGGAACACGTCGCGGAAATCAAGCCCTACGGCGTGGACGCGAACTGGCGGATTCTCTCAAAGGAAATGATCGCCGCGTGCCACGAGAAGGGCATCAAGGTGTTCTCTGATGCACTCGGGCTCAACGAATCGGTGAAGCAGTACCGCACGGCCATGAGTTGGGGCATCGACACTATTCAAACCGACCACCCGCTGCGCGTTCTGCGGGCGGTCGAGCTCGCGAGCGCGTAGCGGGACCAGCGGTCACTTCGTTACCTCGAAGTTGTCGAAGAAGGCGGCCTCTTCCTCCGGCTTCGCCCGCGCGCCGTTCGGCCCGGTGATCTGGACCATGATTACCGCTTTGTCGAGGTACACGACTCGCGTCAGCGTCCCGCCCAACTCCATTTCGGCGGCGTCGCCCCCCAACCACCGCACCCGCTGAACCGACCCGCCCGCGAACCGGCCGTCGATATTTCCCATCGCGTCGCGTGCCGCCCGCGGGAGCGATGAGCGGAACCGCATCACCTGCACCGTAATGCTCACGCGGTCTTTGCCGCCGAACCCGTCGGTCGTGTACGTGCGCATCGATTCCATTTGGGGGATTTCGCCCCCACCCGGACCGAACTGCATGTTCATCCCCGTCGTCGGTTCGCTCGGGAAGTACGCCTTGAACCCGTCCTGCGGATAGCTGTACTCCTTCCACCCGGCCGGCACCGGCGTTTTCTTTGCGAAGAGCGAGTTCTTACCGGTGAGCGCATAAATACCGAAACCGATCCCACACACAAGCAACAAACCACCGACCACGGCGAGGACGATGATCCCCGCGGACACGCCGCCACTCTTTCGCCGCCGTTTACGCGGCGGGTCGTCGTCATCGGCGGCCCGTCGGCGCTTTTTCTTGCGCGGGCGCTCGTCTTCCTCGTCGTCTTCTTCCGCGCGCGGCGCCCGCGCACGCTCGTAATTCTCGTCGTCATCGACCGCGACCGGTTTCGGCCGAGACTTTGGTGGTGCCGGCGTCCCCTCAACTACCGGCACTTCTTCGGCCTGAACGAGCGCGGGCACGGTCGCGACCGCGCCGCACTTCGGGCACCGGATCTGTTTCCCCGCGGCCGTCTCCGGCGCACTGAGCTTCGCCGGGCAGCCGGGGCAGTCGACGACGATGACGGACACGGGTTACTTCCCCCACGCGGACTTCATGCGGTACACCTGGGCCGAGCGGATGATCGTACCGTCCTTCACCGGAATGAATTGCAACTTTGTGTTCTTCTCATCGGGAATCGCGGCGATCGACATTGCGGTTGCACCGCCGTTGGTGAACACCTCGATCGAGCCGCGGTCCACGAACACTCTGAGAAAGAGGGAGCCGGCCCGGGGACTGACGGGCGCGGTCACGCCGTTACAGGTCAGTGTCCCCTTGTCCGCGTCGTAGACGAGCTTCGTCCCGCGGATGTCGAGGGTATACCCGTGGCTGGAAATGCTCGTCAGGAGCAGCTCGAATGCGTCCAGATCTTCGGCCAGGGTCGTTGCCCCGTTCCTGGTCGCGTCTTTTATCGGTGCGATCGGCTTGTCCGTGTCCCGCAGCGATTCCAGTTCCCGCACCGGTCGCGCCCGCAGGGACGGCCCGTTCCGGGTGGAGATTAACTGGAGTTCGACCGGCACCGTCATCTGTTGATTGAACGCCGTTCCGGGGAACGTGACGCCCTGTGCCCACCCGATTTGCACCCGCCGCGGTGGGCGCCCGCCCGTTGCCGGACCGTTATCGAACGTTTGCGCCGCATAGAATCGGCCGTACCAGAGCTGCTTCTTCTCCTTGAAGTGGGGCTTGAACTCCTTGCCGTCGAAATCGCCGAGCAGGTATTTGCCGTCGGCCGCATACAGTACCCAAGGGTTCATCGCCCCGCCGGGCTCCTGCCCCTCAACCGGCAGCTCGAACAGGTCCGGGCACTCGAAGAAGCCCTCAATGCGGCTCGTAAACGTCCACGCTTTCAGGTCCGGTGACGTGTAGAACGCGATCCACTGTTTCTTGTCGGTCTCGTCGTAAACCGCCATCACCCAGTGCTTCGCCTTTTCGAGCCAGATCAGCTTCGGGTCGCGCCCGGCGTGCTTCACCACGGGGTTCTTGTCGTGCTCCTTCCAGGTGCGCCCCCGGTCCGTGCTGTACGCGATGCACTCGCCGCGCCCGGTACTCGTGTACGCCAACACGAGCGGCGGTTTCTCTTTTGTGCCCCAACCAGAGGTATTGTTCTTGTCGAGCACGGCCGACCCGGAGAACGCGAAATCGTCGTACTTCTTCGGGTAGAGCGCGATCCCCTCTTCCTTCCAGCGGACGAGGTCTTTGCTGGTCGCATGGCCCCAGTGCATGTTGCCCCATTCGCGCCCGAACGGGTTGTGCTGGTAGAACAGGTGCCATTCCCCGTCCGCGAACACCAAGCCATTGGGGTCGTTCAGCCACCCGACGCGACTGGTGAAGTGGAACAGTGGCCGGTGCTTCTCCTGGTACACTTTGTCCGCCGCTGGCCACTTGTCGGACGCCACGATGAGGTCCGCGAGCTTCGCGTCGGCCGGAAGCATAACTTCGACGGTCAGCTTCTTTCCCTTAAACGTGGTCACGTCGGAAGCCGCCCAGAAGCTCGCCTGACCGTGCGCGGCCAGCTCGATGTCAAACTCGCGCACCACGTCCTGACCGACGAGGAACTTCACGCGGCGCATCGGGGCGCCGGTCTTCACCGGGAAGTGCAGATACGATTCCCCAATTTCGAGCACTTGCGACTTCAGTTCGGCCTGCTTCTTCGCGTCGCTCTGAACGATGTGGTCGATGTTGATGTGCCCCCACCCGCCCTTCTGCTCGTCCACGATCTCGATAACCGCCTTCTTGCCCGCGAGGTCGCTCACGTCCCACGTGTGCCAGTCGAGGTGTTCGGACCCACCGGCTTGGCCGTTCGGTCCGGTCGCAGTGCGAACCGCCTTGCCATCAACGAGCAAGTTGATGCACGTCTTCCCCGGATGCTTCCCACCCCCAATGAGGAAGTTGATGTACTTGCGGTCGATGGTGATTTCCGGTGACGTGAGTGTGCCGGTGCTGTCGTCCCCGCCCGCGAAGCTGTTCACCAACCCCTTCCCGAGAAAGCCGGTTACGTTCATCTGGTTCGGGAGCGTTCCGCGCGCCGGTCCCTTGCCGAACGCGGTGCCCGTGGTCTTCCAGCCATTGGCGTAAGTCTCGCCCTCGAAGTCCGCAACGAGGATATCGGCGCGGTCGGCGGCCACAAGGGGAGGCGTTGCGAGGAGTAACAGGAGAGTCGCAAGGCGTGTCATGGAGAGCCTCAAAGGTCGAGGGATAAGCCACGGTCGAAGCCGGAGAGGTCAGAAGGCAGAGGACAGAGATCAGAGAGCACTTCGTACAAAGAATAATAGCGAAATCGCCAAGATTTCCGCCTTCTGTGCCCTCTTCTGTTCTCCGTCTTCTGACCTCTGTCTTCTGACCTCTGTTCTCTGTCTTTTGCTGGTCTGCTGCACAGGTTACCATGCCTCGTGTCACAAATCTTCTCCCCGGAGCGCTGCCGTGTCCGCAACTCGTCGTCAGTTCCTCGCCACGTCCGCTCTCACGCTGTCCGCGGCTTCCTACAACCGCGCCGCGAACGGTCCGAACGCGAAAGTCAAACTCGCGGTGATGGGCCTGCGCACGCGCGGCAAGCAGCTCGTTCCCGGCTTCGCGTCCGTGCCCGGCGTCGAGATTTCGCACGTCGTTGATCCCGATCCGGCGATGGTGAAGCCCGTACTTGACGCGCTCAAGAACCCCGAGTCGCCGCCGAAGGTCGAAACCGACATCCGCAAGGTACTGGAAGACAAATCGGTGACAGCGGTGGTCGTGTCGGCCCCGGACCACTGGCACGCGCTCGCGACGATCTGGGCCGCGGAGCGCGGGAAGCACGTATACGTCGAGAAGCCCGTTTCGCACGACCTGCTCGAAGGGCGGCGCATGGTGCAGGCCGCGCGCAAGTACAAGGTGGTGATCCAGGTCGGCACCCAGCGCCGGAGTTCCACCAACGTGGCCGCCGCGCGCGAGTTCATCAAAGCCGGCAAGCTCGGGAAGGTGCCGTTCGCGCGCACGTGGATCGCGGGGAGCCGCAAACCGATCGGGAAGAAGGCGGACGAGGCCGCGCCGCCGAAGGGCGTCGATTACGACCTCTTTTTGGGGCCGGCGCCAGCACGCCCGTTCAACGCGAACCGCTTCCATTACAACTGGCACTGGTTCTGGGAACTCGGCACCGGTGAACTCGGTAACAACGGCATCCACGGGCTGGACCAGATCCGTAACGTCCTCGGCCTCGACGCGCCCACGCGGATCTCTTCAATGGGCGGCAAATACGTCTTCGACGACGATCAGGAAACGCCCGACACACAGACCGCGACGTTCGAGTTCCCGGGCTGCACGGTGGTGTGGGAGCACCGCGTGTGGGAGAAGAACGGCCCGGAGAAAATGTCGTATGGCGTCATCCTCCACGGCGAGAAGGGGACGCTCCTCTTCGACAACAACGGCTGGCACGTCCGCGACGGCGAAGAGGTGAAGGAGCCGAGCGGCCCCGACATGCTGAAGGCCCATCAGAAGAACTTTATCGACGCGGTCCGCGGAGACGCACAACCGAACGCGGATATCGAGGAGGGGCACAAGAGCACGCGGTTGTGTCACCTGGGCAACATCGCGTTCCGCACCGGTAACGTGCTGAATTTTGATGCAAAGACCGAGACAACCGACTCGCCCGAAGCGAACAAGCTCTTGGGCCGCGAGTACCGCAAGGGCTTCGAGCTGCCCGCGGTGTGAGGAGACAGTGGCAGCCAGATACGCACCCGAAGGCCCAGGCGCCGGGCGGTAAACTCTTCACGGCCCGACGCCCGGGTCCGTCGGTTTCGGGAGATCGTCCCTGGCTACTTGGGAATTGTCGTGCGGGGGCAGTTCTTCCGGCCCGGGTTCGAGCAGATCGGACGGTTCCTCGACCACCCAATCGTCGGCATCGGCGATATCGGCCGCAAGAAGTTCCCCCTCGGGCAAGAACGGGGCACCGGTTCGCGGCCTCGCGCCCACGCGCCCTGTCGGCTCCGAAGCTTGAACGTCTTCGACGAGGGGCTCGCCGTCCGCAAAGGGGAGTTCTTCTGGCTCTTCGCCCGCACCAGAGTTCAGAGCTGCGACACCACCCGCGGGCGCGCTAACGCGGAGGACGACGAGCGTGCAGTCGTCGTTCACCATGTCATTCGCTTTGCGAAGCGCGTCCATCTCCGCGCACCACTCGGCCTCGTCGAGCGCCTCGAACCGGCCCCAATCCAGATCGTAACCGGTCACCAGGCTCCGGAACAGGCGGGCGGCAACGGCATCGGTCGCGAGTACGAACCGGTCGCCGGGCTCGCACGTTCCGGCGGCGGCGAGGGACAGTGTTCGGAAGCCCGGGTTCGACCGGATCAGGAGCGGCGCGGACCCGAACTGATCGGCCGCGACCACCGGGAACGTGGCGCGCAACCGGTTGGCGCGGACCCAGAAGAGGCTCGCGTCGCCGACCGCACAGGCGCGCCACGGGCGCCGGCCGCGCGCGTCGGCGGGGCCGAGTTCCAGCCCCAAGAGCGTCGCCGCAGCGCCCACCTGATCGACCTTCGCCTGTTTCGACCAATTCAGGTTGCTGTAGTTGATCGCGGTGCGCCACTCGGCACGTAGGCCGTTCACCCACCGGTCCAGCGCCGCCGGGTCGCGCGCGTCGGGCCGATCGGTGAGGAACCGCTGACTCAACTGCTGCGCCCAAATGCTGCAGTAAATACCGGCACTCGCTCCGTCGGCCACGGCCGCCACACTGGTGGCCTCGTCCAGGGCGAAGGCGTCCTCCCACTGGTCCGGCGCGTTCCCCATCTTTTGGGTCCACATCGTCGCGGCCGCACTGAGCCCCGCGCCGGCCCAGGCCCACGCGACGGTGTCTTCTTGGGGAGAATAAGCGAAGAGCGCACCCAGCGGGTCACGGACGTCCCAGTCGTTGACGAACACCGCGCGCCGGGTGATTTTCACGGCCCTTTCTTTACGCGGCAGTTCGACAGAAACTTCCGCGAGCCGCTCCACCACCTCGCTCTCGGGCTCGGGATCGAACACGTAGTGCAGTACGCGCGGCTGGCCGTGAGCCGTTGCGAGGAGTTGGAGCGAGCGCGCGACGCGGATGTACACGTCGTCGAGCGCCCCCGCGGTGGTGCAGTGGACCACGACCGGCGCGCGCGCGGTGAAGCGCCCGGTGAGCCACACCGACACCAACTGGTACACGCGCGCGAGCGCGGCGGGCGCGCACGATTCGCCCTCGCACGCGGGGAGCCCGACCCACTCCCGCGGTTGGTTCTCGGGTCCGCGCTCGAGCGCGGCCTGTTCCGCGATCCGCGCCAGCGGTGTGAATTGCGGTTTCGGGTCGCCGCCCGGCAACAACGAGATCAGTTGAAGCATCCCGTCTTTGGGCGTGCGGTAGCCCAGGACGGCCACGTCGATCGGCCCGACCGCGTGCCCGGCCGCGACCGCGCGCACCAGCCCTTCGAGCACCTCCGCGGCCAGTTGGCGCCCGACCGCGGACGCCGCCGCCGTGCCGCGCCCGGTGACCACGCTCGCGGTCATCTCGGCCGACAGGCTGAGCAGCAGTACGAGGCAGCCGGGGGGCGGCTCGGCGGGGGTCGGGTCCATCGGTTTCCTACACAAACACCGAGCGGTCGTTACTGGCACACAACGAGCGCCGTCCTGGTTTTTGGGAGCAATCTTGACCCGTGTCAATAACCCCGACACCTGTACGACGGCCAGCCCTTTTGAACGCGCAAGTGGGGCCGGGTGCGTCGTTCGCCTCACGGAACGGGGAGGTGACACGGGGTTACTTCCCGGGCATCCGAGAACTTGCAACACGGGAAATACAAATGTTCCGCCACTATATTTTCGCTACCCTTACTGCCGCGCTCACCGCGGCCGGCTTGTGCGGGTCGGTACCCGCGGTCAGTGCCGGCGAGCCGGTCAAAGCCCGTCCCCTCGCGAACCGCGCCCCCGAGAGCGTGCGCGCCTTCGAGCGCGAGTTGACCGACAACCCGAAGTTCGCCAAACAGGTCGCGCGGGCCGCGAAGAGCGGGGACAAGAAGGCCCTGCTCAAACTCATCGACCCGTATGTGCCGACGGCCGACGTGGAATCGCTGGCCATCGACTCGCCCACCTCGAAGCACGTCCGCGTAATCAAGATCAAGATCGTCATCAAGGGCGGGAACGGCGGTGAGGTTAACGTTCCCATCAACCCATAGTAGCCGTCGGAGCCCGTTCGCCCGCGCGAATGCGGGCGAACGGGCTCTTGCTCGGTCCTCATTACCGTAAGTGCGGAGGGAGCGTAGCGGCGGCCACCACCTGCGTGCCGACGTTCAGCAACTTGAGCAGGCTGACCGCGTCCGCGTTGAACGCCATCGCCTTGCACCCCAGCGGCGCGGAAATGCCCTTCACCTCGGCCATGTGCCGCAACTTGTCCGGGAGCGGGCTGGACATGCCGAACAGGTCCCGCGCGTACTCGTCGGGCAACAGCGATTCGGTCGGCGGGAGGAACACCGGTTGCGCGTCGCGGCCGGACAGGTGACAATTGAACAGTAACACGTTCCCGTCCGCGGTCGCGAGCGCCTTGAGTTCTTCGGCGAACGGCACCGGCATCCCGTCGGTGGACTCGCCGTCGGTCAGGTTGATGACCATCGGCGGGAAGCTGTTCGGGTGGGCGTCGATCCACGCCTGGAGCACCTGCTTGCCGTACCCGAGCGCGGTACACATTGGCGTGCCGAACATCTCGGTCGGGGCCGGCGAGCGGAACCACACCGGGAACGCGATCTGGCGCTCCACTTCCGTGAGTCCGCCGGCGCCGTCGTCGACGAACTCCTTCTTCCGTCGTTGTTCGATTTCAAGCGGGTTGTCGTACAAATCGCTGATGGAAACGAGGTCGCGCCCGGTCAGGGCCGTTTGGAACAGCGAGCGGACGGTGGCGACCCCGTTGGCGTCGGTCGTGTACCCGATCAGACCCACGTCGAAGTAGTTGCGCGGCTTCTCTTCGCCCTTTTCGCAGCTCGTGATGAGTTCCTGGAAGAACCGGTTGATGGCGGTGGAAACCGTGTCCATCTTCGCCCGCTGCGTGCCCGCGATCCCGTCCAACATCGAGTTGGAGAGGTCCACCAGGAACACAATGCACCCGGGGTTCGAGCGGTCGATCTGCATATCGTAGGGCATAACGGGAGTTCCTCGTCTTCGAGCAGAAAAGGCTGTGTTCTCTCGGGTCCGTTCGTGGTGTTCGTAGCCCGGCCGGCATCATTTCAACAAATCGCCGACCCCGCAAGCAGTTGGTTCACGGTTCGCCCGGAAGGATACTCAAAATGCCCGGTCACACACCATACAGTATCGGGCGCCAGTGCGCCCGGGCACTTTCCGCCCGCAGGTGGGGCACGCATCCGGGTCGCTGACCTTCGGCGGGCTCACCGGTGCCGGGCGCTGCGACGTCGCGGGGACGGGAGCCGCTGTGATATTCGGTGCAGCGGTTGGAGTCGAAGTAGATTTCGTAGTTGGCGCGGGGAACCCGTCGTCCGTATCGAGAATCGACGTTACCGCGGGTCGCACGGGTGGAGGTGGCGACATCGGCATCGGCAACCCGTCATCGTAATCGGAGCGCGCGGTTTGCGCGGGAACCGGCGGCACCGCGCCCACAGGTTCCGGGTGCGGTGCGGTGATGGGAACCGCGGGCGCGGTCGGGCGCGCCACGGTCGGCCGCACGTCCCCCCCCGCGGGCGCGACAGCGCTACTCGTGCGCACGACCACGGTGACGCTGCCGACCGCGCGCGTGTCGCCGTCTGCTGCGATTGTTTCCTGCTTCGCGGGCACGTCCGCGCACTGCACCCGACCGTCGCGAATCCAATATTCCAATGCGACCGGGGCCGCGCCGCGCGCCCAAACGGTACAGGCCCGGGCGTCACTACCGACCTTCACCGGTTCGGTGCCGAGGTTCACGGTAATCACTTCGCGCTCGCCGAAGCGCACTTCGAGCCACGCGCGCCGGAACGCGGCTTCGACGACCGCGACCATCAGCCCGATACAGAAACCGAGTAGAGCGGCGCCACCGAAGCGCCCGGTCCACTGCGCGAGTTCGGACAGGAGCAGGAACGCGCCCGCACCGAGCAACCCGCCACCCAATCCCGCGAGCGCAGCCTTCACACCGTCCAGGTTCGGAACGAAGCGGCTCACGCCCCACCCGAGCAGCGCGCCAAGCAGCACCCAGCCGATCAGGAAGCCGAAGTTCGCGACACCCGCCGCGAGCAGCACGAAGAAGAGTGATTGCCCAATGCTGCCCGATACGAAACCGGCGGCCATCGCCCCGAAAATCACAAGCAATAGCGACACGCGGCTCGATGCGAACAGCGGCTTGCCGAGGTACTTGTTCTGCCCGGCCAGAAGTGCGAGGCACAGCCCGACCGCGAGCAGCGCCGTCCACGCGCCGGTAGAAAGCACGCCCAACAGGGAGAACGCCGCGACCGGTTTGGGGGGCGTGAGTTGTACATCGACTGACGAATCGAGATTGCCCCCGGTGGCGACGAGCTTGAGTGCGGTTTTCTTGATCGCTTTCGCACCTTTAACCGCTCTCAGTTCGATTTCACCTTCGTTCTCGCCTTCGGGAATGGTGAGCTTGCCCGCGACAACACCCTCGGGGAGGTTCTCGACCCGTACTTCGACCGGCCCCTTGTAGTGTATCCGTCGGACCGCAACCGGGAGTTTGATCGCGGGCGCGGTTGGGTGCAAGCTCACTTCATCGGGGGCAAGTACTTCGAGAGGTTTCAGATCGAACTCGTCGATCAGGCGCTCGTTTCTCTGCGTGCCGCCGTACTCGATGGTCCCCTTGAACTCGTAGCGCTGTCCGTCGCGAAGGATGTTTACCTTGTATGGAGTTTCATTCGGCGCGCCGGTCGCCGGGCGGTGGGCGAAGTAGTTGATGAACACCTGATAGTGGCCGGCCGGCGCGGCGCCCTTCGGCCAGTAGATGTTCTCAACCGGCTCATTGGTGAGCACCGTGGGGAGACCGTTGCGCCGATTGCCGGCGTTCGCATCCACGTCCAGTTCGCCGCCGCTGGGCACGCGCGGGTTCTTGTAGAAGACGATGTCGCCGTTCGGGTCTTTGCAATACAAGTCGAGATCGTTCGCGTTGTGCCAGATGAGCGAGAGTTGCACGTCGCCGGACTTCCCGCCGGCCCTCTCGACGCGCTCGCGGATGTCGTTGGGCAGCGGGGGCGGTTCGGCGACTTGCGGCGCCGGCCGGGAGATGAGCGACGGCGCGTCCTTTGCCCCGGCCGCTTCCGCGACGGACCGAGAGGCCCACACGAGCGGCTCGCCGGCGAGCCCACCGGCCAGACAGCCGACCGCGCCGAAGGCACCGAACAGCAGCACCTTTTTCCACGCCACGAGCAGGTTCATGTCCGCCCTTGCCGAGAAATCAAAACCGACCCATTGACCCCGTGTTCCCAGGCGCCGGGGCTCCAGTCATTTGAAACCAGGGGTTAAAACCCCTGGAACCCTGCGCGGTCCATTATTCTCAATTGGTCTACCAAGTCCTTTTGCGCCTCGCACTTGTTTTTTCACTCGCCCGCAGATTTTGCCGCTCTGTATAGCGAGCCGGTCTCTTCGGACAGTTTCGCCCTCGGAATTTGAGCACGACCGCGAGTTTCCTCAGTTCGGTCGGGGCGGGTCGTTCGCCTCATGCTCGCCGACCGCGAACTTAACGAGCTGATTATACCCAGGTCGGTTCCGCGCGAATTTGAAGAGCGGCTTGTATCTCACCAACCCGCGCGCATCGCGTTGCGCACGACGTCTGCGCCTTCTGCGCGCAGTCGGGCGAGCCAGGACCAATCGGCGAAGGAATCGAGCAACGCGCGCCGACGCGATTCGTCCGCCACCGTCGCGAGCACCTCGGCCCGCACGTCGGCGAGTATCCGCACCCATTCCGCAAACACTTCGTCGTATTCGGCTTCGAGCTTTTCGCGGATGCGGCGCGCGAGGGCCGGCGACGCCCCTTCTGTACTAACGGCAAGTGTCAAGGCACCGCGACGCACAACGGCCGGCAGGGTGAAATCGCCCGCATCCGGCGACGTGGCCGCGTTCACCCAGACTCCGCGTAAATGGGCGTCGACAACGACCTGAGCGTTGACTTCGGAAGTTGCGCACGCGAATACGAGAGCGGCGCCTTCGAGGTGTTCTGTGCGATACAGTTCCAGGATGTGAATAACTTGGTTCGGAAGTGAAAGATCGGGTCGCGGATCGACAACACGAACGCCCGCGCCCGCGTCAACGGCCGCCCGCGCCTTGCGCGAGCCGACCGCCCCTCCCCCAATCACGCAAACAAGCTTCCCGCGTAAATCGAGGAGGATGGGAAACACGAATCACCCCGCCGCGGCGGGTGGTTCGGATGACGAATCGCTCGGAGGAAGGTCGCCCCCGCCCGCGTCCGCCTTGCGGTACTCTTCCCGCTTCTTGTGCAACGTGTTGCGGTTAATGCCCAGACGGTCGGCCGCCTTCACCTGGTTGTCGCCGCACTCCCGCAGAACCTCTTCGATCAACTCGCGTTCGACACCATCAACGAGGAACTTATGGAGCTTGATGTGCCCCGGACGCGGAGCGTGCATCCCGGCGCGGACCAGGGCGTGAATCAGCGACGGCACATCGGTCGGCGCGCCGCCACCGCGCGGGGCACGAATTACCGGGCGCGGGCGCCCGAATCGGAGCAGTTCCGGGGTGAGCGGCCCGCCATCGGCGAACACCGTCAGGCGTTCCAGCGTGTTCTCCAGTTCACGCACGTTCCCGGGCCAGTCATGTGCTTTGAGTGCTTCGAGCGCGACCGGAGTCAGTTCCGGCACGGGGCACTTGTGCAAGTCGCCGTAGCGCTTGAGGAAGAACTGGGCCAGTAATGGGATGTCGTCGCGGCGCTCGCGCAGTGGTGGCAACCCGATGGGAATGACGTTCAGCCGGTAGTAGAGGTCTTCGCGGAACTCGCCGTCTTCAACGGCCTGTTCCAACGACGTGTTCGTCGCCGCGACCACCCGCACATCCACGCGGATCGTCCGGCTCTCACCGACGCGCTCGAACTCGCGCTCCTGAAGCACGCGGAGCAACTTCACCTGCAGCTTCTGCGAAGTGCTGTTGATTTCATCCAGGAAAATGGTGCCGCCGTGCGCGGCTTCAAATCGGCCGGTCTTGTTCTCGACGGCCCCTGTAAACGAGCCTTTGATGTGCCCGAAGAGTTCGCTTTCGAGCAGGTTCTCGTGCAGCGCGCCGCAATTCACGCGGATGAACGGCCCGTCCGCCCGACGACTGAGTTTGTGAACGGCTTTTGCGATAACTTCTTTGCCGGTCCCGGTTTCGCCTATGAGCAGAACGTTTGCGGATCGGGGCGCAGCGAGGCGAACAAGACGGAAAACGTCTTGCATGGCCGGTGCGGTGCCCACGATCTCGGGTAGCGGCGGTAAAAACTGCTCGCTTTTCGGCATCGAAAAAACGCTTCCGGGAGAGGAAGCCGCGGGCGTCTGTAGAATGTCGCTCCGCATGGGGATAGATTAGCAGATGATGCCCGCACCCGCAACAGCCCTAGCTCAAAAAGTAAGCACGAGGCGAGATTGATACCGAGCAACCGACCTAACGAAGCATGCGCACTGAAAGGTCGCTGAAAAACGAAACACCCGGGCACCATTCGGTAGGCCCGGGGCAGAGTTTGTCGTGCTGTTGGTGACGATCGGTCAACGTTGTGTGCGGTCAGTGTTTAACTATCCTCTTCGGTAGCCTCGTCTGCGAGCGTGCTGGCTGGTGGTGGTGTCTCGATACTCATCAAGGTTTTGTGCGATATCTTCACTTCAATCAGGGCAATGATGGCTTCCAATTCTACCTTCGCCTCTGACTGTAATCCCAAGCACTTCGCGATACCTGCGGTGTCGGTACTGTGTTGCCCTTCCAGTTCCAGTTTCAGCGCCCCGTCTTCTTCGCCCAGCGAGTACGAATGGAAGTGCATCGGGTCGCCCAAGCGGGCGGGAACCAAGTGGTCGAACGTGAACTCCTGCCGCATGTAGGCCAGAAGGTGATCTTGAAGGACCAGAACCAACTTCTTCGACAGGTGCTCGAAAGTCTGGATTTTATGGTGCATCTGCACCAGCGCCGTCTTCGCCGTCATCTTCCAGTTCATGCCGAACGGCTTTGTTGACTTCCTGTCCTCTTCCTTCACCTGGATGTCTTTGGAGTGAAGGAACCGCTGTCGCTCCGGCCAAACGGTCCCCGTCGAGTCCAGCGTTTGAAGTTCGATGCCGATGAAGTCCATCACCTTCTTCTTCCGGACGGACACAAGGCAGTAATCAACGCTGCCACCCGGCACGTCCAGTTCCGAGACAATGTGCCACTCGTTGCCCGGTTGATGCAGCGTGACGAGAGGTTTGCAGTCCTCGAATATTTGCCGCCGCTCCAGCAGCCGGAACGGGCAAATCATCAGGTGGTTGGCGTCTTTGCCGAACGCCATCGTGCATGAGCCGATGGTCTGATTCGGTTCGCTCTTGCGGTTCTTCAAGCACTTTCGGTCCAAGAATGGGCAATGCTGTATCGCAACCACATCGGCCCACGTCCTGCCCGGAGGTTCGTAGGCGGTGGGCAGTCCGTAGAGTTCGGCAACCTTGCTCATAGCAACAACCTGCACCGTTCACGGGCGTGCTTGATGTGTTCGGGAGATATCTCGATGCCGACGGACTTCATACCCGAGCGGAAAGCGACGTAGTTCGTCGTTCCGGTACCCGCGAACGGGTCGAGAACGATACCACCTTCGGGGCAGGTGGTCAGTATCGGGAGCTTGCAGAGGTCTTCCGGGTACGGGGCAAAGTGGGCCTTCCGCTTCTGCGTGTCTTCGGGCATGATCTCCCACACGTCGCTCAGCTTGGCTCCGTTCGGGTGGTACTTCAGAAAGTAGAATCCCTTTTCTTTTAGTTCTCGTGCCCGGCCTGATACCTTCTCCGAGTCCGAGTGCGTGGCCCGCTGGACGCCCCGGATGATCATCCTGAAATCCGAGAGGTTGCCGTCCCGGACGTGGGTAAGGATGCCTTCCAGGGCCGCCAGTGCGTTCTTCTTCTCCTCATCGTTCATCGCCGTAGTGAGTTCGATCTGCCGTCGATACCGCACCCCACTCACACCGGTGGCAGACACAACACGTTCACCCACAACCTTCGACTGACGGGGCTGGTGGCGTGCGGCGCCCACGTTGTAGAAGTATCCCTTCGCCTTCTTGACAAAATGGAAAACGAACTCGTGATTGTTCCGCAGCTTGTCGGTGGCGTTGTCCATCCCGCCCTTCACCTTATTCCACACCACGTCGTTCCGCAGAACCCACCCCTGCTGATCCGTCAGAGTTAAGGCGACTCGCCACGGCAGCCCCAGCAGATTCTTGTTTTGGTAGGCATCCCCGATGTTCAACCAGAACGAACCCGTCGGCTTCAGCACTCGCTTCAACTGCTCGCAGATGGCGGACAGGTTGGCGACGTACTCTTGCCACGTCGCTTCCAGACCGATGCCGCCACCGCCGTAGTCCCGCTGGCCCCAGTACGGGGGCGAGGTCATAACACAGTCGATGGAGTCGGCCGGAAGGTCGGTCAGCACCTTCAGGGCATCCCCGCACAAGAAGAGTGGGTCGTACCCTGTGCCGGCTCGGAACTCTTCAAAATACGTCCGGTACGACTGCCCGTTCTGCTCGGCAGTCGGCGGCGTTGTTTGTGTGCGCATGACTCGTTCTTCGACGTTTCCGGCCGCACGACTCCAATCAACCAATTCGGGAAATGTAGCTCCAGTCAGAGCTTGAAGGAAGGTTAACGGGGGACAAAAAGCCGACCAAGTTGTGCCCATCTGACGAGTGCCGCCGGCAGACTGTCGCCCACGCTGTCACGCCTGTCAGCGTCTGCGGCAAGGTGGAGTGGATACCGCAGTATAAGACGAGCGAGGTGGAGGGCGAAGCGAGTACCAAAACAAAAACCCAGGCCATTGGGCCTGGGCCGCACGGTCGTTGCGCCGAAGTTCGGCGCGACGAGTTACTTCTTCCGCTTGTAGACGATCGTGAACATCGGTTCTTTGTCGTCTCCCACAAACATGCTGAAGTTAATCGTGTTGTCGTCCGCCAGCGTAGACACTGACTTCCACTTCGCCAGCTTCCCGTCCTGCCCGGGGTGCTCGCCGGTCAGCGTTAGCGTCTTCTTGTCCTTGTCGTAGCCGCCTTCCAGGATCATCGGCTGGGTGCCCATGCTGTCCACCCACACGCTGATGTACTTCTTCTTGGCGGCGTCGTAGGTTTCCAAACTCTTGCCCTGGAACTTCGCGCCGAAGAGTTCGCTCTCCAGCGCCCCGGAGAGCCACAGTCCGCCGAGGTCCATCTTGTACGTGACGGTCCCCTTGGACTCGCCCCCGCCGAACTTCATCACGAGATCCCAGTTGCCTTCCAACTTCTTGAGAACCTCGTGCTCCGGGCCGGGTTTGGGCGCTTCCTGCCCCTGCGCTGCGGGAGATACCAGTGCGGCAACCACGGCGACCGCACAGAAACAACGCACCGTCTTCATCGGCACTCTCCACGAGATTAATGGGCGATGAGAAGGGTTGTAATTGGGCCGTGATGAGAGCGGTAGCTCAGTAGCGGCGCTGTTACAAAACTTTCTCGCAGCGGGAGGAAACACGAGCCAACACGGACGGCGCTAAAACCGCAGGTCAAAACCCACACTAAACAGGTGAGTGGTGAAGTCGATCGCTTGCGGCCGCAGCACCGGCCCGAGGACAAACATTTCTTGTGCCCGGCGCACGTTGTTCCAGTACAGGAAGCTGTACCCGGCCGTGAAGCGGACGTGATCGGTCGCGCGCCAGTTCAACCGCACGCCGCCCTCGCCCACCGCGCCGAAGTACGACAGCCGGTTCGCCACGTTCGACTGCATCATCGCGGTCTGGTTCGTCGCGGCCATAGTATTTGCGGCAGAGGGTGGGGCACCGAGCGCGGCGAGCACCGCGACCGGGTTCGGCGCGATGCCCCCCATTCGCGAGCGCGCGAAATCCAGCGAACTCTCTGTCACGCCCAACGCGGTCGCGGCGTGCCCTTCGATCCAGAGCCGCCCCCCACCGGTCGAAGCACACAAACCGAGTTGTGGGCCGTAGAAATTGTTCCGCGTGCGCACGCTGTCGGCGCCTGTGAACTGCGGGGCAACGAGCATCGATTCGCTCGCGGTGGCGGTGGGTACAACGTTGAAGTTCGCGCCGATTTCGTCCGTGAGGTGTAATTGTCGGTAGCCCGCGAGCGTGTCGACGCGGAACCAGTCGGTCCGGTCGATCAAGTACCGCCAGTTTACGTCACCGCCCATGAACATCGTTTCGGCACTGGCCGAGACGCGCCCCGTGGAGGCACCGGGAAAACTCACGAACGCGGGTATTTGAATCGCGAGCGGTCCGGCATTCACGGACTGCGGAACGTTGACCACGGCACGGCCGTTCGGCCCCGAGCGGAACTGCTCGTTCGTGGTGAACAGCGAGTAGAAGCGAATGCCGATGCCGCTGTGCTGGTTGCCGTCTAACCACGCGCCGAGTTCCACGCGCAACCCGCTGCGCCAGTCATCCAGGGCGCGTTTCCCACCGAACAACGGGAGCGTGGTGGGTTGACCAACTGCCCCGGCGAACGCCCCGGCAGATGCGGGGCCGGTCGTGACGATGGGCGCCACGCTCGGCCCGCGCGTCCGCCCGATCAGCAGTTCCACTGTGGCCCATGTCGTGAAGCCGCAAGTACAAGCGCGTGCCCCAACCGCCTCGGAGGGGAATACCACCGCACGCGGATCGTGAGTGGTGACCGCGTCAACGAGTGCCGAGTTCGGCGTGCCGGAAGCGTGTTCTGAGGTATTCGACGGTTGAAAAAACGGCGCGCTGAAAGGGTCGGTATTGGGGGGCGGTAACTCACGCACCGGCAGTGCGGGCTCCTGGGCGCGTGCGCCGGCTACAAGCAACACAAGCGTCGCTGTAGCCGCACACAACCGGTACCGCATGTCCGCGCCTCAACTCGGGTACGCACACACATACGCTGTTACAATCGGCAGAACTAGACCGACCGGATTAAGCGGACTTGCGCGCCCTTTATATGTTTTGGAGAGCGCGGAGATTTGGGGGCTTCGCGAGCGACTCGTGAGCCCGTAATCAGTCAACCTCACTTCGCCAGATCCCGCAAAGCGCGAACACCAATACCACTTCACGCTCACCCAAGAGCGATGTAGCTTCCCGAACGGCGCACATGACTTCGGCGAACCCGCGGTGGCAGGTCGCACAGTCGTGAGCCCCACCCACCCGCGCGGGCGGGGTTCACCAAGGCCAGCTCGCCTCTCGCGGAGCAGTTGCACCGACGCGACCCAAACCCACTGCACTTCCCGCCTTCCTTCGCCCGGTTCCGTTGGTACGATAGGAGCGGTGGTCAATGACCGGACCACCCCGACTTCGCGGGGCCTTCTCAATGATCCGCGTCACTCGCATTCTGTACCCGACCGACTTCTCGAGCTACTCGAACCAGGCGTACTTTCACGCGGTCGGGTTGGCCGAGGCGTCTGGCGCGAGCCTGACTGTGGTGTACGTTCACGCGCCCGGCGCCCCCGAATCCCCGAGCCACTGGCAGAGCCAATTGGAACAGGTGCGCCCCGCGAACCCGAAGATCGCGGTGAGTCACGTATTATTAGAGGGTGACCCGGCGACCGAAATCGCCCGGTACGCGGCCGACGCCGGGATCGACGTGGTCGTGATCGGCACGCACGGGCGCGCCGGGGCCGACCGGCTCGCGATGGGCAGCGTGGCCGAGCGCGTGGTGCGCGAGGCCGCGTGTTCCGTGATGGTGGTGAAACTGCCGAAGGGTGTGGCGGGTGCGGAGCGGCCGATTGCCGCTCGCATCTGATCGCAGGAGGCGTTTACGTGTCCGCTGCTGACGAACCCGTTTCTCACTTCCCCGCCGACTTCCAGGCGGCCGTCACCGCGCAACTCCGCGCTGACGGGTACACCATCGTCGGCTGGGAACAGAACGGCGTGAACGTCCGCCCGCCGGACGGGGGCGACGAACAGTACATCGGCCTGGAGAACTTGCACCGGCGCGTGCGCGCGGCGGCCCCGGCCGAGTGGCCGGAAATGATTCACTCGTTCCTCGAACGGCTCGCGCGCGCCGCCACCGCACCGGACATCCCGCACGACCTCACCACGATCACCGACCGCCTCCGCCCGCGCCTGGGCCGCCCGTTCGACCGCAGCGCCGCACACCCGTGGGGCATCCCGCTCCCCGGCACCGGGCTCGAAATCACGCTCGTCGTCGATTTCCCGCACACGATGGCGTTCGTCACCGACGAGATGCTGAAGCGGAGCCGCACGCGCGGCGAAGACCTCCTCGACGTTGCGCTGGAGAACCTGCGAACCGCCACTCCAGCCGAATTCTTCGAGCGGGCGTCCCCCGAGCACGACATCTACATCGGGCACACCGGCGACAGTTACGACGCGACTCGCGCTCTGTTGCTGGAAGAACTGATGCCGGATTCGCCCGCGGGGTTTTGGGTCGCGATCCCGAGCCGCGAGGAACTGGCCGTGTGGCCGGTGTCGTTCCCCGCGATCAAGAACGTTCACGGGCTGCACCTGTTCGCGACGGAGAACTTCCGCGAGCACGCCTACCCGATCACCGACGACGTGTTCTGGGTGTGGCAGGGGATGTGGCACCCGTTCATCACGCTGCGGAACGGCGATTCCGTGATCGACCCGCCGGACCTGTTCATCGAAGCACTTCAGGAACTCGAAGGCCCGCGCCAGTAGCTTCGTAGTAGGGTGGGTCGAGCCGGCTCTGCGGCGAAGGCCCACCACGACCCGCGACAATCGCCACAATGATCGGCCCGAAAGAGTCGGTGTACTTTCACGCCGCGGGTCGTGGTGGGCCTTCGCCGCAGAGCCGGCTCGACCCACCCTACTACGGTCTCATTGCCCCGCGTCACTCAAGAACCGTTGGAGCAACTTCCCGCCGTTGGTCACATCGAATGACGCATCGAACTGAGCTGCGGTACCACTTCCGCCGGACGTAGCCGACTCGGTTTCGGCCGCACGCGCTGCAAAATATGCGCGCACGCGATCGCCGGTCGCGTCGTTGGCCGCGCGCACGCGGACCCGCAGGTGCGGGCGCTCGCCGAAGCTCACCGCGACCAACCCGCCGCGCCCGCCTTTCATCGCCGGTAGCCAATTCTTCGCTTCCGGTGACTGCTCCATCAGCCTCACAATCGGCTTCTGCGTCCAGTCGCGTTCGTCGTCGGCCGTAACCCACACGGCCGCTTCCGGCGGAACGGACGCAATCATCGTCCGCACACCGGGTTGCCCCTCGACCCCGCCACGAAACTGCGACCCACCGGGACCATAACTCTTATCCACTGCGTCGAAGTCCTTTTCGTCGAGGCCGAACACCCAGAGCGTTGGCGAAACGCGCGCGAGTAGCAGAGGGAACCGACCCACCACCACATCGTGGCGCGACTTTTTCCCCGCGACCGGCTTGGCTTTGAGTGCCTTCAGGAACGTGGCTTCGTCCACGAGCGGTTGTTTCAGCACGAGAACCAGCGCGAGTCGTAGCGCGTCCTCTCCTTCGCCGAGATACAGCCCGCCGGCGATGTGATCGATTTGCGGGAGCGTGATGCCGAGTTGCTCGATCATGTTTCGCGCGGCTTCCGGCAAACCAGCCTGAGCAAGTACCTCGCGCGGTTCTTGTTTGGTGCGCGCTGCGAAGTCAAGAAGCGGACCGGGTTGAACTGTGAACACGATGTTGCAATCGGCACGCAGGTAACCGAGCGCGGCGAGTTCCGTGGGCGGTTTGGCAGCCACTACAGGGGCCGGGGCGTTCTCGATCGGTTTCTCGTTGTGCCTAGCGCCAAAGGCAAACCAGATCGCGCCGCCGAGTACGCCCAAGCCCAACAAGATCCCTAATCCGATCGCGAGCGACGGTGTCGTTTTGGGTCGTTCGGGAGCGGGTGTCAGAGATTCTACTCGGGCGCGCTCGGCTCGGGGTTGGTTCGCTCCTGCGGAGGCGCCGGTCGTCTGTTCGACTAATTCTCCGCGGACCGGGAACACGTCCCCGCAACGCGGACACGTCGCGCGCCGGTGTTCCGGCAGAACGGGCAGCGCGAACGCGGTGTTGCACGACGGGCACGACAACCTGATGCTCATGCGCGGTCTCGCGGCGGAAGCGGACGACACCCCATCATACGAACGGTTTGAACAGTTCGGTGGTGAAGTAGCGCTCCATTCGGTCCGGAAACACGGTCACGACCTGGGCGGCCGGGTCGTTTAGTTGGCGGAGCACGGCGAGCGCGGCTTGATAGTTTAGCCCCGAGCTGGGGCCGACCGGGAACCCGAGGCGGATCAACTCGCGCGTGGTTGCGAGGGCGTCTTCGTCCCGCACTTCGATCGTGAGTAGCCCGGGTAGGCGCTCGGCACTGAAGATTTCGGAAATCGAGTCCGCGACGCCGGGGATGCGCGACGAGAAGCTGCAGCATTCGACTTCCGGGGCGCGCGTGAAGTTCACCGGACGCGCGAGCACCGGAATAACGCGGCAGCCGTTCTCACGCAGCCCCTCGAACAGCCCGACGAGCGTACCGCCCGTACCGACGCCGCTCGCGACCGCGTCCACTTTTCCGCCGGGGATCTGGTCGAGCACCTCGCGCGCGGTACCGAGGCGGTGCGCTTCCGCGTTGTCCAGGTTCGCGAACTGCTTTGGCAGGAACACGCCCGGCTCGGCTCCCAGGCGCTCGACTTCGGTAATCGCGCCGCGAATCCCGAGCGCTGCGGGCGTGAATTTCACATCACCGCCGTATGCCCGAATAATGAACACGCGCTCGTTGCTCACGCCCTCCGGCATCACCGCGAGAAATTTTAGCCCCATCTGCGCGCACGCCAGCGCCAGTGCGATACTCGTGCTCCCGCTCGACGCCTCCACAACGCGGTCGCCGCACTTGACGCGGCCCATGCGCCAGGCTTTTTCCAGAATGAACCGCGCGATACGGTCCTTCGTGCTGCCGCTCGGGTTCAGAAATTCCAGCTTGCACCACACCGCGGGCAAACTGGCATCAAGGCGCACCGGGACCAGCGGCGGCGGGGCGATGCGGTTCAAGTAACGGTGACAGCCCGGCAACTCGGCGGACATAGCGGCTTCTCAAGAATGGGGGTGCCGAACATTTCTCTCGCGCCCGCCTCTATACTGGAAAGGTGAGTTCGCGAACAGAGGGTGAGGTATGCCGCGGGTCGTGCTGGCGATGAGTGGGGGAGTGGACAGTTCGGCGTCGGCCGTGCTGCTGAAGCGGCAGGGGTACGACGTCATCGGCCTTTTCATGCGCACCGGGACGCACGGGCACGACCAGGGAAACGCGCGCGCCGACCACAAAAAGGGCTGCTGCTCCGCGATCGACGCCGGGGACGCGCGCCGCGTGGCTGACAAGCTCGACATCCCGTTCTACGCACTCGATTTCGAGGCGGAATTCAACCGCATCATCGACTACTTCGCGGACGAGTACGCCCGCGGGCGCACGCCGAACCCGTGCGTGGTGTGCAACAACTGGCTGAAGTTCGGTCAACTCTGGGCCTTCGGTCAGAAGCTCGGTGCGGACTACATCGCCACCGGGCACTACGCACAAATTATTGGGGGCGAGCTCCACAAGGGCATTGATGGCGACAAGGACCAGAGTTACGTACTGCACGGCATTAAGCGCGACGTGCTACCGCACCTGCTGTTCCCGGTCGGTGGATACACGAAGCCGCAAATCCGTGCGTTCGCACGCGAAGCGGGGTTACTGAGCGTCGCGGAGAAGCCGGACAGCGTGGAAATCTGCTTCGTGCCGAGTGGCGACCACACCGATGTGGTGCGCTCGCGCCGGCCGGAAGTCGCGACGGCGGGGCTTATCACCGAACGAAACGGCACCGTGCTCGGCCCGCATGACGGCCTCGATCGCTTCACGATCGGTCAGCGGAAGGGCTTGAACATCGGCGGAGGAAAGAAGCGATTCGTGTTGGAATTGCTACCGGAGACGAACACGGTCGTTGTCGGCGACGAAAACGACCTCCTGGCTTCAGGACTGATCGCGAGCGAAGTGAACTGGCTCATTGATGCGCCGATGGAGCCGATCGCCTGCACCGCGAAGATCCGTTACCGTCACGCGGGGGTGCCCGCGACCCTGATCGCGCTGCCGACCGGGGGTGCGGAAGTAACCTTCGATGCCTCGCAACCGGCCGTGACACCGGGGCAGGCGGTCGCGTTCTACGACGGCACCCGCGTCCTCGGGGGCGGCTGGATCGAAAGTGCCTCTCGTTGAGGTCGCGTGAAAAATCAACGTCACGCGGCCGACTTCGCGGCCCGCGCCTTCGGCTGGTGCTTCCAGCGTCGGTGCAGCCAAAAGTATTGTTCCGGGTGCTCGCGGATCAGCTTCTCCAGCGCCGCGGTGTAACGCGCGGTAATCGCTTTCACCGCGTTGGGGTCGTTGGCGTAATCGCGCGGGTCGATTGCGTCCGCACACTTCACCGCGTAGTACATCGGTGCCAGCGCGCTACTCGGATCGAAGTCCGGGTGCTGGGGATAATCGGCGCGACTCACGCGCGGCACGCCCATCACCACCATCACCGCATCGAACTCCATCGCCATCAGCGCGATCGCCTTGTGCGTGCTCGCGGGGCGCCCGAAAAAATCCACGAACACCCCGCGCGGCCCCGCGTCCTGGTCCGCGAGCGTTGCCACTTTTCCGTGGCGGCTCATAGTGTCAGTGAGCCGAGCGAAGTCGTCGTTCTTGGCGATGATGGTCTGCCCGGTGCGCTGGCGGAAGTGGAGCGCGAACCGCTCCAGGTACGGGTTGTCCAGCACGCGCGCGATGGCGTGCGTGTGGAACCCAAACAACCCCATCGCGAACCCGGCCATCTCCCAGTTCCCGAAGTGGGCCGTCACCAAGAGCGCAGCCCGATCCGCCACGAGCGGCGGGAGCATTTCCGCACCGTGAGGCAGAACGAGGAACTTCCGCAGCGTGGTGTGGTGCAACTTACGCGGCAAGAGCATCAGTTCGACGATGGCCCGGATGAAGTGGCGGTACATGCCGCGCACGAGTTGGTCGGCGCCGGCGGGGTTCATAGCGAGTTCGGGGAACGCAGCACAGACGTTTTCTAGCGCCACGCGGCGCCGGCTTTTCACCAGCGTGTACACGAGCCACGCGAGGAAATCAGCCACCGCGTAGGCGATTCGCGGAGACACCATCTGCACCACTGCGACGAGTGTCCGCACCACTAGGTAGACCGCGAAATCGACCGTGCGGTTCCGAGCTTTCTTGGCCATCCGTGGCTCTCCTGCTGTGCCGATTCACGAGCCGCGACCGCAAGGAGCGGGAACAGCGATTCCCCGTGCGGTACTTTGAGTGTGGTCCGCTCGCTCCGTGAGCGGTGCTTGGATTCCCCATGCGTTGGGTCCAGCGCTTCGACTCGTGGGGCCAACCGCTCGCGGAGCGAGCGGACCACACTCAAAGCCACTACCCGTTCACAGACCAGAGGCCAAGCACTGCGCCGCTCAACTGGGACGTTCGTCCCGCTCCCTTGCGGTCGCGGCTCGCTCCAAGCAACTCGCAACCCTAACTCCGCGTGGCATTGAAAATCATGTACCGCAACCAACCCACCCGACTGCTCACTTCCAGGCGCCGGGTCGTGCGCACGTAGGCGTCCGCGCCGGTCGCCTGCCAGCGGGCGGCCATGTTTCGGATGAACTTGTACGTCGGGAGCGTGTGCGGAGTGATGTCTTCAATTGCCGGCACGATGAACCCCACCGACTGCGCCAGTGCTCGGTACTCGGGCTCCCCGCAAAGTATGTTCACCGCACCATAACTGTCGCGCGTTTCGGAGCCGCCAATGTCGTGCTTGCGGAGCGCGTCCAATCCTTCAGCGCTGGGCACGAAGTCCGAGAGCGCGAGCCGACCGCCGGGTTTGAGTACGCGACTCGCTTCAGCGAGAAACGTCGCGCGGCTCGGAAAGTGGAACACGCATTCTACGGCGAGCACCACATCGAACTGATCGTCCGCGAACGGCAGCGCACACGCATCGGCTTCCACCCACGCCGTTCGGTTCCCGTTGATCGGCGCCACCATCTCGGCGGCGCGGGCGAGTTGGCGTGGGTCGATGTTCACGCCAGTCATATCGAGGTTCTGGAACCGCTCGTTGAGGCTGGCGATGGTCCCGCCGAAGCCGCACCCGACATCGAGAACGCGCATCCCGTCGCGTACCGGAGCGGCATCGCACACGCGGCGGCACAACTCTTCGGCCGCGACCGCGTAGTCCGCGCCGGTGCAGGGAATCGCGTCGGGATCACTCCAGTAGCCCCAGTGAACGTGCCGGCCGAGCGCCGCAGTCGCCTCCGGATCACCTTCCGCGAGTCGCTCCAGAAGGGCATCAAAATACGGCGGTGGTTCAATCGGCGCGTGCGCCACAGTGGTTCTCCAGGAATCGAGGAGGATTCTACCCCACCCGCGTTCCGCCCCACAACCCCGCCTGATTTCTCGGGTGTCCCTGTAGATTTTGGCAGGCGGTAGTGGTTAGGCTGTTGGTCCTTGCACTTTTTGACTCTGGGAGGCACGGATGCCGACGCTAACCATCGAGTACCAGACCGACGCGGAACGACTGATTTTGGAGCAGGCGCTGGCGTTTTTCGCTCAGATGCGACACGTCGGTGCCACCGCTCCCGATGGTACGGTACTGGCCGCTTGTGAACGAGTCGCCCTCGACTCCGGACGCGAACTCGTCCGCGACACGTTGGCTTCCGCCGTCCAGAGTCGCGCCGACACCACCGATGCTTCCCAAAAAAGTCGGGCAGCAGGCTCAAAGGACGACGCCCCCGCTGGCTCTTGACGGCACTCGGGCGCATCCGCCTCCGCCGTCAGTACGCCATCCGCGCCGATGGCGGAGCGTTCCCGGCCGATGCCGTTCTGGGAGCCGAGGGGTATGTAACGACCGCCGCACAGCGGATGGCGGTTCTGGCCGGTGCGAGGGATTCCTTTGCGCGTGCGGAAGTAACGCTGCGTGAGTTGGCCGGTTGGGAGTTAGACGACGAGGTGATTCGCCAACTCACACACGCCGCCGCGAAGAGTCTGAGGGCCTCCCGCGAGCATCGCGCCGACGCCGAACGATTCGCAACGGCCGGGGGAGTCGTCGAGGTGCAAATCGACGCCGGGAAGGTGAACACCACGACCGGATGGCGGGACATCAAGTTGGGCGTGGTTTGCAAGCGAGAGCGGGGGAAGTCCGCGACGCCCGAAAAGTGGAGCGACCGCGTGTTGCCGCCCCCAACGATTCGGACCGTGGTGGCCAACGTCGAGGGCGCGAGCATTTTCGCGGAGCGCGTGCGAGCGGAGGCGGATCGCCTGAAGGTGACCACCGCCAGCGACGTGACGGTATTGGGTGACGGCGCGGAGTGGATCTGGAATCTGGCGGCCGATGTGTTGCCCCAGGCCGCCGGTGTATTGGACGTGTATCACGCGATCGAGCACATCGGGACTGCGGTGAAGGCGATCTGGGGTGAGACGGCGGAGGCGACCGCTCGTCGGCAGAGCGCCTTGTTGGCCGTGGTGACGGATGGGAAAGCCGGGATCGAGCGGTGGATCGCCGATACGTTCGGCGCGTTGCCGTCGGAATCCAACGGAGACGTGTTGCGGGCGTTGGCGCGTTACCTCGGCTCGCACCCGACGCGGTTGGGCTACGCGCAACGGCTGGCAAATGGTCGGAGTATCGGCAGCGGGTTAATCGAGGGTTCGGTGAAGCAGTTGGTGAATCGCCGGATGAAACTAACCGGCGCGCGGTGGCGCGTGGAACACGTCGGGCCGCTGGTGGAACTGGCGGCCGTCATCGAGACCCCAGACTGGCACGACTTCTGGACCGCCGCTTGAGCGTTGCCAAAATCTACAGGGACACCCTGATTTCTCACAGCGCTACGGTCCTTCCCGTGCGGGCGCTCTCGTAAATTGCGCAAATCAAATCGACCGCCTTCTTGCCCTCGCGCCCGTCCACCTTCGGCACGCGGTTCTGTTGCACCGCGTCCACGAAATCGGCGAGCTGCCGCCGGTGCCCCTCGTGGCTGATCGCTTTCGGGTCCGCCGATCCGCCACTCGCGCCGACCTTCTGCGCGAATCGCTCCTTCACGTTCGCGTCGTCGGCAGTGGGCGGCGCGAAATCCCAGCGCAACACGTCGTCTTGCTCGATGACCGCGGACCCCCGATCGCCGTGAACCGCGATCGTCTTCGGGTAGCCGGGGTGAACGCTCGTCGTCGCTTGAATCACGCCGAGCGCCCCGCTCGCGAAGCGGATCACTGCGACTGCTGTATCTTCGACCTCAATGCGCTCGTGGGCGAGCGTAGCCGTGAACCCGCTCACGTGCGTGGCGTCGCCCATCATCCACAGCAGTAAATCGACGTTGTGAATGGCCTGATTCATCATCGCGCCGCCGCCATCAAGTGCCTGCGTGCCCTTCCAACCGCCCTCGTCGTAATACGCTTGGGTGCGCCACCACTTGCAGGTGGTTTCACCGAGCGTCAGGCGCCCGAAGCGCCCCGCATCTACCGCGGCTTTGAGGGTTGTGTTCGCGTCACCGAAGCGCGACGGAAAGATGGTGCAGAGCTTCACCTTCGCCGCGTCGCACGCATCGATAATGGCCTGGCACCGTGGCCCCGTAATTTCGAGCGGCTTCTCGACCACGACGTGCTTGCCCGCGCGGGCTGCGACGAGGGCCGGTTCGCGGTGCGCGCCGCTGGGCGTGGTGATGATGACTGCATCGACGCCGCGCGCGTTCACCGCGTCTTCGACCGATGCGAACACCGGACACGGCGGCAGTCCCGTATCCGCGAGCAGTTTCTCCGCGCTCTCTTTGGTGCGGCTGACCAGCGCCGTGACGCGGGCGGTGGGAATCTCTTGAATGGCCTTCGCGTGGAATCGGGCAATCATCCCGCAGCCGATGATCGCGAAGCCGAGCGGTTCGGGCATGACATCTCCCGTGAATGGACGTGCGGGAGATTGTAGCCACGATTCGTGCCGGCGCACCGTGCGCCGGGAACGCAATTTATTCGTACTGGAGCGCGTCGGGGATGCGCGTCTGGATCGCGCGCCAGGCCGGGACGAGGCCCGCGAGCGTCGCGAGCGCGACCGAAACGACCGCGATCCCGAGCGTCGCCTTCCACGGGATGAGCACGTCGAGGTCGAAGCCGGACTCGTCCACGAACATCACCTTCAGGACGTACCACTCCATCGGCAGCCCGATGAGGATGCCGAGTGCGGTGCCGAGCACCCCCATCAGGAACGCTTCGGCCAGAACCGAGCGCATCACCTGTCCGGGCGTGGCCCCGACTGCGAGCAACAACCCGAGCTCGCGCTTGCGCTGGAGCACCGAGATGAGCAGCGCCGTCACCACGCCGAGGGCGGCGACCACGCCCACCAGTAGTTGCTGCATGTACGCGAGCAAGTAAACGCGGCTGAGGAGCCCGGAAATGAACTTGCGGAGCGAATCGCGATCGGTGAGCAACAGCCCCTTACCCGTGGTGTACTTTTCGAGTTCCGTGTCCGCTGCCGCGCTCCGTTCGGTCCGCACGAACACGTGGCAGATGTCGATGAGGTCGTCGCCGAACAACTTCGCGTAGCGGGCGCGGTCCATGAAGATCGTTCCGCGGCTCCACGAGTAGTCCCGCACGGCGCCGATAATCAGCAGATCCACCGGACCGCGTGGCCCCGGAACTCTGATCGTGTCACCGACTTTCACCCGGTGCCGTGCGGTGAAGTTCTCGCTCACCAACACCTTGTTCACGCCCGCGTGGGTCGGGTGCTTGTCGTCGAGTTCGGGGAACCGGGTCAGGTTGACCGCGAGCTCGGGCACACGGGCGCTCGTCGCTTCCGCGTAGGTGTTCACGTCGAGCGCGACGAGGTACACGATGGTGCCGTTGTACTCGGGTCGGGAGTACCGGATGCTCATCACGCTCTCGACGCTCGGCAGCGCCTTAATTTCACGCGCCACCGCGGACACCATCGGGCTGTTCGAGCTGTTCGCGGAGGTCATATTTCCGCTAAACACAAAGTGATCGGCCTGCACCACTTGCGTGATCCACGACAGCACGGGCTCCTCGTTACTGCGCCCCACGCCGGCCGTTTGGAACATGAGCGCGACACCCGCCCCCAGCGCGCCAATGACAACACCGGTGCGCCCCGGTGCGCGAGAGAGGTTGTCGAACGCGAGCCGGAGCGTGAACGGGCACGTCGCCCGCACCAGGGGGCGGAGCACGGTGACCAGCACCGCGACCAGGATCGGCGACGCGAGTAACAGCCCCACGAGAACGAGCGTCATTCCGCCCACGGAGCCGACGCGCGCGGGTAGTTGAAACCGCAAGAGAACCAGGGCGACCCCGGCAACGACCATGCCCGCACACGCGAGTCGGTGGGCGATCTTCCACAATCCCTTTGCACCCCCCGCGGAGCGGCGCACGACGTGTGCCGGGTCGTCGTTCGCGGCCTGAATCGCGGGTACGAGTGCCGCGAATACGGCCGTCATCACGCCGACCAGAACCGCGAGGGTCGAGTTCGTCCACGAGAGCCGTCTGGGGTTCACTTCCGGGTTCAGGAAGATCGATTCCAGTTCGGCCCGAAATTGACTGAGTGTGATTTCGGCCAGGAGAATACCGAGCGGCACGCCGAGAACCGCACCGATGAGGCCCAGGAACGCGGCGGCGATCGAAAACAGCGCGATGATTTGAGCGCGCGTGCCGCCGATCGAGCGCAAAATGCCAATGTCCGCCCGGCGCTCGGCCACGGTCACGGCCATCGAGTTGTACACGAGAAACAGGCCGATCACCATCGCACCAACGGAACACATCAGCACGCCGATTTGCAGCCCGGAAACGACTTCCTGGGTACTCCGGCGCTGCATGTCGGGCGTGCGCACTTCGGCCCGCCGCCCGATCACGTCCGCCGCCGCGGATGCCGCCGCGTCCTTGTCGGTTCCCGGGGCGAGGAACAGGTCGATGCGGTTCACCCGCGGCGGGTTCAGTGTCCCGGCCGCGACTTCACCCAGTCCGCCCCCTACCACCGCGAGCGGCAGCACCGGCCGGACCACCTGCATCGCCTGACCGACACTCATCCCGATGAAATTCTTCCCCAGCGGCGCGAGCGGCGAATCCTTCTCGAACTCGACGACACCGACGGGCAAGCACTCGACGTTCCGGGTCGCGTACCGGATCACGAACGGCCGGTCCCCACCGGTGCGGGCGAGCCAGTCGTCGTAGACCGACTTCGACACCACAACCAGTTTCGCCGGGATGCGGTCCCACAATTCGCCGGCCTTTGTGAAATCGCCGTCTTTGATCGCCGCGAGCACGGGAAGCAATTGCCAGCCGATGATGCGCTCGATTTCGAGGCGCTGAACCTTCACCTTCAGCGCGTTGTCATCCGTGAGTAGTTGCGAAGAGACTTCCGCACCGACCAGCACCGCGATGCGGTCCCCCAGGTCCGGGACCGTGACGCGGTCGAAGATGAGCGGCTGAACCGACGTGACACCAGGCACCTTTGCGGAACGCAAGTCATCAACCACCGAGCGCAGCACGCCGGCTTCGCCGTTAGTAACGTACAGCTCCGCGTTCCCGGCGGGCGTGGTGGTGTCCTGCGCCGCGGCCTCGATGCACTGGTTCAGGATGCGCGCGGACACGAGCGTCGCGACGCCCAGCGCGATACTGGCAACAATGAGCGCGGCCCGGTCCCACCGTTGGAGCAGGTAGCGCAGAGCGAGCAGGCGGTACACCGACATTCACGCCCTCCGGGCGCCATTGGCCCGCGGTTCTCGGCGGGCGCGAATGTGCGGCGCCCGCTCCCGGCCCGTCCCAAAGACCAATGATTAATGACGCACGACCGGCTCGTCGGACTCGATCACTCCGTCGCGAATCCTCACGAGGCGGGTGCCGTAGGACGCGCCGTTGGGGTCGTGGGTCACCATGATGACCGCGCGCTTGCCCGGTTCGGGGAGCTTGGAGAGCAGCGTGAGGATTTCGCGGCTCGTGGCGGTGTCGAGGTTCCCGGTCGGCTCGTCACACAGCACCGCTTCCGGGTCCGCGACCAGCGCCCGCGCCACGGCCACGCGCTGCATCTCTCCACCAGACATCTCGTCCGGGAAGTGGTCCGCACGGTGTGCGAGGTTGACCCGCTCCAAACACTCTGCAGCGCGAGTGAGGGCGACACCCCGATTGGTACCAGCGAGCAACAGCGGCAGCGCGACGTTCTCCGCACCGGTGAGTGTGGGGAGCAGGTTGAACGCCTGGAACACGAACCCGATCCGGTCGCGTCGGAGCAGCGACCGCTGCCGGTCTGACATCGTTTGCAGGTCTTGCCCGTGGAACACGGCCCGGCCGCCGCTGGGCGTGTCGAGGGCGCCCATCAGGTGCATCAAGGTGGACTTGCCCGACCCCGACGGTCCCATGATGGTGACGAACTCACCGGTTTTGACGCGGAGCGTGACGCCGCGGACGGCGTTCACGGTCCGCCGCCCCTGGGTGTAAGTCTTTACGGCGTCGAGAAGTTCGATCATGGAGAATCGCTGTGCCTGTCGGGTGTCGGGTCCATCAAATCTGTCGTGAAAACGATGCACGGGTGCCGGTATTTCGCCGGCACCCGAACCGCGACACCCGGTGTACCCGGACTTTACGTCGTGAGTTTCCGGTACTTGATCCGGGTCGGCAGATCGGCGGCCGCGCCCAACCGCGCGCGGCGCTGCTCTTCATACACTTCAAAGTTCCCTTCGCACCAGACCACCTTGCTGTCGCCCTCGAATGCCAGGATGTGCGTCGCGATGCGGTCCAGGAACCAGCGGTCGTGCGAGATCACCACCGCACAGCCGGAGAAGTTGATGAGCGCTTCCTCCAGCGCACGGAGCGTGTCCACGTCGAGGTCGTTGGTCGGCTCGTCTAGTAACAGCAAATTGCCGCCGCTGCGCAACAGCTTCGCGAGGTGAATTCGGTTCCGCTCGCCGCCGGAGCAGCTCCCGACCACCTTCTGCTGGTCCGGCCCCTTGAAGTTGAACTTCGCGCAGTACGCGCGGCTCGCGATCCGCTGTTTGCCCAGGATGATGTAGTCCGACCCGCCCGTGATCTCCTCGAACACGGTATTGTTCGGGTTCAGCGCGTCGCGATTTTGGTCCACGTGCGCGACTTTCACCGTTGTCCCGACAGTGAGCTTCCCGTCGTCGGGCTGCTCCTGGCCGACGATCATCTTGAACAGCGTCGTCTTACCCGCGCCGTTCGGCCCGATGATGCCGACGATACCGCCCTTGGGCAAGTTGAACGTGAGGTCGTCGTACAGGAGCACGTCGTCGTACCCCTTTTTCACGCCCTCGGCCCGCACCACCAAGTCGCCGAGCGGCGGACCGGACGGGATCTGGATCGTCAGTTCCTTTTCGTCCTCGTCGATCACCTGTTCCTGCAACTTGTCGATCGCCGCGAGCCGGGCCTTGCTCTTCGCCATGCGCGCCCGCGGGGAACTCTTGGCCCACTCCAACTCGCGCTCGAGTTGCTTCTGCCGGGCGCTTTCTTGCTTCTCCGAGACCGCGAGTCGGCGCCGCTTCTGGTCCAGCCACCCGGAGTAGTTGCCCTCGTAGGGGTACCCGCGCCCGTAGTCGAGTTCGAGAATCCATTTCGCGACGTTGTCGAGGAAGTACCGGTCGTGGGTGACCGCGACCACCGCCCCGGGGTACGCCGCGAGGTGGTGTTCGAGCCACTCCACGCTCTCCGCGTCGAGGTGGTTCGTCGGTTCGTCGAGCAAAAGCAGGTCGTGGCGCTGGAGGAGCGTCTTGCACAGCGCGACGCGGCGCCGTTCGCCGCCGGAGAGCCGTTCGACGGGAGCGTCCGAGGGCGGGAGCCGCATTGCGTCCATTGCCATTTCGAGCGTGCGGTCGAGTTCGTAGGCGTTGGTCGCGTCGATCTGGGTTTGCACCTTCTCCATCTGGTCGGACAGCTTCTCGAAGTCCGCGTCCGGGTCGCCCATCGCCTCGCCGATCTCCTCCTGGCGCCTCAGCAACGCGCGGATCGGTGCAACGGCCTCTTCGACGTTCTCCAGCACGGACTTACCGGCCGTGAGGTGCGGCTCCTGGGGGACGTAGCCGATGGTGGCCCCCGCGTGCGGCCGCGCCTCACCCATGAACTCCTTGTCCACGCCCGCCATGATCTTCAGGAGCGTGGACTTCCCGGCCCCGTTGGAGCCGATCACGCCGATCTTGGCCCCGGGATAGAAGTTCAGGTTGATATTCTTCAGGATCTCCTTCTTGCCGTAGTGCTTGGTCAGTTCGCGAATGTTGAAGATGTAGTGATCGCTCATGAATCCCTCGCGCGGTTCCCGGTTCCGATCCGGGAATCTTATCGGGAAGTGCGCGCAGGGGTAACGCGAGTTGTTTGGCGCGAGGGCAGTCACCGGCCCGCCACGGTGCATGAATTCGCTCGCGACGCGCCAAATCCCACGCCCGAGACCTTAAGACGAATTTCACACTTCGGTCGTATTGATTTTCGGACGTAGAATGTTATCATTCGGGTCGTCAAATCTTCGTGTTCGGTCTCCTCGTCCCAAGTCATGTCGGAGGCCCCTATGTTTCGCGCGAGTGTACGTGTGCGCGGTCGCGTGGCGTTCACGCTGATCGAGCTGTTGGTGGTGATCGCGATTATCGCCATCCTCATCGGGCTCCTTCTCCCGGCTGTTCAGAAGGTGCGCGAAGCTGCCGCGCGCATGACCTGTAGCAACAACCTCAAACAACTGGCCATCGCCTGCCACAGTTACCAAAGTGCGTATGACAAGTTGCCGTATGGCATCCTGCGCCATCAACCGAACAGCAACCCGCTTTCCAACTGGCCGTCTCCGGAGCAGCCGAACGGGCAGGGGCTGTATCGGCGGTTCGCGCTGATGCACCAACTCCTGCCGTACATCGAGCAAGACGCCCTCTTCCGTCGGTGGAACGAGTACGATTTCAATGCCAACCGCCGCGACGAGAACGGGGTCGACTTCGGGCCAGGTTGGTACTTTCAGAAGCAGAAGGTTAAGACTTTGGTCTGCCCATCTAATCCAAATTCCAGCAATTCACTAAATCCAGACGGCCAGTATTTCATTACGCACTATCTTGGGTCAGCAGGTACACGGGGGTACAATCGCGGTGGGTACACCGGTGGGATCGCAGTTCGGCCGAGTCACTTCGACTACCAGGATGGTGTGTTCGTCCAAAACAAGCAATTCAGCCTTCTGGCAATCACTGACGGGACGAGTAATACTTTGCTGATCGGTGAGCGGCACTATTTCGATCCCGAGTTTGATAAATACGATCCGATTACGGACTGGGGATGGTGCTGGTTCGGTGGGACGGCCGACGTATTTTTGGGCACCTCGGTGCGAATCAATTACCGCTGGGCTCCGGGGAAACTGGCTTCCGCAACGGACGTCGATGTCGAGGACCGGATGAACGCCTACGGGAGTGGGCACACGGGGGGCGCGAACTTCGCTTTGTCCGATGGTTCAGTTCGGTTCATCCGTGACTCGATCGACCTGCCCACGCTCCAGAAATTGGGTACCCGGGCCGGTGGAGAAGTTATCTCTGGTGATTACTAACCGAGGAGCCGGCACAAATGAAGCACAACTCCACGCGATATTGGGCTACTAGTGCATTTGCTTGCTGCTTGGCCGGATTAGCCGGTTGCGGTGACGGGATTCAGTTCGCTGAAGTCGAGGGAACAATAACGCAAAATGGGAAACCGCTCGACAAAATACGAGTCGAATTCCACCCGGACGGTCCCGGCCCGCGATCCGCGGCCCAGACAGACGAGAATGGTAAATACGTACTCAAAACAGACGATGGTGCTCGCCCAGGGGCAGCGGTTGGAACTTATCGGATTGTTCTACGAGACCGAGCCGCGTTCCCAGATAGGTTGCCTCCTCGTGCGGAACTTGAACAGGATTTCGCCAAGGGCAAGAAAAGTCGCCTTCGGGCAGAGTTAGGTGACCCTGCGAAAACGCCATTGAAGAAAGATGTAACTGCCGGCCAAAAGAATGTCATTGATTTGGAAGTGAAGTAACCCGCTTGGTGTGCCGGGGTGAAGCAGCCTACCTCACCCCGGCACCTTAACTACCAATTCGTCCCCCTTGCGGTTATTTCGTGCCGAGGAGTGATTTGCGCTCGATCGTCGGGCACCAGTGCTTTTCGATGTGCTCGATGATGAGCTGCGTGCCCTTATCGTGGGTCACGAACGGCTTCATCTTCGGGTTGTACATCGCGTCCGTCAGGTCGCGGACCAGGAGCGTCCGCACGTCCCACTTCACCATTTGCTTGATCGCGAACGTCCGGTTCAGCACGCACATGTTGGTGTGAACGCCCAGCACCAAGAGCGTGTCGATCCCCTTCTCCTTCATGATGCTGTACACTTCGGTCCCGTTGTCAGTGATGTAGTCCTTCTTTTCGTCGATGGTGATGGCCGCGTGCTGGCGGCTCCACGCCTTGAACTGTTTGGCCGGCTTTTCGTCATCACACCCGCCGTCCGTGTCGTCCACCGGGAGCGGCGGGTCGGACCGGTCTTTAGACTTCGGCGGCGCAACCTTCTTCACGTCCGCGACCCGCTTGCGCGCCGGGTGGTCCTTGTAGAACGGCATCGTGTCCGAGGGGCAGTGAACGATGGTCATTCCCCGTTCGCGGCACGCCTTCAGTACCGGCTCGGCCTGTTTCGCGAGTTCCGCGCACCGCTTGGACGCGCTCGGGCACCAGTGGTCGTCCCACATGTCGCACACCACGACGGCGGTCTTCGTCGGGTCGATCTCAACTGTAACGCTCGTCGGAACGCCCCGTTTCGCGGTCACCGTTTTAGTGACGTTGGTAGTGGGGTCGGTCACCGTGCTCGTCTCTTCGACTTCGGTGACCTTGCGCGCGGTCACTTTGAATTTTTCCGGCTCGGCGGCCGAACTGGGAATCGCAACAAGGGAACTGAAGAGTGCGGTGAGCGTGAGAGACGCAAGTGTGCGAAACACGTGGAACCTCCGGGTTTGATTCGCCCGATGATACTCCCGAATCCACGCTCCTGGAAAACGAAAAGACCCCCGGCACGGACCGGGGGTCGGGTCAGCTCAAGTTCGCAGACGATTTACTTGCAGCAGTGACCGCGGAACAGGCCGCCGCGGGCCGGCTTGCTGCTCCCGGTGGTGCTGCAGGGGCTGGCGCACGGGGTTTCGCACGGGACCGGCGCGGGCGCCGGGACCACCACCGGGGTGTACACGGCGACCTTCACGGTCGTCTCGTAAGCCACTTGCTTGGCGAACTGCTGCTTGACGGTCTTCTCGACCGCGACGCACTTCCGCACGTCGCGGGTGCCGGTCTTCTCGACCTTCTTCCACGTCGTCACGTCGACGTCTTTCTCGACGTCCACCCACACGCAGACCTTGCGGGTACCGGTCTTTTCGACCGCGACGCACTTCTTCACGTCGATTTCCTTCTCGACCCAAACGATTTCGTTGGTGGTGACCTTCTGGATGCTCTTCTTCGGGATCTTCTCGTAGGTGGTCACATCAACTTCGATTTCCTTGGTGACCAGTTGGCGCTGCATGACGGTCTTGGTGACGACCGGGGCGCACGGGGCGTCGCACGGGGTCCCACAGGGGGCGGCGCAGTCGTCGTGCTTCTTCTTCTTGCAGAGCCGGCTGAACAGCCCGCCGCGCCCGCTGTCGCAGCTCGGGGCCGGGGCCGCGCAGGTCACGGTGACCGGCACGCACACGCACTCACTGATCGTCCGCTTCTGCTTCGTCACGGTCGGCTTCAGGTCGTAGGTCGTGACTTCCACGTCCTTCGTGACGGCCTTGCACTCGGCGACCTTGATCTTCTCTTTCGAGGTCACCCACTCGTTGACCCAGTACTTGAACGCTTCGTCCTTGGTCGCCTGTTCCTTGACCTTGACCTTCTGCTTCTTCGTTTCCGGCTCGTTCACCCAGTACTTGTAGTCTTCTTTGGAGGTGACCCACTCGTTCACCGTCACCTTGACGTCCTTCGCCTCCCACTCGGTCTTGTACGCGGTCACCTTCTTATCGACGTAGGACACTGAGTAGCTGCTGCACGGGGTGCCGCACCCGGCGGTCGTGCCGCACGGGGAACTGCAGTCGGCCTTCTTACGCCCACCGAAGCCCGACGCGGCCCCGGTCGTCATCCACACCGCGGCCCCAAGGAGGGCCATACCCAACAAACGCCGTTTCATTGCGAAGCCTCCACTTAACGGGATTAGGAGTGGGGCGCTCGCGACTTCCCTGCTGCGAACCGGCCCGGCCCTGATTAGTCGGCTTGAACCGGGAGGGCAATAAAGATTACCCAAACTGCCCAGGCAGGCTCGACGACAAACAACGTACTGGCGTTTCAAATGTTAGGCAACGGAAACTGCACGTTCTGGGTAATTTTTTCGGTTCGTGCGGTTGCATCGTATCAGTTGATCTTGCTGAGTGGTGGCGGGGCGCAACTTGTGCGAATAGGATCATCTCCGGGAACCGCGGGGGCCGCGATTCTGCCGATTTTCACTGGAGCCGACGTATGCAATCCCGATGCCTCTCCCGCTCGCTGATGACGGTCGCGCTGTGCGCGGCCGGCGCCGTTGCGGTTCTCGCTGATCCCGCCGCCCGCGCCGCGGACGACGAATGGGTGCAACTGTTCAACGGTAAAGACTTTACCGGCTGGAAGATCCCCAACCCCCCGGGCGGCCAGTTCAAGGGTGTGAAGGAGACGAAGAACGAGGCCGGGAAGGTGATCGCCTTCGCCGGTGTCGAGAAGGACAAGAAGGACGGCACCCCGGGTAAGGAAGTGACTCTCTGGCAAATTAAGGACGGGCTGATCGTGGGTGGCGGGCCGGCCAGCCACATCTTCACCGAAATCGAGGCCGACAACTTCCACTACCGCGTCGAGGCGAAGATCAACGATAAGGGTAACAGCGGTCAATACTTCCGCACGAAGTTCGAGCCGGGCTTCCCGGCCGGCTACGAGGCCCAAATCAACGCGACGCACGGCGACCAGATCCGCACCGGCAGCCTGTACCCGGACGGCCGCACGAAGCTCGGCGAGTTCCGAAAGGAAATTTGCGTGATGAAGGACGCCCCGCACAAGGCCGACGAGTTCTTCACGCAAGAAGTGATCGCCGACGGCAACCACATCACGATCATCGTGAACGGCAAGAAGACGGTGGACTTCAAAGACCCAAACAACACCTACACGAAGGGTCACTTCGCGCTCCAGGGCCACGACCCGGGTAGCGTGATGACGTTCAAGAAGGTCGAGTACAAGCCGATCAAGAAGTGAACCTGGGTGCTGAGAACCAAGAAGAGAGCCCGGGGGTTCAACCCCGGGTTTTGTGGGTGCCAGGGACCAAAAGAGAGCACGGGGTTGCCATTTCGCTCCCGGGGTTGAAACCCCGGGCTATTACCGGTGGCCCCGTTGGGGCCGCCAAAACAATCAACGGGTTCGTTGCCTTTTGGACCCCGAATGGGGTCACCGGGAATAGCCCGGGGTTTCAACCCCGGGTTCTCTTTTGATTCACTTCTTCTCCAACGCCAGCACAAGCGCAGTCGTTGCCCATCCGCTCGCGGTAATTGCGATAAACTGGTCCTTTTCGTAGGGGAAGCCGCTCTCGTAGTACGGCTGAAACGGCTTGCTGCGCGACTTCACGAACCACGTCCCATCCGCGCGCTGCACTTTCAGCAAGTGAGCCAACCCCGCTCGGTACGCGGGCGAATCGGTCTTCAATCCACCGGCCCAGTGAAGCGCGACCAGTGCCGAACCCGTCGCGTAGGCGTCGCTGCGCCCGCCGTCGAGCTGCGCCCAACCACCGTCCGCGCGCTGCGTGCCCTGCAATTCCCACGCGGCGGCGGCTACCTCTTTCGCGTCTGCGCCGGATTCCTGGAGGGCGAGCAAGCGGAACACGCGATCTTCCGTGTCTTTCGCGGGTGTTTTCACGAGCCACGCGCGGGCCGCGTCGGTGCGCTTCGCGACCTTTTGCTTGTCCGCGTTCGCCGGCGGTCCCCAGAACTTCAGTCCTCGTATCGCAAGGTAGGTCGTGCTGAAGTCACTTGCTTCGCTCGGAGGGCGGTTGCCGCTCGCGTGCCAGTGGTCGCGATCGGACTGCGTTTTGAGGAGGAACTCGACCACCGCTGCGGTGTTCTCGTCCGGCTTGTGCCCCGCGAGTTCGAGCGTGAAGAGCGCGGCCGCGGCCGTGTCCACCTGCCCGCCGGTCCCGCGCCCGTCCTTGAACCGCTCGCGGTTCGTTTCGAGGAAACTCGAAATGTGCTCCGCTTGTGCCTTCACCAGTGCGGGCGGAACGGTGAACCCGCGCCCGGTCGCGGTGGAGAACGCCAGCATTGGCGGTGTCTGATTGTGGCACGCGAAGCACGTCTTTTGCTCGATGTGCCCGGTCGCGCCTTTTTTCAGTTGGGGCAGCGCGGCTTCGACCGCAGCGCGCACGTCTTTTGGGCTGGGCGCTCGTGGGGTAAGATCGGGGAGCGGGATCGTAACGAGGAGCAGTACGGAGAGCATTGACGTACTCCGGGAGCGGTGCCATCGTTATACTTCGCCCGGCGCAAGACCCACGCCGGAGATCGTATCATGGTTGGGGTCCGTTCCTCTCCCGAGACGAGTGCGCCATGTCGAAGAAGCCGGCGTTTACCAGCCAGTTCGAGTTCACTCCCGACAACCGCGCGGTGGTGATCGCGCTCATCGGCAAGCTGGACCCGGTCGCGGTGGATGAACTGCACCCGCAGATTCAAGAAGTGTACCGCGCGGGGCTGCGCCGGTTCGTGTTCGATTTGACCAATTTGGAATTCGCCGGGAGCCTCGGCCTCCGACTATTGGTCGGGTTGCAGAACCAAGTGCGCGGTGAGGGCGCGGTCACGGTGTGCAACCCGACCGACGAGGTGCTCTCGATGTTGACGCTGACCAAGCTGACGCAGGTGCTCCCGAACTACCCCAACCGCGACGAGGCACTCGCGGGCACGGGCGGGTGATTCGCTTTTCCCGGGAACGCGGGCGAGGCGTTCCCGGGGAAAGCCGGCGCCCGTCATTTCTTGAACTTGAACTCGATCCCCGACAGCGCCAATCCTTTCGTCTTCCCATCTGTCACGGTAAACGTGGCGAGTTCGTTCTCGAAGCGCCCGGCGGTGATTCGGAACGTGTCGCGTTCGTAGTGCTCCAGCGGGTACGTGAAGTTACTGAAGGTCGCAGTGAGTTTGTCGTCGGCGTGCGTGACGGTCGCAGTACCGTAGGCCGGGTGCGTGTACTTGCCCGCGAAGTCGGTCAGCGGGAGCGACGGCTTCGCGGTCGGATCGCGAGTTTTGTCACGGGCCGCAAGTGCGGCCTTCTTCGCTTCCGCCTCATCATCGAGCGCTTTACGGAAATAAGCGTTCCAATCTTTCGGCTTCAGCTCGCAGTACAAATCAACAAGCGCGTTCGTCGCGGCCATCGGCATTCGCGTGTCGTGCAAGTTGGTCAGCACCGCGAAGCCCAAATCCTTGTCCGGAACGAGCGTGATTTGAATGCGGAACCCGTCAATCAAGCCGCCGTGAGCAACGACTTTCAGCCCGCGATAGTCGTTCACCACCCAGCCCATCGCGTAGCTCAGTTGTACCGTCTCCGGGAACTGCGACTTTGCCGCACCTTCCAGGCGCATCACGTTTTGTGGCGAACGGGTTTCGAGTAACGGCTTTGAGGAAACGAGCCGCTTTCCGTTGGGAGCGACCCCGTCGGAGACGTGAAATTGCAGCCATGCGGCGAGGTCACGTGCGGTCGCGTTCATCGAACCGGACGGGTTCGGCTCCTTCATCTCGTAAGTCGGCATCCGCTCGACCTTCCCGGCCTTGTTGAGCTGGTGGCCGAGCGCGCGGTCGGCGTCCTTCGCGATCGCCGTTGTCGTGAACGTGACGCCCTTCATTTCAAGTGGATCAACGATCCGCTCGCGAACGAGTTTCTCCCACTTGTCCTTTCCGCACTGCTCGGCAATGCGCCCGGCTGCCATGAACGTGATGCTGTTGTACCGGTAGCCGCTCCGAAACGGATAATCCAGCGGCAGTAGCGGCACTTGCTTCAGCGTGTGTTCGATGCTCCACGGCGCGTGGTACCACAGCAGATCGTGACTCGCGAGCCCGGTGCGGTGCGTCACGAGATCGCGGACAGTGAGCAGCGCGTTCGCGTTCGGATCGGAGAGCTTAAAACTCGGCAGGTGCTTCTTCACCGGGTCGTCCCAATTCAGGCTCCCCTCATCGACGAGCATCGCCAGGAGCGCCGTAGTGAATTGCTTCGTGCAGGACGCGAGCGGGAATGAGGTGTCCGGCGTGACCGGCGCCTTCGTGTCGAGTGATCGGTGCCCGTACCCCTTCAGTACAATCGTCTGGTCGCCGCGCACGACCACGAGTGCCGCGCCGGGCACCTGAAACGCCTTGAGCGCATCAGCTATCACCGCGTCGGCGGCTTCCGGTTTCGGCTCGTCCGCGCGCACGTGAGCGAAAGGCACGATTAGAACCGCGGTCGCGAAGGTCCAGCGCATAACGAGGTCCGTTTCGAGTGCCGCGCCGCACCGTTCGCCCGCGAAATGCGTAAACCAGATGGGTTCCTATTTCGCGAGGGTCGCGATGAATCGTCGGGTCACTATCATCGGCGCCGTGCTGCTCGTACTCGTTGTAGCGGCCCTGGCGGTCCCGTTCATCATGAAGGCGCGGCTCCAGGCGAACGTGGTGGGGTCGCAGAACAATTTGCGGGAACTCGCCCTCTTCGCCGCGCACCACACCGAACCGAACCCGAAGAACGACGCGCGCAAGCTCCTCACGGAAATCCCCGCCGGCACTATTGCGCTGTACGGCACGCCACCGGAAGACCGGCTCAGTTGGGTAGTGGGCGTGCTCCCGAGCATGGACCAGCGGAGGGTGAACTCGGAGCAACTCCTGAGTGCCATCGACCGCACGAAGCCGTGGAGCGCGGACGCGAACCAACGCGCCGGGCGCACGCGACTCGTGGTCCTGCTGTGCCCCGAGAACACGCCCGAAGTACCGCCCGATGCGGCTGCGATCACCTGTTACGTGGGGATTAGTGGCCGCGGAGCGAATTCCGCGACTCTTCCCGTGGATTCGCCGCACGCCGGTGCGATGCGGTACGACACCCCTACCCCCTTTGATCGCACTGTTGACGGGCTCAGCCAAACCCTACTGTTCGCCGAAACGCGAAACGAGGTCGGCCCGTGGCTCCGCGGCGGCCCCTCGACACTGCGCGGACTGGATGATGCGCCCGGCGCGCGGCCGCTCATTGGTGCTGACGGGCAGTTCGGGGGTTATTTCCCGGGCACCGCCGCCTTCGCCATGTGCGACGGGAGCGTGCGAACGTTCACCACGGGCGTTGACCCGCGCGTGCTGTACGGCCTGAGCACCGTCGCCGGCAAAGGTACCGACCCCGTGCCGGGAGAGTGAGTTCGCGGCTCACAGGGCGTGCGGACCGCGATCCCGATACAATCCCCTCATGTCCGACGAGCAACCCAAGAAAAAGAAGAAGCGCCCGTTCTGGCGGAAGCGCGTCCGGCGCTCCACCTCGGAGGGCGAGCACAAACCGGTCATGCTCGCGGAAGTGCTCGCTGCGCTGAACCCGCAACCGGGGCAAACGATAGTCGATTGCACGCTCGGGTTCGCGGGCCACTCGCTCGAACTGCTCCAGCGCGTCTCCCCCGACGGGTTACTCATCGCCACCGACCTTGATGCGGGGAACATCGAACCGGCCCGCGCGAAGCTCGAAGCCGCCGGCGGACTGTTCGCGCTGCACCACTCCAATTTCGCGGGCTTACCTACGGTTCTCGCGATTGAGGGCGTGTCGCAAGTCGACGGCGTGCTCGCGGACCTCGGCATGTCGAGCATGCAGGTGGACGACCGCACCCGCGGGTTCTCGTTCATGCGCGACGGCCCGCTCGACATGCGGATGGACCGCACCCGCGGGCGCACCGCGGCCGATTTGCTCGCGACGCTCTCGAAAGACGAACTCGCCGCGTGCTTCAGTGAATTCGGCGACGAACCACAAGCGGAAGCCATTGCCGACGCGATCGTGGCGCAGCGTGAAGTGAAGCCGATCGAGCGAACGAAGGAGCTGCGAGAACTGATTGAAAGCGCTGCGCCCGTGCGTGTGGACCGCAGCCCGGGCGCGCCGCCCGAGCGGAAACAGCTACTCGGCCCGGCGACGCGGGTCTTCCAATCGCTCCGCATCCTCGCGAACCGCGAACTCGCGAACCTTCAACAACTGCTGCGCGTGCTGCCGACCATCCTGAAGCCGGGCGGGGTGGCGGCGATCATCAGCTTCCACAGTGGCGAAGACCGGCTCGTGAAAGCGGCGTTCCGTGACGGGCTGCGGGCGGGCGTGTACGAAGCCGTCAGCCCGGACGCGATCCGCTCGACGTTCGAGGAGCGCCGGGCGAACCCGCGCTCGCGGTCGGCGAAGTTGCGTGTGGCGAAGATGAAGGCGTGAGACGAAGAGGCGCCGCGGATCAACGCAGATAAAAGGCACGATCAGACAAGTTGCAGGTCTCCGGGCGAACGACCGGTAGACGTTTCGGAATTGGTGTAGCGGGTGAACGAGCCGCGACCGCAAGGGAGCGGGCGCGACATCCTGGATACACTGAGAGCAATAAGGAATTGGGAGCGTGCCCGTTGCTCGTGGCACAAGCACCTCAACGCGCCAGAGACCGGCGCCACGAACAGAAAGATCAGACGGGTTTGTTCGGCGAAACTTCGGAGCCGGCCGGGACAGACCTGTGCTTCCCGCTCCCTTGCGGTCGCGGCTCGTTCTAAGCACCCGATTTGCGCGGCTAAATGTACGTCGAGAGCAGGTACAGCACGACGCCAATGCCCGCGAGGAACAGCGTGATGCGCAGCCCCCACCCGGTCGCCTCGTGAACGATCTTGTCCCAGCGATCGTGGCGCGTGGCCGCGTAAATCAGGCTCACCACCACCAGCAGCACCGGCAAATCCCAGTAGATGCTCACGGCGAACAGTGAAAGGTTCATTACGCGCCTCCTTGTGCGGTGGGCGGAGCGGGAGGCGCGGAGTGGACGGGAGCCTCGACCGGGGGCGCGGGCGGCTTGAACGAGTGCGCGGGCGCTGGAGGTGGAGGGGGCGGAACGACGGGTACTGTGGGCCGAGGGGCCGCAGTGTAGGCGTCCTCGCTTTCGTCCCCGACCCATTCCGGGGAGGCCTCGCGGAACATCGGCCCGGCGAAGGCGTCGTAGATCACGAGCAAGTTCAGAACGCCCGCGATCACCGTGTACACCCAGCCCAAGTCCCACCGCTTGTTACCGTTGCGCTGAAGGTCGTTCAGTTCCTTTTCGTCGGGCATCCGCTGGAACTTCCCGAAGATCGGCCCTTCGTCCTTCGCCTTGTCGAACGCGATGTGCTGGTACACTCCGGGCCACGCGGCGGCGCCGATCCAGAACTGGCCGAGGAACTGCGGACGGTAAGAAACGGCTTTGGCCACACCGGGGAGGTCGGTCCCCGCGAACGCGACCGCGGGCAGGTCATCGGTTTCGGGCAGCCACACGTTCCGCCACTGGCCCATCCACATGCCGTAGAAGAAGAGCAGGTACAGCCCGCCGAAGAACAGGAGCCCCTTTCCCACGCGCCCCTGGTAGATCTGGCCGAGTCCGGGGATGAAGTAGCTGAGCAGACCGGCGAGCGGGTCGAGTTTGACCGGCGGGAGCGGTGGATCGTTCGTCGGCGAAGACGCCATCGGCGGGCCTCGGCGGAGTGGCTCCGGGCAAACGACACGGCCCGGTAGGAGAAACTAATGGTCTCCCATCGGGTGTTCGCCACCGGCCGGGCGACATTGTCGGTTCTCAAGATTATATGACCCACCGCACGTGGGCCAAGTCACTTGGGCCAGGGAAGCACGACGGGAAGTGACAGCCACCCTTGCACCTGGGCCACGCGAAGAATGGTGTACGCGATCAGCCCCAGCCCGGCGAAACCCAACAGGTTCTTGACGAACCCGGAGCGGATCAGGCGCCCCGGCGGGCCGAACATCCCGCAAATGTTATCGAACAGGCCGTTCAGCGCGACGAGCGGAAGAAACACGAACGGCACCGGGGGCATCGGCGGGGCCGGCGTCAGGGCCACGGGCGCGGGTACCGGGAAAAGCGGGTGTACTTTCGGTTGCAGAGGTACTGGAGCCGACTTCGTCACGGGAACCGGCGGGGGCGTGACTTTGACCACGGGCGCCGGCACGGGAACCGACTTCGGCGCCGGCACGGGAGTTGATATGGGGGGCGCGGGCTTCGGAGTTTTCGCGACCGGAGCGAGCAAAACGGGCGCGGGCGGCTCGAACTTCAGTGACGCCGGTGGTTCATCAATTGCTAGGTGCGCGAGCGACGGGGCCGGCGCGGGCGCGTCGATGCGCCAGCTCGGTGGCAGCGGCGGTTGCGCCATTGGGGGCGGAGGTGGGGCCGGCGCGTCCGTGGGCGCGAGCGGCACCATCAGCATCTTCTGGAGTAACGCATCCAGCTCATCAAGCTGCTGTCTGGTCAAGTCGTTCGGGCTGGGGGCGGTGGCCATGATCGTCCTTCCGCGGCCAAATCCGTGTCGTGCCGCGAGCGGCAACCGGAGCGCGGGAGGAAGTCTAGCCCCCCTCGGGCGGGGAAAAAAGGGCAAGTCCCCGCACGAAACCGGTCAGTGGGCGGCTTCCTTGACTTCGTTCCGGTTCCACTTGGGGATGAGCACGATCAGGTCCTGGGTGCCGTTGGGCACGCACTGGCACGCGAGCCGCGACTCCGGCGACAGGTCCGGGGCCTTGTCCAGTTCGTCTTCCTCGTTTTCCGTCGCGCGCGAGCAACTCGCGCCGCCCTTCTCGATGCGCACGTGGCACGTCGAGCACGCACACACGCCGCCGCACGAGTGATTGATCTCAAGGCCCGCGCCGTCGGCGATGTCCAAAACGCTGCCTTCCAGACCGATGTGTCCGAGTGGGAACGTGGCCGGATCGACCGCAACCTCGGTCGATTGACCCGTCGATTCGTCCACGAATGTGACCTTGAACGGCTGAGTCGCCTTCGGCGCCGGCCCCTTCTGGATATACGGGTTAACGCCCGCCATGCTGGTTTCCTGCATCAGAGAAATCGGATCGTGTGGTCTATTATATCCGCGACCGGAAACGAAGAAGCCCGCGAACTCGGTTCGCGGGCTTCAAGGCTCTCAAATCTGCCGTGCGTTACTTGCTCGCGACCGGGAACGTGAGCTCGTTCGTGATGTTACCGACCCCGGGCGTGAGGCGCACGAGCCCTTCAGCGAGTCGGGCCTCTTCGTCATCTTTTACGGTCCCGCGGAGGATCACGTTGTTCCCGTCGGCGATGATTTGCACGCTCTTCGAGTTCGCAAATCCGCCCGCGTCAATGATGCCCCGGAGGTCCGTCTGCAACTTGATGGCAGGAACGGGGGGCGTGGGGAACCGCATCTGAGCGGCGTAGTGGATCTGGACCGGGAGCGGAATCAGAATGCCACTCTGGTTAGCAGTGCTCTGCGTGCCGCGGGCGCCCGTGGCCCCCGTCCGGCCGGTCGTGCCTGTTGCGCCCGTAGTGCCGTAAAGCGCCGCACCGAAGCCCCCTGGGGTGGAGCTCGCTTTGTTGTTAATCCCCTGGTAATACGGGTTCGCGAAATAGCCCGAGAGGAAGTTCGATTTCGCGGACGAGCTGGTCGCGGTTCCGGTCGGGGCGCTGGGCGGGTCCGGGGCCGTAACCGTTTGAATCGCCGACGACGACCCGGTCAGGGTGCTGCTCCCCAGGCTGCTGCCGATACTGCTCCCTAAAGTGCTCCCGGTGCTGGTTCCGCTGGTTCCACTCGTCCCGGTATTCCCAGTGTTTCCGGTGTTCTGCGCGAACGCGGGGTGCGCTGTTGCGCCCGCAATCGCGACTACCCATACCCAAGTTTTGAATCTATGCACGGAACACCCTCTTTCTTTCGTGGCACACAGTGGTATGCTGCGGCGGGGCACATCTTCCGCATAAGTATCGACGATCTGAATCGGCCAGTCCAGTCATCCGTTGATGAGAAAGCGAGTAGTATTCCGTTTCCGGTGTTTAGTTTACCGCGAGCGCGGCGCCGGCCCGCGGGCCGGCCGTGAGCACCCATAACTCGGAGATCTCATGCAACTCGGATTCGTGTCGGCCATCCTGGGCGATCAACCGCTCGAGCAGGTGTTAGCGTTCGCGGCGGACGAAGGGTTCTCGTGCGTCGAACTGATGTGCTGGCCGCCGGGCCGCGCCGACCGGCGGTACGCGGGCGTCACGCACCTCGACGTGACGAACTTCACCGACGAGGCCGCCGCGAGCGTTCAGGATCTGCTCCGTATCCACCGCGTGAACATCTCCGGCCTGGGTTATTACCCGAACCCACTCGACCCGGACCCCGCGCACCGGGCTCTGGTGTGCGACCATTTAATCAAAGTGATCGAGGCGGCCGCGAAGCTCAACGTAGGCCTAGTGAACACGTTCATCGGGCGCGACCCGGCCGGCACGGTGAACGCGAACTTCGACCTCGTCAAACAGGTGTGGCCGCGCGTGCTGGACGCCGCGAACGAGGCCGGTGTGCGGATCGGCATCGAGCACTGCCCGATGCTGTTCAGTGAGAACGAGTGGCCCGGCGGTAAAAACGTCGCGTTCAGCCCGGCCCTCTGGCGGCGCCTGTTCGACACGTTCCCGGACGCGCCCCTCGGACTAAACTTCGACCCGTCGCACCTGGTCTGGCAGTTCATCGATTGCGGGCGCGCCGTGCGCGAGTTCGGGTCGCGCATCGTCCACGTTCACGCGAAGGACGAGCGCGTCGATTCGGCCCGGCTCTACGACGTGGGCGTTCTCGGGCTGGGCTGGCACGTGCCGAAGCTGCCGGGGCTGGGCGACGTCAAATGGGGCGAGTTCTTCGCCGCACTGACGGATGTGGGATACACCGGCCCGGTGTGCATTGAAGTGGAGGACCGGGCGTTCGAGGGCTCGCTCGCCGAGCGCCAGCGCGCGCTCCGCCAGAGCCGCAAGTTTCTCGAACAGTTCATCGGGTAAAGGGGAACCGCGGCGAGCGCAGCGTGTTCAATTTTTGCACTCGCGCCTTACATTTGGCCACCGCTCGTCGCTGGCGTCTCGCGCGCCAACGACGTATGATCCAAATACGTTCCTCAATGTACCGCTCCCATCTCGCTCACGAGGACAGATCATGCGACGCTGGTTAGCTGCCCCGGTTGCGTTCGCTGCGGCGATCGGGCTCTCGACCCTGCACACCGCACCGGTCGCGGCGCAGCCGAAGGGCGAGGCACCGGCCGAGGAATCGTTTTTGACGGCGGACGGCGTGCAACTGAAGGGCCTGTTCCACGCCACCACCAAGGACGCGGCGACCGCGCCGGTGGTGATCCTCCTGTACCCGCCCGGGCCGGACCGGGACATGACGAAGGGGGACTGGGCCGGTCTCGCCGGGCGCCTCAACGAGTCGGGGTACCACGTGTTCCGGTTCGACTGGCGCGGGCACGGCAAGAGCACGGACATCAAGGACCCGAAGAAGTTCTGGACCAACCCGTTCTTGAACGGGGGCGCCGTTAATTTCAACGGGTACATCAAGGGCGGCCCCCCGAAGAAGCCGCTCAAGAACGAACTGTTTTTCAAAGATCTGAGCCCGACTCGGGCCGACCGGTACCTCCCGGCATACCTCAACGACCTGGCCGCGGTCCGCGTCCACCTCGACTCGAAGAACGACAACAAGACTCTGAATTGTAGTTCGATTTACTTGATCGGGGCCGGTGACGCGGCCACCCTGGGCGTCGCGTGGCTCGCGGCCGAGTGGCAGCGCCCGGCGGTGTTCCCGAAAGAGGGCCAGTTGGGGGTGGGCGTGCCCGGCTACGACTACGTGCCGCAACCCCTCGTCGGGCAACTCCAGACGGAGGGCGGGCAGGACATCTCGGGTGCCGTGTGGCTCAGCCCCAGCCGCCCGCCCTCCATCTCCGAAGCGAACGCGAAAAAATGGATCAGCACTTACGCGCCCAAGATCCGCGAGAACAACCCGATGCTGTTCCTCTACGCGGACAAAGACGCGGTCGGGAAAAAACAGAGCGAGTTCTTCTACAACGAAGTGCTGGTCGGCGACCCGCGGCGGGCCAAGGCGTTCAACCTCAACCCCATCGATCAGACGTTCATTAAGGAAGTAAAGGGCGGGAACACCCTGAGCGGCGCGAAATTGCTCGACAACAACTCCGAACTGAAGGTCCAGGATACCATCATCCAGTTCATAGCGGCGATCCAAAAGCAGCGCGCCAAAGTGCCGTCGAAGAACCGCAACTTCAGCACACCGTACTTCATCAACGCTCGGGATTTCGGCTTGACCCCGTAACGCGAAGTGCCGATCAGCATCAGAGATCAGAGAACAGAGAACAGAGAACAGAGAACAGACGGCCGAGGTGTGTGTTGTTTTTGTCGCCCCGGATGGGGCGACCGACGGTAGCCAGGGGCGGAGCGCAGCCGAAGGCACAGCGCCCCCTGCGGGTTCCCACGAACCCCGGGACTCATAAACGAAATGAGACCGAGCCCCGTGAGGGGCGACAGAGCCTTCAGTTGGGCCTGTCGCCCCTCACGGGGCTCGGTCATTTGTGTGCCGATTATCAGGGATTGTGTGTGATGTCTACCGGGGGTTGCGCTAGCGCTCCACCCCTGGCTACCATCGGACGCCCATCCGGGGCGACAAAAACAACACCTCGGCCGTCTGTTCTCTGTTCTCTGTTCTCTGTTCTCTGTTCTCTGATCTCTGATCCGCGTTATCTGCGTTGATCCGCGGCTCTGCCTTCTTCTGCCATCTGCCTTCCGCTCAGCCCTCAACAAACTTGCGAAGTTCCTGTTCGAGCGCCCCCATCACCTTACCGACGCCCTCCGCGGTCTTGGCCAGTTTGCGGTCGGCCTCGCTCGCCGGGTCGAGCGGGGCGACCAGCTCGTTGAGTTTCACCGCGGCCGTGGGGAACACCGTGAGCAGCTTGCGGACCGTCAACTTGTCGCCGTGCTTCTTGCACACGTCCACCGCAGTGCGAATGTGCTTGAGGCTCTCGTCGAAATCCGGGATCGTCGCGATCGCGGGCCACGTTTTGAGTATGTAGTCGCGGGCCTTCTGGTGCGCATCGTCCTTGATCTTCCACTGGGCCGCGAGCTCGTCCTTCCGCTTCTTCACCTCCGCGTCCCCGGGCAGCAGCGCGAACAGTTGGTCGTAGGCCGCGAGCGCCTCGTCGACGTCGCCGCTGGCCAGGAGGATGGCGATCCGGGCGTTGATCGCTTGCGCCTGGACCTCGCGCGCCGCGATGGTCGGGTCGCTCTCGCGCTTCACGATCTCCTCGAGCAACTTGATGTGCTTGGCGAGTTGCTCGTTGTACGCCTTCAGCGCGGCAACGTTCTGCCCCATCTTGGCCAAGATCGCGTCCACGCTCTCGGCCTTCTGGACCGTCTTCGACTGCTCTTTGAGCCGGGCCAGTTCGTCTGTCAGGCTCTTGTCGGCAGCGTCCGCGCTGTCGAACCCGCCCTTCACGCGGGCCAGTGCCTCGGCGTTCTTCTGTTTCTTAATGAGGTCCGCGACCGCATCGAAGCACACCGACTGCGCGAGCCGGGCGTCGGCCGCGGCACTCGCCGCGGCGAGCACCGAGCGCTCGAACGCGGCCCGCTCCTCCTTCGCCGGGTCGATGTCGAACGGAATCGTGATCGGCTCGTCGTTGAGGATCGGTACCGGGAACTGCTTCGCCTGCGACGGCCCGAGTGCGACCGTCACGCACGCGACGCCCGATAGCGCGCGGTCCGAACGGAACTGGGCCGTCGGTGAGTGGAACTTGCACACGTCCTTCTGGTCGCCCGCGCCGGCGACCACGAAACCGCTGTCGCTCGCTCGCACGTTCACCGCCGACGCGGTCTTGTATACCGTGCCCTCGCTGCTCACCAGGCGCACCGCAACAGGGGCCTTCACCGTACCCAGTTTCATGGCACGGTAGCCGATGACACCGCCCGTGCTGGGCATCGCGGTCTGGTAGCGCGTGAGCACCGCACACCGGCACGTGCCGTCGGCACCCACATCGGTCACCTTCAGCAGCGTGAAGTCGCGCGGGGTCGAAGTGAGGCCGGGCGGCGGGACCGAACCCGGCGGCGGGTTGATGATTTTGCCCGTCGCGGTGCGAACCGGCGGCGGGGCCGGGCGGTTCGTCTTGCGGACCGCGGCCACGGCGAACACGTCCCCGTTTTGCACGAGATCCTTTACCGGACCGAGCCCCGAGCCGCGAATCAGTACCTTCGCCTCGTCCGGTTTCCCGGCGACGGCTTCCACAGTACCCACGAGCCCGAAATCGCGGTCGAGTATCAGCCCCGCGGTGCGGCCCGCGAACTCCAGCGCCCGCGTCGATTGCGCGCGCACGACCGGGGACGAAAGCCCCGTAAACCCGTCGTACTGCCGCGACTCCATGTGAACTTTGCCGTCGCGGTACTCGACTTTGAGGAAGTGTGTCTTCGCGCCGCTGAGGTCGCGCGGGGCGTCCAAGGCCGCGAATCCCTTCTCGCCGAATTGCAGCCACAGCGGTTCCTTTCCGTCGCGCACGAGGTCGGCGAGGTCCGACACTTCGACCGTACCGAGGCCCCCCAACCCGGGTTGCAGCGCGGCGAGTATGTCGCGCTTCAGCCGGTCGCAGAAATCCTGCGTCAACAGCGGGTGCGGCTTGACCGAGATCACGACCCGCCACAAACACGGTTGCTTGGGTTCGGGGTCGAGTTGAGCGAACGCGGGCGAACCGGCGAGGAGCACAACGATAACGGCGACGGCCAGACGGTGGATCATGCGAAACCTCCAGCGAACGGTGCTGTGAGTGTACCAGATTTCGTGTACCCGTGCGCGCCCGCTCCCGCGCCTTCCGGGCGCCCCCAGCGGCGCCGTTTGCTCCCTCATTTTCGCGCGTACACTAATCGAACGAAACCGAACCGAAATAGCCCCCGGGAGTTCTTGGTATGCGCTTCGTGCCCGCCCTACTCGCTCTGGCGAGTTGCGTTTGGCTCACCGCCGGCGCCCAGGAACCAAAACCACAGCCCAAACCGGGCGACAAAGCGGCGAAGGCCGACAAGAACGAACCGGTCGCCGGGCGCAAGACGAAGAAGATCGAGGGGTTCACCTTCCTCATGAGCGAGGAGGCACTGAACGCGGACGCCTCGAAGTACGAGCGCCCGCCGCTCGAGGTTCTGGAATACGAGTGCAAACTGCTCATCAAGATGCTCTCGCCGAAGGCGGTCGATCTGCTCCGCCGGCTGACGGTCTTCGTGGACTGGGACGAAAAGGTCACACTGTCCAACGGCCGGTCCGGGACCGCGCTCGCGTCGTATTACGGCGGCGGTCCGCAACAGATGGTGAAGGAAGGCCGGCACCCGCTCCAGGCCAAGGCGGTCACCGTCCACACACTCAAATCACTGACCGAACAGCGCCAGCCGAAGTACGACGCCCGCACCTCGTGCCTGTTGCTCCACGAATTCGCCCACGCGGTCCACGACCAATTGTTCGGGTACGACCACGCCGGGATCAAGTCCGCCTACGAACAGGCGATGGAGCGGAAGCTCTACGAGAAGGACTTCTACGCCGCGACCAACCCGCGCGAGTTCTTCGCCGAACTGAGCTGCACCTACCTCGACCGGTTGCACTACTACCCCCACAACCGCGACGAGTTGAAGAAGCACGACCCGGTGACGTTCAAGACGATGGAGGCGCTCTGGTCCGGCGCCACCGCGAGCAAGGTGGCGAAAGCCCCCCCACCGCACGCGGAAAAGGGCAACCTGGACCTGTCCCTCCCCACGGATGTGAAGTTCGGCCCGGTGATCTCTGGCCCCGATGTGGCGGCCGACAAGCTCGCCGGGAAGGTCGTTCTGATCGGGTATTGGGGCGGGTTGCACGCGAACGTCCTGGACCGCCTCGACCGGCTCCAGGGCGACCTGGGCCCCTACGGATTGGTGGTCGTGTGCCCGAACACCATTGTTCGCGAAGACGACCAAATCAAAGCGGACGCGGAGAAGCGCAGCGCGCGGGCCACGGTCGTCAAAAACGCCTTCGTGAAAGAGGGGAGCGGCACCGAGTTCAAGTCCCAGCTCGGCGGTCACGCCCTGGTGTTCGATTCGACCGGAAAGTGCGTCCACCGCGGGTCGGCCTACGACATCGAAGAGCCGGTCCGCGCCGCAATCGGGAAACTGCTCCTGACGACGGCGTGCGGCGCAGACGAGGTGCCGAAAGCGTTCAAGCCGGTCGCGGATGCGTTCGCGGCCGGAGCGAGCCCGGTTTCTGTCATCTCCAAGTTGGCTCCGCTGACAACGTCTTCCGACGAAGACATCAAGGCGAAGGCGAAGAAGCTCCAGGAACTCATCCTCGCGCCGGGCCAGAAGGCCCTCACGGAAGCCCAGGCGAGCGCGAAAACCGACCCGGTGAGTGCGTTCATGGGTGCCGAGAAACTCGTGGTGAGCTTCAAGAACACCCCAGTCGGTACCAAAGCAACCACCCTGGTGTCGAACCTGCGCATCGACAAGGCTGTTGCCGCGGAGTTGAAGGCCCGGACCCAGGCGGCCGAAATCGAGAAGCTCGCCGGCAGGCTCCGGGGACAAGAGGGGAGCATTAACCCCGCGGAACCGGCCTTCCAGTCCAAGCATCAGCAAGCACTGGCGCAGATGAAGGCCATGCTCGACCAGTTGCGGAAACAGCACCCCAACGCACGAGCGACCGCAGAAGCCGAGAAAGCCGCGCGCGAGTTTTCGGTACCGTAACGCGGTCATCAGTCGAGTCGAAAGTCAGTCGCAAATCAGTCGAAGGTCGTAAGGTCGAAAGTCATAAAGTCGAAGACTTCCGGAATGGGTGTCTTCGACTTTATGACTTTCGACCTTACGACCTTCGACTGACAACAAAGAAAAAAGCCCCGCCCAGGTGAGGGAGCCTGGGCGGGGAGACTCAACCGGGCGAACGGGTGGCCCGGTCAGTCGTGCTCGTTGCTAGTCGGCTTAGTGGCAGCAGCCGGCGGCCGCACCGTGGGCCACGGGAGCGCACCCGCAGTCGCTGTGCTTCTTGCCGAACTTGCCCTTCAGACCACCGAGGCCGGCCTTGAGGCGGTCCAGCAGACCGGCGCGGGCCGGGGTGCAGGCGGTGTCGCAGCCGGTGCTGCAGGCGTTGGACACGACCACGTCCTTCTCAACTTCCTTGGCCACCATCTTCGTGACCTTGACCTTCTCCTGCACGGGTTCGCACACGGTCACCTGGCGGGTCGCCTGGTAAGCCACGCACTTGCGGACGTTGACGGTCTTGGTGACGGTCTCGACGGTCGGCACGCACTTGGTCTTGCACACGGTCGTCGGGACCACCTTGGTCACGCACTCGTAGGTGCAGACGGTCTTCTGGACCGGGCGGCACTCATAGGTGCAGATCGTCTTCGTCACCGGCACGCACTCGGCGACCTTCTTGCACACGGTGACCGGTTCGCACACGGTCTCGCGGTGCTTTTCGGTCTTGCACCCGCTCACGGTGCGGGGGCACGGCGTGTAGCACGGGTCGCAGATCTTGTGCAGGCGGTCGGACAGCGACGGGGGCAGTTCCTTGCAGTACGGCACCGAGACCTTGTGGGTCACGGTCTTGCTCTTCATCTCCGTCACCATCACCGACTTCCAGTGCGTTTCGTTCACGGTGACGGTCTTCTGCACCGGGACGCGCTCGTTCACGGTGATCGTCTTCTGCACCGGGACGCGCTCGGTCACCGTCCGGTTCTCGACCACGTTCTCGGTGACCAGCTTGTTCACCGTCACCTGGCAGGTGACGGTCTCGGGGACGCACTCCCACTTGTGCGCCGTGTACGTTTCCGTCTTGGTGACCGGCTTCAGCACCGTCACGGTCTCTTCGACGACCGTGGGCACCCACTCGGTGACCTTGACCTTTTGCGTGACCGGCGCGGGCGCCGGGGCCGGCGTCACGGGGCCGGTCGGGCCGCACGGGTTGCAATCGCCGACGGTGGTCGCACCGCGCCCGGCGAACAGCCCGCGGAGGCCACCCTTCCCGCTGTCACACGGGTTCGCACAGGGGTCGGCACAGGGATCCTTCTTGCTGAACAACTTGCCGCAGAACGCGTGTGCGTCCCCGGCCGCCAAACCGATCAAGCCCGCACATGCGGCGGTCATGATCCACGCCTTGATACGCAGAACGCTCATGGTGACCCTCTTTACAGCTCCGGGTTTCGGCACTCCCACGTCCGTCGCGACCATCCATTCGCCGCTGATTACGTCCGTGGGTCTCAATGTGCCTGCGATAGATATGACAGCGCCGAGTAGTTTGGGAAAGCAAACCAAGGTCGGTAAGGGGCGGAAAATCGAGAATCTGCGTGGCAATCTAACGTCTAACGAGAAGCGAACAGTTGTACCAGTTCTACCTATCAGCGAATCTCACACGGTCATATGGAATTGGAGCCGCATTTGATGCCACTTGGCCCGCAACCGGTTCCCCCAATTGATACAATCGGAACCGGTCCGAACGCGCCCGTCCCCTGCGCCTCGGACCCGCGGTACGGGACAAATTCCCGCCCCCGGCTCGCAGCACCTAATCCGGCTCGCCGCAACTTGAAACTTGGCACGTTGCACAAACGACGGTAGCATCGCGGGCTGGTTTTCACGCTGCCCAAGGTCTCTCCCATGCTGTTTGCTTACGTCCAAGATTTAAACCCTTTGCCGGTCGGGGAGTACGCACTCCTCTCGACCGTCGTCGCCGCGCTGCCGGTACTGGTGCTCTTTTACCTCCTCGTCGGGCGGCGCTGGCTCGCGAGCTGGGCCGGCGCCGCGGGCGCGGTCCTGGCGATCGTCCTCGCGTGGCTCGTGTACGGGATGCCGCTGGACATGGCCGGTGCGTCGTTCGGGTACGGGGCCGCGTTCGGGCTGATGCCGATCGGCTGGACCGTGTTCGCGGCGATGCTGCTCTACAACGTGACGGTGGAAACGGGCCAGTTTACGGTCATCCGGCGCTCGATCGGCAGCCTCAGCCGAGACGCCCGCGTGCAGGCGGTGCTAATCGGGTTCGCGTTCGGAGCGTTCATGGAGGGCGCGGCCGGGGCCGGTTCGCCGGTCGCGATTTGTGGCGCGATGTTGGTAGGTTTGGGTGTTCCGCCGTTCCGCGCCGCGGTGATATGCTTGATCGCGAACACGTCGCCGGTTTGTTATGGCGGGCTGGGTGTGCCGATTATCACACTCGAAACATCAAGCGGAGTGTCCGCCGATAAAATTAGTATCATGTGCGGGCATCAACTCCCGTTTCTATCATGTTTGATCCCGTTCTACATGGTCAAGTGCATGTGTTCGTGGCGCCAGACGCTGGCTATTTGGCCGGCGCTGGCCGTGGGCGGCGGGTCGTTCGCGCTGTTCCAGTTCTTCTTCGCGACCGCACACGCCTACGGGCTCCCACCGATCTGGCAGCTCACCGACATCGGCGGCGGGCTGTTCTCACTCGTCACACTCGCACTGTTCCTCAAATTCGTGTGGAAGCCGCGCGAAGAGTGGCGATTCCCGGAAGAAGCGCAGAGTTCGGGGTTCGGAGCGCGGAGCGCCGACAAACCACACGATCCGCAATCCGAGCACGCGCGGGAAGAGGTCGAACAGCTCCTCCGCTCCGCACTCCCCGCTCTGAATTCCGCGAACGCGGAGCCGCCGCTCACGGTCGGCTCGGTCGCGCTCGCGTGGATGCCGTGGATCTTGATGGCGCTCTGTTTGGTCGGTAGCGGGTACGTTAAATACCTGGAAACGGACCCCGTAACGAAGAAATCCCACGCGCTCGATCTGTCCGGCCTGAAGACGTACTACGACATCGAAATTCCCGGGCTGCACAAGCAGGTCGTGCGCGCCGAGAGGCTGATCCCGCCGGGTACCCCCGACGAGAAAAAGCTCGAATCGGCCGTCTTCCGGTTCAACTGGCTGACCGCCCCGGGCACGCCGGTGTTGCTCGCGGCCTTACTCTCGATGGTGCTGCTGAATATGACGTGGGCGCAGATGAAAGCGTTCGCGCGGAAAACTGCGTACCAAATGCGAATACCGATTCCGACGATCGCGTTCATGCTCGGATTGAGTTACGTCACCAAGTACGCGGGCATGGACGCGACCCTCGGCGTGGCGTTCGCCGCGACCGGCGTGTTGTACCCTTTCTTCGCCGCGATGCTGGGCTGGCTCGGCGTGTTCCTGACCGGCACCGACGCGGGAAGCAACGCCCTATTCGGCGGGCTCCAGAAGATCACCGCGACCGAGGTGTGGAACGCGCACCACGCCGACGCGATGAGACACCTCACGCTCGATCAGGCGCAAACGCTGATTTGCACTGCGAATAGCACTGGTGGGGTGATGGGCAAAATGATCGACGCGCAGAGCATCTGCGTCGCGACCGCGGGCACGAATCAAGTGGGCAAGGAAGCCGACATCTTCAAAGCCGTCATCGGGCACAGCATCCTACTTGCGGGCATCGTTGGGCTCCTCACCGCGCTGCAAGCGTTCGTACCCCCATTCACGCTGATGGTCCCGAAGTGATGTGAATCCGAAACGCCTTTGTAGCCCCGGATGGGGCGACCGATGGTAGCCAGGGGTGCAGCGTAGCCGAAGGCGAAGCGCAACCCCTGGCGGGCTCCCACGAACCACGGTGATCGGTCATTTGCGTGCCGGCTGTCAGGGGTTGTGCGTGTTGTCTACCAGGGGTTGCGCGTTGCTCCACCCCTGGCTACACTCGGTCGCCCCCATCCGGGGCTACAAAAACAACACGCTTCTGTCTTCTGATCTCTGCCTTCTTTTGTGCCCTTTGTGGCCATGCTTGCTGAAGTTCGCGCTCACCACGGCTCACTTCTTGAACTCGGAGTACGCTTCCGCGACCTTGCCCGTCTTGGCGTCGCCGATGTGCGCGTACACGGCGTACTTCAGCTTCATTTCGCCACCCTTCGCGATCTTCAGCAGTTCCGTGTTGTCCTTCTGGGACGGGAAGCCACTCCCCTTTCGGGCAAACGGGTTCGCGGCGTTGAGGCCGTAAGCGCGAACGTGCCAGTTCGACTTCGGGTTAGCCGGGTGATCGAACACCGCGATGCCGACTTCCTTACCATCGAGCGTGCCCGAGTAGTCGATCCACTCGGTGGGGTGCCCCCAAATCGGCAGGTTGTCCTTGGCCGGCGGGTTCACCGTTGTGCCCTCGGCGGTGGTCACGGTCGCACCGGTTTTCTCGCTCGGCCGCAGCCCGTCGTGAACCCGGATGCCGAACGAACCCTCCTTGGTGTCGCCGAACGTGATCGGGCACACACTCGCTTTCAGCGTGATCTCGAACGCGAACGTGCGCCCCTCCTTACCGTCGACCAAGTGAATCACGCGGACCTCGTCCATGATCTTCACGCCGTCCGGGGTGCGCCATTCGTTGTGCGTTTCGACGCTCGCGTGGTTCTTCGCGTGCTGTTTCGGCGCGCCCACTTTCACGCACGCGATCTTCCCGTGCCGCGGGCCGCTGTTGTCCTTCGCCTCGCTCCAGAAATCCACGCCTTTACCCCCCTTCTCGGTCGTTTTAATCTTCAATTCGATGCCTTCGGGGATCACGTCGCCGTGACAGAACCACACGGACTTCTGGTGAACGTGGTCTTTGGTCGCCTCACCCGGCGTGTCCTTTTCAACGGGCCAGGGGCGTGTGACGCCGACCCCGTTCGGCGCGAGTACCGGGTACAGGTAGGGCTTGGCGACCGAATCCGCGGTGGCGTACTTCGCGACCACGGTCGACCCCACCTTGAACTCGATCGCGTCCTTGCCAACGGCGACGGACACGTCGTCGCCCCGGGCGAACGCGGGCACCGCAGAAAAAGCACCGAGCAGCAGCAGGCAGCGCATGAGATTGGCTCCGAACGGCGGGAGAGAACGCGGGGTGTAGTGTCCGCAGGCGGGAGGCGCGTGTCAAGGATCGCGCCGCAGAGCGAGGCCCGAACGGGTAGAATCACCACATGAGCAAGAAGAAGAAAGTCCGCGTCGAGTTGCGGAAGAACCGCGAGAAGCCGCCGCGCGAGAACGACATCACCCGCGACTACCAGGAGGGCGACGGGCGCGCGGATGACGCGCGGTCCAGCGAGCGCGTGCGCGCGAAGGGGAACCTGTCCCGCTACCGAACCGTCGTGCAGGACGAGGCCGCCGACGGCTCGACCATGCCGTCGGTGAACGCGGACGAGTGCCTCCGCGGGCGCGTGCTGCGCGTTCACGGGCTCGCGTCGGTCGTGGAAACGGACGACGGCCGCGTCTTTCGCTGTGCGGTGCGCCGGCTGCTCAAGAGCCTCGCGACCGACGAGCGCAGCGTGGTCACGACCGGGGACGTGGTGTGGATTCGCCTGACGGGAACGGGGAGCCGGGATCAGGCGACCGGGGCCGGAGAAGAACAGATTCCGGCGGAACCCGCGACTGAGCCGGCCGAAGTTCCGGCCCCGAAAACCGAATCTCGAACACCGACCATCGCTCAAGAGGGCGTCATCGAGCGCGTCGAACCGCGTCACGGCGTTCTGACCCGTGCGAGTCGGCGCCGAGAGCACGTGCTGGTCGCGAACATCGATCAGCTCGTTATTGTTATGTCGCTGGTCGAACCTAACCTGAAACCGCACCTCATCGACCGCTACCTCGCCGCAGCACAACAGGGCGATTTGAAACCCGTCCTGTGCCTGAACAAGTCCGACCTCGCGGACGCGATCGAGCTCCAATCTTTGATCGGGCTGTACGCGCAACTCGGGGTGCCGGTGTTCCTGTGCAGCGCCCGCACGGGCGCCGGCGTGGACCGGCTCCGTGAACAGCTCCGCGGGCGCTCGACCGTGTTTTCGGGGCAGTCCGGTGTGGGTAAGTCGTCGCTCCTCAACGCGATTCAGCCAGAACTCGCCCTCGCAGTGAAATCCGTGAGCGAGGTGAACCAAAAGGGCCGCCACACGACCACCTATTCGCAGCTCATCAGGCTGGATTTCGGCGGTTGGGTGGTGGACACCCCTGGCGTAAGGCAGCTCTCCCTCTGGCAAGCGCGCCCGGAGGAAATGGAGGGCTACTTCCCCGAATTCCGGCCGTTCGTGCCGCTGTGCGGCTTCCCGGACTGCACCCACACGCACGAAACGAGCTGCGCCGTCAAGGACGCGGTCGCCCGCCGGTTCATCACAAGCCGCCGTTACCACAGCTATTTAGGGCTCTTCAACGGCACCACGGAGGAGTAATTTTGGAGCAATTCGCACAACCCGCGCCTTCGTCAACTCCGCACCCTGGGGTGACTTTACCGGTCTGGAAACGGGGTGAGTTTGCGTGAAGAGGGTAGTCAGTGGGTGCCGAAACAAAATGAGTCGCTGACACAAGTCAGTTAAGCTTTCCCAATTATTCCGGGCACCTGCCTCGGGCAGAGTCCGGCTTCAGGAGAACTCACTCATGGCGCGTTCGCACAAAGTTCTCGGTTTCCTGCTCGTAACGATCCTCGGCGTCTACGGCTGTGCGAAGGGACCGGGCGCGACCCCGACCGAAAATGGCGCCGCCGCAACCGCTAAGGTCCAGAAGCTCGAAGACGACTATCGCGGCGCGATTACGGCCCGCGACCAGCTCCGCCAAAAGCTCGCCGCGAGTGAGGAACTGGCCGCGAAGACCAAGAAAGAACTGGAGCAAACTCAAGCCGCCGCAGCAACCGAGCGCGACGCACTGAAGACCGAAGTGAAGACCCGCACGGGGGAGCGCGACGCGCTGCAAGCGCAGTTCGAGTCGTTCCGCAAGACCCTGCGTGACATGCTCGGTAGCGCGGACACCGCCGTGAGCAAACTGAACCTGCCTGCCACGCAATCGCAGCCGATCATGACCTCGCTCGGCGCTCGGAACTGATAACAAACTGATCGGACGAAACTTCAACGGGGTAGTGAAGCACATTGGCTTCACCACCCCGTTGAAGTTTCTGCTACTGCCCAACCAGAACTATTCTCGGCGTCCCCTGAAGTGACACAAGTCGTCCTTGCGGGTCAGCGCTCGTCAGCAGAGGATAGGCCTGTCGCCGTAATCCGTATTCGGGAGGCCGATGATGCGCCCCACATATTCGTTTCCCGAGGCCGTGGTCGAAGCGATCGCGCGTGATCGGTATGGGCACCCGGACCCGCGCGTTCAGGAGCGCATGGAGATCCTTTGGCTCAAGAGCAAGAACCAGACCCACGGGTGCATCGCCGAGCTGGCCAATGTGTCGCGGTCCACGGTCCAGCGGGTGCTGCGGATCTTCGCGGTCAAAGGTCTGGACGGCGTCCGGTCGTTCGGTTGGAAAGGCCAGCCCAGCGCCCTGACGCCGCACCGGGCCACGATCGAAGAGGAGTTCCGCGCGCGTCCGCCGCACACGGCTCACGACGCGGCGCGGCGGATCGAGGAGCGGACCGGCGTCCGACGGAAGCCATCACGGGTCCGTAAGTTCCTGAAGGACGACCTGGGGATGAAGTGCCTGAAGGTGGCCCCAATCCCGGTCCCACCGAAGAAGACCGTCGTGGAACACGCCCGAACGCAGGCGGACTTTTTAAAAGGCGGAACTGGAACCGAAGCTGGCGCAGGCTCGGGGCGGTAACCGGACCGTGTATTTCGTAGACGCGTCGCACTTCGTGTTGGCGTCGTTCCTGGGGTGGGTGTGGTGCTTCGTGCGGCTGTATGTGCGGGCGGCGAGTGGCCGGCAGCGGTACAACGTGCTGGGCGCGCTCAACGCGGTCACGCACGAACTGGTGACGGAGATCAACACGACCTACATCACGGCGACCTCGGTGTGTGCGTTGCTCCGCACGATCGCGAACCGAGGGATGCCGATACCGGTCACGTTGGTGATGGACAACGCCCGGTACCAGCGGTGCGCGTTGGTGCAGGGCGCGGCCAAGGAGTTGGGTATCGAGTTGCTGTTCCTGCCGAGTTACTCGCCCAACCTGAACCTGATCGAGCGACTGTGGAAGTTCGTCAAGATGGAAGTTCTGAACAGCCGCCACCATCAGGATTTCAAAAAGTTTCAGGACGCCATCGACGGGTGCCTGGCTGATCTGACGACCAAACACCGCCAGAAGCTGGCCACTCTGTTGACGCACAACTTCCAGACCTGGGGCAATGTGTCACTCCTGAATGCGTAAAGCATAAGACCGTTCTCACACGGCCGGGTCTTTACCGTTCGTCCAGGGGCCGGCGAGCGATTGGTGCGGCGGCGGTTGCACGGTGCCGCCGTCACCGCCGCTCCACCCGAAGACCTGATTTGGGCGTCCGCCCTGTTTGCTGCGTTTCTCCCACCGTTCGGCCCACGTCGAATCCGCGGTCGTAATCGCTCGCTTCTCGCGATCCCAGAAGAGCGCCCGACCCGTGCGGTAGCTCTGCACGGCCATTGCCGCAGTCGTAACGGCCACTGCCCCCAGGTCCGGCGGGCTGAACGTACTCTGGCGCTTGGCTCGAACGCAGTCGAGGAAGTTCTCCCACAACGCTTCGGTATCGTTTCGCGGCGGTTCCACGCTCTCGAACGAGGCCGCTTCGGGCGCTTGCTCCATCCGCGCCGGGAAACTCGCGCCGCGCGTCGGATCGTCGCGGAACACCTGGAACCCGCCCTTCACGAACTTGATCGCACCTAACCGCCCACGAATGACTTCTTCGATCGGGTAGCCACTCAGGGTCGTTGCAGTGACGACGAGCTGGCAGCCTTCTTCGTAATCCGCGACCACAGTGCCCACATCGGGAACATCACGCCCGTCGTATTCGAGGTACAGTCCGCCGCCGGCGGTCACGCGGGCCGGGAACCGCACCCCCATCGCGGCGCTCATGCGTGTGACGTGGTGCGTGAGCATGTCGGTGAACGGCCCGCCGCTAAACGGCCACAGGCACCGCCATTGCGCGAACGCGGCGCGGTCGAACGGCTGCTCGCGCGGGGTGGGACCGACGCGGCTTCCCGCACACTCGAACTGGTGGCCGAGGAACAGATCCCAGTCGACGGTCTTGGGCGTCATCTGCTTCGCGAGCCGGTAGAACCGCCACTGGCCACGAACGTCGTTGCGGAAGAAGCCCGTCTGTGCGTGAGCGACGTGCCCGATGGTGCCAGTGCGGATCGCGTCGAAGGCCCGCATCCAGACCGCGTCGGCCATCGCCTGCACGCCCACTGTTACCACCCGGCCGGTGTGCTTCCAGGCGTCCACCACCGCCACGGCCTCTTCCGCCGTGCGCGTCATCGGCTTCTCGATGAACACGTCTTTGCCGGCCGCGAGTGCATCGATCGTCATGCGCCCGTGCCAGTGGTCCGGCGTGGTGATGCACACCGCGTCCACGTCCGCCCGGTCGAGTACGACGCGGTAATCCTTCGTGACGTGCGTCTTGTCGGCGCGGTCAAGCCGGCACTTTCGCGCCGAGGGGTAAAGCCCCTGCGCGTACCGGCGCCGCGTGACCTTCCCGCCGAAGTGAACATCGTACTCGTCTTCGAGCCCGTCCCACACGTCACACACCGCGACCGGCGTAACCGGCTTGCCCTCGGCCGCGAACTTATTCACAAGGTCGATATGGGCTTGCGCCCGGCCACCGCACCCCAAGAACGCGATCCGCACGCGCTCGTTGCTGCCCACGACGTTGCCGTAGGCGGCCGCCGACAGCGACAGCGCCGCGGCCGAGCCAAAAAACTTGCGGCGATCGAGTGGCGGAGGTGTTGGCATAAGTCCGGCTTCCCGCCCCAAGCGAGAGGAAGTTTGGGGCCAGTCTTCACTTTTTGGACGTCCCGACGGCGCGAATCGTTCCCGACATCATATTCGATCGGCCACAGCATTCGTAAGATACATCGAGTTTGCGCCGGGATTACACACCGTAACGACGAGGACGAAACTCACCACATGCAAGCGAAATTAGCTCTGGCGGACGGCACCGTGTTTACCGGCCGCGGGTTCGGTGCGACCGGCGAAACGACCGGCGAAGTCGTGTTTAACACGTCCATGACCGGCTACCAAGAGGTGCTCACGGACCCGTCGTACACCGGGCAAATCGTGACGATGACGTACCCGCTCATCGGCAACTACGGCACCACCCCGGACGACCAAGAATCCACCCGCGTGCAGGTCGCCGGGTTCATCGTGCGTGAACTCACCCGGGTACCGAGCAACTTCCGCTCGAACAACTCCCTCGACGGCTTCCTCAAAGCGAGCAACGTCGTTGGTATCGAGGGTATTGATACGCGCGCCCTCGTGCGCCGGCTCCGCGTGCGCGGGTCGATGAACGGCATCCTCTCGACGGCCGACCTCGACGACGCCTCACTCGTGAAAAAGGCCCGCGAGTTCCCCGGCATGGAGGGGCGCGACCTCGTTTCCGAAGTTGTTCCGAAGCAAGCGTTTAAGTGGCAGAACGGGTTCGGGGAATTTGCCGATCACGTGATCCCGTCCCGGCCGGCGACCAAGCGCGTCGTCGCGATCGACTACGGCATGAAGTGGAACATCTTGCGCTGTCTCACGCAGGTCGGTTGCGAAGTCACCGTTGTTCCCGGCACCGCGACCGCGGACGAAGTGCTCTCCCACAACCCGGACGGAATCTTCCTGTCGAACGGCCCCGGCGACCCGGCCGCGGTGGGGTACGCGATCGACACCGTGAAGAACCTGATCGGCAAGAAACCGATCTTCGGCATCTGCTTGGGGCACCAGTTGCTCGGTTTGGCGTTCGGCGCGAAGACCTTCAAACTGAAGTTCGGGCACCGCGGAGCGAACCAACCGGTGCGGAACGAACTCACGAAGCAGATCGAGATCACCACGCAGAACCACGGCTTCTCGGTCGATCCGAGCACGCTCCCATCGAACGTGGTCCCGACGCACATCAACCTGAACGACAACACGCTGGAAGGACTGAAGCACACGTCACTTCCGGTGTTCAGCGTGCAATACCACCCGGAAGCCGCCGCCGGCCCGCACGACTCCAGCTACCTGTTCGAGGACTTCCGCAAGATGATGGGGTGAAAGTCATTAATCGCCCCACAGTGTGGCGCGAGATAACTTGACAGGACCGTTAGTGCGGGACGAAGTCAAAGAATTATGTGACCGGCTTCATGGTTGATACATGATAGCCGGCCAAATCACATCCAACTCAGCACAAACGCAGCTCCAACAACCCAACGTTTCACACGCCGTCAGCCGTAACGGACAACACGTAGCGCCGGTCCATACGCTGTGGCGTGGGGCGGCTTATCGTTTCCCTGCACATGGGCACCTCCGGTACGCGCACGCGGGTCGCAATGACGACCGGTTCCCCGCGCACTTCGGCGTTCCGCTCCGGGCGCTTCCCGTTCAGCACGAGGCCGATCCACGTGTGCCGCACGCACAGCTCGTAACTCGTGAGGAGCACCGCAAACGTGAGCACGTTCACGAGCAGGAACTCTGTAATCATTGGTATCGTGGTCGGGGCGAACAGCACCTGAAACGCTGCCTGCACCGGGAAGCCCGCGAGGTAGCACCAGTACGAGGCCCCCGAGAGGTACTTCCACCGCGGGCCGGCGCTGGAGAAGTGCTTCTGAAACAAGCCAATCAACCCGCCGATCATCAGCCAGGTGTACAACCCGCCCAGGAAGATTGCGGCCGCCTTCCACACGGCCAACCACGCGGGCGGAGCGCCCCGTACCGCGTCTTCCACCCAGTTCCCGGACACGGTCAGTTTCAGCATCGCGGGGAGCACCACGAGGTTCGCGACCGCGAGGCGCAGCGCCCACCGGCGGCCGACCCCCGCGAGCGCGTCCCGCTGTCGGTACAACGTCGCGCCCACGAGGAAGAACCCGAGGTAGTACGCGAGCACTGCAACTTCGGGCGCCCACCCCTTCGGCGTATCGATCCACCACGTGGTCATGTCCCACAAGAGCGGCACGGTGAGCGCTGCGGCGCAGGGAATTTTCCACCGCGAGTGGAGCACCCGCTGCGTGAGTGCGTCGAAGGCGCGCACGCTCCGAACCGGAATGCGCGCGCTCAGTGCGGAGAGCACGAGGAGCGGCACGCAACACATCAGGAGGTAGTAGAGGAACCACAGGTGAAAGTTTGGCCCGATCCACCCGCCGACATCGGCCGCGTCCCATTTGGCGCCGCGAGCGCCCGCGTGGTGCGCGAAAACGAGGTGCAGCGCCGGGCACAGAACCAGTACCGCGAGTGCGAGCGGGAGCGCGACCCGCGCGAGCCGGTTGCGGACCAGTTCGCGCGACCCGCGCCGCGCAGCAAGTGCGCTCGCGCCGAACCCGGCGAGCACAAAGAACAGTTGCATGCGAAAGTCGTGGACCGCGAAGTAGCACACGTCGGCGGCGAGGTGGCGCGTCTGATCGCGCACCGGGAACCCGACCAGCCCGGAGGCGGTATAGGGCAGCACGCCGTGCGTGACTAACCCGAGGAACATCGCGACCACGCGCAGGTTATCGAGAGCGGCGTTGCGGGTCGAAGGTGGGATTTGTGCGGCCATTATCCGTGCCGTTTCCGGGCGAATTCCTTTCTACCGGAGGTGAGCAATAGGCGCGGGCAACGCAGAATGGTACGCACGGAGTGGGTCCGGTGCAACCCCGATTCAAAGGTGCGAAAATCCGCCGAAGGTGTACGCGGCGGGCGCACTTCGGCTATGATTTTTTCCACCATGAACGACGAAGCCGCCCTACTCGCCGCGATCATCGCGCACGCGGACGAAGACACCCCGCGCCTCGCCTACGCGGACTGGCTCGACGAGCACCGGCCGGACGCGGGACCGTCGCCCGCGAGCGGCCCGTCGGCCCGGGCCGATTACATCCGCGTGCAGTGCCGGCTCGCGCAGCGCCCCTACGACGACCCGGAGTACCCGGCGCTCCTGGAGCGCGAGGGGGAGCTCGCGCACTGGCTCGAATCTCACACAGGCGCGGCCGGTGCGCCCGAACTCCCCACCGACCTGGAATGGTTCGGCAATTTCACCTCCGGGGACGACGGCTCGTGCCGGCGCGGGTTCCCGGAAGAGGTCGCGTACACCGATTACGATGAAGAGCCGGAGGAGAACGTCGAGCGCATGGTCGCCGCGCTGCCCGTCGCGTTCGCCACCACTACCGTGCGCGCGCTGCGGCTCGAGGACGTGTACGGCGCGGAGATCGCGGGCCTCGTGAGCGACCCGGTCGCGGCCGGGCTGCGCGGGCTGGCGCTGAACTACGTTGACGACGGCGACGAGACGACCGCGGTCCGCGCGATCGCCAAATCGAAGCACCTGACCGGGCTGCGCCGACTGGATCTCGAGTTCTCGATCACCGACCCCGACCTGAAGCGCCTGGCCAAAGCGCCCCTGGACGCCCTCGAAGAACTGGCGCTCGACCAGTTCACGCCCGCGGGGGCAAAGGCGCTCGGCGCGGCCCGCTGGTTCCGCGCCCTCCGCGCGCTCCGGCTCGAAATGGACCACCGGGACGCGCTCAAGGCCGTCGGCGAACTGCCCGCGATGCCGAACCTCGGCGCGCTCACGTTCCAGGGTTCCACCACACCCACGACGACCGCGGCCCGCAAGTTCATCACGTCCGGTTCGTTCCCGCGCCTCGGGTATTTGGAGTTCTCGCACGCGCAACTGACGCCCGACTTGATCGCCATGCTGTGCCGCGGATCGTGGGCACTGCGCCACCTCAAGTTGCACAACGTCGAGGTCCGCAAGGCCGGCGCGGAAGCGTTGGCGAACGCGACCTTCGCCGGTTCGCTCCGCGTGCTGGATCTCTCCGACTGCCAGATCACGTCCGGGGGCGTACAGGCCCTGGCCGGGTCCGCGAAGCTCGCGGGGCTCCGGCACCTCGACCTGTCCGATAACCCGATCGGCCCCGGCGGGTTGGCCGCCCTCGCGCGCAGCCCGCACCTGCGCGGGCTGCGCAAACTGAGTGTTCGCGGGTGCAACAGTACGAAGGCGCCCATCGATTCCGCCGCACTGATAAACTTCCTCACCGCGCTGCAGGCGCCGGACCTGCGCCACCTGAACCTGAGCGACCTCCCGGTCGGCGTCCGCGGCGCGAATGTGATCGCGGCCGGCGGCCCGTTCGCGAACCTGACCCGACTCGAGCTGGCGGACTGTGCCCTGCGCGAGAAGGGGGCGAAGGTACTCGTCGGCTCAACCGCGCTCGGTAACCTGACGGTCCTCGACCTGAGCAACAACAACGCGGGCCGCGGGGCGATCAAGCTCGCGAACCCCAAAACGTTCCCGCGCCTCGGCCACTGCGACCTCAACCGCAACCGACTGCCCAAGGGCTGGCTCGCCCGACTCCGGGCGCGCCCCGGGGTGAGCGTTTAGCGCCGCGGATTTCGTGCCCGAAAGAACGCGCGCCCGCGCGCTTTATGCGCCCGACCCAATACGAAATACGAATCGCCAAATTACGGAACACCAAGTACCGCGCCGCATGACCGATCCCGATGCCGATGCCCTGTTCCGCGCGATCGTTCGCCACCCGGACGACGACACCGCGCGCCTCGTGTTCGCCGACTGGCTGCAGGAAAACGGGCGCACGGAGGAGGGCGAGTTCGTGCGGACGCAGTGCCGGCTCGCGGCGGCGGAACCGGACGACCCAGAATACCCGGCGCTCGTCGACCGCGACGAAGAGCTGCGCCTGTGGTTGAGCGCGCACGCGCCCGGCCCGCGCCCCACGTTTCCCGGCGGCCTATCGGTGGACGGCGGGAAGTTGTGGTGGTGGCAGTCGCACCGCGGGTTCCCGCGGTTCCTGGAATTCGACGGGTACGAGCGCTACGGGGCCAAGGCCATGCGCGGGCTGTCATCGGCCCTGGCACGCGCGTTCGAGGCGCTCCCGACGCGCTGGCTCGTCGTGCGCTTCATCTCGCTCGCGCAACTGGCCGCGCTGCTCAAGCAACCGGTGTTGAGCGGACTAACACAGTTCACGCTCGTGTCCGGCTACGGCGGCGACGAAGCGAACGAGGTGGCCCGGCTCGTCGCGAACTGTCGCCACTTGCGGAACCTGCGCGGGCTGGCCCTCGCCGTCGAATTCGGCGACGCCGGAGCCGAGGCGCTGGCGGGCGCGCACTGGGGCAACCTGGAATGGTTCTCGCCCGCGTGCCACGAAATGACCCCGGCCGGGTTGCGCGCCCTCGCGGACGCGGACTGGTTTCGCCGGTTACGCGAACTCACGCTCGATGACGGGCTGCCCGGCGCAACGTTCGAGGCGCTCGTTCGGTCACCCGCGTTCCCGCGCCTGCACACGCTCGACGTGTCGCGCAACGGGGCGCTCACCGCGACCGGTTGGGAACTGTTCGCGCGCACGCGGACGTTCCCGGCCCTCGCGCGCCTGCGGTGCGGGGAAGGGGACATGAGCGGCGACCGGTTCCCGCTGCTCGCGGGCGCGGCCGGGTTCGACCTGCACGCTCTGGACGTGCGCACCTGCGGCCTCGGTCCGGGTAGCGGCGCGGCCCTCGGATCGGCGCCGTGGGCCGGCTCGCTGCGCGCCTTGAACCTCGCGCTCAACGCCCTCGAACCGGCCGACGCGAAGGCCCTCGCCGCGTGCAAGCGGTTCGGCAACCTGCAACACCTCGACCTCTCCGGCAACGCGCTCGGCCCGACGTGCCTTTCGGCCCTCGCGAGCAACCCCGCACTGCACGGGCTGCGTTCACTGCGCCTCGACGGGCGGCCGTTCGACAACCGCGGGCTGGCGCCGACGCACTTCAACCGGTTCCTCACGAAGCTCAACATGCCGGACCTGCGCCACCTCGACCTGTCGGGGCGCCCGGTCGGTGCGACCGCTGCAAAGAAGCTCGCGGACCCCAAGTTCTCCGGGCTGCGCCGGCTCGCGCTGAAGGGCTGTAAGCTCTCCGATACTGCCGTGGCCAAGCTCGTCGCAGCGCCCGCGCTGTGCAACCTGATCCAACTGGAACTCAACGACAACGCGCTGAAGACCGGACCGAAGGAACTGGGCGACCCGGCCGTGATGCCGAACCTCGCCTCGTGCTCGCTCACCGGCAACCCGATCAGCGCACCGGTAGCACGCAAGCTCCGGCTGCGCCCCGTTGTGTCCGGCCTGCCGAAAACCGCCAAGCGCCGATCCTGACCCCGGAGAGCCTTTAATGCCACTTCACTCGCTCCGTGTCGCCGGCGCGCTCGTCGCGCTGCTCACCTTTAGCGCACTGGGGTCGCGCGCCGCGGACCCGCTCCCGGCGCCGATCGACCCGCGCGGCCTCCCGGGGCCGCTCGTGCTCGGAGGTGGAGGCAAGTTGCCCCCCGACGCGCGCAAAGCGTTCTTCGACCTCGCCGGGAAGGATAAAGCGAAGATCGTGGTCCTCACGACCCCGGACGCGCAGGAGAGGGCCAACGATCTCGTCAAAGCGTGGGAGGAACTGAAGCCCACATCGGTAGTGATTCTGCACACACGCAACCCAAAGAAGGCCGACGACGCGGACTTCGTCAAGCCGCTCGCAGATGCGACCGGCGTGTGGTTGCACAACACCGACGCCCGAAATTTAATTACGGCGTACCGCGGAACGCTCGTCGAAAAGGAGCTGAAGAAGCTGCACGCTCGCGGCGGGGTCATCGGCGGCACGGGCGGCGGTGAAAGTGCGATGGGTGCCCTGCTCGTCGGAGTAGGAGAAGAGCCGGTCGCGGGTCTCGGCCTGCTGCCGGGCTTCATCATCGACGAGAAGTTAACCAAAGTGATCGCGGCGCGCCCCACTCACATCGGTTTGGAAATTCCCGACGAGGCCGCCGTGGTGATTCGCGGGCGCGTGGCGCGCGTGATCGGGGACTTCCCGATTACCGTTCACATCGCGAAGGGCGCGGGCAAACCGGCCGCGAACGAAGAGTACAAGCCCGGGTCACTACTCGATCTGGTCCAGCTCCAGCGGGCCGCGTTCAACCGCGCCGCGAAGGATTCGTTCCCGCCCGCGAAGCCGGCCGCCCCGGTGGTGGCGAAGGGTTCGCTCGTGATCGTCGGTGGGGGAGGTGCGGCCGCAGAGATTTGGAAGCGCTTCATCGAACTCGCGGGCGGACCGGATTCCACAATCGTGGTCGTGACGTCGGCAATGGAAGACCCGCTCGCACCGGAATCAAGCGAAGAAAAGGCGCTCAAGCGGTACGGGGCGAAGAACGTGGTCGCCCTTCACACCCGCGACCGAAAAGAAGCCGATGGCCTGAAGTTTTCCGACGTGCTGCTGAAGGCGAAGGGGGTGTGGTTCAGTGGCGGGCGGCAATGGCGGTTCGTCGATTCTTACGAAGGTACGCTCACCGAGAAGCGATTCCGCGACGTGCTGGTTCGCGGTGGCGTGATCGGCGGAAGTTCGGCCGGCGCGAGCATCCAGAGCGAGTTCATGCCGCGCGGTCACCCGCTCGGCAACACCGTGATGGCCGCCGAGGGCTACGAACGCGGTTTCGGCTACCTGCCGGGGTGCGCGGTCGATCAGCACTTCTTCGCCCGCAAGCGCACCGCCGACATGACGGAGCTGATGAAAGAGTACCCGCAGTACCTCGGCATCGGGCTCGACGAAGGCACCGCGATCGTCGTCACCGCCAGCACCGCGGAAGTCATCGGAAAAACGAAAGTGGCGTTCTACGACACGAAGAAAAAGCCCGACGGCGATAAGGATTACGAAGAAGTGTTCGCGGGTGAGAAGTACGATCTGAAGGAACGGAAAAAGATCAAATAAACACCCAAAAGCACGTGGTTCGGGGAACAGAAACGAATCCTCTTCGCTCCTGCTCTCCGAACCACAGTTACTTCTTCTAACTTACGGCTTCATCGGAATCGGCGCAACCGGAGCGCCCGATACCGGCGGGGCGGACGGCACTCCGCTGGGGACCGGGGGCACATCAGCTTTGGGCAGCGACACGGCCCCGGCCGGGACCACCGGGGTCGGAACCTTCGGTACCCCGCCGGCCTGGTTGACGATGTTCTCGACGCCCTCGCGGAACTCCGCCGGAGTCGGCGCGCCCTTCAGGTACACGACCGGCTTCGCCAGAGCTTTCAGTTCGTTGAAGCACTTCGGGATTTCCAGTTCCACGCGCTTCGCGAACAACTCCTTCCGAATCACGTCTTTCATCTTGTCATCGAGCTTCACCGTTTTGTCAGGATCGATGATCGCCACGAGCTTGACGCACATGATGCCGGACGGTGTGTCGAACAGTTGGCTGATCTCACCAAGTTTGAGGCTGAACAGCGTCTTCTCGATGCTCGTGTCGGTGGCCTCGGAGTACCGGCCGATGGGAGCCACCTTTCCGGCGGCGCCGGCCAGGGTCGGTTCGGCTTGCTTCGTTGCGATGCTGTCGAACTCCGCGTCGCCCTTGCGGGCCTCAGCCCATTGCTTCTGGGCCGTGCGCAGGTCGTCCTTGCTCCAACAGATCACCTTCGCCTGGCGGCGCTCGCCGAAGCGGTTCTCGAACGCCCGGCTCAAGTCTTCTTCCGCGACCTTCACGCGGTCCTGGCACATCTTGGTCAGGAGCAGGCGCGGCTTGATGACGTCCTCGACCCACTCGTACAGCGTCTTGCCGTAGCGCGGCAAAATGTGTTTGACGAAGTCGGCCCGGGTGATGCCCAGGCCGCGCATCTCTTCTTCCAGTGCGGCCTGCACCTCGATCGCGGTGACGCTGAGCCCGCGGCGCCCGGCTTCGGTCTCGATGATCTTTTTGTTCACGAGCAGTTCGAGCTTCTCGTGCCCGCCGCGGGCGATGAGGAACTCGCCCAGTTCTTCGCGAGTGACCGGCACGTCGCCGTAGATGTACGCGGCGATCCGCCGTTCCGGGTCGGGCTGCACGGCGCCCTTCGTCGGCTGTTGCAGCGGGCGAATTCCCGGCAACGCGGCGGGCGCGTTCGGCCGCACGGCTCCCGCGCCCGGCTGCTGGGCTACGGCCCGGTCGCTGGTGATCCCGAAGACGTATCCCGCGGCGGCGACGCCGGCGAAGGCCAGTCCGCGCACCAACTGGCGACGACCCTCGCTCGCTAAGAGCTTCATTCCGGTTCCCTCCGCATGTTTGCGTGATTGCGACGCGGCTTATAACACCGCGCCCCGGGGCCGCAAGGGAACTTGAGCGAAAATTAAAGAAACCTACCCCTGGCCCTGTCAACAAGCTGCCCGCGGGCCGGAGGAAAGGGAAGGGAGGAAGCAAAGGTTCTTTCTCCCCTTCCCTTTAGGGAGGGGGTCGGTGGGTAGGTTCTGCCGCCTACTCTCGCTTGAACTTGTCTTTGACATCGGCGGCCGCGAAGATCGCTGCCGTGCGGTCGAACGCCTTGTCCTTCGCCCTCTCATTTACCAGGGTGAGTTTCACCTCGGGCGCGAGCAGTCCGAGCGCCTCTGGGATGTCGAGCACCCGCATCACGTTCAGGAAGTATGGTCCGTCGCGGTGCGAGATGGGCGGGTCAACGAGAATGAGTTCGCTCACCTTACCGGGTACAAAGAGCGCTGCGTACACCGCGATGACACCGGCTGGCCCGCGCCCCGCGAGCCGAACCTTGCCGTCTTTTTCCTCACACTGCGCAAGATAACCGGCCACGTCGCGGACGCGCCCGCTGTCGGCCGTCTGGCCGAGCAGTGCGAACGATCGCTCGGAGGTGTTCGGCGGGTTCTTCGTGCTCCACGCGGTCACTCCGACCCCACGCGGCGACAGCGCCAGGACGTTTTTCCCGAACCGCTCCACCCACTTCTTCATTTCCACTTCTACATCACCCGCGTTCAGCACCGCGAGCACCGGGGGCGGGCCGGGCACGGGAGGGAACCCGCCGCGCTCGACTTGCGCCTCGTTCGTCTCGAACTCGATGCCGGCCTCGGCCGTGAACCCTGAACGCGACAGCATGGGGCGCGTCAACTTCGCCGCGGGTATTTTCTCCGGCAGCGTGCGAAACACCTTCGCGCGGAGCTGCTTCATCAAGTCCGCCTTCCAATCTTTGAAATTCTTTTCCGTAGGTAACGCTACCTTCGCGGCGGGCACGAACGTCTCATCCGCTGTGGCGTTGATCGCGTCCTTCGGAATGTCCTTGTCTTCCGCGAACGCGCGCAACTCCTTTCCTTCGATCTTCCGGAAGTCGGCATCCTTTACGGGTGTCTTGTCGCCCTTCAGGTGCTTATGGAAGAACTCGAAGATCGCGACGCGCAAATCGGGTCGGTAGTCGTGCCCGCCCTTCGAGACGTGTTCGTCCACGTTGTCCTTCGCGCCGAACAGCGCGTAGCACTTCCGCAGGCGCTCGATGATGCGCTTGTTGCCGGTCATCGGGAAAATCTTGTCGTCGTCACTGTTCGCGAACAGTAGCGGTTTGGGTGCGAAGAGCGCGAGCGCGGTGGTCCATTCCCACTGGTAGAGGTTGTGGAAGAACATACAGTCGCAGTGCCCGTTAATGACCTGATCGGTGACATAGCACTCCAGATCACTGACGCCAGAAACCGGTACCGCGACCTTGACGCGATCGTCCGCCGCAGCGACCCAATTCGTCGTCGCTCCACCCCCACTGATACCGGTCACGCCGATCTTTTCCGCATCAACAAAGGGCAGCGAGCAAAGGTAATCGATGCCACGAATGCCGTTCCAGCACTCGACGCCGGCCGGTGTGTAGCCCCGGGAGTGCCACCAGAAGCGGTTCAGGTTGTACGTGCCGTGGTGCTTGCCCGCGATCTCGCCGAGTTGGAGCGTATCAACGACGAGGCACACATACCCATTTGAGGCGAACCACATTCCGTGATCCTGGAACGCGGTCTTGTTGCCGTCGCGCCCCCGCCCACTGTGCCCGCACACGTAAAGGATTGCGGGGAACTTCGTGCCACCCCCGTCCTTGCGGTCGGGGTTCGCGGACTTCGGGCGGTACAGGTTCGCGGTGACGTACAGCCCCGGCTTGCTCTGGTAGTGCAATTTCTCGATCGCAACGTCGCCGCGCTCGAGCGTCCCGGTAACGGTCGCCTTGAGCGGCGTCTTCTCGGGCAGCGGATCAAGCCCCAGCATGTCGAGAAACTCGCGCTTCAGGCGCGGGCGAATTTTCTCCCATTCTGACTTGGTGGTCGCCCCGTCCATGAACTTCGCCGAGATGCGTTTCGTCTCGGTCGTGAGGTATTTGCGAATCATCTCGTCCGCGCCGGGAGGTGGATCGGCACTCCGGGCGAGCGCGGGATGGAATTCTCCGGCCAGAGCGCTGAGAGCGGACACGCGGAAGAGGTCGCGACGGTTCATGGTTGAGATGTGGGTAAGAGAGTGGGGAGGGGCAGGCTCTTTCGCTATTTTCCCTTCACGCGCTTCAGGACCATCACTTTATCCTCGGCCTCGTCGTTGATGACGAACGACGTCTTGTTGAGCAGGCAGATGCGGCCCTTGTCGTTCTTCTTGCCGTCGGAGCCGGTGAGGGTGATGACGTCCTTCTCCACGGTGTACCCCCCGCCGTCCACGGCCACCTCCTTACCATCCGCTTTCACGATCAGCTTCATCTTGCCGTCCTTCGTGAACTCCAACTTCGTGCCGACGGGCACGTCCTTCGCGTCGCTGTACGCGATCTCCCAGACCCCGATGGTGAGTTCCTTGTTGTCGTCGCCGGCGCGCGCGGCACCCGTCGGGCCGAGCAAGCCGAACGCCGCCAATGTCATTGCGATAACCCGCATGGTGCCCGTCCTCATGAAATGAACCGACGACCGCTCACGTTCCCACCCACGGAGCGGAGTGTCAATAGCCTATCTGCATTGCGAAGTTCGAGTTCGGCCGTTCCCGGTTCCGAGTTCCGGGCCGAAGCGAGGCGCGTTTCTCAGCGCCCGGCCGTCACCGTGGAACTCAGAACCCGAAACGACCGACCGACCGGACCGCCGGGGAGATGCCGATGTTGTGGGCGATACGGTGGGCGATGTGGGCTGCGATGCGCGCGATGCTCGCGCTGCGTTACAAGGTGAAAGTTGTGGGCACCGAGGCCGTTCTGAAGCGCCCCGGCCCGTACCTCATCATGCCCAACCACCCGGCCTACACGGACCCGCCGAACCTCCTCGTGCGGATGTGGGCGATCTTCAAATCCCGCCCGCTGTTGCTCGAATCGAATTTCAAAAGCCCACTGTTCGCGCCGATCGCGTGGCTGCTCCGCGGCATCAAAATGCCGGACATCGTGAAGGCCAGCGCGGAGGACCGGCAGCGTGCAGAGGCCGCGGTGGGCGAAGTGATCGCGTCGCTGCGTGCGGGCGAGAACGTGATCCTGTGGCCGAGCGGCCGGCTCTCCCGCGACGGCGCCGAGCGCCTGGGCGGGGCGCGCACCGCAGCGGACGTGCTCGCCGCGGTACCGAACGTGACCGTTGTGCTCGCGCGGACGCGCGGGCTCTGGGGCAGCATGTTCAGTTGGGCCGACGGCCCGTTGTCTCTGATGAGTGCATTCGTCCGCGGGCTGGGTTTGTGGGCCGCTAACCTCTTCGTACTCGCGCCGCGTCGTCGCGTGACGGTCACGCTCGAAGCGTTCGGTCCGGACCAGCGCCCCGAGCCGAAGCGCGAACTCATCAACAAGTGGCTCGAAGCGTGGTACAACGCGGACGTGCCGTGCGAGGAGCCGACGTTCGTTCCGCGGCACTTCCTCTTCGGCCCGCGCACGCACGAGTACCCGCCGCCGGTCGCGGCGGCTCCGGAATTCGATCTCTCGAAAGTGAAGCCCGAAACGAAGGCCGCTGTCGCGCAGTTCATCGAAGAGAAAATTAAGCGCCCGCTCGCGCCCGATGAAAATACGGCCGAAGCGACCTTCAACCAGCTCGGGATGGACAGCCTCGACGCGATGGACGTGTCGCTCACGGTGGAACAGCGGTTCGGGTTCGGCAGCGACGCTGTGCCCACCACGGTGGGCGGGCTGTGGGCACTCGCCGAAGGGTTGAACCAGAACGCGCCGCCGAAACCGCCGCCCGCGGGGTGGTTCGATCCGCCCGCGGACTACGCGCCGCTCGCGATTCTCGGTGACACCATTAGCGCCGCGTTCCTAAACCAAGCTGTTGCGCGGCGCAAGCAAGTGATCGCTGCGGACGACCTCGCGGGCGGGGTGACCTACGAGAAATTCATCGTTGGCGCGTGGGCGATGTCGGCCAAGTTCCGCACCATTGATGCGCCCAACGTGGGCCTCATGCTCCCCGCAGCCGTCGCGTGTGATCTCGCGTTTCTGGGGTTGCACCTCGCCGGCAAACTGCCGGTAATGCTGAACTGGACCACCGGTCCCAACAACCTCGCGCACGCCGTGAAGTTGATGGGACTCACCCACGTCGTCACGTCAAAGGCGTTCGTCGATCGCACCCACGTTCAGGTTCCGGGGACGCAGTTCGTCTTTCTGGAAGACGTGCGCGCCGCGCTGGGCAAACTCGGTTTGCTCCGCAGATTGCTTTCGACGCGCTACTTCGGCAACTGGGTGAAGGCTTCGCTTCTCAATCGCATCTCAGACGATCCCGACCGGCCCGCGGTCGTGCTGTTCACGAGCGGCAGCGAGAAGGCTCCCAAAGCCGTGCCGCTCACGCACCGGAACATCATCTCCGACCAGCGCGGCTGCCTCGATGCGCTTCAGGTCGACCGGAAGAACTCGGTGCTCGGGTTCCTGCCGATGTTCCACAGCTTCGGACTGACCATTACCGGCTTGTTACCGCTGTTCGTCGGCGTGCGGGTCGTTCACCACCCGGACCCGACCGACTCGGGCGCACTGGCGCGCAAGGTCGCCGCGTACAAAACGACGCTCGCAGCCGGCACGCCCACGTTCATGAGCTACATCTTCGACCGCGCCAAGCCGGGCGAACTCGATTCGCTCCGGACCATCGTTGTCGGCGCAGAGAAGGCGTCCCCGGCCCTCTTCGAGAAGGCGAAACAAGCCGCCCCGAACGCCGAAGTTCTGGAAGGTTACGGCATCACGGAATGTGCTCCCGTCGTGTCGGTTACGCGCCCCGGCCGACCGCACCGCGGTACCATCGGTCCGCCGATCGCGTGCGTCGAAGTGTGCGTAACCGATCTGGAGACGAAAGCGGTACTCCCGCAGGGGCAAATGGGGATGTTGCACGTCGCGGGGCCGAACGTGTTTGGAGGGTACATCGGACACGACGGCCCGCCGCCGTTCGAGGAGATTAATGGCAAGCGCTGGTACATCACCGGTGACCTCGCAGCGATCGACGAAACCGGCGAGATCGTGTTTCACGGTCGGTTGAAGCGATTCCTGAAAGCGGGCGGCGAGATGATTTCGCTCCCCGCGTTGGAGGAACCGTTCGCGAAGAAGTACCCGTCCACGGACCAGGGACCGCGTGTCGCGGTGGAGGGCGTGGAAACTCCGGACGGGCGCCGAATCGTGCTGTTCACCACGGAGCCGCTTACACTCCGCGACGCGAACTCGCTCCTCCAGAGCGAGGGGCACCGCGGAGTAATGCGCCTCGACGACGTGAAGCAACTGGAGAAGCTCCCGGTACTCGGTACGGGCAAAACGGACTACAAGGTGCTCCGGGCGATGATTACGGAGGAGAAGAAGTAGCGCGGTCGGTCACACAAATTTTAGCTTGTTGCTCCCACCCCCTCGGGTACCATGCGTGGCTGGTCCGGATACCCAATCACGCACGGAAGGGCATCACATGAACCGCGGGTACGCACTGGCGATCGGAACGATCGCGGTGGTAGGGATCGCGTTCGTATCGGGCGCGTCGGTCGCGCGGAACAGCACGAAACCGGCGGACGATAGGATTCCGGCCGAAGGGCGGCCGCCCATTGCGATCGGCCAGAAGACCGCGGTCTTCAACATGGCCGGGGTCATGCGCGACTTCAATTACGCGAAGTATCAGGTGTGGCTGCTGAACAAGAAGAAAGAAGAGATTTACAAGCCGGTCCTGGGCTGGCGCAGCGAACACTCCAAGATCGAGGCCGAGCTGAAGGAGAATCCGGACCAGCCGAAGAAGGGCGAGTTGGAACAGAAGATACGCGACCTGGCCCGCAAGATCGAAGACGTGGAGCGCAAGTTGACCCAGCAGCTCAACGAGGACGCCAGCGCCATCATCAGCGACCTGTACGACATGATTAAAGAGGTCGTGAACCAGACCGCGGAGCAGAACGGGTTCCAGATCGTGTTCGCGTACCCTGATGCCGTTAGCCCGGAAGAACTGAAGAGCGCGTACATCAAGGAACTGAAGCTGAAGCCGCCGGCCGCCCAGCCGTTCTACGTCGCTCCGGGGTTGGACATTTCGGCCCGCATAATTAAGACACTCAACGAAAAGCACCCGCCCATCGATCCGGTAACCAAACAACCGGTGGACGTCTCCGGGCTGCCGGCTCTGACTCCCGGAGCTTCACCCATGCCCAACGTTCGGCCGCAAATCTCGCCTTCATCCAACCCGATCAAATAACACGGCCCGCGAAGTCGGGAGCCGATATCAGTTCCCGATTTCGCACGAACCGAGACCGGTTTTGCGAGTACCCGCCGCCCTTGTGGGCGGGGTTCGCCGGCCGTGGTGAACCGAGAAATATTTCTGCGTTTGTCGCGCAAGTTGCACCTCTCGTCGCGTTCTTTGAAGTCACGTTCCGCGCCCGTGCGCACCAATGGGCGATCGCTCGTACATACTTCCGCCAGCCTGCCAACGCCCATGCCGGTCCGCCGTTACTATCGCGTCGGACTCGTGTTCCTTTCCCACACCCCAGGACTTGCGCGATGCGACCCTCTCACCTCGTACCGATCGTCGGACTGACGTTCGGCCTCATGGTTCTCGCACCACTCGCACGCGGCGGCGGTCAACCCGATACGAAACAGCCGCTCAAACAGCCAACGGACAAAATGGCCACGGGCGCGAACGTCAAGCACCCGCTACCCGTCAACCTCCCCATCACGCGGGTCGTGATGTTTAGCGCGGGCGTCGCGTACTTTCACCGCGAAGGGGACGTGACCGGTGACGGCCGGCTCGATTTGCGGTTCGACGAAGGCGATGTGAATGATCTCCTCAAGAGCCTCGTCCTCACGGATAAGGATGGCGGAAAGGTCCGCGCGGTCACTTACGACAACCGGATGCCGCTCGACTTCACGCTGAAAGGGTTCGCGGTCGACGTGACCGAGAACCCCACGATGGGCCAACTCATGCACCAGGTCCGCGGCGAAAAGGTCGAGGTCGCGGACAAGACCGGTGTGGTCACCGTCGGGCAGATCGTCAGCGTCGAGCGCCCCGCGGTACCCGCGACGGGACCGGACCCGGGCGAGATCCTCAACCTTCTCACCGAAGACGGGCTGCAAACGGTCGAGCTGAAGCAGCTCAAGAAGATCAAGCTCGTCCGCCCCGAACTCCAGGCCGAATTCAAGAAGGCGCTGGAGATGCTCGCGACCGCACGCGGCGACAACAAGAAGGCCGTGTCAGTGGTGTTCAGCGGTAACGGCAAGCGCAAGGTCGCGGTGGGCTACGTCAACGAGGCGCCGTTGTGGAAGCCGAGCTACCGCCTCAGCGTAGACGACAAAGGTGCGACCCGTATCCAGGGGTGGGCAACCATCGAGAACACGACCGACGAGGACTGGACCAACGTGAAAGTGGGGCTGGTCGCGGGGCGCCCGATGTCGTTCCAGATGGACCTGTACGACCCGCTCTTCGTCCCGCGCCCGATGGTCGAACCGGACCTGTTCGCGTCCCTGCGCCCGCCGATGTATCAGGGAGGGTTGAACCCGACCGCGAACATGGGCATGGCGATGGGCAACGCTTCCGGTAACCCCCTGAGCTTCGGCGGTGGCTTCGGGGGCGCTGGTCAGCAACTCGGCGGGTTTGGGGGGAATCAACTCGGGAACCAAGGCAACTTGGGCGCCGGCGGTGGTATCACGGGTATCCAGGGCGGTCAGATCGGGAACCTCGGCGGTCAATTCGGACTCCAGGGCGGTTTCGCGGGCAATTACGGTATGTATCCACCGCGTGTCCCGCGCCCGAACATTCGCACCCTCTACGGCGATCGACTCACCTACACGGAGTACGTCAACCGCCTGCGCGGAAACGCGGCACCCGTCGAATCCGACCGCCCGACGGTGGCCACCGTGAAAGACCCGCTCGACAAACAAGCCGGAGCGCTCGCCGTGGCCGACGGCGCGCTCGGCGACATGTTCGAGTACACCATTGACGAACCGATCACGCTCGCGAAGCAGAAGTCCGCACTCGTGCCGCTCGTGAACGAGGCGGTCGAGGGCTCGCGCGTGAGCATCTTCAACGCGAACACGCTCGCCAAGCACCCGCTGCTCGGGCTGAAGCTCGTCAACAAAACCAAGCTTCACCTCGCCCAAGGGCCGGTCACGGTTTTCGACGGCGGCACGTTCGCGGGCGACGCGCGGTTGCCGGACATCAAGCCGGGCGAAACCCGGCTCGTGAGCTACGCCATCGACCTCGGTACCGAAGTCGTTGCAGAGCCGAGCGAAACCAAGCGCACGCTGCTCTCCGTGACGGTCGCCGATGGCAAACTGGTCATGCGCGCCGGACTGAAGCGGGTCACAACGTATCTGATTCGCAACCGGAACCCGCAGGACCGGACGGTGATCGTCGAGCACCCCAAGAACTCGGCCTGGGAGCTCGTCACCCCGACCAAGGCCGATGACCAAACGCGGAGCTTCTACCGGTTCGATTCGGTCGTGAAAACCGGCGCGCTGGTCACGCTCGAAGTCACGGAAGAATCTCCGGCCGTGGACGTCCACGGGCTGACGGAAACGACCCGCGACGCCCTGCTCCGCTATGCGTCACTGAAGGAGGCGAAACCGGCCGTTCGCGAGGTGTTCAAGAAGCTGATCGAACTCCGCGAGAAGGTGGACGAAGCCCAGAAGGGCATCACTGAGGAGCAAGAGTCGCTGAAAGAGATCGCGGACGATCAGGAGCGCATCCGCAAGAACATCGAGCGGACGCCGAAGGAATCGGAAGCCTTCAAGCGCTACCTGAAGAAATTCGACGATCAAGAAACGGAGATCGAGAAGCGCCGGGCGCGCGTCAAGGAACTGAAGGCCGAACTCACGAAGCACGAGAAAGCCCTCAGAGACTTCGCCAGCGCCGCGAAAGCGGAGTAACGTGCTCGCGAATGCGCCACGAGCGCGTCGGCCCTTGGGAAACAATCCCAGGGGCCGACGCGCTCGTGGCACTTGGCCTTGCCGCGCGCTTCCGATCGCGATTAACCTGCCGTTCCAAGGTGCGTGCCAACTCACGGGGGGTCGTTCTATGGTACGCTGGAGCGTGTTGGCGGGGTGTGCGACGGTCGTCGCGGGCGCCGCATTCGTAACGGGAGCGACCGTTCCCACGGGGCCGCCGGCCGGGGCGAAGCCCGAACACACGAAGCCCGTCGTCGTGATCGGTCAGAAGAACGGCTACTTCAACATGGCCAAGGTGTTGCGCGAGTACAAAAAAGCCAAGGCCCGCGCCGAGCAGCTCCACACGCAGCGCGCAAAACTGTCCGAAGAGCTGAACGAGATGCGGTCGGCGTACCTGCGACTCCAAAGCGAGGCGCAGAAGTCGGCGGACGCGAAAGAGAAGCAGCAACTCGCTCAGAACGCGCTGGTCCTCTCCCGGCGAATCGAGGACACCACCCGCGAGATCGACAAGAAAATGGCGGAACGCGCGGCCACGGTCTGCGCGGAACTGCACGACGAACTGCGCGGGATCGTCGCGGACGTGGCGCGCGAAAACGGCCTCGTCGCGGTCCACGCCTACCCCGACGCGGTCACACAGGAAGAAATGGACAACCCGCTCATCAAAGAATTGAGGCTCAAACCGCCCGCGCTTCAACCGTTCTACCTCGACCCGTCGATCGAGTTCTCGGACGAAATCCTTCGGCGCCTCAACGAGAAATTCGTCGCCGAGTAACGCGAGACGTTTCTACGGGATCACGAGATCGAACGGAATGGAAACGACCGACGGCGCGCTGCACCCGTCGTGTTCACCCCTCCCCGAAACGCATTTCACTCCGCGAGCACCACGGCGAGCGCGGCACCCGCGAGTGCCACACCGAAACCGAGCCAGACGGCCAGATCGGTCCGGTATCGTGGAGGGAGTTCGTTCGGCGCGAGTGTGCGGCAGAAGCGCCGGTGCTGCCACGACGCGACCGCCGTCAGCACGCCCCCCAGCGCCGCCAACACCACCCCAACGGCCGCCGACCACGAATGCGCCGGGTGATGCACGTCGGGCCGGATCAGCTTTACGAACAGCCCGAACCGCGCCACCACGAACCCCAACCCGATCAGCCCCAACGCGGTTCGCACCCACGCGAGCAAAGTTCGCTCGGCCGCAAAGAACACACGCGGATCGTTACCCGACATTTCGCGATTTCCCTTGTGGTGCTGCCGAACCGGATGCGGGCGTGCGCAGGTAGTCCGCCAGGGGTTGCGCTCGCGTGGCTCGCTTCACCCCTGGCTACACGCTTCCGCCCCTATCGGGGCTAACCAACACGTACTCTTTGCTCTGGTCTGATCCGTGTCATCCGCGTCATCCGCGGCTCTTCCCGCTTTCTGCTCGACGAGCGCGGCGAGTCGCAATCCGCGATCGAACGCGGTCGCGACGTGCCGGCGGTACAGGGCGATCAGTTGTTCGTCCATCAGGGCACTCGTGGGGATCACTCGAATAGTGGCGCCCAGCGCTCCTCGCCGCCACCGCGAACCTGCGTGTCATCGGGCAGAGCGACATGACCGAGGAACGTCACTTCTGCGACGCGCGACACGGGCAGATCGAATGCACTCGCCGACAAGAACGTGTACGGGCCGCGCGGGTTCGGGCGCCGGCGCGGACTGGGCGCACCCGAGTTGTACCGACAAAACTCCGGCTCCGCACCCGGATTCGCGACGAGTAATTGTTGCGTGCTAATACGGAGAACGATGGCCCCGTGCCGCTCGTAAGAGGCGGTGTGATTCTGACCGTACTTGTTGGGTCCGTGTTCAGCGCCGGGCCAGAAGAACACCCGGCCGTTCAGATGTGCCACTAACTGCGGTAAATCCCAACCCGCTTCAAAGTCGATCCACTCCGCGCGGAGCGGGCGCTGGTCGTTCACCAGCACCACGCGGTCCCCGACCCGAATCGGAACAGCGTCCGCGCCGCGGGGCTCGCGGATTCGGTGGGGTTCACCGGCTTCCGCGAACAGGCCCGCAGCGCAGATCAACCGCCGGCGCGCCCGGATCGACTCCAGGTTCGCCGGACGGGTGATGTGAAATAGTACGGGCCTCAGCGCGGCGAACCGCGCCAGGGTGAACGGCATCGGTCACACGTTGTAGGTGGTGCTGGCGGTGTCGCCGCCGCGCCCGGTCCAGTTGGTGTGGAAGAACTGCCCGCGGGGTTTGTCGAGCCGCTCGTAGGTGTGCGCGCCGAAGTAGTCGCGCTGGGCTTGGAGCAGGTTCGCCGGGAGCCGGGCGGTGCGGTACCCGTCGTAGTACGACAGCGCGCTGGAGATCGCCGGAACCGGGATGCCGCTCGCCGCGGCCGCGCCGACCACGCGCCGCCAGCCGCTCTGGGCCTTGCCCAGTTCGCCCGCGAAGAACGGGTCCACGAGTAGGTTCACGAGCTTCGGGTTCTGGTCGAACGCTTCCTTGATCTTCCCGAGGAACGCGCTGCGGATGATGCAGCCCCCGCGCCACATGAGCGCGATGCCGCCGTTGTTCAGCTCCCACCCGTTGGCCTTCGCCTGGGCCGCCATCAGCGCGTACCCCTGGGCGTAGCTCACGATCTTCGCGGCGTAGAGCGCCATCTCCACGTCCGCGATGAACTGGTCGCGGTCGCTCACCTTCTGCACCTCCGGCCCGGCCAGCACCTTGCTCGCGGCCACGCGCTCGTCCTTCTGCGCCGAGATGCACCGGCTGAACACGGCTTCGGCGATCAGCGTGAGGGCCACGCCGTTATCGGTGGCCGCGTCGATGGTCCACTTGCCGGTACCCTTCTGCCCGGCCGTGTCCAGGATGAGGTCCACGAGCGGCTTCTTCGTTTCCGGGTCCGTGTACGCGAGGATCTCGGTCGTGATCTCGATGAGGTAGCTGTCGAGCACGCCCTTGTTCCACTTGCCGAACACGCCGCTCAGTTCGGCCGGGGTCAGCCCGCACATGTCCTTGAGCAGGTTGTACGACTCGCAGATGAGCTGCATGTCGCCGTACTCGATCCCGTTGTGAACCATCTTCACGAAGTGCCCGGCCCCCTCCGGCCCGACCCAGTCGCAGCACGGGGCCTCGGTCCCGTTCGCGTCCTTCACCTTCGCCGCGATGGACTGGAAGATCGGCTTGATCGCCGGCCACGCGGCCGCGTTGCCGCCCGGCATGATGCTCGGCCCCTTGAGCGCGCCCTCTTCGCCCCCGCTGACGCCGGAGCCGACGTAGAGGATGCCCTTCGGCTCGAGTTCCTTCGCGCGCCGGGTGGTGTCCGGGAAGTGCGTGTTCCCGCCGTCGATGAGGATGTCGCCGGACTCGAGGAACGGGGCGATCATCGCGATCGTGTCGTCCACGGCTTTCCCGGCCTTCACGAGCATCACGACCTTGCGCGGGCGCTTGATGCTTGCGACGAACTCCTGGGGCGACATGGCCCCGACGAACTTCTTCCCCTTCCCGCGCCCGGTGACGAACTTCTCCACCTTGTCGGTGCTGCGGTTGTACACCGCAACGGTGTACCCGCGGGACTCCATGTTGAGGACGAGGTTCTCGCCCATCACGGCGAGTCCAACGAGTCCGATGTCGGCGGTCGGTGCGGCCATTGTGGTGCCCTTCTGCGTGGGTGATTAAGGAGCTTCGGGAGCGGACATTGTACCAACTGGCGGCGGGGGCAACGGGCGTCGCTCCGCGTCACCGCCGGGACCGGTTCGCGCGTGTTTTGGCTGAATTCCCGGTCGCGCAATTACTCTCCGCTTGATCTATGGAGTCGCCGCGGTCCCGGTACGAGTCAATCGGCCGGAACGGGCGCACGCGCCTCAGCGCCGGGTAAACAACAAGCCGCCCGATCGCGGGCGGCTTCGCGCTCGAGTAACGCGGAATCACTTCGTCCGGCGCGGCCTTCCAGTTCTTCGTGGTGCAAGAATGGAGAGCGTATCACGAGCATTGGGCGAGTGCCAGAATAATACACTCGGCACAACGGACACTCGGCGCCCCTTCTTTTATTGGGCGCCATGAGCTACGATGCAATTGGGTCCGTCGGTCGGCCGGACGGTCGCCGGAACAGGATTCAGGGGTCGGGACTCGGTACATCGGGACTGTGCGTTTCACCGTCCCGGGTGCCGGCTCCCAACCTCTGAGTCCCGTTCGGGAGGAAAGTCCGGGCTTCACAGGGCGCGGTGGTGGATAACGTCCACCCTCGGTAACGGCGCGGGCGTCCCGGCTCGCGCCGCCAACGGGCGGGAAAGTGCAACAGAAAGTGTACCGCCTGGGCAGGATTCAGGGGTCAGGATTCAGGACTCGGGGCAGAAGCCGCAGTGAGGGTGTTCCAATCCCGCTTGTGTTTTTCTTCCCGGAATGCTGAATCCTGCCCCCTGAGTCCTGTTCCAGGTAAGGGTGAAAAGGTGCGGGGCGCGAGCCCTTAATGTAAGAGCGCACCAGCGGCGAGGTGACTCGTCGGCTCGGCAAACCCCACCGGAAGCAAGGTCAAGCAGAGGACAGGGTCGGCCCGACCCGTTATGATCCTCGGGTAGACTGCTCGATCCCGTCGGTAACGGCGGGGCTAGATAAATGACCGTCACCGTCCGCAAGGGCGGGGACAAAACCCGGCTTACAGGCCGGCCGGCAGACCCAACCGGGATTGTTTGAAAGGTACAACCGTCACGTTCGCCCCGTACTTTCGCGCCACCTTCACGTCCGCCCACTTCCCGGTTTGACCCCGATGGGACCGGTGCAGTACGGTGGAGGTAGTTCGGGACCACAGGCTGCCTGGGTGCCTCCTCTTTCCGCCCAGGCCGCGTCGCCCGGTGCCGCAAGGCCAGCCGGTGCAACACGAGGCCGCCATGTCCATCCGCCCCCCATCCCGGCGGAACGACCGCCTGAGCTTCCTCGCTCTCGGCGGCTATTTCCCCCCCCGCCGGTTCAAAGTTGTCCTGCACCGGACCGAGAATAAAGACCTGATGTTCGTCACGCGCGCCGTGATGGACATTACGCGGTTCGGCACCGCAGAAGCCGAGTACCGGATGTGGGAAGCGCACCACCACGGGCGCTCCCTGGTACTCGTGACGCACTTGGAGCGCGCGGAACTGTTCGTCGAGCAGTTCGCGGACCGCGGTCTCCCCGCGAGCATCGAGCCGGCATAGGAAGCGATACACAGAGGGCCGAACCTCTCCCGTCGCGGAGGCCCGGCCCCCGATTCAATCTTCGTGTTTCTCGCGAAGCCTTACCCTTCGACTTTCATCCGCTGCGGGGCGCTCAGCAGTTTCATCATCGCACGTGCGAAGGCCGGCAGGTCGTCCGCGCCGCGGCACGTGAGCAAGTTGCCGTCGGCAATGACGGCTTCGTCGCGGTAGACCGCGCCGGCGGCCCGCACGTCGTCGCGGATGCCGGGGGAGCAGGTCACGCGCCGGCCGTCGAGCGTGCCCGCGCTGATGAGCAGTTGCGCGCCGTGGCCGATCGCGGCCACCAGTTTGCCGTCCTCGATGAACGTCCGGGTCACGTCCACGGCCTCTTCGCGCTGCCGCAACCGTTCGATCGCCGGGCCGTCGGGGATCAGGAGCAGGTCGTACTCGGCCGGGTTCGCTTCGTGGATCGCGACGTCCGGCTCCACCGCGTACCCGCGAACCCCCGTGACCGCGTGCATCATCGGGCACGCGAGCCGCACGTCCGCCCCCTCCTCGCGGAGCCGGTACCACGGCAGGAACAGTGTCAAGTCTTCAAAGCCGTCGGCTACCAGGATGAGCGTTTTCATGATTCGCGCGTGTGAGTTGGGTAAGCGGGGTGTTTTGGATCTTAGTTCGCAATCCGCATTCGCGAAAGATCGACTGGATCACGGAGCGCGAACCAGGAAAACACTTGCGCGAAAACAGAATTCCGTTGACAGCACGAAAGTGGACGTTATTGCTCCTCTCCGTTCGCTTGGGGAAATTAGCGGTGGGGAGAGCCGACCGCCGCGCGAAACTGAGGGGGGTTCGCGATGAAATGGGCTGTTTGCGGCTTGGTGACGGCGGCGCTCGTTGTGGGCGCCCCCGCGACCGCCGGGGACATTGATTTCCGCCCGGTCGACACGAAGAAACTCGTGGTCCAACCGAGCAAAACTGCGGCGAACCTGGCCGCGGGCACGATCAACCTGGTCGGCCAAACGACCGCGAGTTCGCTGGAAGGCAACGGCTACATCAAGACGCTGAACAACCTGTTCGGCATCAAAAGGTCGGACCCGAAGTTCCAGTCCGGGCCGAGCTCGCTGCCGTCGCCGAACATGTACAAATCGACGCAGTACAAGAACTACAACACCCCGGTCATGCCGACAATGCAGACGATCCGGCGCTAACGCACTGGACTCAAAAAATGAAAACGGCCCGTACTCTGGTACGGGCCGTTTTCATTTTTTGGGAACCTTCCGTTCCCATCGGCGTTTAATGATTGTGCGACGATCCCGCTTCGTCGCACATCAGGAGACGCACATGAGACGGGTCGCACTTCGGGCGGGATTCGTATTCGTGCTCGGTTTGGGTGCGACGGCGTTCCCCATCTCGGCTGAAGACACCAAGCCGACCAAAGACCCGCCCACAACCGCACCAGACTGGACCGGGTACGTTTTCGTGGCCGATGTGGTCGGCGAAGTCGTAAAGGCCGACGACAAGAGCGTAACGCTGCGAATCACTTGGCTCGAACCGCAGCAAAAGAACGGTAACAAGAACAACAACCGCCCCAAACTCTCACAAAACAACCGTAACTTCCGTAACCCACTCCAAGGCAACACGAACCGGCAGAACCAGGTTCAACTCAAGGAACAGCACCACGACTACGAGCTGGAATACCTTCCGCAATCGCTCGTGCGCAGCAAGACGATCCCACCAAAACTGGACGACAAGGGAAAGAAGGTTCCCCACACCCAGAAGGAATTCGACGAACTGCGTGCCCCGTCCGGCGTAACCGGGTACGCGGCAAACAAGTTGGATCTGGTTCCGGGAACGATCCTCGAAGTGTACCTGATCCGCGACAAGTCCGTTTCGGCCGCCAAAGCCACCGAAGACGACCTCCGAATCAAGTACGCGGTCATCCTCGGCAAAGCCCCGAACCCGCCGAAAGACGCCGCGAACACCGGTGGCGCCAAACCGGACGACAAAAAGAAAAAGAACTGAGCACGAACGAACCGAGCCGGGCTGTTGCCCGGCTCGGTTCGGTTACGGCTTCAACTCGGACTGCGCTTTCTGCGCTGCGGCGACGATCTTCGCTTCCCAGTCCGGGTCGTCGGGGTGGAACGGAAACGTGACCCCGCGCGAGCTGTTCACGATCGCGCCCAGCCCGTCCGGGCGGTAAGCGGCTTTCACGTCGGCTGCTGTTCCACCTTGCGCGCCGTAACCGGGAACGAGGAACCACACGTCCGGCATCACCCCGCGAAGTTCGACCAATTCCTTTGGGTGCGTGGCACCCACAACCGCGCCCACATCACCCAGGCCACATGAACCGATGGTGGTGGCGTTCCACTTCGCCACTTCTTCGGCCACGTGCCGGTACACCGGTTTCCCGTCGCACACCAAGTCCTGAAACAGTCCCGCGCCGGGGTTGCTCGTGCGAACCAGCACGAACGTGCCGCGCCCATTTGCCTTGGCCGCAGTGAGGAACGGCTCCACCGCGTCGCGCCCGAGGTAGGGGTTAATCGTCAGCGAGTCCGCGTTCCACACCGGGAACGTCTCGCCATCAATGATGCAGCCACCGAACGCGGCGTCGGCGTAAGCGGTCGCGGTGGACGCGATGTCACCGCGCTTGGCGTCGAGGATGGTGACGAAGCCCTGGAGCTTGGCCTCTTGGAGAAGCTGCTGGAGCATCTCCATTCCGTTCGGGCCGATGAGTTCAAAGAACGCCGCTTGCGGCTTCACGACGCCGGCGAACGGGCGGACCAGTTCCAACACCTTGCGCCCGAACTCAAAGAAGCCGACGGCAGCACGCTCGTTGACTTGCTCGTTCTGCACGCTCTCGCGGATCGCCTTCGGGAGCGATTCCCAGCGCGGGTCGATGCCGACACAGAGCGGCCCTTTTTGGCGAACGGCTTCGGCGAGGCGGTCGGAGAACGAAGGCATGGAGTGACCCGGCGAACGGCCGGCGCGAACCGGCTGGTGAAGGGACAAGTGAACTGTGAAGCGGCTCACACCGGCCGTTCGCCCAGGAACGCGCGCACGGCGGCGTTGAACACGTCGGGGTTTTCGAGGTTCGACAGGTGGCCCGCGTTCGGAACGTGAACGAGCTTGCTCCCGCGGATCTGTGCGGCGAGGTTCGCGGAGGCGAGCGGCGGGGTAACGGCATCGTACTCGCCGACGAGAACGAGCGTCGGCACCGCGATGGCCTTCAATCCGGGGTTCGCGTCGGGCCGGTCGCGGAGCGCGGCGAGCGCGGACGCAACACTCGCCGCCGGTTGCTGTGCGGCAATCGACTTCACGCGCTCGACCACTTCGGGCTTCGCGTCCCGCGTCGAATCGCTCAACACCTTCGGCACCATCGACTCGAACAGGGCCGCGCTCCCCTTCTCGTTCACGAGCGCGATGGACTTCGTGCGGTTCGCCTTCGCGTTCGTGTCGTCCACGCCGGCCCGTGTGTCGGCGAGAATCAGCCCGCTGAGCTGGTCCGCGTGGTTGCGGGCGAACGCGAGCGCGACGTAGCCGCCCATCGACAACCCACCGACGACCGCCTTCAGAATATTGAGGGCGACGAGGAAGTCGCTCACGACCTTCGCAGCACTATTGATGGTGAATTCCGCCGCGGGCGATTCGCCGAAGCCCGGGAAGTCGAGCGCGAGGACGCGGGCGTCGGAGGCGAGGCCCGCGGATTGCGGCCCCCACATGGTCCGATCGAGCGGGAAGGCGTGCAGCAGTACGAGCGGCGGACCGCTCCCCGCGTCGTCGTAACCGATCGTTTGGCCGCTCGGCAACGTGCAAACAGGCATTGAACTCGCTCCGCGGGCGACTACTTCCGGCGCTTCCCGGATTTCGGGGAACGGCCGTAGTTGGGGAGGGCGCCGCCCCGGTCATCTTCCGCCTTCGGGTGCGCGTCGGCCAGCCTCAGATCGAGCATTCGCCGCTGCAGATCGACGCGCGCGACGACCAACCGCACGCGATCACCCAGGCGAAACCGGCGTTTCGTGCGCCGACCCTCGAGAGTGTGTGAACTCTCATCGAACCAGTAATAATCGTCCACCAGCGACGAAATGTGGACCAACCCTTCCGCGGGGAACCGTTCGGCCTGGGCGAAGAACCCGTAGTCCGCGACGCCGGTAATCACCGCGTCGAGCTGTTCGCCGATTCGCGAACTCAGGTACGTCAAGAGCCGCAGCTTCACCAGCTCGCGCTCGGCGGTTTCGGCCCGGCGCTCCATCTTCGAGCAGTGCTCGCCGAGCGCGACCAGTTCCTCGACGTTCGCGCTCGCGGAGCCGGTTTTGATCCACTTGTCCAGGAGCCGGTGAACCTGCAGGTCCGGGTACCGGCGAATGGGCGAGGTGAAGTGGCAGTAGTGCTGGCTGGCGAGCGCGTAGTGCTCGTCCTGAATGGGCGAGTACGCGGCCTGCTTCAAGCTCCGCAAGAGCGCGAAGTGGACCGCGGCGCGCTCCGGTTTATCAGCGGTCGCGGTCAACACGCGCTGGAGCTCGAACCGGTCCTGTACTCGTTTAATCGGGTGGCCGAGCAGGTCCGCGAACTGGGCGAAGGCTTCGAGCTTCTCCTCGTTGGGCGCCGGGTGAACGCGGCGTAAGAACGGCACCTCGTAGGTCGTGAAGTGTTCCGCAACCGCTTCGTTCGCGGCGAGCATGAACTCTTCGACGATCTGGTGACTGAGATTATTTTCGGCGAAGTGTGCCCCACTGACGCGCCCGTCGGCATCGTATTCGAGCACCGCTTCGGGCATCGTCAGTTCCAGCGCCCCGCGCCGGAACCGCTTCTTGCGGAGGAGCAGAGCCAAATCGCGCATCCGGCGGAGCATTGCCAGGAGATCGGGGGCAAGTGTTTGGTGAACCCCGACCGCAAGGTCGGGGGTGTTGCTCACGGCTTCCTTCGCACCCCCGCTCTCCTTCGTACCCCCGACCTTGCGGTCGGGGTTCACCATCGCGTCCAACTGTTCCTGCACCTGGTCGTAGGTGAACCGCTTGCGGTTGCGGATCGCACCGTTGGCGAAGCTGACGTGCCCCTTCTGCACGTTGGGTGTGAACTCCATTCGCACCGTCTTCACGTAGCGAACTTTGTTCTCTTGCAGCGACGCGAGGCCGTTGGAGATCACTTCCGGGAACATCGGAATGACCTTCTGCGGTAAGTACGCGCTCGTCGCGCGCTTGCGCGCCTCGACATCGAGTGCGCCGCCCGGCTTCACGAACGCGCCCACGTCCGCAATGTGAACCGTCAGTACCCAGTGCTTCGTCTTCGGGTCGATGGTGACGCTCACCGCGTCGTCGTAATCCTTCGCGTCGGGGGGGTCGATGGTGATGACCAGTTCGTCCGTGAAATCATCGCGCCCGTGGAGGTCGGTTTCGGAAAACTGGCTCGCGACCTGTCGGGCCTCGGCCAGTGCAGACTCCGGGAACGCTTCCGGTAACCCGAACGCGCGGATCACCGAGAGCGTGTCCACACCGGGCTGGCCGTGCGCGCCGAGCACTTCCGTCACGACGCCCTCACCGCGGTCGTCCGGCGTGGGGAACCGCAACATCTCGATGACGACTTTGTCCTGCGGCTTCGCGCCCTTTGCTCCGGGATCGCCGACCGCGATACTGTGCGTGAATGCGTTGCCGTCCACGCGGACGAGGGCCTCGCGGTCGCGCTCGAAATAAGTACCCACGAACGTGCGCGTGGCGCGTTCCAGGACGCGCACGATTTCGCCGGCCGCGTCCTTGATGTTCGTGGCCTCGCGCGTGACGCGGGCCATCACCTCGTCGCCGGTCGCGGCGTCGAGCGCCTTGTCTTCGCGAATGAAGATTTCCGGCTTGAAGGTGCCGTCGACCGTGTGCGGGCGGACGAACCCGTGCCCGGACGCGGAGCGCCGGTACACGCCGGTGACCGTGCCGTGAACGTCCGCGGCGCGGAGCGTGTTGTTCCGTGCGAGTGCGAGGCGCCCGGTGCGCACGAGCTCGCGCACGGTCTTGCGGAAGGCGGGGTACTCATCGTCGGGCAAGTTCAGGCGCTTGAACAACGGCTTCGCTTTGAGCGGGACGTAGCTCTTTGCGGTGACCGCGTGCAGGACTTTCGCGAGAAGTTCAGACATAGATTTGGCGAACGGCCGGCGTGAGCCGGCTGGTGAGACGAACGACCCTGGTGGCGCAAAAGTCGCACCAGCCGGCTCACGCCGGCCGTTCGCCGGATTAGTCGTACCCCCCGCCGCCCTCGCCGTAGAGGTCGCCGAGGGCGCCGCCCTTGTAGATTCGGCGCCCGAGGTTGTGGTTGTACGGGGTCCACGCGGTCGGGTTGTTGCGGTCGTCCTTCAGGTCGCGCAGCACCATGTGCATCCGCGTGTCCATCAGGTCGATCAGGTGCAACAGCATCGCCTCGGGGGTCATCGGCACCTTCGGGCTGCCGTATGCAAGTTCCCCGTGGTGACTCAGGATCATGTGCTGAATGCGGAGCATCAGTTCCCGCGGGAACGGTTCCCCGGTCAAGTCCGGCACCTTCGTCGCAGTCTCCGCCAGCATCGCCACCGCGATGGGGATGTGCCCGACCAGTTGGCCCTCGTCGGAGTACCCGAACGCGCGGGAGAACGTCAGCTCCCGGGTCTTACCCGCGTCGTGCAGGAAGATCCCCATCAGCACGAGGTCGCGGTCCACGACCGGGTAGAGCGGCAACACCTTGTCGGCCGCGTCCATCATCGAGATCGTGTGTTCGAGCAACCCGCCGACGTAAGCGTGGTGCAACTTCACCCCGGCCGGGCAGGTGGTGAACGCGCGCATGAATGCGTCGTCCATCAGGAAGCACTCGGCGAGCGCCCGCAGGTGCGGGTTGCTGAGCCGCAGGAGGTAGTTGCGGAGCCGCTCCGTCAGCTTCGGGATGCTCTGTTCGGTTTGCGGCAAGAAGTCCGCGAACTCGACCTTCTGCGCTTCCACCCGCTCCACGGAGGTGAGAATCACCTGGAGAGCGCCCTGGAACAGTTGCACCTTGCCCACGGCGTACAGGAAATCGCCCGGATCGAACCCGCGGGCCACGTGGTCGCCCGCGTTCCACATCCGGCCCTGAATGCCTCCGGTACGGTCCCGCAGTTCCAAAAGGAGGTAGGGATTGCCGTTCCGGTTCGCGCGGAGTTGCTTGTCCGTGACCAAATAAACGTCTTCGAGGTTATCTCCGTCGCGGAGCTGATCGACGAAACGGCGGGACATTTGAAGAAGCCTTGTCAGAAGTCGGAAAACAGAAGCCAGACGTCAGCATACGAGCGGACTAACGGATCTTCCCCCGCCGGTTACTTTCCGTCTCCCGTTCTCGGCCCCTTTTCGGCTGCCATTTTCTTCAAATCGAGCTGGCACCCGCCGTCGTGACACGGCACCAGATCGTACCGGTTTTTGGCGACCCACAAGTAAATTTTGTTGCCGATCCACGTCACGCCGGGAACATACATGAGCGGCGCGAGCGGAAGGGTCAGCGGTAATCGCCACGCCATCCACTGGAACGCGCGGTACCCGGCCGGGGCGCGCTGGCGATCGGGCGTCACGACGTGCATTTCTTCGAGCAGTCGCTTCATCTCGAGCGGGACCGCGGACGGCGGCCAGTGTGCCCGATCGCGGCAATCCTGGAAGTGGAGCCGGTTGAACCAGTCGAGCCGCTTCAGGACGCGCACCCCGCGCTGGCACAGCGCGCACATCCCGTCGTAGAGCACAACGCCCTTGCCCGGCACGGGATCGACTTCGAGGGTCTTCGGAGCGGCGGGGGCTTCGGCGATGCTCATGGACGTTCTCCCGGTGAACAAGAGCATTCTACCCCAGATACCGCCGGGGCGGGGGAAATCCAACACAGTACAATGGGGCAAGAAAGCGAAGACCTAACCCCCCACCCCCCTTCCCTAAGAAGGAAGGGGGAGCAGAACTGGCTCTTTTCTCCCCCTTCCTTCTTAGGGAAGGGGGGTGGGGGGTTAGGTTCCCTTCAGAGCGGAGCTCCTCATGAGTGCAGTTACTTCATCCAAGCAGATTACAGTTCCCGAGTTCCGCTCGGCGAAGTCGCGGGGAGCAAAACTCGCTGTTGTCACGGCTTACGACTACACCTCTGCGCGCCTCTGCGACGAAGCCGGGGTCGATTGCATCCTCGTCGGCGACTCGGTCGGGATGGTGGTGCAGGGGCACCCGACATCGCTCCCGGTCACGCTCGACGAGATGATCTACCACACCAAATGCGTGATGCGCGGCGCCCGGCGGGCGCTCGTGGTGGTGGACCTGCCGTTCATGACGTACCAGGTGAGTCCGCGCCAGGCCGTCCGTAGCGCGGGCCGACTCATGAAGGAAGCCGGTGCGCACGCGGTGAAACTCGAAGGCGGCGTGCGGATGCGCCCCGCGATCCGGGCGTGCGTGAACGCGGGCATCCCGGTGATGGGGCACATCGGGTTAACGCCACAATCCGTCCACCAAATGGGCGGCTTCAAGGTGCAGCGCGACGAGGAACAGCTCCTGGCTGATACCACGGCGGTAGAGGAAGCGGGCGGGTTCGCGGTGGTGGTGGAGAGCGTGCCCGCGGATCTGGGCGCGAAGCTGACGACCGCGGTAACGATCCCGACGATCGGCATCGGCGCGGGGGCGAACTGCGACGGTCAGGTGCTCGTGTTCCACGACATGCTCGGGCTGTACCCGGACTTCAAGCCGAAGTTCGCGAAGCGCTACGCCGACCTCGGCGCCGCGGTGAAAACGGCCGTCGAATCGTACTGCCGCGAAGTGCGCGACGGGAGTTTCCCGGCGGCGGAGCACACGTTTCGGTGAGGGCGCGATGCTGATCTTCGATTGTGGCAAGAAGAAGCGCGCGTTCCACGCCGTCGCGTTCGACCCAACCGGACAGATTCTGGCGTCGGGCGGCGACTATCAGGCGGTCATCGTTTGGGACGTCGCGACGGGCACCGAGCGGGTCCGGTTTGCGGGCTTTACTCACTCGGCCCACGCATTACAATTCCACCCGTTTAGTGGGCAGCTCCTTTTGCTATCAAGTCACGGGCTGCAGGTGTGCGATGTGCATTCCGGCGCCACCGTCACCGCAAATATGGGGAAGCGGTACGTTGGAATGCCGGCCTTCACTCAGGATCAAAATTGGGCGGTGTATTCCCACACACCCGAAGATCGTCGCTCGGTTCTGTCAGCCATTGTTCGCTTTGGTGAAGCGGACCATGCGCCCATCTGGAGCGTGCCGATCGGTGATACGGCCGACGAATCCGGGTACGCAACCGATTTGGCGTGCCTTCCCGGGGGAGAACATTTTGTGTCCGCCGAATACGTTTCTGGGCACCACTACCGAAACAGTCGACGGCGGATCGCCATCCGGTCACGGGCTGATGGGAGTTTGCTCCGATCATCACCGAACAACGTCCTCGGCTACGGGCACCGCGTGTACGGATCGCACGTGAGCGATGCGCTCGTCGTTCAAGACGGAATCTGGCTCCGAATCCATTCAATCGACGATTTAACCGCTCCACAATTCGTCGTTCGGAACGACGGTCGAAAGCACTTCACGGGTGTCGCGTTCCACCCGTCGGGGCGCTTCCTGGCGGCAACCAGCAACGACGAGACCGTGAAGCTCTACGACACCACCACCTGGGAAGTCGCGCGCACGTTCACCTGGAACATCGGCCGCATGAGGAGCATCGCGTTCTCGCCTGACGGCACTCTCGCGGCCGCCGGAGGCGATAAGGGGCAAGTCGTCGTCTGGGACGTGGATCTCTGACCCTCCGGCGGAACCGCACGGGTCCGTGCGACTCGATTCCGCAGTGATGTCTCGATTGATGGAAATGCTGCGTGCCCGCTTCCCAAAATTAAGCTGGCACCTGAACCAATCACGCGCGTTGCGGGAACCAGCGCGGAACGCACGTCCTGTTTACCGTGCCAGCACCGCATTATCATTGTGGCTCTTGTGCGGCGCAGCACATTGGTGTTCGCCCAATTCATGCCGGCCCTGAATTTCGATGAAAGTCGTTACCGATGCCCGCATGTGCGGCGCACGGTTCGCTGCAGACCGACACACGAGCGCCATGTCATCAAGCCGCGCCCGTTCACTCGGGGCGCGGGGACTTTATTCCGCGAGAGCGAAACGGCGAGCGTTTTCGCCGAGCCGTGCGCACCTTCTGACCGCGAGTTGCGACCCCGTATCTTGGGAGGCTGTGATGCTAGGTATGTGGGGAGTCGAGACGCAGCGGGGTGCTGGCGCACCTCCCAACAAGCGCTTGCTGCGACCAGCGGCGCGCCGGGCCGAATTGTCGTTCAAGACGTGAATTTGTGATCGAGGTCCGCCCATGCTCGTATTAACCGGAGCACCCGGAAACGTAACCGAACTCGCGTTCTCTTCGGATGGAAAGCTCCTCGCCGTCGGCGGCGGGCAGCGCGGGCTGGAGATGTGGGAAGTTCATACGGGCCGCAAGTGGGGGCGCTACACGGGCCAGATCCACTTCCTCGACGCCCCGACCGCCTTCCACCCCACCGAGCCGCTGTGCTTCGCCTGTGCCAACAACGCGCTCGCGGTGATCGACACGCGCTCGGAAACGGTTCAACTGTTCCCCGCTCCGACCTATCACGAGTGGCTGGAACTGCTGGCCATGACGCCCGACTGCGGGTCGTGCATCGGTCACGCACGAACGGGCCGCGGGTACGAGATGCGGCGCTACCGCTGGCGCACGAAGAAGCCGCTGGACCCGATGTGGGGTGCCCCGCTCGAGCAGCTCTCGTCCCGGTCCCGCGAGTCGCTCGACACGGCCGCGATCCGGACCAGCCCCGATGGGAAAACGTTCGCGACCCTGACCGGGGTCCGCGACCGCCGGACGTGGACGATTCAACCGCTCCGCGTGAGCTTGCGGTCCGTGAAAACCGGCGAGGTGCTCCGGCTCGCGAAGCTCCAGGCCGGAACGATTCCCGTGCTCGCGTTCGCGCCGGACGCGCGCACGTTCGTGACCTGTCGCTCGCACATCATTAACATCTGGTCGACCGAGACACTAAGCACTCCGCGCGAGGTGCGGAGCGACACCCGGCGCCACTTCACGGGGGCCGCGTTCCACCCATCCGGGAAATACCTGGCCGCCACGAGCAACGACACCACAGTGAAACTGTACGACACCACCGCCTGGAAAGTCGCGCACGCATTCACCTGGGACATCGGGCGCGTGCGGTCCGTCACTTTCTCGCCGGACGGCACACTCGCGGCCGCGGGCAGCGATACGGGCAAGGTGGTCGTGTGGGACGTGGACATCTGAAGCGCGAAACGAACGGGCGAACGGCGAGCGTGCCATGCGAATCATTCAGAGCGAACACCCGCGGCCGCTGAACCTGCTCGCGATTAGTTCCGGCGGGTTGGTCGCCGCCGCCACACTCGCGTTCGACGCTCCTGGCGATGTGGAAGTGTGGGACGCTGGGAGCGGGACGCGCCGGTGCATTCACTACGTTCCAGATCGCGAAACCGAGTGCATCGCGTTCACATCAGATGGGCAGTTCCTATTTGTTGGTGCAACGGCAGGAATAACAGTAATCGATCTACACAGTGGAGACAAAACCACGGTATCAAAATTCGCTCGCAGTTCACCCGAGTTCTCTCTCTCTGCGGATGGAACCCGGCTTGTGGTTGTGAGCCAGAGCAACAACGCTGTAGAATGTTTCGCTATTGGCGCTGGAGCACACTTTTCACTCATCTGGTCGGGCCAGTCCGACTGGCGTGAACATTATGCTCCGGCGTTGAACCGTGATGGAACGCGAGCGGCGCTGATCGCAGATACCGTTTTCGGCGGACCGGGCGGGCGCCCGAACCAACACATCCAGTTTTATGACGCACAAGGGAAATTCTCCGGTGTCATTCCACTCGACCCCACAGACCCTAAAGATGGGTTCACGTTTACTGCCGACGGTACGAAGCTACTTGTTCCCACCGGTAACCGCACGGTGCAAATGTTCGACGCGACCACCGGCGCGGCCGCGGGCGAGTTGGTTCACCCCGGTCGGCCGTATGTGACCGGAATTGCGGTCCACCCGCGCGGGATCGTGGCGTGCGCGCGCACCAATGGCACCGTCACGTTCTGGGACGCGGAGAAGCGCGAGCAACTCCGCACGTTCGACTGGAAGGCCGGGAAGCTCGTGTCCGTTGCATTCGCCCCGGACGGCGCGCTTGCCGCGGCCGGAACGGAAGACGGCAAAGTTGTTGTGTGGGACATGGACGGCTGACCGGCCCGCGGTGCATATCATGAGCGGATTGGGGCCGAATCTCATGGTGCGCACGAATGCTGATCTGGGAGGCGTACTCGCGGAAGAAGATTGACGCGCTGGCGTTCGCGCCGGACGGAGGCGCGCTGGCCCTGAGCGGGTACCACCTCGGGTGCCGGGTCATCCGATCGGACACCGGGCACCGGCTCTGGACCGTGGGCGCCAAGTGCAGGTTCGGGCTCTCGCTCGCGTTCGGGTCGGGCGGGTCGGTGCTGTGCCGGCAGAGCGGCATTTCGGTGCGCGCCGGGAGCACGGGAATCGAGTTACGGCGCTGCGGTGCGTGGTGCCAATCGTTCGCGCTGGCGCCCGACGGGCGCACCGCGTTCGTGGCCGACGGCGGGTACCAGGATCTCGTTCGGCGGTACGATCTGGAAACGGGTTCGGCACAAGGTGAGGTCGAACTCGAGTCCGGCGCGATCACCCGCAGCGTGGTGTCGCCGGACGGGAAGCTCCTGGCGGTCCTCGGCTCCAAGCGGCTCCACCTGCTCGCGGCCCACAGTTTCGAGGTGCTGGTCACGGACGCTCAGCGGGCGTTTTCCAGCGGCACGTTCGCGCTCGCATTCGCCCCGGACGGGCGCACGCTCGTGTACTCGGCCGGGCGCACGCTGTTCGTGTGGGACGTGGCGTCCGCGCGGGAAACGGCTCAGTTACAACTCGAAACGAAGTGCTTCATGGACGCAGCGTTCACTCCGGACGGGCGCCGACTGGTTACGGTGGGGAAAGAGGGCACGGCGCACATTTGGGACACCGCGACGTGGGCGTGCGAGCGGTCGTTCGCGTGGAACGTCGGTCCGCTATACGCGGTGGCCGTTGCGCCTGACGGCGCCCGCGCCGCGGTCGCCGGGGACAGCGGGCGCGTGGTGTTGTGGGATTTGGACTCGTGAGGCGATTGAGAACGGCTCGTTCTGGCACCCGGCATCACTTCGGCAGGGCCTTCGGCTCCGCTTTCGGCAGCTCTTTTGGCTTCGTGATGGTCAGTTCGTCGAACGTAGCCGCGGCGATTTGGTAGGTGGAGTGGGCGTAAAACACCCCCACCGCGACCTCGTCCGGGAAGGCCAAGTCCTGGCGCGGGGTGTGCGGCGCCGACCACTCCTTGCCGTCGAAGCTGTGCGACACGGAAACGGTCTTGTCCTTGCGCGTGATCCGAAGGTGTGTGGACTTGCCCACGGGGACTTGCACCAGTGAGCTGCCCGCGCCGCCACCGGGAAACCATGTATCCACCCACACGACCCGGTCCAAAGTGTCGAGCACATCGCCGTTGCGCTTCTGGTGGTACTGGTACAGGTGGAACTCGATGCCGTACCCGCCACCGGAAACAAGCAAGCCGGCCCGCGACCCGGGCCAGGAGTCCTCGTGCCGGTTCTTCGGGTTCGGCGGGGCCGCGTCGCCGAGTTTGACCGTCACTTCAAAGTCGCCGGTTACGGGGCGCGTCGCCCGGGGCATGTTCGAGCCCTTGCCGTAAAGCAACCCGCGGGCGGGCACGCCGCCCGTGCGCATCGTGAGTTGCTTGCCCGCGAGTTCAAACTCGCCCTGGCCCTCGGTCTTGCCCCAATATTTCGCGAGCAGTTCCTTCTCGGAGGGCGGCGGTACCGGTGCGGCGCTGACTCCGGCGACGGTGGCAGCGAACGCGACGATGGCAGCGGCGCGAATCATGGGCACGGACCTCGGTGGGAAGGCGGCTCAGTACAGCTTGTCGATCGGGAGCACGCCACCGGGAAGGATCGGGTTGGGGCGGTTCGATACGTCGTAGACCATCGCGTGCGGGTCGAGGCCCAGGTTCTTGTACACCGAGGCGAGCACGCTCGGGTACGGGATCGGGTCGTCCTTCGCTTCGCCCGCCGCGCTGTCGGTGCTGCCGATCACTTGGCCGGTCTTCATGCCGCCACCGGAGAGCAGCGCGAAGTTGACCCGGGACCAGTGATCGCGGCCCGCGTCCTTGTTGATCTTCGGGGTGCGCCCGAACTCGCCCCACACGCACACCGTGACGTCGTTCTCCAGCCCGCGCGCGTAAATGTCTTCCACCAGCGCCGAGATCCCCGTGTCGAACAACGGGAGCTGGTCCTTCAGATATTTGAAGTTGTTGCCGTGGGTGTCCCAGAATCCGTAAGCGACCGTGACGACGCGGCACCCCGCTTCGACCAACCGGCGGGCCATCAAAAGCTGGTCGTTCCACTGCGGCGCGCCGTCCCCGAGGTGCTTGGGCGACCCCTTCCCGTACCGCTGGCGCGTGCGCTCGGGTTCTTTCGTCACGTCGAGCGCTTCCACCAACTTGCTCGACGTCAGCACGTCGAACGCGCGGTCGTGGAACGTATCGGCGCTGATGCTATTGGTCTGCCCCGCGGACTTGCGGAACGCATCCATTCGCTCGAGCAGCGCCTTGCGGTCCTGGAGTTCGCCGGGCGTCACGGCGAGGTTCTTCATCACCGCGAGTTCGTCGCCGTCGACCTTTGCGGGTGCGGCCGAGCGCCCGAGATTCGCGGGGCCGGGCGTGTTGTAGGGCTTGTGCTGCATCGTGGGCGCGAGGTCGACGAAGCTCGGCACGGTCGGGTCCGTCTGGCCCTGCATCCGCGCCACGACACTCCCGAAGTGCGGCTTGTTGTCGCGCTTGGCGACGTCCATCACGGTGCCGGTGTAGCTCTGCCACGAGCTGTGCTCGTCGCGCTGCCCGACCAGCGAGCGAATGACGGCGAGCTTGTCCGCGCACTTCGCGAGTTTGGGCAGGTGTTCGCCGAACTGGATGCCGGTCACGTTCGTGGGGATCGGCTTGAACTCGCCCTTCAGTTCGGCGGGGCCGTTCGGCTTCAGGTCGAACGTGTCCTGGTGCGCCATCCCACCGGTCAGATACACCATGATGACCGACTTGTGGCTCTTCTTCCCGACCGCGGCTTCCGCGCGCATGAGGTACGGGAGCGTGAGTCCGCCGACACCGAGCGCCCCGACTTTGAGGAACGACCGGCGCGAGAGTCCGTCACAGTAGCGAGCCGGATTACCGAGAACGGTGAGCATCGACGAAACTCCGTTGCGGAGCAGAGGCGTGCGGGCGTGGGAGGGTAGTGAAGAGTGTAGCGTGGGGCGGGACGCCGTGCAACGCGCGACAGATTAGAAGGATGCACAGGGCATTATGGGAGGGCGTTACGGGCGCACAGGGCTTCCGCCCTGTGCTACGTCAGCCGGCCCCTCCGGGGCGGAAAGGCATTGGAAGCCCTGGTCTTTGCCTCAGAAGGGCTGCCTGATGTGGCGCTATTCCACAGCGGTTGATGGTTTTGTCTTCGCCCCGGAGGGGCCGACGTTTGTAGCACAGGGCGGAAGCCCTGTGTGCCTGTCATGTATCCGTGACTCAATACCGGTACCGAGCCTCGAACCGCAGTTCGTCGCGGACCAAGTACTTGCCGGTGATCCCGTGCTGCCAGCCCACGCCGAAGTCGAACGTGTCGCAGAAGAACAACCGCAGTCCCGGCCCGATCGCGGCCGAGGTGCGCTTCGCCAAGCGCTGGGAACCGAGTACAGGGTCCGTGAACAGGCCGTCCTGGAACGAGATCCCGGTCGATTCCAGCGTGCCCACCAACTGCACGTCGCGGATCGGGCGCCACAGCACGTGGTTCAAGCTCGTTGCCCAGCGCAAGTGCGCGCCCTGGTAATCCGTGTTACCGCCGATCGGAATCCACTCGACCACTTGCGCCTGCAGGTAGGTTTCTGGGGCGAGTCGAAGCCCGAAGTTCAGCCCCGGTTCCAGTGACACGTGCCCCGTTCCCAATCCCTTCCCGGTCTGCCCGATCGGGATGTACGTCCGCATCTGGAAGCCGAACAGCGCGAGTTCGCTATCGAGTAGAAGCGTTTTCGCGGTGATGCTCATGTCCGCGAATCCGGCTCCGTCCTGACCGAACGGGGAGCTGTTCACCGACCGGTACGGCACCGCGATCTGCACGCCCGCGTTGCCCATCGCGATTTCGGTAATCATGTTCAGTTCGTGGTAATCGACGTAGGGAATCGCCTTCACCAACGAGTTCGCCTTCGGCCCTCTCCCGTTCCCGTCCGCCCGCGCGAAGAAATACTCCCCGCGGTCCGGGTACGCGAAGTGGCTGCCGTAGTCCCAGCGGAACCGCGTGCTGGTCTTCGGGCGCACCGCGTCGGTGAAGAACGCGGCGTCGGCGAGCGGTTCCCACTTCGGCTGATAGCACGGATCGGGGCAGCACACGCTCGAATAAATCATCCCGATCACGCGCCCCGCCGCGGTGTGAGCGGGGAACGGTTCGCACCGCTTCCCCCCCGACCGACAGGGCACATCGCCACACGCGCCGCACGTCGAGCACCCGCCAACGGCTCCGCCACCGCCGCAAGACGAGCAGGCGTTTCCGTCCACCAACTTTGACAGCGCATCGAACGCGAGCGGCTGGCCGTTCAGCTCGATCGGACCCGCAACCACCCCCACCGGAACAGCCGACGGCGTGGTCTTCAGCGGTGGCAGCGGCGCGGGCGGGATGCTTGGGGTGGCCTTCGCGGGAACAGGCGCATCAGGCAGCGCGGGAATCGGCGGAAGGAACTCGCTCGGCGGCACAGTGGCCGGCGCCGCAGTGGGCACCACGGGTTCTGGCGTGGGCTTGGGCAGCGGCCCCGGCGAATCGGTTACCGGCGGCAATTCGATGCGTTGGGCGAGTGGCGGTTCTTCGCTCGTCCGACTCGACCCCGGCGACGCGGTCTTTTCAGAGGCCGCCGGTGAACTCGCTGTCGTTGCGCCGCCGAGTGCGGTTAGAAGCAGCGCGTCGAGCGCTTCGGTTCGCGGGGGTGGAGGGAGAACTGCGGGCGCAACTCGCTCGGACGGCACCGCGGGCGCGGACCCACGAGTGACGACCTTCGGAGCGGGTGACACACCAGATTCGGGCTCTTGTTCCGTTGCGCTGGACGACTGGCAACCAGCCGCGAGCAGCAACAGCAAGAAACGGGAGCAATACATCACCGGGCGTTTGCCCATCGCTCCCTCAAAACTCACGAATGGCCACTCACCCGGGTCACACGACCGAGCGCCTTGAGCGGCGTTCATTCTTTGTCGGTATTCCACCGCGCCGAGTTTAACGATTGTAGCGGCTCAAGAGCCGCGATTAGCTGCGGCGCCCCTTACCCACCTTCGCGCGGCATCGCATATTGCCGGCTCGATTTACTCGAAGCATTCGCGCAAAACGGCAAATGTGGCTCAAGCCGCAACTTCCTCACTGTCGATGACGGATATGGGACATTGGGTGAGGGAACCGGGCATGAGAACGCGATTCGGTGGGGCGTTCGCGGTGCTGGTGTTCGTTGCACTGGGACGCGCGCAGCAGCCGACGATCCCGGGCGCGCCGGCACTTCCCGGTGGGCCGGTTCCGGCCGTGACCGGAGCCGGTGCAGCCGCTGCTCCAGCCGCGGCTGCACCGGCCGCGCCCAAGAACATCTGGAGCTTCTTCATGAAGACTCCGGAGCAAAAGGCGCAGTGTAAAGCGCACTTCTGCAACTCGCGCATCGGCTCGTTCATTAACAACTTGCTCGTCCCGGCGGGCGTCGCGACGGGCGGACTGCTCGGGCCGATCTGTCCGCCACCGGGTCTCGGTGGACCGGGTAGCGGGGCACCGAACCCCGACGACCTGAAGAAATCACCCACCAGTCCGGAAGGGGCCGCGGCCAAGATCAAGCAGGAAGAAGCGCAAGCGAAGGCGAAGGTCGCCGCGCTGGAGTATCTGGGGACCGTCGATTGCCGCTATTACCCCGAAGCGGAAGCCGGGCTGATTACCGGGTTGCGTGCGGAGAAGAACGAGTGCGTGCGCATCGCCGCGGCGAAGGCGCTCGCGAGCGGGTGCTGTTGCTCACCGAAAATCGTGAAAGCGCTGCTCATCAGCGTGAACTGCTCGAACAAGGACGGGTTCCCGGCGGAAGCGTCCGAACTGGTCCGCACTTACGCCTTTGTCGCACTGGAACGCTGTTTACGTAAGTGCGTGGAGGAAGAGCCGGAAACACCACCCGAACCGCCGCCCGCCGCGAAAAAGGCGATGTACGAACTGCTCACACCGATGGGCGCGACCGTCGATTACTCCGCGCACATTCTGCTTGCGGCGTATTACCCGATGGAGTCACGCGAAACCGCGGCCCAAGTGTACGCAGACGCCCGGCAAGCACTCGCGCGCGGGCTGAAACTGTCACCGCAAACGATGTCGCGTCTCTCCGGGCCGAAGAACCTGCGCGACGGCGTGTTCCCGCCCGATGCGCAGCGCACCCCGACATCGGTGGCGTCAATCAGTTCGCTCGCGCTACCGTCAATGCCGTCGTTCGCGTCGATTCGCAGATCCGCGGCGGCGCCGCGCGAAATGCCGTCGGAACCGCCGTTATTTGCCCCGATGCCGGCCCCGACCGAACCACCCGTGATCCCGACGCGACAGGACACGTTCGCGGCTCCTGTCACGATGTCGCCTGCACCCACAGCTTCTGTGCGGAGCGGGCGCGGGAATCTCTCCTCCATCTTCCAGGATGCGTGGAAGCGGTGACGGCCGCTGCGAACCGGCCGTACAATTCGGCAAGGAGGTTCGCCATGCTGCCCTTCGCACCCGATACGGTCCCGACGCTCCACGGCGTTCGTGTACTCGACGCGGCCCGCGTACTTGCGGGGCCGTTTTGCGGTCAGTTGCTCGCGGACCTTGGCGCGGACGTCATCAAGCTCGAACGCCCCGGCGCGGGCGACGACACCCGCGGATGGGGGCCGCCCTACGTACCGGGGTTCAACGACCTCTCGGCGTACTTCCTCTCGTGCAATCGCGGCAAACTTTCGCTGACCCTCGACATCGCTAGCCCCGACGGGAGTGACATCTTCCATCGGTTACTGGCGAAATGTGACGTGCTGATCGAGAACTTTCGCACGGACAGCGCGGAGAAACTCGGACTCACGCCCGATGCGCTCCTCGCGCGCCACCCGAAACTGATCGCGTGCTCGATCTCCGGGTTCGGTCGCACGGGACCGATGAAGGATGCGCCCGGCTACGACTTCGCCATTCAAGCACTCAGCGGGCTGATGAACATCACCGGGCCGGCCGAAGGACCGCCCTACAAGGTCGGCGTCGCGCTCGCGGATATTCTCACCGGCCTCTACGCCTCGAACGCGATCCTCGCCGCGCTCCATGCACGCGCCCGAACGGGGCACGGCTACGCGATCGACATCGCTCTCGCGGATTGCGCTCTCGCGGCTCAAGTGAACGTCGCCCAAGCGTTCCTCACGAGCGTCAAGCTTCCGCAGCGACAAGGGAACGCGCACCTGCAAATCGTGCCGTACCAGCTCTTCGCCACCGCCGACGGCTGGCTCGTTCTCAACGTTGGCAACGACGGCCAATGGAGAGCGTTCTGCGCCGCGGCGAGGGAAGCCGAACTCGGTGCGGACCCGCGGTTCGCGACGAACCGGCAGCGCGTCGAGCTTCGCGCGGAAGTGGTGCCGAAAGTCGAAGCGATCATGAAGCGGTTCCCTACGAACGAATGGGAGACGCGCTTGAGTGAAGCGAATGTGCCGCACGCGGTCGTGCGCACCTATGCGGACGTGTTCGCCGACGAACAGACGCTCGCGCGCGGAATGAAGCTCACGGTCCGCGATCCGGCCGGCAACCCGGTCGACCTGATCGGCTCACCCGTACAACTCCACGGCGCGCCAAACGCGCCCCCCACCATGCCCCCGTGCCTCGGCGAGCAAACGGAAAAGGTACTGGGGGAACTGTTGGGCTTGGGCGCGGAGGAGGTGAAAGCACTGAAGGAGAAGGGCGTGGTGTGAAAGCTCCACCCGCTCGTTGACACTCGCGGCTCGCCATACGACTCAGGCGAACCGCGAGTGTCAACGAGCGGGTGGGTGCCACAGTGTGAGCGTTCGACCTTCCGCTTTCGTGCCCCCGAAGATAAACTCCGATCGCGTTTGATGTAGGAGGGTTTCGCATGACGCCGGCCGGTCCGCCCAACCTCGATTTGGGCCGAATCAAGGTGCTGTACGAGCGCGCGGAGCAACGGTACCTCCGGGCCTTGCCGCTGGAGCACTTCATGGAATCCACGACGCAGGCCACGCAGCGCAAGATCACCGTCGAGAGCTTCGACCTGATCCACGTGAGCCGGCCCGACGTCCAGTGCTTCAACGAGCTTCTTGTACAGTACCCGCCGCCGGGCGGCGACCCCGACAAGCCCGGTCAGGTGGTGCCCGACAACATGGTCATCATCCACCCGCGGCCCATTGTCGCCGATGGCAGTTACATGACTCCGCTGCAACCAGTGGGGCCGTTCCTCGTCATCGAGTACGTCTCGAAAGCGAGCGTGCGGAAGGACGCAGAAGTGAGCTACGAGAAGTACGAGAGGGAGCTGAAGGTTCCGTACTACCTGCTCTTTTACCCGGACGCGGACGAACTCACGCTGTTCCGCCTCGGTGAGGATGGGTACGTCACCACACGACCCAACGCAAACGGGCGCTACCCAATTCCCGAACTCGAAGTCGAGGTCGCCCTTCTGGGCGGTTGGGTGCGGTACTGGTTCCGCGGAGAACTACTCCCACTACCGGGCGACTTGCTGAAAGAGCGCGACGCCGAGCGCAAGGCCAGACTCGCCGCCGAGAAACGGGCATCCGAGGCCGATGCCGAACTCGCGAAACTCCGCGCGGAGTTGGCGAAGGCAAAGGGACAACAACCATAGGGGTTCACTCATGCGCCCCTGCCGCCAGTGCCGCGCGCCGATCGAGAACCACGTCGGGGCATGTCCGCAGTGCGGAACCGCCCAAGACGACGGACCAAAGGTCAATTCCGGCTCACCGCCACCCGCTTCGCACCGCGGGTTCGTGCGGCAACTTCTTAACGCTCTCGCCGACATTACCGGGTTGGTTCCGGCGCTCGCCCCAGCTATCTTCGCCCTACCTCTCGTCGCCGGTGGGTTAATCGGCTACCTCGTCGCGGAGTCAAATGGCGCAGTGATCGGCGCCACCGCCGCACTCGCACTCCTTATCGGCATCGCGATCTGGGCCGAATCTGGGGGCTGACACCCCGCACGGCGTCCTTACAATCTCAGGCACGTTCCCGTTCTCCAACCTCTTCCGGGGAGTTCTTCGTGCCGACCAACGCGCCACTGAACCGCAAACTTCGCATGGGCCTCATTGGGGGCGGACAAGGCGCCTTCATCGGCCGCGTCCACGCTACCGCCGCGGTGCTCGATAACCGCGCCGCGATCGTCGCCGGGGCGCTGTCCAGCGATCCCGCCCGCTCGAAGGCGTCCGCGGCCGACTACGACATCCCGACCGAGCGCGCCTACGGCTCCTACAAGGAGATGGCCGAGACCGAGGCCAAGCGCGCCGATAAGGTGGATTTCGTCAGCATCGCGACGCCCAACCACACACACTTCGAGATCGCGAAGACGTTCGTCGAGGCCGGGTACAACGTGATCTGCGACAAGCCGCTCACGTTCGACCTCGAACAGGCCGAGGAGCTGCTGAAGGTGGTCGAGAAGTCGGGCGTGGTGTTCGCGGTCACGCACAACTACACCGGCTACCCGCTCGTGCGCCAGGCGCGCGAGATGGTCCTCAACGGCGACCTCGGCGAGATCAACGCAGTCCGCTCCAACTACATCCAGGGCTGGCTCCGCACGCGGCTCGAATCGAGCGACCAGAAGCAGGCCAAGTGGCGCACCGACCCGAAGCAGAGCGGCATCGCCGGGTGCTTCGGCGACATCGGCACGCACGCCTACAACCTGGGCCGCTTCATCACTGGGCTGCTGCCGAATGAGATTTCGTGCAGCCTGAAGGTCTTCGAGGAAGGCCGGGCGCTCGACGATTACGGCGTGGCGCTGGTGCGGTTCGAGAACGGCGCGCTCGCGACCGTGACCGCGTCGCAGATCTCGCACGGGCGCGAGAACGACCTGTTCATCGAAGTGGACGGCACGAAGGGCGCGATCGAGTGGCACCAGGAGGAGCCGAACAAGCTCCTCGTGCGGAAGAACGGCGAGCCGCACAAGCTCTACACGCGCAACGGCGGACCATATCTGGGCGCGGCGCACGGGGCCAGCGTCCGGCTGCCGAGCGGCCACCCGGAAGCGTTCTTCGAGGCGTTCGCCAACGTTTACAACACCGCTTACGACGCAATGGTGAAGCGCGCCAACGGCGAGAAATTCGAGACCACGAACACGGTCTACCCGAACATTTATGACGGCGTTGAGGGTATGCTGTTCATCACGAAGTGCGTCGAGAGCAGCAAGGCGAACGGCGGGTGGATTCCGTTCCGCCACCCCAAGAGCCGCAAATAACCGTTTTGCGCACGAGGAGCCGCGACATGCCGCGCCGGTACATCGTCGTGATGATCGTGCTCCTCGTTGTCGCGGGCGCCGGTGGCCTGTTGGTCACCGGCGTTTGCCGCGTGCGCGAAGCGGCCGCGCGGATGATGTGTACGAGTCACTTCAAACAGTGGGCGCTCGCCCTCCACAACGCTGCTGACACATTTCCAGTTGAGCGGAACGAGAAACAGGTCAGCGCATTTCTGTCCGGTACCATTCCCCATGCCGATCTTCCTCCCGAACAGCGACTGAGTTGGTTCATCTCGGTTCTGCCGTACATGGAGCAAGATGAAGTCTTGCGTCAAATTAATGTGAGACACGGAGCAAATGATCCGAGCAACGGGTTCTTGACTACTTACCGGTTCCCTCAACTCGTTTGCCCGGCCTCGGGAGAATACGACCGTAGTTCACGCGAGTGGAAGTCGACCGGGCCGCTTGCGCACTACATCGGTGTTGCGGGCGTCGGGGTGGATGCCGCAACTTTGCCCCTCGGTCACCCCAAAACGGGTGTGTTCGGCTACGATCGCCGCACCGCGTTACCGAACGACATTCCCGATGGCACGTCCAACACCCTGTTGCTCATCGAGACCTCCCAAAACCCCAAGCACTGGGCCTTCGGTGGTCCCGCAACCGTCCGCGGGTTCGTGCCAGAATCAGCGCCCTACCTCGGTGACGGTCGGCCGTTCGGGGGCTGGCACGGCAACCATGCGGTGTGGTCCAGTAAGAAATCGCATTACTGTATCGTCGCATTTGCGGACGGCGCAGTACATTCGCTCACCAACGCGACCGCACCCGAGGTACTGGAAGCGCTCGCCACGGTCGCCGGAAAAGAAGAGCTGCCCGCGAACTGGTAATCATTTCGCAGATGTGAACCGCGACCCCGCGCCTCTTTAACTTGTGGCCGTGGCAATCGCGGGGTCTCTAATGTCGCAAAAACCGCTCCTTCACACGCTTTCCACCACTCTCGGGTTGACCGATACCGCCCCGGACGGGGAGCTGCTCCAGCGTTTCGCAGAGGTCGGCGACCAGACGGCCTTTGAGCTGGTCGTGCGTCGGCACGCCGATCTGGTGTGGGGCGTGTGCCGGGCCGTGCTGCCCGGTGACACGCACACCGCGGAAGATGCGTTCCAGGCGACGTTCCTCGCCCTCGCGCGGAGAGCTGATTCGATCCGCGACGGTTCGGCCGCCGGGTGGCTGTTCCGCGTCGCCCGGAACGCGGCCGTTCGTGCCCGCACGCGGGCGACCCGACGCAGAGTCAGCGCGCTTCCCGACGCACTTGCGTGTACGGGCGCGCCCGTTGAAGAGGAAGCCGCACGGCAAGAAGTCGCGCCGGTCGTCGCGGAAGAAGTGGACCGGCTCGGAGCGACCCTCCGTGACCCAATCGTGCTGTGCTTCTTCGAGGGGCACACGCACGCGGAAGCCGCGAACCGGCTCGGGTGGCCGATCGGTACGGTCGCGAGCCGGCTCGCGCGTGCGAAGGACGTGCTCCGCGACCGGCTCACGCGCCGCGGGGTCGCGCTTCCCGCCGCGGGACTGACCGCGGTCTTCGCTTCCACCTCGGCGCCAGCTTCACCCCTCGTTCGTTCGACACTCGCGATTGCCACCGGTCCGGCGAACCAGATTTCACCGGCCGTTCTTTCCCTCACACACGGAGTGCTCTCCGCCATGCGATTTACGCAACTCAAGGCAACCGCCGCACTTGTCTTCGTCGCCCTCGGGCTATCGGTCACACTCGCCGCGGTCTCTCGTAACACAACCGAGCCGGCAATGGGTGGTTCCGCACCGCTCGCCGCGCGGAGCGCGGCACCGGTGCCAAAGGACAAACCGACTGCGAAGGAATTGGAAGCCAGGGAACTGAAGGCACTCAAAGGTGAATGGCGGGTGGTGAAGTTGGAAACGGACCGAAAAAATGAGCGCGAGTTGGCCGGACTGCGATTCGCGTTCACCGACAACCACCTCGCGATCCGTTCGGCTAACGAAGATGAAAACGAGAATTTCACGGTAGGACTCGTCCCGACCGAATCGCCACGGCACGTCGATCTGACGATCGAGAACCCGGAGAAGGGGGAACGGGATGCGGGCAAGGTCGCGCGCGGCATTTACGAATTAAAAGGCGACACTCTCACACTGTGCGTGCGCCACTTCGCGGCCGACGACGCGAACCGGCCGACCGCGTTCAAGTCGGGCGAGGGATTGGTTCTCACCGTACTCGAACGGGTGAAGGACGAGAAGGAAGAACTGAAAGCGCTCGCGGGCGAGTGGAGGGCAGTGAAAGTGATCGCCTTGGGCCAGGAGGTAGGGGCCGACGAACTGGCGAAGAGGAAGATGATGTGGTTCTTCGACGGAGCGGAAATGTTAATGACCGGCGAAGGCGAGAAAGGCGATAAGGCCACGATCAAGCTCGACCCGTCCGCCGCGCCGGCAACGATCGACCTGAGCGGCAAGGACGATAAGGGGACGGAGAGCAAGCTTCCCGGCATTTACTTCCGACAAGGCGACAGGCTCACGGTCTGCTACGCCCACCAGGCGCTCCCACCCCCGCAGAATATGGGCAAAGATCCGGTCCGCCCGACGGAGCTAAAGGCGGGCGACGGGGTCGTGTTCATCGTCTTTGAACGCGCCCCCAAGAAGTGAGATCGAATCGTGCTGATTGGCAATCTTCTGTAGCCGGCCTCTGTGAGGCCGGGCATCCTGTGATCGTGGCTGCCCGGCCTCGCAGAGGTCGGCTACAGAAGGCAGTTAAAACGCAGTTGTATGAGCGAAGCGCTCCGCACGCCGCCCACCTCGGGGCAGTCACATCGACGCTGTGACAACGTCGTAAACCGCCGCACCCCACGGAATTAGCACCACGAAGCACACGACCGCAACCCACATCCCGTGCCGGGACTCGAAACTGTTACACAGCGGGCAGAACGCGGCACGGGTCGCTTGTGGGAATTTCGCAGTCACGGCGCCCAGAATGCCCCACCACAGGGCCACCGCACCGAACCCAACGAACAGCGCGGCCGCGAGTGGCGCCCAACGCGGGCTGACGGGAATCGTCGCGAGTAGCTTCCGGTCCTCCTCCACTTGCGACGCGATTCGCTCCTTCCATTCCCGGCGTGCCCGGGCGTCCCGTTCCTCTTGCAACGCGATTCGCTCCTTCCATTCTTGACGCATTTGGGCGTCCCGGATCTCGCCGGCGCTGCGCGGAACCGGGTCCGGTCGGTCGAAGTGCTCGACGCGCTGGGCACTTGCGGCAACCTCGCTCCCCGTAATCCCGCCCACGACAACGGGCCACACAACGAGCGCGATCAGGAGCACGAGACTCACGAGCACCACCGGCGGGTAGAGCAGCCACTTCCGCCCCGCGCCCAGCACGATACCCTTCTCTTGCGCCACCGCCAGCCCCGCCCGCGCCAGGATGTAACTCACCACGAGCGCGATCGGGAACACGATCATCGTGAGGGCGCCGAGCGCGAACACCCCGAACGACAGGTACGGCAGGCGCCAGTCTTCCGGCCCGTTCCAAAGGGTGAACCGGACCCGCTTCGCGCGCTCCATCGCGCCGGCCCGGGCGTCGCGCAGGCGCTCCCGGAGTAAGTGCCGGGCGCGATTGAACAGGGTGGGGTCGTTTGTCGTGCCCCACTGCGACGGCGGGCCGAGCTTCGTCAGCACGGCGTCCAGGGCCGGGAGCGATACCGGGCGCGGGGCCGCGTGCAGTTCGTTCTCGACGTGCTCGCGGATGTCCGCCTCGATCTCGTCCGGGCTCACGTCGCCCGTACCGGCCAGGGCCGCGCGCACGTGGCTCAGGTAGCCGTCGAACCGCGCCGCGGCTTCCGGTGACAGGCCCAAATCCGCAGGTGTGTACGTCATGAAAGTGACTCCGCGACAGTGACTGCCTCGATGCCGTCCCGCACTTCCGCCCACGCGGTCAGCATCTGCCCCAGCAGTTGCCGGCCCCGGTCCGTGAGCTGGTAATACTTGCGCGCCGGTCCCTCGGGCGACTCGGCCAGTGTCGTCTCCACGAGCCCTTCCTTCTTGAACCGGCTCAGAATCGGGTAGATCGTTCCTTCGCCCATCACGAGCCCGTCAATGGCCGAGAGCCGCTTCACGATGTCGTAGCCGTACATTCGCCGATCCTTGCCCTTCAACGAAGCCAAGACACACAGCTCCAGCAGCCCCTTCCGCATCTGCGTGGTCCAATTTGCGAGAAAATCGGCACTCATGTATCACACTATACTCTCATGCAAGGTAGCTGTCAATGGACTGAAGTGCGAAATGCGGACGGAAGCGAATTTGCACAAAATCAGAGGGGATGTGAGTGAGGCTTATCTATCCGGGAGTCGAGGCGCAACGGACCGAATATTTACTTCTGTACACTTAGTTGGGGTAAAATGGCTGTGCGTAGCCGGACGGGTTACGAAGCCTCGTGCAACCCGTCCGGGCGCAGCAGTTAAAGTGCTTGGGGGCGTTTCGATTGGGTAACAATCGAGTGTTCTGTAACAGACTGCTACTCATTCAGTTGCGGCAATTCGCTAACAATTCGAGGCCCCCAAAAATGTTAGCAAATGTTAGCCGATGCCAGGATCCCGAGGCGAATGCGTCAGTGATCAGAGATGTTGGCGACTTCGCGTGCGAACCGAGTGGTGAATTTGTCCGCGCCGCGTTTCAGGACGTGGTGCGAATCGTAGAAGTCGTCTTCGTCGAGCCACAACCGGGCGTCAATGATTGATGCGCCGTACTCACGCGCAACGCGAGTGATGTACTCGTCGAACCGCGCCAGGCCGTCGGGGTTGTACCAACTTCGGAACGTCGGTCCCTCGGGCGAGCGCAACAGGACCACGCGGATTCCGTGATCGGTGATTTCGCGCAGCGTGTCCCGGAACGCCAGATCCGCCCCCGGGCGCACGACCATGCTCTGCGTAAGAGGGCCGTTCCGCTCCAGTGCGAGTGCGGTGCGCTTCGCGCGTTCGGCCGGGCTGACGTCCGTTTCGATGATCTGGTGCCCGCCGCGCGGGTTGTGGATCTCGTACCCCGCGAACGGGTCGGCGACCCGCGCGAGGTCGGGCGCGCGGGTGAGTCGGTGGCGCAGGAAGTAGTAGTCGTAGTCGAACGGCCTGTCCGCGTACCGGCGCACCAGCGGCATGTCCGTTACCGCGAAGTGGCCGGACACGAACCGGCTGTTCTCTTTGACGAAGTACGGCGGTGTGATCTCGAGTGCGACCACCGAGGGCCTCACCCCGTCGCGCAGAAGCCGGTGTACGATCACGCGATTCAGCGTCGGCCCCGCACCGACGTGTGAGCCGTTCACCCAGTAGGTACCAGTCGTTTCCGGCAACTGTTCCGGGCGGAACGCCCACACTGTGCGCGAACTCCCAAGGAGCACTCCAAGTGGGCGCTCCGGGTATTCGGCCGCCGCACTACGGATGAAGCGCAGGCGCGCGTGGTAATCGGTGTCCGTAATTTCAGGAACGACGGTTTCGGCAATCGCCCAGATTCCCAGGAACACCATCACGAACGCTGCAGGAAATAATGTCACTGCGTGCCGGGACAGAGCGCGGGCACGGGGCCGGTTCGGGGCGGCAAGAACATCGGGCGATCGGCGCCAAATCCGGGCGGCTGGTTCGCGCGACAAAGAGAGGGACATATTCGGTACACCGGACCGCTGTTTCGTTAAACGCCGCCGACGCGATCTTGCCATCAAACGGGCGCCGGATCGAGCAGCGCGCGGTCTTGAGGGAGAACGTCCGCGAACGCTATCTGATACGCCCGTTCGAGGGGCACGTTTACATACTCTTCCGGTTCGAGGAACAGTGGCATGTCCGGCAACGCATCGCCAACCGCCAGCGGTTGAACGTAACACCGATGCGGGCTACCCGCTGCGTCACCGGCCTCGTAAGCGACAACCGTGAGCGGCTTGTCTGCGGGTTGCGTGTAATCGTCGCCACCAAGTCGCGGCCAAATTACACCATGAATCCCGTTCGGGTCGCGTTTACTCGGCGGGAACGGGTCGATTATTAGCGCGTGAATCCCGGCCTCGACTGCTTGTACCGCTTTCTTGACGAACGTGCGCAGCGGGTGGGCCGAAGATTTGTTCCCGGGCGACACCAGCTCGACAATCGCAATGAGTCGATCGTTACTGGAATGCCGAATCGCGAGCCGCTTCTGTTTGAATCCGGGCACGCGCGGTGCCGACGACGCGGCGATCGCTACGCGCGGGGGCGCGGACGGGACCATCAGCCGCGTGGCCCCGGGTACGTCGGGCGGGCTCTCGGAGGGCGGGTTCCGCGTCTGGAGTGTGAGTACGTCCGGCCCCATCGTTCGCATCGTCTGTTCCGCGCGTGCGTAGTAGCCGGGAGGAAGCACCCCGTCGTTCAAGACACGGCGAATCGCGACCAACAACCCGGTATGGAAATCGTGGTAGACGTAAGCTCCGACGCGGGTCCAGTCGTGCAGCGGCATGGCGCCTCCCGGTGCAACACACTCGATGAGTGTATCACCGAGCAGTTCCGGGCATCAACAGCGGTTACGAGCCGGTCGGGGTCGCATCGGGTTCCTTGTCCCGGAGGACCGGCAGCTCGTGTACCGTTTCCCGCGCCTCGTCGGATTCGGGTTCCGGTTCGAGTGGGAGCGCGGGAACGGCCCGGCGCCTCTGGGCCCATGCCACGATTCGCTTTCCGCGGACGAGCATGTCGTCCCAGATCGAGTACGCGACCGGTGTGACCAGGAGCGAGAGCAACAGGGAGAGCAATTGACCGCCCAAAATGACCTTCGCCATGCTCGCTCGCGCGCCCGCACCGGGGCCGCGCCCGGTCGCGATCGGGATCATCGCGGCCACGAGCATCACTGTCGTCATCAGGATCGGCCGGAACCGCGCCTCGTTCGCCTTGAGAATGGCCTCGTTGCGCGGCAAACCCTTCGCGATCAGCACGTTGGTGTAGTCCACCTGCAAGATGCCGTTCTTCTTCACGATGCCGAACAGCATGAACAGCCCGATCATCGCGTACACGTCGAGCGGGGTGCGCAAGAGCATGAGCGAGATCAGTGCGAAGGGCAGCGTGAGCGGCACCGCCATGAGGATCGTGATGGGGTGAATGATGCTCTCGAACTGCGCCGCGAGAATCATGTACATGAAGATGAAGGCCAGCACGAACGCGAGCAGGAAGTTCGAGTTCGAGTCGGCCATGAGTTTGGCTTCGCCGAGGAACTCGTACCGGTACTCCGGCGGCAAATCGAGTTCCTTCACGTAAGCCTGCACTTCCGGGAGCGCGTCACCGAGCGCCACGCCCGGCGCAAAGTTGCACTGGACCCCGATCTGCCGCTGCCGGTTGTAGCGCTCGATGGTCGCCGGGCCTTTTTCATCCGTCAGTTTCGCGAACGTGCGCAGCTCGATCAACTGGCCCTTCACATCGGGCACCATGAGGGCGTCAATCGCCGAGGACCGGTCGCGGCTCGGCAGCGCGGCGCGGAGCCACACGTCGTACTGGTCCGCGCCCTCCTTGTACTTCGTCACCGGCTCGCCACCGACCAACAACCCCAACGCGGTCGCGACGCCCTGCACGTTCACGCGCTGGTCGGCCGCGCGTTGGCGGTCGATCCGCACCTGGAGTTCCGGGTTGCGGCCCGCGGCGTTCGTGTCCACGTCCGTGAACTTCGGGTTCGTCTTCATCTTCTTCATGATCTGGGCCGCGTACTCGTCGAGCTTCGCGCCGTCCGGCCCGCGGATGCTCAAGTCGAGTTGGGCGTTCTTGAACGCGCTGGAACTGATGAGCTTCACGTCCTGCACCGAGGTCCGCAGGTCCGGGTAGTCGATCATCAGCACGCGGGCGTCGGCCATTGCGTCGCGCTGACCGAACTCGCGCTCGGTCAGATCGGTCATTCGACAATAGATGTTCACCTGGGTCACGTCGCCCTGTCCCTTCGGCGCGCGACCATCGGTCGGGCCGATCACGGTGAACACGTTTGTCACGCCGCGCACGGTTTTCAGCCGGGACTCGATCTCGGCCACCTGCGATTCGGCCGATTTGAGGGTCGTTCCTTCCTTTAGGATGATGGAGACCTCGAACTCGCTCTGGTCGTCCTTCGGAACGAAGTCGGTACCGACGATCATGAACAGCACCGGCGTGCTGAGGAACGTAACAATCGTGGCGAGTACGACAACCCAGCGGTGCCGCAGCGACCACGCGAGGATGCCGACATAGGCCCGCGTGAGCCACCCGGACGAGTTGTGGGACTGCCCCCCGCCGCGCTGCGTGTCGTGGGCGCTCTTACTGGGGTGCAGTGGCTTCAGCACCCACGCACAGAGCATCGGCGTGAGGGTGAAACTGACGGCCATGCTCATCAGGATCGCGAACGCGACCACGAACCCGAAGCTGTTGAAGAACCGCCCGACCTGCCCGGACATGAACGCGATCGGCGCGAAGATCACCACCAGCGAGAGCGTCGTCGCGACCACCGCGAGCGAGATCTCTTTTGTCGCCAGGCTCGCGGCATCCCAACCGCTCGAGCCCTCTTCCTCCATGTGCCGGAACACGTTCTCCAGAACTACCACCGCGTCGTCGATCACCACGCCGACCGCGAGGATGAGGCCCAGGAGGGTCATGTTGTTGAGGCTGAACCCCATCACGTCCATGAACGCAAACGTGCCGACGATGCTGGTCGGTACCGCGGTCGCGGCGATGAGCGTCGCGCGCCAGTCGCGCAGGAAGATAAAAATGGTGCCGACGACGAGGAACGCCGCGAGCACGAGGTGGAACTTCACCTCGTCGATCGACCCCTTGATGAACTTCGACTGGTCGCGGATGATCTCGGTCTTGATGTCGGCCGGGAGCGTCGGCTGGATCTTCGCGAGCCGAGCCTTCACCGCTTCGGCCACGGCCACCGTGTTCCCGCCCGACTGCTTCTGAATGATGAGGCTGACCGCCACGTTGCCGTCCAACCGCGACTTGCCCCGCGGTTCTTCCACGCTGTCAGTAACGGTCGCCACGTCCTTCACCCGAACCGAATACTTGAGCCCGGCGATGACGGTGCGCGTATCGACGATGACGTCCTCGAAATCGGACGGCTTCTGGATGCGCCCCACGGTGCGCAGCCCAAACTCGGTCGAACCGCTATCGACCTTACCGCCGGGCAGTTCGAGGTTCTGGGCCGCGAGCGCTTTCCGCACGTCCTCTGCCGAGAGCCGGTACGCCCGGAGCCGGTCCGGTTTGAGTACGACGTTCACCGCGCGCTGCTCGCCGCCGACGAGCACTACCGCCCCGACCCCAGTCACCGCTTCCAGGTCTTCTTTGATCTGCTTCTTCGCGATCTCCGTGACTTCGCGCAACTTGCGCCCGGACCCGCCGGACACGACCACCGTGACCACGGGAGCGGCGTCGAGGTTGAACTTCTCGACCACGGGCGGATCGGTACCGAATGGGAGTCTGGGCAGAAGCGTCGAGACGCGGTCGCGCACGTCCTGCGCCGCGATGTCGCCGTTCCGCTCCAGCTTGAACCCGATCACGACACTGGAAACGCCCTCGCGCGTGGTGCTGCGCAGCTCGTCGATACCGGAAACGGTGTTCACCGCTTCTTCGACCGGGCGCGTGACGCTCGATTCCATTTCCTCAACGCCCGCGCCCCGAAGTGTGGTCGTCACCACGACCACAGGCACGTCCACGTTCGGGAACAGCTCGACACCGAGCCGAGTGTACGACGCCAGACCGAGCACCACCGGCCCCAAAACGAGCATGGTGGTGAACACCGGCCGACGGATGCAGATATCCCAGATGGCCATACGGCACGTCGTGAAGTCGTAAGGTCGAAAGTCGTAACGTCCCGGAGGGACACGGTGATTGTTAGGTGCCGAAGGTCACGGTCGCGTCGCGATGTCGGTGAATCCGAACAGGATCGGGTGGTTCCACTCTCGACGTTCGACCTGCGACTCAGCGGATCCGAATGAGCGCCCCGTCCACCAACTGCGATTGTCCGCTCGTGATGACCTTCGCCCCAACCGGCAGGCCGGTCACTTCGAGCCACTCCTTGTCGCGCGCACCGATCCCGACCTCGACGACCTTCGCCTTATTGCCGTCCGCGACGAAGACCTTGTTCACCCCGGCGAACTGCACGAGCGCTTCCGGCGGAACGGTCACAACAGTGTCGGACCGGACCACGATTTCGGCCGTCGCAAACCCGCCGGCCTTCAACCGACCGTCGCCGTTGCGCACGCCGATCACCACGGCGAACGTGCGATTGTCCGTGTCCGTCGTCGGGCTGATCCGCGCAACGCCGCCGGTAAAGAGCTGGTTCGGGTACGCTTCGACCCGCAGTTCCACGGATTGCCCGAGAGCCACTTCGGGCGCGTGCTTTTCGGGGATGGTAGCGCCGAACTTCAGCGCATGGTCGATCACGAGCCGGTAGCAACTCGTTGCGGGCGTCGATTCGACCGGCGAGCCAATCGACACCATCTTTTGTGCGACCGCGTACTTGAGCGGCGTGGTGGTCGGGCCGAGTTCCTTCAGCCACTCGCTCCACTCAGCCGGGTTCGGGGCGTTCAGTTTCGTGTCGCCGAGTTTGCGCTCCGCGTCGTCGAGTGCGGCCTTGAGGCGCCGGGCGTTTGCGAGCGTGACTCGCGCATCCGTCTCGGCGACTTGAACGCGGGTCTTCGCGACCGTGAGCCGATTGGTGGCCGAGTCGAGGATCTGCCTCGATCCAACACCGCTCGCCATCTCCCGCTCGGCGCGCTTCAGTTCGGAATCGGCGAGTTCCGCGTTGGCCTTCGCTTCGGCCACCGCGTCCACGCGCGGGATCCACTGCTCGAACGCGGCATCGGTCGCGGGGAGCGTAATGAGTTTCAGCTTGCGGAGTTCGGCCTCGAACGCGGGCCGGGCCTGATCGACCGCGAGCCGGTACTCGGTGGCGTCGAGTTCGAGCAACGGTTCGCCCGGTGCCACGCGATCGCCCACGTCCTTGAACGCGCGGAGCACGCGCCCGCCCACCTTCGGCGAAAGCGTCACGTCTTCGTAGGGGTACAGCGTGCCGACAACCGGCACCGTTCGGCGCAGCGCCATCGGCTTCGCATCGGCCACCGTAACGGGCACCGGCTTCGCCTCCGCGTCGGCCGCGGACGCGCCGGGCTTAGGTGCGCAAGCGGGGAGGGCGAAGAGTAAGAGAAGGGGCAAGAACCTACCCCGTCCCCCCTCCCTAAAGGGAAGGGGGTGAGAGAACCACGGTCGTTGACTTCCACGAGCTATCAGTTCGCGCCACGCCCCATTCTCCCCCTTCCCTTTAGGGAGGGGGGACGGGGTAGGTTCTTCTGGGCGCCTCATCGTTTCTCCTCTTTCGTAGTCTTCTCCGCCACAAGCAGACCGTTCAGCACCACATCGAGCACGTCCTCGGCCTGCGCGTCCGGGTCGTTGGGTCGACTGGTCAACAGGTTCGTGAGGATGGTGCCGTAGAGCAAGTCGCCAATCACCGCGAAGAACCGCTCGCGCGGTACGGGGCGGATCACGCCGGAATCAACCAAGCGATTGAAGAACAGCTCGTGCTTGCACTCGATTTCATCGTCCTTGGTGACGAAGTAGAGCGGACGGTGGTGGTGCGGGAACGCGGCCCGCTCTTGGATAAAGAGCTCCACCATCTCCGGCCTGCGATGGAAGAACCCCAAGTACGTCCGAACCGCAGCGCGAATCAGGTCCGCACCAGTGTGCGGCTGAGCCATCGTCGCGTCCATTTCCGCTTCGAGTTCCTTCAGCCCGCGCTCCACGGCACTCAGGAACAGTTGCTCCTTCGTCGGGAAGTAGCGATAGACGGTGCCGTTGCCGACACCGACGTGGTTCGCGATAGTCTGCACCTGCGTGTTCGCGAACCCGTAGGTTGCGAACACGCGCGCGGCCGTATCGAGGATTTGCGCTTTTCGGCGCGTCTCGAGATCGGGGTCTTTTGGGCGCCCCGGTTTACGGTTCTCGGTGGCACTCATTTGTGCCCCGTGGGTTGATGGGAATAGTTAACGGACTGGTCCGTCCGTAAAAAAGTATAACCTTTGTGACAAAGGCGACAATCCCAATCTCCTCGGAATTAAGCCGCTTCGTCGCGTCCCGTTGAAGTGATGAGAGTTACACCCTGTCGCAGCGCCTTTGGTGCCCCAAAGCGGTGTTTCTGATGCCCCAAACGACTGCCCCGCACCCATACGCTGACATTTTTGGCGGGTTCAGTCCCGTGTTCTCGCTGATCTTTTGGGGCGCGCAATCCGCGAATTTCCGTTTCCTTGATGAACGATCGGGTTACAATTCCCTACCCCGCCGATTGGAACCTGATCTCATGCCGCTTGATTGGTCCCCGCTGGTAGACCTCCTCCGCCGTCACGAACGCCCGCTGTTGATGACCCACATTCGCCCCGACGCGGACGGGATGGGGGCACAGCTCGCCCTGTACGACGCGCTGGTGGCGCTCGGGCGTAAGCCGCGCGTGGCGATCGCGAGCAAGCTGCTCCCACGCTACGAGTTTCTCGACCCGCAGCGGCGCGTGATCGAAGACTTCAAACCCGCCACGTTCACGGACCGCGATTGCGTGGTGGTGCTCGACACGGGGACGTGGAACCAACTGGGCGACTTCGGCGACTGGCTGAAGAAATCTCCGCTCCCGCGTGCCGTGGTGGATCACCACCGAACGCAGGACGATCTGGGCGGTTTACAACTGGTGGACATCACCGCCGAGGCGACCGGCCGACTGGCCTACGAGATCATTCGGGCGCTGGGCGCGCCGATCTCGCCACAGGCCGCACACCACTTGTTCATGGCGATCGCGACGGACACGGGGTGGTTCCGGCACCCGAACGCGACCCCGGCGACTTTCACCCTTTGTGGCGAGTTGGTCGCGGCTGGGGCGAACCCGACGGTTCTGTACGAGCAGTTGTACGAGGCCGCGACGCTCGCCCGGTTCAAGCTCACGGCGGTCGCACTGGAGCGACTCGCGGTGCGCGCGAACGGTAAGATCGCCTTCACCGAGATCGCGTTGGGCGACTACGAAAAGACCGGGGCCGTACCGGGCGATACCGAAGACCTGATTAACTACCCGCGCGGCGTGGAGGGCGTGGACCTCGCCCTCGTGTTCATCGAGCAGCCGGGCGGCGGAACGAAGGTGAGTTTCCGGTCGCGCGCCGCAGACGTGTCGAAGCTGGCCGAGCAGTTCGGCGGCGGGGGCCACAAACTCGCGAGCGGCGCCCGCGTGAATCGGCCGCTGGCGGAAGCCCGCGAAACCGTACTGGCCGCAGCAATAGCCCTGTTGGAACAGTAGACTTCGACCCACCCAAAACACGAACCCGAACGGAGACGCACCATCCCGACGAAGTGACCGGCAATTGCTGCCGCGAAGCGGGGTGGCTCTGTTGGGGTTTGCTCGTTGCCATTTGAACTTCACTCCGCTGAGGAGTTCCCATGCAGTATACCCTTCGCGATTTGCCACTACCGGTAAAAGTGGTGGCGTCCGTGTTCCTGATGGCGGTCGGCGCCGGGTACACCTCGGCGATGCTGCAGCTTCACATTCAGGACTCGAAGTCCGGTAAGCCGATGCCCACGTTCGAGGACGTGGTGCTGAAGTTTACAGGGAAGAAGCGGGTCGATCCGAACGCCCCGGCGCCGCGCCCGGTGTCGCGCCTGGAGGCGCTCGTCACCGCGGAAACAGTTGCGATTACAGGCGCGTCCATGACGGCCGCGTTCACCACCGAAGACCGCGCAAAGGGTGACCTGAAGTACAACAACGCGATCAAGGGAAAGGCACCGGACGTCGTCGAGGCCATCAAAGCGCAGCGGAAGGGCGAGCAAGCCGTTTTCGCTCTGTGGATCAATACCCCGGACGAACAGCGCAAGGCGGCTTACGCAGCAGACAAGTTCGTGCCCCCTGCGGGCAAGGCGCCGGCCGCGTTCACGCCCGGGCTCAAAGACGGCGACGCGATCAAAATCAAGACGCTCATCGACGCACGCTGCGTGACGTGTCACTCGAAGGGCGGCGAGAAAGAAGACGTCCGGCTCGACACCTACGAGTGCCTGAAGCCGTTCATGACGGTCGCAGAGGCCGCGCCCGCGATCAACGGGTGGATCAAGGTCGAAGAGCCGATCAGCATCAGCAAACTCACGCAATCGACGCACGCTCACCTACTCAGCTTCGCAATGTTGTTCTCGCTGACGGGAGTCATCTTCGCCTTCAGTAGCTGGCCCGCGTGGATGCGCGTGATCATCGGCCCGTCGGTGGTCATCGCGGTGTTCGCGGACGTGTCGCTGTGGTGGCTCGCGCGCCTGTGCGACGAGTGGGGACCGTATTTCGCGATGGGTGTCATCGGCACCGGGTTCATCGCCGGGTGCGGCCTGTGCGCGCAAATCAGTCTGAGTCTGTTCAACATGTACGGGTGGAAGGGCAAGGCGGTGATCGCGCTCATGTTTGTGCTCGGCGCGCTCGCCGGGGGTGGATTCGTCATGAAGTTGCTCGTACCCGTACTGCCGAAGCCAAAGGTCGAAGAGAAGAAGCCGGAAGATAAGAAACCAGAAGACAAGATCCCACCGGTGAACGGCGGTACCAAGAGCGTGAGTGACGGCGTCGCGGCGGCGGGCGGCGCAATCACGGAAGCGATGTCGAAGATGCAGGCGACTGGGCCTCGCAAGCCGATTCACGCGCTGGACAAATTGCTCATCTGGCCGCCGATCGATCTCGACGGGAGCGCGCTTCCCCTGCCCGCCGACCCGAAACAGTTTCCGTTTAACGGCGAGGGCACGATGGCCCACGCCTTCTTTGAGAAGGATAAGGCGTTCAAGAAAGTCATAGACGGCTCGGCGCCACAAATCGAAAAGGACAAGCTCCGGGCACAGCGCCAGGGCGATCTCGACGCGCTGCTCGCGTGGGTGCGCTCGCCCGAGAACATTCGCAAGGCCACCTACGAAGCCGACAAGTTCGAGTTCCCCGGTTTGAGCGACAGGCTCATCTCGCCGGAACTGCTGAAAGACAAAAAGGTGCGAATCAAAGCTCTCATCGACGCCCGGTGCGTGACGTGCCACAGCCCGGAAGGGAAACAATCCGACTACTTACTCGACAGTTACGAAGGTCTGTCGAAGTACCTGAAGCCGTTCGAGGCGCCGAAAGGTGAAGGCAACACAGGTGCTGCGCCGCTGGCGACTTCGCCCGCGAAAGCCACCGAACCAATTCCCGACGCAAAAGACGATTGACACTTCAAAATAGAAACGTGAGCGGCGAGGCAGATGCCTCGCCATCGTGTTCCACGATACCCGCGTGAACCTCTTGTCAATGGTGCTGTCCCTTCAAGCGGAGGGACCAGCCGATTGGCGACGGCACCCGTCTCGAAAACGGGCGAGCGATGAGCCTTGGGGGTTCAACTCCCCCTCCTTCCGCTCGCGACCCCGTGGTCCAACGGCTCACGGCACCTGGGTCACAACCAGGAAATGGGGGTTCGATTCTCTCCGGGGTCACTGTTTCTTGCGAATGCCCTTTCGCATTGGCGCGTGCTACCGGAACCGCTCGGTCACCGTTGGGCCGAACAAAAGCCTAGCGAACTTCTGACAGTCGAATCGGACGCAACAAATAAACACCATCGGCCGCCAATTTTTGGCGGCCGATGGTGTTCTTGAAACCAATCCGGGAACCACAATCAAGGCCCGTTGAAGCCGGCAGCGGAGTTCACGCCGGCGAAGAAGAGGCGGGGTTGCTGATTGAACGCGCCGTCCCCGGTTACAGCTACGAGATCTTGTAACTGGAAGAAGGGATTGCCATTGATAAATGTATCGTCGTCTGACGGATTATAGGCGCCGCTTAACCGCCCGACCGTCATATTCACGACTCGTGTGTAGCCCGTCGGGAAGGCTAAAAATTCACCCAGTGCCGAACCCGTTTCTCCGTTGAACACGCGAACCTGGGAGCCATTGTTCAGCGAGACATAGACTTCCGCCCCGCGGTTATTATCCGTGGAGCCGGCCGCAACGGTGACCCCGACCCGGTTGGCCGGGATCGAAGGATCGAACGCGAAGAACGACTGGAGCTCGGTCTGCCCGCCCTGCCACACGCTGAACACTTTCACGTGCGGGACGTTCGTCGCGGCCCCGACGATGATCTCGTCGTAGGCGTTCGTATCGACCCCCGTGCCGGCGTAAGCGTTGGACCGCTGCGTGTCGACGCTGCCGGCGGCCACGGTCACCCCACCCCGGTACCCCAGATCGAACGCGAGGAAGCTGCGCAACACGGTACCGGAGCCGTCGGTCGCGAGCACGTGCGGGGAGCCGCCCGCCGCGGCGCCGATGATGATCTCTTGCTTGAAATTACCGCTGGTCGTGCCGCCGCTGAACCCGCCGCCCCCGATCCCACCGAGCACGTTGCCGACCGCGATGTTGAGCCCACCGAGGAAGCCCGTGTCGAACGCGAAGAACGTGCTGAGCAACTGGCCGCTGGCGTTGAACACTTTTACTTGGGGCGGGCCATTGGCCGCCACCGCGACGATGATCTCGTTGGCGCCGTCCCCGGTCACGTCGCCGACCGCGACGTTGATTCCGCCCTTGAACCCGGGGAACGGGTTGAAACTCTCTCGCAAGACACCAGTATCGGACCAAACACGAACGAGCGATTCCGTACCGGGACCGGTTCCGGTGACGTACTCGTTCCGCACGAGACCGACAATGTTTTCTGGGTCCGGGAGCAGGTCACCGACCGCGAGGCTCAACCCGCCGGTCGCCCTGTTCGTGTTATTAACGTTGATGGCACTGGCAGCGGGAGCGAGAAACGTTGGCGTGGTGCGGTCTTCCAAGCATTCCACCGCGAGCCGCGCTGGACGCCCCCGAGTTGGAGTGGGCGAGTTCAACATACATCCCTCCAAAATATAGCGGCGGAGCGAGCTTGGGTGCCGATCGCAACAAGATTCAAAGTCAGGATATCCACTATTCCCGAGATGTTAATGGAGAAATAGTGACAATTGGGGGCACGGGCCGACCCCGCGCCCGCCCAAACAGCAGCGCCGGTGCCGCACACATTTGCGAGCACAATCGCGCAAACGAATAGGACCGAATCCCCCGGACCACTTCCGATAGGCGACCGCGACCCACTATACGGCGCATGCGTCACAACTCGAGGCGCATTCACGCGGGCACTTAGACGGGCGCCCAATTGCGGCCCGTTATGAAGAATCGCAGCCACCTGACGCCCCGAGCGGTTCTTCCGAACGCACCCATTGCAGCACACGATTGTTATCTGTTTTTCGCGAAGCGCTCTGGTACTCGCTCTTGAGCGACTGTACACTTCTGTTCGATTTGGGTATTATCTACCCAAACTAATCTGCTTAACACAACACCGTCGTTTCGACAAAGGTTTAGCATGGGTGCTTCGCGTGGCCCGCGCTCCAGTCGCCCGTTCCTCCAGGTGGAGCACCTCGAGGATCGGACCACTCCCTCTTACGACCCCACGCTCTCATTGTCCCAGCATATCGCTGCCGGCGATGTCGCGAGCGACCGCATCATCGTCGTCGCGAACGCGGGCACGAGCGCCGCAACGCTTTCGGCCGCACCGTTCGTCAGCAACGTTGTGGCGCTGGGGAACAACATGTACAGTGTGCGGCTGACCGCCGGCACAGACGTGGGCGGGGCGCTCGCATACTACGGGACCGTGCCCGGGGTCGCGTGGGCCGAGCCGGACCAGATCCTCCACGCCGCGGTGGTCCCCAACGACTCGTCCTATGGGTCGCTCTACGGACCGGCCAAGATCGGCGCCGAAGCCGCGTGGAACATAACCACCGGCAACCCCAATTTCGTGGTCGGGGTGATCGACACGGGAGTGGACTACACGCACCCGGACCTCGCCGCCAACATGTGGAGGAACCCCGGGGAGATCCCGGGCAACAACACCGACGACGACGGCAACGGGTACGTCGATGACGTTTACGGGTGGGACTTCTACGACAACGACAACGACCCGATGGACGAAGAAGAGCACGGCACGCACGTGTCCGGCACCATCGGCGCGGTGGGCAACAACGACATCGGGGTCGCGGGCATCAACTGGAACGTCAAGATCATGGCCCTCCGGTTCCTCGGGCCCGGCGGCGGGTCCACGAGCGGCGCGATCGGCGCGATCAACTACTCGGTCGCGATGGGCGTGAAGGTCACGAACAACAGTTGGGGCGGCGGGGGCTACAGCCAGGCCCTGGCCCGCACGATCGGCCGCGCCCAGAGCGCCGGCCAGATCTTCGTTGTAGCCGCCGGCAACGACGGCGTGGACAACGATGTTACGACCGCGGTACCGGCCAACTACTCCACGTCGTTCGACAACGTCATCACCGTCGCCGCAACCGACAGCGAAGATAAGCTGGCCGACTTCTCGCAGTACGGCGCCCGCACGGTCACCATCGCCGCTCCGGGCGTGGCCATCTTTAGCACCTTCCCGAACAACTCATACGGGCTCCTCGACGGCACCTCGATGGCGACCCCGCACGTGGCCGGGGCCATCGCACTGTATTGGGGCGCGAACCCGACCCTCAGCTACACACAGGTCATCAACAAGCTCAAGACCTCAGTAGACAAGATCAGCGGGCTGGCCGGGAAAGTGTCCACCGGCGGGCGATTGAACGTGGCGAAGATGTTCAACCTGACCGACATCCCTCCCATTGTGGTGGACGCGCCGGCCGGAACCGAGGTCGTCCGGGTGCTCGGCACGGGCGGAGAGACGAAGCTCGCACTGGACCCGTACCGCGGGTTCCTCGGCGGTGTCGTGGCTGCTGCGGGCGATCTGAACGGGGACGGCGTGGCCGACGTGGTCACTGCCGCAACGCTCGGTGGGCACGTCAAAGTGTTCGACGGTGCGACCGGGCAAGAAATCCGGAGCTTCTTCGCGTTCGAGGGGTACAAAGGCCCCATCAACTTGGCCATTGGCGACCTGACCGGGGACGGGATCGGCGACATTATTGTCGCGGCCAACCTGAACGGGCACGTCAAGGTGTTCGACGGCGCCACCGGGGATCTGACGTTCAGCTCGCTCGTGTACCAGGGGTACCGCGGAGCGATCGCCGTGTCCGCGGCCGACACGGACGGGGACGGCAACAACGACCTCGTTACCGCGGCCGACGGCGGGGCCGGGGTTCACGTCAAGGCGTTCGCTGCGGGTACGCTGCGTCTCCACGACTCGTTCCTCGCCACTGGCGCGGGCCCCTGGTCCAATTTCAGCATCTCGGCCGCCGACCTGGACCTCGACGGGGTCGCGGAACTGCTCGTCTCGCAAGGACCGCGGGTGCGAGTCATCGACTCGCGGACGAGGGCCGTGCGGGCCGACTTCCTGGCGTTCGACCCGCTTTCCAAGGACCGCGTGACGGTCCAAGCCGCCCGCTACACCGGCGACCCGAGCGCCGAACTGGTGGTGATCCGCGAAACGCAGGGCCGCTCACAGGTCAAGGTGTTCGACGGGCCAAACTTCGAGCTCGAAGATTCGTTCTTCGCCGACGTCCGCTAAATTGTCTGTAACCACCGGCGCTCAAAAAATGAGCGCCGGTGATCTCACGCACGTCACACAGCGAGCTACGCACAAAAGCACCTCAACTCTGGCGATCTCATTTTGAGATAACGGGTTGCGACTCGCGCCACGTGTCCCACGCTAACAATTGCTAACATTTTTGGGCTCTAGGGCATTTGCAGAGGCTCGTATCGCGCCAACTCCTGACGCTACAAGTCTTTTGATCCCGCACACTTCCTTGCCACCTTGCGGGAAACGCTAACAATTGTTGACACCACGGCAATTTCGGACGCACATTGGGTGAATTAGCCCACAACTATTTGCGCCTCGACGCGCCGCCTTCGGCTGACGCCGCTCCACCAGCCGACACAACACCTCAAATTACACACTACTGAACAGAAGAATACAAGCAGTTTCAGGCCGTGGAGCACCACAGAAGCCGCGCAAGGGCCGTCGAGTGGTCGAGGGACTTTGGTGGTTTTCTGCGAAACGGATTGGAAAGGGTCCGATGGGGCCGCGATTCTTTTCGCGGCCCCTCTTTCTGACTACCGTGCGGCGAGTCGATATCTCACGCCCGCCGTGTATCGTTCGCTACTTCGCCGCGTCGCACACGAGCGTCGCGTAACTGCGGATCTCGTCGTACTTCTTGCCCGCGTGCTCGCCCGCCTTCGCCTCGACGTGCTTCGCGTACACGCCGTAGCGCCCGGCCGCGTCGTAGACCGGGGTGTAGCCGTCCTTGTCGGTCGTCACGGCCTTCTTCCCGCCGGCCGGGAGCATCACGGTCACTTCCGAGTTCGCCAGCGGCTTGCCCGCGGCCAGCACCTGGAACCGCAGCGCGCCGGGCTTACCGTCGGCGACCACTTCCAGCGCGACCTTGTCCCCGACCGGTTTCGTGACCGCGGTGCCGATGACCGCCTTCGGGTAGTACGCGAGCTTGAACGGCTTCGCGTCGCCCTTTTGGAGCACGCCGTAGTCGGTCACGCCGAACAGCACGCGGTCGCCGCTCCCGGGCACGTTCACCGCGTAAAACCCGTCCTCCTTCTTCCACTCCACAGGCGCGTCCTTCCCGGTCGCGTCGCGCAGCGTGAGTTTGGTTTCCGCGATCTTCTCGATGTTCACGGCCGTGTCCGGCTCCAGGTTGTCGCTGAATACGACCTTAGCCGTTTCGCCCTTCGCGTCCGGCACGATGAACGGAAAGTGCGCGTGCGCCCCCGCCACCGCGAACAGCCCGACGACCACCGCTCCGATCATGCGAGACATGTGCTTCTCCTTGAAGATCCGCGCCGGCAGAAAGCGCGCCGGCTGGAGTGGTTATACGAGAAGAAGGGGCACGAACGCGCCGGTTGGTAGGGGTACCGGTGCGGGCTCACGCCTCGCCGCTCGTGGGGCGCACGAGCATGTCCGGGATGTCGTGCGCTGCGCCGCGCACGGTGACGCGCTTGAAGGGCCAGTCGGTCGGGGGCGTGACCGGCTCGTGACCGGTCGCGGTGACCAGAACGGTATCGACGCTCGCGGCCGGCCCGACGCGCGGCTGCCACACGACCGCCTGCCCCGCCGAGAGCGGCTCGTCGTGCCCGGCGCGGCGCAGCTCCTCGGCCGCGAACCGCCCCGCCCCGTACCCCGGTTGGCTCAGCCGCACGTCGAACTCGAAGGGCGTGTCCGCGAGGACGATGCCGGTCGCGTCGGCCACGGGCGCGACCGTGGCGCCGGGCGCCGTGTAGGAGCGGTAGACCGCGGCCAGTTTCACCGCGAGGCCGAACGCGGAGCGGAACTCGTCTGGAGGGGGGCCGAAGCTCACGGTGCGCGCGGCGGTGGCGAACAGCCCGTCGCGCTGGCCGGTCGCCTGAATGGTACAGGTGCGGGCCACCGGTGCGGACGTGAACCCGGCCCGGCGGAACTTCTCCCCGCGCGCGTCAGCGATCACGCTGAGCGCGGCCGGCTCGGTCCCGCGGTGGAGCAGCCGGTGCCCGAGCTGGCCCGCGATCTCCTCCTCGGTGTCGCCGAGCTGGACGGTGCGCGCGGTCGCTTCGACCGCGTGCGCGACCGCGTGCCCCAGTTCGCGGTACTGCTCCTGTTCGTAGGCCGAGAGGACGCGCAACAGCGGGCGCAACCGGTCGTTCGCCATCGGCACGCTGGGGAACGGTCGGTCCGCCGCGATCGTGTGACCCACCGTGATGTTGTAAAGCAGTTCGGAGCGCCCGCCGGACCAGGTCCACTCCTTGAGTTGGAACCCGAGTTGGTCCAGCTCCTCGTCGAAGAGGCGCTGCGTGTCCACGTTCGAGCACAGCAGCCACCGCTGCCGGCCGTTGGTGAAGATGCCGGGGCGCTCGGAGTCCGCGATCAGGCCCCGCGCGCTCAGGCCCGCCGTGAACCAGGAGACGTGCGCCGGCATCAGCAGGATCACCGCCTCGCACTCCATCTCGGCGAGCACGCCGGCGACGAGGTCCTGCTTCGCTTCGATATCGGCGCGGCGCGCCGCGAGCCGCTCGGCCCCCGGCGCGCCCGGCGACGGAACGCTCATTTGATCTTCTGGAGCCATGTCGTGATGACCTTCGACACCTCGGCCAGTTGGGTACCAGAGACCTTGTCGGCGGTGTCGGTCAGTTTGTGCCAGTGCGGGTAATCGAAATCGATCACGTCTACGGTCGGGATGCCGACGCGGTTGAGGGCGAGGTGGTCGTCCTGCACCTCGTACCCCTTTTCGTACTTAAACGACTTCGCGCCGACCGCCTTCGCCACGCCCCAAATCTGGTCCACGAGCGGGCGCGCGGCGTCCCACGAGTACAGTTCCACCTTCAGGGCCGCGTCCTTCCCGGCGAACAGGTCGAACAGCACCCCGGCCTCGTACTTGTACTTCCGCTTGTCCTTCGCCTTCAGGTACTCGTCGGCGAAGTGCTCGGACCCGATGAAGTAGCGGTCCCCGCCCCCGAACCGGTTCGTCTCGAACACGAACTCTTCGCCGTCGAAGAGGACGAAGTCCACCCCGTACTCGCTCTTCAGATCCTTCATGTGGTGCCCCAGTTCCATCAGGAACGCGACGCCGCTGGTGCCGTCGTTCGCGCTCGCGAACGGCTTGGTCCAGTTCTTGGGGTTGGCCTCCTGGTCGGCGATCGGGCGGGTGTCGTAGTGCGTGGTGAGGAGCACGCGCTTGGCCTTGTCCGGGTGCCACGAGATGATGAGGTTCACGAAGTCGTTCTGGTTCTTTTGGCTCTGCTGCTTCGCCTTGAACTCCTGCCGCGTGACGGTGGCCCCGAGCTTCTTGAAGTGCGCCTCAATCAGCTCCTGCTGTTTCTTCATGCCCTCGGTGTCGCTGATGCGGGGGCCGATGTCGCAGAGCTGCTTGAGGTACTTGAGCGCCCGTTCGGAATCGAACTTGACCTCGATGCCCTTATCGTCGGTGCCCGTGCCGAACTCGGTCTTCTTCGGCGGGTCGTTGGGGTCGGGGGCGTCGTCCATCGTGGGGAGTTGTCCCTTCTCCGGTTCGGGCGCACTGGAGCGCGTCACCCACCAGAGTGGACCGCCCACGCCGACCGCGACCAGAGTCGCCCCGAGCGCCCATCCGAACACCTGGTTCATGACGTCCTCCGTGTGGAACGCGGCCCGGGGTTGAAACCCCGGACTATTCCCGGCCCCGCTGGGGTCGCAAAAACAACCCGGGTAAAACCCCGGGTGCCCGGTGGCTCCCTACCCGTCTTGCACATCTTACCGACACCGGGCGTTTGCCGCGAGTCAGTGTGTAAGGAGTGCCGCGAATTGTAAATCTTCCCCTTCACATCGATCACTTCACCGGGCATAGGTTCCTTCAGCTTAACCCGGCCCAGCACCGCGACCGCTAGCCCGTTGGGGAACGGGTTGCGAGTTGTGTTCCCGAGGCGCCAGTACTCCGGCTCGTTCCGGACGTTCCGGCGCCGGCGGTTCCATCGGGTGGGCGGAGCGCGGGGTTCGGGTCGGTCAAGGGATTCTGCGGTTTCGTTACACCGCCGACCGGACCGTGGCCGATAGTGCATTTAAGCGCCGGAGTGTACCCGCTCTGGTGCTTCGGGGGATGGGCAAGCCGTTGACGATCGCGACGATCTCACGGCCGCGTTCCGAACATCTTCGGCACAACAGGTACCCGGCGCGCAGGGGAAGCCGCCGGGCACCTGAACCGAACGAACCGGAAGACCGATCGCGGCCGTCTGATCGCGTAGCCCGTGCGGGGGACACCGGGACCACTTCACGCCCCTCACCGGGCGGTGGGGCCGGTGTGCGGGACGCGCGACCAACGACTTGCCGTTCATCAGGGAGGATTGATCGTGACCCAAACCGAGACGGACATCCAGACCGTTTGGCTGGAGTACCGCGAGCGCCCGACCGTCGAGCTGCGCAACCGGCTCGTCGAGCGGTACCTGTCGCTCGTCAAGTACAACGCCGAGCGCATCTGGTCCCGTTTGCCGGACGGCGTCGAACTCGACGACCTCATCAGCGCCGGCGTTTTCGGGTTGTTGGACGCGATCGACGCGTTCGACCTCTCCCGCGGAGTCAAGTTCGAGACGTACTGCGTGCCCCGCATCCGCGGCGCCATGCTCGACGAACTGCGCACGATGGACTGGGTGCCGCGTTTGGTCCGCAGCAAGGCGAGCAAGATGGAGGCGTGCCGCAAGCAGCTCGAAGCCGCCCTGGGCCGCCCGCCCAAGCCGGAAGAGCTCTCCGAGAAGCTCGGCATCCCGCTCGAACAGCTCGATTCGCACCTGGGCGAAGCGACCGCGGTCAACCTCGTGAGCCTCAACAAGAAGTGGTACGAGACGGACAGTTACAAGGACGTGCGCGAAATCGACATCCTTGAGGACAAGAAGGCCGAGGACCCGACCGGGCGCCTTCAGAACCGCGACCTGATGAAGCTCGTGACCCGCGGCCTCAACCGCAACGAGCGCCTCATCGTCATCCTCTACTACTACGAGGAGATGACGATGAAGGAGATCGGGGCGACGCTCAACCTGAGCGAGTCGCGCGTGAGCCAGATGCACTCGAGCATCGTCGCCCGGCTGCAAGCTCACCTCGCGAAGCGCAAGGGCGAGTTCAACCAGAACTGAGCCCGCACCCCCGCAAGACCTAACGACACGCCCGGCTCATGGCCGGGCGTGTCGCGTTTCCGTCACCCCGCATCAATCTTCACGCCGGGCCGGGCGAACTTACTGGCCTCGATCGCGCCCCGCTTCGTCACCTTCGTGTCGCGCGCGTACAGGAACTTCAGCGCGGCCCCACGCGCCGCGTCCTTCAATCCCGCGTCGGTGAGCAGCGTTCCGTCGAAGGACGCGATCTCCAATTCTGGGAGTGTGCCCACGAGTTTCGCGGCGCCGTCGCCGGCTCTCGTCTTGGAGAGGTTGAGGTTAGTGAGCTTCTTCAATGTGCCGAGCGCGGTCAGACCGGTATCCGTCACCGGACACGTGGTGAGAGATAAGTTCGTGAGCGCGGTGAACCGTGCGAGGTGCGGGCCGTTCGCGTCACTGAACTGGGTGTCGTTGAGATTCAACTTCCGCAGGGACGATGGTTGTGCGAACTTCGCGAAGGCGGCGCCAGTAACGGCAGTCTTCTCCAGGTTCAGCACCCGAAGGGTATTCACTGCGCCGAGCGCAGCAACGCCGGTATCGGTCACCTTCGTCTCTTCGAGGTGCAGTTTCTTGAGCGCGGGCAACTTTCCGATGGCGCCCAATCCCGCGTCGCCGACGGCAGTGTTATTGAGGTTCAGGTCGGTCAATTTCTTCGCGCGCTCGAGGTACTTTGCACCGGCATCGGTCACCCTCGTTGCGCGAATGTCCAGACTCTCCAGGGCGGGCAACCCGGACACGGCTTCGAGGCCCGCGTCGTCGAATTGCCCGTTCGGCGCTTCAATGAACTTGAGTTTCGCCCACCCCGGAGTTGCGAACGCAGAGCCGGTAACCGGGGTCGCGTACAGGCTGATGCCGACCAGCGCCGGTAGCCCGCTCAGTTCGTGCAAGCCGGCATCGGTGATCCGCGAAGAGTTGAACGCGACCTCTTCGAGCTTCTTGCACAGGCCGATCGGTTCGCACGCCACGTCCGTGAGCGGGCACTCCACGAACGCGAGCACTTTGAGGCGCGGGAGCTTTGCGAGCACTCCGAAGTTGACCCCGCTCACCTTGGAACACCGGAGCAGGCTCAGGCGCTCCAGGTATTCGAGCCCCTCAAGGTGCTGAACGTGTTCATCGGTCAGCGCCTCGTTCTCGATGCTCAGTTCGATGACGCCCTTCAGCCCTTTCAGTAGCGGCAGCAACACAGAGGCGTTTGCGTCCCGGTCGATCCCGATGATGTACCCGCCGGTCGCCTGTGGGCCGAATACGCTCGCGCCTTTCTTTTGGAGTTCCTCCAGCTTGGCTTTGTCTGCGTCGGTGACGGGCACTTGCTCGGGTTGGGGGATAACCGCTGGCGTGACGGGCGTTTTATCTTTGGGAACAACGACAACCGGCGGATCACTTTTCAGTTCGATCTCGGGCCGGTCCCGCGGGGAGGGACGGTTCTCTTTTGCGCCGCATCCGACGAGTGTGAAGCAAACTAGCGCCACAAAGGGGAACTGTCGGTTGGCGCGCATGTGAAACGCTCTCGCGACGGCGAACGGGACCAAGCAGCCATTGAACCACACCCGCGCCGGTCGCGGAAGGCTCTGGTTCTCGCGCTTTATGCGTCCACGTCCCAGACAACGACCTTCCCGTCGTTGCCCGCGGCCGCGCCCAACAGCCCGTCCGCGCTGAACGCGGCCGTGCGGATCTCGCCGATTCCCCACTCGAACGTTTTCAGCTCCGTGCCAGAAGATGGCTCCCACAACCGTGCGGTGCCGTCCTTGGACGCGGTGAGAAGGGCACGCCCATCAGCCGACCAGCACGCGGACCACACCAGTTGTGTGTGCCCGGTGCAAGTAACCGGTTCCCCATCGGGTTCCGTAATCGGGTAGATCGAAACGAGTTTCCGGTACCCGACGACGAGGTGCGTGCCGTCCGGGGAGAACTTGATCGGGCCGGGGTGCGAGGAATGCGTGTGCGGGATCTCGCGGACCTTCTTCCCCGTTGTCGACTCCCACAACTTGGCTTTCGCGAGGCCGTTCGTCGCCAGGAGCGAACTGTCCGGGGAAAAATCCAAACAGGGCACGTTGCCGATCGCGAATTCCGTGTCCGGGTACCGCGTGCCTGTCGCTTGCACCCGCCCCGCGTCGTCCCAAACGCACACGCGGTTCTTGGCACCGGCCGCGAGTAGCGGATTCGAGCCGCGGCCGAACGCCACTTCAAAGAACCCGTCGCTCCCCCCTTTCTCCCGGGGGGTGAGAATGGCGATCTCGTTCCAGTTCACCGTGTCCCACACGCGGACCGAACCGGACATGCCCACCGCGAGCAACGGGGCATCGGGCGCGAACGCGACCGACTGCGCGACGCTGTCCCGGATTCCCAGGTCGAGCTTGCGAGCCAACTCGCCGGTGATCGGGTTCCACAACGAGACCGACCGGGAACTTCCGGTCGCGGTGACGAGCCGGGTTCCATCCGGGCTGAACGCGACCGCCCGGACGGAGCCTTTGTGAGCTTGCCACACGAACATCGCTCACCCTCCACCAGTCCGCAGGGCCGCGTAAGGGAAATTCATAAGGAAGAGCCGCATACTCAATTATCGTTGCAAATCCTCTGCGAAAGTGGTCATTTCCCGCGCGAAATATGAGGCCTCGCGCGAGCGACGCACGATTGCCTCGCAGCAGCGCAGTCGAGGGCACGTTAACCGGTCTGGAACATGCCCTCAAGGGGCGAAGCCGAAATGAGCGGCCCGTCGCAACGAGTTTATCAAAGCACAACTTAAGGCCACTTCTGAACGGGTACCGAACTTTGGTGTCCGGAGCCGAGCACCGCTCTCGTTAGAAAGAGTAGCCATTAAGCCGATCAGGTCAGGACGTTGACAGAACGACGCGGCGCAAGGCTAACATGCGCGACCACATCAACATACGATGGGTTCGAGTCGGTCACCGAGCGGGTGTCGCCCGGCGCGTTCTTCAAGAACTGTCAACTTTTCTTGGTCCAAACGAGCGCGGATATCGCTTGTACCAGTGGGCGCCCGCCGGCCCACCCGAGAAGCTTCTGTCCCCGAAGGCGTGACCGCGCGAATCGAAACGCCCAACAGAACCACTCAACCGACGAGTCGAATTTCATGCGCAAGACGACCACCCTGGGGTTGTTAGTGGCACTGTCTGCAGCCCTGTTCCTCGGGTGCGCGGGGGACAGCGGGAGCAACATCCCCCCCGACGAGGCCCTGGCGCGCGTGCGGAAGTACGGCGGCGAGTACGGCTCGCTCGGTAAGGGGACCGACGCGAAAACCTGGGAGAAGGCCGCTTACGAATACTATCGCCCCGCGTCCCTGAACTACTTCGAGGACATGGACGCGATGGGGACAACGGATGTCGTGGGCGCGAAAAAACTTGCGCTCTCGCCAGAGGCCATCAAGGGGCGGAATGCGTGGGTGATCTGGACCGCCGGGAACGAGGCGTGGTGGAACTGGCTCGCCCAGTACGGTTACGGCACGATCGATCTACTCAAGCTCGTGGACTACACGAACCGGAACGTCCGCTTCAACCGCACGGGGCTCATGAACGAGCCCGCCACGCGCGCGCCCAGTGACGAAGAAACCGCGAAAACATACGGGGTCCGCTTCGCGCGCCCCGGAACCACGGACAGCCCCGCGCCCGGGGGTAAAATTCACGTCGAGTACCGCAAGGACCGCGACGGCTGGCACCCGTCGAGCAGCTTCGATCCCGAGAAGTCCTATTCCGACGGCGGGTACAACAAGTCTGAGCCCGAACACCGCTACCCGGTTTACGGTTACCCCTCGGGCGTGGTCGGGCTGCGATTGTTCCCGAACCCCGACTTCACCAAGGACGCCGCGGCACGGTGGAACCCGAAGCTCTACTACGAGGACAGTGACGAGGGGCGCAAGTACGCCAAACAGCCCGACACGATCCGCCCGTACCGCGTGGGGATGAGCTGCGGGTTCTGCCACATTGCGCCGCACCCGCTCAACCCGCCCGCGGACGCGAACGCCCCGGAGTGGGCGAACCTGTCCAACAACATCGGCAACCAGTTCATGCGCATCCGCGCGGTGTTCGGGAACACCCTCAAGCCGGACAACTACCTGTACCACGTGTTCGATTCGCAGCTCCCGGGCGCGGTCGATACGTCGGGCTACCCGTCGGACAACAATAACAACCCGAACACCATCAACTCGTTCTTCGGGCTCCCGGGGCGCCTCAACCGCGCCCAACACATCCCGAAAGAAACGATCAGCGCGGACACCCTCACGTACCTCCGCACCTACGTCGATCCGAAGTTCGAGAGCCCCCGCAACGTCCCCCGCGTGCTCCTCGACGGCTCCGACAGCGTCGGCGTCCACATCGCCCTGTCGCGCGTGTATCTGAACATCGGCACGCACCACCAGCAGTGGATTCGCACGCAGAACCCGCTCATCGGGTTCCGCAAGCAGGAGCCGTTCAAGCTCCACGACATCGCCGAGAACTCGCTCTACTGGCACGCGACCCTGCTCCGCATCGACCCGATGGCCGCGTTCTTCACGGCCTCGACCGACCCGATGCGCCTGAAGGATGTCGTCCGACCCACCGCGCCGAACGAGGCCCAGGCGCTCGACAAACTGCTGAAAGAGAACCTGCGCGGAACGGGGCTCCCGTGGTACACCGCGGCCAAAACCGAACCCGAACCGAAGAAGGATGACGCCAAGAAAGACCCGCCCAAGAAGGAAGAACCGGCCAAGCCCCTCCCGATTGTCGGCGGTGCGGGCGATTACACGAAGGGGCGCCAGGTGTTCGCCAAGGGGTGCATCGCGTGCCACTCCAGCGTTCAGCCGGGCGACCTGATCTACCTGGAACAGAAACTGGTTGCCGGCCCGGGCCGGGAGCGGCTCCCGGCGTTGGGTGAATTACCTCCGGATTGGGAAATGCGCCCGCCCGCGGAACGGGAGCAATTACTGGCCAAGGCGCTCGCCCCGCGCCAAACCCTCCGTCTCACCGAGGCCGATCGCGCTCGACTGACGCGGGGCGACGGCGAACTTCCTCCGGCGTACAAGCAATGGGCCGACGCCGCCGTGCATTACCCCGAGTTCTGGGAGTACACGGCGAAGGTCCGGGACAAGAACGGGCAAGTGGTCAAGGACGGCGCGGGGAAGGAGCAGGCCACGACGGTCCACAATTTCCTGTCCATTGACGAGCGCGTCTCGATCACGCTCCCACACACGAACTCCGGGCGCGCGGTCGCGACCAACGCCCTCCACGGGAACGTGTGGGAAGACTTCGCATCCGAAACGTACAAGGAACTCGCACCCGTCGGGGCGATCCGTTACCACGACCCGTTCTCCGGCGCAGAGAAGACGTACACGCCCCCCGGTGGGGGGCCGGGCTACTACCGCGTGCCCACACTCATCAGTATTTGGGCCACCGCACCGTTCTTGCACAACAATTCGCGGGGGATGTTCAACAACGACCCCTCCGCCGAGGGGCGCCTGAAAGCGTTCAACGACGCCATCGCCCGGCACCTGTCGCCCGAACTGAGCCGGGTGCCCAGTAAGCAAGTCTACTGGAGCGGCGAGGGGAACGAGCGGACGATCGACGACGGGTGGTACTCGGGGAAATCCGGGGATCAAGTAACAGACACCGCCAAGTCCGCGGCGCAGCGTGCAACTGACAACGGGTGGATCTGGCGAACGACGGACGAGAGCTGGCTGCAGTTTGAAGGGCCGCACGTTCCCGTTCTCGTTGGCGGAGTGCTCGGGCTGTCGCCGTTCTGGATGAGCGTTCTCCCCTGGGTGCCCGCGCTCGCCTTCTTACTACTCGGGATCTTGCTCCTGTTGAGCGAACGCCTAATCACGATCCGCGAACGGTACTTCGCGTGGCTGTGGTGGATTCTCGCGCCCATCTGGTGGATCATCGGATTCGTCGGGATCGTCCTGGCCATCGGCGGCACCGTGTTCGTGCTCCACCGGTTCTGGCCGTTCGTCATGCTCCTCGACGCGGCGACTCAGGAATCGATTTGGGGCCTGCGCGTCTTGGTTGTTGTGCTCCCGTTCGTGCTGTTCGGGTCGGTCGCTCTCCTGTTCACCATTCACCGCATCCCGGCCGGGAGCCCGCGCCGCCGAACCGGACAGTTCGTGGGTGCCGTGTGCCTCGTGCTGGCACTCGTCTCCGCGCTCAGTTTCGGCCGGTTCCTTTCGGGGCGCGGGGAAGGGGTCCGCCTCGGGCCGATCCCGGAAGGGGTGCCGATCAACATCATCGCCAACACGAACCCGAACGCGACGCGCGAAGAAAAGATCCAAGCCCTCACCGCGCTCACGGACTTCTTCTTGAAGCACCGGAACGTGAAGCCCGGCGCACCGGCGGGCAACCGGGAGATGGGACAAGCGGAGCGCGAGGCCCGGCGGATCGAATTCGAGCAAACGGTCGGCCCGGCGCTGCTGCGTGCGAGTAAGTGCCCCGACTACATCACCGATCGCGGACACGACTACGAGTTCATCCGCCACCTGACGGCCGAAGAGAAGGCCGAACTGATCGCGCTGCTCAAGACGTTCTGATCGTTTCACGCCGAATCGTGCCGATTATTTATCTTCTGTAGCCGGCCTCTGCGAGGCCGGGAGCCACCAACCGTGGAAGTCCCGGCCTCGCAGAGGCCGGCTACAGAAAGCCATCAAAACGAGATCGTTTCACGGGGTCCGGTCCGCGACAGGCTTCAACCGAGAAAGACGACACATGGCCGATATCCGACCCGAGTGGACCGACCCCGCACGCACCCCGATCGACTTCATCATCGTCGGCGCGGGGGCTGGCGGTGCGCCGCTCGCAGCGCGCCTCGCCGAGCGCGGGTACACGGTCCTCGTCACCGAAATGGGACCGAAACAGCCCCCCAAACCCACGGACGCGGTCGTCGAGAACACCGAGGTACCGCTCCTGCACCCCGAAGTCACCGAAGACCCGCGGCACGCGCTGCGGTTCTTCGTGAAGCACTTCGACACCGACCCGACCGGCAGCCACGACCCGAAGCAGTACGTACCGCCGCAGAATTCGACAGCGATTCACCCGGAGGACGAACACGGCATCTTCTACCCCCGCGCGCAGGGCGTGGGCGGTTGCACGGTTCACAACGCGATGATTACGGTTTCGGGACCGTCGGAGGACTGGGACCAGATCACCGAAGCGACCGGTGACGAGAGCTGGCGCGGCGAGCGCATGCGGTCGTACTTCGAGCGCGTCGAGCACTGCCACTACAACAAGCCGTCGCGCATCCGGCGCTTCCTCAAGAAATACCTCCGCGTGCCGACCGGCTGGGAAGACGACCGGCACGGCAAACGCGGGTGGCTGAACACCACCGTGGCCGACCTGGGGTTGCTGTTCCGCGACTGGCGGCTCCTGAAAGTGGTCGCGGGGGCCGCGTTCGGCGCGCTCCGGGCGGGCGTTGAAACCCTGCGCAACCTCCTGCGGTGGGCGTGGCTCACGGACAAATCGTTCCCGAACCTCGACCCGAACCACTGGCGGCGAATGCGCACGGGCGGGGAAGGGCTCCTCCGCATCCCGTGCGCGATCTCGCCGGACGGCACGCGGTCCGATCCGCGTGCGCGACTCTTCGCGATACTCGCGGACCAGCACCACGGCCCGCGCATTCAACTACTGACGGGCGTGTGCGTCACCGGCATCGAGTTCAAAACGGATGTCCCCGCGGCAACTGTGGGTGGGGTCCAAACAACTCTCCAGGCGATCGGCGTCCGGTGCGTTCCGCAGGAACACGTTTACGAGGCGGACCCGGCCGCGCGCACCGTTGCCGGATGGGAAGCGAAACAGGTCCGGCTGTACTGCCGGCGCGAAGTGCTCCTGTGCGGCGGGGCGTTCAACACGCCGCAGCTCCTGATGCTCTCCGGGATCGGTTGCCAGAAGCACCTTACCGAGCAGGGCATCGAAACCCGCGTGAATGTGCCCGGGGTGGGGCAGAACCTTCAGGACCGGTACGAGGTGCCGGTAGTCGCGACCGTTCGTGGAGAGTTCGAGAGCCTCGCCGGACTGGGGACGACCTCCCACGGCAAGGTCGGGGAGGACGATCCGCACCTGAAGCGCTGGCGCGAACAACCCCGGCACTCGGCCGCGGAACGCGGGGTTTATTCGACCAACGGCGGGCTGATCGGCATCCTGAAGCGATCGAATCAGGAAGACTCGGTCCCGGACTTATTCATCTTCGCGCTGGCCGGGTACTTCCCCGGCTATCACGTCGGTTACTCGAAGCCCGCCGCGTTCGTGCGGCAACTTACGCCGGCCGAAGCCGCCAAGACGCTCCCCCCCGAAGAACAAGCCGCGCAAGACGCGAAGGCCGCGGCGACGCCAAAGAGAACCGTCACGTGGCTGATCCTTAAATCGCGCACGCGGCACCACGGCGGCGAGGTGCGGCTCCGTTCGACCAGCCCGTTCCGCAGGCCCGACATCAACTTCCGCTCGTTTCCGCTCGGTACGAGCGACAAGGACGCACTCGCACTGGCCGACGGCATCACGTTCATTGAGGAGTTCCTCGAAAGCGGTAAGCGGAAGGGGATCATCGAGAGCTACGGCTGCCCCGGCCTCAGCGACCCGCCGTTCTCCGGGGACCGGAGTAAGTGGGTGCGGAGCATCGCCTGGGGGCACCACGCTTGCGGCACATGTCGCATCGGCAGCGACGCGGACGACGACGCCGTACTCGACAGCCGGTTCCGCGTGCGCGGGGTTCAGGGGCTGCGGGTGGTGGATGCGTGCGTGTTCCCGCGCATTCCGGGCATCTTCATCGTCACCAACGTGTACATGGTGGCCGAGAAAGCCGCCGACGTGCTCACTGAAGATCACCCGTTGACCAACTTGCCCCCCGAGTGCCGGGCGGCACTGGCCGACGAGCCGGTGATGCGGTCGCGCCCCGAGTACGAGGAGCGGCGCGTGTACCCGAAGGAACTGGAAGCGGCCGAGGCCGCACTGGTCTGGCAGCGGCGCGAGGCCGCGTATCGAGCGCCGGCCGGGGCGAAGAAACAACCGGCGGAGGCCCCCTAAATGAGCGCCGACCAGAACGCGAAACCGTGGCTGTTGGAACTCGGCCCCCCGGAACCCCCGTCGGGCGTTCCGGCCGCCGGTTCGTCCGCGAACCGCTCACCGACCGAGCACGGGAAGGCCGCGAGCGCGCTGCCCCACGACGCACTCGGGCTGGCGCTCTCCGGGGGCGGAATACGAAGCGCTTCATTTTGTTTGGGGCTGGTACAGGCGCTCGCACGTTCCAAGTGGCTCCCCAAGGTGGACTTCCTCTCCACCGTGTCGGGCGGCGGCTACACCGGTGCGTTCCTCGGGCGGTTCTTCGACCAGTGCGGCAAGCCGGACGGCCTGACCGGGGCCGTACCCGATACGGCCGACGGCGCGGGGCAGGACCGCGTCGCACGGGATCTGGTCGATTCGCGGTCCGCGTCGATCAGTTGGCTCCGGAGGCACGCGAACTACCTGTCCCCGAGCGGCCACGGCGAAATGGCCACCAACATCGCCGGGTTCTGGCGCAACCTGATTTCCGTGTACTTCGTCCTCGCGTTCTTCCTGGTCTCCGTGTTCGGGCTGTTGAACGCGATCGAGTACAGCTCTCTGCTGGGCTCCTACGACCGCGGTCCGTTGGCCGGCGTGCTGAACGACGTGCTCGACGCCCTGACCCCCATAACCGGCGCGCTCATGGTCCACGCCGGGCCGTGGGCGGTCATCGCGGAACTGGTACTGTGGCTGGGCGTTCTCCCACTGATGCTCGCGTACTGGCTCGTCTCACAGGATCTACCGGAAACGTTCATCGCCCCCGTGCTGGCGAGCGCCGCGATCCTGGCCGGCGCGATCCTGCTGGCGACACAAAACCCGCTCGGGTTGGTGGTGCTCGCGAGCGCGGTGATCTGGGCGCTCATCGTTTGGGCCATCGTGCGCCGGGACGAGGGGCACTTCGACCAATTTAACCCGTCGCGCCTCGCACTGGCTCGCAACCACCTGACCCAGTGGCTCGCGTTCTGGCTCACGGTATCGGTCGGCTTGATTGCATTCGCGGTGATCGACGGATTGGGGCGCTGGCTGGCGTGGCGCATGCTTCAGGGCGGGTTGACCGTTCCGAACATCGTCGGGTGGCTGGTTTCAGCAGGCGCGAGCATATTCGGGCTGGCGACCGGCCTCCGGGTCGCGATTCGGTTCTTGGTGGGTGAGTCACCGAAGGGCTCCTCGGTGCTGACGTTTTCGCGCCCGTTCCTGGTCGCGGCCCTGATCGTTCTCATTGGTGTCGTCCCTCCGCTCGTGGTGTTGGCGTTCATTAGTCAGACCGCATACGAACTCGGATACACGTACAACCGCGGGCTCGCCTTCACCGGCGTCACGCTGATCGTGAGCCTGCTTCTCGGTTTGCGTGCGTGCGTGGAGTTCATCAACCGGTCTGGGCCGCTCAATATTTACGCCAGCCGTCTGGCCCGAGCGTTTCTCGGTGCGGTCAACCCCGCGCGCCGGACGCACCCCGAGGGCCGCAACGTAACGCACGTTGTGCCGGGCGACGACGTGCCCCTGACCGAGTACGCGCCGCACGCGGCCGGCGGACCGCTCCACCTCATCAACTGTGCGGTGAACGAAACGATCGACGTGGCCTCGCAGCGCGGGCTGCGCGACCGGCAGGCGGAAAATATGGCCGTCGGGCCGGCGGGGGTGAGCGTCGCCCAAAACTGGCACGCACTCTGGCTACCGAACGGGACCGATCCGCAACTCGTCCCGCTCGCAGAACCCGGTGAAGTTCGGCCGCACCCGTTTCTCGCAAAGGGCAACGGTCCGGTTCGGGTTGAGGGACTTTCACTGCGCGAGTGGATGGCGATCTCGGGCGCGGCGTTGGGGCCGGGGATGGGCCGCCGGACCGGGCTGGCCCACGCACTCCTTCTGACACTCGCGAACCTGCGGCTCGGGTACTGGTGGAACTCCGGCCTGAACACGAGCCGGCGCGCCAACATTCCCGGAACACGCGGGATCGGGCGCCGACTCACGGCACTGTTCTCGACGCTGTTTCAGGCGCAAGCGCTCTTATTGTCCGAACTGACGGGGCGGTTCGCCGGTCCGTGGGAGCGGTACTGGAACCTGTCCGACGGCGGGAACTTCGAGAACACCGGCGCTTACGAGTTGCTGCGCCGGCGGGTGCCCTTTGTGATCGCGTGCGACGCCGGGGAAGACCCGCAACACCACGGTTCGGACCTCGCGCGGCTCGTGCGCCTCGCGCGGGTGGATTTGGGCGCGGAAATCACCGAAGTGGCCCCGACGCCCGCTGCGTTCCCCGCGGGTGTCGCGCCGCACATCGGCACCCTCGCCGACCTCCTCGTGCCGGCCGGCCAACCGTCACGCGCGCACGCGGCCCTGTTCCTCGTTCGCTACCCGCAACCGGCGGACAGCGCGAGCACCGACCCGTGGGCGCGCCGAACGCACACCTGGTTGCTGTACATCAAGGCCACGGTCACAGGGGACGAACCGCCGGACGTTCTCAACTACGAGGCCACGCACCCCGACTTCCCGAACGAAACGACCCTCGACCAAGTGTTCGACGAGCCGCAGTGGGAGAGCTACCGCGCGCTGGGCGACCACATCGGCACCAGTCTCTTCGTCCCCGCGAGGGAATCAGCATGATTGCGTTGCACCATCGGCCCCTCGGTTGGATCGCCGCCGCGCTCCTCGTCGCGCTGGTCGCTACCCCGGTGGCCGCCTCCGACCACGCGGACCCGATCACTCTCGATCGCCAGGAGGGGGGAATCACGGACCTATTTGTGTTCCCCGCTTCGGACATGGTTCGGCGCGTGAAGGAGCCAGCGGGAAAGGATCAGCCGGAACGAACCCGCGCGGTCACCAGCAAAGAAGCGAACCGGCTGGTCATCGTGTTCTGCGTTCGGCGCTCGCTCACCGCGTCGCCTCCCTTCGAGGGGCTCGACCAGTTCACGTACAAGATCCACGCGGACCTGCACTCGGCGAACGAGGCTAGTTTCCAAAAGGACGACCCGAACCTCGCGCGCTACGGCGGCACCATCAAAGCGCCGGAGAATATCGACCCCGATTTCACCATCACCATCCGGCTCGATAACAACACGAAATTCGTGGAGAAGGACGTTTCCATCAAGGAAGGTACCGAGTGGAAGCGGCCGAAGATGGCCGACAACATCCAGTGGTACTCCGGGGTGCGCGACGACCCGTTCATCTTCCCGATGTTCTTCGGGACCAACGTCATCGCAATGGCGATCAGCATCCCGTTCGATTGCTTCCCGGGCGGGCAGCAGGACTTCCTCTTTTGGGCCACCTCGCACAACCGCAGCACACAGATCGACCACGTCGGGCGCAGCCAGCGCACGCAGCTCCCGCGCTTTGATGTGCTGAACACCTTGCCCCCGAAGGAGCACGTTTCCGCGCTCCACAAACAGGACCAAGACCCGGGGCTGAAAACCGATTTTCTCCGCACGCGGATCCGCCCGGTGTTCAACCTGCGCCCCTACGACTTCCAACCGGACGTGATGGTGTACACGCGCCGGTTCGATGCGCGGTTCCCGAACGGGCGGCAACTCGAAGACGACGTCGCGGACCTGACGTGCAAACAGGGGGACTGTCAGCTCTTCGAGTTGTCCTTCGCGCTCAAAGATCCGAAACCCTACGCCGCCACCGGCGGCCGACCGAACAAGAACGACAAGGAGTTCTCGGACACGTTCCCCTATCTGGCCGATCCGTGGCCGGACAAAGACCCGGTTCCCGTTCCGCAACTGACCTCGAAGAACCAGTTTTATGTGATCGCGGCAATCGTGCTGATCGTGCTCGTCTTCTTGTTTCCGTGGGCGTTGTACTTCTGGTCGAAGAAGCAGCTCCGGCGCCTGCGCGCAACGCTCCTGACCCGTATCCCCCAACCACCCGCGGCACCCGGCTTGACGCCCAGTGCTCGACCCGCGGGAGGAGCGCAATGAGTACCGCCGAAACGGTTTAATCGCCGCGTTCGTCGCTCACGCGACCTTCACTCGAACTTCGCCGTCCCCGAATTGGTCCCCCCGTACTTTAACGGCACTTCGCCCACAACGGGGATCACCATGCGCTGGATCTGTGCCCTATTCGTGGGTTCGTGGGCTGCTTTCGCGGGTGCGACTGATGAGCCGAAGGTTTTTCTGCCGTATACGAAGCCAACACTGATCGCCCACCGCGGCGCGTCCGCGGACGCCCCCGAGCACACGATCGCGGCCTACGAACTGGCTCTCAAGCACGGGGCCGATTTCGTCGAGCCGGACCTGCAGATGACAAAGGACGGGGTGCTCGTGTGCCTGCACGACACGACCCTGGAGCGGACCACGGACGTCGCCAAGGTGTACCCGGATCGCGTGAAAGAGATCAGGGGTAAGAAGACGTGGCCGGTAGCCGAGTTCACGCTGGCCGAAATTCAGAAACTCGACGCCGGATCGTGGAAGGACGCCAAGTTCGCCGGAGCGCGCGTGGTCACGTTCCAACAGATGATTGACACAGTGAAAGGAAAGGCCGGCATCATTCCAGAAACGAAAGCCCCAGAGGTGTACGGGAAGCTCGGGCTGAACATGGAGAAGGCGCTCATGGAAGCGCTGAAGGCGAACAAGCTCGATACCCCCGGCGCGGACCCGAAGACCCCGATCATCATTCAATCGTTCAGCGCGGCGAGTCTGAAGGCGCTGCGGAAGGATCACGGGTGCAAACTGCCGCTGGTGTATCTCCTGGGAGCTGGGGAAGCGTCCAAAGACGAACTGAAGCGCACCAAAGAATTCGCCGACGGGATCGCGCCGAACAAGGCGCTGGTGTTGGCCCGCCCGGGTTTGGTGGCGGACGCGCACGAACTGGGCCTGAGCGTGACCGTCTGGACGTTCCGGTCCGGCCAGACCGGGAAGTTCAAGTCCGTGCGCGAGGAAATGGCTCACTTCTTGAAGGAACTGAAGGTCGATGCCGTGTTCACCGACAACACCGATCAGTTCCCACGAAAGTGAAGCCGACTCGCCCTCACGTCGAGCTTTGCTTCTGTGGAAGGGACGGCACAAACAAAAACGAGCGGTCGGGCGCTGCCCGGCCGCTCGTGGTGTTAATATCGCCGAGGCAAGTGCTAGAACTCGGTGAACCCGTCGTTGCCGGCACTGCCGAGGCGGTCGAGTTCGTGGGCGCGGCCGTTCCCGGTACTCATCGCACGGGCGACCGCGGGTCGGGGCTTGGTGGCCGGGGGCTTCGCGCGCCCGACTTTGGGCGTGACGCGCGGGACCGCGCGCCCCTCGTCACCGAGTTTGAACCGGGCGACGAGGTCGCGGAGCTGCTCAGCGTGGTCCGTGAGGGCCTGGGCCGTGGCGGACACCTCCTCGGTCTGCGAGGCGTTCCGTTGAGTGATGGAGTCCATCTGGGACACGGCCTTGTTGACCTGATCGATGCCCGTGGACTGCTCCTTGCTCGCGGCCGCGATCTCGGTGATGATGTCGGTCACGCGCTTCACCGACGTTACGATGTCCCCGAGCGTGGCCCCCGAGCGGTTCACGAGTTCGGTTCCCGCGTCGACCTTCTTGACCGAATCCTCGATCAGCGATTTGATCTCCTTCGCGGACGTGGCCGAGCGTTGCGCCAGGTTGCGGACTTCGGAGGCGACGACGGCGAACCCGCGCCCCTGCTCCCCGGCCCGGGCCGCTTCCACGGCCGCGTTCAGGGCCAGCAGGTTCGTCTGGAACGCGATCTCGTCGATCGTCGTGATGATGTCCGCGATCTTCTTGGACGACTGGTTGATTTCGCTCATGGCCTCGACCGCGCTGCCGACCACTTGCCCGCCCTTCTCGGCCACGTCCTTGGAGCTGCTGGCCAGTTGCCGGGCCTGCTGCGCGCTGTCCGAGTTCTGCTTGACGGTCGCCGTAATCTCTTCCATCGTACTGGCGGTTTCTTCGAGGCTGCTCGCTTGCTCCTGAGCACCGGTCGAGAGCTCGCCACTCGACGAGGAGAGCTGGCTCGAGGCGTCGGCGAGGTGCTCGGACACCTCGCGCACGCCCTCGAGCGCGGTGCGCATGGCATCGACGGCCCGGTTCAGCGCCGCGGCCATCTGGCCCACCTCGTCGGTCCCCAGGTCCGGGACGGGCCTCGTGAAGTCCCCCGCCGCCAGCGAGCTCACCGTGGTTGTAATTGTCGCCACCTTGTGCTGCAGTTCCGCGGCCCGCTCCCGGTCCCGTTCGCCGCTCTCTTTGATCTTCTGTTCCATGTTCTTGGCGACGGTGATGTCGGTGGCGTACTTGACCACCTTGTAGGGCTTACCGTTGAGATCGAAGATCGGGTTGTACGAGGCCTGAATCCAGACCTCCTTGCCGCCCTTACCGATCCGCTTGAACTCGCTCGCGACGTACTCGCCGCGGTTCAGACGTGCCCAGAACTCGCGGTACTCGGGACTGGACGCGAACGCGGGTTCGGCGAACATACTGTGGTGCCGGCCCTGGATCTCCGACAGGCTGTACCCCATCGTCTGGAGGAAGTTCTCGTTGGCGCTCACGATGGTCCCGTCGAGCTTGAACTCGATCACCGCCTGGGCCTTGCTCACGGCCGCGATCTGGCCCGCGAAGTCCGCGTCGCGCCCGCGGGCCGCCCGGAGCGTATCAATGGCCGTGTTCAGGGCCGCCGCCAGGCGCCCCACCTCGTCTTGGGAGTCGATCTCCGCGTGCTTGGTGAGATCGCCCCTGGTCACGCTCTCGAGAACCGCCACCGTCTGTCCGAGTGGACCGGTGACCGATAGGGAGAGCACCAACCCGAGCCCGATGGCCGCGAGGACACACCCGGCGATCGTCGCCCGAAGCGAGGTGCGCGCGGCCGTGTACGTGCGGTTGGCCTGCGCCTCTTCGTCCTTGGCGATTTCTTCTTGAAGGGCGATGACCTGTTGCAGGAGCTCGTTCATCCGGTTGGCCGTCTTCAGTTCGCGCGCGGCCGCCTCGTCCGCCTTCTCGAACTCGCGCCGCGCGGCGAGCCCCATGATCTCGTCGTGGTCGCGCTTCCATTCGCCCAGCGCCGCCTGTACTTGTTTCCAAAGCACAGTTTCCTTCTCGTCCAGCGGGAGCGCGTCGTACCCCTTGAGCCCCTCGTTCATCGAGTTCCATCCGATTTCAACGCTCTCGCGGGCGCTCCGAATTCCCGGTTCGTCGCCCCGCTGTCCGCACGCGATCAGCGTGCGCTCGGCCCGCTGGGCGCGCAGGGCGCCGGCCCGGGCCTTATCGAGGTTGATGAGGCCCGGAACGAGGTTGGTGGCGGCGTTTACCTGGAACGCCCGAATCTCTCCGAGCGCGCCCAGGGCCGTGTACCCGAGGAACGCGCACCCGGACGCGATCAAAAGGAACCCGCCGATCAGCCGCGGGCCGATCCGGACTTTCATGAGCGCGGCGAGCATGGGCGTGAGCATAGACAGCCGTCCTGGGTTCGGAGGAATTTGTGCCGGGCCGCGGGAGATCGGCTCCAAAACTTAGAACCCCCTGCGCAGTGGCGGCACATCTTTTCTGAGATCCGCCCCGAATAGTCAACGGGTAGAGTTACTACCCGCCTCTGTAAGGGTTCTCCCTGCTCTTATCGTGGCACTTGGAGAAAATTTGCATACAGTATCAAACTAACGAATAACAACACATATCACGCTAAAGATATAACTTCCGATCGGCAATGATGCGCGCCGCCAAGGAGACGTGTATCGGCCACGGGAAGCTCAATGGATTTGAGCGTGCGATTGCCGCGCTGTGAGACCTTGCGGACGGTGCGGCGTAAGTTCGCCGGTAGTAACTCAAACCACCGACGGATTTACACCGCGCCGGTCGGTCGCACCACGATTTCAACACGACAACGTGCGATCACGTCAGGCGCCTCTCCAAAAGTCACCGGATTGTTTGCGGCCGGAGCGCGCGTCACGTCTCCGTTTGCGAAGAGCTTCTTGCCCTTGCGAATGAGCAAGCCGTGGCCGACCACGCCATTTTCCCAAACAATCGCCACAAAACACGTGGTTAACCACGCAACTGTGCTAGTAAAGAATCGACATTAGATAAACGGCCGTTGTCTCAAGGCCACAGTCAAGCAGGAAGCCGCGGTGGGTTCTTCCCACCCCAGATCGATACCGGATCGATACCGGCGTGGGCCCCCGGCGCCCCGGAACACACGGCACCCTTAACTCCCGAAAAGAGAACCTGTGAGTTCACCCGACAAACCCAATTCGCCCGAACTCGTGGCCCACGGGGGTCAGTTCCTGGCGTTCCAGCTTTGCGGGGAGGAGTACGGGGTCGAGATCCTGCGGGTGCAGGAGATCAAGGGGTACTCGAAGATCACCCCGCTCCCCAACACGCCGCGCGAGATCAAGGGCGTCATGAACCTGCGCGGGACCGTGGTCCCCATCATCGACCTGCGCACCCGGCTCGGGCTGCACGAGGCCGAGTACACCGTGTTCACCGTCATCATCGTCGTCACCGTCGGAACCAAAATCGTCGGCCTCGTCGTCGACGCCGTCTCCGACGTGCTCAACGTCGAGGCCCGGGAAATGGTCCCGACACCCGACCTCGGCGCGGGCGTGGACACCTCGTTCCTCACCGGCATCGCCCGCACCAACGACCGCCTCGTGTCGCTGCTCAACGTGGACCGGCTCGTCGGTAACACCACCGACGCGGCGCTCACTGCGTAATCCGAATTAAACGTTTTTTCGTGTCAAATTGAGAGTCAAGCCCATGAACTGGTTCCGCAACCGTCAGACGATGACCAAGCTGCTCCTCGGGTTCTCAGCCCTCTCGGTGCTGATGGCCGTAATGGGCTACGTTGCGATCTCCGGTATGGGGACGCTGCAAGACAACTCGGAGACGCTCTACGAGAAGCACCTGAAGGGGATGCACGCGATCGACGAGACCAACACCTCGATCGCGCTGGCCGGGCGCAACGTGCGGATGACGATCCTGGCCAAGACCCCCGACGAGCGCAGAAAGAGCGCGGACCAAACGCGCCATTACCTCAAAGAGGTCCGAACCAACATGGACCTCGCGGAGAAAACGCTGATCTCCCCCGAAGCAAAACAAAAGTTCGGCGAGGTCAAGCCCCTGGTCGCACCGTGGATCGAGCGCCTCGACAACGCGAACACCCTGGCCGAAGCCGGGCGCGACAAAGAAGCGCTCGAGGCGCTCCAGACATCGATCATCGGCGCCAACCAACTGGTCGCGTGTATGGGGGGACTCAGGGACGCCAAGTTTAAGGTTAGTCAACAAGCATTCGAGAGCGGGACGGAAACGTACCGCTCGGCGCGTCAAACGATGATCGGTGTGGTCATCGGAGGGATGTTGGGTGGCATGGTGCTGGGGTACCTGATCGCCCAACTCATTACCACGCCACTGACCCGGTGCGTGACCGTGCTCGAGGGGGTGGCCAAGGGGGATCTGAGCCAGCGCGCGGAAATCGATACGCAGGACGAACTCGGTCGCATGGCGACGGCCCTGAACACGGCCATCGGTTCACTCGTGGCCGCCAAAGAAGCGGAGCGGGTCCAGATCCAAAAGGATCGCGAGCGGGCCGAGAAGGAAACCGCGGCCGAGCGCGAGCGCACCGAGCGCGAGACCGCGGCCACGCGCGCCCAGGCCGAACAAGAGCGGGCGCAAGCGGCCGAGCTCCAGGAGAAGGTGACGTCCATCGTCTCCACGGTGACCGCGATGGCCGCGGGCGACTTCACGCAACACGTGCCCGACATGGGCACCGACGCGATCGGTCAGATGGCCTCGGCCATGAACAAGGCGATCGTCTCGGTGCGCACCGCACTCGAGGGCGTGCGCGAAGTGTCCGAGCAGCTCGCCGACGCATCCAGCCAACTCTCCGCCGCCAGCGACGAGATCTCCACCGGCGCGCAGGAGCAGGCCAGCAGCCTCGAAGAAACCGCCAGCACGCTCGAGGAGATCACGGCCACGGTCAAGCAGAACGCGGACAGCGCGCAACAAGCCCGGCAACTGGCCAGCAGCTCCAAGGACGTGGCCGAGAAGGGCGGGCAAGTGGTCGGCAACGCGGTCGAGGCGATGAGCGAGATCAACGATTCGTCCAAGAAGATTTCGGACATCATCACGACGATCGACGAGATCGCGTTCCAGACGAACCTGTTGGCCCTCAACGCGGCCGTCGAAGCCGCTCGCGCCGGGGAACAGGGGCGCGGGTTCGCCGTCGTCGCGTCCGAAGTCCGCAACCTGGCGCAACGCAGTGCGACCGCCGCCAAGGAGATCAAGTCCCTGATCGAGGACTCGGTCAAGAAGGTCGACGCCGGAACCGACTTGGTGAACCGGTCCGGGTCCACGCTCGGGGACATCGTGACGAGTGTGAAGCGTGTGACGGACCTCATCACCGAGATTGCGGCCGCGGGCAAGGAGCAGTCCACGGGCATCGAGCAGGTCAACAAGGCCGTGTCCCAGATGGACACCGTCACCCAGCGCAACGCCTCGCAGACCGAGGAGATGTCGGCGACCGCGCAGACCCTGACGGATCAGGCCGGTCAGCTCCGCGACCTCGTCGCACGGTTCAAGCTCAGTGAGACCGGGCGCGCGGCCCCGCGCCCCGCGCACCGGGCCAAGGCCCCGGCCACCAAGCCCCGCCCCGCGGTCGCCAAGGCCCTCAAGAGCGCCCACTCCAACGGGAACGGGCGCACGCACGAGCTCGATCAGCTCGGCAGCGACGGCGGGTTCACCGAGTTCTAAACGGCGAAGGCGCGAGTGCCCGGCGATTCCATCGCCCACCGATAATCCGCTTCTGTTTGAACTTCGGCCCACGGGACACCCCGTGGGCCGTGTTCGTTCACCCCCCAGTTTCCCCCCTCACACACCCGACCCCTTAGCGCGGGCCGAATCGCGGCCCCGGTGGTCGCGCCGGCCGCGGAGGCGCTCCGCGTGCGCGCCAATTTTCCGCGCCCAATACTGAAGGAAAGTGCTCGTCCGGCGCGGGTCAAAAATCTGGGGTTCGCCTTGGGTATGAAGCGATTTGCGGTTTCGCCCCTCACCGCCCGACCCGAATCATTGTGTCCCAGCTTCGCGTTCCGCTCTGAGTGCGTGCTAGGGTAGTCACGCAATTTCCTACCCGAAGTCACGATGATAACTGAGCGCGTATTCGCGCACCTTACAGTTAAGCTCAAGCCAGGAACCGGGGCGGGAGTACCCCACCCGCGCGGCCGGAATCGTCCCGCTTACCTTAACCCAGAGAGATATTGTGAGCTCACCCGATAAGCATGAGGCGGCCGAACTCGTGGCCGATGGGGGTCAGTTCCTGGCGTTCCGGCTCGGGGACGAGGAGTACGGGCTCGAGATCCTGCGCGTGCAGGAGATCAAGGGGTACTCGAAGATCACCCCGCTCCCCAACACGCCGCGCGAGATCAAGGGCGTCATGAACCTGCGCGGGGCCGTGGTCCCGATCATCGACCTGCGCACCCGGCTCGGGCTCCGCGAGGCCGAGTACACCGTGTTCACCGTCATCATCGTCGTCACCGTCGGAACCAAGGTCGTCGGACTCGTCGTCGACGCCGTCTCCGACGTGCTCAACGTGGACCCCAAGGTGGTGACCCCGGCGCCGGACCTGGGCGCGGGCGTGGACGTCTCGTTCCTCACCGGCATCGCCCGCACCGGCGAAAGACTCGTGTCACTCCTCAACGTGGACCGGCTCGTCGGCAACACGACCGAACCGTTGCCGCTGACCGCTTAATCGGAACTCATCCGAGGTGCTACAGTTGCGCCTCTTGGCCTCACACGAACCGATAACCCACGCACCGGAAGATCTTAACATGCCCCAGTCCCTCCTCGCCTTCCTCATGAAGTTCCGCATCGGCCCCCGGCTGATCGGCGGGTTCCTCCTCGTCGCTTGCGGGTGCGCGTTCCTCGGCTACACGGCCCTCGACGCCCTTGGCGAGCTCCGAGTGTTCCAGGTGAATGCCGGCACCAATCTCGTGCCTTCGGCTCTCGCCCTCGACAAGTTACGGGCCGGAGCGCTCCGGGTGCAACGTGGAGAGCGGACGCTGATCGTCGCCGTGAAGCGGAACGATGAGAAACTCGTCCAAGCCACCAGGGACAATATGGAGAACGGGTGGAAGATGATCGCCGAAGGCATCAAGGGGTACGAATCAACCCCCTTGGTCGGGAAAGAAGCGGCACTCTGGAAAGAAACCACTAGTGCCCTCGCCGATTGGAAGCGCGATCACGAAGAGATTATCGGCCACATGGACCGGCGCGACCTCGAAAAGGCCGAGGACGCGACCATTCGGGAACTGAAAACAGCCAACCGCTTGAACGATATCCTTCAAGACGTCTTTGCTAATCAGGCGGAGATCGCCAAAGACGAGGATAAGCAGGCCAATAGCACTTATGCGTCGGCGCGGTTCACCCTCTTTGCGACGATCGCCGGGTGTGTCGTCGCGGCCATCGGGCTCGGGCTGGCCATTTCAATGTCGGTGACCGGTCCGCTCGGGCAAACGGTGACCGTCCTTGAGGGCGTGGCCAAGGGGGATCTGACCAAGCGGGCCGAGGTCAACTCTCAGGACGAGGTCGGGCGTATGGCCGTCGCCCTGAACACGGCCATCGGCTCACTCGTGGCCGCCAAAGAAGCTGAGCGCGTTCAGGTCGAGAAAGATCGCGAGCGAGCCGAGCGGGAGGCCGCGGCCAAGCACGAGCAGGCCGAGCGGGAGGCCAAAGTCAAGCAGGAACAGGCCGACCGGGATGCGGCTCAAGCGGCGGACCTGCGGCAAAAGGTCGATACGATCGTGACGACGGTCGACGCGATGGCGGCGGGCGACTTCACCCAACAGGTGCCGGACCTGGGAACGGACGCCGTCGGCCAGATGGCGGTCACACTGAACAAGGCGATCGTTTCGGTGCGTGCCGCCCTCGAGGGCGTGCGCGAAGTGTCCGAGCAACTCGCCGACGCCTCGGGGCAACTCTCCGCCGCCAGCGACGAGATCTCGACGGGCGCTCAGGAGCAAGCGAGTAGCCTCGAAGAAACCGCCAGTACGCTCGAGGAAATCACGGCCACGGTGCGTCAGAACTCGGACAGCGCGCAACAAGCCCGACAACTAGCCAGCACCTCCCGGGACATCGCCGAGAAGGGCGGGCGCGTGGTCGGCAACGCGGTCGAGGCGATGAGCGAGATCAACGATTCGTCCAAGAAGATTTCGGACATCATCACGACGATCGACGAGATCGCGTTCCAGACGAACCTGTTGGCCCTCAACGCGGCCGTCGAAGCCGCTCGCGCCGGGGAACAGGGGCGCGGGTTCGCCGTCGTCGCGTCCGAAGTCCGCAACCTGGCGCAACGCAGTGCGACCGCGGCCAAGGAGATCAAGTCCCTGATCGAGGACTCGGTCAAGAAGGTCGACGCCGGAACTGAGCTCGTAAACCAGTCGGGCTCGACGCTGGGCGAGATCGTGACGAGCGTGAAGCGGGTGACGGACCTGATTACGGAGATCGCGGCCGCGGGCAAGGAGCAGTCCACGGGCATCGAGCAGGTGAACAAGGCCGTGACCCAGATGGACACGGTCACCCAAAAGAACGCCTCGCAGACCGAGGAGATGTCGGCGACCGCGCAGACCCTGACGGACCAAGCCGGTCAGCTCCGCGACCTCGTCGCACGGTTCAAGCTCAGTGAGAGCGGGCGCACGGCCCCGCGCCCCGCGCACCGGACCAAGGCCCCGGCCACCAAGCCCCGCCCCGCGGTCGCCAAGGCCCTCAAGAGCGCCCACTCCAACGGGAACGGGCGCACGCACGAGCTCGATCAGCTCGGCGGCGACGGCGGGTTCACCGAGTTCTAAACGGCGACACGGCTCCGAATGATGGCACCACGCTCGTTCAACTTCGGCCCACGGGACTGTCCCCGTGGGCCGTGTTCGTTCGCCCCAATTTCTGCGCACGCCCCGCCACGCTGAGAATGCTTTTCGGGCCGAAGTACGCTCGGCCAACGCACCGGCAACCGGTCGATGAGAGATCGCAACCCGTCGATCAACAGCGAAGGGAGGAAGTTTGTTCGTCGCGCGTCAATAATCTCGGTTCTGCGTTGGGCACAAAACGATTTGCGGCTTCGCCCTTAACTCGCATAAATTGGTGGCCCCTGACGAATCGGGGCTTGAACCTGCGACCTCTTGGTACCGAAGCCCGCGAGTCGATTTGTCGCATCGACGCAACTATTTATCAAATATTGACTTGAGTTTTTCGGAGGTTTTCATACGGCGCATGCGCCAACTACCATTATCACCGGAAACGGCGCACGAGCGAGGTGGGGTGCGCGCACCCCACCCCGAAAACTCCCTTATTTCTTCGCCGTTCTGCTGGGCCACCGAGAGCCGCGGTTTCGAGGAGTCCAACCTTTTTTGCCGCGACGCGGTCCTGCTTAATTGCAAGATTTTAACAATTTCGCACCCTGCTTACCCGTTGAAGAGAGCGACTCTCGGCCCCGGGACTATTAAGAAATCTTCAGTTAATTAAATTCCCATTGCAATTGCTGTTTTAATCAATGGATTACTCAGCAACGCACTTACGGGGCGGTTAGTCGAGGTTGGTACCCCCACCGTAGTCCCAGTCGTAAACGGCCCCGTACCACGCGTACTGGCCGACCGACTGGCGGACCGTCCGCACGCTCCCGTCGGCCATGACGACCTGGAGCCCGCCCAGACTAAAACTCTGCGCCAAATCGTACCGGCACTCGGCGGCGCTGGGGCGGCTCTGGAACGGGCCGATCGGGGGCTTCGTCCAGTACTGGTCCTGCGAGTAGTCGTAGGTGTACGCGTTGATATAGAGCGTGATCGTGTAGTACGGATCGGGTGAGTACGGCTCGCCCTTGGAGTAATAGTCCCCGAAGTTCCACGCCTGCTGGCGGACGAAATTGTAGTTCGTGCTCGGGTCCCAGTAGTACGTGACTTTGGTCTGGCAACTCGAGTACCCCTCGGAGAACATCACCACGTTCGAGGTCCCGTTGTTGAACTTCGCCAGCGACTTCGACGAGTACAGGGCCGAACCGTTGGCCAGGTAGCTGACCGGGCTGTTGTTCTTGGGGTCCTTATCGATGGTCGGATCGTTCGGGGCGATGTACGTCTTGATCTTGCCCCCGGGCGCCTTCCACGACACGTTGGCCGTGAACGACCCGAGGGTGTACTTCCCCTGTCGGTAGATGTTCCCGGTTCCGGTGTACGCGCCGGACTTGAAATGCGCGTCCTGCTCGACGTAGGGTAGCAGCCCGTAGAACACGTTCCCCACGTACCCGGCCCCGTAAGTGTAATAGTACGTTTGGGACGGATCTTTGCCGGTATACAAGTAGTCCCCATAGGCGTCGGGCATCTTCCTGTTGGCGCTCTCGTAGTTGTGGGCCGCGAGGGCCAGTTGCTTCAGATTGTTCTGGCCCTGGGTGCGGGCCGCGGCCTCGCGCACCTTCTGGACCGCGGGCAACAACAGGCCGATCAGGATCGCGATGATCGCGATCACCACCAGCAACTCGATGAGCGTAAAACCGGCACGGGCGCGAATCAATATCCGACTCATGACGCCTCCCGAAGGGGCCGCACGCGCGGCCGCGATAAATAAAACCGCACTCAGCTCGTGAGAACCAAATCGAACGTCGTGTTCCCGGCGACGGTCAGCTTGAGAGGATGGGCCGGCCCGCCCCGACCGTACCGGATGTGAGCGGCCCGGTACCGGGCCTGCTCGTGAGCCGGGACGGTGAACCGCAACTGTTCCAGGAACGGTCCGGGCAGGCGCGGAGCCACCGTGCCCCGCTGCGGATCACCGCCCTCCCACACCTCTTTCGGAGCGAACGGGAGCACCACGCGCCCGTTGGGGTCCAACAGAACGAGGACCGAAGCCGGGCCGTCCGGGACGCCGGTCAACTTGTAGCTTCCGGCTCCGTCGATGGCACCGGGTGACAGGACCAGTCCGTTGGTCGTAAACAGCAGCACCCGGCCCGCGACGAGGGGCTCGCCGTTCAGCGTCGCCTTGCCCGACACGGTCGATTCCCCGCCCCGATCAATAGCGAACAAGCCCGGCCCGGCGGACATGATCAGGGGGCCGCGTGGCCCGGCACGTGGGGCCATTTGACCGGAAGCGGTTGATTCCCTTCCGCGACCCCTTGGGGCCGTGAAGGACAACGATTCGTCGTCGGTCGGCGCCGACTGGGCCTCGGGCACCGGTTCCGTACCGCACCCCCCGAGGAGGGTCACGCAGAAGACGAGCGCCACGAGCGCCGAGGCGAGACACGTCCGCATGGCAGTGCCTCCTCGGGTTCACAGGTCATTGGAAATGTCACCGGCAGCGGGTGTCAGGGCCGCTTCCCAGCTCGGAGTGCTGACCCCGGCCCGGACCCCGCGGACGCTCCCGTCCATGAACCCGACCTGGATCGAGCCACTCGAGTGGGATTGGGGGAGCGCGGAGTCACAAGAATAGGCTTGGGGTTTGTTCTCGAAGGTCTTCCCGGCCACCCGCGCGAACACCGGGGCACCGGCCGTGAACGTGTAGTTGTAGTTGTACGTGTTGCCCCCATCGGACCACGAGTAACTCGAGGTCTGCAGCCCGGCGTCCTCGGCGTTCATGGCCCAGTACCCGAGCCGGTACCCGTAGGAGTATGTGTACGTGTACACGTTACCGTTCCACGACCCGCTGCCCTCGCCGTAGGAGTAGCAGTACCCGTACCCCTCGGCGATCCCGATCGTGTTGCTGCTCCCGTCGGTGATCCCGAGGATCGTGCGCTTCCCGTCGAACACGTCACTGTTGGCGATGTAGCTCAGGGACGGAGACTGGTCGTAAGCAGTTAGGTCGTTGGGTGCGATCAGCACCTTGACCGCCGGCGCGCTCCAGTCGTAACTGCCCCCGCCGGATGCGTTCCTGTTGGCGTAGGTCGCGGAGGCGAAGTTGGTGGTGGTGTTGGAGTTATAGTTAAACTGACTGAACGCGCCGGTGTTGGCGGTGAAGATGTTGCCCTGCTCGAGGTACGGGAACAGGTGGAAGAACGCGGGTCCGTTCACCCCGCCGGGAGTCCCGTAGGGAGTCGCGCCGCCCGGGGTTCCGGTCGGCTTAGTGGGGGTCCACCCGCACGCGGGCGGGAACTTGTTGTTGGCGTCGTGATAGCTCTGGGCCGCGAGTCCGATCTGCTTCAGATTGTTCTGGCCCTGTGCCCGCGCCGCCGCGTCGCGCACCTTCTGGACCGCGGGCAGGAGCAGTCCGACCAGGACCGCGATGATCGCAATGACGACGAGGAGCTCGATGAGCGTGAACCCACGCCGAGCCGTTGGGACGTGTACGTGCCGCACCCGTGACATCGGGTGTCCTCCGGACGAGCGCGCGGGAGGGCCGTTAGGCCTTCGGCCACGGATCGTCACATACGTGAAGGGATAACAACCAGGAGCGAGCAGCGGGAGAGGTGACGGACGGGTGAGAACCTTGCGAGTCCCGTCCTCGTTGAGCGCGAACCGTTTGTCCCGTCACGGGTCCGTCGTTCCAGCGACGGACCCGTTCCATTAGGACATGGCCCGGGCGTTCCAGCGCTCGGGCCAATCAGTTTCTACTCACGTTTTAACAATTTCTCCTGAAACAATCGTCTTGTCAAGCGAATTAGTGAAATTCCTCCCATAAATTGGTTGCCCAACGGTGAAGCCCGTCAACGGGTTAACCATTTCCTTACCACGTCACGTTTAAAGCCGTTCCTAACTCAATAAATATATCCAACGGATATATTTATCAATTGACAAATTGATACTAAATTGTTAATATAATAAAATCAATCTATTATTATGTAACCGCAGGCCCCGCGCCGAACGTCTTCTCAACAGGGGTCGCGAGGGCTCGCGCGACATCCCAGCCCTAGTGATCGATCCGACTGCGGATCGTCTCCAGGCCGATGCCAGTTTTTTTCGACCATGCTTTTATTGTGAGCGATTGGCTGTTGTGGGTGAGTTTACGTGGTGGGTTGGGCATGCCCCAATTATCGTGCCTTGAACGACCGGCGCGAAGCTCAGATGGGTCAGGGGAGTCAATGACTCCCCTGACCCATCTGAGAACTCTACCCCATAAAACGAAGCAAGCCCTGGATCTTCCAGGGCTTGCGTGAGGTGGAGGTGAGGAGAGTTGAACTCCTGACCTCTTGAATGCCATTCAAGCGCTCTACCAACTGAGCTACACCCCCCTCGGTGAAAATTAAAATAGTGGCGCACGGGCGCGGTGTCAACCCTCCGCCCGTTGAGCTAGACGCAAACGCACCACAACCGCACAATCACCCCATTACGGACGCAGCCCGGAGGCAAGTGGTGAAGAAGCACGCGGTGCAGTGGTTGGTTCCGTTCCTCAAGTACGGCGTCGGGTTCGGCCTGCTCGCCTATGTGATCTACAAATATTGGGGGCCACAGAACGGCGGGCCGGGCATCGGGCAGTTGCTCCAGGGGCCGATTGCCTACGAGTGGCTGATCGCCGCCGCGCTGCTCCTGGCGACCACGACGGGCATTCAACTGTACCGCTGGTACCTCCTCGTTCGTGCGCTCGATCTGCCCACCAGCGTCCGTAATGCGTACCGGCTCGGCCTCGTTGGGGTCTATTACAACACGTTTTTCCCCGGGTCCGTCGGCGGCGACCTGCTCAAAGCGTACTTCATCGCTAAGGCTCACCCGGAGCGCAAAACGCGGGCCGTTGCCAGCGTGATTGCGGACCGCGCGATGGGGCTGTTTGGCCTGATTCTGTTCGTCGCGGTGTCGGGATCGATCGCGTGGGCGCTGGGCGACGCGCGCATCACCAACAACGCGGACCTGCAGCGAATCGTGACCATCACGGCCGGGATCGCGAGCGGCTCCATTGTCGGCTTTTTGGCACTGGGCCTGTTGCCCACGCGCCGCGTGGACCGATTCGCGGCGCGGTTGAAGTGGGTGCCAAAAATCGGCACCTCGCTCGCCGAAATGTGGTACGCGGTGTGGATGTACCGCCAGCGGTTGAAAGTTGTTGTGCTGGGCGTGTGCATTTCGGCCGTCGCGCACTGCGCGCTGGTTCTCTCGTTCCACTGTGCGTCCCGCGTGTTTCCACCGAATGACCCGGCGGCCGAACCCGCGTCGCTCTCCGAGCACTTCGTCATCGCGCCGATCGGGTTCATCGTGCAGGCGATCCCGATCTCGCCCGGTGGCGTGGGCGTCGGCGAGGCCGCGTTCGCATGGTTGTACAAGATTTCTGATCGCCCCGAAATGCTCGGGGTCGTCGCCCGGCTTTCGCTCCGCCTTGTGGAGTGGCTCCTCGGCATCATCGGGTACATCGTCTTCTTGCGCATGCGGGCCGAAGTGGTCGAAGTGCAGCACGAAATGGAAGAAGAGCAAGATCAAGAAACAGCGAGCAAGGAACAAGGCAAAGCGGAAGTGAAATAAAAATCGCTCCCGGGTGCGCTCTTCAACTTTGAAGAGCGCACCCGGGAGGGATTCGCTTGCAAACTGACAGCGCAAAAAAACAAACCGCCCGGACCTTTGGTAGCCTCTCCCCTCTACCAAGTGCCCGAGCGGTTGTATTAAGCGAGTACCTCGCTGAGTCAGTTGGCCGAGCGGCCTCTCCCCTCCGCTCGATTTCCTGTTTCAGTTTTAGGTTCGCCAACTGAATTAATGCACGATGTGTGCCAATCGATGACTCCCAGTAGGTCCGGCCACTGGATTTCGCAGCAATCGCTTATGAAATCGGAATTTACACCTCGTGAAAACTCGCTCACCCCATCGCCACAGTTCTCACATTGCGCTGAAACTGCTGACTGCACAGGCAACAGCCAGGGAGCGGTGCTGCACCTTGTGACATTTCCGACAAGCAGATTGTGTGAACCGACCCGGTTCGCCACCCGACCATACACTTGGCGTTGTTGACGCATCGCGTCCCCGACCCGTACCATCGGGATAGTCACCTTTCAATGAGTTCGCGCTCACGCTTCGGGAGCAGACATGGCCACGGACGTTCGGCTCAAAGAAGAACTGCCCGCGATCACGGACCAGCTCGTCGAAACGTACACGGAATGCAGCCGGCTGAACCACCTCGCGCACGAGCCGCTCCCCAACCGCGACGCGGTCGCGGACATCGTGGCGGACCTCTTTGAGGTGCTCTACCCCGGCTACGGGAAGCGCCAGAACCTTCACATTGGCAACATCGGCTACTACGTCGGCAGCCTCGTGGACTCGCTCCACGACAAGTTGACGACACAAATTGCCCGCGCGCTGCGCCACGAACTCTGCCACGAACGCGACTCGGCCGTCAGCGCCCCCGTGCCGGAGCCGTGGGAGAGCCCGAGCGAGGACAAGCCGCACACGGACTGCGAGAAGATTGCCCAGCCGAAAGCGGTGGAACTGCTGCGCCGGCTCGCGGACGTGCGCAAGACGCTCGAACTGGACGTGGAGGCCGCGTTCCGCGGCGACCCGGCCGCGCGCAGCCACCACGAAATCATCTTCTGCTACCCCGGCCTCGAAGCGATCACGATCTACCGCGTCGCGCACGAACTGTACGGCCTGGGCGTGCCGTTCATCCCGCGCATGATGACCGAGTTCGCACACGCGAAGACGGGCATCGACATTCACCCCGGCGCGACGATCGGACCGGGCTTCTTCATCGACCACGGCACCGGCGTGGTGATCGGCGAGACGTGCCACATCGGGCGGGGCGTAAAACTCTACCAGGGCGTGACGCTCGGCGCGCTGAGTTTCACGAAGGACGACGACGGCGGGTTGCTCCACGGGAACTACAAGCGGCACCCGACGCTCGAAGACGGCGTGATCGTGTACGCGAACGCGACCATCCTGGGCGGCCAGACCGTGGTCGGTACGCGAGCCGTGGTCGGCTCGAACGTGTGGCTGACCGAGAGCGTCCCACCGGACACGACCGTCGTGTTAGAGAAGCCCAAGTTGCGCCTGAAGGGCGCGAAGCCGAACACCGAACCGCTGACATATGAGATCTGAATCGAGCACGGTTCGAGGCACGTTGGTCACGAGGCGGACCGGTTCCGCCTCACCGGTAACCCACGACAATCGATACTCTCATGACCGACGCCAACGCTTCGCGCCTCGATGATTACCGGTTCCAAATGGGCCACGACGCCGGGAACCTGGCGATGGCGCTCGATCAACTCACCGACGCACTAACCGCGCTCAATCAGCACACGGTCTACTACAGACTGGAACAAGGCCAGCGAAAGGCCCCTCCACCGGACCTCGTTCCGCTGCTCGGGGTTCTGGCCGATGCGAAACTATTGGTACAGGAATCGCTCTTGCGACTGAAAGGCAAGGAGTAGGAAACCAATTCACCCGCTACGATTGTGTCATGAGTGACGAATCGGCCCTCCTCACTGCGATCCTCGCGCACCCCGATGAGGACACGCCGCGCCTCGTGTTCGCGGACTGGCTCGACGAGAACGGCCAGCCCGAACGGGCCGAGTTTATTCGATTGCAGATCAAGTACGTCCGTGGCGGCGACACGAACCCGCAAGCCCACTCCCGATTACTGCACCTGCTCTCGGTTCACGAACGCACGTGGTTGGGGTTCGTGGCGGAAGGTGACGAGGAGTGGCACTTCCGCCGCGGGTTCCCCGAGCAACTGACGATCAACGTCCGCGACCTGCTCGCGCGCTGGGAGGTGTTCGCGTCCGTGGGGTCGCTCCGCGACCTGTGTGTCATCGGCGGCCGAAAACGAACCGTCGAGGAACTGGTTCGGGCGCGGTGGGCGCCCTCTTGGAAGCGCTTCAGCCTGCATGCGGACTTCGCATACGATGGCGGGTTGGTCGGGTGTGAACCAATGATCGTGAACCTCGCATCGTGCCCGCAGGTGTCACGACTCGAAGAGCTCAACTTGACCGGGTTCGAGGTTTCTCCCCGCGCGGCCCACGCGCTTACAACGAGTGAACATCTCGTGCCCCTCGCGCGGTTGTGTTTCCGATCAGTCGTCTGGAGTTCCGAAACCCGTGCCGTCCTGAGCAACCGGTTCGGGGACCGCCTCCACGCATGATCTCACCCCGCGCGTCCCAGGATGTACCGCCCCGGATCGACTTCCGTGCGCAGGATGTGGAGCTGCTCCGCGTTCGGCTCGACGGTGGTGCCGAGCGGGTCGCACGCTTCCAGCGCGAAACCGGTCGCGGCCCGCACTTGATCCAGAGTTTTGCCGGGGTGAAGGCTCCTCACGCGCATGCGCTTCGTGTCCGGGACGAAGTCCAGCACACACAGATCCGTGATGACGCGGTGGGGGCCGGTGTTTGCCGGCAAGCCCGCAGCCTCTCGCGCGCCGGGACCGGTCAGGTAGCCGGGCGTCGTGAGGAAGTCGAGCTTCTCGACAAACTTCTTCGCATCGTGCTTCATCACAATCAGCGTGCGCCAGCAGAATGATGCGAGATCGTTCGCGCCGCCACTTCCGGGCAAGCGCACCTTCGGCTTGTCGTGCGGGCCGATCACGGTGGAGTTCAGGTTGCCGAAGGGGTCGATCTGGGCGCCCGAGAGGAACGTGTAATCGACCATCCCGCGCTGGCAGAACTGCATCACGTCCACCATCGAGGTCGCGAGCACGGCGCGGTGGAACGTGGTACTGTCGCCGACACTCACGGGCATCGTCGGGAGCAGCGGCGCGACACCGCCCGCCTCGAACATGATGACCAGATTCGGGGCGTGCGTCCGCTGCGCGAGCATGGCCGCGGCGCACGGCAACCCGGTCCCGACCGCCACGGTTTTGCCGTCGTCGAGTTCGCGCGCGGCGCAACAGATCATCAGTTCCATCGGGCTGAACGACATGACCGGTCCCCGAGTTCCCGTAAGGCGCTCCACTTCGCTCCGGTCCACAATTGAATTACCGCAGACGGATCAGCGCGTGGGTATTATTCTTTACTGAATACACCGACCCCGCAACCACTGGCTCCTACCCCCCGAGGAATACTCCGTGAGTACGGTCCCCGTTCCGTCCGCACCCGCTCCCATCCCCACTACACCGGAACAGTCGACCGCGCTCCCCGCACCAGCATCAGCTCCCGCCGCACGCGCCCGTAAACGGCGCGTGTTCTGGTTCCTGGCGGCGATCGTGTCGGTCCACCTGCTCGTCCCGCTCGCCTTCCTGCCCTACACGTTCGTGTGGTGGGGCCTTCCCGTGTTGGTCATCGGGAACTTCATCTTCGGTTCGCTCGGGATCAACCTGGGCTACCACCGGATGCTGACGCACTCGGCCGCGAAGTTCCCCAAGCCCCTGGAGCGGCTCTGGGTGCTGTTCGGCGTGTGCTGCATGGAGGGCTCCCCGCTGTGGTGGGTGTGTACGCACCGCATCCACCACCAGCACAGCGACGAAGAGGGCGACCCGCACAGCCCCAAGGATCACTTCTACTGGGGGCACATGGAGTGGATCTACACCGCCGACGATCGGCGCCAGAAGCTCGACACCTACGCGCGGTACGTCCCCGACCTGATGGGCGACAAGTTCCTCCGCTGGCTGCACCGCGGCGAGAAGTGGCTGCTCGTGTGGCTGGCCCACGCGGTCGCGCTCACCGGGCTCGGATTCGGGGCCGGCTTCCTGTTCTGCGATACCGCGGACGCGGCGGTGCAATTCGGGGTGCAGTGGTTCCTGTGGGCGGTGATCGTTCGCACGGTGTACGTGTGGCACATTACCTGGCTGGTGAATTCCGCGTCCCACCGCTGGGGGTACCGCAACTACGGCACGAACGACGGCAGCCGGAACAACTGGTTCGTGGCGCTCCTCACCAACGGCGAGGGCTGGCACAACAACCACCACGCGGCCCCGCGCGCGTGCTCGCAGGGGCACCGGTGGTGGGAGGTGGACCTCACGTTCACGTTCGTCCGCGCCCTGCAACTCGTCGGTCTCGCGTGGAACGTGGCGGCGGTGAAGGTTCCCAAACACATCGCCGAAGGCGCGAAGGAATCGGTGCCGAGTTCCGAAGGAGCGACCAGCGAAGGCCAGGGGCGCCAACCCCCGGAGTAAGTAATGACCTACATTGAGGCCCTCACGGAGTTCGACGGCCCCGGCCCGAGTGTGTTCCTTGCCGGAGGCATTAGCGGCACGTTCGACTGGCAGGCGGACATCGTCGCGCGGCTCGCGGACCTGCCGCTCGTGCTCCTCAACCCGCGCCGGCGCAACTTCCCGATGGACTATCCGTCCGCCGCGCACGCGCAAATCGAGTGGGAGTTCCGGCACCTCCAGCGAGCCACCGCGGTGCTGTTCTGGTTCCCGCCCGAAACACTCTGTCCGATCGCGCTCTACGAACTCGGTGGGCGCGCCCAGATCCGCGAGCAGCCCCTCTTCGTCGGCACCCACCCCGACTATCAGCGCCGGATCGATGTCGAAGTTCAGTTGAAGCTCGCTCGACCCGAAGTTGCGGTCGTTGGCACAATCGAGGCGCTGGCCGCGCAAGTTCGCACGTGGTTCGAGAGCCGCACGCAGCACCCAGAATGACCCGCTCCCAAAGTTTGGCACGCCTCGTGCTTTATCTAATTTCGGCATGGCAACCCCGACAGTGTCAGCGGGACATTGTCGGAGGCTTGGGCGGAACGAGCCGTTGGGGGTGGTCCCCAGCGGCTCGTTTCTTTTCATTGGTATTTTGCACTCGTCCTGCCCTCCGTACCCATCAAATTCGTGCTCTTCCGCCGAACAACGCCACTGACCGAGAGACGCTCATCCTGGTTGCCCGTCACTCACGATCTCGTGCCCGAAACAGCTCTGCGGTAAGCTAACGGAAAATTATTTTGGGGCGCGGCCATGTGGGTTCCGTTCGACACGTTCGGCGAGGTCCGGGGGCGCGTTCGCGGAGTGTCGCTGCCGTACCCGAACGGGCAGGTACTCGTGTGGACCGACCAGGGGCTGTTCTCGCTCTGGTACTTCCGCTCCGCGTTCATCAACAAGCTCACACCGACCACCGACGCGAAAGAACACTTCGACCCCACCACCGGCGCGGTCACCTGGAACGGCTCCGCGTACCCGATGCTCGGCGCGTGCGCGCCGCAGAACGATTCGCGTGCCCACACGCGGCACCCCGGCGGCGAGCGCGTGGTGCTCGATCCGACCACCGGTGCGGTTCATCTCCTCGATGCGGCCGGAGCCGTTCAGCAGGTCATTGAAGTCGCGGGCGCCGGGGAATGGGCCGTGGCCGCGTTCAGCGTGGACGGCAAGGCACTCGTCGTCGCCGATTCGACCGGCGTGCGCGCCTTCCGGTACGAAGCGACCACCGGCGGCGAGCGCCCGCGTTGGGCCGCCCTCGCCAGTGAAAGCGATCAGAACCGGCTGCTCCGAGCGGTTCTCGCGAACCCGGACGAAGACACCCCGCGCCTCATGTACGCGGACTGGCTCGACGAACACGACGACCCGGCTCGGGCCGAATTCATCCGGGTGCAGTGCCGGCTCGCGGAGCGTTCGGCACACGAGGCGGTCCCCGCGTCCGACCCCGACCAGCAGCGGGAATTTCAGCTCGCGCTCCAACTGGGCGAGCGCTGGCGGGCCGAACTCCCCGCGGTGCGTGGGGTCCGCTGGACCGGATTCTGGCGCGGGTTCCCCGGTGTGGCGGTGGTCAGCCCCACCACGCTCGTGCGTGCTGCGCCGAAGCTTTGGGCCGTAGCCCCGGTCGAATGGGTGACGATCACCGGGTTGAACCAGAACGGCGCCCGCCTCCTGGCCGATTCCGAGGTCTTCGACCGACTCCGCGTGCTGACACTCGACGGTTACCACATTCAGCGCGAAGGAGAAAAACCCTTCGCACGCTGTTCCACGCGCCGCGCGCCGCTTCGCTCAAGCGACTCCACTTGCCGCAAGGGATCGGCGAATCGGGCATCAGCGCCGTTGTCGGAAGCCCGCACCTGACCGGCCTGGAGTGGCTCACGATCGGGTCCGGCGGTTTGACCGATGCAGCGGCTGCAGCGCTCATGAACGCACCCGCGTTGCGGAACCTGCGCGGGGGATCGTTCGTGTCGTACCGACTCAGCAACCCGGCGCGAAAGCGGCTGAAGGGCCGCTTCCCAAACGCCACAGTGTGAATCGTCGTTCATGGCCATCGTAACGAGCCGCGACCGCAAGGGAGCGGGAAGCGCCACCGCTCCCTTGCCAGTAGTTTCAAGGCGTTGCGTTGGTTGTAAGTGTATTGTGTGGCAGGGTAATACATCGTGTGCGTGGGTATCGTGAGCGGATCCGTTGCGTGAGCCAGTCGAGCATCTCGGCCAACGGGAACTGGGCGACCCAGGCGGTCGGCGCGAGCCCGCGTGCCCGAGCGATCCGGAGCGTCAGGTACACCCACACCTGGCGCAACAGCAGGGCCACGCCCTCGAGCAGCAACCGGTACTCGGGGTTGGTGCTGGTGGTCCACCCGCGGGCCTGGTTCTTCTGCCGATAGCTGGTCTCGATCCCGAACCGCTCTCGGTACCGCCGGCGCCCCAACCGAGCCCGGTTCGCCTCCGACACGGCGGTCGCATCGCCCCACCCGCGGAACGCGTACACCCGGGCGTGCGATTCGCCCTTCCGTTGCCACACGAGCACCCGAGTCGATACCGCCTTGCGGCTCTTCTCGGTGACCCACTCCATGGTGGTGATGGTGCCGTGGGGTTGGGTGTAGCTGGCGTTGCGGCGGTTGGTACCGGTGCCCTTCTTGCGCATCGGGACCGTGTAGCTCAGGTTCCGTTCCTGCAACAGCAACAGGGTCTCCCCGCTGTCGAACCCGGCGTCCAGAACCACCCCGCGGACCGTGAGCCCGCGGGCCGCCACCTGGTCCAGAAGGGTCTGCACCTGCTGGTGCGGCTTGGTTCCTTTCGTCACGCTCATCAGCCCCACGGTGTACCGCCGGTGCTTGTGAATCAGTACCCCGGTGGCGTACGCGTGAAAGAACGAGGTCCCGGCCTTCTTGGGTCCGCCGATGATCCCCGGGGTGCTGCGATCCCCATAAAAGGGGACGTAATGCACATCGATGGCACACGTCCACCGGCGCCTCCGGTCCCGGCGCGTGAACCCCGCCACCTGGTGAAGGGCATCCACCAACCGGGCCGTGAGTTGGTCCCGGGAACCCCGGTTGGCGTGCATCGCCTGTCGCGCGGTCTCGTGGGAGAACCCGAAGTACCGGGTCACTACCGCGAACAACGTGCGGGTGGTGCCCGCGATCAACAGCACCAGGTCGAGCAACTGGGTGCGCGTGACCGACCGCTTGTAGTCGGTCCAACCCAGGGCCCGTTCCAACGTTCGGCGCGTCAGTGCGTGGACCACCGCCGGGGTGATCGTAGAGTAACCACGTCGCATGGGAGGCTCCCGTTCAAGTGCCTGAGAACCTTGAACTTAGGAACTCCCATGCGGCACTGCCAAATCACTTGAAACTACTGTTGCGGTCGCGGCTCGTGTGGTCGTTACACGGATCTCGAAACGAGGCTAACATTTGCTAACAATTCTGACCCCTGCGGGTGAGCCATAGGAGCGAGATGCACCAACTGCTAAATTTCAAGCTCATTGACGCTGTCGCCTTCTCACCGATCCGCGCCGACAGCTAACATTTGCTAACAATCGCCCACATCACTCGCGAATCCGCGATTTCTGCACCCCAAATGCGTTTCTCTCCGTGTTGGCGATCGGCCACTTGGTCTACAATTATTTTAGTGAACATATTTATAAAAATCAACACCCCTGGTGCCATAAAATGAATGCGCCGAAGCGCGGCTTCACCGGACATTCCGGCCGGTGGCCGAAGTGCTCGCGGTTCACCACGCGAGTTTGAGTTGCCCGAGTTGCGTCTTCAAGCCGTCTACGTCCCACACACGCACAGCGCGCTCTTGAGCCACGAGCACCAGGAGCCGGTTGTCGGTGGGATGGAACTGGAGCTCGCGCACCGGTCCGCTGAGGTCGGATACCGCGAACAGCGGCTCGAAGCGGTCGCCGACCCGCTTCCACAACCGCACGACGCGGTCGCGCCCGCCGGTAGCGAGTAGCGTCCCGTCGCAACTAATCGAGACCGCCGTCACACCACCCGGGTGCGCGGCAACCGCGGACTGTTCTTTTTGGTCGGCCGTGCGAATGATCCGCAGTTTTCCGTTCTGCGTGCCCGCGACGATGAGTGATTCGTCCGGCGCGAGCCCGATGGATTGCACCGGGTCGCGGGGGACCGGAAACGCGGTAACGAGTTCGCACGTTTCCGGTTTCAGCGAGTAGACCGAACCGTTGCGCCCGCCCACGGCGATCACGGTTCGCCCGACCGCGAGCGCGTCCAGGCTCGCCACGCCGCTGGTAACGCCACTCAGCGCGTTGCTCCATTTGGCGCGCACTTCTTTCGTAACCGGGTCGAACGCCATGACCTCGGACGCGGACACGATCGCCCAGAGCGTGTTACCACTCGGATCGAAGTGCGGGCACCACGTGATCTCTTTCGTGAACGCCGGCGGGGGAACCGGGACACCCGGTCCCCAGGCCACGAGCCCGCACATGGCCGGGCTGATGCAGAACGTGCCGTTCGGTGCGGCCGTAACCCCCGCCCGTCCGTTCCCCCCGCGCTCCGGGATTTGGACAGATGTTTTCGTGGTGCCGGTCGGTCCGACGAGGAATTCCCGGTTCGGCCCGTTGGGTTCGGTGAGTGCCGCGATTCGATCACTTGAAACGAAAGCCGCCGCTGCCACCGCCGAACCGCTGAAGCAGGCAAACCGTTGGGCGTCCGTGGCCCGGAACGTCCACCGCTCGAGTTGATCGTGGGCCGTCGCGAACAGCGTCTTCCCGTCACCGGACCACGCCAGCGCGATCGGCCCCGTACCCGTGACCGAGACCGTACCCACGGGCCTACCGGACGCGAGCTCCCACACCCGCACGGTGCGGTCCGTGTCCCCGGACGAGGTCGCCACGAACGCGCCCGACGGGTGCTCCGCGATCGTTCGCACGTACTCTTCGTGAATCCCGCGCCGCAACTCGGGGGTCACGAACCGTTCGAGCGGTGCGAGCGCGTCGCGGTCGTATACGACGAGGTCGCGCCCGTCCCCGACGAGCAGCGAGCCGGTCGAGGTCGCGGCGAGGCGCCAGGCGCCCGTGCTCGTGACCGTCTGTGTGGGGCGCCGGTTCGGTGCCCAGCGCCGAATCTGGTGAGCGTCGCACGTGACAACATCGCCGGTCGAGAGGACCGCGAACGAGGTGATCGGGGCGTCCGCCGGCTCGAGTTTTCCGAGCAACTTTCCGGTCTCGGTCGCCCACGCGAGTACCGGCTTCTCGGGGCGACACAGACCGTAGAGCGTCTTCCCGTCCGGGCTGAGGGCAATTTGCTCGAGCGACGTGATGGAGGCTTTCCACGTCTTGGCCGGCTCGTTTCCCGGCTTGTCCAGATCGAACCGGACCACCTGGGAGCTCCGCGTCCCGGCGTAGAGGCGTTTTCCATCGCGGCTGAAAACGAGTGAAGAGACGTAGTCCGGGGCTCTCTTGATGTACCCCATCGGGTCGCGAACCAAGCCCGCGGGGAAGGCCAATTCGCGAACGACGGCCCCGGTCGATGGGTCGATTAATCGCACCCCCACCGAGAGAGGGGTCCAGACCAAGTATTCGCCGATGGCGATCATCCCGGTTTTCGGATCGGTTGCCGCGGCCGACGCGCTGAAGCCTTTCACAATTGGAGGGCGCTCCTGTAAGTCCGCCCCGAGAATTGCAACGGCCGCGGCCGATCGCAGATCGCTCATCGCGGTCGGTTCGCCCACTGCGAGGGCCGCGGCCTTTTGCAAGTCCGTGTGGCTCTCAAACGTCCAGGACAGCGGTCGGTCGACGGCGCGGCTCCGGAGCTTGTTTTGAATAGCGAACAGTTCGCGCGCGTCAGCGAGTTTCAGGGCCGCTCGTGCCGCTTTAGCAGTTGCGGCGTGAGCGTCTTTTTCTCGGTCTTCGGCGACTTTGGCTAATCGCGCCGCTTCCTCCGCGGCGGCAGTGTCGGCCGCACGCTGATCGAGCCGGCCCTGCTCCCACACGACCAGTGGCGGAACTGCGAACAGTAGCCCCGCGGTGAGTGTCACCAGTGCCGCGGCCGTCGGGCGCCGATGCGCCCAGCGCGCGGTGCGTTTGATGAGACCAATGGGGCGCACGCTCACCGGGAGCCCGGCGAGGAACCGTCGCAGGTCGTCGGCCAGCGCCGCAGCGCTGGGGTAGCGGTGGTGCGGTTCTTTTTCCAAACACTTGAGGCAGATCAGTTCCAGATCGCGCGGAACGGTCGGAAGGACGGCCCGCGGTGAGACGGGAGCCGCGTCCAGAACTTGCTGGGCAATGGCCCACTGGTCGGGTCCGTCGAACGGCGGCTTCCCGGTGAGGCACTCGTAGAGGACCGCGCCGAGCGCGTACACGTCCGCGGCGGGTCCGACGAACTTGGCCTTTCCGCCGGCCTGTTCCGGGGCCATGTACGCCGGGGTACCCGCCGGCCCTTGTGTCCGCGTCACGTCCGACGCGAGGCGCTTGGCGAGACCGAAATCGGACACCTGTGGGAAGAGCGAGGAGTGAGGAGTGAGGAGTGAGGAACTGGGCACCGAAGACGAACCGGTTTCGCGCTCCGCATTTCGCGCGCCACGTGCCGCGCTCAACAGAATGTTGGCCGGCTTGATGTCGCGGTGAACGATGTCCGCGTCGTGAGCGGCCTGAAGCCCGTCGGCCACGTTCGCGATGAGGTCGGCGGTGGAGCGCGGGTCGAGTCGGCCGTGTGCTTTGAGGAACTTGGCCAGGCTCCCGCCTTCGACGAATTCCATCGTGAAGTACGGCCGTTCGGACTCGAACGGGCTGAGTTCGTACACCCGCACCACGTTCGGGTGCTTCACCGCGGCAACGGATTCGGCTTCGGCCCGGAACCGCGCGACCTCGCTCACCGAGAGGTGCTCGGACGTGAGAACCATCTTGAGCGCGACAATACGGTTCAACGGGAGGTGCCGGGCCTTATAAACAACGCCCATTCCCCCGCGCCCGAGTTCTTCGAGGATCTCGTAATCGGGGATGTTGGGGGCGCTCGCTACGGGCCGCGGGGCGAGGTTCGCCGCGTGTTTGAGGTGGTTCAGCAGCGATTCGGCTTCAGACGTGGCGCCGTCCGCCAGTGGAACATCGGCGGTGTGACCGACGGAGAGTTCGTTGGGGGTATCTGTGGAAATTTGATTTTCAGGCGCCACGGAAATACTCCGGAGATAGGCCAGGGCATTTTACTCGCGGTACCGCCGGCGCAACAGCCAAAACACCGCGGAAACACCGAGTAATCCGCCCGCACCGACCGTCAGACCAACAGTTTTGTTCAGTCGCGCGCCGGTGTAAGAGACGGGCGCCGCCTCGGGCTCCCCGGCGACCGAGAAGGGCACCGTCGCGGTGTGACCGATGCACTTCGCCGCGAGTACGTATTCACCGGGCGCAAGCGCCGGGAACGTCCACACGCCGCGGTCGTCGGTCGTGCCCGTCGCGACCTCGGCGCCCGCCGAATTGGTCACGCTCACTTTCGCGAATTCAGCGGGCAAATCGTCTTCAAAGTAGACCTCCACGCGAACCGATTCCGGACCGACTTTGACCGTCGCGTTCATGTCGTGTGCGCGGACCGCTCCCGGTGCGAACAGTGCGCCGGCAGTTACCGAGATCGCTAGAACGGTAGAACGCAAAACGCGCATGGAATGCTCCGAATAACAGTCGAGTCATCATACCGATTGGGGAGGGCGAATGCCCATCTGGGAAGCCGCGTTACTCGGCCTGATTCAAGGACTGACCGAATTTCTCCCGATCAGCAGCACGGCACACTTGCTCGTCGCACGACAACTGCTCGGGCATGAGAAGCCGGAAGACGCCTTCACCGTCGTGATTCAGCTCGGCACGCTCGCCGCCGTCTTCGTATACTTCCGCGCGGACATCGCTCGGATGCTGAACGGGCTTTGGGCGGACATCCGCGCCCGGCGGTTCGCGAGCACGCCCGATTCGCGCATCGGCTGGCTCATCGTACTCGGGACCGTGCCCGCAGTGGTCATCGGGTTTCTACTCAAGACGTGGCTGAAGAAGACCTTCTTTCACCCCACGCCAATTGCGGTCGTGGCGATCGTGTTCGCGCTGTTGATGGCGGCTTCCGAGTGGTGGGTCGCGCGCCGAGCGAAGCGCGGGCTGCCGCCGCGCGAGGAAGCGAACATCAACTGGCTCGATGCGCTCTGGATCGGGCTGTTCCAGGCACTCGCACTGATGCCGGGCGGCTCACGGTCCGGGACGACGATCACCGCGGGGCTGTTCGCGGGCCTCGCGCGCTCCGCCGCGGCGCGGTTCTCGTTCTTGCTCTCGCTCCCCGCCATTCTGGGCGCGGGAATGAAAGAGATGTACGACGAGCGCGCCACCCTGTTCGCGAGCGATCAGATCGCGGCACTCGGTGTCGGGCTCCTCGTATCGGCGGTGGTGGGGTACCTCGCGATCGCGTTCCTAATCAGTTTTCTCAAGCGGTACAGCACGACCGTGTTCGTTGTGTACCGCTTGCTTCTCGCTGCGGTGATCTTCGGGCTGATCGCGCGCGGGCAGCTCAAATAAACAGGGCGATCTCATGGAAATCGACCTGAACGCGGATCTCGGCGAGGGCGCCGGCTTTGACGCCGAGCTGATGCCGCTCATCACGTCCGCGAACGTGTGCTGCGGTGCGCACGCCGGCGGACCGAACGAGATCGCGTCCACACTGGCGCTCGCGAAACAGTTCGGAGTCACGATCGGCGCGCACCCCGGGTACGCGGACCGCGAACACTTCGGCCGGCGCGAACTCGATCTAACTTCGGGCGAGATCGCGCACGGGTGCCTGTACCAGCTCGGCGCACTGATGGGGTTGGCAAAAGCGTGTGACGCAGAGGTGCGCTACGTCAAGCCGCACGGTGCCCTCTACAATCAAGCGTGCCGCGACGAGAACGTGGCCGTTGGTGTGATCGATGCCGCCAAAGTGTTCGAGCTTCCGGTCATTGGGCTCCCTCAATCCTGGCTCGAAGCCGAGGCCACAGACCGCGTTCCGTTCTTCGCGGAAGGCTTCGCGGACCGCCGTTACCGCCCGGACGGATCGCTCGTACCGCGAACAGAGCCGAACGCATTCGTTCACGATCCCGATGAAGCCGTGAAGCAAATCGAGTGGCTGGTGCGCGAAAAGGGCGTGCGGACGATCTGCGTTCACGGCGACAACCCGGACGCGGTCGCGTTCACGAAAGCGGTTCGCGCGGCCCTTCTGAAGCGCGGGTTCACGCTCAAAGCGTTCGCGTGAGTTTTCCCTGGGACCGCGGGCATCTTGCCCGCTTCCCCCTCATCCAAAAAGCGGGCGAGACGCCCGCGATCCCAGGATTATGAGCCTGATCGTTCGCGAAGCCGGGTTGCAATCGCTGCTCGTCGATTTCGGCCGTGAACGCAGCCGGGCACTCGGCGTACCCGTGGGCGGTGCGGCGGACCGCGCGGCACTCGCCTTGGGCAACGCACTTATAGGCAACGCCCCTCACGCGGTCGCGCTCGAAGTCGCGTTTGCGGGGCCAGTAGTTGAGGCACTTCACTCGATTGCGTGCGTGATCTTCGGCGCGCCGTTTCAGAGCACCTTGAACGGAAACCCGCTGGTGCCCGGCACGACGTTCACGCTCGAACCGGGCGACGTGCTCCGCGTGGGCGGAACGCTCACCGGCGCGCGAGCGTACTTGTGTGTCGCCGGGGGCTTCGAGGCGCCAGAAGTTCTCGGCAGCCGATCAGCGCTCGAACCGATTCGAGTGGACGACGTGCTTCGATGCGCGGTGAGCCGCACGGAGTCGCGCAGTTTGCCGTTCTGTGAAGCGATACCTACCCCCCCGTCCCCCCTCCCTGAAGGGAAGGGGGAGCAGGTGTCGGACATCTCTGGGCGAACCGCGAGTGTTAACGAGCGGGTAGTTTTCTCCCCCTTCCCTTCAGGGAGGGGGGACGGGGGGGTAGGTCTGCCAATCCGCGTCCTTGATGGCCCGCAACGCGGCTGGTTCACCGACGATACCTTCTTCGCACAAGACTACGCAGTATCGGCGGCGAGCAACCGCATGGGCCTTCGCCTGAAAGGAGCGCCCCTCGCGCGCGTGCCGGGCGAACTCGTTTCGGAGGCGGTCGCCCCGGGAGCCGTGCAAGTCACCAACGACGGGTTGCCCATCGTTCTCGGCGTGGACGGTCAGACCATTGGCGGGTACCCGAAGATCGCACACGTAATTCGCGCCGATCTCGACCTACTCGCCCAACTCCGCCCAAACGACCGCATTCGGTTCGTGCGTGTGTCATCCGACGAAGCAGAAGGCGCGGCCCGGACGCGCGCTGCGTTCCTGCAAGAGTGGCTCACGCGGCTGCTCATCGCCGAGCGACAACCCGTGATCGGTTGAGCTTGCCCCAATTCCCACCCACCGCTATTGCTCCGCGCTTGTTGTCCCGCGGCAGTAACGAGGAGTCGCCATGCGAATGGTCGTGGCAATTAGCGCGGTGAGCGCCGTTTTGGGGTACGCGATCGTTCACTTTGCGTTCTTCGCGAACCCCGCACCTCACGCGAACCCCGCGGAGTCGGCGGCCCAAGCACCTGCGGAACCGGTGGTGCTGGCGAACGTCGTTGAAGTGACCGACACCGATGCTCTACTCGATCCGGCGCCGAGCAGCGTGACCGGCGTTCCGTTCGATACGACCGAACCGAACGAGTTCACCGTTCCCACTTCGGCGAAACCTATCCCGCCGGCCGCGAACGAAGACGGGGACGAGCCGGATACCGCGGAAATTGCCCCGATGCCGCGAGCGGTGGGGGCACGCCCCGCACTCGGCGCGCACCGGTCCGCGTAGTTCGGAACTCAGCCCATTCACCGCCAGCTTACCGAAGCTCTCGCGGAGCAGTACCAACGGATGCGAGCGATGGGGTTCTACTTCTGAGCGGCGGGTGTAGAATGTCCCCGGTGTCGGAACTAGTCTGTTCCTTCCGAAGGGTCATCTCCATGCGTATGCTGTTCGCTTCCGTATTGACTGCGGTCTTCGCCGGCGCTGCGGGCGCTGAAGACAAGGGCGTCGCGGTCGAGTGGGGCGGGCTCAAATCCACCACGCCGGCCGGGTGGAAGGAAGAAACCCCGTCGAACAAAATGCGACTGGCACAGTTCAAACTGGCCAAGGAAAAGGGCGACCCCGAGGACGCGGAACTGGCACTCTTCGCCTCGCCCGGTGGCGGCACCGTGGACGCGAACCTCGACCGCCAGGTCAAAAAGTTCGAGCTGGCCGCGGACAAGAAGCCGGCCGTTGCCAAGATCAAGATCGGCAAGCAAGAGGCCACGTACCAGGACATCACCGGCACCCTCCTCAAGAAGTTCCCGCCGTTCGACCCGAACGCGAAGATCACGAAGGTCGAAAACTACCGCCAGATTTACGTCATTTTCGAGGGCAAGGACGCGGTGTACTCGCTCACCCTCCTCGGGCCGGCGAAGACCGTCGAGAAGCACAAGAAAGAATTCGACGAGTGGCTGAAGAACTTCAAATAAGCCTTTAATTCCGAGTTTCGAGTTCCAATCGGAAACGGGGACTCGAAACTCGGAACCGGAACCTTCCGTGCCCTTCTTCGATTACCACCTGCCCGAACACTTGATCGCGCAGCACCCGGCGGCCGAGCGCGACTCGGCCCGGCTGCTCGTTGCCCACCGCGCAACAAACTCACTCGCGCACCACACGTTCCGCGAACTACCCGACTTACTCGGCCCCGGCGACCTCGTCGTGCTCAACGACACGCGCGTACTTCCCGCGCGCGTCATCGGTCGGCGCGAATCGACCGGCGGGAAGTGGGAGGGCTTGTTCCTTCGCACGGTCGAAGACGGTTCGTGGGAGATGCTCGCGCAGACCCGCGGCTATCCCGAAATCGGCACCGCGTTCGTGACGGACACGAACTTGCGCCTCGTGCTCTGCGGGCGAACGGCCGAGCGCCACTGGCTCATGCGGCCCGACCAGGAGGGCACGCCCCCGGAACTGCTCGGGCGCTACGGGCACATCCCGCTGCCGCCGTACATTCGCAAGGGCCGCGAAGAAGCCGCCGACCGCGAGCGCTACCAGACCGTCTACGCCAATGCAAATGCCATCGGCTCGGTCGCAGCACCAACGGCAGGATTGCATTTCACACCCGCGCTTTTCGACCGACTTACGGCGAAGGACATCGGCACGGCGCGTGTAACTTTGCACGTCGGCCTGGGTACGTTCGCACCGGTAAAAGAAGACGACCCGACGAAGCACGTGATTCACAGCGAGTGGTGCGCGGTGACGCAGGACGTCGTTGATGCCGTCCGCGTGACGAAGGAGAAGGGCGGGCGCGTGGTCGCAGTCGGCACCACCACGACCCGCACGCTGGAGACCGCCGCCCGGTCGGGAGTACTTCGCCCATTTAGTGGCGAAACGAACCTGTTTATTCACGAACCGTTCGAGTTCCGCGCGGTGGACGCGATCGTGACCAACTTCCACCTGCCGCGAACCACGCTCCTGCTGCTCGTTGGCGCGCTCGCGGGCGGCGACCTGTTGCAACGGGCCTATTCCGAAGCCGTCGCGAACGAGTACCGATTCTTCAGTTACGGCGACGCGATGCTGGTGCTGTGATGAAGATCGTTTCGATTCGCACGCAACCGGTTCGCTGCACCCAGGCCGCGGCGGAGATCCTCTTTCACGTCGAACTGAGCGGACCCGCATCGAAGTGCGAAGTGAGCGGGCGCGCGATCGGCCCGCGGTGCGAAACCATCTCGACCATCGAAGTCGCCTACCTCTTTACGATCACAGATACACGCGACAACGTGGTATCACTGCGGTGCGTGATCCCGGAGCCGAATTTGTGGTCGCGTGAAGCGCCGTTTAGTTACGCGACGACGTTTGAAGTGCGCGTAGCAACGGCCCTGACCGACTCGCGTGGAGAGAGCATCGCGCTCGGCCCCACGAAGGGATGACGTCCGAAACGCGAACCGGGAGCCACGTGGCTCCCGGTTCCGTTGTTGGCAATGGTTGCTTGCTCAGATCAGTTCTTCGACCTTGTTGCGGTCATCGAGAATGTACATCGGCCGACCGGCGCCGTTCGGGAAGGTGTAGCCCGCATCGATGCCCATCGCACCGTAAATCGTGCTGAGCAGGTGCGGCACCTTGTACGGCCGCTCTTTCGGGTACTCACCCTTCGCGGAACTGCTGCCGATCGCCTGGCCCATCTTGAGGCCGCCGCCCGCAATCATCGCGCTCATCACGGGCGCCCAGTGGTCGCGGCCCGCGTCCGAGTTGTTGATCTTCGGGGTGCGGCCGAACTCGCCCCACACCACGGTCACCACGTCGTCCTGCATCCCGCGGTCGTGCAGGTCGTTGATGAGGTTCGCGATCCCGCGGTCGAGTTCCGGGAGCATCCGCTTCAGTTCTTTGAAGTTACTCGTGTGCGTGTCCCACCCGCCGTAACTCAGCGTGACGCACCCGACGCCCGCTTCGACGAGCCGGCGCGCGGTCAGGAACTGTTCGACCCCCTTGTACCGGTCGCGGGTCTTCGGGTCTTCGTTTTTGAGATCGAGAGCCTTGCGGACGATCCCGGACGAGATCATGTCGAACGCGCGACCGGCGAACGAGTCCATGCCCTTCATGGTGCCGGTCGCGTCGATCTCGCGCCGCGCGGTGTCGAACTTGCCGAGCAGGTCTTTGCGGTCGTCCATGCGGTTCACGTTCACGCCGTTGGCGAGCCGGAGGTTTTCCATCCCGGCGCCGCTCGGGGTGAACGGCCGGTGCCCGACGCCGAGGTACCCCGGTTCGGTGCCCGGGCTGCCGCCCCCGCGGAGGCTGACGAACGGGGGAACGTCGTTGTTGCCGTCGCTGCGCAACTTCGAGATCACGGAGCCGAACGCCGGGTGCGACGCGATACGGTTGGTGCTCTCGCTGTAGCCGGTGCTCACGAGCGAGTCGCTGTGTTCCTCGGTGGAAATCAGGGAGCGAACGCAGGCGAGCTTGTCCCACATGCGGGCTTGCAGCGGCATGTGTTCGCAGATCTGCACACCGGGCACGTTGGTCCGAATGGGCTTGAACTCGCCGCGGAACTCCATCGGGGCTTCGGGCTTGAGGTCGTACATATCCATGTGCGACGGGCCGCCCGGCAGGTAGATCATGATCGCCGCTTTTTGCGGCGTGGACTTTGTGGCACTGGGGTCTTGCGCGGCCTTGAGTCGGAGCACGTCGGCGAGCGTCAGCCCGGCCCCGAACGCTCCGAGTTGGAGGAAGTTCCGACGGTTGATGTTGTCACAGTACCGCTGACGTTCGCCCCAGAAGGTCAACATGAGAGGCTCCGATAGGAGAGCAGACAGGTGGGAAGGGAGGCAGGTGTGAGAAAGCAGGCAGCACGGCTTGTAGCTAACCTAGGATATTAGCTTGTGCGATCGAAGATCGCAATCGGAATGTGCGGAATGTTCCGACCGCGTGCGACTGCGTGAATCTCAATGAAATGATCGAGCGAAAGTGCTCCCGGCGCGCGTGTTACGGCCGTCCGCGATCACGTTCGGTCGGCGCGGGTCGGTCGCTTTTCTTACCGGCGTCCTGCAACCGGGGTAAGTTCCACCCGCGCCCGCCCGCCCCCACCGTCGCCTCGAGCGCGATCTCGTTGTGCTGAGCTCGAATCGTCGCGCGGAGTCGCGACGTTGCGGGATCGGCGTAAGCCCCGCAGAGGCGGTCGTGCTGTGTCGGGTCGGCACCGCACGGGCAGTCGCCGCCGAACAACTCGTGGTTGGTCCAGATGACCGTGACGACGTACTCCCCGGCCGGCGCGCCGTCCCCGGTCGTGCGCGTCGTGAGGCGGAACCGCCCGTCCGCCCCGGTCGTGCCAACCGGGTGATAGCTTGATGTCGGTTCACCGATCGGGTGGAGCGCGACCTGCGCGTTCACCGCCGGAATGCCGCTGACGACCAACTGGCCTTCTACCGGGTACAGGGCGATCGCGGGCGCGGTCGGTTGACCGCACCCGGCGAGAGCTGCGAGGACAAACAACAGGAAGGGGCGCATGGCGGGCGTCAGTCGAGTTTAAAGGTTTCGAGGGCGTTATCGCCCTTCTGGACGGTCACCTTGAAGGTACTCTTCTCCGGGTCGGAATACTTCCCCTTCCACACGTCCACCTCGGTGTCCAACCCGCGCTGGTCCGCGGTCACGCGGGGCAACTCGAACGTCACCGCGTACTCGCCCGGCGGTGCGCCGTCGCCCGGCGCCGCGGTGTTCAGGGTGAACCGGCCGTCCTTGTCGGTCAGCCCGTTCGGTGTGAACTTGACGGACCCCATGTCGAACTTGGGGTGGAACGTCACCTTCACCCCGACGGCCGGCTTGCCCCTAAACTGCACCGTACCGGACACCGGGGCGGTGGTCGGGGCCGACAGCCCCCCGCCGCACCCGGCCACCGCCGCGCAGACCAGGGCGACCAGTGCGCGACTAGTAGTCACCGATCACCTCGCCCCCGTTGCGGCTGCCGAGCGCCATGTAGGTGGTCATGTTGATGGACTGGGTGATGAACTTCACCGATCCATCGCACAACAGGAAGTTGCACCCACCGGTGTGCGTGCTCCGGAACGAGTAAATCGGGCTCTTGAAGAGGATGTCGTGCAGCGCGGCCGGGTCCGTGATGCTCCGGCTGTAGTACGGTCCGGTGAGCGTGTTCATCGGCACCGTGGTGCGCCCCTCGCTGTAGTAGTCGCCGCCGCTGGCTCCCCAGGCGATCGGGCCTCCCGACTCCACCGCCGTGGTGCCGATGGACACACTGTTCACGGTCGTCGTGGTGTAACCCTTGAGGATGTTGTGCATGTCGCCCGCGGCAATCGTGTTGGACAGCCCGTCGGTGATGCTTTGGAGCTTGATCTTGTACGTGTTGGGGGGTTGCCACCAGGTCGGGTCGGCGGTGTGCTTGGCTGCCAGCGCCACGCCGCCGTCGTAACTCAGGCCGGCGTCCATCGCCGAGATGAACACCCCGTCGGAGGGTGTGAACCCGTATGCCTGCCCCGGTTTGAAGATGTCGCCGGACTGGGCGGGGGAGCGGACGTCGCTGTTGCCGCGGTTCCACCCGTAGCTCGCGTAGCCGGCGAATACGGGGTTGACCGGGGCCGGCATGGACGGGCAAAGGAAGACGCTCAAGGGTTGAGAAGACAATTGGAGGTTGGTCTGACCGCCAGCGATCCCGGGGGTCGTGTTGTCGGTCCCGGACTTGTTGAGGTTGAACTGCTTGTAGAGATTGTCCTGCTCGACGTAGGGCAGCAGCTCGAAGGCCACCGGGTAGTGGCGAAAGCGGAAAAAGATGTTCTGCATGCCCGGGTTAGTGTCCTCGCAGCCGCCGCCGCAAAAGCTCATGTTCGGCAGCACCCCCTGGGTCTGGTCGTACATGTGAACGCCGAGGCCGATCTGCTTGAGGTTGTTTTGGCACTTCATGCGCGCGGCGGCTTCGCGCACCTTCTGAACCGCGGGCAACAACAGGCCGATGAGAATAGCGATGATGGCGATAACAACTAGCAATTCGATCAGCGTGAAGCCGATCCTTTTCTTCGTGGGCACGGGGCGTCTCCAAAGGTGATTATCAGCAGCGCATTGCGAGCAGTTTGGCAGATGAACGGTTCGCGCTTTGTGGGGTGTGAGAGATTCTAGGTAATGCGATCGCCACGCCAACCGTCTGTTCCGGATGACAAGACGACCGCATTACAGATTGATAACCGGGGCGATTATTTTTTGGGCTTCGTGTAACTCAGCGCTATCAGCGCGAAGGCCGTATCGAGGTTCGGATCGCCTTCCATCCAGGTGGTGAAGTCGTTGCCCCAACTGCCGTCCTTGCGCTGCCGGAACGTGAGCGCGCGGGTGATCTCGGCGCGCCAGTCGTGCTTCTTCCCGGCCGCGTCCACCACCTCATCGACGCCGAGCGTGTGGAAGCACCGGGCCATCGCGACGAGGTAGTAGTAGTAACCCTGTCCGCCGGCCCCTTCCGCGCGACCCGGGTTGAGGTCCACGGAGTAGTTCTTGGCCACCCACTCCAGCGCCTTCTTGTGGCGTGGGTCGTCCTTGCTCACGCCGCAGATCGCGAGGCTCTTGAGCCCGGCATACGTCATACTGCCGTAGCCCGGGCGCGCGGCGTCCGCGGCGGCGGTCCCGCCGGGTGCGGAGCCGTTGACGTAGATGAAGCTGCCGTCGTTGATCTTCCCGGCCCACGGCAACTTGTTGGCTTCGCTCTCCAGGTTCTGGGACCGGCTCACGAACACGAGCGTCTTCTTGTAGACCTCGTCGTCCTTCGGAACATTGGCCGCGACGAGCGAATCGAGAACGAAGTGCGTGTTCGACATGTCGCCGCGCGTGCCCGGGCCGTACCCGAAGCCGCCGTAGTTCGAGTCATCCTCCTTCTTGCCGTCGGCCGAACCGACCTGGCCCTTCTTGAAGTACGTGACCGCGTCCGCGATCACCTTGTCGTACTTCTTGGAGCCGGACGCCTTGAGCGCCTGGAGGTTCACGCTCGTCGTGTAGAACTTGTGGCGCAGGTTCTCGCCGGCCGCGATGTGGCCCTCTTTCTCGTCCACGAGCGTCTCGACGAACTTCAGCCCCTTCGCCGCGAACGCATCGTCCGCGGTCGCCTTGCCGCTCTTGAACAGGCCCGTCAGCACGACGGCGGTGATGCCCGGGTGACTCGTCTTGCTCCACGTGCCGTCTTCGGCCTGTGTGGTCTTGAGGTACGCGACCCCCGCGTCCGCGACTTCGTCCCAGGTCTTCTGCTTGGCGCCGCCCTTCTGTTTCTCTTTGGGCTGCTCCTTCTTCTCCTGCGCGCCGCCGACCGTAACGGCGGACATGCCGAGAACCATCATCATGGTCGCGAGCGCGACCTGTCGCCCGAACTTCATCGGGGGTCACTCCTGGAGGAACGGATGCACACGTTGGGTAGCGGTGGGCAGCCAGCAAGAGCCGTGCCGGGTTCTTGCTTAGCCTGAATGCGCCGAATGGTGGGCAGGAACTGACCAGGCGAGGGCGCAGCGTGACCGCGCTACGAGAAACGAAACACCCCAACCGGAATCAACCGATTGGGGTGCCGAGTAGAAGCAATGAGCTACTTACTTGGCCGGGAGTTCGCGCAGGGCGGTCTCGCCACCGCAGCACTTGCACGGCCCCGGCTCGGTCGCATCGAGCTGGCACTGTTCGCACCAGTAATCCACGTTGAAGGCCTTCCCGCTCTTGATCGTTTGCACGCGCTCGACGTGCAGAACGCGCGTGCCGGGGAGCACCTTTGCAGTGAGTCGCACGTCACGGTTGTGGAGCTGCGGATCGAGGAAAAGCAGGCGTGTTTTCTCGTCTTTCACGAGTGTGTAAGTGGTGCCATCGGCGGTGACGAGAGCGACCCCGGCGGTGTCCGCATCGGGCTTCACACCGAGCTTCTTCAGCGCGTCCGCGAGCGGAACAATCTTCCCGTCAAACGCCAGAGCCTTGTCAGCGGTGGTGGCGGATTCGGTCGGGTTCGCGACGGGAGGAGCCGCGCTGGTGTGGAGGCACACCAGAAAGGCCGCGACAGCGCCAAACACGCGGAGCATAGCCAATCCTCGATTCTTCGATGGCCACATTGTTACCAGAAAGAATATTGAGAGCAAGCGGTACGCCAAAAGGGACGCTCTTGTTAGTTTTTTAACTTTGTGGGGGCATGTGAGCAAAACGTATCCTGCGGTGGCTATCGAATGGCGCTTGCCTTGAATCACCTGGTCCAACAGTTTGCTTCTTCACGTCGGAACCGCCCTGTCATCCTGACTCGACATGAACGCGGCTTTATTGCGGTTGAAGCGATCGATCCGCGGCGCCATGTAATGAGAATGCGTTGTCGTGGCGCTTGACTATTTCGTCGGAGAGCCGGAGTTCCGCCCGCGAGTCGTTTCGTGTGGCCGCCTTCATCCTCGCGCGACATGAACGCCCGCTGCCAGCCGTTCACAAGTTGGAAACTCTCTCTGGACGATCGAATTCACCGCAGCCGACACCGAGGACTAGCACCGTAGCCGCGGATCGGTCATGCTAAAAGCGATTCCAGGGAGCGACCGATGACCGAGGCGGAATGGCTCAGTTCCACTGTCGCGAAGCCAATGCTGGCAACGGATTGGGTTCGCCGATCGAAACGGAAAACGCTTATATTCCTTTGCGAGTGTCGCCGACGTTACTGGCACTCTTTCTCCGACCATCGCTCGCGTAATCTCGTCAAAGTCGTCGAAGAGTATGCGGATGGACTTGCCGGATGGGATCGGTGTGAGGAGGCCAGAGCGAAAGCGCGAGAGCCCGTCTACGAGGACATGTCGCAACCCGCGGCATTGCGAGACTGGGCTTTTAGTGCGTATCGCCTCCTCTCTTTCTGGGATAACGATTCACCTGATTGGGACAGGGACGGAGTGTGGAGTAATGCCGCGACAGTTGCGGACCAGGCAGCCGCATCAATCGAAAGTGCTGTAGAGAACGAGACTGAAATCAAATGGGCTTGGCGAATCCACTCGCGAAGGCTGGAGGAATACGCCGCACAGTGCGTGTTGCTCCGCGACATCTTCGGGAACCCGTTTCGCCCTGTTACCTTCTCCCCCTCCTGGCGCACCTCCACGGTTCTTACGCTTGCATCGCAGATGTACGAGTCCCGCGACTTCAGCGCGATGTCGATCCTAGCCGACGCGCTCCAGGACGCCGGGTGCGACAGCCCCGACGTGCTCGATCACTGTCGTGGACCGAGGCCACACGTGCGCGGGTGCTGGGTCGTGGATCTGGTGCTGGGGAAGGAGTAGGGCGAGGCACTGGTTCGCCTGAGCCTCTTGGCGAACCGCGCGTGTCAACGAGCGGGTAGCGTTTCCCCGGCCGGAACGACGCCTAAACCTACCGCCCTTTTAATGCGGTTCGCGCGCGGGTAAAACTTACCTTCATATTTACTTCGACTTATGTCCCGCCCGGCGCGGTGGTTGAAGTTACCGGGGGAAGATCATCCGATGACGGCCCGGTTCACAGTTCTGGCGAGCGGCAGCGGCGGGAACGCCAGTTTGCTCGAACTCGACGGGTTCGGCCTGCTCATCGATTGCGGGTTGCACCCGCGGCTCCTCACCGCGCGCCTCCAGTCGATCGGTGCGTCGTGGGAGCGCGTGTCGGCCGTTGTGCTCACGCACACGCACACGGACCACTGGAAGGACGCCGTCCTCGCCGACCTGCGGAGCCGGCGCATTCCGATGTACGGCCACGCCAAGCACTTCGCTCACATGGAGCGGGTCGCGTCGTCGTTCGCCACCTTCAACGCGGCGGGGCTCGCGCGCGAGTACGCCGACGGGCGCCCCATCGAACTCACGAAGAACCTCACCTGTTTGCCGATCCGCGTGTCACACGATTCCGTGCCCACTTACGCCTTCCGCGTGGACGGCCTCGACGAGCACCAGCCCGCGCCCGCGTGGTCGATTGGCTACGCGGCCGACCTCGGCTGTAGCTCGCCGGAGTTGATTTCCGCGTTCGCGGGCGTGGACGTGCTCGCGCTGGAGTACAACCACGACGAACTGATGGAGCGGGCCAGTCCGCGACCCAAGTTCCTCGTTGATCGCGTCCTCGGCGATATGGGGCACCTCTCGAACAAGCAGGCCGCGGAACTGACCGCGACCATCGCGGGGCGGTCGGGGGAGGGGTTCCCCTCACACCTCGTTCAACTACACTTGAGCAAAGATTGTAATAAGCCGGAACTCGCAGCAGTGGCGGGACGCGAAGCCCTCGTTGCGCTGAATCCGACAACGGAAGTCATTACGGCGCGGCAAGATGTGGCGGCGAAGACGATCACCCTCGTGCGGCGCCCCAACTCCGCGAACCGTGCCGCCGCGCGCGTGAACCGCCCCGCACCGAAGCGCCGAACGGTTCAGCCCTCTCTCTTCGACGACTCGGAGTGGTGATACCGGCTAACCGCACGCCTTTCTCCCCTCGCCAGTCACTCGCCTGAAACGGGCCGCTTGGTAATCTGTGCCGGTTGTGCCGATCGTGCGCAAGCTCTTCACCTTCGCTACAACCTCTAACCCTGCACTTTCCGGCCCCGGCGGTCGAAACTTTGAGGTGTTGGATCACCTCAATCCGCACGGAGGCGGAACTATGAAACGATTTTACATCGCGGCTATGGCGGGGGTGTGCTGTGTGGCCCCGGTGGGCGCACAAGACGGCTGGCTCGCACCGACCGCGCCCGTCGTTCCGCCTCCGGTGCTGCACAACGGGAGCTTGGTCGCGCCGGCCGGCGGAGCGTGGGGCGGGAGCGGTTCGCGCATGTTCGCGCGGACCACGTGGTCCCCGGTCCGCAGCCCGGTCGTCGCGGGGTACACGGAAGCGCCCGCCGCTCCCGCACCGGGGTACACGGTGCCGCCGCTCCCGCCGGGCATCGGTGGGGGCTACGGCGCGTGCGGCCCCACGAGCTGCGGGCCGGTCGGGTGCGAGTCGGGCCGGGAGCGGACGTGCTGGGACCGGATGAAGGCGTGGTTGTGCTTCCAGCCCTCGAAGACCGAGCTCCCGAAGATGCGGCCCACCCCGTATGTCACGCCGATTCAGGGCCTGTTCGGTTGCACATCGGCCACGGGCTGTGCGTCCGCGTGCGGGGGCGCCTACGCGGGCGGGTACTCGTCCCCGGGGCAGCCGGGGTACAGCCAACCCGCTCCCCCGATGCAGCCGCAACCGATGCCCCCGGGAATGGGCGCCGGCGCGGTGATGATGCCGGCGCGCGGTACGCAGGGTCCCGCCGTTCAACCGACGTGGCAGGGCCGTGTGGTTTCCACGCCGAGCGAACAACCGGCCCCCGCGGGTTACAAGTACGCTCAACCGGATTACCGGGCCGCCCAGCAGCCCGCGCAGGGGCCGATCGTGAACACCGGCTACCGCTCCGGCCAGAAGTAATTGGCACGGAAAGCGGTTAATCGGCGCGGTGTTCGGCCGCCGCGCCAGCTACTATCTTGAACTCCCCGCGCCTCGAGGCGCGGGGAGTTTGTGTTTTTTTAGCGACCGTTTTCGTTCACACTCGGAGAGCCCACCGATGCACACCGGAACCGCAACCGATTCGGCCGGGCCGAGCAAAGCGATACCGGGTGCCGGGTGGGCGCTGGCGCTGCTCATCGGTATCAACCTGTTCAACTACATCGATCGCCAAATCCTTTCGGCCACGCTGCCCAAGATCAAGCGGGACGCGACCATCTTCCCGTCCGACGCGCAGTGGGTGAACACCAAGCTCGGTGCGCTGACGACCGCGTTCATGGTCGCGTACATGTGCCTGTCCCCGGTGTTCGGGCGGCTCGGCGACAGATTGTCGCGGTGGCTCCTGGTCGGCGTCGCGGTGATCGGTTGGAGCCTCGCGACGGGGGGGACCGGGCTGGCGACGGGCTACCTGATTCTGTTCCTCACGCGCTGTCTGGTCGGGATCGGTGAAGCGGCTTACGGCCCCGTCGCGCCCGCGATGCTCTCCGACATGTACCCGGTGGACCACCGCGGGCGGGTGATGGCGTGGTTCTACGTGGCCATCCCGGTCGGTAGCGCGCTGGGCTTCGTGATCGGTTCGCAGGTGGCGGAAACCTCGCTCGGGTGGCGCGGGGCGTTCTACCTCGCTGTGATTCCCGGGCTCGTATTGGGTGTGCTGTGCTTCTTCATGAAGGAAACTCCGCGGCACAGGGCACAGGAAGAACTCGCTCGCGTTAACGGGAACGCCGGAGCGGGTGTTCACGGCCCGAGTTACTGGGCGGTGTTAAAGGAGCTGAAACTGAACCGCTCCTTCGTGCTGTGCTGCGCGGGAATGACGGCGTCCACGTTCGTGTTGGGCGGCGTGGCGACCGTCATGCAGCTCTACGTGTTCGAGCGCGAGGCCCGGTTCACACTCGACACGAAAGCGATCGATCGGCTCCGAACCGAAGAACGGTTTCGGCGCTCCGACGGCAGCCTGATGGTGCCGGAAGCAGTCACGAACAAGCTCGAAGCGGGGGCCGGCCCGGACGTGCTGACGCTCACCCAAGCCGAAGCCCGATTGAAGGGGACGCCGAGCACACCCGGACTGTTGACCGAAGCGGAAGTCACCAGCTACCAAGCCGATATCCTGGACGCGAGTCCGGCCGAAGGGTATTTGACCAACGGGGCTATTGGCACTTATATCGGCGGCATCGTGGTGATCGGAGGGTTGATCGCGACACTTTTGGGCGGGACTTTTGGCGACTATTTGCGGAAGCGCGGGGTGAAGGGGGCGTACTTCCAGGTCGCCGGGTGGGGGATGGTGATCGCGTTCCCGTTCTTCCTGGGGATGCTGTTCGTCTCGTTCCCGCTGGCGTGGGCGTTCTTGTTCGTGGCCGTGTTCTTCTTGTTCTTCAACACCGGCCCCGCGAACACCATTTTGGCGAACGTCACCCGTTCGGAGATCCGCGCCACCGCGTTCGCGATCAACATCCTGGTGATTCACGCTCTCGGCGACGCGATTTCGCCGCTCATCATCGGCTTCGTGTCCGACCTGTCGAGCCTGCACACGGCGTTCGTCGGCGTGTCGATGCTGATCCCAATCAGTGGCGTGCTGTGGATTTGGGGCGCGAAGTACCTCGACGAAGACACCGCGAAGGCCGAGGCCCAAGTTACTTCTTCGTGACCTGCCACGCGACGAATCCGGCGCACGCGACGAGGAGGATCGCCCCCTCCCCGCGCGACACCCGGAGCCCGTTCGCCAGCGGAGTAACGAGCAGCAGTGTGAAGAGTGCCATAGCGGGCACTTCGTTCAGGATCGCGCCCTCGATCACGAGGAGCGGGCGCACCATCGCAACGGTGCCGACGACCAACAGCAGATTGAACAGGGCCGGACCGACGGCGAGGCCCAGAACAAGGTTCGAGCGCCCGCGTCGCGCGGCACAGACGGCGGCAACCAGGGCCGGCAGCGCCATCACGCCGGCCGAAACCAGTCCGAGTCGGTGCGAATCGAGCGATAATCGGCGCACCGTTTCGTTCGCGTTGGTGGTAACGAGAACGGCGCCACCAATTAACGCGCCCAATCCCGCAAGTACCAGCCCCCCCGCGGTCCACATCGACAGGCGGTTCGGCACCCACGCCGCAAATTCCGCTTTCACTGGCTCAGATTCTTGGCGCGCTTTGTGAATCAGGAGGGCCAGTGCTCCCAGGCCCGCGACCAACAGCACGCCGGCTTCGATGCGTTCGACTTTGTTGTCGCGTGCCAAGAACCAAAACAAGAGTGCCGCCACGATCACGAGTGGGATCGCGGTGGCGAATAGTTTCGCCGTTCCCGTAATCGGGCGCACGAGCACTGCGGCGCCGAGTACGAGCCCGATACTCGCGATGTTGCCGCCGATGACGTTACCCATCGCGAGGCGCGGGAGTTTGTGGAGTACCGCGGCGAGATCGAACGCGAGGCCCGCGACACACGGCCCGAAGCCGACCGCGACCAACCCGACCGCGAACGCGCTGCGCCCGGTGGCCCGGTCGAGGCGGGCCGCGCCGAGCACGAGGGCCGTTGAACCGACCGCGAGTAGCAGCAGCCCGACCGCGAATAGCACCACGAACTCCGACATTCGTCACTCCGGCCGGAATGGAAGCGCCCGACGAGTTTGAAACTATGGGGTGAGAGTCCGCGCGGGGATCTTTCGTTCCACGCGCCTCGCACACGAGGTCCAAAAAGCGCCGTTGACGCGCTGCGCGTACCGAATCAACCGGCGCGGTGGTGTACCCCGCCATCGGTTATCATTGGGCACAATTGAAATTCGGGCGGACGGGGGAGCTCGATGGCGACCTTTGATAAGCGGTTCATCGACCCCGACGAGGGCGCGCTGACCGGCGTGCTCGGCAAGGCGATGAAGGCCGCGAACCGCGAGAACCAGACCCTGACCAACCTGATGGCGCGCGACGCGGCGTTCTGGGGGCGCTTCGCACACGACGTGCTCCGCAGCGGACCCGAGGGTCGGCGCCGGTCGTGTCGCGGGGGGCGCGCGGTGCCGGAGGTGATCGCGGCGTGGTGGACCGACCCGGCCGGGCGCAAGCACGTCCGCATTATTGGCCGCACGCGGCACCGGTTCGCGCGCCTGCGCCGCGAAGTCGAACTGCGCGCGCTCCCCCCGTGGTGGCACGTCTACCCGGAAGCGGTGCTGGGCGTGCGCGAGCAGGACACGGAGCGGTACATCGCCGTGTGCCGGTGCGGGGCGCTCGGCACGCCGGAATCGCTCGGCTGGATGGGCGACACCTGTGGGCCGTGCTTCGACCGGCGCGCGGAAGGCGGCGCGCCGGCCGGCGGGTTCGGGCAGTTCGGCGAGTGGTCCCCGCACCTGTCGCGGTTCGGGTTCAGCCCGGACGGGCGCCAGCTCATCGGCCAGCACCTGTCCGGTGCGTTCCGCACCGTGGACCGCGCGGACGGTACATCCGTGGTCGGGAAACGGAAGCTCGGCAACCTGGTCATCGGAATGGCGACAACGAAAACCGGTGCGGTCGTTGCTCTCCACGACGGCACCGTGTACCGGTGGCAGTCCGGTACACGCGACCTCGAACTCGTGCTCCACAGTAGGCGAATTTGGGGCCGCGGAGCGCTCGCGCCCAACGGGTCGCGGCTCACGCTGCTCTCGTACCAGCAGGCGTTCACCGCGGACCTCACCGCCGCCCAGCCGCAGTACATGCGGCGCACGGCGTTCGAGGGGTTCGCAGCGCTCCGGTACTCTCCGGACGGCTCCCGGCTGTTGGGGACGACGTACAGCGGCGAATTGAAAACGCTCAACGTGGATCGCGGAACCTCGGACGCCGTGCGCCGCGATGCGTTCGACGGACTGCCGGGCGGGTTCGCTGCGCCCACGGAGTTCGCCCTGGCGCCCGACGGCTCGGGCGCCCTGGTTCGGCGCCAATCGTTCTACCCGTCCCGCGTACTGGTCCGACACGTTCCGCTGGAGGGGGGGCCGACGGTCGATCTGAAAATCCCGGACTGGCACCAGCCGACGAATTTAGCGTACAGCCCGGACGGAAGTTACGCGATCACGGCCGAGGCCGAGAGCGGGTGGATCGGGTTCTGGGACGTGTCGAACGGAAAATCGCTGGGGTTCGTGCGGGCGGTGCTGGAAGATTTGTCGTGGCGCGGGGGGCAGGTCGAGTTTTCGCCCGGCGGCGAAGCGCTGGCGGTGGCGTACAACACCGGCCACTCGGAACACGGGACGACGATCGCAGTGTGGCCGTGGCCGGAGACGCTGCGGGCCGCAGGGTAGAAGGGGCTTCTTCGGTAATACAGTTCCGGGGGCCGGGACCGCCCGGAACGACAATCGGCGGGGCGACAGGGCGATGAGGTGCGGGCCGCCGAGCTCATGCTTTCGGCGGCGGGGCCGGCGGCTTCGCGGGTGCGGCTCCGGCAGGCGGCGCGCTCGGTGCGGTCGCGGCGGGCGCCGGGGGCGGTGCGGCCCCGGGGGTGACCGGCGGCTTGGGTTTCGGTTTGGGTTTGGCCGCGCTCTGGTTCCCGCCCTTTTCCGGCCCGCTGCTCTTGGGGGCCAGGAGCGCGACCATGCGCTTGCCTTCCATCTTCGCCGGCATTTCGAGCTTGCAGTCGTTGACCAGGGCTTCGAGCACCTGGTTCATCACCCGCTGGCCCTCTTCGATGTGCTGCATCTCGCGCCCGCGGAACAGCACGTTCACCTGCACCTTGTCGTTGTGCTCGAGGAACTGGCGCGCTTGGTTGATCTTTGTTTGAATGTCGTGGTCGCCGGTTTTCGGGCGAACGCGAATCTCTTTGAGCTTTTGCTGGTGCGTCTTCTGGTGGCTCTTCTTGGACTGGGCGTACTTGAACTTGCCGAAGTCCATGATCTTGCACACCGGCGGCCGCTCCTTGTCGGCCACTTCGACGAGGTCCATGCCGGCTTCGCGGGCCATCTCGAGGGCCTGCGCGGTGGGGACGATACCGTGGGCCTCGCCCTCGGCACCGATGAGACGAATGGGGGTAATGCGGATCTGTTCGTTCATGCGCGGGCCGGCCGGGCCGCGGGGGGCATTACTACGATCGAATGGTGGGATTGCCGTAACTCCTGTAACCAGTAACGGGGTTCCGCGAGGGCCGCACCAGCGGCCCGTTCCGCACAACCCTTAACACATAACTCTTAACCCGTGGTCTTAACGTCGTCAACGGGGTTTCTGATTTCGCGATACTCTTTAGTAATAGAGCCGCCCCGGGCGGGTAAGGGTTCGGGCCAATTACCCGGCGCCGGGCCGAAACGCCGGACCGCCCCTTGCCGGGCGCCCGGCGGGTGTCGAGAATGGCGCGGTCCCGCCGAACGCCCGTCCCGTTTCCGCCCCGTCCGAACTCTGGAGGCACCATGTTGCGTTTCGCTGCCAAGACCGTCGCCGCGGCGATCGTCTGTGTAATGGCTGGACCCGCTATGAGCGCTGACGACACCACGCTGAAGGTGAAGGTCGGGGACAAGTTCCCCGACGTGCCGCTGGCCGCGGCGCAGATCGACAAGGTCAAGAAGGACGCGAAGACCGTCTCCATCGCGGACCTGAAGGGCAAAACGGTCGTCGTGTTCTTCTACCCGAAGGCCCTGACCCCCGGGTGTACGGTCGAGTCGTGCGGGTTCCGCGATCTGGTGAAGGAGAACAAGCTCCCGGAGAACGTGGTGCTCCTCGGCGTGAGCGGCGACACCGTCGCGAAGCAGCAGGAGTTCATCGACAAGGAGAAACTGCCGATGCCGCTGCTCGCCGACACCGACCTGAAGCTCATCAAGGAGCTCGGGATTCTCGGTAAGGCCGGCGGAACGACCCCGAAGCGGATCACGTTCGTGGTCGATAAGGACGGGAAGATCGCCAAGATTTACGAGAAGGTGGCCCCGAAGGACCACCCGCAGGAAGTGCTGGAGTTCGTGAAATCGCTGAAATAAGCGTGACGCGAGCGGAATCGCGCGCCGGCGGCCGGGGGAACCTCGGCCGCCGTTGTTTCTACACTGGTTACCGGGGCGAGCGCACGAATGCGGGATCTGAGACCGTGACGCGCCCGGGCACGTCGAGGTTGATTTTTATCATCTCGATTTCGTCTGCGATCTTCTGGCGCAGGCGCTCCGTGACCCGAATCGACTGCTGAATGCGCCCCAATTCAATTCGATATTCATTAGACTTACTGACTTGAGCTTTGTTGGCATCCACTCGTGCCTGTGCCACGTGTTCCCGCGCGCGCACGCTCTTGGCTTCGGGGGAATCGACGGCTTTGGGGTCGGCCTCGAGAACGGCCCTCTGGTCCTGGAGAGTTTGTAAATCGCGCATCGCGGCGCGCAGGTCGTCCTTGATGAACGAATCCACGATGGCCAAAGTAGTCCCGTCCCTCGAACCGAGCGTCGTTGCGATTGTATCGATGCGTTTGTGGTGCTGATCCACCTCGGTGCGGTACCCCCGGTTCACGTCTTCCAGTTTTTTGAGCCGCTCGCGTCGGTACCTGTTGTCGCGCGCCTCCACCTCCATCAGGTAGGCTTTTGTGAGCGCGTTGAGGACCGCCACAAGTTCGTCCGCGGCCTCACCGTCGAGTTCCACGCGCATGTACTCCGAAGACGGGTCGAACGACACGCGGAGGGCGTCTTCGAGCCAAGCAACTGGGTCCGATTCGTTGCTCACAACAGAGAGCTGCGCGATGTCTTTGCTCTTCAGGGCGCTATTCAGGGTCAGGCGCCGGCGGACGGCTATGGCTTGCGCTTGGCGATAGGACTCGAACTCCAACGGGTCGGTCACGGCCTGTCCCGGAAACAACACGGGCGGGGTCCGGTTAATGTGGAACACGACGGTGGCGCCGGGGCCTTCGGACTCGGATTTCGGGGCGCGAGTGAGTGCGAACAGGGCCACGGCCCACCCGCTCAGTACCAGAACCAAGGCAATGATGAGGCGCGTGCGCCTCTTGCGCGGGGGCGCGGGCGAAGGGGGTTCGGGCGTCATGAGCGGGGCGTTTCTTTGAGTTTAAGAGGGATCGTTCGCCTTACCAGTTAACCCCGGCGCTGTTCGCGCGTCAATCGCCCGCTCACAATTCGCGGCGCGGGCTGGTGTGACACCCGCCCCGCGCACTAAAGTGGCGTAGGGTCCGTGTGTGAGAGGGCTGCGCCGTGTCCGTTCCGCTGTTGGTGGAGCTGTTCGACCGATTGCCGGAGTTCCGCCTGGGAGATGATGAGGATTTGTGGACGGCCGGCGCCCAGGGCGCGCTGCGCGCGTTCCGCGACGCCGCCCGCGCGCACTACACCGAGGGCACGCTCCAGCGCATTCTGGCCACCGGTGCCGTGACCGCGCGCCGGGCCGCCGCGCGTGCGATCGGGCTGACCGGCACGGCCGAGTCGGTCCCGGCGACCGCGGTCGCCCTGCGGGACGAGGACCCGCTCGTGCGCCACTTCGCCACCGATTCGCTTTGGGAACTCTGGTTCCGCGCGGGCACCGAGGAACAAACCCAGCGCCTCCAAGAGGCCACCCGGGAGCCCGACGCGGCGAAGGCCCGTGCGGAACTGGAGAGCCTCCTGCGCGAGGCGCCGGGGTTCGCCGAGGTCCACAACCAGCGCGCGATCTGGTTCTTCAAGCGCGGCGAGTTCGCCCGCGCCGCCGAGGACTGTGAGACCGTTCTGCGGCTGAACCCGCACCACTTCGGCGCCGCCGCCGGGATGGGACAGTGCTTTTTAAAGCTGAACCGCCCGCGCGCCGCCCTTCGCGCCTTCCGGCAAGCGCTCGAGATCAACCCCAACCTCGACCTGCACGAAACCGTCCGCGCGCTCGAAGCGCTCGGGGAGTGAGAACACACCGGGCTTCCGCCCGGTGCTATAAACGCCGGCCGCTCCGCGGCGGAAAGGCAATGAAGGCCCTGGTCTTCGCCCCGGAGGGGCCGGCGTTCGTAGCACCGGGTGGAAGCCCGGTGCTACATTTGCGCGCGTCAAATTTTTCTCAGGTGGCACTTGAGTGCCACCTGACTCATTGCTATCATTTCTGTGCCTACACACTTCCCACACAATTCTCAGAGGGGCTTTATGGGGTTGTCGAAGAACATCGCGTACCGGTTGCAGACGTTGCGAGCGGCAGCGGGTTTATCACAACAAGAAGTCGCGGACCGGGCCGATTTGAGTCTCTCTCTCGTGACGAAGATGGAGCAGGGGCGGAAGGCGGACCCGCGGGCGAGTACGATTTTGGCCCTGTCGGGTGCGCTGGGCGTGCGCCCCGGTCAACTCATTGAAGACCTGACCGAGCCGCCGGAAGGCACGTTCCCGCCCAAGAAAGGGAAGAAGGGGAAAAAGAAAAAGAAGCTCCTCGCGTCCCTCGTTGGTGCGGGGGTAGGGGCCAGTGTGCCGCACGATTCCGACGGTGGAGAGGCACACGCGCCCGAAACGGATAGCGCCGGACCCGGGGACGCTGCCAAGCCGGTGGGGAAGAAGAAAAAGAAGAAGTAAAGATGATCCGCGGTGGGTGCGGGTTCGGTGAAATCCGTGATTGCGGGTCGAACGCGGGCGGCTAGAATTCGGGCACTCGCCCGCGCCAAGATCGCGCGCGGCTCAACGAATACCCGATACGCGGGCCGTGCCCGCCCCGAACCCCGTCCGGCCGACGCAGGAGACCCACCATGTCACCCGACGACACCAAGAAGCGGATCGTCAACGAGATCAAGGCCCGCGCCTACGACGACAAGTACATCGACCGGAACGAGGAGCGGGAGATCGTCCGCATCGCCATCGAGCTCGGCGTCACCGTCGAGAGCGCGCTGGCCGCGCTGGGGCAGGTGTGCGACGAGTTCAGCTACGTTCTGGAGTCGCGCATCCTCAAGCAGATCGAGGACCAGCTCGCGACCGCCGCGGCCAACGACGGGAAGATCGACCAACAGGAATTCGACCTCATCTTCGGCAACGTCAAGCGCGCGGCCCAGGGCAAGAAGACCGACCGCGAACTGAAGAAAATGGTAGTGCAGGTCATGGAGTCCACGGGCAACAACAAGGTGCGCACCGGCTGGTTCAGCGACTGGTACTCGTCCCTGAAAAAAGACCTGGGCGTGTAGTTGCTCCACCCGCTCGTTGCCACGCGCGGTTCACCGGGACCATTGGCGAACCGCGCGTGGCAACGAGCGGGTGGTACCTCAATGCCACAGACTCCGTTGACACTTGTGGCCCCGCCACCTACCCTAACTCTTTCCGAAAATACCGGAATTGTCGGTGCAGTTTCACACGGGTCAGGTGGAGTGACATGAATCGGAAGAAGCTGGGTAGGTCGCGCAAGGGGCGGTGCCGGTTCTGCACTAAAGACGGGTGCCCGCGCCCCGCGTTCGTCGATTACAAGGACGTGAGCAACCTCAAGAAGATGTTGACCAGCCAGGGCAAACTGTCCAGCCGGAAACGAACCGGGCTGTGCGCCACGTTCCAGCGCGAGGTCGGCACCGCGGTGAAGCGGGCGCGGTTCATGGGCCTGCTGCCCTACGTCGGGGAATAGTTGGCAATACGGACGAAAAAGGGTAATAAGGAAAAAGCGAGAAGTGGAGCGACCCTTCGCACCCGTTTGCATTCCTCGCTTCGCCCTTTCCCCAGCTCCCGGAGGGAGCCGTGGCCACCCCGGACGAATTGTTCCAGCGCGCCGTCGCCGCACACCAGAGCGGTGCCCTTGACGAAGCCGAGCAGGGGTACCGACAGCTCCTCGAAGCGATCCCGGGGCACCCCGCGTGCCTGACCAACCTCGGCTCGATTCTCGCCCACCGCGGCGAGACCGACGAGGCCGAGCGCTTCTACCTCGAATCGATCGCGTCCGACCCCAATCAGCTCAACACGCTCTTCAACCTCGGGAACCTGTACCGCCGCACGGGGCGCTCCGCGCGGGCGGTGCCGCTGTACGAAGACGCCCTGCGATTATCGCCCAACGCCCCCCTGGTGCTCGTGAACCTGGGGCTCGCGGTGAGCGACGGCGGCGACTGGCCGCGCGCGGTGGAGTGCTTCGCGCGCGCGGTCACCGTGACCCCCGACGTGGCCGACGGGCTGAACCTGCTCGGCGACGCGCTCGCCCGGTGCGGGCGCCGCGACGAGGCCATCGCCGCGTTCCGCGAGGTGGTTTCGCGGTTCTCGGATTCGCCGCGGGGCTACTGCAACTTGGGGCTCCACCTCGCCGCGGCCGGTCAAACAGACGAGGCGATTGAAACACTGGAACGCGCGGTTGCGCTCCGCACGGACTACCCCGAAGCGCACAACGCCCTGGGCGTGGCCTACGAAGCCGCCGGCCGCACGGACGACGCGCAGGTCGCGTACCGGATGGCGGTTCACCTCCGGCCCGACTTCGTTGATGCGTGGGCGAACCTGGGCACGAGCCTCGGCGACCAGGGCCGCACCACGGAAGCGGTCGAGGCGCTGCGCCGGGCGCTCGAGTTAGCTCCGAACCCGATCGCACAAAGCTCGCTCCTCAGTAACCTGCTGTTCTCCTCGACGCTCACACCGGAACAGTTGCGCGACGAGCACGTGACCTGGGCCACCGCGTTCGCGGACCCACTGGCTCCCGCGGAGCGCCCGCGCAAGCGCGACCCGAACGCTCCCGGGCGGGTCCGCGTGGGGTACGTGTTCGGCGAGTTCCGGTCGCGAGCGGCGTTCGCGTTTCTGGAAACGCTGCTCACGCACCACGATCGCAAACAGTTCCACATTACCGCGTACCCGAACTCGGGTCGGCAGGGCGAGGACTACGACCGCCTGCGCCGGCTCGCGGATTCGTGGAAGCCGATCGCCGGCCTCCCGGACGACCGCGCCGCGAACCTCATCCGCTCGGATGAAATCGACATCCTTGTGGATCTGAACGGGCACGCGCCGGGGAACCGGCTGCTCGTGTTCGCGCGCGGCCCCGCGCCGACCCAAATCGGCCTCTTCAGCTACCCCGCGACGACCGGGATGCGGGCGCTGGATTTTCGCGTCACAGACGGGCAGATCGACCCGCCGGGTGCGGAATCGCTGTACACCGAGAAGCTCCTGCGCCTGCCCGACCTCAGTTGGCTGTACGTCCCGCCGGAAAACGCCCCGGCACCGAACCCACTGCCCGCGAGCCGGCGCGCGTTCACGTTCGGGTGCCTGAACCACCCCGGCAAACTGTCCGATGCGTGCGTGGGTGCGTGGGCCGAGATCCTGAAGGCCGTGCCGAAGTCGCGGTTGGTGCTACTCGCGGGGCAGTCGGTGAGTTCGTCGGAAGAGATCGCGGCGCGCTTCACACAACGCGGGATCGTCTCCGATCGGCTGGAACTCGTGTACCGGCTCTCGGGCAGCGACTATTTCGAGGCGTACCAGCCGCTCGACGTGACGCTCGACCCGTTCCCGTATGGCGGTGCAGTGACGACGTGTGATTCGCTGTGGATGGGCGTCCCGGTACTGACGGTAGCGGGCCACGACGCGCGCGGGCGCCAGGGCATGAGTCTGCTGAACGCACTGGGGTTGCCCGAATTTATCGCCGACACCCCCGAACAACTCGTGACGCTGGCCGCAACATGGGCCGACCAGCGCGACGCACTCGCCGACCTGCGTTCCAGCCTCCGCGACATGGTGGCACACTCGCCGCTCACGGACGCCGCGACTTACGTGAAGCACCTCGAAGCCGCGTATCGGAGCGCGTAGAGCCGCAATTGAGGAACGCGGCTTCTTCACCGACGGTTGCGGTCACCGGGCTGGCGGTAGGTGCATACGCCACGCCCGAATCGGTTTTCCAGTGCCTGCTTTGCGGTTGCACTAATCTGGTTTCCCCACAAATCCAATCGCGTCAGTTGCAATTTGCGCGGCGACATGGCGAGCGCAATTGCACCTTCATCGGTAAGCTTGCTTCGGCGAAGTGCCAGTTTCGTGAGCCGTTCGATTCGCGGTGTATCCGCCAGAAGTTTCACGTATTCATTTATTTCGGGAACGGGCCAAAACCAGTATTGAGGGTCGGACAGGTCTAACTCGGTCAGCGCGGGAAGACTGTCCGAACGAAAGAAATTGGGAAGCCCACTTCTGAATTTGCTACCTGAAATGTCCAGATAGTGTAGTCGTTTGAGATGTTGCGTTGTTGTCAGTGACTTCAGACATTCGTCATCGAGGTTGCAGTCGCCGAGGTCTAGATGTTCGAGATTTACAAGATACTTTGAACAGACGATTTGCCGGATCTCAGGCGGGTGGTGGTCAAGGTCGTCGTTATTGTGAAGGTTCAGCCATCGGAGATTCGCGAATGTCGAAGCACCTAACTCTTCAAAAGCATCACTGGCGTCCCCGGTGGCTCGTAACCGGCGCAGAGCGGTTAGATTTCGCGAACTGAACAATGCTATCGCAGTTTCCCCGTGGAGGTAGAATTGTGAGTCCAAGGAAATGCACCGACGAAGTTCGTGTCGCTTCACGATTGGGAGAATGAGGCTTTCGCGACCGTAGTCAGCCACCTCCATCTGTTCATCATCTTCCTCGTCACTTTCGAGAATCAACTCAAATGCTGGCGTATCTTCAGTTCGTAACTCAGGTGCGTATTTGGCAAAGAGTTGCAGCCCGGACGTGATCGAATCCACAAACCCACGGCGGTAGCTAATTTTGGTGAACGGCAACTTGTCGAGGTGTTTGAAGAGCTGCGCACGGAGTTCGGTTTCGCGTGCAATTAGTCGTTTCGCTTCGGCCGTGCGGCGTGATAGGTGCGGAAGCCGGCACTGTAGGCGAATAAACTCGGCGCGGTCTGGCTCGCCATTTTCATCGAGCCAGTCCGCGTAAATCAATCGCGGCGTATCCTCATCGGGTTGAGCCAGAATCGCCGCTAACAGTGCGTCGCGATCGTTCACCTTCGCTCCTCGACACGAGCCTGTTGTGCTCCCCAACTGACCGTGGTTTACCGGCCGAAGAGTTGGTTCAGTTCGGCTTCCGTGAACGTCAGGTTCGGTTCCGCACCGGTGTCCGCGAGGATCTTCTTCGCGACCAATTTGTTGACCGGGGCGAGGACACTGAAGTGCGTCGCTCCCTTAATTGCGAAGAACTTCGCTTTCGGGTTGTTCGACGCTCGTGCCATCGCCTGAAGGGAACTCAGGTTCCCATCGTTGACCCCTTCAAAAACGAACGTCGGTGACTGGATCGAGTGTAACCAGCGGCCGGGTGAGCGGAGTTCGACCTCGCGCGCATCGGACATGTTGACCGCGGACCGGTAATCTGCGGAATAGCCCGAAACGTCTTCGACAGGGCCGAACGAGAAGACCGCACGGAACTTGGGCGACGACTCCGCGACCAGCATCACGAGCGTGCCGCCGGTGCTGTGCCCGCCCAGGTAGATGCGGGTCGGGTCGACGAACTCCTGTTTGGCAAGGTACTCCGCGGCGGCGAGCACGTCGTCCACCTCGCCGAAAAAATTCTCCTGCGAGCCGGGGTTCTTGTTTCCCCCTCGCAGTGACGGGAGCATCATCACAATGCCGGCTTCACGGTACTGGCTGGCGGTCTGATCGTCGCTGGCCGGAGCGGGGTTCCACACCTCGCCGATGGTGTTGCAGTCACCACCAGTGATCCAGATGATCGCGGGGTGCTTTTTGCCGTCTTTGGGGTTGGGCGTCAGGTACGCCGCACACTTGCCAACAGGCGCCTCGTACTGCACCGCGCGGAACAGGTTTGCGGGTGGTTCATCGACGGCTTTGTTCGATTTTTGTTGTCGGGCGAGCTTGGTAACGAACCCTTTGCGGGCGTCCGCGAGTGTTGTTTTGCCGTCCGGGTTGGTAAGCCCGGTTGCGGGGATACCTTTGGGCTGACACCCGGCGAGTAGCGCCATCGGGAGCACGGCGAAGAGGGCGACGCGAAGCTGGGACATAGTGCGGAAGCTCCAGGGTGTTGCGTTCCATCGTGAGGTGGTGGACAGAGTCTCTGATTGCTCCGCCACCACCTCGAGATAGTACCAGAAAGTATCTTGGGACGACCGGTCGGTTGAGCCGCGTCCAACGCAACTTTCACAATGCCAAACACGTTGGGCACCGCCCGACCTACGAACCAGTCATCCTGTGCTCCTTACAACCGTGGGGCGGTCGGTTTGAACGGCTTCTCGAATGCGTTCGCGCCCTTCACCTTCACCTTGCGGCTGTACACTTTCTCGCCGCACGTCGCGTAGATCACGTCCATGTTCTCGCCGCCGAACGTCAGGTTCGAGACCTTGCCGTTCGGCGTGGGGATGATGCCGTTCACGCGGCCCGCCTGATCGCACACCTGTAGGCCCGCCTTGGTCGCGACCCACAACCGGCCGTCGCGGTCCGCGCGCAGCCCGTCCGCACCCGAGTCGTCGTCGCGGTCGTGGACGTAGAGGTGGTAATACTTCTGCTTGTTCGCGAGCGTGCCGTCGGCTTGGATGGAGTAGCTGTAAACCCAGTGCGTCCGGCTGTCCGCGACGTAGAGCAGCGTTTGGTCCGGCGACACCGTGATGCCGTTCGCGAACTTCAGACCGGTATCAACGACCTTCTTTTCGCCCTTCGGCGAGATGTAGTAGACCTTGCTGTTGCCCGGCGTCTCGAACGGGTCAGTGTCGTAGATCGCGCCGCTGTTCAGCACGACGAGATCGTTCCCCTTGAAGCCGGCCGCGAACTCGGTCGCTTTGCCCTCGGCGTCCCACGCGAGGATCTTGTTCACGCCCGCAGCATTCGCGTACAACTTCCCGTCCGGGCCGAAGCGCTGACCGTCACCGCGCTTGCTGTCCGCGAGCCATTCGACCGGTTTGCCGTCCACGACCTTGTACGTCTTCGCCGCGCCCACGTCGTTGTAGAACACTTCACCCTTCGCGTTGGTCGCCGGTCCTTCGGTGAACTTGTAGCCCTCACCCACGAGCTTCCACCCCTCGCTTGGGATCAGAATCTCCTTCAACTGCGACGACCCCTCCCCGGCCTTCGGCGCCTCGGGCCAGTCCTTCCACAGCCACTTCGTCGCTTCGGGGAACGGTTTCGCAGCGAGCCCGCCGTCGTGTCCGCCGTCGTTCCATTCGTGCTTCACTTCGTAGCCGCCGAACACCAGCGCGCGCTGCATCGTCTGGTTCGCCATCCACCAGTCGCCGCCGTAGATGTTGAGGTCTTTGCTGCCGTCCTGGAGGAAGACGCGGATCGGCTTCGGCTCGAATTTGCGGATCAGCGTGGGGTAGATGTCCCCACCGCGGAGCCCGACATAGGTGCCGATGGTGCTGAACACGCGGGTAAACGCATCCGGGCGCTCCCACGCGACCGTGAACGCACAAATCGCCCCGCTACTGGCGCCGCCGATGGCGCGGTCCGCGCCCTTCTTCGAGAGGATAATCTTGCGGTCACCGCTCGCGGTCTTGGTTTCGACTTCCGGGAGCAGTTCGTCGAGCAGCATGCGCGCGTAGGCGTCGCCGAGCCCGTCGTATTCGTAACTGCGGTTGAACCGCGCGAGTGCGTCCTTGTTGGCTGCCGGAACGACACCGGGAGTCACGCCGATCGCGATCGTGACTGGCATCTCCTTCGCCGCAATAAGCTTCTCGAAGGTCGGGCCGACGTAACCGGGCAAGCCGTCCTGGTTTACGTACACGCACGCGGGCGTTTTGCCGTCGTACTGGGCCGGCACGAACACGGTCACGTTTCGTGTGGTGCCCGGGAAGACCTTGCTCTTATTGAAGTTAAAGCTAAACGTGGTGCCCTTCGGCACGGGTTCGGGTTGCTTCGGTTCGTCAGCGAGTGCAAGAGTTGGGGCGAGTAGCAGGAGAGGCAGCAATCGGCGCATGGGTGGAAGTCCCGGGTAAAAAGAACCTGACCCCGCCCCTTCTTCATCAGAGAAAAGGGGAATTCCCAGAAAGAGAACATGCCACGAGGCGAATTCTGTTTACCCGCTCTTTTACAAGGAGCGGATTTGGGTGGGGTGCTTCGGCCACAGCTTACCGCAACGGCCTACTTCCGACGCCGAGAATTTTTCTTTCCCGGTCGACGAGAATGTCCCCACTCACTGTCGCTATAATTGGCAGAACTTCGCTCCTTGATTTTGGGACGCGACCGTATGACCCGATATTTGCCCACAACGCGCTCTTCCCGCAACGTGATGGTGGCGATGGTGCTGGGCACCGCGCTCGCCACGTCGCCGGCCCGGGCCGCCGCATCGACCGCGACCGCAGCGCCCAGCTCGAAAGCCGTCACCGACATCAGCAAGTACTGCCAGACGTGCTGGCGGAACGCCCGCTTACCGGCCGACCGGTGGCAGGACTGCACCCAGGCCGTCTTCGTCCGCTTGCTCGAGCGCGTCGAAGCGGACAAGTGGGGCACGGTGCTGGTGGACAGTGAGACGGACGAGCGCCGCGAGTTCCTCCGCGCCATCGACGCGGTGAAGAAGCGCACACAGCGGGCGCGCAAGTTCGCCGCGCTGTCGCCCGACTTACCCGACCGGCAACCCGTCGCAAACACGACCCGCGATGACCGCGACGCCGTGGCGAAGGCCGCCGCCGAGCAACTCAGCCCGCGCCAGCGCCGGATTCTGGAACTGACCGCGGACGGCTGGCCGGTGCCCGAGATCGCCGCGGAACTGGCGACCACCGTCGAGCGCGTGAGCGACGAGAAGTACAAGGCCATCAGGAAGTTGCAGCACCACTTCGGCAACGTTTAAGATCGACGACACTCGTGCATCTTTTAAAGGGTCGGCTCTGCCGGCCCTTTGCCATTTGTATCTGCCATTTTACCGAACCGGCACAATCGCTATGCCCTGCTCGCCGCACCCGTGCGAGCCGCGCTGACCCCGCGCAAGCGGGCCTCTCGTTTGCGTCTGCTGCACGGAGAACTCAGCTCAAGCCCCTGCCGTTCTGGTGGAGATCAGGTCATGAAGCTCGGTATCCTGTCCCTCGCAGCGGCTCTCGCGTTAGCGGTTTCTGGTTCCTCGGCCTCGGCCCAACCGCCCGTCGAACTCGTCTCGCCGGGCGCTGCGCCCGTGCTCGTTTCCCCGCCGCCGGTGATGGTCGCCGCACCGCCCGTGCTCGTTGCCCGGCCCGTGGTGGTTGTTGCGCCCCCTATTTACCCCGCAGTAACCGTCGTGCGCCCGGGCCTCGGGGTGACGATTGGCGGCGCGTACCCGGCCTACGGCTTCTACGGTCGCCCGTACTACGGCCACTACCACCATCACCGTTGATCGAACCGCGAAAACGTGAAATTTCCGGCCGCCGGGCGCAACCCCGGCGGTCGTTTGCGTTCGTATAATGGAACGCCCTCCGCCACTGCCCACTTCGCCCAACACCATAGGACGCACATCATGAAATTCGCCATTCTATCACTGGTTACGGCCGGCGCGCTGACGATGTCCGCCGGCTCCGCCGACGCCCGACCGCCCCGGTACAACGGTGGCTATTACGGCGGGTACTACAACACGCGCCCGGTCGTCGTGTACCCGAGCATCAACACCGCGCCCTACGTGTACCCGGCCGGTGGGTACTACAACTACGGCTCCGGGTTCAACTTAAACACAGGCGGGTTCGGGCTGAGCATCGGCTCCGGTGCGTACCCGAGCTACGGCTACAACTACGGCAGCTACTACTCGCGCCCGTACTACAACCGCGGTTGGAACGGTTACGGCAACCGACGCTGGTAAGCCGCACGGACCGAGACCGGGTAGTAAAAAACAAAAGCCGACCCTTTGGAGGGCCGGCTTTTGGCGTTGTGTTTCCGACATTGCACGCGACGATCGGCGCTTTACATTGATGGCGTTCACCCGCGGGGGTCAGCGCCACGAGCTGCGGCGATACGCCGCGGAAGGCTGAAGCCCCACGAAGTTGGTCTTCGTCTCAACACCCCGGTTCGCCTCCTCCTTGCGGAGGGACCGGGAGTGTTTGCGCCTCACGGCGGGAAAGTGGCCCCCGCGGGTGGACACTTTGTTTGTCTTACTCTTTCCCTTCGCGACGGTCTTGTTTCAGCTTGTTCTCGGTCATCCGCACGTAACGCAGGTACTCGTCGCGGGTCAGTAGGCCGTCGCCGTTGAGATCCATTTCGCTGAACAGTGCGATGGGGCGCCCGTCCTTGCGCCACTCGAAGAGCGCGATCTGGCCGTCCTTGTCGGTGTCGAGCGTGGCGAACCATTCCGGCACCCCCGCCCCCGGTTTCGGCTTGCCGTCCGGTCCGCGGGCTTGCGGGTTCTCGTTCGTTTTGGCCGCGGCCGAGAGTTGGTCTACTTTGAACGTCACCTTGCGCTGGAAGTAGCCGCGGTACTCGTCCTTTGTGATGCGCCCGTTCCCGTCCGCGTCGGCGTGCTGTTTCTCGTCCTTCAAACCCACGGTCAGTTCTTCGCTCGCCAGTTCCCCGTTGCCGTCGCGGTCGAGCACGCGGAACACCTTGTCCGCGTCCTCTGCCGGGTCGCCCGCGTTCCCTCCCGGCGCGGGGTGGTCCTTCATGAGCTTCTTCGCGTACCTCGTGAACTCGTCGCGCGTGATGGACGGTACCGGGCCGAGTTCCAGCCGCTGGACCACTTTGTCGAACAGTTCCGCGAGGCCCGTAGCGTCGGCGTCCCGGCGCCATTCGTTGTTCTTGCCAGCGAGCAGCGCGAACCACGTCGCGTACTCTTCTTCGGTGCCCGCGTGCATCACTTTGCCCGGGAACGCGGCTTCCAGTTCCTTGATCCAGAGCGTGCGGTCGTTCTTGGCGGTTTTCAGCACCCGCTCGGCACAGCGCGCAATGGTCTTTTCTTCAAACTGCTCCTGGTCCTCCGCAGCGCAGCAATCGGGCGCACAGCACGCGAGGAGGCACACGAGCGGTACGGGGAAAAGGTAGGCAGTGTGGGGCATGGCCCGACCTCGAAACGTGGCGATTTGGTGGGAGAGAAGGCGGCAGGTGGCGGGTGGGCTATTTGGCAGGATGTATGAGAAGTCTACTCTGCCTTCAGGGAGTTGTCACGCGCCGATCATCTCGTGGCGCGATATTGCTCTTTAGTGCTTTCGGCGAAAGGCTTTGCACCTGGTGCGGCTGCACGGACCCCAACCGGAATGTTGCCTCGGTCGGGGTCGTGCGAATCGGGACGCACTCTGCGTCCCGGTCTGACGTGGGATCACCGGAGCGAATCGAGGATTTCCATCCGCATCGCGGAGAGCGCCGGGACGAGCCCCCCGAGCCGACCCATCACGAGCGTGAACAGCATCCCGGCCGCGAGGATCTGGTAGTCCACGACCATCTTAAGGGTGACACTCTTACCGCCCCCCTGACCGCCCGAGAGCGTACTCGCGGCCTCGAAGCCGTTGGCGAAGTAACCGAGCGCGCACCCCACCGCGCCGCCGACGAACGCGATCGCCAGCGACTCGATCATGAACGAAATGAGGATCTGCCAGCGCTTGAACCCGAGGATGCGCAACACCCCGACTTCCTTGATGCGGGCCGCGATCGAAGCGAACATCGTGTTCATCACGCCGAAGATGCCGCCGACCGCCATCACCCCGGCCAGGAACACGATCCACGTCAAGAACGTCTCGTTGGTCTTCGTTAACTCGTTGTAATAGTCCGTTTCGGCGAACGCCTTCAGGCTCGCCTGCGTGTACCCGCGGTTGAGGTAGTCGGAGACGGCGCGGGCCGCGGTCGCGTTGTCGTCGGCCGTGCGTAGCACGAGCGTGGTGTACCGGTTCTTCTTGCCCGCCGCGTGGACCGCGAGGTTGTTGTCGCTCACCCACACCTCGGACCCGAACGTCGTCCCCTCGGACTTCATCACCCCGGTGACAACCCACTGCTGGTCGGCCAACTCGAACGTGTCGCCCGGCCCCAACCGCGGCTTGCCGATGTCGGCGCCGAGGGTACCCGCCGCCCCGCCGCCGAGCACGCACGGCAGGTACTTCCCCCCGGATTCCTGGTGGACGCCGTTGCCCGCGAACCACTTCCCGCCCGGCTCCAGTTCCATGTTGTGAACCGCCGCCGCGATCTGCGGGTCGCGCAGCGCGCGCACCTGGAGGAACCGGCGCCGGGCCGTCTCGCCCGGTTTCGACGGCACCGCCTGGTTCATCACCATGTACGATTCGAGGCTCGCGAGGTAGGCCGCGCCCTTCACCTCGAGTGGGGCGCCGACCGGCAACCGGTCGAGCGCGCCGTCGGGACCGCGGACCGCCCGCGCGATGGCGTACTTCGCCCCGTTCGCGGCCGTCACCTCGACCCGTTCCACGTTGTCCGCGGCGGCCCGTTCCAGGTTGCTGAACAGTTCGTCCGTCGAGCCCTCGGCCAGCACCATCACGTTCCCCGGCACGCCGGTGCTCTCGTTCAACTTGTACATGCCGTTGACGAACGCGAGCAGCACGACGACGAGCGCGACGACCACGGTGAACGCCAGCGCGGTCAGCGCGGTGTCCCGCTTGCGCACCCACAAGTAGCGGAAGTTGTAAGCCAGTGGCACGCGCCCGATGAGCAACAACAGGAACAGGTCGGTGGCGTAGACGAAGAGGAACACGAACGGCCAGTGCTGGATCAGCGCGGGCGGGAGGACGGCCCATATCGGGCGCGCGAGCCAGGGGGCCAGTTTCGGGTCGAGCCGCACCTGCATGTGAACCGACGTCAGCGCCCGCTCGTCGATGTCGCGCTGGGCCGCCGCGACCTCGGCCTCGTCCTCCGGGGTCCAGAGCGCCGTGGTCTGGCTCCGGGCCGCCCGGTCGCGTGCGCGCTCCAGCGCGGCCTTTTTATCGAGCAGTTCTTGCGCGCTGAGCCACGAATCGTCGGGCTGCACGCCGGCCATCGCGCGCTCCGGCAACAGATCGATGGTCGATGTCCCGAGCACTTTCTTCGCCAGCACACCCAGTTGCCCCCCCGCCGGGAGCGGGAGCTGGGTGACGACCTCGACCGCGAACGCGAACAGTGCGATGAGGACCGCGACCCCGGCGCCCGCGGCGAACGCGCGCCGCGCGGTCCGGCGCCACCACGACCGGGCCGGGCGCACGGTGTCGCTGAGGACCGCCTCGCTCGGTGCGACCAGCGGCAGTGCGGCCAACAGCGCGGCGAGCGGGAGCAGGGAAAAGCCCACGACGAACAGCGTGCCGATGAGCGAGTAAATGCCCCGCTCGAACTGGAACCGCAGCTTAACGGCCCGCTCGAACGCGGGCGGGGCGGTTCTCAGATTCGAGAACGACCGGAAGAACAGCCAATCGAACAAAATCGTGGGGGCCAACAGGACCTGTGCCCCCCCGAGTACGGCCCGGAACAGTGCCCCGATCACCGCCCCGAACGTGAGCGGGTCGAACTTCGGCGGCTCCTTGAACGGCGGGAACCCTTTAAACGCGAACGTGGCCGCTTGCCCGGTGAGCACCAGGAGCCAGAACCCGGCGAACCCGAACAGGAGCACGGCGCGCAACAACTCGCTCCCGCCGGAGCGCCGGGGCACCAGCAGGAACCGGAACGGGCGCAGCAGCACGAGCGGGACGAGCAGCCCCGCGACCGTCTGTGCGAGCGCGTAAACCGGGTTCGGCCCGTCCTTCGGGGGCGCGAGCAGTTCGACTTTCGTTGCGGTACCGGGCATCGGTTCGGTTCCTGGCGATCAATTTTTCGGTGCGGCGACTCAAGCCACTCGCGCGAACACTTCGGCCACCTTCACGTTCTTGGCGCCCAGGGCCGGCCCGATGCTGCCCAGCACGGAAACGACTACGCCCAACAGCGGCCCGAGTACCAGCGCCTCCCACGGCACGATGAACGCCCCGAAGAACGCGATCTGGAGCTTCAGGTTCCCGATCCCGAACCAGGACAGGAACGCGGCCATCCCGCCGGCCATCAGGCCCACGAGTACCGCTTCACCCAGAACGAGGGCGAGCACGTGCCGGGGCTGGAACCCCAGCACCTTCAGAACGGCCATCTCGGTGCGGCGCTCGCGCACCCCGATGCTGATCGCGTTGGCGATCACCAGGCACATGATCGCCACCATCGCGGGCGTGAGTATGTACTTCATGCCGAAGAAAATGTCCTTGTAGGCGTCCAGCCACGACCCGATCCCGCTCGACGCGGTTTCCATCTTCAGCGCCGGGCTGTTGAACGGGGACGTCCGCCGCTCCTGGCCGGGCGGCGGGTTGGCCGGCGGGTCCACCATCCGGTTGAGCACGTCGAACGCCTTCCGGTTGGGCAGTTTCACCCAGATCAGGTTCACCGCCTTGTCCTGCATGACGTAGTCCGCCGGCTTGTCCTTGAGGAGCTTCTCCAGGTAGGCCTTGTTCATGAACCCGACGCCCTCGTACTTCCCGTCCGGGATGACGCCGATGATGTCGAACTTGAACTCCATCTTCGGGAAGTTCAGCCCGGTCAACTTGATCTCCTGGCCGACCTCTTTGTTCAGCTTCTTCAGCCGCGACTTGCTCACGATGATCGCCTGTTCGTTGGCCAGCATCGCCTTGACCCCGGCCTCCAACTGCGCCTTCTCGTCCCCCGTCAGGTCGTCCAGGCCGTCCATCATGGTCAGGATCTTTTCCGGCTCCAGGCAGAACATGAACAGCACGTTGTCCGGGCGCATGTTCTTGGGATCGGTGGTCCCGCCGACGAAGGACCAACTGATGACGTCCTGGTCGCGCACCACCAGTGCCGGCTCCCCCGGGTACTCTTTCGCGTACTCCTTGGGCAGCTCCTCGAGCGCGAGCCGCTTGAACTCCGTGTAGTGCTTCGGCGGCATCTGGCTGGGGATCACCGTCTTGTGCGTGAGGATCGCCTTGAAGTTGGCTTCCTTCTCGGTCGTCACGGTGTTGATGAACGTGAGAATCGTGTACAGGAACACGAGCACGGTGGTGAGGACGAACAGCGCGAGGTACGTGAGCGAGGTGCGCAGCGGGCTCCGCCGCAGCCCGCGGAACATGATGAGCACCAGTTTGGGAACGAACGCCCCGGTCGCGCCCGCGACCGCCCACGCGCCCTGCTCGATCGCGAACAACACGACGAAGAATATCGGCAGGGTAACGGCCCCGATGAGCAGCGCCAGCGTGATGAGCCCGGCGAGCAGCGTCAACAGGTAACCGGAGAGCATGACGATCGACGGGTCGAACCCGGCCGGACCCATCATATCCTGGGGCATACCGTACATGGCAACCTCGAGTCCGAATTCCAAGTGAACGCACCGGGCCAATAACTCGTCACCCGCTCGGCCCGGGACTACACGGCGGCCGTATCCAGTACCAGTTGACCCTTCTCCAGGTGGAGCGTGCGCTGGGCGCGGGCCGCGGCCTTCGGGTCGTGGGTCACCATGATGATGGTTTTGCCCAACTGCGCGCGGAGGATCTCCATCAAATGGAGGATCTCGTCCGCGCTCTTGGTGTCGAGATCACCGGTCGGTTCGTCGGCGACGATGAGCGTCGGGTCGGTGACCATCGCCCGCGCGATGCCGACGCGCTGCTGCTGGCCGCCGGAGAGTTGCCCCGGTCGGTGGTCCATGCGGTTCGTCAACCCGACCAGCCCGAGCGCGTTTTCCACCTGCTTCCGGCGCTGCTCCTTGGTGAGTGGCAGGAGCAACAACGGTAGTTCGACGTTCTCGTAAGCCGTGAGCACCGGGAGCAGGTAGTAGAACTGGAACACGAACCCCACGTGCCGGGTGCGCCAGCGCGCGAGTTCGCTCTCGGACATCTCCGAGATCACGTTCTCGCCGACGGTGATGCTCCCGTCGGTCGGCTGGTCGAGCCCGGCGATGAGATTCAGCAGCGTGGTCTTGCCACTCCCGGATGGCCCCATGAGGGCGAGGAACTCGGCCTCGCCCACGTCGAGCGTCAAGTCGCGGAGCACGTGAATCGCTTCGGTACCGCGGGTGAACGACTTGTGCAGGTCGCGAACCTGAACGATGGCACGGGACATCGGCGTTGGTTCCTCGGTTGAGTCTCGGTGAACCCCGCCTGCAAGAGCGGTGGGTTCGGGCAGTGGGTTCAGCGCGGCGAGTAGAACACCCGCCGCCCTTGCGGGCGGGGTTCGCTTTCTGTTACCGCTTGCGGAATCACTTCTTTGTTGCTTCGTCGCCCCACGGCAAATCTTTGTCGCGGTCGAACGCGAACGGGGTGTTGTACACGGTCGCGGTGATGCTCATTTTCGGCTTCAGGAACTCGCCCTGTTGCTCGGCCTTCGGCAAGTACACGCGGATGCGGACCTTGACCACGTTCTTGGTGTCGTCGGCGATCGGCATGACGCGGTCCACCACGCCGCGGTACTCGCGGCTCGGGTCGGCGTCGGCCTGGAGCTTGCACGCCTGCCCCGATTTGAGGCGCATGATCTGGCGCTCGGGCACATCAATTTCCACTTCGAGCTTCGAGAGGTCCGCGATCAGGCAGATGCCGGCCGCGACGTTGAACGACATCGGGCTGACGAGCGCGCCCTTGTCGGCGGACTTCGTGAGGATGGTGCCATCAATGGGCGCGGCGACGGTGCAGTTCTCCACGAGGCGCTGGGCCTCTGCGCACCGCGCTTTCGCGGCGTTCAGATCAGCGCCCGCGGCCTTCGTGTTCGCGGCGGCGGTCTTCACGTCCGCCTCGGCCGCTTCGATCTCGCGCTTCGCGGCCTCAATGTCCGCGTTCGCCGCGATCCGGTCCGCGTCGGCCGCTTGCTTGTCCGCATCGAACCGCTGGTAGTCCAGAAGAGCGATCGAGCCGGTCGACCGCTGCTGGCGGGCCTGATCGAAGTCCTTCGTCGCGCGCTCCTGAATGGCGATCGAGCGCGTGCCCCGGGCTTCGGCGGCGGCGAGTGCGGACTTCGCCTTCGCGACCTTTGCGGCGGACGACGTCTGGCCGGCCTGGGCGCGGGTGACTTGGGCTTCGGCCGCGGCCACCGATGCGATTTCGGTGTTGTGGCGGTTCGCGTACTGGTGGTCGAGCAGTGTGGCGATCTTGTCGCCCTTCTTCACCCGTTTGCCCTCGGCGAAGAAGATCTCGGTGATCTCGGCCGCCACGTCGCGCGGGCTGACGGTGACCTGGAGCGAGGGGATCACGTTCCCTTTGAGTTGTGTCACCAACTCGCCCGCGGCAACGGCCGGCACGCCGTTGGGTTGCGGCGCCTGGGCGTTGCCGGTGCTCGCTGCGGGGGTGCCGGTCGGTGCGCCGCCCGGCGCATCGTCCGTTTTCTGACCGGTGTTCTTGTACGACCTCACGCCGACGCCGGCCCAGGTGATGGCGAGGAGCCCGCACAGCACCCACGGGAGCCACGAACCCCCGCCGCCGCCCGAGCCCTTGCCCGCACCGAGTTGGCCATCGAGCCGGAGTTGTTGCACGCGGTTGATGAGGTCGCCGTTTGTGGACGCGCCCAACCGGGATTCGCTCGGAATCGCCATCGTCAGCTCTCCTTCCCGGCGGCGCCGGGGTCGGGTACACCGGCAGATTGTCCGAACAACGGGACTAGGAGCTTCACGACCGTGGCGAACATCTCGTCGCGGTCGAATGCGTCCGGGTCCATCATGAGCTGCACGTCCAACCCGTGGAACAGTGCTTGAATCAGGGAAGCGATCACGCGGGGCGAGGTCGAGTGCGGTTCCGGGATGCTCCCCGCAACGTCCGCCGCGATGAACGACCGCCATTCCGAGTACCACTGCGAGAGCCGTTTTCGGTAATCCTCGCGGTGCCCCATCTGTGCCAGGAACGTGAACAACAGGCTCAAAAGGTCCCGTCCCGCGGGCGGGGGCCACGTCGGTTCGAGGTGCTTTTTCAGCCCGTATTGCACGCACTCCCACGCGCGCCCGGTCATCGGCTTTGGGCCGTCGGCGAGCTTCGCCTCGCGGATCATCCGGCGCAGCATCCGGTCGTATACGGACAGAAGGATCGATTCCTTCGTCGGGAAGTAATACGTCAATTGCCCGCGACTCATGCCCGCGAGGTCTTCGATCTTCTTGAGCGAGAGTTCCTGAATGCCGTGGCCCGCGATGATGGATTCCGCGGCGTCGAGGACCTGCTCGCGCCGGGTAATCGCGATCTCCGACAGGCCGACCGCCGGATCACTTAAGCCGGGAATCTCTCGCTTGTGTATCTCCTCACAAGGATTCGCTGCTGGCGCCGGTTCATCCATCAGAAAATGCGAATCGCACCCTAAACAATATAAGTGCCTGAACTTCGGTCAAGAACAGGTCTTTGTAGACCGCTCGGTCTAGCGTATGGGTTTGATCGTAGACCGATCGGTCTAGTGCGTCAAGAGCACCTCGAGGCGAATTTTCTCCTCTCGCGTAAATGTCCACCAGCTTACCCACGTTCCCGCCGGCGAGTTTCACCAATGAGGTAAGTGGCGCCTTCGGGGAAATCGGCTCAAACGGTACGATCGCTTCGCCCGATTGAGTTGGAAGGTGGAGTTCGTTTCGGGGGTGGTATGCGAAGCGTGTGGGGAATGTGCGCGGTCGTGCTCGGCTTCGCGGCCGGGTGCCACGCTCGCGCGCCCGCGCCGGTCCGACAGCCGGTTCCGACCGCGGCCCCGGTCGCCGTCGAACTCCCACTCACTCAGCCGACGAACCTCGAACCCGATTTAACGCGGCTCGCGAAAACGCCCATCAAGCCGGTGGGCGCGACGACCGAGGGGGCGTATCGCCGGGTGACGGAACCAGTGTGTCAGGCTCTCGCGGCGCAGAATGCGTCACTCGCGAACGCACTCGATGACGAGGGCCGCGTACCGGCGAGTTGCGCGACCGCGGCCGACAAACTCCAACAATCGATGCGGTATTTCGCGGCGCTGGAGTTGCGGAACCGGGCGGCTGCGGACGGCTTGGAACGCTTCTTCCAACTCGCAGGTGCGGAGACGCAGTCCGAGTTGCTCCGCGAGTCGTTTCCTATCGTGGACGACATGCTCACGAAGGCGAAGGGCGCTCGCGCTGCGAATGTGCGGTTCCCGCTCGATCCCGCGGACCTTGAGCGGCAACGATCGCAGATGCTCACGCAACTGGAGCAAACCGAAGCCGGGAGCGAGCTGCTCAACATCGATCTGAAGCGCCGACTCGGGTTGTCGCCCGCGCACGAGCGCCTGTGGCCGAGTGCCGATCTCGGCATCAGCGCGGACCCCGTTGGTGTCGAACAAGCCGTGAACGCAGCCCTGGCCGACCGCCCGGAACTTCGCGGGCTGCGTGCCCTTCAGACGGGGCTCACGCCCGACACCCTTCCCGTCGCACGTCAGCGGTTGCGCGAGACGAACCCGTTGCTCGGCGCTTCACCGCCGCCCGCGCGCGGACTCGCGCGGTTCGCCTTTCACACGCGCGGCCCCAGCGCCGAGGCACTTGCGGAACTCGCGGTGCGGAAGAGTCAACTGGCGAGCCTGATCGAGACCCGCGAGCGCATGGTCGCGGACGAAGCTCGCGCTGCGGTCGTGAGTTTGAGCGCCCAAACGCACCGGGTGCAGTTGGCCCGCGACCGGCTCGATACGTGGACCGTGTCCCGCGCGGACGCGATCAAGAAGCGCGAAGCGAACCAGCCGGGCGCGGAGTTCCTCGTCCCGCAGGTCACGTTGGAATGGCTGAAGGCGCGAGCAGAAGTGGCCGCCGAAGTGACGGCCTGGCACCAGGCCCGCGTGCGCCTGAAGGCCGCGCAGGGCTGGTTCGCGTGGGAAGGCTTGAGCGGGCCGAAAAAGTAGCGGTACGGCCCCGAGTAGTATCAGCGATTCCGCCAGTAAAACTCCTCGCCCTGTTGAAAGCGACAGGGCGCGCCGGTCGTACAGAGCCGGCCGGAACGGGCCTGGTTGGTCGGCAGGTCGGATTCCTTGATGCCACTCTTATCGAGCACGCTCAGGAACTCCGTCCACTTCATGAAGCGCCCCTGGCCGCGAACGAGTTTTCGGATGTCCGCCGGGGACCAGGCCCACTTGGTGTCCACCGACCACTTGAGGGCGTGGTACCCGGCGGCGTGCAGGACGCGGGAGGCGATCGTCGAGCAGTTCTGCCGCAGCGCGTGATACTTCGTTCCCTTCTCGGAGAACGTGTTCGAGATCTCCTTCCACGACGCCCGCATCTTGTTCTCTTGCTCCGGGCTGGTCTCCAATCGGATGATGTGATCCGGCAAATACTTCTCGCTAACGATGTCCTGGAGGAAGAACTGCTCGGACAGCCCCTCGCCCGAGAGGGCCGTCGGGACGAGCGTCTTGAGAGCGATGCCGAAGCCCGAGAACTTCTGCGCGGACTGCGGCCACCAACTGACGTAACACTTCTCCCCGCCGCGCTTGTTTTGGATCTGGAAGCGCTCCCCGATGTTGATGGCCACGTGGCCGGCCCACGTCTTACCGTTCACGGCCCGGTGACCGATCGTGTTGTTCTCCCACAAAATCACATACGACGGCATGGGCGAGTCTCATTGGGACGGGTTGGCATCAACGACAAATGCTCACCACCGCCGCGGGCGTTTCTTCACAGGGGCTTTGCCCCGCCACAAACGATAGCGAGTATTGGTCGAGCGGCTGGTGAATTTCGAGTTACTAAACACATACGCGCGGCCCCGACAATTTCTTGCAGAGGTGCCGAGGTCCGCCCGCATTTAATATCAGTGATCCGGCCTGTCGAGGCGATCAACGGGCGGCGTGTCGTCTGGTTCGTTCTTCTTGATTTGGCCGGCGGTCCAGAGGAGCTGGCGCGCGAGGCCGTGGAGGATCTTCACTTCTTGCGGCGTGGGGAGCGACCGGCCGATCAGTTGACGCAGCGCGTGCATCAGTGAATCGCCCTTCTCACCAAACAAATAACCCACCCCTGTGAGCGCTTCGCGCAGGTGCTCGAACATCCGGTCCTGGTCCGCGAACGGCGCGACCGCGCGCTCGGGAACCTCGGGCTTTCCGCGCGCTTCGTTGACCGACTTCGACCACGCTTTGCGCAGTTCGTAACAGCAGATCGCGACCGCCTGCGCCAGATTCAGCGACCCGGACGTCGGGTCGGACGGGATGTTCACCATCCCGTGGCAGCGTCCGATTTCCTCGTTGCTCAGCCCGTGCGGTTCCGGACCGAAGACGATCGCGACCGGTCCCGCTTCGGCCGATGTAAGCAACTCGGGCATTTTCTCGGCCGCGGTGCCAATCGTGCCGGAACGAAACACGCCCGCGGTGAGCGACGACGTGGCGAGGCTGAAGACACAGTCCGCGAGCGCCGCACCGATATCGGGCACGACCCGTGCCGCATCAAGCACCTTGAGACCGTGCGTCGCCATTCGGCGCGCGTCGAGGTCGTCGGTGGAAGCGTAAGGGGCGACGAGCACCAGTTCGGAAAGCCCGAAGTTCCGCATCACGCGCGCGGTGGCGCCGAGGTTCCCCGCGTAGTGCGGGCGCACGAGAACGATGCGGCAGCGAGTAAGAAGGTCTGTCATGCAGTGATTTTAGCCAATCACGCGATTCGGCCCGCCGGAATCCCGTTCTCCGGTTCGGTGACCCACGCGACCGGTTCGGGGGCCGGCTTCGGTTCCGGGCGGTTGTATTTGAACAAGATCGGCATGAGAGCAAACATGGTGACGAGCGTGCCGACCACGGTGAACCCGAGCGCGTGGGCAAATGTGTACCGCAAGACCGGCCACGTGACCACGAGCCACATCAGGAGGAGAGAAATGTTTAGCAACAGCGCGACGAAAAGTGTCTTGGTGCTGGGAACGAACAGCGTGCCCATTTGGGTCGCGTTCACGTACCGGTCGCCCTTCTCCTCGACGAATTGACGATCCGCGGTGTAGGTCTCCATCTTGGTGCCGGGGCTCTCCTGGACCTTGGCGCTGTAGCGCACCGGTTCCGGGTCGTTCGCGGCCTTCACGCGGATCGCGCCGGTCATGTACTGCCCGGTGTTCGTTTTGAAGTTCTCGTTGGTCCCCTCCTCCACGAACGTCGCACCCTTTCCGCCCGCCGTGCGCTTGAACTTCACGATTGTCTCTGATTTCTTCCCGTCCGCCTCGGTCTTGAACTTGCCCCCGGCGACCGTCCAGCGCACGGCTTCAAACTCGGTGAACTCGGCCGTCGAATACGCGGAGAAATTGAAGAACGTCTCGTACTGACCGGGGCGGTTCTTATCGATGTACGTCCACAGCGTGAGGAACCCACCGAGGAGCAGCCCGCCGGCCAGCGCGCGGACCGGCAAGCGCGGGGCCGCTTCCTGGTACATGTAGCTCTGCGCCACCACCGTGCCGCCCAAGAACAGCGCGGTCAGCCCCACCGTCAGCAGCGCGAACACGAGCAGCAAAGTCACGAGATCCTCGTCCGCAGTGGGAAGTGTGAAATGGAGCGAAAGCCGCTTATGTCTTATGAGGAGTTACCCCGTTTGCCCCCGTAGCCCCAACGCGGCGCGTCCCCTCTGGACCGACGACGAACACGGTATCTGCGCGGAATAGGCGGGGCAAGGGGGTTGGCGTTGCATCGTACCCGCGCGTCGGTATAAGACCGCCGGCTGAATGGTTCGCGCCTCACTCGAAGCCGAGGTGCCCGTGACCGGTGGAATTCTCGCGCTCGCACTCCTCTGTCCCGCCGCCGAGCCGCCCGGCTTGGCCAAGGGCGACGAGTTGACATTTACTGGCACGGTGGAAGAAGCGGTCGAGCGCCCCGGCGTGCGGTTCCGCCGCGCGCAAAAGCTCGAAATTCGCGTCCTCGTGCTCGAGAAGAAAGAAGCGTGGGCGGACGTCGCCGTCCTCACGCTCCTCCGCCGCAAGGGGGACGCGGTCGCCGGCGCGGTCGGCGCGGTGACGGGCGGCGGAACGGACAAACCCGCCCCACCCGGGGTGCGGCTCGACCTGCTCCGCGTTCACGCCGACGGGAGCGCGCACCACTTGCACCCCACCGGCCCGCCCCCCCTCACGATCGACGCCAAAACGCCCGCGCGCACGCTCCCCCCGATCCCGCTCGACACGTTCGCGCCCTTCGAGTTCGGCCTGTTCCCCCCCCGCGCCCCGCGGTCCGCACCGGACAAATCGTGGACGGTCGCGTCCACCGATCCGAACCGATCCGCAGAAGTGTGGCAGGCGCAGGGCACCGATTTCGTCACCGGGGAGCAATGTGTACTACTCGTAATGAACCAGCAGCACGCGAACTGGGCGAAGCCCGTCGGCGGGCGGTCCGCGTGGCTCCGCGCGGACGCGGTGTGGGTGTCCGCGCTCGACGGCACCGCCCGAAAGGTCCACCGCGTCATCAAGCACCGCGACGGGTCATCGACCGACCTCGCGGCGTGGGTCGAAGTGAAATACGAGCTGAAGGACAAGGTGCCGGTGATCGGGCGCACGTTCGAGCGCTACCGGCGCGACGTGGAGACCGCGTTCGCGGCGAGTGCCGACCTCGCGCCGTTCCTCGCCGACGCGGTGAAGCACGGGCCGAGGTTCTTCGAGAAGCGCGCGGACAAGCTCGAGCTGTATCTCGCCGAATCCGACACCACCAGCCCGTACCGCGAAGCGGTTCTCGCGGTGCTCCGGCAACTCGATGCCGCGCGCCGAGGGGAGTCCGTCACCGCGGCGCCGATCACGAGCGCCCGGAAGCGCCCCGCGTGGCCCGAATTGAACCACCCCGCGCCCGATTTCACCGCGGGGCCGTTTCGCCTTTCGGAGAACCGCGGAAAACCGGTACTGTTGGCGTTCTTCAAACCGGGCAGCGAAACGACCGACCTCGCGCTCGCCATCGCCGACGCGGTTCACGAGAAGCACGGGGGTCGGGTCGCCGTGGTGCCGCTCGCGGTGTGGGGCGATTTGGCCGCGGGACAGAAGGACCGCGACCGCCGAAAGCTCAGCGTTCCCGTTTACGACGGCACGCAGGCCGACACCGCATACGGCGTCGAATCGGTACCGCGGTTCGTGGTGGTCGACGGGTCCGGTACGGTGTCGTGGACCTTCGTGGGCGTGGGCGCCGAAACGGGCTCGTCCATCAAAGACAAGCTGGATCGTCTGCTCGCTCCAGCTTCTCCAAACGGTGCCGCCGGAACAATCCGCGTGCCCGGACCAGTAAGTGGGCCGACTCCCCCGCGACCGTGATTGTCACGCGACGCGGGCGCGGAGTACGATGCGTTGACTGAATGAGTGACTGCAATGACGGATTACGACATTCAGGGTCCGGCGCGGGTGTGTGCCGCAACGGGGCGCGAGTTGAAACCGGGCGACCGGTTCTTCGCGGTGCTGACGGAAAGCGCGGGCAAGCTGGTTCGCACGGACGTCGCGGCGGAGGCGTGGACCGAACCCCCACAAAGTGCGGTGGCGTACTGGGCCGGGAAGGTGCCGGTCGCGGGGCACAAGCCGCGTAAAGCGGTTGTCAACGACGACCTGCTACTGGACTGCTTCGATCGGCTCAAGGATTCCGCCGATCCGGACGGGCTGAATTTCCGCTACGTCGCGACGCTCCTGCTGATGCGCCGGAAGCGGTTCAAGTTCGAGGACGCGGCCCGCGACGCGGACGGGCGCGACGTGCTGATCGTGCGGGACGCGCGCGGCGGTGCGATTCATCATGTGGTCGATCCGCGCCTGAACGACGAACAGATCGTGGCCGTACAGACCGAAGTATTCCGTGTCCTGGGCTGGGAATAGTGGTCACTGCTCACTGGTGTGCCCCCATGAACGACGTCCGCCTGTTCCTCGTCGCCCTCGCGCTCAGCCCAGCCGTTGGGTGCGAATGGATGAAAAACCAGGGCATCGGCCAGAACCGACCCGGACCCAACAAGACCGGCGAGTTGCCGCAAGTCGCGCCCGAACAGCTCGTGAAGTACCTCAACGACGGCGCCGACCGGCTCCAATCCATTACCGACGCCGACGTGCGGGTGACCGCGCGCGACCACTACATTCCGCTGCCGCCGTTATCCGGTGGGGGCTTGACCGCCAGCCAACCGCGCAATTTCCGCATGGTCGCCGGCACGTTGGTAGGTGGAGCTAAGGTCGATCTCGGGTCCAATGATCAGCACTTTTGGGTGTACGGAAAATTTCCCGGGAACGAAATGTTTGTGTCCGCTTCGCACATCGATTTCAACGAAGGTAGGGCGAAGATCCCGGGTGATATTCCGTTCGAGCCCGAATGGGTAATGCAGGCGTTAGGCATGGCCCACTTCCCGCCCGCCGGCACGCCCGCGACCGATTACAAGGTTAAGGTCGATTCGAGCTCCAAAGCGCGCACGTACACGCTTTCTTGGAACGCTGTGACACCTAATAAAGTACCCGTAACTAAGGAAATTGTGTTCGACGGCGACGCGGCCACGGGCAACAGGCCGCAAGTGAAGAAACACGCTGTCTACAACATGAAGAACAAACTCATTTGCTCCGCCGAAATCAAGGAAGCGAAGACGGTGCCGGTTGGTGATGGCGTCGTGCAGTACCCGACCAAGGTGCTGTTGCGGTGGGAGGAGCAGAAGTTCGAGATGGAGCTGGAACTGTCCAACGCGAAGATCAATCAGCCACTTTCTCCAGCAGACGCTCAGAACTATTTCTCGCGCCCGACCAAATACGGTCAACCCATTGACCTGGCGCGACACGAAGCAAAGCCTCTGAAATAAATGAATCGAGCCGGTGGGTGCCAGCCACTACCCACCGGCCTTGCGACCGCGGTTCACCTCACACATCAACTCGCCAGCATTCCCACTTTCTTCGCATACGGGAACAGCCCGCCGGCTTCGAGAATCGGCGCGACTTCACCCAGCGGGAGCAGCGCAAACGTTTCGCCGCTGGTCGTGTTCGTGAGCGTGCCCGCGGTGATATCGATAACGAGGCTGTCGCCCGTGCAGATGCGGTCGACGAGCCGCTCTTTCGTTTCGAGCGGGACCAAATACCCGCCGTTAATGCTGTTCCGGTAGAAGATGCGTGCGTAGAATTCCGCGACCACGGCGAGCACGCCGGCGGCCGCCAGTGCGATCGGGGCGTGCTCCCGGCTGGAGCCGCAGCCGAAGTTCTTCCCGCCGATGATGATCTTGTACGGCGAGACGAACTCGTCCCCGCCGGGCGTGTGGAACGGGACGTGGCCCTTGGGCAACCCCGTGGCGGCTTCGGGAACGCCGCTGAGGGCGTACTTCCCGAACATTTTGTACTCCGCCGGGATCGACGGGTTGTACGTGAGGTACTGCGCGGGGATAATTTGGTCGGTGTCGATGTTGTCGCCCAGAACGTATGCGACGCCTTCGATACGGGTCTGCATTTCGAGCCTCGATGGGTGTGCGCGACAACAAATGTGAATCGCGTTCTTGTTACCGTGCGAAGAACTCCCGGGGCGCGCTCGTTCGGGCGTTCGCGATTCCTGTTCGTTTTGTGCGCGTTCTCCGGTTTCTCGTGTGCATTTTGCCTTCGTTAATTACCTTAGTTCCGCGGGCCGGTTGTGGGAACCCCGCGACCGGGCTTCCGCAAAGCAAAATGCGTGCTAAAGTTTTCCGTAGCGAACGGTTGTTCTGGGGGGCCGTCGCAGCCGTCATATCACCATTCTGGTGTCGTCCGACGGCGGCCCCCGCTGGAGCGTAGCCACAGATGCGCGCGCGACTCACTCTCGAAGGCGGCGAATGCGTGCCACCGACTCTCGACCTGTCCCCCGCGGGGCAGCCGGTCACGCTCGGCCGCAGCCGGGATAATACCGTTGTGTTACGGGACGAGATGGCGAGCCGGACGCACGCGAAGATTTACTTCGAGGACGGGCGCTGGCACGTGCGCGATTTCGGGCTCAACGGCACCCGCGTGGACGGGCACCGGGTCAACGGCGCGGTCGAACTGAGCGACGGGCAGCGGGTCAAGATCGGCGAAGTGGTGCTCAAGTTCGTCCTCGAACCGAAGAGCCCGCCGAAGCCGGTGAAAGAAGCCCCGCCCACGATGCCCAACAAGGCGCTGAACGAGGGGCCGCACAACGCCACGAAGGTCCACGAGATCCCGCTCGACCGGCTCCTGCCGAACGACCTACCGCCGGACCAAACCGCCAAACAGTTGCGGGTGGACGAACTCACCGCGCTGTGCAAGTTCATGACCGGCGCGGTCGAAACCAAGACCCCGCTCGATCTCATCGGCTTCGCCCTGCGCGCGATCCTGAACCAAACGGCCGCCAAACTCGCGGGGTACCTGAGCCTCGACCCGGAAGACCCCGGTCCCAAGATCGTGATGCCCGAATCGGCCGCGATCGACATCCCGCTCAGCCGCCGACTCACCGCACAGGCCCAGAAGAACGGCAAAACGATCTGGCTGTTCCCGGACCTCAGCGCCGCGCACCCGCCGACCGATTCGCTGTCCTCGTTCGCGGACGCGATCTGCATCCCGCTGAAGGCGTCCGGCGAGCCGTTCGCCACGCTCCACGTGTACCGCTCCGGGCGCGCGTTCGTCGAGCGCGACGTGCGGTTCATCGAGGCCGTTGCCGGGTTCCTGGCCCACGGGTTGGAGATCCTGCGCACCCGCCGCACACTCGAAGCCGAAAACTCGCGCTTGCGGACCCACACGCCCGCGGCCGACGACATCATCGGCGGCAGCAACGCCGTTATCCACCTGCGCCAACAGATCTTGCGCGCGTCGCCGCAATCGTTCACGGTGCTCGTGCAGGGCGAGAGCGGGTCCGGGAAGGAACTCGTTGCGCTCGCACTGCACCGCAACAGCCGCCGGTCCGAAGGGCCGCTCGTGGTGGTGAACTGTGCGGCCATCGCGCCGACGCTGCTCGAAGCGGAACTGTTCGGCTACAAGAAGGGCGCGTTCAGCGGCGCCGACCGCGACCACCCCGGTCTGTTCCAGCAAGCGGACGAAGGGACGCTGTTCCTCGACGAAGTGGGCGAGCTCTCGCTCGAGTGTCAGGCGAAATTGCTCCGCGTGATCGAGGGGAAGGCGTTCCGCCCGGTCGGGGCGACGGGCGACATCAAGGCCGACGTGCGGGTCGTGGCCGCGACGCACCGCGACCTCGAAAAAGAAGTGAAGGCCGGGCGGTTCCGCCAGGACCTGATGTTCCGGCTGAAGGTGATCCCGATCCGCGTGCCGTCGTTGCGCGAGCACCCGGAGGACATCCCCGAACTGGCCGCGTTCTTCCTGGCGAAAGTGTCCAGCGAGTGCCGGCGGAAGTTCAAGCTCACGACGGCCGCGATGCGGAAGCTCCAGGCCTACCAGTGGCCCGGGAACGTGCGGCAACTGCGCGCGGCCATCGAGAGCGCCGCGGTGATGAGCGAGAGCGACACGATCGAGGCCGACGCGATCCCGCTCACCGGCACGACCGAACTGGCCGTCCCCGCGGCAGCGCCCGGCGCCGCAGTCGCCGCGCCCGACCTGCCGCCGAGCCTGGACATGGTCGAAATCGAGACGTGGGCCATTTGCAAGGCGATGAAGCAGACGAACGGGAACGTGAGTCACGCGGCCAAGCTGCTGAACATCAGCCGCGACACGCTCCACACCAAGTTGAAGAAACTGGAAGAGAAGGGCATCAACCGCCACTCCCTCCTGTCCGGCAACACCACAATCACCCCGGCGCCGATCACGACGCCCGAGCCGGTCGGCACGACCGAAATGTAAGTGCGTGTGAATGACGCGAAACGGTCCGCGCTTCCGAGTGTCTATCACTCGGAAGCGCGGACCGTTTCGCGTTTGGGGCGCCTTACTTCTTCAGCGCGGGCTGCGGCATTTTTACGCGCAGGTCGTCGCCGCGCGGGTCGTCATCGTATGAGTTACCGCCGTCGTCCTTGCCGTTCACCCCGACGCTGTAGAACAGGTACCCCTTCTCGCTCGGTTTGTAGGTGAGCGGTTTGCCCACGAAAACGTCGTCGGGGATGCTGGCGATGTACTTGGGCGCGAGGTCCGCGAGTTTGGCCGGGTAGCGCCCGTGGTCCTTGTTGTAAGCCGCCAGCGCGAACGCGATCTGGAGGTTGGCCGTCACCTGCTCGGAGCGGTCGTGTGCCGATTGCACCTTCTGGACGGCCGGTGAAAGTAGGCCCATCAGCACATCGCCCAGAGCCTTCCCGACCACCTTTCCCGCGTCCTTCTCGTTCAGGAGTTTCTTCATCTTCTCCGCGTCCTCCATCACCTTCTTGGTCGCCTTATACTCCTCTTCGATTTTCTCGAACTCTTTGGCCCGCGCCGCGCGGTCCTTCATCTTCATCGCAGCGCCGAGGCGGTCGTACCACTTGTTCATCGTTTGCATGACCGTGGTCCAGTCCATCATTTCAAGCGCCTTCTTTTCGTCCGCGATGACGGGCGCCTCGTTCCCCACGAGTCCCGCCAGCCCGCTCATCCCGCCCATCCCGCGGCGAATCAACTGCAGCGCATCGAGCCCCATCATGCGCTCGCAGACACCGATCTTGTCGGCCAGTGGAGCCGAGTGCGGGAGCTCGCGCAAGTCCTTCTGGCACTTCAGGGCTTGCTTGGACGTGAGATCGGCGCGTTCCAGATAGGTCACCGTCGCGGTGCTGGCAATTTGAGTGATAGCGATGCCGACGAGAGCTTCGATCAGCGTGGCGCCGCGCGTGACGAGTCGGCCCAGTCGGTGGCACGTGAGTATGTCTTCCCACGCCTCGTCGAACTTCTTGTCTTGCAACCGGAGCATCGCGCGAGCGGAGAACGCAAAGGCCAGTTCACGGTACCTCTGAACGGAGGGCAACAGCGCGCCGATCAGGTTGCTCGAATCGCCCTCCTTCCGGCGCGACACGAGCGGGTTGAAATACTCGGGCCGCTTCAGGGCTTCGGTGGCGAGCGCCAGGGGCTTCTGGTTGGCCGTCAGCCATTCGGCCAGCGGCGGACAATCCTTGGGTACCCACGGGCGCTGCGAAACCCGGCTTTGCGCCTCGAAAACCGCTTCCAACCGCTCGCCCGAAATACCGAGCTTGTCGTGAACGTAGGCGTACACCCCAACGAAGTAATCGCCCTGCTTCGGCGGGACCGGGATATCGAGCCACTTGTAGTAGTCGAGCGGAATACCGTCGCCGCCCTCGGGCGCCGGGCCGACCACAAGGGCGAGCAGCGCGTTCGCGTTCTTCTCGGGCGAAATTCCCTTGCTCATCTCGGCATTCAGTGCGGCCTCGTAATCGATGTACCCGTGCTTGTCGAGCGGGCCGGTGACGTAGGTCGTCTCTTTGCCCAAGGGCAGTTTCGGCGCGGGTGGTGGGGTATCGTCCGCAGGAACGACGCCAACGAGAAGTACGAGTAACAGAACCGAAATGGCTTTCATGATCGACGCTCGAAGAATGAGGAACGAACGTGTGCGAGCCGAGTTCACGACCGGGGCGCGAGCTTACGCGGACGCAATCGTCGCTCGTCCCACACGACAACAATGACCACGACGACCGCCGCGACCAATCCGAAGCCCCACCACAGCGCCCGTCGCAGGCGCCTCGGTCGCGACGCGGAAATGATCTCCCCGGTTCGCACGTCAAAAACGAGCTGGTTTCCGTCGTTGGTTGCCAGGGTATATTGCGGTTTCGTATCGTGGAACTGGCCACTCGCCCGCCACAGGAGGAAGTTGTTTCCGGGCGCGTCGGCGACTTCACCACAACGACGCGGGTCGTCGATCAATTCACCAATTTCGTAGGTCCGCACCAGTTGGCCGTTGGCGTAAAAGCGAAATGCCTCGTGCGTGAGGCGCTTACCCGGCCACATGAAGCGGATCAGATGCACGCCGTCGGAAGCAATCTCGACCGAGTTAGCGTACCAATCAACGGTCCACAGTGGCGTCTTCGAGCCGTCGTTCGTGTAGAGCCCGCTCTGTGGGTAGTCGCGCCGAAGTTCCCAGCTATTCGCACCATTCACTTTGCTAAACACGTCGTCGGGGTCGTCCGTGCCGAGCATGACAAACACATATTTCTCGTTCGGACTGAGCTGCTTATAGGACGTGGCGCGTGGGGGAGAAAACGCCTGAGCCGGCACATGTAGCGCCAGGGCGCACATTACGGCCAGCCCGACTCGAAACCGTGCCGCGCGCATGGACTTGTCCGGTGTGGCGTTATTCTTGACTCCGCAACCATGATAAGAGACGATTTCGGTTGTTTGCCCGAGTCTTTTTCGCCTCCGACCCGTTCCCGGGTTATTTTCAGTGCCGTTATGGGTGCTATTCGCTGCGTGTGCTCTGGGATTGGCCGCAAGAAAAACACGTGACCAAAAGGTGAGGCATGGAGCGCCTGTGTGTCTGGCTGCTTGCGGCCCCGGCGTGGCTCTGCGCGCTGCTGCCTTTATGGGTGGTATCCGGTGGCGCAATTGACGTGATGGAAGTGCTCGGTTTGATCGCAGTTTGCACTCCGGTTGCCTTTCTGTGGTGTGCCTTTTTCTTCGCGTGTCTCGCTGTGCGGAGCAGGAATGCATGGGGAGCATGGGCCTCCGTTTTGGTTGTGTGGACCGTTGCTCTCGGGCTTACGGTGACCGATGTGCCGATGACAGTGCGAACCTATTTGAGTGCCCCCGATCTTCAGCGGTACGCCGAAAGTGATGATCCCGACCCACCGCATTACACGAACGCGAAGCGCATTGGGTTGTTTCGCGTCGAGAAAGTTTGGCGCCACGGGCGAATGGTCGCCTTTGGCACCGACGGCAAGCTCTTCGATGTGGTCGGCGTGATCTACGCGCCTGACGGCCTTCCGACGGCCCCCCTACCGATGGAAGCTGAGGAGCTTGACCGGGCGTGTTACACGCACCTGTACGGCCCGTGGTACCGGTTCGAGATAGGGGACTAAACAACCGGCTCGTAAATGTGCCTTGCGACGCTACCCACTTACGTTCCCGCTCCGCCTACGATTGTCACTGTTCCCCGTCCGCCGTCGACGCGGAGCATCTGGCCCGTTTTGAGTTGCTGCGTCGCGTTGGGCAAGCCAGCCACCGCAGGCAGGCCGAACTCGCGAGCCACGATCGCGCCGTGTGAGAGCACGCCGCCCGTTTCCATCACGAGCCCCTTCGCGTGAACGAATAGCGGAACCCAGGCCGGGTCCGTGGACGGGCACACGAGGATGTATCCGCCTTCGGGTGGCGCTGCAGTTGGTTCGGTGAGCACGAGCGCCGGGCCTTCCGCTACGCCCGCGGAGAGTGCCACGCCTTCGAGTTTGTCACCGCCGACGGGTTCGGGGAGCGGTCGGCCGATCGCGTCGAGGTCGTCGCTGAACAGTACCTGCGGCACTTCGAGCGAGAGTTCCGTTTGCCGCTTCTTGCGCGCGGCGGTGATCTTCGCGGAGAGATCCTTCTTGGCGAGCAGATCGGGCAAATCGACCGGTGTGAGGAAGAAGATGCCGCCGTTCAGCTCGAATCGGCGATCCAGTTCCACGAGCGCACGACGAATAACGGCGAAGCCTAGCAGTAGGTAGTGTTTGCCGGCTTCGCGCAGTCCGAGGTATGTGCGCAGGCGCTGGACCTTCGCGGCGAGTTGGTCGCGGTACGGTTCACCGAATTTCGCTTCGGCCGCGATCTTGTCCACATCGGCGGCAACGGCCGTGTGCTCGCGCCCCGCAGTTCCGCGCACCAGTTTGTCGAGTTCCTGCGGTGCTTCGCTCCAGCGCGGTTGCGCGAGTTCCATTTCGTTCGTGCTGCGGTGGCCGAACTGTTCCAGGAACGCCGCGCGCGTGATTCGCTCGTTCGCCAGGTCGCGAATCCCGCCCGGCAAATTGGCCTCTCCCGGCGGCGCAGCGCCGAGGCTGAGTTCGCCGACCGTGGCGCGGGCGCGATCGGCACCGAGCTTCGGCTTGAGTTGCTCGAACAATTCGCTCCACGCGAGGTCCGCGAACACTGTGGGTTTCAGGCTGTCGCGGGCGAATTCGACGAGTGTTTTGTTCGTCCACGTCTCGAATTCGCGCACGAGTGCGGGAGGCTCTAGCGCGGACCAATTTTGTGCAAGTGCCTGCTTCGCGGCGGTTGCGAACGCGGGCGCGGTTTCAGTCTCGAACTTTTGCGCGAAGTCGGCCGATTGCTTTTTCGTGGTGTTCATCAACCGCGTGAGTCCCAGGATCGTGCCCGGCAGCGCGAGGAGCCCGAGCACGCAGCCCTGACCCGCGAGCGGGTTCAGCACCGGCTTCGGGTCGAGCGCCTTGTGCGGTTCCTTCTTGTACGTGCCCAGCGGGTACTCGAGCGGCGGGCGGGCGAACTGCATGCGCGGAAGGCGCGACAAGTTCGCCATCGGCCGACCGGCGACGAGATCGAACCCGGACAGGGAGCCGAGGGCGGGATCGGGCTTAGCACCGAGGTCGCGGTTCATCGCGCCGAAGCCGCCATCGGCCGCAAGTAAGCGCTGCACGACGGCCCAGGTCATGGGGGTTGGTTCGGGGAGCACCTCGCTGAGGTTGTATCGCACCCACGCGGTTCCACGCGGATCAGCCTTGGTCTTCAACTCCGCGATAACGGCCTGGCGCACCTGTTCGCGTTCGGCCGCACCCGCCACCGTAATTGGCCGCGCTTGTAGCAGGTGAAACGTGTCATCGACAAAGGCCCACTCGATGTCGCGGGGATCGCCGTAGAACGCTTCGACCTTGCGTCCCAAGTCCACGAGTTGTGCCAGTGCTGCGTCACTCAGGCAGAACTGCCGCTGAAGGTTTGGCGGAACGTGCTCTTCGACACCGGCCGTGACGCGAACCGCCTTTGAGCCGAGCGCGCGGGTAAGAACCGCGCCCGTTGCGTGGTCGAGCGTGAACCGGTCGGGCTGCACGCGACCCGATACGACGACCTCGCCCAACCCCCAAGATGCCTCCGCGAGCATCCGCTGACCATCCGGGTCGAGCGGGTCGCGTGTGAAGAGCACGCCGGCCGATTCCGCCTGCACGAGTTTCTGCACCACGACCGCCATCGCGAGGCCGGCAGCTTCGACGTTCTGCTTAGCGCGGTAAGCGACCGCACGCTCGGTGAACAGTGAGCGCCAGCAGCGCTCGATCGCATTCAGTAGCGACTCATCACCTTTCACACCGAGAATCGTTTCCTGCTGACCGGCGAAACTGGTGTCGGCCGCGTCCTCGGCGATGGCGCTCGAACGCACCGCGACCAATCCACTCCCCAGAGTTTCGTAAGCGCCTGCCACCGCGCGCACGAACCCGGAGTCGGCGCGGATGCCGCGGTCCACGAGCCGCCGGTACGCCTGCGTCGTGACGACGAACCCGGCCGGGACCGGCAAACCCGCCCGTGCCGTTTTGCCGAGACTCAGTCCCTTTCCGCCGACGAGGTTCGCTTCCGCGTCGCTGATCTCGTCGAAGAACAGAATGTCCGGCATGTCACTTCGCCTTTTTCTTTTTCAGCACACCCGCTTCGTCCAACAGAGACCACAACTGTTCCCACACCGCCTCCGGCGGTAGCCCCTTCAGCCCGTTCGCGGCCCAGTGTTGGGCGGCGTCCGCGAGACACTGAATCGCATCCGCGCGAATGGGGGCGTCGGAGGTACTGGAAGAACCTACCCCCCCGGCCCCCCTCCTGTCCGGGAAGGGGGAGGCAGACCCTTCGCGGTCAAATAATGTTGCTTCAGTCGCAAAGAGATCGCGCGCCTGCTCCCCCTTCCCGGACAGGAGGGGGGCCGGAGGGGTAGGCCCCCCCCGCTTCCGCGGTCTGCCATCGAGGGCGTCGTTGCCGATCGCGTCCGCGCGGGTGTTTTGCTCGCGGCGCACGTGCGTAATCGTGATCTGCTCGAATTGCCGCCGGAGCTTGCACGCCTCTTCGTACAGCGGGCGCAGGTCTTCGTTCTTGACCTTGTACGCGCCGCTCATCTGCTTCACCATCAACTCGCTGTCGCTGAAGACGTTCAGCTTCTTCACGCCGAGTTCGACCGCGAGCGATAACCCTTCGACCAACGCGGTGTATTCCGCCACGTTGTTCGACGCGGTGCCGATGGTGTCCGCCTCTTCGACGACGGGCATTCCCGGGCGCGCGAGGACCACGGCGTAGGCCGCTGGCCCCGGGTTGCCGCGCGACGCGCCGTCGATGTGCATGGTGGCCGTATCGGACATCGGACCCTCAATGGTTACTCTCTCGGCTCGCCCGCCTAGAATTCCCCCCATTGTGCGAATGGTATCGCGCACCGGAAAGCACCGTAGCGGCGAACTCGAATGAACGAAAGTTGGCTCGTCCTTGAAACGTCCGGGCGCACCGCCCGCGTGGGCCTGGCGCGCGGGGACTCGCTCGTCGGCTCGGCCGAACTCGATTCGTCGCGCCGGCACGCGCGCGACATGATTTCCACCGTTGATGCGCTCCTGAAGGCCGAATCACTCGGGCCGGGTGACTTGACCGGCGTCATGGTGAGTCGCGGACCGGGCAGCTACACGGGCCTGCGCGTCGGGCTGATGACCGCAAAAGCACTCGCCTACGCGACCGGCTGCGAACTCCGTGCGGTGGACACGTTCGCTGCGATCGCGCACCAGTCGCCGGCGGAAGCTACACACGTTTGGGTGATCGCGGACGCGCTTCAAGGGCTGGTCTACGCGCAACGATTCGTGCGACAGCACGACGGCTGGCTCCCCACGAACCATCTTCAAATTCTTACTGCCGTTGCGTTTGTCGTGGGTGTGGCGGCCGATGATGTGGTGACCGGGCCGGGTGTGGGTGTGTACGATGCGCAAATCCCCACTACTAACGCCCGCGCGCCAGAAACCGACCGCGAGCCGCGCGTGGAGAGTGTGTTCGCGGTCGGGCGAAAGCTGGCGCCGCTTACAAAGGAAGAGTTGTTCGCACTGGAGCCGCTTTACCTGCGCGGCAGTTCGGCGGAGGAGAAAGCAAAAGAGCCGCGCGGGTAAATGAACCCGACGCGGCTCGAATGAAATACGGTTCGCCGACTACGGCTTCGCCGGCATCGGCTGGTGGAGTTGGTTCGACGGAACCACCATCGGGCCGGGGGTGAGCGGTGTCGGGTAGCCGATCGTCGGGTAGCCGGTCGGCGTGACTGGGATGCCATCAACCGGGATACCGGAGAAGCTCGGCGCCGATCCGCACCCGTGACACGGCGGGGACACCGGTCCCCCCACCACGGGGCCGACGATCGGACCGACCGCACCGACCGGTTCGCCAATGAGTGCCCGCCGGGTCTGAATCGGGTGCAACAGTGGGTGAGCGGCCGGCCCGCAGGTCAGGCACGGGTGGTTCGCTCGCCAACGCGCAACGGGGTGGTACAGGCACCCGGTCGCGAAGAGTTGAGAGACCGCGGCCAAGAGACCGAGGTACACAAGGCGCTTTCTCATTGTGGTGACTCCTTTTCGCGGCGAGCCGCGGCGTTCCCCTGCCGTCCGAAGGAATCATGCGCGGGGGCGGAGTCGGTGCAAACACGAGGGGCGCAGATTTAGTCGGAGATTGGGAGAATGTCGGAGTGCTGGCGCGACGAGGAAAAATCACCCGGTTGGTGAAAGGGGTGCGGTCGTGCCGAATGCGCGGTGTACGTGCGCCGGTTGTGCGGACCACGTATGTTCTGATCCGCACGGGCACAGTTTCACTCAAGATCCGCGGTTACGGCCGCGGGTTGGGCAGGAAGTCCGGCGGGGCGTTCTTGTCGCAGCAGCCGGCCGGCGGAGCGTACCGGCGGTCGTCGTTGCAACTGTTCCGACGGCACCCGCACCCGGACAGCGGAAGCATGAGCGCGAAGGCGATCAAGGTCAGTAGGAAACGCTTGGTATTCATAAGGGCCGCTCCGTCGTTAGTCTCGGCTGTCCGTGCGCATTGTTGGGGGGACGCGGGCGTTCGCCCCGCGAGCCGCGCAGTTGCTGCGGCTGACGTACTTGACATCCAAATGTAGGGCCGACTTGCGGGTACACAACTCACAGCTTGAGCGAAAGTTGTGCGAATTGTGCGATGAGCGGACGGTTGTGCGGGTCGCGCGGGCGGCGATGATTTGCGAAGTCTGGCAAAGACTTGCGGTTGTGCGGATTGTGCGGCCACCGGAGCACTGTGGAATGACCGAATCGGGCAAGCCCCCGTTCTTTGACGTGCGGATGCGCGGGTTCCGCGAACGTGCCAGTGTGGACGCGGTTCTCGCACTCCTGGAAGTGCGAACAGCCGTGCTTGGAGGCGAAACCGTTCCGCTACTCGGTGCCGCCGGGCGCGTCCTCGTGGAACCGGTCGTGTCCGGGGTCGATGTGCCGGGCTTTGCCCGCTCCGCGATGGACGGTTTCGCAGCGCGCGCTGCTGACACAGCCGGGACGCCGGTTCCGCTCGCAGTGATAGGTGAGTCACTTCCCGCGCGCCCGTTCGTGGGCGAAGTGGGACCGGGGGAGGCCGTGCGAATCACAACCGGCGCGCCGATCCCCACGGGAGCCGACGCGGTGCTGATGGCGGAGTTCGCGCGGATCGAACCGGACGGTCGCGTGTTACCGAGTGCAGTGCTGGCGGCGGGCAAGCACGTCGTTCGCATCGGCGAAGACGTGGCGCGCGGGAGTGAAGTGTTACCCGCGGGGCGCCGGCTCCGGCCACAGGATGTGGGCGTGCTCGCTTCGATTGGCGCAGCGACCGTACAAGTCGTGCGTCGACCGCGTGTCGCGATTCTGGTAACCGGGAACGAACTGCTCCCGCCCGGTTTCGTGCCCGAAGGCGTCAGGATTGTCGACAGCAACTCACCAATGCTGACCGCACTCGCAATTCGCGACGGCGCGGACGTGCTCCCCGTGCAATACATCAGGGACGACTATCAGGCCGTGCGCGACGCGCTCCGCGCGGCCGCGACCATTGCGGACGTGGTGCTCTGCTCCGGTGGCACTTCGGTCGGGGTGGAGGACCACACCCCACGCGCTGTGGCCGAGTTGGGCGAACTCGTCGTGCACGGTGTGGCACTGCGACCGGCAGCTCCCCTGGGAGTCGGGTTCGTGCCCGCTTCGGGAACGAGTAAAGAGCAAACGGCCCCTTCACCCCTTCACCCCTTCACCCCTTCACCTCCTCTCTTCCTCCTGCCCGGTAACCCCGTCTCGTGTTTGTGTGCCTACGACCTGTTCGCCGGGCGCGTGGTTCGGCGACTCGGCGGCCTGACCTGGGAACTCCCTTATAAGAAGGTCGCGCTCCCACTCACGCAGCCGATCGCGTCCGCGGTGGGGCGCGTCGATTACGTGCGCGTGAAGTGCGAGGCCGGCGGGGTCGCACCGGTCGCGTCGGGCGGCGCATCGAACCTCAGTAGCGCGGTGGTCGCGGACGGCTTCGTGCTCGTACCGCCCGAGCGCGATAATTACGCGCCCGGCGAAACGGTAGACGTGTGGCTGTTTGGATAACGGGAAGCAAATGAATATTCGCCTTCTTGCAATTACATATCGCATCAATCGGTAGCTGCTTGTTTTCGCGCGAATTCACGGGTCAGAGAAGTGAACGGCCCAATTGTACTGTGCCATCAACGCGGGCCGCTGAGTGTTCGCGCATCGACATGTTCCCGTAGCTTTACACCGTCCGTGGCTCCACCTGAAAACTGAGCCCATTTGGGGCAAAGGTTTTGATGCGCCCAGCGTAACGAAAAAAATACGCGAAATCCGGGCAAATCCGTTGGTTGACGCGGTCCGGTTGGGTGTCCTAAAGACTCGTATCTGAAACGCACGCCGCGTTCCGATCGGCCCTCCCCGATCACCCGGCGCGTGGGTGCCAGTGAAGCACTAGTCGGTCGATGCGCCCGGTTCTCCTTAAGAACCGCGCCGCCAACCCTCGGCCCCCTCTCGGATTTTGATTCGGTCCGGCCGGCTCGCACCGGCGGGTCCGCGTGTTCGTCCCAACGGCTACCGTGCCGCCGGGCGCGGTCGTTGACGCCCACTGCCTAACTCCAGACAGACTTTCGCTGCTGCCGTTCGAGCCGGCGCGGGGCGCTATGCCCCTGCGCTCCGGGCCGCGGCACGGACCTTGAGGCGCCTCATTATGTTCAAGTGGCTGACGCGAACCCCGAAGCGCTCCTCGTCGCTGAGAGCTCTGCGTCCCGCTTTTCGGCTCGAACGGCTCGAAGCGCGCGAAGTGCCCGCGGTCCTGATCCAGTTGGACTACTCGCGCGACGTCGGCGGGTTCTTCAACAACGCGGAAGCCCGCGCGGTGATGGAACGGGCCGCGAACGAACTGGGCAACAGCCTGTCGGCCAACCTCTCGGCCATTATTCCGTCCGGAGGCAACACCTGGACCGCCTCCTTCTTCGATCCCGCGACCGGCGGCCAAACCAGTGTGGCGAACCTCGCGGTCGGCGCGAACACGCTCCGCATCTATGTGGGCGCTCGCGCTCTGACGGGCGGGGAAGCGGGGTTCGGCGGGTTCGGCGGGTACGGCATCTCCGGGAGCCAGGCCTGGATCAACACGATCCAAACGCGCGGGCACTCCGGGTTCGCCCCGTGGGGCGGGAGCATCACGTTCGATAGCACCCAGACCTGGCACTACGGCCAAACCACGGACGGGCTCGATCGGAACGAACTGGACTTCTACTCGGTCGCGACTCACGAACTCGGTCACGTCCTCGGGATCGGTACCGCGACCCAATGGACCAATTTGTCGCGCAACGGTTACTTCTACGGAGCGAATGCGAACGCGCTTTACGGCGGGCCGGTGCCGCTGGCCCCGGGCGGCGGGCACTGGGCGGACGGGGCCACTCTCGGCGGGCAAGCGCTAAGTCTCGATCCGACGCTGACCTATGGAACACGGGTGAGCTGGTCGGCCCTGGACGCTGCGGCCCTGCGGGATCTGGGTTGGGGCGCGCCGGTGGCAGCGCCCGCGACGCCGACGTTCACCGCGGTGCCGGTCGCGAGCCAGAACGCGGTTGCGTTCACCGGGAACACGGACGGCACGGTGTCGCTGTTCGTCGTCTCCAACGGTGTTCTGACCGATACCGGTCGGCGCCTGACACCGTTCGCCGGGTACCGCGGTGCTCTCCGGGTCGCGAGCGGCGACTTCAACGGCGACGGCGTGACCGACTACGCCTTCACCACGGGTGCCGGTCCGCAGGCCGTCGTTCAACTGATGGACGGGCGCGACGGCAGCATCATGGTGGGTCAGACGGTCATCTTCCAGGGGTTCACGGGCGGGTTGTTCCTGGCCGCGGCGGACATCGATCACGACGGGAAGTCCGAACTGGTCGTTTCGGCCGATGCGGGCGCCGGTCCGCACATCCAGACGTTCCGCATTGAGGGCGGTGGGCTCCGGGTGCAGTCGAGTTTCTTCGCGTTCGACAACCCGGCGTTCCGTGGAGGTGCTCGCGTTGCAGCGGGGGACATCAACCGCGACGGGTTCGCGGACGTGATTGTAACGACCGGCGGACAGGCCGAGGGGCGCGTCGCGGTTTACAGCGGGGCCGACTTGCGGAACGCTACGGCGACCCGGTTGCTGCCCGACTTCATCGCGTTCGCTGGCTTGTGGTCGGGTTTGAACGCGGCGGTTGGCGACATGGACGGGGACGGGTTCGCGGAACTGGCGATCGCCCCGGACCGCGGACCGGCACACATCAAGGTGTGGTCCGGTGCGACCCTGACCAACAACCCCGGCATCCAGGCGAACGATTTACCGTTAGTGGGAAGCTTCTACGCATTCGCGCCGACCGATCCGAGCGGCGCGCGGTTGGCACTGCGCGATACGAACGGCGACGGCCGCGCCGAACTCGTCGCGGCCAGTGCGAACCGGAGCAGTTCCTACGCTCGCGTGTTCAGCTTCGAGCAAATGCAGGCGGGCGGGGCGAACGCGCCGTTCACCGCACCGTTCGGCACGCCAATTACTTACGACGGGCTCTACGCCGGGTTGCACACTGCTTCGACAACGAACACGACCGACACGAACCAACAGTCGGCACCTGTCCCTGTGGAAGCGCCCAAAGCCAGCGACGCGATCTATACCGCATCGGCCGACCCGATGAAGCACAAGTGCTCGTGCGCCGGCTGCACGTTCCTGGCACAGTTAGCGGGCTCTGCGACCGGGGTGGACGAATTGCTCTCGACGATCCCCGTTGCGTGATCGCGGGTTAATTTCGGCATCCGAGTAGCGCGGGCGACCACTTGGTCGCCCGCGTTTTTTGTTGGGCGCCATTCCGGGACAGATGGCGTTCGAGCCACCCGTCAGCGGATCATTTCTTCGGTGGCGCGGGCGGGGGATTCACGTTCGTTTGACCCCACACGAAGTCGGCCTTCGTGTTCTTGGTAAAGAAGATCGGGTCGCCCGGCTTTATCAGCCCGTTGGAGACGTAGAGTGCCGTGGACCCCGGCCACGCCGCGGCCCGGTGGCAGCTCATGCAGTTCGATTCAATACCGAGTTGGTTCTTGAACGGCGGGTCGAAGACGTTGTTCCCGAAACCCGCTTCCAGATACGGGTTGTAGCACACCACGGGCAGCGAGTTCGGGTTCCCTTCGGTCTTGGCGGTGCCCGCGGCGGGCCGGTCATGAACGAGTACCCGACCTGAGTTTCGTAGTTGTCGAACGGCGGTTGGATGCGCTTTTTCGCGGCGTCCGGGATCACGGGCTTGGTGAGCGACCACCAGAACGTTTGCCACGTCCAGTTGTCGATCTCGCGGGTCGAAACGTGCATCCCGGTCAGGATCGCGTAGTCGCCCGCGCTGATCGGCGGGCTGAACGGGCCGAAATTCTTGTTCAGGTAGTCGACCTCGGCGGCCGTCAACTTCATGTGATAAAACCGGTCGAGAGGGATGGTCGGCATGCCCCGGACGGCGACCTTCGGTTGCCCCGGCGGGAGGATGAGCATTTTCTCGCTCCAGTTGTTCGGTCCCGGTGGCTTGGTCTGGTCGATGCGCTTGTCCGGACCGGCCCAGTACGGGAGGAGCGTCGCTTCGGTCCCGCTGATGAACTGGAAGACCGGCTTGAGCATGACTGAGCGGTCCGGGTAGGGCTTCAGGTTCCGGTCGGCGACCGGTGTCTGGCCCCAACTGTCGTTGATCTTTTGCAGGGTCGCGCCGTCGTAAAACTTGTTCGCTTGTGCGTGGTCCCGCATCTCCCGGTTGTACTTGACCGTGACGGCACGGAAGCTGATGGGGTCTACAGGGTCCGCCGGAGGAGCGGGGGCCTCGGCCCCCAGGAGTCGGAGGTGACCGGGCTGGGTTCGCAACAGTTGCCGCGGGCGCGCGAACGGTCGGCCCGCCGGCTTCTTTTCCACGACCGGCGGGGGACCGAACACCTGGTCCGGGTCGAACCACGGGTAGTGGCTTGAACGGTGTCATGGTCCTACTCTGACCGGATGAGCAAATCGGCTACCGCCCTGGCCCCGATCCCGCCGTGCCCCCGGTGCTCGGGAACTCACGTGGTCCGGAACGGGGCCAACGCTTCTGGCACTCCGGTGTTCCGCTGCCAGGCGTGCCGCCGGCGGTTCGTGGCCGCTCCCAAGAAGGGTCCGGTCGGCGCGTCCGACCAAGCCCTGGTGCTCCGGTTGCTGGGCGAGCGGGTCGGGATCCGAGCCATCGCCCGGATCACCGGCCGGTCCCGGTCTTGGATCCAAGGGTTCGTCAACGCCCTGTACCGGGACGACACCCCGCGCGACCCGGGACCGCCCCCAAAAAGTCCGGTCCGGTCGTGATCGAGGCCGATGAGTTGTGGAGCTTCGTAGGGTCCAAGGATCAGGTGCGGTGGGTTTGGGTGGCCCTGGACGAGGGCACCCGTCGGGTTCTGGCGATGGTCGTCGGGGATCGGTCCGCCGCAACCGCCCAGCGCCTCTGGGGCGCATTGCCCCGTGGGTACCGGACCGGGGTCACCGTGTACACCGACTTCCTCGCCTCGTACCGCCAAGCGATCCCACGCGCCCGGCACCGGGCCGTGGGCAAGGACACGGGCCTCACCGCCCATGTCGAGCGCTTCTGGCTCACCCTCCGCCAGCGATGCGCCCGGTTCGTGCGAAAGACCCTCTCGTTCTCCAAGTGCGAGAGGAATCATCTCGGGGCACTTTGGTACTTTATCCGGCTCTATAACCTGTGCCATCAGTAAAGCCACTACCGAACCACGTCTCGAACAGTGGCACCCGGTACTCTTCCCCGCCGGCCTTCTGCGTCACCAGCTCCGTGAGCCCGCCCCACAACTGCCAGGAGTGCAGGGTCATTGCCTTGGTATCGTTCTCATCGATCCACTTCTGAACGGTGTCCTTCGACTCGAACGGCACCCACTCCGGGAGCGGCTGGTAGGTCAGCCCGAGGAGGTTCGTTGGGGGCAGTTTGGTGGCCTTGTCGTCGGCCGGCGCCCCTCCGGGCACAAGCGCGGTCCAGCAGAGCACGATCGGCACGGTGGCGAGTACACCGTAGGTCCAGAACCTCGTCATACGGGTCTCCTCAAGTCACGATGTGAATACGCGGACCCCTTCGCCGCTTCGTGCCGGGCGCGCTGCCGTGATTCCGTGATGCGGGGGTCAGTTCAGCGGGCTACCGGATATCGCGACCGGCACGGGTGCCCGCGCCGGCCAATAGGCAAACGTGACTTTATTAGACCAACAATGGCTGTTATTGGTCGGGAGACATAGCTATCGAGTTGAAGTCGGGCGCCGCCTAAACAAACACAAGGCGCCCAGCTCGAGACGTGTTACGATTCGTAAGAGTGAAATCTTTCAACAAAAAATTTTCGGTTCCGTTCGCCCCCGACTCGTCACTGCCGAAACGCCCCCGCGGTCTTCCGAACGGCCGTGCGGTCGCTCCGCGTCGCAGCGGCTCGCACGTCGGCCGGGCACGTGCGCTGCAACACCGCGTGACACATCATCGCGGTGCCGAGGTTTTGGTCCGGATCCGCTTCCCCCAATGCGTAAGCCGCCCGGCACTCGTCCGGCGTGAGCCGCTCGCGCTCCTCGGACCAGTCGCGGAACGCGGCCCAGAGCCAGTGGCGCGCGGGGTGGTTCGGCGCGGCCTGTGCGTAGCGCATGAAGTCGCTCGCGCTCTCCGGGGTCACAACTCCGGCCGCGAACCAACTGATCGGGAACAGTGCGGGAGGGTTCATCCGATGTGCGCGTCGCGCCCCGGTAGCGGGTACACTTCCATCATTCCGTAGGTCGTATCACTCATCCCGAGCGCGCGGTACGTGGCCTGCGCGCGGGTGTTTTCCAGATCGAAATAGAGCCGCAGCCCGATCACGGTGGGTTCGGCGGCGGCCCGCTGTTCGATCGCGCGATAGAGCGCGCGAAACACCCCTCCGCGGCGCGCGTCCTCGCGCACGTACACGCTCTGCACCCACCAGAACCAGCCGTTCCGCCAGTCGCTCCACTCGAACGTGACCATCATTTGGCCGACGACCTCTCCGCCGCTCTCCGCTACCGTGTAGAACCCGCGCGCGGGATCGGCGAAGACCGCGCGGATGCCGGCCGCCAGTACCGTCGGGTCGAGGTGCTTGTGCTCGGTCTCCCACGCGATCGCGGTGTTGAACGCCGCGAGCACCGTTTCGTCGGCGGGGGTCGCGGGGCGAATGGTCAGATTCATGTCACGCTCCACTAACAGAGTCCGGTTCTTCCCGTTTCGGCGCAGTACGCTAAGACATGCCCCAGAGTTCCGAGTTCCGCCAGGAGTCCGCTGTGGATCTCAGAGCGTTCATCCGCGACGTGCCGGACTTCCCCAAACCCGGCGTCCTGTTCAAAGACATTATGCCGCTCCTCGGCGACCCGGCGGCGTTCGGGTTCGCGGTGGCCGAACTCGCGGGCCACTACCCGGCGGGCGGGATCGACGTGATCGCGGCGGCCGAGGCCCGCGGGTTCCTGTTCGCCGCACCGATGGCGCTCGCACTCAAGAAGCCGCTCGTGCCGCTCCGCAAGCCGGGGAAATTGCCGGGCGAGACCCACAGTTTCAAATACGACCTCGAATACGGTTCGGCCGAACTCCACGTCCACGCGGACGCGATCCGACCCGGCGCGCGGGTGCTGGTCGTGGACGACGTGTTGGCGACCGGCGGAACGATGGCGGCGGCGTGCAAACTCATCGAACTCGCCGGCGGCAGTGTTGTGGGGTGCGCGTTCCTCATCGAACTCGCGTTCCTGAACGGTCGCGCGCCGCTCGTCGGCTACGACATCTTTAGCCTCCTTACTTACTGAGTCCCTTCACCTCCGAGGCGTTCATGTCCCGTGACCCCCGCGACGATTACTACCGCGACGATCCCGATCGTGATGACCGCGAGAGCGACTTCGGCGAAGACGACCGCGGGGACCGTGACGAGCGCGCGATTCGCCGCGCCAAAAGCAAGGTGATGGCTCCCGCGATCGGGTTGATCGTTGTGGCCGTTTTCGGATTTCTCTCGGTGGCTCTGGGGATCGTTCAGTTCGCCACTCTCGATGCGCAGTTCGACGAAGAGGTCAAGAAGGTCGAACAGAACCCGGGCATCCCGGACGCCCAGAAGAAAGATCAGATCCAGCTTCTGAATCAGTTCCGCGACTGGGCGAAAATCGGGTGGATTCCGTTCTATGCGATGATTGGGGTGTTTTCGGTAATTACGCTCATCGGCGGGGTGAAGCTGATGAGCTTGAGCGGGAAGTTCTGGCCGATCGCGGGGTCCGTTCTCGCGCTCTTGCCATGTACGAGTGGCTGCTGCTTCCTCGGCCTCGTTTTCGGTATCTGGGCGCTCGTGATTATTGGGCAACCGGACGTTAAGGCCGGGTTCGCCGCGCGCCGCCGGGCCGCGTATTCCCCGGACCGGTACTGAACACCGACAGGACACCCGAATGCCCACGGTTAGTTGCCCGTCGTGTGCCCGCGCGCTGGAAGTGGACGACGCCTACCGCGACTGGACGGTGCGGTGCCCGCACTGCGCCACCGAGTTCGTGCCGGCCGAGGTCGCGCCGGCGCCGTTCGAGCGCGACCGGCGCGACGACAGGTATGCGGACGACTACGACCGCCCGCGGCGCCGGCGCCGCGGCCCCGACCCGGAGCGCGACGAGTGGGAGCGCCAGGAGGCGACCCGCTTGGCCCACGGCCCGGGTACGTGGTTGGAGGTGAGTGGGTGGGTCGGCGGGTTGCTCCTGGCCGGCGGCGCGTTGTACTGGTTTTTTGCCGCCGCACTGCAGGCGAACAACCGTAACGGCGACGAGACGGGAGCGGTGCTGTTCGGCGTGTTCTCCGCGCTGTGCGTGCTGCCGTACACGATCGTGATGGTCGTCGGCGGGCGAAAGATGCGGGCGCTGTCCAGTTACGGCTGGGCCATGACCGCGTCCGTTGTGGGTCTCACGTCGTTCCTGTTACTGTGCTCCATGTGCTTCTGTGCGTTCGTTCCCGTTGGGTTCGGCATTTGGGGCATGGTGGTACTTAATAACCCCGTCGTGAGCCGCGCCATCGACAAGAACCGCAATCGAGGCACCCGCGATTGGGACGATTGAGCCGCAGCACGTCGCAAGGGTGGTTCGTGTCGTTCCGCTACTAATGCGGGCGCGCCGGTGATTCGGCCGCCGGCGCGCGTAGAATCGTAGGAACGACACCGCATTCCCAGAATCAACGAACTGATGAACACCACACTCGACTTCGATAAGGCCGGCGGACTGGTTGCCGCAGTTGCTCAGGACGCGGACACGGGCGAAGTGCTCATGCTCGCGTGGATGAACCGCGAGGCGTTCGATGAAACCGTGCGCACCGGCCGCGCGGTTTACTTCAGCCGCAGCCGCAACAAGTTGTGGCGCAAGGGCGAAGAGAGCGGGAACGTCCAAGAAGTGCGTGGCGTCTTCATTGATTGCGACGCCGATACCGTGCTGCTGAAGGTCAAGCAAATCGGCGGGGCGGCGTGTCACGAGGGCTACAAGAGTTGCTTTTTCCGCCAGCTCGACGAGGGCGAACTGAAGGTCATCGCGGAACGCATTTTTGACCCGAAGGCCGTGTACAAGAAGTGAGAGACCCGAACGGGCGGCAATGAACAGAAGGAACAGGTCGCAGCAACTGCGTGCATAGACCCGGTCTTTCCCGACCTCTGTTCTTTGCCTTCTGTTCTCGATCTTCTGCACCCCGTGCCGTTTCTTCGCCCTCCCATCTTCTCTGGTCTTCGCCCCTTCCCCTCACCACTCACATTCTCATCTTGCCTGCGGACACTTGTTGTGGCTATGGTGCCGGGTGGAGATTGCCTCGGCTCCGCACGGACGCACACTATGATCCGCACACTTGCGTTCTGTTCGCTCGTTACTCTTCTCGCGGGTTGCTCGCGGTACCACTCGCGTGCTCAAGGGCCGTTCGCGAAGTCCGACCCACCGGCACCATACGGCGCGAGCACGCCCAAACCTCTCGGTAACCAGTCATCGCTCGGAATGGCATCGAGCACCCCCGTGCGCCCGACTCTGTCGGACGAGCGCCCACTCGTGCCCCCACGAACGGACGATCTCGCACCGGCCGGAGGAACGTTTTCCCCGCCGGATATTGATACGGACGCCAGCATGAGCACCCTGCCACCCTTGCGCAAACGACCGGACCCGAAGTCTGGAACGATGCCTTCGCCGTTTGCGCCGAAGCAGCCCAATACAGAAGCTCCCGCTACCCCCGCACCGACCGCAAAGCCCCTCGCTGAACTGAAGACGGTGATCGCCACCGCAAACACTGCGTGGAGGGCCGTGGACACGTTCGAGGCCACTGTCACGCGCCGGGAGATCAACCCGCAAGGTGCGTCCACCAGCGAGGTCGTGCTGTTCCAGTTCCGCCGGGAACCGATGAGCGTGTTTACGCGGACGATCAGTGAAAGTGGTAAGGGGCGCGAGGTGGTATACTTCCCCAAGAAGCACGAGGACAAGTTGTACCTGATGCTCGGACAGGGCGACCACAAGCTGTTCAAAGCCGGGTTCATTGTGCCGCCCGTTTCGCCCGATGACGCGCGCGTGAAAGAGAAAGCCCGCAACAGCATCCGCGATGCCGGGTTCGAGAAGGCGCTCACCAAACTCGCGGACACCGTTACGAAGATGGAAGCCGGCAAACTCCCGGCCGATACGCTCACGCTTCACGGACCGGTCAAGCGCGACGAGTACCCGTACCCGCTCACGGCCGTGACGCAGAACCTCCGCGCGGGTGGCGATCCGCTGTTCCCGAAGGGCGGGAGCCGAACCTACTTCTTCGACCTGAAGGAGAAGTCGCCGTCTTACGGGTTGCCGGTTCTGATTGTCGCGGCCGACTCGACGGGCAAGGAAGCGGAATACTACTTGCTCGAGAAGGTGAAGCTCCCGGCCAACCTCACGGATGCGGACTTTAACCCGGATCGATTGGGGAAGAAGTAGTCGTGTCTACCGGAGATTCGGCTGACAGTGCTTCCTCTGATGGAAGCGCCCGCGGTGTCGGTGACGGCCGGACGGTTTCGAGTGTGCGGAACGGTTCTTCGATGACGTACCGGCGCGTGAAGACCTTTTCGACCAAGTGCGGCAGTTGCAGCGACGGATCTTGGAACCCGAGCCAGACCGTCGCGGCGTTCTCGTAGAGAAGCGGGATGACCTCCCGCGAAACGGACGTCCACCCGCCTTCTACTGCTGTCATTACGTCCAGGTGCGGTACCGCGAACACGACCCCTTCCGCTTCCGCCGCGCGCACGGCCCACCGCATTTGAGCGACGGCCGCGAGCATCACCCCGCCTTCGTTGTTGGCAGTTGCGTCCTTCACGCGCCCGTCGAGATACCCGCACCTGACGTCCGCCGCGTGGAGGCGTTCCTTCAAGCCGATGTAGAGCGGGAGCGTCCACCCCTTGTCGCAAACCACGAGGCAACACGACCCGCGGCGCAGGTCGGTCGCGAGATCGGCGAGTACCCCGGCGAACGGAGCGATATTCGGAGGGGTCGGCATCGGGCTCTTGGGGTTTGAATCAGCAACGGGCTGTACCGGTTTCGTTTGAGGCGGTGCGAGATTGTCGCTGCATGCTAAGCGAACGAACGAACCCGGTCAAATCCTGCGTTCCTGTCATCGTGTCAGCGGGAAGGATGAACATGACAGTTGGGCGGTTCGGAGAATCGCACAGACCGACTTGACGCGGTGTGCGCATCTAACGTATCTTTCAGGGGTTAGCGCCGTCCCGCATTCCTCCCCGTGCGCTTCGGCACTTCGTTTGCTGCAATCTGTTTCCCAGACTCCTTCCACGCGATGTTGCCCGGTCGGTTCTTCCCGATGGTCGCGCGTCCGGGAGGTTAAAATAATGATTCCCGCACCGCGCCCGTCCGAGGGCGAACCGACAATAACCGTTCCCGCGAGTGACCCGTGGCGGTTCTCGATCCTCATTGCCGACGACGATCGCGGTACGCGCGAGACGCTCGGTGAGATGCTCGCGGCCCGCGGGTTCCGCACCATGTTGGCCGCGGACGGGGGTGAGGCTGTTGAACTGGTCCAGGTGGATATTGTTCACTTGGTGCTGTTCGACATGCACATGCCCCGGCTCACGGGCCTGGAAGCGTTCGCGGTGATCCGGCAGACGCTCGATCGCGCTCTGCCGGCCGTGCTCATGACCGCGGACGCGAACAACGACTTGATCCGCCAAGCGTTCGCGGCGCAGGTGTACAGCGTGATTCCGAAGCCGGTGAACGGGAACGTCGTATTACACACCCTGGAACGGGCGCTCGCACGGGTTTACGGCCCGCGCCCGGAACCACAAGACAAGGTCGAGGCGCCGCGCCCGCCGACCGACGAGTAACCGCAACCGATTGATTCCCCAGGAGAGTTGACTCATGGCAGCGCTGAAGATCGTCCCGCTGAACGACAAGATCGTGGTCGAGCGCCTCGAAGCCGACGACAAGACGGTGGGCGGCATCATTCTCCCCGACAGCGCCAAGGAGAAGCCGAAGCAGGGTAAGGTGCTCGCAGTGGGTGAGGGCAAGCCGCTCGAAGACGGCGGTCGCGCCAAGTTCCAGGTGAAGGTGGGCGACCGCGTGCTCTTCACGAGCTACGCGGGCAGCGAAGTCACCATCGACAGCAAAGAGTACCTCATCGTGACCGAGGACGACCTGCTCGCCATTGTGGACTAACCACAGCGCGAAACGCAGGACACAACGGGGCTGTTGGGCGCCAGATCGTGGATCTGGCGCCCAACAGCCCCGTTCCGTTTTTCCGCGCCGATTGTACAGAAAATTCTTGCGGGGGCGATTGCGATGATTATATTGTGACGATTATTCCGGCATGAGCCGGGTGATTGCGTGTTGGTCTCCCTCGCGGCTTGTACCCGCTCCGTGTGTGGGCGGGGCCAGAGGTGTACCCGGCACGGGCGCACGGTGGCTTCGGTTCCGCATGGCTACGAACATCTACGTCGGCAATTTGCCTTGGTCCACAACGGACGACGAACTGTCCGCAATGTTCCAACAGTTCGGCGCGGTGACCCGCGCACAAGTAGTAATGGATCGCGAAACCGGCCGCTCGCGCGGGTTCGGGTTCGTGGAGATGGCCAACGAGAACGAGGCCCAGGCCGCCATCGCCGCGCTCAACGAGCAGGCGATCAACGGCCGACCGCTTACCGTTAACGTTGCGAAACCGCGTGAGGGCGGTGGTGGCGGGGGCGGCGGGCGCGGGGGTTACGGTGGCGGGGGCGGTGGAGGTCGACGCGGAGGCGGAGGCGGGGGCGGGTACGGCGGTGGTGGAGGAGGAGGATACGGTGGGGGTTACGGTGGCGGAGGCGGTGGTGGGTACGGTGGCGACCGCTACTGAGCCCGGTTCCTACTTCCGCTCAATTGAGTCGCGGATATTTAATCAACGCGCCCGGTTTGTGAGGTCAACGGACCTCCATTGGGTGCGCGTTTGTTATTTCTACTGATCTCGGTCGATCCGTAGGTCTCGGGTAACAGACGGTCGCAGTTCTTTATCCGGGTGGGTGTATGGCGAAAGAAGAAGCGGTTGAAGTCGAGGGCCGTGTCAAAGAGGCTCTGGCGAATACGCAGTTCCGCGTCGAACTGGACATCGGTGGCGAGGTCATCGCACACGTTTCCGGCAAGATGCGCAAGAACTTCATTCGCATCATTCCGGGCGACCGCGTGAAAGTGGAGATTTCCCCCTACGATCTGACGCGCGGGCGAATCACATTCCGCGTCCGGAGTTGAGCGCACTCGGTCACTAACATTTCGTCCGACGCATCTGCAGTACGAGCCACGGACTTGAGGCAAAGTTTACAGATTGAGCACTTTTTTCTTGACCGCGACCCCTCCAATTGTCAAGTTATCTGCACGTCGCTCGATGGATCAGCGACGCCCATCACTCAAAGCCAGGGAGGGTTACACCAATGCTCGTTACCACCGAATCCAAGGCTCAGGGCTGGCGCGCGGTTGCGGTTTTCGATGACCGCGCCGATGCACTCATCTTCGTCGGCCGCTCGTCCACGCAGGTCCGTCAACAGTACGCCGAAGCGTTCGCCGAAGTGCTCGACGACGAAGAGCGCGAGCACGTCACCACGATGCAGCTCCAGCAGTGGAGCGGGGCACCGGATGCGGGCCGGTGGATGCTCAAGGGCACGCTGAAGGTACCGGCGCCGGTCACCGCCAAGCTCCGCCTCGTTGCCTGATCGAAATAACCCCCGCGTTCGACTTCGCGGCCGAGCCGTTCGGCTGTTGGTAGCAAGACGAAGAACGCGAGAAGCACCCGGCCGCCCTCGACTCGTGGTACGAACCGCGACCTGAGAGCGGCCGAGTTCGTCTCTACTGTCCCCTTCCGTACTTTGTGATTCGGTTCATCGACCGCGTTCGTGAAGTCGAGGCGCTCGCTCGGGAAGCACTGCTGAAGGCGCCCGTTTTCCGTGCCACAAGATGCGCTCACTCTGTCACTTCCGTCCGAACGCGCACTAGTGTTCCCCAACGGCCCGATTCGTCGCCCGCGCCCGAACCCCGCCTCCGGTCTCTGCGTCACTTTGAACTGCCCCGTTTGTACGGTCGGCGCGTTTGACACAATCCGGCTCGCTTACCGGGCTTGCAACCGGACATCCCGCGTCGAACAATAGAGCAGTCACCTTGTCGGTCGCGCCCTGATTAACGCAGGAGCCCTCTCCGCGCGCCGGCCCAGACGAGAGGAACCGTAGATGAACTCTTACGCTTCGTTGTGCGACGACTTCGGTGTCTCGACCTACGTCCACGGCAAACTCGAAATGCCGACCGGTCGCGAAACCGTGTTGCACTTCTTTGAGGCCGTCCAAAAGGTGGCCCCGAAGATGACCGAGTTCGAGAAGCGCAGCGATTCCGAATACATGCTCGAAGAGGACCGCGAATCGGGCAGCTACCGCTGGACCTCGTTGGACCACCGCCGACTCAGTGCCGGGTACGTCAACCCGCCGACTCTCGACGACGCGGACGTTCACAACGAGCGCGTCCTTGAAATCGCCCCGTACCACCTCGACCTCAACGGTATGCAGACCGAGTCGATGGACGTGCTGTACTACTTCGACTTCCTCTACCAGGGGAACCACGACGAGGTGGTGGCCGAGGCACTGACCAGCGGTACGCCGCTCGAAGGGTTGGTCCAGGTACCCGCGGCGCGCGTGCTGCACTACCAGCCGACCATGATGCTGGCCCTTGATGATGCGTGCCAACTCCAGGCGCGGCTGAGCATCGAGACGCGCACCAACGCCTACCAGGTGCGAACGAACAGCTTCCCGGAATCGCCCGTGACCGTGTACTTCACGGTTCGGCAGTTTTGGGGAAAGCAGCAGTTTAAGTCGTTTGCGGAGAGCTATCACAACCAGCGTCGGGTGCTCGACGAGTTGGTGAGCACCTATGTCGTGCCGCAAGTCATCAACCCGCTGGCGAAGGCCATTAGCGCAAAGCAGTAATTGAGGTTACAAAATTCGGTGAGGCGACGCCCACACTTCAATCTGACCGCGGGCGCCGCCTCACCGAATTTCGTAGCGAAGTGATCTTCGGTCTCAGCTCAGAAGTCCGAGCGCATTTTCGCGAGCCTGTCAACAACGGCAAACGTGAAAACTCATCCCGCACGATACCCGGATTCGTCAGTTCGACTGTAAAATGTGGCTGTGTCGGAACACCCGTGACGAGGCGATAGACGCCGAGGCCCTGGTCTTCGCCCATCTCCCTTTCTCGCCGACAAGAGTTGCTCGGCGCGGAGGACCACACATGAGCGACGGCGACGCCCTGCTGCGAGCGATCCTGGCCGAGCCCGACGAGGACACGCCCCGACTCATGTACGCGGACTGGCTCCAGGATAACGGGGAACCGGAGCGCGCGGAGTACATCCGGGTGCAGGTACAGTTGGCACGGCAATACCGGGTGTTTTGCCCGGACGGGCACCCGTGGGATAAGGTCGATAAGGGGCCGCACTCTGTCCCCGGTACGCGGTGCCGAAAGTGCCGGATTGAGGGACCGAGTTGGCCGGCCGTCGAAGCGGACGAGGCCCTGCACGCGCGTGCGTGTGTGCTGTGGGCGTCGCACGCCGATCTGTGGGCGCGGCCCCTGGCGGTGCTGTGCGGGTTCCCGGACACTCCGGCCCAGTGGCCGCCGATCGTGTCGGACCCAGCACGGGCGCCGCGGTACCACCATATCTGTCCCACCAGCGCATATGCGGACGGGCGCGGGATGCAGTGGGAGTTTCACCGCGGGTTCATCGAATCCGTCTCGTGCTCGGCCACCGACTGGTTCGCCTACGAAGACGCGATCCGCGCGTCGTTCCCGGTCCAGAAGGTGTTGTTGACGACGCGGCCAGAGCACGTGGCACGAGCCCCGACGAGCGGTCGCGCGGAGACGCCGCGCGTTGGGGACGACACAAACCACTACGTTGACATTCGAGCGGTAACCGGAATGGACCGTGCTCGGCTCGAAGCCCGCTGGCCCGGGGTCACGTTCGAGGTGTCCGCCTGATCGGTCTGCGGCAAGTACCTCTCGGGGGCGCGAACGAGCAGCGTGTGCCGAGCGTTCCTACAATTCCCCTTCGCCCGTTTCACCACCGGAGGGGTTCTCATGTTGCGCCTTTTAGTCGCCGCCGCTCTCGTTGCCTACTGCGGCATGCCGGCCTCGGCCGACGACAAGAAGCCGACGATGATCGGTCACATGGTGTACTTCAAACTCAAGGACAACACGGCAGAGAACCGCAAGAAGCTGGTGACGGCGTGCGAGAAGTACCTGTCCGAGCACCCAGGGACGGTGTTCTTCTCGGCGGGTGAGATCGGCGACGAGTTCAAGCGCGACGTGAACGACCGCGACTGGGACGTGGCGCTGCACTTGGTGTTCGTGGATAAAGCCGCGCACGACAAGTACGCGGTGGACAAGGAGCACCTGAAATTCATTGACGAGAACAAAGCGAACTGGGCGAAGGTGCGGGTGTTCGACTCGGAACTACGCGGCTACAAGGCCAGCAAAAAGTAGGTCCGGTGAGCGCGGCCGGGCGTTCGGTCGTGCTTGTTCAAGAAGGGCGCGATCGCCCGGCGCGCTCGGAGTTCTCGCGCTAAGCCGCCACCGGTCTCATTCGCTGCGGCCGCCTTTAAAGATCGCACCGAGACCGATCACGAATAAGATCGGCGGGTAAAAGAAGAGAGTGTCGTTCATCAGGCCGGCAAAGAACCAGATGACCGCGACAACCATCGCGAGAAGACCGCCCCAGAAACCGCCGTTAAACACCCGTCCTTCAAGACTCTGCCCAGAACTTTCCGATTGCGGTGCCTGCCGCTTTTTCTTCTTCGCAATCGAGTCCGTGTTGTACTCGTCCGGCTTGAGGTACTTCGCGGTTGCGAGCACCATCTGACCGCCCGACGACGATCCGCAAGTTTCTGTTTCCGCTGCGGGCGCGGTCTTCGCGCCGAACCGTCCCTGTAACGCCGGGATCTTTTTGGGAGCTTTGGGTTCGAGTTCGCCCGAGATCGGTTCGCCAATTTCGAGTTCTTCATCTGCCGATTCCGTCACTCCCCCCGACACGACCGCGTGCCCCCACTTATCCTCGGTGGCTCGGTTCGTGTCGTAATTCATGGCTCACCTGATTTCGAGTGTCGAACACAGCTTGGGGCGTTATCTCGAAATCTAGCTCACAAATCGCGCGGTGACCGGGTTGAGTGGACGACGAATGTCGGCATTCGTTTGATGAGTGAATCACCTCTCACCACAATGATTCGACCACAACGAGTAGTACCACAATGAGTACCAGCGTTCCCGCCCTTTCTTCTTTCGCCAGCGGGCTGACGACCGAGACCGCGTTCGATGTGCTCGCGGTCGCGCGAAAACTGATGGCCGGCGGGAAAGATGTGATCGCGCTTCAGATCGGTGATTCGCCGTTCCCCACCACGGCCAGCGCGATCAAAGCGGCACACGCGGCCATCGACGCGGGCCTGACGCGATACTGCCCGTCCGCCGGTCTGCCCGAATTTCGGGAGACCATCGCTCGAACGGTGAAGACCGAGTTCAACATCCCGGCGACTGCGGACAACGTGGTAGTCGGCCCCGGCGCGAAAGTATTCGAGACGTACTTCTGCGAAGCGTTCCTCGAACCGGGCGACGCGGTGCTGGTGTTCCAGCCGGCGTTCCCGACCTTCGAGCCGAACATCCTCCGGCGCGGCGCGAGGCCGGTGTACGTTCCCCTCAAGCAAGAGAACCAGTTCCGGCCCGATGTCGCAGCGATCGAAAAGTTCGTGAAGACCGAACCGCGTGCCCGCGCGCTGTTCCTCAACTTCCCCCACAACCCGACCGGCGGTGTCGCGACTCCCGAAGACCTGAAAGCGATCGCGAACATTGTCCGCGGAACGAACATCGCGGTGTTCAGCGACGAGCCGTATTGCCACATGGTTTGGGGGGGCAAACACAGTAGCATCCTGGCCGAGCCCGGGATGATCGATCAGTGCGTGGGCGCGTACACGTTCTCGAAAAGCTACAGCATGAGCGGGTGGCGCTGCGGGTACATGATCGCGGCGCCGGCGGTCGCGCAGATCGTGAGCAAGATGATTAACACGTCGCTCTCGTGCGTGCCGCCGATCGTACAGATGGCGGGCAAGGCCGCGCTCGAGCACGATGCGGTCGAACGCGACGAGGTGATGAAGAAGTTCCACGCGAAGGTCGAGTTGCTCGTGAGCGAGTTGCGAAAGGTGCCCGACGTAACTGTGTTGATGCCGGAAGGCACGTTCTACGTGTTTCCGCAAGTCGCCCCAATCTGCGAGCGACTTGGCATCACGTCACACGGGCTGGCGATGTACCTCTTAGAAGGGGCGGACGACAAGCGCGGCGTGGCGTGCCTCGGCGGAGAGTGCTTCGGCGCGGCCGGGCAGGGGTTTTTGCGCTTCAGTTGCGCAGAACCGGACGACCGGCTCGTGCAGGCGGTCGCGTTCTTCGCCGATGCCGTGAACCGTACCGGCCGCGTGAAGGCGTACCTGGATGCGCACCCGAAGTACCGACTGAAGTAGTGTCACTTGCTTTCGAATACTGTTAGTGCTTCCTTTTGTGCAGCAACCGCGGCGGCCGGGTTCTTAACCGGCTCGCCCGCGGGCGCCGATCCTCCCGGCCCTTGAAGAATGGAGGTCGGCGCCTCGGACGCACCATTTGGTTCCCGGCGCCGCAGGAGCCGGTAATACATGTACAAGCCGTAGCCCATCACCAGCAGCGCTCCGACAACCAGCGCGGTACTCTCGAACCGGTGAATGAGACCAAGAATCCACGTCCCGCAGAAGAAGAACAGCCCGACCCCAACGACCGCATAAATCAAATCCGCGACGAGAAACTTCAGGAACGAGTAGCGCGTCGCGCCCGCGATGAGGAACACGCCGGTTCGTACCGGCGGAAGGAAGCGCGAGAGGATGAGCAGCTTCATCCCGTGTTGTGTGAAGTGCCCTTCGAGCCGCTGGCGCCGTTCCGCGCTCAGTACCTTCTGCACCCAACGGTACTCGAACAGTTTCGGTCCCCACCTCCACCCAACGCCGTACAGCACGCAATCGGCCGCGATGATTCCGAGACCGCACGCGGCCCAAGCCAGCGACCACCACACTTCCGAGTGGAGTGCGTTCACGCTCGCCGCGTACAGGATACCGGCCTCCTCGGGCACGGGAGGAAGCCCAATGCCCGTGAGGAACAGCCAAAAGAAAATGGAAGCGTACCAGTAGATCGCGTCGGTCATGTACCGGCTCCGGTGTGAGCGCTGAACCGTTCTGCCCAAACGATGCACTTCCCGTTCCAATCGATTGTCAGCCGGGCTGGAAGCGAACACTGGAGCGCGGGTAAACTGCCACAACCAAACGGTCCCGAGGCGCCACGATGAGTACGGACGTAACCGCCACCAACGCGGCCTACCCTGATAGCGACGGCAAACCGATGGCCGACAACACGCTTCAATGGGACTGGATGGTCAAGATTGTCGGCGAGCTGCGCGAGTTGTTCGCCGGTCAGCAGGTGTTCGTTGCCGGTGACTTGTTGTGGTACCCAGTGCAGGGTGATCCCAAGACGCGCCAGGAATGGGAGAGCGATGGCTTCGCGCCACAGGTAGTATTCTGGGTGCGTTCAACTCTGCGAACAGTAAGTGTGTTGCGCGAAGAAACCACCGAGATGTTGAGATTCTGCGAACAGCAGAAAGTTGAAGAGCTTTACTGTATCGAAGCGCATCGAAACCGCGTGGTCGCTCTCGTTCGTAATGACGGCCGAATGAAAGTGGTCTACCCGCTTGAGGGCTACATCAGCCCACGACTCGGTGTCCGCTTCGGAGAGGACTTCTCTCAGGGGTTGTTTGATTGGGAGCCGGACCTTGTGGTTACGACCACGTGACGTGTCGCATCAGCCTCAAAGATCCGGTTCCGGGTAGCTGCCTCAAACGGTCGGGCTCTGTTTCCGGCGCGCGAGTTCCTTCATCACGTCGGCCAGCCCGCGCGTATTGAACACGTCATCTTTCGTGAGCCACCCGCGGCGAGCGACCTGAACTCCGAACGTGTAGAGCGCGAGTTCACCGGTACTGTGTGCGTCCGGGTTGATGACGATCGGAATGCCCATCGCCTTCGCTTGCTTCACGTACTTCCAGTCGAGGTCGAGGCGCGACGGCTGCGCGTTGATCTCGATCATCTTGCCGTGCTTCGCGGCGACCTTCAGCACTTCGTCGAGGTTGATTTTGTACCCCTCGCGCTTGAGCAGCAGGCGCCCGGTCGCGTGACCCAGCATCGTCACCGCGGGGTGCGAGAGCGCCTTGCACACGCGGGCCGTCATCTCGGCTTCCGGCATCCCGAAGTGCGAGTGAACACTCGCGACGACGTACTCGAACCCCGCGAGCAGCTCGTCGGTGTAGTCGAGCGATCCGTCTTCGAGGATGTCCACCTCGCTGCCCTTTAGGATGCGCACGCCCTCGAGTTTCGCGTTCACGCGATCGATCTCGGCCCACTGTTTCCGCACCACATTCGACGGAAGCCCGCGCGCGATCGTGAGCGACTGCGAGTGGTCGCCGACACCGAAATACTCGAAGCCGAGTTGCTTCGCCGCGAGCGCCATCTCTTCGAGGGACGCGGTGCCGTCGCTATAGGTGGTGTGGTTGTGAAACACGCCGCGGATGTCGGAGTCCACAACTAGTGCGGGGAGCTTCTTCAGTTCGCCGGCCTCGATCTCTCCGGTGTCTTCGCGCAGTTCGGGCTGAATGTACGGCAGGTCGAGCGCGGCGAAGATGTCCGTTTCGTCCTTACACGGCACCGAGCGCGTTTCGTTCGCGAGCGCGTATTCGTTGAGCGAGAGACCGCGGTCGATCGCGCGCTGGCGCATCCGAATGTTGTGCTCCTTGCTACCCGTGAAGTAGTGGAGCGCGAACGGGTACTGGGTATCCTCCACCACGCGGAGATCGGCCTGGAGCGTGACCTTCGTTCCGTGAACGTGTAGCCCGGCGACCACGCTCGACTTGGTCGGCCCCTGCCCCAAGACCTGGATCACTTCGGGAATCTTGACGAACGCATCCATGATGGGTTGCGCATCCGCGCTGCTCACCAGGATGTCGAGGTCCGCGACCGTCTCTTTCCGCCGGCGAAGGCTCCCGCACAACTCGGCGCGGATGACTCCGGGAAACGCACGAATCTGTTCGAGGAGCGCCAGGCCCAGCGGCAACGCGAGATCGATCCGCACGCGGTGCCCGACCTGGTCGATGTACGCGATCCCTTCGAGTATCCGGGTCTGAGTCTTCGCACCGAATCCTTTTTGCTTCGCGACCTCACCCGACTCGCACGCGGCCTTCAGTTTCTCGATCGAGTCGATGTGCAGCAGGTCGTGGAGCGCCTTGACCTTCTTCGGCCCGAGTCCGGGAAGCCGGAGCATCTTCACGAGGCCCACCGGAATCGAAGCCCGCAGGTCTTCGAGGTACGGTAAATTCCCGGTCGTTACGAGCGTGGTGATCTTCAGTGCAAGCGCTTCGCCGATGCCGCGCACCTCGGCCAGTTTCCCGTCCGCGACCATCTGCGCCAGGTCACCGGGCAACTGCTGAACGAGCCGCGCCGCGTTGTGGTAGGCGTTCGTGCGGAACGTGTTCTCGCCCTTGAGTTCGAGAAGGGTGCCGATCTCGTCGAGTGCGTCGGCAACGTCGTCTTTGGTCATGGTCCGGCTCCTCACAGGAAGGTGGAGTGAGGATACCAGAAGGGGCGGTCAGAGGGGATGTTGGAGGCGGGCGAGAACCTACCCCCCAACCCCCTCCCTAAAGGGAAGGGGAGGAAAACCACTCACCGAGTGTGTTCCCAATCACAGAGATTTCGCGCGCCTGCTCCCCTTCCCTTTAGGGAGGGGGTTGGGGGGTAGGTCTGCCTTGCTCAGTGCGAATTAGTTGTCGGGATACGAAACCATTCGCGCGAGCCGATCCTTCCGCTCCTTGCCGGCGTAAGCATTCACGTAAATGTAAGGCTCCTCCAATCGGCGCGCGGGGAGCCACTTACATTGGATGTCAACGGATGTGGTGTAGGCGACAAGGCGACCAGTGATCCGCTTCGGAATCTGCAGGGGCCAGCCGTACCCGTACTCCGTTCGCACCACCTGACCGATGATGCGCTCGTCTTCGTCCTCCTCGTCTTCCGTTTCAAACTCGCGGATCGCTTCCGCCAGTTCTTGCAGCACGTCGTCCAGGTCCGGGACATCATCAACGAGAGTGAACACGACCTGAGCCGGCCAGAAGTTGTCCCTCGCGTTTTTCTTGTAGAGGTTGTGGTTGGCGAACACGATCCCCGCCTTCACGATGCGGCCTTTCCGTTCCAGTTTCTCCTCTCGCGCCGCCTCCTGGCGCATGAACCACACGTAATAGCCGATCGCCAGCCCTACGAGGATCAGCGGGATTTCGACACAGAGGATGACGAGGAGCCACCACATCAGTGCGCGCCCGATTAAGGGAAACGAAACGTCCCGGTCCGCTCTCGACAGAGCGTATCGGACCGGGACGAGCGGAACAAGATATTGAACGAACACGCGGCTGCGGTCTACGGGTGGACCGCGTTCGAGATCACGCCGCGATTTTCAGGCCGTGGGTCGGAGCGAACGAGGCGGCCCGCTTGCGCATCGGGTTGTGGAGCATGATCTCCAGCCCGTTCACGATGCGGTCCGGCCCGCGCCCGTCGAACGTGTTCCGCGCACAGCGGGTCATGCTCTTCCGCTCCATCGGGTCGTCGTGGAACAGATCGATCGCTTCGCGGAGCTGGTCGAAGGTCACGTCCGCCGCGTTCCCGAGGTAGGTCGCGACGCCGTCCTCGTCGAGCTTCTTCCCGTTGCCCGCGTGCCGCTTCGTCTGGCTCAGGATCAGTTGCGGGATGCCCACCACGCACAGCTCCGGCGACCATCCGTCGCCGCTCGTCAGCGCGAAGTGAGCGCGGACGAGGCGCGTCATCAGTTCCTTTGTCTCGGTGATGACTTCGACCTTGCCGCCGCTGTCGTCGGCCAGGGCCAGCATCTCATCGTAGCGCGGGTGGTGCGTGCGGGCCGAGATCGTGATCTTCGCGACCTTCGGCATCTCCATGAGCTGCTGCGTGCGCGTCAGCGCTTCGCCCGCGAGGTCGTCATCACCCATCGCAACCAGGGCGCGGAACGGCATCGGCGGCTCGGTCGCGCGGATCGTGCGCTGCCGGCGGAACACCCCGCGACAGAGCGCGAAACGGGTGCCGAGGAGGAGCTGGCAGCCCGGCTCCACGCGGTACGCCTTCCGCAACGGGTACAGCATCGGGTTCACCACGAGGTCGGCCGGGAACCGCATGTCCGCGGTCGAGTCGAACACCATCACCAGCGCGCCGGTCTTCTTCAGCTCGCGGAGGTAGTCGGCCGAGTAGCCCTCGCCCGCGACGACCACGGCGGCGGCGTTCATCTTCCGCACCGCGGCGATGGTGACTTCGAGGTCGCCGTCGTCGCCGACCTTCCGCTCGGCGGGCACCCAGTCGTTGTTCCCGCGGTTCACGACGGTCGCCAGCGAGAGCGGATCGAGGTAGCTGAGGAAGTTCGTTCCCCGGCGGCGGCGCTGGAGGGCCGCCGCGAGCGAGAGGCACTGGTAGAACGGCTCCCAGCCGTGCTCGCCAGTACCGTCGCAGCGAAACAGAATCGGGCCACGAGTCGCATCCATGCGCAACGCTCCTGAGCAACCAGCGATTGAAAAGGTGCGCGAACGGGGCACCGCGTGCGCCCGCGGAGATCCTCCCGCGGGCGTTGGGCCGTAGCGTTCGCGCGTTCCGGTTGGTGTGGAGTGTGCTTCCGCTTCGGACGAATGTCCGTGCGCGAGCGAGACGCGCAGCGGGGGAGCCAATCTCGACACCTCTTCTCCGGGCGGGTCATTGCTGACCCGGACGACGCACCACTGGGTTCCGGTCCGGTGGTGCATCGTGTTCGGCCTTCGGGTTCCGGTCCGTTGGCCGAGCGAGGCGGATGGTAATTCAGTTTTCTCACAACCGACAAGGCCACTTTCTTCGCGCTCGGTCAGAATCAAAATTCCGCGCACTGTGCGCCGATTTTCGAGCACCGAAACTGTGCCGATCGGCGCGGAAATGCGCCCCTAATCGGCTGCACGCAACGTACCGGATGTTCCACGTGGAACAGTACCGGCCGGCCTGATTTCGCTGCAAATTCGATTCGCACTCACGTTTGCGATGTTCCACGTGGAACGCCCCCAGCGGGCCGCACCTTTGATTCCACTTCTCACAACCGCAGAGGTTGCTATGAGTCGGCCCGAATTGATTGACCACGGAGACCCTCGCATGGAAGCGACCGTCAAAGCCCCGCCCCGTTTGGCTCGTGGATTGAACGCCCTCTTGGGCGACATCTCGCTCCCGCAATCCGCGGACGCGCCCGTGTCCCGACTCGCGGTCGGGAAGATCGTGTTCAATCCGTATCAGCCGCGCAAGCAGTTCGATAATGATGAACTCGCCTCACTCACCGCGAGCGTGAAGAACCACGGCATCCTTCAGCCGCTCGTGGTGCGTGCGGTGGGGGACAGCTACCAACTCATCGCGGGCGAGCGCCGGCTCCGCGCGGCCAAGGACGCCGGGTTGGAAGAGGTACCCGTCCACGTCGTCGGGTTCGACGATCAGCAGGTGTTCGAGGCGGCGCTCGTCGAGAACATTCAGCGCACCGACCTGAACCCGATCGAGAAGGCGGCCGGGTTCAAGGAGTACATGGACAAGTTCCGCATGACGCAGGACCAGCTCGGCGGGCGCCTCGGGCTGGACCGCTCGACCGTGAGCAACCTGCTCGGGCTCCTGAACCTGCACGCCGACGTGCAGGCCGCGGTGCGGAACGGTCAGCTCACGATGGGCCACGCCAAGGTGCTGAAGGGCGTGACCGACCTGGAACAGCAGCTCGCGTTCGCGAAGGACGCGATCGTGAAGAACTACTCGGTCCACGCCCTGGAACTGCTCGTCAAGCAGCACAAGCTCGCGGCGGCCGGAGCGGAAGTCGCGGCCGAAGCGGTTGCCCGCAAAGAGCCGGCCGAAAAGACGGCGCACGTGAAGGGCCTGGAAGACGACATCCGCCAGCGGCTCGCAGTGAAGATCGAGATCAAGGTGAAGGCGAAGGACAAAGGCCAGATCGTGATCGGCTTCGACTCCAACGACGACTTCGAGCGGATCATTCAAGCTCTTCAGAAGTGAACGGCTGACTGAACGCGATCGAAACAAACAGGGGGCTGATGCCCCCTGTTTGCGTTTAAATGCCTCTCCCCAAATGCAGAAGTGATTTCATTTCGAGTAACGGCTTACCCTCCGGTTAAGCTAACATCCGCTGAAAGGACCAGGACCGGGTAACGTTTACACCACATTCCCGCCGTCTACGATTCGTGGGGAAGTCCACGCCGAGGGTCTGATGAAAGTTCGTACCCGCTGGATCTTTCTCCTGGTCGCCATCGCTCTCGTAGTGGTGGGTACAGTTGGCGCGACGGCTGTTTTGTGGCACATCGACAGAAACCGGCTTGACCCGCCGAAGACCATTCTCCTGGCCCCCGAAGGCACCGTCAGCACAATTGCGTTCAGCCCCGATGGTCGCCACCTGGCCGCTGGTAGCGGCCATGCAATCGTAGTGTGGGACCGGGCGACGCGACAACTCGTCCGGACCCTCGATCATCCCACGACCGCTGTCGTCGCATCCGTGGCGTACTCCGCGGACGGGAAACGGCTGGCTTCGGGGTGCTTTGACGGGCACTTGGCGGTGTGGGACGCGGAACGAGGCGCGCGACTACTAACGCTTCAGAAAGGCGGATATGGGCCACCCTCCAACAGAGAAACTGAGAGGTGTGTTGCCGCGGTATGCTTCTCACCGGATGGGCGAAGCGTGGCGGCAGCTCACCACCCTTCATCGGGTGACACCGTGCCCAGCGAAGTCCGAGTATGGGACGCTGTGGATGGGAAGGAAAAGCTGGTTCTGAAGGGACACCGTGGCTGGGTGAAGGCGGTCGCGTACTCACCCGACGGGATGTATCTCGTTTCCGGGGACGACAAGGGCGACGTGAAGTTATGGGATTCCGTGGACGGGAGCCTCCGCCGGAATCTCCCTCAACGGCACAATATTTTAGCCCTGTCGTTCGTCCCCAAGAGTGGGATGGTGGCCTACGGCGGCGGGTGGTCACAGGCGACGGACGTCGTCACTGTATGTGACACAGTGACCGGGTCGGAAACCCGATTCTCAGACTTACCCCAGGACAACTACGCCACCTATGTGATGTGCCTCGCGTTCTCTCCGGACAGCCGGACAATGGCGACAGGAGAGGTGCTCAAGGATGGGAAGCATCCACACTGTGTGCGACTGTGGGACGTACCCACCGGCCGACTGATCCGAGTTTTCCGGTGTCCCGGCCCACCGAAGGCCGTAGCCTTTTCCCTCGATGGAACCGAACTGGCAGCCGGGTGCACAGAAGACAAGCCGACAACAGTTGGTGAAGTGCGTATCTGGGACGTTCCCCCGAAGCCCTGAGCAGCAGGTAGGCCAGTCGCTGTTCGCCTTTGGTGAAAGCCACGTAACCGAGAGTGCGGGCGCTCCGCACTCTCGAAGCGATCACTTCTCTTGCCCGATCCGGCGCGCATCGGCTACGCTCTCCGTGTTCGATTCCTCACGGAGACCACCCCATGCGGGCACGGACGTTCGCGCTGGTTGCGCTTTTAGCGGCCTCACCACTCGTTGCTCACGCGCAGGACTTCAAGCAGTTCGCCTCGGCCGACGGCAAGTACAAGGTGTTGTTCCCGGGCGCAGTGAAGACCGAGACGACCGACATCCAGGCCGGCAAGGACACGCTGAAACTCACGCTCGACTCGGTGGAACTGAAGGGCGACACGACGTTCCTCGTGAGCTACATCGATGCCTCCGATGAGGTCGCGAAGAAACCCGCCGGTCCGCGTCTCGAAAAAGTGCGCGACGGAAACAAAGGCGAAAAAGGGAAGGTGCTCGACGACAAGGAAATCACCATCGCGGTGGGAGAAGAGAAGTTCCCGGGACGGGACGTGCTCATCGAAACCCCCACGGGCTTCATTCGCAATAGAATGGTGATCGTCGGAAAGCGGCTCTACCAGGTGGTGGTCCAGGGATCGAAGGAGGTCGTGATTTCGCCCTCCGCGGACAAGTTCATCACCTCGTTTGAAATCACCAAATGACCGGAGGCGGTATGCGCGGGGCCGTTTACTTCGGAGTGGCGTTCCTTGTCTGCTCCGCTTCTCTGGCGGCGCAGCCCCAGAAAGACGCCTACACTTCGACCGAAGGAAAGTACGCGATCAAGTTCCCCAACCGGCCGAAAACTTCGCACCAGATCGCGAAGAGTGCGCTGGGCGACCTGGACGTGAACGTCGCGACCTACGCCACGGGCGACGCGAACGTGTTCATGGTGAGCTACACCGACTACCCGGCAGCAGCGACAAAGCCCGAGAACCGCAAGACGCTGTTCGACGGAATTCAAGACGGTATCAAGGGGAGCAAGGGCGAGATCGTTAGTGAAAAGGCGATCGAGTTCGGGCCGGAAAAGTTGCCCGGTCGAGAACTCGTCGTAGATAGAGACAAGGGGAAGCAGCGGATCAAGTTCCGGGCGGTCCTTCGGGACAACCGGCTTTACCAGATAGCCGTTATTGGGACGGCTGAATTCGTGTCCGGCAAAGACGCGACCGCTTTCTTCGAGTCGCTCGAACTGACCAAGTAACGAGGAGACACTGACCATGCGGACGATGCTCACAGTAGCCGCGCTGGTGCTGTTCGTCGGTGCCCTGAGCGCCGACGACAAGAAGTTCGAGTCGAAGGAAGGCAAGTTCAGCGCGAAGTTCCCCGGCGAAGACAAGCCGAAGGCGGTCTCGCAAAAGGCCGGCGCCCTCGACCTGTACATCACCATCGTGGAGAAGAGCAAAGGCGGCTTCGCGGTGATCTACTCGGACATGCCCGCGGACGTGGTCAAGGCGGCAACACCGGCCAAGTTGCTCGAAGGTGGCGAGAAGGGCCTCGTCGAGAACTTCAAGGCGAAGGTGTCCAAGTCCGGCGAAACGAAGTTCAAGTCCAACGGGAAAGAGTACCCCGCGCGCGAGATCGTCGCCGAGAAGGACGACCTGCACCTCCGCGTGACGATCGTTCTCGTGGAGAACCGGCTGTTCCAGGTGTTCGTGGTCGGGCCGAAAGAAATGGTGACGGGCAAGGAAGCGGACGACTTCTTCAAGTCGTTCGAGCTGGCGAAGTGAACCTGGCCTATCGCGAACGTGTCCAAATCAATAACATGAGTGCGGGTCGATCGCGGCCCACACGAATCGGGGCGTAGCGCAGCCTGGCTAGCGCGCCTGCCTTGGGAGCAGGAGGCCGTGGGTTCAAATCCCGCCGCCCCGACTGGTTTCGGCTGAGAACAACCGCACGAGGCCCACGCGAACGGATTCACCGCTCGCGTGGGCCTCGCGGCATTTCACGGTCCCGGTGATGACCCCGAATCTCACCCCGCGGTTCGTATCGTTGTTTCTGAGCGCCCTCGCGGTCCGCGCCGGGACGGTGGTATTCGGGCTGGCACTCGCAGCAATTCCTCCCGATCCGTACTCACATCCTGAAACACCCACTAACGTCCGTGACCTCTGCAATCTCAGTTCTGCCCGGGTCATTGAGCCCTGGTATCGGTGGGATGCGGTGTGGATGGCCGAAATCGCGGAGAAGGGGTTCTCAAATAGCACCCGCCTGAACGGGCAAAGTGGGGTCGCCTTCCAGCCCGCGATGCCCGCAACTATGGCTCTCGCCGAAGCACTCGGCTGCAACATGTTTTGGGCCGGATTAGTAATCGCAAATCTTCTCGGGGCCGCGGGCGCAGCAATCTTTGGTCGCGTTGCCGCTCGAGTGCTCGATGATCCCGGCGCGGCCTGGCGTGCGATGACGCTACTGCTCGCGTTCCCAACCGCGTTCTTCTTTTCTGTGGCCTACAACGAGTCGTTCGGGCTCCTGTTCACAGCGCTCGCGCTTGCGGCGTGGCAGAAGCACCGAGCCGTGGGCGCCGGTCTCGCCGCGCTCGGCGGATCACTCGCGCGACTAACCGGCGTCGCGCTCGGAGTCGCTGCGGCCTGCGACTGGATCACAAAACGCGACCGAAAGGAACTCCCCCGCACACTCGCGCTCGTGATCGGTAGCGCCGGTGGAATCGTGCTCTTTTGGGGCTTCTTGTGGTGGATCGTGGGCGACCCGTTTGCGAGTTTAAAAGCGCACACGAAATGGGGCCGGGCGGAGTTGTCGTGGAGAAACTCACTTCTCACGATCGAGTCGATCTACAACCCCGACCTACCGCACTGGGGCGAAGCTTTTCTTGTTCTGGGCGTAACGGTCCTCGGGATTCGCGCGTGGCGCAAGCGCGGCGTGTTCTGGGGCGTGCTCACGTTGCTACCGGTCGCGCAGATGTTCGCGTCCGGTACGCTCCTCAGCGGCCACCGCGTCGTGCTCGCGTCCCTGCCCGCGTTCATTGAACTGGCCGACCTGCTCCGCTCCCGGAGATCATTATTCGTTGCGATCCTGGTCGGTTTCGCGTTCGCGCAGTTCGTGTTGCTGAACCGTTTCGTTCACTGGCAGTTCGCCGGATAGCCCGGCGCGGTCGCGCTAATTCTTCTTTGCGCTCCGATTGTTGAGTAGGCGATTCGGACAATTCTGCGTGGCTTTCCTTGCACCCCGCAAAACCCGCACTAGCATTTCGACCCCCTCTTTATCTATTCTGGTCACTGACGTGTTTGGTTCCTTCATCGAGTGCCCGCGATGAATCGTCGGTTCTTCCTGAAAGCAGCTCTTGGTTCGGTCATCCCGGGCCTGGCTGGGGGCGCTGCTTACGGTCTGTTCGAGTCGGGTTGGGTGCAAGTGACACGGCCCACGATCGTTCTCCCGCACCTGCCCAAAGCCTTCGACGGTACAACGGTCGCGCTCCTCACCGACATCCACCACGGCCCGTTCACCTCGCTCGATTACGTCAACGCCATCGTGCGAACCACGCTCACCCTGCGGCCCGATCTCATCGTTCTCGGCGGCGATTACTCTCTCAAAGAGGGGAAGTACATCCGCCCGTGCTTCGACGCGATGGCGGCACTGAACGCGCCGCTCGGCGTGTACGGTGTTCTGGGGAACCACGACTACTGGCACGGTTTGGAAGAGACGCGCGAGGGGTTTCGCACGGCCGGAATCGGCGAGCTGACCAACCGAGGCGTCTGGCTCGAACGCGACGGCAGCCGGTTCCGACTCGCGGGCGTCGACGATTTGTGGATGGGGAAAGTGGACGTGAAAGCTGCCCTCGGTGATGCTACTCCCGAAGACGCTTGCTTGCTCCTGAGCCACAACCCCGACGTGGCCGAGAAAATGCGCGACCCACGCGTCGGCCTGATGTTGAGCGGCCACACCCACGGCGGGCAGGTCGTGTTCCCGACCGGCGACGCGCCGTTCGTGCCGAGTCACTACGGGACGAAATACCTGAAGGGTTTGGTTCAGGCACCGAACACGAAGGTGTACATCTCGCGCGGGCTCGGCACCACGAGCGCACCGTTCCGGGTCGGGAGCCGCCCGGAACTCACACTCATCACGCTCCACAGCGCGTAGTGCCCATCGGCATGACACACCACGATAAGGTAAACGCGGCGGTCGCATATCTCCTGCGGCGCGGTGTTGCGAAAAACCTCGCGGCCCCGTTGCACTACCGCATTCTCTGGACCTTCAACGTTTCCGTCCCTCCTCCGCTCTATCAACGATTTCTCCCGCTCGCACTCTTCACCGGACTATTCTGTGCGATCCCGACGTTCCTGGTTTGTGTCGTCATCGAGACCTTATCCGACGCGGAAACAGAAACGAAATTGATCGCGAGGGTGATCTCGAGTGCTTCTCTGTTGGTCCCCACGTGCCTCGCAGTGACCACATTCTGCTCTGCCTACTTGCGCTGGTACGCCAACGTGCTCGACCTCACTTCCTGGGAAGAGTACGATCCGAACCCCGATGAAGAGGCGTGGTAGCGCCGGCCCTCCACCTCCTGCCCCGTCCGCCGACTCCCGCTATACCATTCCCGGCCCGCGTTTTGTGCGGGTGAACAACATTCAAGGAGTTACCATGCGCACGCTGCTCGCACTGGGATTGGTAGCCACGGTGTTCGGGGCCTCGGTTATTGCCGACGACAAGAAAGACCCGACAACCGGCAAATGGGTGATCGAGTCCGTCACCCGTGACGGCAAGCCGAACGACGCGCTGAAGGGCGCGACCCGCGAACACGCCGAGGGCAAGTACACGCTCACACCGGCCAAAGACTCGAAGGCCGCGCCCACAACTGGTACTTACACGATCGACGCAACGAAATCGCCGATCACCATCGACATCAAACCGAAGGGCGGCACTTACGACGGCAAGACGCTTCTCGGCATCGCGAAGCTCGACGGCGACACGCTGACCGTCGCGTTCGCGGAACCGGGCAAGGACCGGCCGACGAAGTTCGAGAGCGCGGCCGGAAGTGGGATCGTGATCGCGGTTCACAAGAAGGTGAAGTAACCGTGTAAAGGCGAACGGCCGGTGTGAGCCGGCCGGTGAACCTCCCACACAATAGGATGTGGAGGTTCACCGGCCGGCTCACACCGGCCGTTCGCCAACCAGTTCACACCGGCCGTTCGTCAAACGGATGACGCCGATTTACTTCTTCAGTGGTTCCTTCAAGCTCGACAGAAACTCGACCAAGTCTCGCAGTTCGCGACGCGACATTTTCTTGTGTAAGTCGTCCGGCATCGCACTCGGCCCGGTTCGCCGGGCGACAATGTCTTCCGCGGGAATCGTCAATTCCTTCGCTTCCGCGGTGACGAGCTTCACCTGCTTCTTGTCCTCGCTCTTGATGATCCCGGTCACGACGCGGTCATCGGCCAACGTCAGCACCGCGGTTTCGTACCCCTTCGCGATCTTCGCGTTCGGCAACACGATCGCTTCGAGCAGGTAGCGCCGGTCCTTCTCCTTGTCGGCCGCGACCCCGTTCAGTGCGGGGCCGACATCGCCCCCCTGACCATCGAGGCGGTGGCACCGCTGGCAATACACTGCGGAGTTGTTCAGGAAGATGTTACGGCCCTTCTCCAAATCGCCGCCTTCAAGCGATTCGAGGTGAGCGGCGAGCTTATTACCGTTCGGTTCGGTCGCGATCTTGTTTTGGGCCGCGCGGTACTTCTCGACCTTCGGCTTGAGTTGCACGAACAGCTTCAGCTTCGATGTGTTGGCCCGCTGCTCCGCGGCGTCGAGTACATCGAGCACGAGCGCGGCCGGAACCTTGCCGCCGTTCACTTGGTCGAGCCACTCACCCAGCAGCTTGTCCGTTTCCTCAGAAGCCTTCTGAATCGCGAGAATCGCGAAAGCGCCCTGCTTCTCAACAAGCGATGTCTTCTCGTCCTTGAGCAACGCGGGCAGGGCGCTCAGAACGGCGCCCGGATCGAGATGCGCCTGCACGGTTCGGCCAGCGGCACGGAGCCGCGGCTCGTCGCTCGAGAGCGCGAACGCGGCGAGTTCCTTCGTGCCCGCGTCCTTGAGAGCCTCTACCGCGAACAGCGCTTCCACTCGGGTGCCGACCGGGTTCTTCGCATCCTTCACGAGTGCCGCCATCGCGGGGCCGAACTCCTTGAGGTTCAGCTTCGCGGCCACCTGTGCGGCGTCCTTACGAACGGTATCTGAACCGGCGAAGATGCCAATACCCGCCTGCCTGAGCGCAGTCGCAGCAATGTTCACGTCGCGCGGAGCGATGTCGAGTGTCAGCCCGGTGATCGGGTCGCGACGCGGCGGCTTCGTCCAGTCACCGAGGAGTTTGAGCGCGAACGCACGGGTGTAATCGGGTTCGCTCTGACGTGCGGCAAAAGCCGCGACCCGGGCCGCGCCTTCGGGAGTGCCCAGGCAGTAGTTCGCTGCCAGCGCGCGGAAGGCGATCGCGTCCGGCTGGCCGACCTTGTCCGCGAACTTCGCGAGCGCCTCATTGCTCCCAATGCGCTCGTCGTAGATCGCCCGCGCCGCTTCGGTGACGATCCCGACGTCAGCGTCCGCGAGGAACTCAGCGATCTTGTCGCTCTTGTGCTTCCGCAGCGCGAGTACAACACCCAGGCGCACCGCGGGCACGTCGTACTTATCTTTCACTAGCTCCTTCGCAACCTTCAATGCATTCACCAGATCCGCGGGATTAAAAGCAGCGTGAACTAACCCCATTACGGCCGCGTGCCGGAGGTACGGATCTTTGTTGTTGTTGGCCTTGAGCAAATCAAAGAGCGGAGCAAACCGTGCCATCTCCGACGCGGGGTAGACCGGCAAGGCTAATACCGGAGCAGCACTCTTGCCAAACGCGACTGCGGCGGCAGCCTTCACGCGATCATCCGGGTCGGTAAGAGCTTTCAGTATCGCTGATTGAATGCCATCTAAGTGCTTTACAGGCTCTATCAAAACCCCTGATTCGGGCAGTCTCCGAAGCATTTTTGAGGGTTCGTCAGGGCCTATTACTACCCGGCCCAGTTGCTCAATTGCCGCACGCTTCACCTCAGTATTTTCGTCCGTCACAAGAGCGAGCAACGACCTCCAAGCAGACTCGGTCTTCCGAGCCATCATCCCCAGCCCCCACACCGCGTGCAGCCGAGCGAGTTGGTTCTTCGAGTCCTTCAGCACAGCGGCGAACGCTTTCGTCGCATCTTCCGCCTTCCGTGAAGACAACTCAAACTGCGCCTCCTGCCGAACCAGTTGGTGCGGGAACTCCAACAGCTTTGCCAGCTCCGCGATGGTCTTCTTCTCGAAGCCCTCTGCAAGTAGCTTCTGCGCCTCCGCGACCTGCGGGTTCTGCATCGCAACGGGATCGGTAACGCGGAAGATGCGCCCGCGGTTCTGCGGCGCCCACCCGCCGACCCAGTCGGACCAGTAGAACGCGCCGTCCGGCCCGAACTCGCAGTCGGTCGGCACCATTCCGCGCACGAACGGCTCGGGCTTGGTGATCTCGAAGCTCGCGCCCTTCGGCTTCACGGCCAGCGACCAGATCACACTGTTACCGGCACTCGAGGTGAAGTCGCACGCGAAGAAGTGATCCTTGTACTTGTCGTTCAGCCCGATGCCGGGGTAGTGCGTGATCCCCGCGGGGCCGTTGCCAAAGTTCGCGAGGGGCGGAACGATCCACGCCGGTTGACCCTCGTGCTGCGGTTCCCACAACTTCTCGGTGTTCCACGCGCCGCGGTTACCCTGGGGAACTGCCGGTGTGTGGTAGCCCGTGCTGTACTGGAAGCCCCCGCGCCACCCGCTGTCGCCGCCTTCAACGATGTGAACCCACCGCGCGCGGTCGCCGCTGTCGCAGTTGTTGTCAAAGGTGAAGAGGTTGCCCAAATCGTCGAACGCGATCTCCTGCGGGTTCCGCAACCCGGAGTGAACGACTTCGAGGTTCTTCCCGTCCGGATCACATCGCAGCACCGCGCCGGTATTCGGGTACTCGAGCTTCTTTCCTTCCTTGGTGGTCACCATGAACCCGCGGTCGCCGACGCTGAAGTACAGTTTGCCGTCCGGCCCCATACGGAGGCCGTGCAGGTCGTGACCGAGGAACTGCACCGTCGGCCCGAATCCCGTGAACAGTGACTTCTTCTCGTCGGCCTTATTCGTGCCTTTCGTGTCCTTCAGAACGTACAGGTCGGGGATGCAGGTGAAGTACACTTGCCCCTTGCGAGCCAGCACGCCCGCGGCGAGTCCGTCCTGCGGGCGGTTGTAGCCGCCCGAGAACACCTCGCTCTTGTCCGCCTTACCGCTCCCGGTGCTGTCCCACACGACCCGCACCTGGTCCTCGTACTTCTCGTAACCCTTGAAGTTGTGCTTCTGGTACATCGCGAGCAAGTCATTGATACTGCGGTTCGCGAGGTCTTCGTCGAGCCAGTTCATGTGCCCGCGCGTGTCGGGAACACCGTGCTCGAACCGCGTCGTCTCGGCAACGAACACGCGCCCCTTCTCGTCGAAACAGAAGCTCACGGGGTTCATCATCAGCGGGGCCGCGGCCCACACATCGACCTTCAAGCCCTTCTCGACGGTTTGCACCTGAGCGAGCGCGTCCGCGTCCCCGGACTTCTCTTTCGCGGGTTGGGCGCCCACGGTGGGTGCGCCGTTGGGCGAAATTATGAAAAGTAGCGCGACTGCGGCAAGCGGTGGCAGCGCGACCAAATAGCGAAACATGAGGAAATGCTCCGGGGCGGGAATTTAGCAGATGTATTGAGGCTACCGCAGACGGGTAAATGCGGCAACCGCGGGAAGTGGCCCGGCGCGCTCGACTAAAGCACCGACCCGGGTGCTGGTGCCAGAACGTTCTGGCACCAGCACCCGGGTCGGTGCTTCATTTCAATTCTAGTAAACCCAGCAATCCACAGAATCACGGACCTTTTCCACCTTTCGGCATACCTTTGAGACCCGTGGGGTTGTCCGAGCTTTTCTGCAGAGGAGTCATCGTTCCGAACGTCTTATTAGGGTCGGACGTGTCAACGGCGCCGCTTGGGAACTTCTTGTCCTCGCACCCGGCAGCCACCAAGAACGCACCGGCAACAAGGAGAGAAAAGAACTTCTTCATCGGAGTTTGGCCTCGATTCGATGGAACGGGTCCGCTCCGAAAAATTGGCAGCGGACCCGAAAGAGAGTTCAACATGTGTCGATGGAATGGGCCGCAGGTCCGCGGGAGGTGAATCCCGGTCCGCGGCCCTGCAAGCCAAGTCACTCACCTCTTCGGGCGAAGAGACTGGCACGAACATCAGTTGGAAACGACAGAGCCGTCACCGACACCGTTCACCGCGACCCAAATCGGCCACGACATGCTCGTGCTGATATTGCCGACCGAACCGTCCGCACGAGCCACATTGACCGAACTCCCGTGCATCGAACTCGCGCCCGGCCACTCACAGTTAATGCCCCACGCGGTCAGATAAGTCGGTGTGAAGCTGTGCGGACCGGCACGGAACCACTGGCCGCCCGACTGCTCGGGCACCATCGGCCCAGAACCGTCCGGCTTCATGTACGGGGCCTGAGTCGATTGCCCGTAGATGCTGGTCCAGACAAACGCCGAGCGGAACACCGCTTCGCCACCGCGAGCGCGAATCAGGCCGCCGCCCTGAGCGTTGAACGGACCGTTCTTGAAGCCGTAGCTCGTGGTTTCCGCGATGGCCACGACGTTCGATGTACCGTCGGTGACGTCAGCAAACTTGAACGTCCGGGTGATCGCGAACAGCCCCGAGTAGTCGCCCGTCGTACCCGTGCCCGGGTTGAAAACCGCGGTCGGCCACCAGTGATACCCTTCGCTACCCGAGTAGTTAGTAACGGCGATGCCCCACGTTTCGTCAGCTTTGCCATAACCAGCGTCCGACGGACAACGCAAGAGCGACACATCGCTTCCGACGATCCCTTGCCCCCAGGCGGCGGCGTTGATGTTCGTTTGCTTGAACAGGTTGTCCTGTTCCACGAACGGCAGCAAGTACGTCAGCCACGTGTGGTGGTTGGCCGGAGCATTCGAGGACGGCACCGGTTTGGCCACCGTAAGTACGGCGGCCGACGGGAACTTCCCGTTGGAGTCGTGGAAGTTGTGCAGCGCCAGACCGAGCTGCTTGAGGTTGTTCTGGCACTTCATCCGGGACGCGGCCTCGCGTACCTTCTGGACCGCGGGGAGGAGCAGACCGATCAGGATGGCAATGATGGCAATTACGACCAGCAACTCGATTAACGTAAATCCCCTACGCGAACGCATAAAACACCATTGGGAGATGGGAGAGAAGAAAAATAGCCGCGGGAACACCTCGCGGGAACAGCCGGGTCAGAAACGAAACGACTAAAGAAAAGAGGATTTGGTGTAGAAACCACCTCGGCTTCTACTTGCTACTTACACGATCCTAAACTGACCTGATGATTATCGCCAGCAAAAAATTTCTAAGAGCGGGCGGTACCCTGTCATGATTCAGTACAATGCCACACCGCGGCTCTGCCGCTCGCCAACAAGACGAACGCACCTTTCCTTCATAACGTGCCCCGGTCTCAGAACTTCGCGATCGTACTCTTCGCACTTTCGAGCAGCGAAGCATCGTCGTTGTCATCGAGAGCTGCGAAGCGCTCACGGATGCGGCGGAACGCGAGCTTCAGGAAGTATTTGCCCGCCACGGTATCTGCGTAGGGGTCAGCGCCAGTAGATTTGCCGTTCCCGCCCTTGCCCGCGAGCAAGTGGTCGAGCCGTGCTATTACACACGAACTCACGTACAGATCAATGGCAATGTCCGCGATGCGCTCGTGAACGAGTTCCGCCTGTGCAAAGGTGGCTTCGTCTTTCAATGACATGAACACGTGCGGGAGCTTCAGCCCGAACTCGCGAACAAAGCGCGCGAGCGTGTACGCATCTTCGCTCAACTCGCTCGACTGAACGGGCACCGTCGGCGCGCTGGTCGTCAGCCACGGAGCGGCGAGTTTCCCGACCACGCCCAGCGATTGACCGAGCTTGCGCAGGCTCCACCGCCCGCCGAGCATGTCGTCTTGCAGGCTCTTCAGATACATCCCCGGGCCACGGCACCCAACGACCGCAATGAACGCCTTCAAAACGTCGTTCGCACCCTCACCGATGGTGTTGATGCGGGCGTCACGCATCCAGCGTTCGATCGGCTGGTCGCAGAAGTACCCCTTCCCACCGTACACCTGAAGCGTGTCGTTCACAATCGTCCACAGGTGCTCCGTCGCGAACACCTTCAGGATGGCCGTTTCGAGCATGTAGTCCGGCGCGCCGCGATCGATGAACGCGGCACACTCTGCGGTCGCGGCCTCCATCGCGAAACAGTGCGCTGCGGCGAATGCGATCTTCTTCTGAACGAGGTGGAACTCACTGAGCGGCTGCTGGAACTGCACGCGCTTCTTGGCGTGCTCGGTCATCGCCTTGATGCACGCCTTCGCGTGACCGGTACACGTCGCGCCGAACGTCACCCGACCGTAGTTGAGCACCGTGAGCGCGGCCTGGAGCCCGCGCCCGATCTGTCCGAGGATGTTCTCCTTGGGTACGCGCATATTGGTGAACTGCATCTTGCCCGTCGCGGTTCCCCGAATCCCGCACTTCTCCGCACGCGCCTCGATTACCTCGAACCCCGGCATGTCGGGAGTCACGAGGAACGCCGTCACTTTCCCCTTCGGGTTCGACGGGTCCGGGGTGCGCGCCATCACCGTGAGGATGTGCGCGATGCCGCCGTTCGTGATGTAGTGCTTCGTCCCGTTGAGGATGTAGCCCGAACCATCTTCAGTAGGCGTAGCAACCGTCTGAACGTTCCCCGCGTCCGACCCGGCTTCCGGTTCCGTGAGCGCGAAGGCGCAGAGTTTCGAGCCGTCGTACAGCCCTGGCAGCCACCTCGCTTGCTGTTCCTTGCTCCCGAACAGACACAGCGCCCGAACACCGATGCTGTGGTGCGCGTTCACGAACACCGCGACGCTCGCATCGTGCCCGCCGAGGATCTCCATCGTCTTGAGGTACTGCTGCTGACCGAAGCCGAGTCCGCCGTACTCGGGCGGGATCGTGAGCTTGTACATGCCGATGTCGGCCAGCCCCTGAACCACGCTGTCCGGGATGCGGGCCTCGCGGTCGATCTTCATGTGGTCGATGTGCGCGTCCGCGTACCTTCTCACCTTCGCGGCCATCTCATCCGCAGCGGCCTGTTTGTCGGCGGGGAGCGTGGGGTACGGGTAAAGGAGTTCGCCCTTGAACTTGCCGAAGAACAGAGCCTTCGCGAAGCCGACGTCCGGCCCCGCGATGAGTTCCTCGACCTCTTTGCGTTGCTCGTCGATTTGTTGCGCGGTCAGAGCCATTGGCGAACCCCTTGTGCCGGCATTGAGAGAGGAAAAACGGCCGAGCTGTGATGCGGTATTATATCGCACTCGGTAACGGGAAATCGTGTCCGGCCGCGCAACCCCAGATTTCCGAACCTGCGTACAATACCCCAAAAGAACGCTCAGGATTCGCTCTCCCCGGAGCCACAGTTGAGTAAGACCACCCACAGCGCCGTTCCCTGCGAAGCCGACGAAGCGCCGCGCCCGCCGAACCACATTCCCCCACTGACCATCGATCACGACCGGCTGCGGCGCGCGGTGCGCGAGATCCTCGTCGCGGTGGGCGAAGACCCGGACCGCGAGGGGCTGCTCGAGACGCCCGACCGCGTCGCCCGGATGTACGCGGAAATCTTCGCGGGACTGCGCACTGATCCAGCGATCTACCTTCAGAAGACGTTCACACAGAAGCACGACGAAATGGTGCTGGTGAAGGACATCGAGTTCTCCTCGTGCTGCGAGCACCACCTGCTCCCGTTCCTCGGGAAGGCCCACATCGCGTACCTGCCGAACGGCCAAATCGTCGGCCTCTCGAAGCTCGCTCGCGTTGTCGATGCCGTCGCCAAGCGCCCACAAGTGCAGGAGCGCATGACGGAGGAAATCGCCGACCTCATCGTGACGCACCTGAAGGCCCGCGGGGTAGGCGTGGTGATCGAAGCGAGCCACTCGTGCATGACCATTCGCGGCGTGCGCAAACCGGGGGCGATGACCATCACCAGTTCCATGCGCGGCGGCTTCCTCGACAACCCGGCCACGCGCGCGGAGATGATGGCGCTGGTTTTCGGGCGGTAACAGGATTCGGGAGTCAGCATTCGAGATTCAGGAAGAATCAGCGCGCACCTGCTTGTATTCTGAACGCCTGAATCCCGAATACCGGATCTCGAACACTGTGCTCGACGAAAAGCAAATCACCGACGACCTCCGCGGACTGTTCCGCGGGCGGTTACACTTCGACCGGCTCACACGCGGACTGTTCGCCACCGACGCCAGCCCGTTCCAGATCGAACCCCACGCGGTCGCCGTACCCGAGGACGCCGAAAGCGTCGCGGTCCTCGTGCGATACTGCCACGAGCACGCGATCCCCATCACCGCACGCGGCGCGGGTACCGGGCTCGCCGGGGAATCACTCAATCCCGGTATTGTGCTCGACCTGAGCGTTCACTTCCGGCGCGTGCTCGCGGTCGGTTCCGACACGGTCACGGTGCAACCCGGTGTCGTGCTGAACGAACTCAACGCGGAACTTGCGAAGATCGGGCGCCGATTCGCCCCGAACCCGGCTAGCGCTGCGACTTGCACCATCGGCGGGATGATCGCCACAAACGCTTCCGGCGGGAACTCCTTCCACCACGGCTACACGCGCGATTACGTCGCGGGGTTGGAGGTGGTGTGGGACAACGGAGAGATGAATTGGGTTGGGGAGCAACCTACCCCCCCGCCCCCGGGGGAGCAGGCGCACACGGGGTTTCCTCCCCCTTCCTTTTTAGGGAAGGGGGTTGAGGGGTTAGGTTCTTCAGACAACCCCTCCCCAACCCCTCCCCTAAACGGAGAGGGGCCAAGAACAGTTCGCCACAACGCGATCACCCGAGAAGTCACCAAACTGCTTACCCTCAACGCCGAGCGCATCGCGATCACGCGCACGCGGACGCCCTTCGACCGGTGCGCGTACCAGCTTCACGGCGTGTTGAATGCAAACAGCGTTGATCTCGCGAAGTTGCTGGTCGGGTCCGAAGGCACGCTCGCGGTCACAACTAAAGCTACGCTGCGAACGATTCCGCTCGCCGGGGGAACGTGTCTCGCACTCATCGGCTTCCCCACACTCGATGCGGCCGTTCGCGCCGGACTAGCACTGCGGCGATACGGGCCGGTCGCGTGCGATTTGCTCGACCGGCGACTGCTCTCACTGACGCGCAGCGCGGGCATTCCCGCTGTGGGCGCAGCACTCATGGTGGCGTTCGAGGCCGACACCGAACGCGAAGCGACCGAACGGGCCTGGGGGTCGATCGAATCGCTCCAGAGAGAGCACATTCTGCGTGTGCTCGCCGAACCAACCTGCGACCCGGAGGGAATCGCACACGTTCGCGGTATTCGCAGTGCAGCGGTATCGGGCTTGTACGCACAAAACGGCCAGTGCCCGGTCGCGTTCGTCGAAGACGTTGGGGTACCGGCCGACTCGCTCCCCGAATTCCTCACCAAAGTGCAGGACATCCTCAAACAGTTCGAGACCAGCGGTACGTTTCTGGTTCACGCGCTTACGGGCCAGGTTCACACGCGCCCGCTCCTCGATCTCAACGAACCCACCGACCGCGCGAAACTGTGGCCGCTGGCCGAAGCGATTCACGGCCTGGCGCTCGCACTGCACGGGACCGTCAGCACCCAACACGGCACCGGCATCGCCCGCACGCCGTGGGTCGAACGACAGTACGGGCCAATCGTTCCGGTGTTCCGAGAGTTGAAGCGCATCTTCGACCCGAAGGGGATTTTGAACCCGGGCAAGATCATCGGCCCCGATCCGAGCCGCGAAGCGTGGCCCCTGCGCCCCGTCGTCAAAAGCGAGGAACCCAAGACCAACGGGCACGAAAAAGAGGGAAAGAACCACGACACAGAGCCCAAAGCCTCTCTCCCCAAGCAGGCCACCGAACCTTTGTCACCCACACCTCTACTCGTGTGGTCGTCATCCTCCCCGGAAGCAGAAGTGAAGCGGTGCAACGGGTGCGGCGACTGTCGCACGCGCACGGCACCAGAACGGATGTGCCCGTCATTCCGTGCCACCGGAAATGAAGCCGCCACCCCGCGGGCAATGGCGAACATGCTCCGCGTTTTGGCCGATCCGACAATCGCAACCCCGGAAGAGATGCGAGCGGTTGCTGAGCTGTGCGTGAACTGCAAGATGTGCCGCGATGATTGCAACGCGAAAGTGAACGTTCCCAAACTCATGCTCGAAGCGAAGGCCCAACGGTTCGCGGAACACGGTTTAGAGCGCGGCGACTGGATTCTGGCCCGCGCCGAAGGGCTAGCGTCTGTCGGGAGCAACTTCGCACCCATTGTGAACGCGATGCTCGGTCGGCGCTCCGTGCGCTGGCTCATGGAGAAGTTCGTCGGCATCTCGCGCCAGCGCAGGCTGCCCGCGTTCTCGATCCGCACGTTCTTCCGGCGCGCACGCGGACTGGGCCTGACGCGCAGAAAACCACGAACCGAGAGCCGCGACCTCCCCTTACTGCCGCACCCCTCGGCCCGCGTCGCGCTCTTCGTGGACGTGTTCGCAGCGTACAACGACCCGCTCATCGGAATGGCCGCGGTCGCGGTGTTGCAGCACCACGGGATCGAAGTGTTCGTTCCGCCGCGACAAGTCGGCAGCGGGATCGCGCCGTTCGCAAAGGGCGATCTCGACGCCGCTCGCGAGTCCGCGCTCCGCAACGTGCGGGTGTTCGCGGACCTCACGCGCGAGGGCTATCGCATCGTGTGTCTGGAGCCGACTTCCGCCCTCATGCTGACACAGGACTACCTCGACATCCTCCCGGACCCCGACACCGCAGCCGTGGCCGCGAACACGGTCGAACTCACCGCGTACCTCAATGAGCTGCACACCGCGGGGCGACTCCGCACCGATTTCCACAAGCTCGAAGTGACGCTCGGGCACCACATCCCCTGCCACATGAAGGCACTGCGAGGTCTCGCACCCGCGCCCACGTTGCTCCAACTCATACCCGGTTTGCGCGTGCATACAATTGACGCCGGCTGTTCCGGGATGGCGGGGACGTGGGGCCTGAAGTCGGACAACTACGCAACGTCGCTCGCCGCCGGTGCCGGAATGCTCGCAGAACTCAATCGCCCACGAGTGCTGTTCGGTTCGACCGAGTGCAGCGCGTGCCGAATGCAGATGGAACAGGGCAGCGGGAAGCGCACGCTCCACCCGGTGCAGTACCTCGCGTATGCCTACGGCCTGCTCCCGGAACTCGAACCGCGATTCCACAATCCACTCGGCGACCTCGTGAGCGACTGACATGAACTTCACCGTGAAACTCTTCGCCGCGATGCGCGACCTGAGCGGTTCCGATACGGCCGAAGTCGAACTCCCCGACGGCGCAACCGTGGGCGATTTGCGACGCGAGATCGCCAAACAGTTCCCGCTCGCGCGCACATTGCTGTTGCGTTCCACGATCGCGGTAAACCACGATTCCGCGGAGAACGACCGACCCCTTCAGTCCACCGACGAAGTCGCTGTGATTCCACCCGTTAGCGGCGGTTAAGCGGTATACTGACGGAATGTTCCGGCTCACGCACGACGCCATCGACCACGCGAACCTCCTCGAAATGGCCCGGTCACCGCATTGTGGGGCGGTCGTGCTGTTCCTCGGCACCGTGCGCGACTTGACCGGCCAACAGGTTACGGTGTTCCTCGAGTACGAAGCCTACGCGCCGATGGCGGAAAAGAAGCTTGCGGAAATCGAGGCCGAAACCCGCCGGCGCTGGTCGGTCGGCGAGATCGCGATCGCCCACCGGCTCGGTCGGCTCGAGGTCGGTGAAGTGAGTGTCGCGGTCGCGGTCAGTTGTCCGCACCGCGCCGAAGCGTTCGAGGCGTGCCGCTACGTCATCGATACGCTGAAAGAACTCGTGCCAATTTGGAAGAAGGAGAACGCGCCGGACGGAACCGGAGAGTGGGTCCACCAATCCGCGAAACCCGGAGCAACATGAGCGCCCTACCGACTGTGTACCTCGCGCGCCACGGCGAAACCGAGTGGTCGAAGTCCGGGCAACACACCGGACGCACGGACCTCCCGCTCACCGTGGTGGGCGAAGACTCGGCCCGAAAACTCGGCGAACGGCTCACTGGGCTGCAGTTCGAGTACCTGTTCACGAGTCCGCTGTCGCGTGCGCGTCGAACTGCGGAACTCGCGGGGTTTTCGCCCGTCGTGGACCCGGATTTGCTCGAATGGCATTACGGCGACTTCGAGGGCCTCAAAAGCGCGGAGATTGCCACCAGTAAACCGGGCTGGAACCTGTTTCGTGACGGTGCCCCGGGCGGCGAGTCGCCCGAGGAAGTGATCGCCCGCGTGGACCGCTTAGTGACCAAGTTGAAGGGGCTGACCGGCAACGTGATCTGTTTCGCACACGGTCACATTCTCCGCGTCATTGCGGCCCGGTGGATCGGGCAACCGGTCACACTCGCGACGTCAATGTTGCTCAGCACCGCAACGCTGAGCGTCCTGAGTTTCAACCACCACAACCTCGCCGAACCCGCCATCAAAGTGTGGAACAGCTAAAGAACACGGAACGAAGGCGTGAGCGCGCGACACCCATTACGACTGGCTTCTGATCGGGCCTCGGTTCTTCCCTCTGAGATCCGCGTTCCGGGTTCTGCGCTCATAGATTCCTTTGGCCGCGTTCACAACAACCTGCGCATTTCCGTCACGGACCGCTGTAATCTGCGCTGCACCTACTGCATGCCCGAGGACGTGACGTTCCTCGATCGCGGTGAGCTGCTCACGTTCGAGGAAATCACAGCATTCGTTCGCGTGGCCGCGGGCCTCGGCGTGGACAAAGTGCGGCTCACCGGCGGCGAACCGCTGATGCGAAGGGATCTGTATAAGCTCGTGCGAATGATCGCGGACGTACCGGGCATCGCGGACATTGGCGTCACCACGAACGGCATTCTTCTTGCAGAACAAGCCTCCCTACTGTTCGACGCCGGTCTCCGGCGCCTGAACGTGTCCCTCGATACTCTCGACCCCGACCGCTTCCGTGTACTCACCCGGCGCGCCGGCGTCGAAAAGGTGCTCGCGGGTTTGGGTGCTGCCAAACGTGTGGGTTTCGCTCCAATTAAAGTAAATGCAGTTGCAATACGCGGGTTCGCGGAACACGATGTGGTGCCGCTCGCACGGTATTGCAAAGAGAACGGATTTGAACTGCGCTTCATCGAATACATGCCGATCGGGGCCGATTCGTGGGAGCGCGAGAAGGTCTTCTTCGCGTCCGAAATCCTGGAACTGATCGGTAACGAAGTCGGCGAACTGGTTCCCGCGAACACCGACCCGTCCGCGCCCGCACTCGATTACGCGTACCGCGACGGGAGCGGGACCGTGGGGGTGATCGCGTCCATATCGCGGCCGTTCTGCCGGTCGTGTAACCGCATCCGCCTCACGGCCGACGGGAAGCTCCGAAACTGCCTGTTCGCACTCGACGAAACCGATGTGAAAGGATTGCTCCGCTCGCCATCTATTAACGAACAGGCGATCAGAGACGCGCTCAAGCAGAGCGTGTGGGCCAAATGGGAAGGCCACGAGATCAATGCTGCGACCTTCGTGAAACCCGATCGCACCATGCACGCCATCGGCGGCTAGCGCCCCGGAGCCTACCCCATGAGCCGGTTCAACGACGAATACGAGAACGACCGCGACGACTTCGACAGCTCCGAAAAAACGGACTCCGTCATTCGCCAACTCCGGGCCGAAATCATTCGGCTCGAAGCGCAGCTCGACCAGCTCACCGCCAGCGTCCGCGAACAGTCCGAAGAATCGGCCATCATCGTGGCCCGGCTCGCGGAACTGGAACGGGCCGTCGATCGCCTCCGGGCGCGCCAGCGCCGCGACACCAAACTCCTCGTGCTCGCGTGGATGATGGTCGTCGCGTCCCTGATGATGTCGCTTTTCACGTATTTCACGTCGTAACCGCGTCATTTCTATTGGCGTTGTCGCACCGGGTGGCACGTAGGTACAATTCCCGCAACTCACTAGCCTGCGGGAGTTTCACAAGGTGACTGTTCGCGTCGGCAGCGGCCACGACACCCACCGGTTGGCGGAAGGCCACACGCTCATTCTCGGCGGGGTTCTCATCCCACACACAAAAGGTCTCGTCGGCCACTCCGACGCGGACGCGGTGCTGCACGCGGTCACCGACGCCCTCCTCGGAGCCGCGGCCCTCGGCGACATCGGCGACGCCTACCCCGACACCGATCCGAAGTGGAAGGGGGCGGACTCGCGCCTCTTCCTCACCGAAACACTGTCGCGCCTGAACCAAATGGGCTGGAAACCGGTCAATTTGGACGTGACCGTCTTCGCGCAGGAACCGAAACTCGGCCCCGTGAAGGCCGCAATCAAGAACAACCTCGCGCACCTGCTCGGCATCGGCGCGGACTGCGTGAACGTGAAAGCCAAGACCGGCGAAAAGGTCGGACACATTGGCCGCGGTGAAGCCATCGGCTGCCATGCGGTCGTTTTAATTGAGCGTCTTGGCGAACGGCCGGTGTAAGCCGGCTGGTGAGAGACTCGTGGCCGAAACGGGACGCAAACCCTACAGCCACAGCGATCAACACGTCCGCGCGGATTAAATCGCGGTCGCGTTGCAACACGAACGACGAGCGGATTGTGTGCGCCGGCCCACCAGTCGGCTTACACCGGCCGTTCGCCCAACAAGGGATTTCCGGTTATGGCGCTCCAGGTGTACTCGACGCTCACTCGCAAGAAGGAGCCGTTCCACAAGAAACCGGGCGACACGGTCACGATGTACGTCTGCGGGCCGACGGTCTACAAGCCGAGCCACATCGGTCACATGGTCGGCCCGGTCATCTTCGACACCGTGAAGCGCTACCTCACCTACCTCGACTACAAGGTGAAGTGGATCGTCAACATCACGGACGTGGACGACAAGCTCATCAACCGCGCGAAGGAACTGAACACCACGGTACCGGAACTGTCCGCGAAGATGACGGAAGACTACTTCGCCTGCCTCAAATCGCTGAACGTCACTGGCATCGATCACTTCCCGAAAGCGACCGACCACATCGGCGGGATGATCGAGGTCATTCAGGCTCTCATCAAAAAGGACTACGCCTACGAGGTGGACGACGGCGTTTACTTCGACGTGTCGAAGGACACCGACTACGGCAAGCTCTCGAACCGCGACCCGGAGCAGATGGAAGCGGGCGCGCGCCTCGAGCCGAACCCCAAGAAGCGCAACCCCGGCGACTTCGCGCTCTGGAAATCAAAGCCCGGCGAGCCGAAGGAAGTGCAGTTCGAGAGCCCGTTCACGTGCGGGCGCGGGCGCCCCGGGTGGCACATCGAATGCACCTGCATGGCGATCAAAGAACTCGGCGAAACGCTCGACATCCACGGCGGCGGGTTGGACCTCCAGTTCCCGCACCACGAGAACGAACTGGCCCAGAGCGAAAGCTGGACCGACAAGCCCTTCGCGCACTTCTGGATGCACAACGGACTGCTGCAATTACGAGATAAGGACGGCAAGCCAACCAAGATGGCCGGATCGCTCGGTAACGTGTTGAACGTGGCCGACGCACTCAAGCACGTCGCTGGCGATGTACTGCGGTTCTTCATGCTGAAGACGCATTACCGCACACCAATTGATTTGGGCATTTGGGACTGGAAGAATCCCAACACGCCGATACCGAACGGGTTAGTGGAAACTGCTGAGTCGCTCCAAACTTTCTACCGATTCTTTGAGCGATTCGAGCGAATCACAGGTCACAGTTTCTATTCCCTTCCGGTAAAGCACTTCGATGAAACGGAGCTCCATCAGGAAACCAATTTCGGCGGAACCGTTGGTCCACTGTATGCTCGTTTTTTGGAACACCTCAATGATGACTTCAACACGGGCGGAGCGGTCGGCGTCTTGTTTGAGTTAGTCAGCGCACTGAACAAGTTCACCGACGAACACAAACTGGATGGCGGTCAGTCTCTCCCGGGTGGTCACCTGAAGGACTCACTCCGCGCTGGTGCCACTCTATTGCGTTCTTTGGGTGACATCCTGGGACTCTTCGAGACCGTACCCACGAAGAAAACAATTGGCGGAGACGATGCCCTCGTCTCTGGCCTCATGCAACTGCTCCTCGATCTGCGGAACAACCTGCGTGCGTCCGCGAAGGAAGCTGCTAAGGACAACCCGCTGAAGAAGCCGCTGTTCGACCAGACGGACCTGATCCGCAAGCGGCTCGGCGAACTCGGCATCACCCTCGAAGACCGCCCCGGCGGTACGACGTGGCGCGTCGGATAACGCGAGCGCGCGGAAAGGATCGCTCTGACATTCCGAGAAACCACGTTCTCGGCTATCTGCGGGGCATCCTTCCGCGTTAAGGCCGTTCCCATGACCACGCCGATCACCTCCGCCCCGGTCCGCCCTCGGCGCATCCTCGGTCTCGACCCGGGCTTGCAAACGACCGGCTATGGCGTCCTCGAAGCGACCGATCGCGGTCCGCGTGTCGTGGATGCCGGTGTTATCCGTTCTGCCGCGGGGCGCGATACTTCCGACATGGCACAGCGGGTCAAGGCCCTTTACGATGGTTTGTGTGAGGTGCTCGAAGAGTGGAAGCCGTCCGCGATGGCCGTCGAACAACTTTACGCCCACTACGACCACCCGCGCACCGCGATCCTCATGGCACACGCCCGAGGGGTTTACTTCCTCGCGGGCGCCCAACGGAACATTCCCGTAACGAGCTACGCATCCACCAAAGTGAAGAAGCTCGTGACCGGCAGCGGGCGCGCGAGCAAAGAGCAAATGCAGTACGCAGTTGCGCGCGAACTCGGACTCGCCGGCCCGCCCGAACCGCACGACGTGGCCGACGCACTCGGCATCGCCCTCTGTCACTACTTCGCGACCGGCAGCGGCGTGATGGGCGGCGCACGCGGCGCGACCTTCACCGGCGTGAACATGCAGGCGCTGCTCGGCAATCGTGAAGACGATGACGAAACCGAATGCCTGGAGCCGAGTGACGACGGGCCACTGACCAAGGACGACCCGCAATGATTACCAAAATGACGGGCCTGCTGACGCGCGTGCTCGACGACGAAGTGCGGCTGCAAATCGGCGCGTTCGAGTACCAGGTAATGGTGTCCGAAGCGGTGCGCCGGCAGATCCAGCTCCGCGTCGGTCAGGAAGTCGCGTTCCACATCATGGAATACCTGGAAGGTAACTCCGTCGGGAGCCGGTTCGTTCCGCGGCGCATCGGCTTCATCACCGAAGCGGAACTGGAGTTCTTCGAGCTGTTCTGCACGGTCGAGAAGATCGGCGTGAAGAAAGCGCTCAAGGCGATGGCGTTCCCCATCAAAACCATCGCCGACGCGATCAGCCGCCAGGACTCGAAGTGGCTCTCCTCGCTCCCCGGCGTCGGCCCAACGACCGCGGAACAGATCGTCACCACGCTGAAGCGAAAGGTGACCAAGTTCGCGATGATAAACTCGCCGACTCCTGCCGCGGAAACCGCTGCGCCGGATGCGGTGGTCGAGAAGAAGGGTAAGGGGTCCAAAAAAGCCAGTGAAGCAGAACCACCCGCAACGGAACCGCTCGTCACCGCGGCCGACGGCCAACTCATTGAAGACATCTACCTCGCGCTGATGGGTTTGGGGCTGAACCCCATCGAAGCGCGTGCGAAGCTCGACGACCTCCTGATGTCCGGCAAGCCGTTCCGCTCGCTGCAAGACGCATTCGCGATCATTTTCACGCCGCAGAAGGGGTGAAATGATGCGCGACCCGAACCGCATCGACAGAATTATTGAGCGACTTCGCGAGGTCTGGCACGCATCGCCGGACATGCGCTTGGGTCAACTGCTGGTGAACGTAATCAAACCGAGTCAACCGTGCCCGCAAGTCTTCTTTGTCGAAGACACAATCACGGAAGCCAAACTCACAAAGTATCCCGATCCGAACGACAGCCGTTACGCTGAAAATGAAGTCACGCTCAACCTGACCAAAGCCGAAGCACTCGTCCTGTTCGCATTCGTGATGCGGTTTCGCGACAAGGAAAAACTCAATATCGAACACGAGGCCGAAGCACAAATCCTCTGGGATGTGTGCGCATCACTCCAGCAATACTTCGGTGCAGAACTCCAAGATCGGCTGTGGTTGAAACTACTCAATGACGCCCGCGTGCGGGTTTCAGGTGATAAGAGCGAGTGACCCATGCTACGAACTGCTTCAATCCTACTTGTGCTGCTGGCACCCAGCGCGTCTGCCGCGGAGCCGGAAGGCGATCTGAAGGCACTCCAAGGAACGTGGCTCATTGAGGACGCGAAGCTCGGCGGGCGCGACCACAAGGACGACTTCAAAGGGATGAAGCTGACGATCACTGATGACAAGTACGTCATCGACTTCGGCGAAAACTCGGACAAAGGCACAATCAAGGTCGATGGGGCCAAGAAGCCAAAACAGATCGACCTCAGCACGCGCGATAAAGGGCCGTTCAAGGGGCGCGCGTTACCGGGCATTTACGAACTGAAAGACGACACAGTCGTGCTGTGCTTGAACTCGGAGAAACCCGACCGGCCCACCGCGTTCGAGGCGAAGGCGAAGACGCCGCTAATGCTCCTTACCTTCAAGCGCGAAAAGAAATAGCAGAGCGGCCTGCCGCTCCCTTGCGGTCGCGGCTCGTTGAAAAGAACGGAACGAGCCGCGACCGCAAGGGAGCGGTCGACCAAACGACAGGAACCCGACCAATGGCGCGCGAGAAAGTAATCACTACAGTTCCGGCAGACGAAGCACAAAAGCACGACGCGGCACTGCGGCCGAAGTTGCTGAAGGAAGTGATCGGCCAGCGGAAGGTCGCGGAGCGCCTGGAGATCGCGGTCCGCGCGTCCAAGAAGCTCAACGAACCGCTCGGGCACATCCTGTTCGATGGCCCGCCCGGTCTCGGCAAAACCACGTTCGCCACAGTGCTGCCGAACGAACTCGGCACATCGATTCAGTTGACCAGCGGCCCGGCGCTCTCGAAGCCCGCGGACCTGCTCCCGTTCCTCACCAACCTTGATGAAGGGTCGGTGCTGTTCATCGACGAAATCCACCGGATGCCGCGCATCGTGGAAGAGTTCATCTACCCCGCGATGGAAGACTTTCGCATCGACATCGTGCTCGGCGAGGGCATGAGCGCGCGAACCATCTCGATGAACCTGAAGCGCTTCACCCTGATCGGCGCCACCACCCGGAGCGGGATGCTCTCCGGCCCGATGCGCGACCGGTTCAAGATGCACGAGCACCTGGAGTTCTACAGCGTCGAGGAACTGGCCACGATCGTCCGCGTGAACGCCGTGAAGCTGAACACGCCCATTACGCCAGAAGCCGCACACGAACTCGCGCGCCGCAGTCGCGGGACGCCGCGCGTTGCGAACTCGCGGTTACACTGGACGCGCAGTTATTCTGCGGCAATGCACGACGGCCCCATCACCGAACCGATCGCAAGGGCCGCACTCGACATGGCCGAAGTGGACCGAGACGGGTTGGACAAGAACGACCGTAAATATCTGGAAACGCTCATCGACCTCTACGCCGGCGGACCGACCGGGGTCGAGGCCCTCGCAGCAACAATCAACCTCGCGTCCGATACGCTCGCGGACGAAATCGAGCCGTATTTGCTCCGCGAGCAGTACATCACGCGATCACCACGCGGTCGCGTCGCCATGCCGCGTGCCTACATCGCGCTGGGCAAACTGGCGCCCAAGCCAAAGACCGAAGACAAGCCGGGAGGGTCGCTGTTCGATTGACGCGGTTCATGCGGACTTCGTCGCCGGTTGACCATTCAAATGAGCCGGCCCTTGCGGGCGGTTTAACTTCCGGTCTTGCTTCCTTTTGCACCGGCGCCTTTGCCCGAATCACAGGCGGTTCCTTCATTCGGTCGGCCCCCCTGCTTCCGCGCGTGGTCCGCTTCCGCGTCCTCAATTGAGTGCGATTGCTTCAGGTCGGTGTCCCGCTTCGCGAGTTCCACCAGTTTGTGGAAGTGCTCGCTCAGGATCTTCACCTCGTCTTCGGACAGCTCCTCGGCGCTAATCAACCGGTTACTCGTACAAGGCAGCGCGGCGACGATTTCGTTCAATTTCAGGTGGATCGCGTGCGAGTCCTTGTTCTGCGCGCGCTGAATCAGAAACACCATCAGAAAGGTGACGATGGTGGTGCCAGTATTAATGACTAATTGCCACGTGTCCGAGAAATGAAAGATCGGACCGGTGGCTGCCCACACGAGAATCGTGCCCGCAGCGAGGCCGAAAGCGACTGAACTCCCTGTCCATTTCGTCGCGTACCCGGACCCCCGCTCGAGCCATCCGCCCTTTCCAGCCATCTTTGCACCTCACGACCGGAACCAACTCCGAAGTGTGAAGCAAACGGCGTACCGTCGCGCCGGCGCGCCAGGGTGCCCAAAGCAATCGGTCGATGATTCCGGCGGTCAAGTGAACCGGTCAACACCGGTCCAATTTGTGATTGACTGTTATTTTAACAATAGCAATATTAATTAAATGCCTCATTTTTACTCATCTATTCCTCACCTTTCACGGCATGCCCATTGAATCACAAACGATACGCCAGAACATTTTCAAATTTGCCTGCATCTCAGTTGACATCCGAGATAGATATCTGTTTACTTCGAGTTAGTTAGCCCAAGTCATATCGCCCGTGCTACGTTTCTCAGTTTTCATTCATCTTCCGTCAGGAGTGTCGAGATGTTCTCCTCCTCTCGCCTGCGGGCTCGGCCCCGCGGGTTCACGTTAATTGAGCTGCTGGTGGTGATCGCCATTATTGCGATCCTCATCGGGCTGTTGCTCCCGGCCGTGCAGAAGGTGCGCGAGGCCGCCGCGCGCATGTCGTGCAGCAACAACCTCAAGCAGGCGTCGCTGGCCCTGCACAACGCCCACGACTCGAACGGGCGTCTGCCACCGATGGCCGCGTTCCAGTACGGGGGCGCGTACTACGCGCCGTTCTATTTCCATTTGCTCCCGTTCATCGAGCAGGACAACGTGTACAAGTCGGCCACGCCGGTGAGTAGCGGCGGGGTCATCCCGTTGTGGAACACCCCGGGCCAGGGCGGTACCCAGTACCTGCGCCAGACCCGCATCAAAACGTACCAGTGCCCGTCCGATGCCACGCTCGGCACCAACGCCGCCACCGACTGGACCCCGGGCGACGCGAGCTACGCGCCCAACTTCCAGGTGTTCGGGAACCCCAACTTCAACCCGAACAGCGTGAACCCGGCCGACTGGGACGGGAAAACGACCCTCGTTGGGATCAGCGACGGGACGTCGAACACCATCGCGTTCGCGGAGAAACTCTCGTACTGCCCGGGCGTGACACCCGCGACCCTCGTCGGCCCGAAGAACGGCAACAACTCGGCCGGCGGGTCGTGGTGGCTCCGGGGCATCTACAACTCCGGTGCGTTTACCGGGAGTGGTAGCCCGCCCAACACGGACAGTTACCCCGGCGACCGCGTGTCCCCCGTCTTCGGCGGCGGGGTGAGTGGTGACGGCACCCGGTGGTACGTCGGCCTGGACGCCAAGCCGACCATCTTCGGCGTCCCCTCGAACAACACCACCAGCGGCATTTGCGACCGCGGGCAGGCGTCGTCACCCCACTCCGGGCTGATCCAGGTCGGTCTGGCCGACGGGAGCGTGCGCAGTGTTACGAGCGGCGTGAGTGCGGCCACTTGGTGGTCCGCGTGTACCCGCAACGGCGGTGAGACACTGGGCAGCGACTGGTAACGAACTCGAACGTTAAGTTGTTTGGTGGGCGCACGAGCGTGGCTCGTGCGCTCTTGAAGATCGCCCCTGCCTTGCGATACCGATCCTCGAAGCGCAAATTCCCTAGACATCTTTCCGCTGCTCCTCGACCACTTCACGCCACCCAAACTCTTCCTTTCCAGCGCCTTCGCGCATTGAACGGTGACAGCGAACCGCGAACCGGGAATAATTCCTGGGAATGTACCGACGCGCCGGCCCCGGCGTGTGGATTACAGAGGCAAGACCGTTACTTCCCGCGTTCCAAGGGTGTTCGGGATGCCGACCGCGAAGCTCTCCGGTTTCGCCCAGCAGATCAGCCACTTCGTGCCCGAAGCGCGCGTAGCGGCCGACGGCGATCTGCTCGCCGAGTTCGTTGCCACGCGCGACGAGCGGGCGTTCGCCGAACTCGTTCGGCGGTACGGCCCGCTGGTGTTCGCGGTGTGCCGGAGAGTGACCGGGAGCCACCACCTCGCCGAAGATGCGTTCCAAGCGGTCTTCGTCGTGCTGGCCGCGAAAGCCGGGTGCGTCCGCCCGGCTTCAGCGCTGGCGGCTTGGCTCCACGGCGTCGCGACTCGAACCGCACTGAGGGCTCGCACCGTGGCCGATCGTCGACGCCGACGCGAAGCGCCCGTCGAAGTGCTACCCGACCTGGCGGCTCGCGCAGCCGTGCCCACTGAGGCTGCCGACCTCGCAGACATCGTGGACGAGGAAATCGCCCGGCTCCCGGACGCGCTCCGCGCGACCGTGGTGCTGTGCGAGCTGGAAGGGTGTTCGCGCAAGGACGCATCCGAGCGCCTCGGCGTGCCGGAGGGAACGGTCTCCAGTCGGTTGGCCGCTGCTCGCAAGGCACTGGCCGCCCGACTGCGCGGTCGGGGCATCGCACTGAGCGCGGGGGGATTATCCCTCGCCCTCGGGTCTCACACGAGAGCCAGCGTACCGGCGGACCTTACGGCCCGGGCGCTGGCGTGCGCGATGTCCCACCGTGTCCTTCCCGCGGCCGTCGCCGCTCTCTCGTCCGGGGTGCTACGCATCATGTTCGTACAGAAACTAAAAACCGTTCTTCCGCTCAGCGTGATCGCTCTCACAGCGCTGGCGTGCGTCGCGTTCGCCGCGAGTCACGACCCGCCCACGGTTCCTCAACCACCTGCCGCGAAGCCGACGATCGGCGCTGCGCTACGATCCGCGGAGCCCGTGCCGCCAAAGGTCGCGCCCAAACAGCTCCCGAAGGGACCGAACAAACTACTTTTCGCCCGCAACGGCCGGCTCTCGCTCATCGATCCAGACGGCAAGAACGAAAAGGAGCTCGGCAACGAGACCAGCAAGCAAATCCACAGCGCGGCACTCTCCCCGGACGGAAAGATGATCGCGGCGCTGATCCCGCTACAGATCCCGAACGACCCACTACCCGGCGAGAAACCTCCCCTCCGCCTCTACGTGCGCAACCTGAACGAGAAGGAACCCGGTACCGACCTCGGGGTTTCGTGCCAGATGTTCTTTTGGTCGCCGGACGGGTCCGAGATCGCGTGTACCGATTTCAAGGACGAGCCGGGCGGGGCACCAGCGACAACACACTTCGTCATCAACGTGAAAACCAAGACGAAGGACGCTCTCAAGCTACCAAAGGGCCACATCATCACTGACTGGTCGCGCGACGGCAAGTTCTTCCTCACCACCAACTTCGGTGAAAAAGACGACGCATCGGCCCGGTTGTGCCTGATGAACCGCGACGGGACCGAGCACAAGGCGCTCACCGACGAAAAGACGAACGCCCTCATCGGCAGGCTGTCTCCCGACGGGAAGCGAATACTGTTCACCACCATGACGTTCCCCCCGAAGGACAAGCCCGGGGCGCCGAAGCGCGAACTGACTCTTCTGGATGTCGCCACCGGTAAGACAACAAAGATCGAAGAGGTGCCGCTCAACGCCGAGGTGCAACAGGGCTACGGCTGGTCCCCGGACGGAAAGAAGATCACGTACTCTTGGCGCGAGATCCACGAAGGGAAAATCGAAGACGTAATTAACAAGGAAACCGAATCGCACCTCATCGTGTGCGACCCGGACGGCAAGAACGCGAAAACAATCGCCACGGAAAAGGGCAAAGGCCAGTGGCACGTCACTCTCACCGGCGGGGACTGGCGGTAGCGACCGAGGTAGGGGGCAGGAACCAAAAATCAGAAGACACGAACCCCGCCCAAATGGGCGGGGTTCGGTTTTTTCTGCGACGCGCCGGTCCACTTCCTCACCAAGCACGCCACCACCGGTTGGTCCCGGAGGGAACACTTTTCCGAAATTTTTCCCCAACTCACTGATGGTTCCGGGTGGCCCCCACCAAGTAAAGTTGAGCCGGTGGACGCCGGCCACCCTGGGGACTTTCACACATGACTTCGCAAGCCGCACGGGTTTCGGGCCTCCTGGCACCGACCCGCAACGCGGGTGCCTCGGACGCCGAGCTGCTCGGCCGGTTCGTCGCGGAGCGCGACGGGTCGGCATTCGCGACCCTCGTCACCCGGCACGGCCCGATGGTGTTCGGTGTGTGTCAGCGCATCGTTCGCGACTGGCACACCGCGGAAGATGCGTTCCAGGCCACGTTTCTGGTGCTAGCCCGCAGAGCCGCATCGATCTCACCACCGGGTGCGGTCGCGGGTTGGCTACACGGTGTGGCACGCTTGGTAGCCAAAGACGCACGCCGGGCGGAGTTACGACGAACCGCACGCGAGTACCCGACGGCGGAATTACTCGAACCGGTCGCCCGCTCCGCCGACGCTGGGACCGAACTTCGAGGCGTGCTCGACGACGAGTTGCGGAAGCTCCCCGGAAAGTACCGCGATCTCCTAGTCGCGTGCGATCTGGAGGAGCGCCCGCGGGCACCGGTTGCGGCGGCGTTCGGAATCCCAGAAGGCACGCTCTCCAGTCGGCTCACCACCGCCCGGAGGATGCTCGCCGAGCGTTTGGCGAAGCGCGGGATCGCGCCCGGAATCGTTGCCGCGGTCGCGCTGGGCGGACCGCAACTGGTCGCGTGTGAAGTCCCCCGGATGGTCCTAACGTCTGCGGCTCGTTTGGGAAGCGATGGGACCGGCACGGTGTCGGTCGCCATTTCTTCCCTCGCTTCAAGAGCGATCCGAGCCATGACGTACAGAACCATGATCCCCGTCGCATTAGCCGTCTTCACCGTGATTGGCGCGCTGAGTGTAGCACTCGCCGCAACTCATTCACCGGCAGCGCCCACCGACCCGCCCGCAGTGAAACCACCCAAAGTCGTCTTCGCCCCGCGATTCGCGGCTCCGGCCAAACAACTCCCGAAGGGACCAAACAAACTGCTCGTTTACCGCACCGGGAACTTCACCCTTTTGGACCCGGACGGGAAGAATGACAAACCGGTGTACAAGAACCCCGACCTCTATCACCCGACCGGCGCCGCGATGCTCTCCCCGGACGGAAAACAATTCGCGGTAATGATCTCCGATCCGCTCCCACCTAACGACGACACGAGGCAGACCGCAACCCTTCACATCCGCGGACTGGACGAAAAGGAACCCGGCACCAGCCTCGATACCAAGGGCCGATTTATGGCATGGTCCCCAGACGGAACCGAGATCGTGTGTTGCGACTTTGTGGACGGGAGCGTCAATAAGAAATCGCCAGAAGCGACTCACATCATCGTGAACGTGAAAACGAAGGAAAAGAGTACACTAAAGTTACCACACGACCACATACTCACGGACTGGTCGCGCGACGGCAAATTCTTCCTCACAACACAAGTTAGCGGGGGTGAAAAGTTCCGGTCGCGGCTGTACCTGATGAACGGCGACGGAACCGAGCACAAGGCGCTCACCGACGAGAACCAATTGGCAGTGTTCGGCCGGCTCTCACCCGACGGCACCCAGGTGCTGTTCAACTTGATCGTGCCAAAAGAGAAAGCCGGGCTGTCCGTCGTCGATGTTGCTACGAGGAAGACAACGAAACTAGACGACGTCCCACTCAATGGCATGGTTCTGACCTACTGCTGGGCGCCGGACGGTAAGAAGATCGCCTACATCTGGCGCCAAGCCCACGAGGGCAAGCCGGAAGAACTGGACAAAAAAGAAACCGAGTCGCACCTCATCGTCTGCGACCCGGACGGGAAGAACCCGAAAACGATTATCTCGGAGAAGGGCGAAGGCCAGTCGACCGTAACTCTCGGTAGTATCGACTGGCGGTAGCTTCAACCGAGCGGGGGGCGCGAGCCTCCCGTTTCGCGTTTCGCCCTCGGGATCGTCGGCACCACGAACAGAATGGTGCTGATCCCGATCACCGCCAGCCCGCCGATTACGACCTTCGCCCAGGTCGGGAGCGGGCCGAACGCGATACTCAAACTCACCACCGTCACCACCAAGCACACCGCGAGCACTTTTACTGGGCGCCGGATTCCACGGTGCTCCTCCCAATCGCGCAGTAACCGGCCGAAGATCGGCGACCGCTTCAGCCAGCGGTTCAGGCGCTGCGACGAGCGCGAAAAGCAGTAACTCGCGAGCAGCACCCACGGCGTCGTCGGGAGCCCCGGCAGGATCGCACCCAAGTACGCGAGCCCCACGCACACCAACCCCGCGCTGACGTACAGCAACCGGCGCAACCCGGTCGCGGGCGGGGGCTTCTCGCTCTCCGGCGGTTTGCGTTCTTTCGTCGTGCCGCTAATGGCGAAACCTCAAGGCCAGTTCCAGGTTCCGGGTTCCAAAGTGAAAGCGCGCGAAAGAAACACGGCTTCACTCGGAACGAGATGAGGCGCTAGTTCGTCCCAAATTCACGGAGTACGATGATACGCAACGCGCCGATTTCCCCCAACACACTTCCGAACCATGCGCCATCTTGCACTCTTCACGCTGCTGTTGGGCATCGGCTTCACCGGTGGGTGCGGGAAAAAGCCCGCAGCACCCCCACCCGACGACGGCGATAAAACCGGCGACACGTCCAAAAGCAATCCGACCCCACCTCTGGATGAAGCCACCGCTTGGCGCAGCAAGCAACTCACCGGGCTGAAAAACAGTCAGGACGCCCCGCGCCGCAGTGCCATCGACGAGCTCTCGTACCTCGTGCTCGAAGACCCGGCAACCGGTCCGGCACTCGTGGAAATGCTGAAAGATAAGGGGACCAGCGGAGCGGGGCACACGCGCACGAACCAAATCAATAGCACACGCGAAGCCGCCGCGATCGCCCTACTCAAAGCCGGTCCGAAGGGTGAAGCCCTACTCAAAGATAGGGGACTGGCGATTCTGCGCGAGGGCCTGAGCGATCCGTCCGCAACGATCCGCGAACACAGTGCGTACACCATCGGTCAACTCGGCCCACTCGCAAAGTCGCTCGCGCCCGACGTCCAGAAACTCTGCAACGACAAAGACGCAAACGTGCGCGGGGCCGCGTTCGACGCGCTCCGCGTCACGGGCGTGGCCGATCCGGTCGCCCTTGCGAAGCTCCTGAAGCACGAAAACGCCGAGGTGAAGCGCCTCGCCGGGGAACTGATTCCGCTGATTCCTGATGTGCCCGAAGGTGCCGTCGACCCGCTTTCGGAAGCCCTCGCCAGCGACAACGCCAACATCCAGACCTCTGCCGCAACGGGTCTCGCCACGGCCGGACCGAAAGCCGCGTCCGCGGTCCCGCGCCTCATTGAGGCGATCACGAAATATTATCCCAAGGAATATGACCAGAAGCCCAGGCGCACCACGAACGTGGAAGCCGCATTCTGGCTGTCTCTCGCGCGGATCGGCGAGCCCGCGGTCGCCCCAACCGCAAAGCTGCTCGAACACACAAACGTGATGGTGCGTGCCCACGCCGCCCGGACGCTCGGCGAGATCGGCGCGCCGGCAAAAGCTGCAAAGGACGCGCTCAAAAAGGCACTCACCGACCGAACGATCAACGTTTCGGGCGAAGCCGCGGTCGCGCTCTGTATCCTCGGTGAATCCCAGGACGATGCGGTAAATCTCATCAAGCAGGCCCTCGCAGTGCCGACCGAGGGTGTTGCGGCGTTCGCAATTGATGCAATCACGCGAATGAGGGAACCCGGCAAACCGTTGATTCCGCTCGCACTGGCGAAAGTCACGGACCCGAACCCGTTCACGCGGTTCGCGGTGGTGACACTAATTGGGAAACTCCCGCCCGATGAGGCCACCAAGCACGCAGCCGACCTGGGTCAACTCGCGACCGACGAGGAGCCGGACATTCGCCGACTCGTGGCGCGCACCCTCGAACAACTCGGCACGCACTCGTCCCCCGCGGCCGATGCCCTCGGAAAAGCACTCACGACCGAAAAGGTACTCGATATCCGCGATCAGTTCGTTGAAGCGCTCGTCGCGATGGAAGCCGGAGCCAAGCCAGCACTTCCGGCCCTCCTCCCGCTCATCACGGAGAAGGGCTTGCTCGTACCCCTGCGCGTAAAGGCAATCGCGGCCGTTGCCGCAGCCGATCCCGGTTCACCCGAAGTGGCCGTCGCTCTCGTGAAGGCCGCTTCCGATGACGAGGGGGCGATCCGTGCTGCTGCTGCAACCGCAATGGGCCGAATCAACCCACTCCCTCCAGATGCACTTAACACACTGGTGAAGATGGCGAAATCCGATGCCAGAAACGGCCCGCGGATCGCGGCACTTCACGCGCTGACTGTCGCCGGCCCGCGTGCCCGGCCCGCACGCAGCGAACTCGAAGCGATGTCCACTGGTCCGCAACCCGGGCTGGCGATCTGGGCGAAGGTCGCTCTCGCATCCGTTGACGGGGCAGTAAGTCAGTCGGCCCCTCTCGTCCGTGCCGGGCTCACAGACCGTAACGCGGCCGTCAGAGCCAGTGCCTCAGAAGCCTTACTGGTAATCGGCCCCACAACGGCCGACCTACCCGCGTTGCTCAAGTTGTTCCGCGACGACGGCACCACAGCCCGAATCGCCGCCGCCACCGCAACGGGACGCCTTGGCGCCGCTGCGAAAGACGCGGTACCCCTACTGGTGCGGCAACTCGACGACCGCGAAGCCGAAGTGCGTCTCGCTGCGGCGGAAGCGCTCGGGCGCATCGGCGCAGCCTCGCTCCCCGCCGTCGCCAAGTTAAAAGAACTGCGTTCCGACCCTTTGGTGAAAGTCGCCGCACAGCGGGCTTTGGACAAGATTGGGGTGAAGTGAGAAGGTACCCCGGGTGAAGAGTAGAAGCAAAGAACCGCGGATAACACAGATCACGCGGATCAAACCAAAACGTGTTTCGTAGCCCCGGATGGGGCGACAGAGTGTAGCCAGGGGTGAAGCGGAGCGCAACCCCTGGCGAACTACAAACGGGTAGAAGCTACTTCTGATCCGCGGCGATCTGATCGACGACTTGCTTCACGGCGTCATACGCGCTCACGGCCATTCCGGTGTACTGGCGCCGGGCACCTTCCGCGTTGATCTGCACCGATGCGCGGCACACGTATTTGCCGTCTTCGGGTTCGAGGGTGCGATCCGCGCGCTTCACACCCAGCTTCTCCAGGCGGTCGAACAGACCCGAAACACCCTCGGCCGCATCAGGTGCGCCCGCGGGGAATACGCCCCCGGCCGGTTGAAGGGTGACACCGGGCGTTTCGATCTTCAGTTCCTCGCCGTCCTTGATGCGCCCCGCGAGCGAAGCCGGCGTGCTCGCTTTATTCGGGATGTACGTTCCCTTAAACCGTTCGGGGTCGTCGTTGTAGCCGACCTTGTCGTTGCGCCCGCCGGCCGGAGTCGTCAGTGGATCGGGCTTACCTTTGGACCCGATCCCCCGCTCGGGAACCGGCAAATCTTGTTTCGGGATGCGCGGACCAGACACGAGCGGGTCGTTCTTGCGCCCGACACCCAAACCCCCGCCGCCCCGTTCTTCCTTATCCGTCTTGCAGCCCACGAGCGCGAGCAGGCCGAGCGCACCGAGGGCAAATGCCCCGAGGCGAAGCGGCGAACGGATCGAAAGTGTGTTGGCCGTCATCTTGACCCGCCTCCGGGGGCGGCTACATCAGCACAGAGTTCCGGCGATCCACCACGTTTACTCTCCCCCACCGTGTGTCCCCCGTCTACGTCGGTGGGACCGAAACCGGCCGTCGGGAAGTCATCTAGGGTCGGCCGGTGACCAGTGGGCGGACTTTGCGGGCTTGAATATCCAACACGTGGGACGGGTGCAATGGCGGTTCACAAGATCGCGGTAATCGGCGGCGACGGGATCGGGCCGGAGGTGATCGACCAGGCCGTGCGTGCGGCGGAAGTCGCGGCACGCAAACACGATAGCGCCGAACTCAAGTGGAACCACCTCCCCTGGAGCACCGCGTACTACAAGCAGCACGGGCGGATGCTGCCCGAAGACGGCTGGGAACAACTTAAACCCCACGACGCCATCCTCTTCGGTGCGGTCGGCGACCCCTCGGTGCCGGACAAGATCACCGTTCACGAACTACTCCTTCCGATGCGCCGGAAGTTCGATCAGTACGTGAACTTGCGCCCGGCGTACCTCTTCGCCGGCGTGCCGTGCCCGCTCGTCGGCAAGAAGCCGGGCGAAATCGACATGCTCGTCTACCGCGAGAACACGGAAGGCGAATACGCCCCCGTCGGCGGGAACCTCTACCCGGGCACCGAGAACCAGATCGCGATTCAAACCGGCGTGTTCACCTGGAAGGGGTGCGAACGCATCCTCCGGGCGGCGTTCGAGGCGGCCCGGAAGCGCCCGCGGAAGAAGCTCACCAGCATTACCAAGTCGAACGCGCAGGTGTACGGCCTGGGCCTCTGGGATGATGTGTTCAACGCGGTGCGCAAGGATTACACGGACATCGACAGCAGCTCGCTGCTCGTGGACGCCGCCGCGATGGACTTCGTGCGGAAACCAGAAGTGTTCGACGTGGTGGTCGCGAGCAATCTGTTCGGCGACATCCTTACCGACCTGAGTGCCGCGGTAACGGGGAGCATTGGGCTGGCGAGTTCCGCGAACATCAACCCGACGAAGAAGTTCCCGAGCATGTTCGAGCCGGTTCACGGCAGCGCGCCGGACATTGCCGGCCAAGGCAAGGCGAACCCGCTCGCCGCGGTGCTGTCGGCGGCCCTGATGCTCGACCACTTGGGCCTCGCGAAGAGCGCTGATGCCGTGCGCAGCGCGGTCGCGAAGGTGCTGGCCGAAAGGCACGTCAAAACGCCCGATCTCGGGGGAAACCACACGACTACTGACATGGGCAACGCGGTGGTCGAAGCGGTAAAGTAAACAAAATTTGTCCCAGCGCGCGTATGGGCGAAACCGCAGAGCACCAGATGTTAGCGAATGTTAGTTGGGCTACTGCAATTCCCCTTGGAAAACGAGCATTGTGGCGCCTTTCGCCCGAAATGTTAGCAAATGTTAGCCGCGCTCCCTCGGCTCCGGTCAGCCGAGGGGTGCGGGCCTGTGCCCCGCGCCATAGGATCAAATAAACAACGAATTGCTTGAATTTCTAGTCGGAGCCAGAATGCCCACCGGTCCACAAATCATCCTGGCGCTGAAGGTGCTCGTCGTCGCGGTGACGGTGCTGCTACTCGCGTCGCTCGTGGCGCTGGCACTGAAGCGCCCGCGGTTGCACGGGCGCATCAACACCGCGTTCTTCGTGCTAACGATGGCGACCGTTGTGGGGTTCGAGACGCTGTTGCAGTGGGTCGATGTATCGGCCACCTTCGACCCGGCCGCGCGCCAGGCCCTTCACACGCACTTGTGGTTCTCGGTGCCGTCCGCGTTGCTCTTGCCCGCGATGATTATTACTGGCAAGCTGCGCCGGAAGCAGTTGCACCTCGCGCTCGCGCTGGTGTTCGTACTGCTCTGGACCGGCACCGTCGTGACCGGTTTGGGCCTCCCGAACTGAAGCCCCACATGGCCGAACCCGACGCCCCAGAGCCGATCCCCGACCCGCTCAGTCTCGGTCAGGCCGCCGCGTCACAACTCGGCGGCGAATGGCACCTCGACGCCATCGAAGACATCCCTCTCCTCGAAGAAGTCGCTCCCGCCCCTGAAGAGTCCGAACCCGCACAATCGCCGCCCACCAAGAGCCAACCAAGCACACTGAGTTTCGGCGCCCCCAAAGCCACACTCCGTGCCGACGTTCCGCCATCTCCCGAACAACTCGTCGAAGCGATGCTCTTTGTGGGCGGCCCGCCCCTCGCCGCAACGGTCGCGTGTACGGCGGTCCGCGGGATGACAGGCGAGCGCTTCCTGGACGCGGTCAGCGCGCTCAACAAGCGGTACCGCGACCAGAATCGGCCCTATGCGATCGAAGTGCGCGACGACGGGTTCGTGCTCGCCGTGCGCCCGGCCTACCGGAACCTGCGCGAGCGGTTGTTCGCAGGACCGCGCGAAACGCGCCTGACTCAGCCCGCGCTCGATGTGTTGTCCGTGGTCGCGTACCGGCAGCCGGTGGGCAAAGCCGAGGTGGACGCGGTCCGCGGAACGGACTCCGGCGCCGTACTCAGACAACTGGTGCGCCTCGGGCTCATCGCGGTCCAGCACCGCGCCGATGCCGCGACGCGCGAAGTGCGCTACGGCACCACCCCGCGGTTCCTCCAAGTGTTCGGGCTCGCGTCACTCGACGAGCTCCCGCGCCTCGGCGACGCTTCACAAGTGTGATTACCGGAGACCGAATTGGAACGCCCCCGCAGTTTTCGATCCTGGGTTTGGCCGCCGCCCCCCATCGCGAGCCGGTTGTGGTTGGCAATGGCCGGTTCCACCGCCTACGCCGCCTGCGTGTGGGCCGTTCACCCGAGCGAAGTGACCGTGCTCCCGGCGTGGACCACGCAACTCGCAGTCGTGAACACCGCGATCCTCAGCTTGCTCATCAGCTTCCGAACGAAGATCGCTTACGACCGCTGGTGGGAGGGCCGGGTGCTCTGGGGGCAGCTTGTGAATAACATGCGCAATCTGTGCCTGAAGACCCGGGAACTCGCGCGCCCCGACGCAGCCGAGCGGCGCGCGTTTGCCGCTCTTATTATCGCGTTCCCGGTCGCACTCACGCGGCACCTGCGCGGATCGGTTCGCCTGAACGAAGTCCCGCACTTTGAGAAAGACCCCGCGACCCCCGCTCACGTGCCGGCCCACATCGCGGGGAAGGTGATCGCGACCATCGCGGCGTGGCGCGCGGCCGACCGAATCGACGGACACGTACACCAGATTCTCGACGCGCACACCTCGACGTTCATGGACGTGTGCGGCGCGTGCGAGCGCATCCTAAACACGCCGCTGCCGAGTTCGTACCTGTCACTCCTCCGGCACGGGCTCGTGTTCGGCTTCCTGATCGCGCCTTGGGCCGTCGTGGAAGCCATCGGGCTGTGGATTCTGCCCGTTCAGGCCATCGTGGTGTACTTCATGTTCGGTATCGAACTGACCGCCGAAGCCGTCGAGCAACCCTTCGGTGCGGACGGCGACGACCTGCCGCTCGAAGCCTACTGCGAAACGATCCGGCGCAGCGCCGAGGACATCCTCAAGTCGTCGTGATGGCTACTTCGCCTTTTCCGCGAACACGACCTTCCGCGTGCCGCGGTCGATACCAACAAGCCCGCCGGTCTTCGGATCGGCGGCGATTCCCTGCCCCGGGAACGGACACTGAAGTGCGCCCACGAACTCCAGTTCCTTCCCGTCCTTCGGCACCTTCAAACGGTACAGCACCTTGTAGTGGTGGTGACTCACGAGGAGCGAATCGCCGTCCCAGATGCCGCCGGACGCACTCATCTTGTCCCAGTCGTCAACGACCTTCTTGGGGAACGTCCAGCGCTGCACCTCTTTGAACTCATCGGTCATTTTGATGAGCAGCGTCTTCGCGTTGTCCTCCTGGTAGTGGGCGAAACAGCACCACCAGTTCTTGCCGTCGTGGATGTTCCACACAAGGCTACCGGGCGGGTCTTTGAAGTCGTGAAACACGGTGAGTTTGTTCGTCTCCGGATCGCACACGCGGATCTCGCTCGTCTCCGGCTTCTTCGGGTAATTCGAGTGCGCGCAATAAACCTTCCCCTTCCACACGAACGCGCTGTTGAGGTGCTCCGCTTTCTCCTGGCTCGTCGCGAGGAGCTTCCCGGTCGCGCGGTCGTACACCGTGACTGTCGTACTCGACACCACAAACAGGTGCTTCTCCGTTGCGGCCGCGGCTTGAGTCGCGTACTCGGACTTCAGCCCATCGCCGACCGCCTTCCAGCCCGGTTCCAGAGTGAGCTTCGACTCGCCTTCCACAAAGAAGGCTGTCAAGAGCAACAGCGAGAACATGGGTGGTCTCCGAAAACTGGGGTTTACCGGTTCCGAAGAGAAGCTATGAACCCACCCACGAAGCCGGAAAGGATTTCGGCTGCGAGCAAGGAAGCTGTTTCATGCGCAAGGCAGCGCTCTGGGCCGGAGTGCCCGCGGTCGCGGCGGTGACGGGCGTGATCCTGTGGTTCACGCTCGTCCCCGGCCGCTCCGGTGCGGGGTGAACCCCCGTGGGCTGCGGCCCCATCGGTGGTTCACCGATCACGTTCGAGCCATACGGCGGTCACGGGTTCAGCGCTCCGCCGCCCCAGCCGTATTACGCTCCCCAATCCCAGCGCCAACCGACGAGGCCGGCCCCGGTCGCGGTGAGGCCACAACCAAAGCCCGTGGAAGCACCCAAAGCGGAGACCGTGCGCCCCGTCGTCGTTCCCACGCCGGAACAGCTCGGCATCCACTTACCTGATGCGCCGGTGGTGGTCCCGTCACCAAAAGAGCTGGGAATAGACCTGGACTAACTTGGCGAACGGCCGGTGTAACCGGCTGGTGGAGAGACCGCTTTGCGCGGTCAGTTATCACCACCAGTTGACCCACCAGCCGTTCACTTCACCAACTCGAGCACCGCCCACAGCGACGGATCTTCGCCGAACGGAAAATCCCACCCGACACTGAGGAACTGGTCACCGATTTCCTGGTCGCGAACGCAGTAGTAGACGCCGAGCCGCGGGTGTTCCTGTGGATCGAAGCCGTTGAGCGCTGCGGCCGGCAAGAACGCTTCAAGCCGGTAGCCGCCCTTCACGCGGTGCGAGCGAAACGGAACGTCCGCGAGACTCGCCATCGGTGCATCTTGCAGCGCGCGGTTAATCTTCGCCTGCGTGATAAACGGCTCGTCTTTGTCCGCACCGCCACCAACCGGGAAGAACGCGAACTGGTGACAGTACCGGCTCCCGCGGTGACTGGCGCGAGCGTCGCGTGTGTCGATCCACAACCGCAGGCCGTCGGACCCGCTCGGCTTGTCGGAATCCCCCACCGCGGGTTGCGACTTCCCCCTCACTTCCACCTGGATCGCCAACCCGAAGTCGTTCCACCCGAGCCGCACGTCCGCGAAGTTCTCCTTTTCGTCGAGCGCTGCGAAGTTATCGATCCGCGCACTTTCGGGAAGTTCCACGAGATTCTCGTCGTCATCGGTGTCGCGCGGCGCGTCCTTCACGAACGGGCACGGGTGACTGACACGAACGAGAAACCGGTTCGGTACGATCGGCGGCATGAGTTGGTTCCTTCCCCACAAACGGGACTCGGTTACGATACCCCAATCGTGAACACGCGACCACACCGAGTGGCGATGAGGGCAAGCACGAACGGCAAGAGGTGGTGAAGTGAACCAACGAAGTGAGGGCGCTAATCGGCCCAGTTCTCGAGCTTCAGGCCGGGAACACTCGCATAGTCCTTGATGTTCCGTGTAACGAGTGTGGCACCGGTCGCGAGTGCGATGCACGCGATGAGAAGATCGTTACGCCCCGTCTTCTTCACCCTCTTGTCTTCACGAAGTCGGTCGAACTCGTTCGCTGCAGCGGCATCTAAAGGGAGGATGTGAAAATCAGCGAGAAAGGTTTCCGACCCTCGCAACCACTCTTGGGCACGAAGAAGGGCCGCACCGTCCGCTGCTTTCACAACCGCGTCGAACCGCCCGCGCAGCACTTCGATCCGCGAGACGATCGAAATGACAACTTCGTGTTGCTGGCGCGCTACCTCGATCCGCTCGCGAAGACCGTGCCTTCCGAGGTGAACGAGGGTGAGCACGTCAGTATCGAGGAGGTACGTCATTCTTCAGCGTACTTTCCGAACCCAGTAGCACGGTCAACTTCGTCCCGGTGAGCAAGAATACTCGCACGAAACGCTTCCTGCTCTTCAAGCGTTTCCTGCAATTCAGAGATCGTACTTTGGGGCTGTGTTCGAGGTGTTTGAAGCCAAGCGATAATTCCCGCGCGGACAAATCGCCATTCACCACGAACGTGCTGCCCAACGAGGTGCCCGGCTTCCGCTTCCGCGCGCACCGCCTCTTCGGGAAGTTGCAAATATTCCGCCGCCTGAGAAAGCGTCAATACGTCCAACGACGACGGGTTTGCGAATGCGTTTGGAAGTGGCAGCAATGGAAAAGGCGCTTCGGTACCCACTTGGTCTGCCGCTGCTGATGCCGCAGCATATCCCGCTGCAAATGCCGAATACGCAGCGACAAGAGTGGCCGCGTGGGGGGACTTGTCGTGTTTCAACTCCCCCGACGCGGCTACAAATTCCGCCACTAATGCGGCATATCCAGCGGCGATCTTACTACCACGATCAATCGTTACTGCGGTCATACCATCAGTCCCCTGCGGGCTGGACGGGTGCCGTGGCCGGCGGGTTCAGGAGACTGCGCGCCAGCACTTCCTTCGCCTTGTCGAACTCCGGCTGCCACGTGATCTCCGGCTGGCCGGTCTTCATACAGTCGCGGACCTTCTCCAGCGTGTTCAGCGCCATGTGCGGACACTTGTTGCACGAGCACGTGATTCCCGGCACGCCGAGGTACGTGTGCTGCGGGTACCGCCGTTGCAGTTCCCACATCATGTTCGCTTCGGTCGCGACCAGGAACTCTGTGGATTCCTTGAACGTCGCGACGTGCTTAATCATCGCCTCCGTTCCGCCGGCGAAGTCCGCGAGGTCGAGGATGTTCTTCGGGCACTCGGGGTGCGCGATTGTGATCGCTTTCGGGTGCTCGCGCTTCTGCTTCAGCAGGTCATGGATGCTGAAGATCTCGTGGACCATACACGACCCGTCCCAAAGGATCATGTCCCGGCCGGTGATTTCCGCCATGTAGCGCCCGAGGTGCTTGTCGGGCACGAACAGGATCTCGTAGCCCTGCGGCACCTTGTTCCGCACCACGTCTTCCGCGTTGCCGCTCGTCACCACCCAGTCCGAAAGCGCCTTCACCTTCGCGGACGAGTTGATGTAACACACGGTCTGGAACTTACGGCCGTTTTCGCGGAGCCGCTCCTGGTAGCGCTCCAGTTTGTCCGCGGGACACGCATCCACAAGGCTGCACCCGGCCCGCAGATCGGGCAATAACACCTTCTTGGACGGGTTCAGCATCTTGGCGGTTTCGGCCATGAACAGCACGCCGCAAAACACGATCACAGGCGAATCGACCTTCGTCGCCTCGCGCGCGAGTTTCAGGCTGTCGCCCGTTACGTCGGCGAGCGCCTGAATTTCGCCTTCCTGGTAGTAGTGGGCCAGGATCGTGGCGCCGAGCTTCTTTTTGAGGTCGAGGATTTCGGCGGAAACGTCGTCGAGAATGGAATCGGCCGGGAAGCCCGATTGTGCAGGGGACTGGTCGCGAGATTGAATAGCCGGCATCTGAGGCTCCTTGTTTTTACTGTGGCGGAGGGCCAACCCACTGAACTCAGTTCGGTATACCCCCATGATACGCGCGCGTGAGGCAGAAACGACGGGAAAATGCCACCCCGTCGGTTGGCACGAGGTGCGCGAACTGGTTATTCTGATACCAACTTCGCCCCGCGATGTGCCATGTCCGAGCCGACTTTAACGCGCGCTCCCGAACCGGACCACCCGACCGTGACCGTCGCACCCGGGAGCGCGGCCACGGTGGGCGAGAACCATCTCGAATCACCCCCCGGTTACGAACTCCACGCGCTCATCGGGAGCGGGGGGATGGGCGCGGTCTATCGCGCACGCGACCTCGAACTGGTCCGCGAAGTCGCGGTCAAAATTCTCCTCCCGCAATACGCCCCTGACTCCGCGACCGCGCGCCGGTTCGTGGACGAAGCTCACATCACCGGGCGCCTCCAGCACCCCAGTATTCCGGCCGTCTATCGCGTGGGCGCCCTCACAGACGGGCGCCCGTTCCTGGCAATGAAGCTCATCGACGGCCAAACACTGGAGGAAATGCTCCAGGAACGGGCCAAGCCCAAAACCAAAAGTGACCAGCCCCTGACGGCGTTCGAGCAGGTCATGCACGCGCGACTCGACCGGCTGGAAGCGGTCCTCCAGAGTGGCCGCTTTTTGGCGATCTTCGAGCAAGTCGCTCAGGCCGTCGGGTACGCGCACCAGCAGAACGTGATTCACCGCGACCTGAAGCCGTCGAACATCATGGTCGGGGCGTTCGGCGAAGTGCAGGTCATGGATTGGGGAATCGCCCGATCCAGCGACCGGCGCCCGGACGCTTCAATTGACAACGACAAAGAAGCCGACGGCACCGCAGATTACTCGCCCTCCCCGCTCCGAACTCCACATTCCGACCTCACACAAGCTGGCGCGATTCTGGGCACCCCCGCGTTCATGCCGCCCGAACAAGCGATCGGTGCGATCGACCAAATCGGCAAGCGCTCGGACGTGTTCGGGCTCGGGGCGATTCTCTGCGTGATTCTCACCGGCCAACCGCCGTTCCTTGCGGAAACTGCTGAATCCGCGCGACAAATTGCGGCTCGTGGAAAACTCGAAGAGGCCTTCGCGCGACTCGATTCCTGTGAAGCCGAACCGGAGCTGATCGCCCTCGCGAAACGGTGCCTCAGCCCGGAAGTGATGGACCGCCCCGCGGACGCCGGGGAAGTGGCGAGCGCGGTCGCGGTCCTGCGTGCGGACGCCGAGCGCCGCGCGCGACAGGCCGAACTGGAGTGCGCGACCACCGCAATCAAAGTGGCCGAAGAGCGCAAGCGCCGGCGCGTTCAGCGTGCGCTCGCTCTGTCGATGCTGGTGCTTCTCGCGGTCGTCGGGTACACAGTTCGACGAATCGATAACGAACAAACGCGCCGCCGGATCGACCAAGAAGCACAACAGCTCCACGCGGAAGCGGATCAAAAGGAACGTGCGGCCGCTTTGAGAATGCGCCAACTGGTGACCGAGCGCGACGTCAGCGCGGCGCTCAACGAAGCCCAGGTGCTGCGTGCGCAGGGCGCGAAGCAAGCCGATGACCCGGAGCGGTGGGGATTTACGCTCGTCGCCGCGCGCTCCGCACTCAAGCGCGCGGAAGCTCTGCTGAGTTCAGGGGAACCAACCGACGAACTACACGTCCGCGTGGGAACTGCGCTGACCGACCTCGACCGCGACGACCGGAACCGCGCGCTAATTGCCGAACTCGACCGCATTGGAGAAGAAAACGACATTCGATTTCTACTCCCAATCGTAATCAACCGTAAACCGTCCGAGCGCTACGCGGCCGCGTTTCGTACTCACGGCATCGACCTGGCCGACGTACCAACACCCCGAGCCGCGGAGTGGCTAAAAGGGCACCCGTTTCGCGCCCGGTTAACGGCCGCCGTCCGCAACTGGTCCCACGCCCTTTCGCCCTACGAAATAGCCCCCGAGTTCGCTCGACCCGAAATGGCGCGGGGCGTGGCTGCCGTCGGCGGCCAAATGGCTGTGACCGCCGTGCTGCGGCACAAATCCCTGCGCGATCGGCTCAATACTATCTTGGATGCGGTCACCGAAGATCCGTTCGTTCGCGAGTGGTGGGGAGCCGTCCACCGGCACGATTCAGTGACTCTCAAACAGCTCCTCACGAAGCCGGAAATCGGGCGCATGTCGTCTCACGAACTGTCGTCTCTCGCAGACGGACTGGCCGACCTCCGATTTGAAGACCGGGAAATACTGGCCGACCTCCTCCGCGCGACGTACTACCGGTTTCCGGGTGAGTTTTGGGTCAATTTCCGACTCGCATCACTCGAATCGGACACCAAAACCCAAAAGAACGACACTCTGAGATATTTGAGCGCCGCCGTTGCCGCGCGGCCCAAAAGCGCGATCGCCCGGGTCGCGCTCGGGGCCAGTTTGTTGGAACGACACGACCACGACCCCACCGGTCTCCGACTGGTCCACAGCGCTGCCGAGCTCGACCCGACCTCGCCGTGGCCCCACTTCTTGCTCGGCACGCGCGCGGTGGATAACGAAAACTTCACCGACGCCTTCCGAGCCTTCGAGCAAGCCGCTCGGCTCGACCCGGACACGGGGTTCTTCCTGATCCACTCCGCATTCATATCCAACCACCGCCCCCAATCTCGGACGACCGGCAAAGCCGTCTCCGAGTCCGAAATCACGCAATTCATCGACGCACTGATCGTCGCGTGCCCCGACCACCCCGGCGGGTACGACTTGCGCGCCGAATCGCGACTCAAGAAGGACAACGGCCGTGGAGCGCTCGCGGACTACCGCAAGGCCAAGAGCCTCATGTCGCCCGATTACGCCCGGCGCGTTTTCGTCGAAATGCAAATCGACACGCTCGAACCGATGGAGTCGTGGGAAAAGAAACTGCCCCAAGTTCTGAACGGCAAAATTCAACCGACCACGCCCGAACTCATCGACCTGGCGGGGTTCTGCGCGAAATTCGACCGGAAGTACGCCCTTGCGACGCGATTCTCGACCGAAGCGATGGCGGATAACCCCGGGCTTTACACGCACTGGACCAAAGTCTGCGAGTTCGCGGGATGGGCCGTTCAAGCGGCGGCCGGGAACGGAACCGATGCCGCCCAACTCCCCCCAGCGGAGCGCACCCGGCTCCGCCGACAAGCTCTCGTGTGGTTGCATGAAGTTCAAACGCGCAAGGCAAAAGACAAGGATTTCCCGCTGAGCGGTTACCTGAACAGCCTCTCCGATTTGGCCCCGGTACGCGACGCGAACGAACGAGCCAAACTCCCTGCCAATGAGCGCGCAGAATGGGAGCAATTCTGGGTCGAAGTTCCGCCCGCCGTGCCAGCGCCACACGAGCATGAAATAGCGCCCGCCCCGCGCCCCGCGAAGTAAGTGACGCGGCACGCAGCACGGCGTTTATCGGAGTACGCATCGTGACACTGCGGCGACACTTTCGCGGCGCAAAACGATCTTTATTCTTCCGTCCACTAGTATACAATTTGGGTGTCCAATGAGATGTGGGAGTCGAACGCGATTCACCCGTCTCTTGGGTAGCGAAATTTCGGCACGAAAAGTGAGCGGAACGCCGGTCCGATGTTAGCCAAAACCACAACGAATATGGCAATTGTTAGCCGCCGGCGCGGGGTCACGATGAACGGCAATGGCACTGAAACACTTGAAATGTCAGCCTTTAGTGCGCCTCGTGACCCGTGCTTTACGGGGCCGAGACCCCAACAGGGCCAAAATGTTAGCAATTGTTAGCCCGGCCGGTGGGGTGCTCGGGTTCGACGCGGATTTCAGAAGACCGCGGCGGTCACATGACCGACCGGCACTTGGTGGGTATCATGTCGAACATCCCTACCCGGAGTTCCCGTTATGCCCCCCGCGATCGAATACGACCTCATCGTGATCGGTGCCGGACCGGGCGGCGTCGCGGCGGCCGACACCGCGGCCCTGCTCGGCAAGCGCGTGGCCATCGTCGAGCGGAACAGCGTGGTCGGCGGCGCGGCCGTGAACACCGGCACCATCCCCAGCAAGACGCTCCGCGAAACGGCCCTGGCCATTTCCGGCGTGAAGTCGCGTGCCCTGATCGGTGTGGACGTGTCGGTCCGGCGCGAGGCCAAGATCGAAGACCTCGTGCGCCACGAGCGCGTCGTGACCGCGTCGGAAGCGCACCAAATGCGCACGCTGCTCGACCGGTACGGCGTCACCGTCCACCAGGGGACCGGACGATTCGTCGACGCCCACACCGTTCGCATCACGCGCCCGAACCCGCCCGGGGGAACACTGGACCTGCGCGCGGACAAGATCGTCATTGCCATCGGCTCGTGCCCGATGCGCCCGGCCGTGTTCCCGTTCGAGCACCCGCGCATCCACGACTCGGACGAATTGCTTTACATCACCAGCATCCCGCGGTCGCTCGCGGTCATCGGCGGCGGCGTCATCGGGAGCGAGTACGCCTGCATGTTCGCGGCGCTGGGCGTGCGCGTCCACCTCATCGACGGGCGCGACGTCCTGCTCCCGTTCCTGGACCCGGACCTGTCGCACGCGCTCGCGCAAGCGATGGAGCGCCAGGGCATCGTGTTCCACTGGAAAGAACAAGTCGAAGCGTGCAAGGCGCCGCGGTCCGGCGAGATCGAACTGCGGTTGAAGTCCGGGAAGGAAATCGCGGTCGGGCACGTTCTCGTGTGCGCCGGGCGCACGAGCTACGCGGACCGCTTGGCCCCGGAAGCCGCGGGCTTCGGGCTGACGCCGCGCGGCCTGATCCCGGTGGACGAGCACTTCCGCACCACCGTGCAGCACATCTACGCGGTCGGCGACGTGATCGGGTTCCCGGCGCTGGCGAGCACGAGTTCCGAACAGGGCCGGGTCGCGGCGTGCCACGCATTCGGATCGAACGCGAAACAGGCGCTCGCCCAATTCCTCCCCGCGGGCATTTACACGATCCCCGAGGTGAGTTCCGTCGGGTTCACGGAACAGCAAGCGCGCGAGAAGGGCATTACGATCGTGGTCGGCCGGGCCGACTACGATCAGAACCCGCGGGGCAAGATCATCGGCGACAAGACGGGGTTCCTGAAGCTCGTTTTCGAGCGCGACGAGATGAAGCTGATCGGCGTACACGTGATCGGGGAACAGGCCACGGAGTTGATTCACATCGGCCTAACTGTGATGATGACCGGGGGCGGAGCGAACCTGTTTTTGGCGACCTGCTTCAACTACCCGACCCTCGGCGACCTGTACAAACTGGCGACGCACGACGCGATCTTGAAGCGGTCCGAACTGCTCGGCCGGGCACAAGCCTCGCTGAGCCGCTGGTGACCGAACGCGGTGATAGGGGGACGACCAATGAACGACGACGCCCGCGAGGAGGCGGAACGGTTCCGCTGGATCGAGAGCGAGAAGGCGGGCTACGACCTGGGCGAAGAAGCGATCCAGCAGTGGGTCGCGTGCCACTGGTCCGCGTTCGTTCGCGGGCGCGCGCTCGAGCACCTGAGCGGGCGGCGGTTCTGGCTCGAAATGCCGCGCGCGGAGTTCGGCGCGCTGATCCGCGAGTTCCCGGACCAACAAGAACTCGTACACGAGATCGTCACCCGGCTCGCCGCCGGCGCCGACAACCTGACCATTCTCCAGTGGGCCACGGACACCGCCCGCCCGGTCAACGGCGTGTGCAACGTCCTCCAGCGCATCGATGTCAACGAATGGGGCACGCGGTTCCCCCCGCCGGACGACGCCGACCCGCCCCACATCGTTCACGGCTGACCCCTAAACAGGCGACAACGACGAAACGCAGTTGAACTCGATCGTTCCCACCCTTCACTTTTGAAGCGCTGGCCCGGCTCGAACTTCTGTAACGGCTCCCGTCCTTCACCTTGACTCAATTTCCAAAGGTGCCTATGTCCGCTACTCGCGCTCCGGCTCACGTGAGCGTGTTACCGGCCGAAACGCTCGCCCTGCTCGATCCACGAGAGGGGCAGACGTGGGTCGATTGCACCGTCGGCGGCGGCGGGCACACGCGCATGTTGGCCGAACGTGTCGGCCCGACCGGGCGCGTCATTGGGCTAGATCAAGACCCGACCATGCTCGAAATGGCACGGGCACGCCTGGAAGGGTCGCCAGTTGAACTGGTACATGCGAACTTCGACCAGCTCGGCGAAGTGCTGGCGGCACGCGGCATCAAACAGATAGACGGTGTGTTCGCGGACCTCGGCTTCAGTTCGGACCAGTTGGGAGAGAAATCGCGCGGGCTGAGCTTCCGCGAGGACGGCCCACTCGACATGCGCTTGGACCCGACCGCCGGTGCGACCGCGGCCGACATGGTGAACACAATGAGCGAGGCGGGACTCGCGGACACGTTCTGGGAGTTCGGCGAAGAGCGACACAGCCGCAGAGTCGCGAAGCGGATCGTGGAGCGCAGAGGGCACCAACCCTTTGCGACCACCGCGGACCTCGCGAGCGTCGTGCGAAGTTGTGTCCCGCGCTCGGGAAGCATTGACCCGGCGACGCGCGTGTTCCAGGCACTGCGCATCGCGGTGAACGACGAACTCGGTGTACTCGACCGGTTGCTCGCTCTGTTACCGCGCGTGGTGAAGGGCGGTGGAGCGGCGGGGATTATCAGCTTCCACTCGCTCGAAGACCGGCGCGTGAAACAGACGTTCCGCGAACCGACCGCGTGGCAACAAGTGACAAAGAAGCCGGTCGAAGCCGGCGACGAAGAAACGGCTCGCAACCCCCGCGCACGAAGCGCCAAGTTGCGAGTCGCTCGGAGAATCGGAGCTTGATGATTTCAGACTTGTGTTCGGTGAATCGGGTGAATTCCCGATCACCGGCCGCGGGTCTCGAATCGCACATACTACGAGGTCACGGATGACCGAACCCATCGCCGTTGACGTGCCGGCCAAGCCGTCGTTTTCCCGTACCGCCCCACTCCCCGCAGCGGCAGCACCGTTGGTCGCGGCACTCATATCAACGGCCACACCGAGCCCGGCACCAAAAGCCGAAGCGCCGGCCCCCGCACCCACACCGAGTGCCGCGCCAAAGGTTGAGGCACCCGCCCCGAGCGCAACACCGAAGATCGAGGCGCCCGCGCCGAAAGTCGAAGCACCGGCTAAGTCCGCAACACCCGCTACGACTCCGAGCGCGCCGACCTCAACTGCGGCAACCATCGCGGCCACGGTCGCGGCTGTGGCCACCACCGCGGCAACGGGAGTGCCCGCAGCGCCCCTCGTCACAGCCCCCGACGCGGGCTCAACGAGCATCAGCGGCCTACTCGCGCGCTTCAACAAGAAGCAGCTCACGATCAGCGTGGCCGTACTCAGCCTGTTTGCGGGTATCGGTGCCGTGAAACTGATGTTCCCTGCAAAGGGCGGTGCCGAGCCCTCTGCGCCAGTCGCGGCCGTGACCGAAGAAAAGGTAAAGCTCGACACGACACCTGCGCCCTCGCAACCCAAAGTAACGCAGTACAAAGAAGACAACTCACCACAGGGACCAGATTCCCTACCACCTCTGCGCTTAGCACCCCAGGTTCCCCCGGGTGGCCCACCGGTTGTTAATCAGGGTGGTACCACTCCTGGTGATACGGCTAAACCACCAGTCGCACTTGGTGGACGGCCCTCCACACCACCTCCGCCTCCTGATTTCGCTGTCCCCCCACCCCCAGCGAGCGTGGTGACAGCCGGCGGCATGCTCCCCCCGGTGCTACCGGGGCCAACTGCGCCAGTGCCCCTAGGTGGCCCAACTCCGCCTACACCGAGTGGCTCATCGCCGGTGCTACCACCCGCGGTTGGTCCCAGCGCTCCCGCCGCGCCCACTCAAGGTGGTACTCCTACGCCGACTAGCGTTCCCCCTGCGCCAACCGCGCCTATCGCACCGGGAATGTCGCCCACATTCGGCGGGACGACCCCGGCTGCATCGCCTGTGGCTCCGAGTCTCGCACCTCCTAAGTTCGACGTGCCCGGCAACGGAACAACAGGCGGCATCCCGTCACCAAGTGGTGACCTTATTCCCACATTACCAAGCCCTTTTCCGGCACCCGTTGCCAATGATTCAAGTAGCAAAAATAACGGAACAACCCCTTTAGTTGTTCCCGGACCTTCGGGCACAACTAAAGGCGATTCACCTGCGCTCCCGCCGCTTCCAGATTTCCCCTCCCCACCAGCGCCCGGACCCGGTGGCTCGAATACCACTCCACTAAAACAACCAGATTTTCAGTTTCCGGCAGGAGCGCCAGGATCGAGTGGTGGTACGCCTCCGATCACAAAACCCCAAGATCCGTTGATTCCATCACTGCCGGGAGCAGGTGCATTACCAGCTTCGCCGGTAGCGCCACCGAAGTTACAAGGTGGCAGTGATATCCCGGGACCGAACTTGCCCCCGCTGCCAAACCACGGCGGCATCACTGAACCAAAACTGCCAGCCCCCCCAGACGTGAAGCCGCCCAGCGCTTTGCCGGACTTCAGTACGCCTGCGCCGTCGTTTACTCCACCAGGCCCCTCAGCACCCGCGGTCTACACAAAGCCAGCCGGGGGTACCGAGGGCAAGCCGCTCGTACCCGAGGTTGCGCCGAAAACGACCTTCGACGTGGACATACACAGCGCAACACGCACCGACGACTACGGAACCATCAGCAAGGAGTTCTACAACGACGACCGGTTTGCCCGAGCCCTGAGTGAGTACAACCAGAACCGACCAGTTCGAGCCGGCGCGTATGTCAACGTGCCGCCGATTCATGTGCTGAAGCGACAGTTCCCATCACTGACCGGCGGGAACACTGTGTTGCCCGCAGGCGGGTCGGGCACCAGCGCGCCAACTTCGGCATCATCGGCCGCACCGAAGTGGAGTACCGCTGACCCGCGCCCGACAACGACCGGACGCGCCACCTTCGTCGTTCCACGCGGCAACGGGATGACACTCCAGCAGGTCGCGCAGCAAACGATGGGCACAGCACAGCGGTGGCGAGACATCTACGACGAAAACCCCGCTATAAAACCGGACGAAGTGCTACCCACGGGAACCGAGGTGAAACTCCCGGCGGGTGTGCGCCTCCCGTGATCTCGCACCGCGTTTTCCCGCGTGCGAATGGTCCCGGCGCGGGATTCGCTGTATAGTGTCGCCAAACACGCTTTCGGGTCGTCTTTCGTTCCGGGAGCCCTGGCGGAGATCGCGGAATGAAGCGTCGCGTCGTGCTTGGTGCCATCGGCCTGCTGCTCTTCACCGCGACCGGGTGCGGCGGCCCGGATGCGCTGGTGAAAGAGTTTATCGTTCATCTCAACGGTTACGCCGAGACGCTCGAAAAGAAGGAATCACGAGACAAGCAAGCGGCGGCACTCGAGCGAGTTAAAAGCACGCTCGAGAAGATTGACAAATTAAAACTGAGTCAAGAAGAGCGGGACAAGTTGATCGCCAAAAACGACGGCGAACTCAAGAAAGCAAAAGAACGGGTCGAATCGGCGCAAAAGACTTACCTGATGGACGGCGGCGCTGCGACAGATTTCCCGGACCTCTTCGGTGGTTTCGTCAAACCCAAGTGATTCGCACAAATCGGTCACACACGCAAAACGGCCGGGGTTGATCCCCGGCCGCTCGTGTTTCTCGGTCCAACTTTACGCCCCGTAGTCGATGTCCTCGACACTTTTGAGCGTGTTATTGAAGATGAACGCTCGGCGGTCCTGCACTTCCTTGCCCATCAGCGTGCGGAACATCTCCTCGGCCTTGAACGCATCGTTCAGCGTCACCTTTAGCAGCGTGCGGTGCTGCGGATTCAGCGTCGTTTCCCAGAGTTCTTCGGGGTCCATTTCGCCCAGCCCTTTGAACCGCGTTACCGCCATCCCCTTCTCACCGAGTCGGCGGATTTCGGCAACCAGCTCGCGTAGGCTCACGAGGTTCTTCGTGTGCCCGTCGTGGTCGAGCGTGTACCGCACCGGCGGCTCGCGCCCGGCGATCCGCTGCAACGGGATCAAGTCGTTCGTGTCGAACCCGGTGTTCTTCATCTTCGCGAGCGCCCGGTTCAGCGCCTTCAGGTCGTGCCACTCGTCGAGCGTGTAGTCCTCACCGATCACCGGCTCGCGCTGCAACTGCTCCGTGAGCGCTGCCTTGAACGCGGCCACTTCCTCGATCGCACGGAACCAGTGGTCCTTGTTCTTCGCCCGCTCGTGAACTTGGTACGCGGGGAACGCGCCTTCCACGGCCCGCGGAAGAAGTTCATCGAGTGTGCGCCCGCGGCGCTCCAAACCGACTACAGCCGTTTCCGCTTCGGACAGCGCGGGGAGTAACTTCGTGAGATCGTCACCGGTCACGGTCCGCGCCGGCTGGTCCGGCTTGGTCACGTGCAGCGTCGTCCCCTTGAGCCCCCGGGTGGTCAGCTCGACGACCATCTCTTCGCGCGTCTGCACGAACCGCGTTTCTTTCTTTTGCGTGACTTTGAACAACGGCGGGCGGGCTACGAACACGTGTCCGGCTTCAATCAGCTTCCGCATTTGGCGGAAGAAGAACGTGAGCAACAGCGTGCGGATGTGCTGACCGTCCACGTCGGCGTCGGTGAGGATGATGATCTTCCCGTACCGCACCTTACTCACGTCTTCGACGTTCTCGATGTCTATACCGGTAGCCGCGATGAGTGCCGAGATTTCGTTGTTTTCCAGGAGCTTCTCGAGTTTCGCCTTCTCGACGTTCAGCACCTTACCCTTGAGCGGCAGAATGGCCTGGAACTGACGATTCCGGCCGCTTTCCGCACTGCCACCGGCGGAATCACCTTCCACGAGGAACAGTTCGCTCTTTTCGCGCTCGCGGCTCGTGCAGTCGTATAGCTTCCCGGGCAACCCGCTGCCCCCCAGGATCTTCTTGCGGTCAATAAGTGCATCGCGGTGCTTTTTCAGCGCGATCCGCAGTTCCGCGGTGAGTGCCACCTTCTTGCAGATCCGCGTCGCCTCCTTCGGGTTCTTCTCCAGGTATTCGGTGAGGAACTCGTAGACGACGCTCGAAACGATTCCTTCAACCTCCGGGTTGTTCAGCTTCACCTTGGTCTGCGACTCGAAGAGCGGATCAGGGTGCGCGATGCTGACAACCGATGTGAGCCCCGCACGGAAGTCATCGCCACGCACCTCAAGGTCCGGCTTAAAGTGGCCTTCCTTCTTGCCGTAAGCGTTGATTGCCTTCGTCAAACCAGAGCGGAAGCCACTGAGGTGTGTACCGCCAACGGGGTTATAAGCGTTATTGGTGTAACACCGGATGCGTTCGTCATCACCGTTCGTGTACTGGATCGCGACCTCGACCGCGACCTTCAGCCCCATCCCCTCGGTATCGGGCGTCGAGTGTTCGACTTCCTTCTTGACGTAGATCGCGGCGTGTTCCGCGGCTTCGCCCTGGTTCTCGTTCAGCCAAACGACGTACTCCGCGATGCCACCGTCGAACTGAAAGTGTGCGGTCTTACCGGCTTCGCGCTCGTCGGTGAGCGTGATGGCCAAACCCTTGCAGAGATACGCGATCTCGCGGAACCGGTCCTCGAGAGTGGCGTAATCGAACTCGAGATTCCCAAAAAACTCGGTCAGTGGGTCCGGGCGGAACGTAATTGTCGTTCCGCGTTGCCCGGCCGGAGCGGGACCGAGGTCTTGCAACTTACTGGTCGCGTACCCGCGCTCGAACTCCATCTTGTAAACGCGCCCGTCGCGCCGCACCTCGACCTCGCACCACTCGGAAAGGGCGTTCATCGCTTTCGCGCCCATGCCGTGAAGCCCGAGCGAAACGCGGTACGCCGCGTTGTCAAACTTGCCGCTGTTACCCGCGACCGTGAGGGCCTCTTCGAGCGCGGACTTCCCGGTGTCCTTCTTGATGCCAACGGGAATACCGCGCCCGTCGTCGGCAACCGTGATGGACCCGTCCGTGTGAATCGTAACGCGGATGTGCTTACAGTACCCCGCAAGGGCCTCGTCCACGGAGTTGTACACGATCTCGTAGACGAGGTGGTGCAGCCCGGACGACTGCGTGTTACCGACGTACATGCCCGGGTTCTGGCGAATGTGGGCCGCGTCCTTGAGGCTCTTCATGTGAGCCTCGGTGTATTCCCCGGCCGGTGGCGTCTCGGTGCTCATTAAATTAGTTTCCTTCCGGTTCAGCGATTCGACGTTGTTACCACGAAGCGGCGCGGAATTTCAGATCGGTGAGGGTGACCCCGGGCATCGAGAGCCGAAGTTTGGTGAGCAGCCCGCGCTTGTGGAACTGCGTCAGCTCCGACAACAGCACCGCGTTCCGCACGGCGACCTCCAGCACGCCGCGCCGCATCCCCAACACTTGTGTGTCCTTCAGCAATTCGCTGCCCGCGGCGGTGGCCCACGCCGATTCCAGCCGCATCCGGTCGTTCTTGCGCCCCCACCCACGGGACGTGAACAACTTGCCGAGAATGTCGGCGATGTTCTCCGGTCCGCGGTTGTCGGTACCCATACTGGCCCCTGACGAACGGCCGGTTCGAGCCGGCTAACGAGAACCGCGCAAACGAGCGCGGGAGTAATTGACACGCGACTTTGCTTCACCCGGTGAGCGGCATCACCAGGTACGAATACTGCTCACCGCAGGTAAACAGAGCGGGACGAAGCCCGGTCGACACTTCCAGCACCACTGTTGGCTCGCCGTCCAGTGCCCGCAGGAACTCGACCAAGTACGACGGATCGAACGCGATCTCCGTCTTCGGCCCGTCGTACTCCGGCAGTTCGAGCGTTACCTCGCTCGCACCCGTCTTTGCTCCGCGGGCTTTCATCGTCACCACGCCCGCGTCGAACGTCATGTCCACACGCATGCTCTCGTCGTCCGTCATGATGGCCGCTTGCCGCACGCGCGAGAGGAAGCTGTCAACGGGCAGCGGCACCTTCTGCGTCGCTTCCTTGCGCGTCTTCGCGATGATTTCGCGGTACGGGGGGAACTTCCCCTGCACGAGCGAGGTGTAAATCATTGCCCGCTCGGTTTGAAACAGAGCGTCGTTCGCGCGCAGGCTGATCCGAATGAGTTCCTGATCGCCGGCCAAGTTCCGTTCCAGAAGCGCCACAGCCTTGAGCGGAACAAGGTGAACCGACTTCACGCTATCGGCAACGCCGTACACGCTCGCCGGTCCGTGGCACACCGCGAGCCGCTTGGTGTCGGTCGCGACCAGGTGGGCGCCTTTATCTTCTGCCTCCCACAGCACACCGGTTAGTGAGAACCTTCCGCTGGTGTCCTTCTTGTCCGCTGAAAACGCGGTGCGGCGAATCATCGTGCGCAGCGTGCCAGCCGTGATCTCGTGGTAGTGTCCGCCGTCATCGAACGTCGGGATGTCGGGGAACTCGTTCACGTCGAGACTCGGCATCTCGAAGCGCCCGCCGGTGGTCTTCACGAGGATGGCTTCTTTACCCGCGTCTAACGAGATATCCGGATCGCTGCTCTCGCGGAGGATCTTCTCTAACTCCGTAATGGGCAGAATGCACGATCCCGCCCGGATCACGGTGATGCCGCGCAACTCGTAGCGGATGCCAACTTCCATGTCGTAGGCGACGAGCGTCAGTGCGTCGTCGTGTGCTACGGCTTTGATGTTGCTGAGCACCGGCTTGGTAGTTCTGGCCGCGACTGCCGCTTTGACGAGCTGGCACGCGGTGAGCAAACTGTCACGCTGACACGTTATCTTCATCGCGATCCTCCTTGCGTTTCGTGGGTGTATTGGGGTCTTGCATCGTGCGTTACCCAGTTACTTGTTATCCTTTATTTTAAACATCCAGTAGCAGTAGTAAGGCGAACGGCATTTTTGGCGCGCACTCCCCGTCACTGCTCTGAAGTTCTCGCTTTTCAAGCACTTCGTCGTTTTTGAAGCCTGTGGAAAACTTGGCGCGCGGCTGGCGCGCTCGTGTCGTCCTGTGCCGCGCCGATTTCGAGCCGCGTTCACTGTTCGGAATACCCACTGCCGCGCGCCAGTTGGAGGAACTCGCGCGCCAGTCGCGCGCCAAGTTTTCCACAGGCTTACGTTCACGCCAGCACCGAACGCAGGTCTCGGATGCGCTGGGCCAATTCCGTATCGTTCGTGACTTCCGCTCCCACCTTGCGGCAGGCATGTAACACGGTGGTGTGGTCGCGCCCGAAGGCCGCGCCGAGCCTGGGGAGCGACAGTCCGGTGAGTTCCCGTGCGAGGTACATCGCGACTTGCCGCGACTGCAATACTCCGCGGAGCCGACTCGGGCCGAGCAACTCCTTTTCACTCACACCGAAGGCCACGGCCACACGCTCCACGATCCTCGAAATGTCGTTCGGGGCGGATGTTGGTTGGCCGCTTTCGGTCAACGTTTGCTGTACGTCCGCGCGTGTGAGCGGTCCGGGAAACGCCGACGCGACTTGCGCCAAATTCTGCAGCAAGCCGAGGGTGGCGCGAACTCCACCTCCCGTGACTTGTTCGCTGAGCCAGTCGAGCGCGTCGTCGGTCAGGCGGATGCCTTTTACGGTCGCAACTTCGGCCAGAATCGCCCGGCGACTCGGAACCGCGAGTGGCTCGAGCTGAATGACGAGCCCGCTCGCGAGGCGCGAAGTTAATCGGTGCGGCAGATTAGCCAGTTGCGACGGCCCGGCGCTCGCAGTAACGACCGTGACGCGCCGGTGCGTCGTTCGTCGGTCGATCAGGTCGCACGCGGCGTCCGCTGTGCGCTCGGTCAGGTGCTGGATGTCTTCGAGAGCGAGCAAGTCACAAGCTGAAAGTTCGGTGTCTGCGAGGCTCTCGTCCGGCGCACGAGCCACGTCGCCTGCCGATACAACTCGGACCGTTACGCCATCAGGGGAAGCGGAAAGGCGCTGCACGAGTGACGCGCTGAGGCGCGACTTACCCGTTCCCGGCGGGCCGTGCAGTACCAGCGGGTTCGCTCCGGGGCGTTTGCCGGTGAGAACGCTCCGGCACACAGACCGCACCGCCCGAACCGCGACTCGGTTCTCTGGCAGCACCAGAAATCCGTTCCAGCGCGCGGCCCGCGTGCTCAAAAGTGCCTCGTCTTGTGTGGATCGCGCTTCCGAGAGAGCGGTGTTCATTCAGTCAGTATTTTACCGATTTTCGAGTGTTCGGTAAAGACCAATGACCGCGCGCTAAGATGTGAAATCGCAATACGTTGTGCGCTGCAAAACGGGCCGGTCTCGGGACTCGATGGAAGTGCTTTGGGGCGCGCCAGTTCCGTGCAATGGGAACGGGCGGAATACCAAAAAATACTCTCAATTTGTGTCCGTGGTACCGACGTTCGATCGGCCCCACGGACACAAACTCGCAAAGTATCCAGCCTGCACTATCACAACCGCGCTACTCGATGATCTGGATCGCTTGACCATCCGCGCCCCGCTTGTACAGCGGCAGATGTCGGTAGTACACTTCGAGCGTCAGCAGGCACATCGCGGTTGTACCCAGGCGCCCGCACTGGCTCCCGAACCAACCGGACTCGGGGTCCCAACTACCGGTGTTCAGCTCTTTCTTGCTCTGCTGACCGAGGAGCCAATCGCGCATCCCGCCCTTCCGGGTGCCGTCGGCTTGTTTCGGGCCTTCGTTCCACGTCTTCCACTCCTCACCCTCGAAGAAGTGAACGACTTGCGTGGCGTAGTAGTAGTAGTACATGTCCTTGATTTCTTTGCTCCCGATCGGGGGCGTCTTCATCAGCCCGCCGACGCCGTCGATCATGCCGGGGTGGACCGGTCCCCAATCCGAGACGTAGTAGCGGCACAAGAGGCCGACCGCGGTGAGGGCGGTGCCGGGCTTGGCGTCGGCGTTGTTGGCGTACCCGTACATGGACTTCCGCGTCCCCGCGGCAGCGAAATCCAGGAACTTGTTGGCCTTCTGGATCACGCGATCGTCGACCACGAGATCCTTGCTCAGTTTGGCGGCTTTGAGTGCCTGGACCTGCCAGCCGACGATCGAAGTATCGCCGGGGCCGGTGTTTCCGTATCCCCAGCTCCCGTTGGCGGCTTGTGTTTTTTGAATGTAGTTGATGGCGGCTTGCGCGAACGGCCTGAGTCCCGGGTCTTTCGTCATCCCGTAGGCTTCGCACAGCGGGAGGGTCGCGATGGCCTGCGCGTACACGTCGGTACTCATGCGCCCGGCGTTGGTACCGCTCACCGCGCACAGTCCCTTCAGAAAGTCCAGGCCCTTGGAAACGACTCGCTCGTAACCTTTGAAATCCTTGTCTTCTTTTTTCTTGTGGGTCACGCCGGCGGCGAGAAACGGGAGCAGGGCCATCCCGGTGGCGGCGGCCCGTTCCTCGGTGCGCCCCTGGTCGTACTTCCACCCACCGTCGGTCATTTGCTGTTTCACGAGCCACGCGAGGCCCGACGCGACGGCGCGCTCGGACGCGGCGTTCCCGCCGCCTTCCTTGATGAGTCGTGCCTTGGTCGCACCCGAGCGGCCGGAAACCATCTGCGACATTACGGCGTTGCCACCGCTGTTCCCGGTTAAATACGCGCCCGTATCGCCTGAAGTGCCGGCGGTGAACTCGGCTCCGATGCCGGCAGGGGTGATCGCGTTCGTGTTGTCCCGGTCCACGTTCGGCTGGCCGACATTGTCTTGCGTCACCGCGAGGTCGATCGTTTTTTGGTCGATCCGGTCGATTTCGGGCAGCGCGGCCTGAACGTTGGAATCGATCCCGAGGTCGTCGTTGCTGAGGTTTTTGTCTTCCTGTTCCTCAGCCGTTTCCGCGGTGGTGTTGACAACGGTTTCCGAATTCTTGGTCTCGGCCTGCCGATTTCCGAGAACGAGTATCGCGAGGAAGATCACGGCGACGTGAATCCCACCGCTCGCGACCCACGCCGGGACGTGCTTCTTAACGAGTCGTTCCTGGGAGCTCTCCTCGGACGCCCCCAGTCGGCGGATCACCGGTGCGTTGGGTTTCTCGCTCACGGTTATTTCCCCATTCTTTGAATATCAGGCGAAGTCAGTTAGATCGGGTGAAATCGGATCGTCTTGAAGGCCGGGCCGTTAGCGCCGGCACCGCACCACTAACATTTGCTAACATTTTGCCGGCCGCCCGCAGAACCGCGGATTCTCAAGCGATTTTGCCGTAGCGTGGCTAACAATCGCTAACATTCTGCCGTGCTACGCGGGCGGAGCGACGTTCGTGTCGAACGGATTGCGGTTTCGTACCGCGGCCATTTGCGACTTCGCTCGACGGTCCCCACCCCGGTACCACCACGCGAGCACCCCGGCGCTGAGAATCAAGAGCGCGATGGCCGCCATTATCCCCCGAACGAACGCGCCCCACGACCCGGCGGTCGGTGCGTTGGGGTCGGTTCGGATGACGGGTCCGCGCCCGATCAGGAGCGGGGCGTATTTCTCCAGGTTCTTACCGGGGTTCTTTTCGTCCGGCTCGGCCGACTCGTAGCGCATTCGCTTGAACGAGAACCCGGCAAATGTCACCCAGGCGTTTACCCGCCCGGTCGGTTCCATGTCGGGAAGCGGTTCGCTGAACACGACACAAATGGGGTTGCCGCGCGGTTCGCTGGCGGGGATCATCCACCCCTCGAACAGTTGCGTCACGCCGGCGGCTGAGAGCCAGTCGTTCACCTCGATCCGGCGCAGGGACAGCAACCGGCCCTCGAACTTCACGCACGCGAGCTTGTAGCCGAGCCGCGATTCTTTAAACAGGTCCGCGAACTTCAGGTCGGTGTTCGCGTTGGATTCGAGTTCCTCGGCCGAGAACCGCGAAGCGTGCAGGATCACCCGGTTGTAAGCCGCGACTTCGGGCCACGTCACCTCGGTCGGGCTGCTGCGGATCATCTTCGTGTCGTCTTTGATGAACTCATAGAGCCGCTTTTTGTCCAACGCGACCGGATTCCCAATTGGAACTGGCGGGCCGGCGAGTGGGGTCAGTCCTTTTCCGATTAGCAGGGGCACCGATACGACCGCGTTCCCCTGGTCGCCGGGCACGCTCATCGCCTTGAAGAAGTACCCGCTGGCGGTCACCCACCCTTCGACTTCGAGCCACTCTTCGGGATTCTTGTTTCGCACTGCGGAGAGCGATTCCGGCAGCTCAAGAAACACGATTGATACCGGCGTCGTTGGCGATTCGTCGATTGGAACGAATCGGGCCTCGAACAGTTCCGTAACTCCCTGTTGCTGGAGTTGTTGAGGGGCCACTAACCGCCGGACGGACGTTAACTTGCCGTCGAACCGGATCAGGTCGGTGCGATATGCCCCGCGCATCGACTTTGTGAGGTCGAGCGGGACCAGATCACGGATCGCGTACTCGTTAAGTTCGCGGACGCTCTGATTCTTCGCGTGGAGCACGAAGTTGATCCACGCATCGTACTCGCGCGGGTGCTTGTCTTGCCGGGCGACTGGCTTGAAGTCTTCGATCGCGGTGTAGATCGCTAACTCGTGCCCGCCCGGGATTTGCAGTCGTTCGAGCGTTTTGCGCCGCGGGGTGTCGGGCGGGAGCGGGTCGCGCGTGTCGACGGGATTCTCTTCACCCGCGTTCTTGGAACCCGGGGTCGGTTGTGCGGGCGCGGACCCACATACGAAGGCGCAGACGACCGCGAACGCGGCAAGTTGGCACTTCGGATGTGTAGTGCGAACGACCCAACCGGACATGAACGTCCCTCCGACACCATCTTCGATGACCGATTTCGCCCAAAAGTTCCAGTTTCCCGAGGGGTTTCTTCCTCGAATCCTCATCAATGGCGCCGTAGTTGTCGCGCAGTCATCAAGTCAAATCTCGAATTAGGACAAGGATTTAGGGCGATATGTGAGCGAATCGTTCGGGCCGCTCGGCGCGAAAACTGGTCAGTTCTTCTTGTTTTCGAGCAGTACGGGCGAGAGATCGGTGAAACCCGCGCGGAGGCCCACGTCCACGAGCTGAACGACGTAGTCCTGGAGCAGTTTGGGGTGCATTTCGAGCGTCAGTTTACCCACCTTCTTCTCTTGCTTGAGTTTTTCGGCGAGCTCGAACAGTTCCTTCTGGTACACCTTCACATCACCGGTCAGGTCTTTGCTTTTGGTCGCAGCGCTACCCTCTTCGTTGAGAGTGATTTTCTCGATCGTGCCGGTATCGGTCGCGACCACGCGGACGATGAAGTGGGTCGGCGCATCCGTCTTGAGGGGGTCGGGGACGCCCATCTGTCCGCCCCCGTCTTGTTTGGGGAGCGAGAGCATGATCTGGCCCTCGGTCGGGGCCGGTTTGAACGTCATGATGAAGAACGCCAGCAACTGGAACGACATGTCGAGCATGGGGGTGATGGGCAGGTCCGGCTCAACGAAGTCGGTTTCGGTTCGCTTGCGCTTGTGGATCAACATGGCGGCGCTCGTCCTTTGGGCGTGTTTCGCGGGTGGCGGTCGGGCGGGTCGTGGGCGCCCCGCGCTCAGCCCTCGGGATTGCTGTAAATGACGGCCCGCAGTTGAATGCGCGCGTAGCCGGCCGCGCGGCACGCGCGCATGATGGCGGAGGTCTTTTCAAACGGGCACGCTTTGTGAACCCGCAGGATGATGAGGGTGCGGAGCGGTTTGTCTTCGTTCCCCGGCCCGGCCGCCCGCTTGTCCTCTTCTGCCCGGCGCTTCAGGATGATTTCGAGTTCTTTGGGCTTATCGGTGGACGTTAATCTCCCGCCGAGCGAGTCGATTGGTGTGTCGCCGGGGGGGAAAATAACCGTCCCCTGTTCGTTCACATTGATGTAGTAGACGTAGTTCTCGTTCGATTCGATCGCCTTCGCCGAGATCGCCTCCGGGAGCTTGATCTCGACGTTGGTCTGGTCCATGACGAAGTTGGCGCAGAGCATGAAGAACATCACCAACTGCAGCACGAGGTCGAGCAGCGGGGTGAAGTTCGGTTCGTATTTGTCGCTACTGCCGTGGCTCATCGATTCGCCAGAGGGGTAAGAGTCAAAAGGCAGAGATCAGGCCGCGCACTCTTCGGCCCCGCAGGGGCCTCGGATGGTAGGTCAGGGGGGTTCGCCCCTGGCGGACTAGCGCCCCGCCGGCGGAATCGGGCCGGGCGCCACGGTCGGGGCCGGGCCGGGTGCGGGCGCCGGTGCGCCGGCGGCCTTCTTCGAGTTGTGGTACATCTGCGTGAGCAGGTCGTCGGCGATGTGGCCCACGTCCATTGTCACGCGGGTGATGCGGTTGCGGTAGAAGGCGTTGAAGAAGATCGCGGGGACCGAAACGGCGACCCCGAACAGCGTCACCACCAGGGCGTGCGAAATGCCGTCGGCCAGTTGGGACGGGTTGACGCCGCCTTTAGCTTTTGCGAGCACGGAGAACGATTCGATCATACCGTACACGGTGCCGACCAGCCCGAGCATCGGCCCGACGGTGGCGATGACCGCGTTGTAGTTGTTCTTCTGTTCTTTGTCGCTTTTGATGCTTTCCAGGGTGTTCATCGCGGCTTCGCGGGCGTCCTCCAGGCCGTACTGGAGGCGACTCATCCCCGCAGTCAGCACTTGCCCGAGGAACGACGAGTCGTTCCGGGCCATGTCGAACGCTTCCTTGAACTTCCGCTTGTTCACGGTGTCGGTGAACTCGTCCACGAACCCCGGCGGGATGGCCGAACTCATCCGCAGGTCGAGGAACAGGAGGACCACCAGCGCCATCATGGCAACGGAGATGGCGAGGAGGATCGGGCCGAACACGATGCCCAGCGACTTAATCATGAACCAGATCAGCTCGCCGCCGCTGAGTTTCTCGGCCGGGGCCGGGGCTTCCTGGGCCTGCGCAACGCTCGAGAACACCATCAACACAACGACCGCGAGAGCGGCGGTACACAGGAACCGGCCGGCGGAGTGGTACCGCGAAGACGAACGAATCATTCTGCGAATCCTGGAGGGTCGGGTGTTCGCTGAGGGGTTGCCATCTGAACAACACAACACTGAGCGCGACGTGTGTTCGTTGGACGCGATTCACCACGGAAGAGTTCCGCCGGAATCCGCCCGAGGCGTTGGAACTTACACGCAGACAGTGTGTTCGGGGCGAGCGTTCTGCTTATTAGGAAGGGAGACCGTCGCCGTCGTCAAGGAGTATAAGACAAAAATTGACCACGCGCAGTCATTTAGTAGCCAGGGCTCGGGCGACGTGGAGCCGGTGGTATTTAATTTGAGTTGCGGCTGCGCTTCAATTCCGGGATAGTCTAGCGATCCCTCCCGCCTGCTCGTCCGTGAGCGCTGCCATGTCCATACTTTCCCACCCGTACCTGACCCGTCGTGACGCGATCCAAGCCGGGGCCGTTGGGCTCCTGGGTTTCGGGCTCGGTGAACTCAACGCACTGCGCGCCGCAGATAAGCACGCAGCGAAGTCGGTGATTTATGTCTTCCTCTCGGGCGGGCTCGCGCAACACGAGAGCTTCGATCCGAAGCCGGATGCGCCCGACGCGATTCGCGGGGAGTTCGGGAGCATCGCGACGAAGACGCCCGGTCTGCGCGTCACGGAACACCTGCCGAAGCTCGCGGCGTGCAGTGACAAGTGGTGCGTGGTGCGGTCGCTGACGCACAAGTCGAACGACCACTCGCTTGCTCACCACGTCATGCTGACGGGGCGCAGCGACACGCCGGTGGGTTTCAACCCGAGTGCCCCGAAGCCGACCGATCACCCCAGCCTCGCGTCCATCGCGGGAGCGGTTACCAAAGCGCGGAACAATCTGCCGCCGGCGCTCGTGTTACCGGACAAGATCGTTCACAACAGCGGGCGCGTGCTCCCGGGGCAGTTCGCGGGGGTGATGGGCCGCGCCCGCGACCCGTGGTTCCTCGAAGCCAGCGCGTTCGAGCCGAAGGCTTACGGCGCGTACCCGGAGTACGAGTTCGACCACCAGCAGCGACCGTTCGATGCCAAGCGAAAGGCGTTCACGATCCCCGACTTGAGTTTGCCGCAGGGTGTGGACGGCGATCGCTTCGGTGGTCGGCTCAACGTACTCAAGCACCTCGACGCCCAGCGCAAGGCACTCGAAGAAAACGCCAATACGGGCGCGTTCGGGCGCTCGCGTGCGGACGCGGTGAGCCTGCTCACGGACGCGCGCGTTCGGGCCGCGTTCGATCTGAACCGGGCGCCCGCACGGGATCTGGAGCGGTACGGCAACAACGCTTTCGGCTGGTCGCTGCTCATGAGCGCTCGGCTGGTCGAAGCGGGTGTGAACCTCGTTCAAGTGAATTTGGGCAACAACGAGAGCTGGGACACGCACGGGAATGCGTTCCCGAACTTGAAGGACAAGCTGCTCCCGCCGACGGACAGGGCTCTTTCCGCGCTGCTCGGTGACTTGGACCAGCGCGGGTTGCTCGATTCCACACTGGTCGTGATGGCCGGTGAGTTCGGGCGCACGCCGCGCATCAGCACCCTTCCCCAACACTACAAGGGACCGGGCCGCGACCACTGGGGCGCGGTGCAATCGGTGTGGCTCGCGGGCGGTGGGGTGAAGGGCGGGCGCGTGGTCGGTTCGTCCGACAAGTCCGGGGCTTACCCGGCGACCGACCCGCAATCCCCGGAGAATTTCGCCGCGACGATCTATTCGGCGCTCGGCTTGCCGAAAACAGCCGCCTGGCACGACGCCGAGACCCGCCCGCACCACCTCTACCAAGCCGACCCGATGCCCGTGACGTAAAACGCAAGCGCATAGAGCGTATTGGAACATTCGGAAAGACGCCCACATGAAGTACGAAGTGCGTTGCGAGTGCGGGAAAGTCCACGAAGTGAGTGCGGCCGATGCGGGCGGATCACTCAAATGTGCTTGCGGGCGGACCGCGGACGTGCCGGCACTGCACCTGCTTCGGACTTCCGCCGGCGAAATGGGGGTGTCGCCGAGCGTACAGCTTCAAGCGATGCTGCTCCAGAACGAACTGCCCGGCACGAACGACTGTGCTTGCTGCCACCGACGGACCGAGCACCTCATCCGCGCTTCGGTCGTTTGCGAACGTGTGACCACAAAAGTCCAAACCTCTGGGATGACGGCCCTGACCGGTTGCCTCTTTTTTGGAGTGCTGGGTGGGCTGTGGCTTTACATGAGTGGGACAAGGGGAACACCGATCGAACGCGGGAGAGAAGTTTCTTTCGTGCTTCCGATTCGGGTCTGCGAAGTGTGCGAGCGCGATGTCACCGTACCCGGAGCGGTGCGACGGGCCTTGCGCACAACGCCTATTTACGTGGCCCTCTTCGAGCAGTACCCGAACGCACTTGTTCGGCGCGTCGGGTGATTCTTGGTTCAACGCGGCTCGTCGTTCTCAGCAGAGCGCTTTGCCGGTTGGCGAACCCGCACTTCAACTTGTCCCCCACGCGCTGGGTGCTTAGACTTCCAAATAGTGCAGAACCCGACTCCGAATACTTACGCTTCGCGCGGAGGAACCTCTCATATGGCCACCGATACCACCTTCCGCGGACACATTTACGACGACATCACGCAGACCTTCGGCAACACCCCGCTCATCCGGCTTCAGCGCATCGTGGGCGACGCGAAGGCCACCGTCATCGGGAAGCTGGAGAACTTCAACCCGCTGTGGTCGGTGAAGGACCGCATCGGGGTCGCGATGATCGACGCGGCGGAGAAGGCCGGGAAGATTAAACCGGAAACGCTCATCATCGAGCCCACGAGCGGTAACACCGGCATCGGGTTGGCATTCACCTGTGCCGCACGCGGGTACAAGCTCGCGGTCACGATGCCCGAAAGCATGTCACTCGAGCGTCAGCGCATCCTGAAGGCGCTCGGGGCGAAGCTCATCCTCACGCCGCGCGAGTTCGGCATGAAGGGCGCGGTGGCACGCGCGGTGGAGCTGTTCCAGGAAGCGGGCGGCGAACCGAAGGCGTTCATCCCGCAGCAGTTCAAGAACCCGGCGAACCCCGAGATCCACCGCAAGACGACCGCGGAGGAAATCTGGCGCGCGACCGGCGGAACGATCGACATCCTCGTGAGCGGCGTCGGCACGGGCGGCACGATCACCGGGTGCGGTGAAGTGCTGAAGGCGCGGAAGGCGTCGGTGAAGTGCATCGCGGTGGAGCCGACGCAGAGCCCGGTGCTCACGCAGCACATCGTTGAGGGCATCCCGAAGGACCAGGTGAAACCGCTCGGGCCGCACAAGATTCAGGGGATCGGCGCCGGGTTCATTCCCGACGTGCTGAACACTGCGATCATCGACGAAGTCGTTCAGGTGACGGACGACGAAGCGTTCGAGATGGGTCGCCGCTTGGCACGCGAAGAGGGGATGCTGTGCGGCATCTCGTGTGGCGCCGCCGCCGCCGCCGCGGTGAGGGTCGCCCACCGGCCCGAGAACGCCGGCAAGGTGATCGTGGTGATCCTGCCCGACCTGGGCGAACGCTACCTCAGCACCGCGCTGTACCCGCAGGAGTAACGAAGGGCACTGAGGCGCGAGTGACCGTAACACGTCTTTTGTCACTCGCGCTTTCGGGCGTGTCGCTCTTCTTGGTACGATCGGATCATGAGCGACCGCCTCACATTTCTGCGCGCGATCCGCGCCAGCCCAGATGACGACACCGTTCGGCTCGTGTTCGCCGACTGGCTCGACGAACACGACGACCCGCTCGGAGGATTCATCCGCGTTCAGATCGAACTGGAACCGATTCGCTTCCGCATCGACGACCCGCGCGCGGTCGAACTTCACGCGCGCGAAGACGAGCTACTTCGCAAACACAGAGATGAGTGGATCGGCGACGCGGACGATCTCATGAGCACATGGGATTTCGGCCCCGTATTCCGTCGCGGGTTCCCCGAGTACGCGTGTCTGTCGCTCAACACGTTTCTCATCCGAGGTGAAGCCCTCTTTGTGGCCCTCCCTACACTTCGCAATGTCGCCCTGTACGGAGTCGCGAACCGTTGCGACGAACTGACGCTGTGCCCGCTTCTCGCGAAACTTACCACGCTCGAAATCGCCGACTGGCCGACGCGCGACGACGCGGCCGCACTCGCAGTATCTCCGCACCTCGAAAACATTTCTCGATTCAAACTGTGGGTCGGTGGAGATCCGCAGTTCTTACGAGAATTTGTTCGACAATCGAAGGGTATTCGGCCGCGCGAAATCGAACTCGTACAAGTGCGCGGAGGGGCAATGTGTCTCAGCGCGGACGTGGCGCGTGAACTCAACAACGAGGCCGACGCCCTCGCTCGAGAAATGGGGGAACACCTCGGGCACCAAGTGGTTCGTGTAACGCGCCCGTTCGAGAGGCTGTTCCCGCTCAATGGCAAAGTTGCTTGGAATATTCACGCCGGTCACCTCCTCGATGGTCGCTCGGCACTCGTTGCGGGAAACTTCGTGAACTGGATGTTCATCACGTTTACTCGGGACGGCCGAATTCAAGATGTAACCCTGCGTAACAGCGCGTTCCCAGTGGACGCGGGGCACATCTTAGACATCGAACGACGGCTCGCGCTTCAGTCCGCGTTCGGAGATTGGGTCGAGGACTTGCAATTGGAGCCGGGGCTGATTTGGGTTCGCGAGTTCGCGATCGAAAATCTGCGCATTAACCTGTGGCCGGAGCAGCCCCAAGGGTGGACACCGGACGATTGGCGGGTCCATTTGAGAGATGCGTGGAACTGGTTGGAGAGACATGATTTCGTGATCTATTGGGACGACGAGGCTTGGGCGAACTGGCGCGGCGCGATCCATTCGTCACTCGCTTGATTTTTGAGCGTGCCTTCTCACCACTTCGGTACTTCGCGCGGCGGCCGTCGATCCGCTACAATACTCCCCACCACACCTCACGGGTGCCGTCGAGCCGGTCGGGACGCGAACCTGTCCCGGCCTCGGAACCGGTGCCGACACGGAGACCTCTCGATGCCCAGCCCGTTCCCCGGAATGGACCCGTACCTCGAAACGCCGAAGCTCTGGCCCGCGTTCCAGCACCAGTTGCTCGCGTGCCTCTACCAGATCCTCCTCCCCGGGCTCGTGGACCGGTACCGCGCGCGCGTCGGCACGCGGACCTACGTTTCCGAAATGCCGCTGTTCACCTCGATCGTCCGGGAGCAGTTCGCGGAGGAGTACATCGAGATTCGTAACCGCGGCGACGGGAAACTCGTCACGCTGCTCGAAGTGGTCGGCCCGGCGAACAAAACGACCCCGGCCGGGCGGCAAGCGTACCTCGATGCGCGCCAACAAGCCGTGGCGCAACGGGCCGGCATCGTCGAGATCGATCTCATCATGCAGGGCAAGCCGATGCTCACGTACTCGCGCGACGGGCTGCCGGAGTACGACTACGCGGTCACCGTGACGCGCTCCAACGCACCCGACCGGTACGAGATCTACACGTCGACGCTCCAGAAGAAGCTGCCGAAGTTCAAGCTCCCGCTCGCGGCCGACGACCGCGACGCGCTGCTCGATCTCCAGGCCGCGTTCGCGCGCGCCTACGACCTCGGCACGTTCGCCAACCAGATCGACTACAAAGGCGCTCCACCGGCCGATGTACCCTTCAATGATGCTTACCGCGCGTGGTCCGAAGAACTGTTGAAACAGATGAAATTGCGCTGAGTGCCGGTTTCTATGTTCTAAAGATTCGCATTCCAAATTCAGAACGATCTAGCCGTCGGTGGTGCCGGGATGAGCCAACGGTGGAATCTCAACTTTCTCGTCTCGGGCCTACACAGCTCGCTGTTGACCACCTGCGCGAGTTCGGCTTCACTCGGTCTTCAACTTGGAACGCTCAGCTAGGGCGCGAATTCTGCGCTGCTTAGTGTAAATTTGCCTCTTTGTGGTTGACGGAGCGTCGGCTTTTGTGGCTAGTATCTGTTGCCCGGGCAAATCCGGATTAAAATCTTGCGATAACTGAACTCGAGACGCGTTGGCTCGGCACCCACACATCGACTCGCAGTGATGGGGCGCTGAGGCGCGAGAATGGATCGCTCCGCGCGAAGGATCGCCAGCCGGCTTACACGGAGTTCGTTAGCCGTGGGTACTTCTGCGTATCATTCGTTTCCGATCGCCGCTCCGTATCAACCCGTGTTCAATGTTGCACCCGTGCCCCCACCGCTCTTACAACGGTTACTCACCCGGGGCGCGGTCGCGACGGAAGACTACGAAGGGTTGCAGCCCGACGATCGGCAAGCGGTGGACCGCGCTTCGAGCGACGACACCCTTCTCGACACGCTCGTCCGCACCCGTCTGATGACCGAGTTCCAGGCGCTGCGCGTTCGCGCCGGCCGGTTGCACGGTCTCGTTTTGGGCAACTACCGCCTGCTCGATCACATCGCCACGGGCGGCATGGGCATCGTGTACCGCGCGGAACACCGGCAGTTGCGCACAATCGTCGCAGTGAAGGCGCTGCCGCCCTCGCCGGACGTGAACCCCCGCACGCTGGCGCGGTTCTACCTCGAGGCGCGCGCCGTCGGGAAACTGAAGCACCCGAACATTGTTGCGGCCATCGACGCGGGCGAGGAGCCGGCCCACGGCCCGGACTGCCCGGCGCAGCCGTATTTCGTGATGGAGTACCTCACCGGCGTGGACCTGGAGCGGGCCGCGGGCGCTGCGCCGCTTCCCATTGGGCTGGCCTGCCAGATCGCGCACCAGATCGCGGACGCGCTCATCGAAGCGCACCGCCTCGGGCTTGTTCACCGCGACATCAAACCGAGTAACGTACTGGTGACCGGGGACGGGCAGGCGAAGCTGCTCGATTTCGGACTGGCCCGGCTCCCGGGCGAGGAGCGCATTACGCGCACCGGCGCCCAGCTCGGCACCGTGGGTTACATGGCGCCGGAGCAGACGCGCAACGCGCACCTGGTGGACGCACGCGCGGACGTGTTCGGCCTCGGATGCACTTTGTTCTACGCACTCACCGGGCAGGCCCCGTTTGCCGACGTGATGGCCACGTTCGGCCCGCCGCCGTCGGCCCGCGGGCTGCGCCCGGAGATCCCCGCCGGCTTGGACGCGGTACTCAGTCGGATGATGGTCGCGGAAGTGGGGCAGCGGTACCCAACGGCCGAGGCCGCGATGCGGGCCTTGCTCCCATTTCTCCCGAACGCGGCGGTCGCGCTGCCGGGTCCGGGCGGTGCTCCCTGCGCCCCCGTGCGCCCGGCCCGTTCAATAGATAGTGGCCCGCCGACCACGCACACCGCGCCCGGGCGCGTCCTCATCGTGGACGACCAGCAAGACATTCGCCGGCTGTGCCGCGTCGCACTCGGGGCCGATGGGCTGGTGTGCGACGAAGTGGGCAACGGGCCGGACGCCGTCGCGCTGGCGTCCGCGACCGCTTACGATCTCGTGCTGCTCGACGTGGACCTGCCGGGCTTTAGTGGGGAAGAGGTGCTCCGGCGCTTGCGCCAGCGCCCGCCCACGCGCAACCTCAAAATCGTCATGTTTTCCGGCGCCGCGAGCGGGGACGAACTGTCCCGGATCATGCTCGCGGGGGCCGACGACTTCCTCACCAAGCCGTTCAGCGTCGTTCAACTCCGCGCCCGCGTGAAATCCGCGCTGCGGTTGAAGGAAGCCCAGGACCGCTCCGACGTGCTGAACCGCGAACTGCTCACGGTGAACGCGGAACTGGAACAGGTGGTCGAGGCCCGCGACGGCGAGCTGATCCGCGCCCGCAACGGGCTGGTGCTGGCGCTCGCGAAGTTGATCGAGCACCGGTCCACGGAAACGGGTAAGCACCTGCTCCGGCTGCAGCGCTACAGTCGCGTGCTCGCGGAGGCCGTGGCGACCGTGCCCGCGTATGCGAGCACCGTGGACGCGAACTTCATTCGCATGCTGGAAGACGCCGCGCCGCTTCACGACATCGGTAAGGCCGCGCTGCCGGACCACATCCTGAACAAGCCGGGTCCCCTCGACCCGGGCGAGCGGACCCTGATGCAGGCCCACACCACCATCGGCGCGGACACGCTCCGTGAGGTGGCGCGCCAGCACTCGTTCGCGACCGCGTTCATGCACGTCGCCATCGACATCGCCCGCGGGCACCACGAGCGCTGGGACGGCACCGGCTACCCGGACCGACTCGTGGGCGAGAGCATCCCGCTCGTCGCGCGGCTCATTGCGATCGCGGACGTGTACGACGCTCTACGGAGCCGGCGCGTGTACAAGCCGGGGCTGTCGCACCACACGACCGTGCTGACGATGACCGAGGGTTCGCCCGGCCACTTTGATCCCAGTCTTCTCGACGTGTTTCTGCGAATTGCCCCGCAGTTCGACCGCATTTTCCGCGAGTTCGGCGAGTAGACGGGGCGGGTCAGTTTTCACTTCTGCGCTGCTCAGAAACGCGATCACCTTCACACCGATTTCACGGTGTTCGCACCCATTTCAACTTCGATGAGCGGTATTAATTACGTTCCATAGCCACGCCATACGTCATATTTCGTTCCGTCCCGCGCCAGGAGTCCGTCCATGCCCTACCCGCGTCCGGGTCGTTCGGCATTTACCCTAATCGAATTGCTGGTGGTAATTGCGATCATCGCGATTCTCATTGGGCTGCTCTTGCCCGCGGTCCAGAAGGTGCGCGAAGCCGCCGCCCGTATGAGCTGCTCGAACAACATGAAGCAGCTCGGCTTGGCCGCGATGAACTACGAGAGCAGCTACGGAAAACTTCCGCCGAGTCTGATCGTGGAACTGGGTGCCGCGCCCGGCAGCCCGGGGAACGCGGGGTACCCGTACCCCGGCATCGTTCACTCGTGGGCGGCGAACTTCCTGCCGTACATCGAACAGGGAAACGTGAGCCAGCTTTACAACATGAACTACCCGTGGTTCTCCAGCCCCACAATCGTACCGGGCACGCCGGACAACATGGGCGCGCTGCGGAACCAGATCAAGACGTTCCTCTGCCCGTCGGCCCCGGGCGGGAACACGCGCACGGTGAGCGGCACCTACAAGTTCGTCGCCACGTTCCCGTACCAGAACCTCGCGGTCACCGACTACGCGACCAACAGCTCGATCAATCCCGATTCGATCACGTTCTTCGGGTACCCCACGGGTACGTCACAGACGCAGTTGTTCAGCGCGATGCGGCCGCAACTGCGCGGGGCCGGTCTGCCGCTCATCTCCTACCCCGCTATGGAACCGTTCACGATCGTCGCGGTCACCGACGGCACGAGCAACACGATCCTGCTGTGCGAGAGCGCGGGGCGCCCGCAGTTCTTCGTCGGCGGCACGCTCAATTCCTCGAAGACGCTCAACGACGGCGGGTGGGGGCACCACGAGAACGACTACGGTCTGGACGGGGCCGTATCAAAGACGAACACCTCCAGCCCCGGCAACTGCGTCATCAACTGCCACAACGATAACGAAACGTATGCGTTCCACACCGGCGGCGCGAACCACGTGTTCGCCGACGGCAGCGTGCGGTACATCCGCGACTCGATCAACCCGCAGACCTACGCGGCCCTCATCACCGCGCAGGGGGGCGGGATGACCACGGCCGAAGTCAGCCCCGGCACCGACTGATACCGGCATGGGGGTTCCCGGAAGCGCGAGCGCCTCGCTCGCGCTTCACCGAAAACGAGCGCGTTCCGCGCCGGTCCCTTCAGGACCGGCGCGGTGGTACTTCCGCACTCAACACATCAAATTCAACAATCATCATGACTCGTCTTTTCTGTGCCGGGATGTGTCTCTTTGCACTCGCTGGGTGTGGGGGTACGGGGAAGCCGGACGCCCTCCCGTCCGGTGGGAAAGTGACGTTCAACAAGACCACGCCACCCGTCGGTGCACTGGTCGTTTTTCACCCCGTGGACCCCACCTTCGAGAAGCGGGTCGGCGGGAAACCGTTCGCGAAAGTGAAGGACGACGGCACCTTTGCACTGACCACTTACACCGAGGGCGACGGGGCACCGGAGGGCGAGTACGGCGTGACGATCGACTGGCGCCTGCCAGCAAAAGAGAACAAGACGGGCTTCTCGCTCACCGAAGGATCGTCCGGGCCGGCCAAACTCAACCCGAAGTACGGCAACCCGCAGCAGCCGTTCACGAAGGTGACGGTGAAGAAGGGCGACCCCAATCAGTTCTCGTTCAACGTCGATTGAGTGCCCGTTGATGCGCTCCCCGGCGCCGCCGCGATCCAATCTTTTGATCGGCGTTGCACCGGGTCGCGCGCGACGTAAGATGGAACAATCGCGCTCCGCCAGCGCCCTTGTTTCCCCTCGCTTCCCGCCGACGCGGGAAAGGCAAACTTTGATGGCCAAACTCGACCGCCGCGGCCCCGACACGTCCGACATCAACCCCGCCTGGAAGCTCCACGACGCTTTCGAGACCTACGGGGTCAAGAACTGGGGCAAGGGGTATTTCGGCATCAACAAGCACGGGCACGTCACCGTTCACCCGGACAAGAACGCCGAACGCAGCATCGACCTCAAAGACCTCGTCGATCAGATCCGCACCCGCGGCATCCAGCCGCCCCTCCTGCTCCGCTTCACGGACATTCTCCAGCACCGCATCGGCGAGATCGCCGGGGCGTTCGAGAAGTCCCGCACCGAGTACGGGTACACGGGCGATTACCACTGCGTGTACCCGATCAAGGTGAACCAGCAGCGGCACGTCGTCGAGGAGGTGCTGAAGTTCGGTAAGGGCCACAACTTCGGCCTGGAGGCCGGCAGCAAGCCCGAACTGCTCGCGGTCCTCGCGCTCACCAACGGCGTGGACACGCCCATCATCTGTAACGGGTTCAAGGACGACGAGTTCATCAAGATGGTGGTGATGTCGCGCAAGATCGGGAAGAACATCATCCCGGTGGTCGAGAAGTTCACGGAACTCGAGTTGCTCGTCAAGTACATGGAAGAACTGGGCGTCCGGCAGCCGATCGGCGTGCGCGTGAAGCTCGCGTCGCGGGGGTCGGGCCGGTGGCGCGGGAGCGCCGGGTACCGCTCGAAGTTCGGCTTGACGCTCACGGAAGTGCTCGAGGCCTACGAGTACCTGAAGTCGAAGGACCTGGGCGACTGCCTGCAGATGACCCACTTCCACATGGGGTCGCAGGTGTCGGACATCCGCAAGGTGAAGGACGCGCTCTCCGAAGCGGCCCGCGTGTACGTCGAACTGTACCGCCTGGGGGCCGGGCTGAAGTACATCGACGTGGGCGGCGGGTTGGGCATCGACTACGACGGCTCGCAGACCGCGTTCGAGAGCAGCACGAACTACACGCTGCAAGAGTACGCCAACGACGTGGTGTACCGGATCAAGTCGGTGTGTGACGAGGCCGGGGTGCCGCACCCCGCGATCATTTCCGAGAGCGGCCGGGCGGTGGTGGCCTACCACTCGGTGCTCGTGTTCGACGTGCTCGGAACGTCCGACTTCGACAAATGCACCGCGCCGGACGTGCTGCCGGACGACGCCCCCGAACCGATTCGCGACCTGTACTCCAACTTCCGCGAGCTGAACAAGAAGAACTTCCTGGAGTTCTACCACGACGCCGTGGACCAGATGGAGAAGACGCTCTCGCTGTTCAACTTGGGGCACCTCACAATCGAGCTGCGCGCGCTCGCCGAGCGCTTGTTCTGGGCGTTCGGGCGCAAGCTCCAGCGGATCGTGCGCGACCTCGACTACGTGCCGGAGGAACTGAACGGTTTGGACAACATGCTCTCGGACACCTATTTCTGCAACTTCTCGGTGTTTCAGAGTATGCCCGACTCGTGGGCGATCAAGCAGCTCTTCCCGCTGATGCCGATCCACCGGTTAACGGAAGCGCCGACGCGCCGCGGGGTGCTGGGCGACATCACGTGCGACAGTGACGGCAAGATCGATCAGTTCATCGATTTGCGCGACGTGCGCAACACGCTCGAGCTGCACGCACACAGCCCGAACGAGCCGTACTACTTGGGCGCGTTCCTTCTCGGCGCGTACCAGGAGATTTTGGGCGACCTCCACAACCTGCTCGGCGACACGAACGCGGTTCACGTGTCAATGGAGGACGACGGCACGGCGAGCATCGACTCGGTGGTGAAGGGCGACACCGTGACCGAGGTGCTGAACTACGTGCAGTACAGCGCGGAGAAGCTGACCGACCGGATGCGCAAGGACGTGGAGAAGGCGGTGAAGCACTCGCGCATTACTGCGGCCGAAGCGCGCCACTTCTTGCGCTTCTACGAGAACGGGCTGGAGGGGTATACTTACCTCGAAGAGCCGAGCGCGTAACGACCGCGTAGCCGCGACGCACGTCGGAGCGCGCGTCGCGGGGCACTCGCGTGGTACCGTTTCGCCTCCAATTCACGTTGTCACGCCGGCAGCGGCTCGCGGTCGAACTCATGCCGTGGCTGCCGGCCATCGCCGCGTCGCTCGGCTTCATGGTCGGGGCGGCGTTTCTCGCAACGAGTGCGTCCCCCCGGTTCCTCTTCTTGCTGCTGATCCCACCGCTGGTGTACCGCGGACTGGTCTCGTTCGTGTTCGATTTGGTCGTGCGCGGCGGGTTGTTGGTCGAAGTGTCGGTAGACGAAACGCACTGCGAAGTCGTCACCCGCGGCGCGCGGCGAAAACTGGCACTCGCTGGCATCTTCCAGGTGTTTCGAGCCGACGAAACGTGGACCGTACTTCACCTCGACGGCTCCGTGCTGACCGTTCCCGTTGACGCAATCACCCGTGAGCAGGTCGAGTACCTGAAGTCGTTCGCTCAGCGTGCCGCCGTCGCGCGGGCGCTGCCGGGTTGATACCCGAACCATATCGGTGAAGCAGTTAAATTCCTGGCGGCGTTGGGATACCGAGCTTCGCGCACACTCCGCGAACGAGCGGCTTCTTGATGGTCTTGTGCCGGGGCACTGCGGCCTTGTTGCCATTAGCGGAATTGACCCACATGTCGTGTTTTGCACCGTGGCGATGCAGGCTGCACCCGTTGGCGCGGAGGTGCTTCTCGAAATCGGTCCGGTTCACATTGGCCCTCGCGCGAAACAAAAACCCGGGTGAGTCACACGGGACTTACTTGCTGTGTGACCGGGCGCTTCTTTTGAACCGGCTTTAGTGCTGCCAGTTTTGCGCGGGGTTTGGCCCCTTTGAGCGGTAAAGCGTGGTCGCGTGCTTTGGAGACGGGCGAGGTGCGCGTCTTTTTGGTGTTCGCGCGATCGGCTTTGAATAGCGCAATCACATCGCGAGCATTTTCAAATGCCTCTTCAATTGTTTCTGCTTGCGTCAGCACATCGGGGTAGAGTGGTGACGTTACAATGTACCCGCCTTCGTCCGCGACCTTGAGAGTGAGTACAAGTTTTCCGTCACTGATCGTGTATCGTTTCGTCTTTGCCATGTCGTTCCTCCGTGTTCAGTGATAACCGGTCTTTATCGGAGTCGCAACCCTTCCTTTTCCGGTACACTAGCTCGCACCCCGCCTTCGCTGCTCGCCGGAACCAATTCATGGAACTCACCGATCTCGCGTGGCCCGCTGTTGCCGCGCTGCCGAAGACCACCCCCATTATCTTCCCCATTGCGGCCCTTGAACAGCACGGGAAGCACATGCCGGTGTTCACCGATTCGCTCCTTCTGGGCGAGGTGATTCGCCGGGTAAAACTCGGCCCTGTAGCCGAGAAGTGTCTGTTCAGCCCGCTCCAGTGGCTCGGCAACTCGCACCACCACCTCGACTTTCCGGGCACGCTCTCCAGTTCACCGCGTGCGTACCTCGATACCCTCAAAGACCTCGCCACGTGCTTCATGGCTCACGGGTTCACGCGAATCGTTTTCGTGAACGGTCACGGCGGGAATATCACCCCGAGCCAGCAAGCGCTCTTCGAGTTGAAGCAAGACCACCGCGACGACCGCGACCTGCTCCTTCTCTCGCTCACGTACTGGGACTCGGCCGGCAGCCCCGCGGAGAAGATCCCGGGACTGGTGCAGGCGCGGATGGGGCACGCCTGTGAATGGGAAACGTCGATGGTGCTGCGGCTCAACCCGAAGCTCGTCGGCGACGTGACGCAGGTGTCCGAAGTCCCGTTCGGGCGCGAGTTCGCCCCCGGCTACCGCGCGTGGGTCATGCCCGATCGCAGCGAACCCGGGCACATCGGTTCGCCGGCCGCTGCGACTGCTGAAAAGGGTGAAGCGCTGTTTGCGCACTTCGCATCAGGGGTGGCAGCGTATTTGGAGCGCGTCGTGGAATGGGACGGGAGTTGGGACCGGTAAGGAACCCGTCTTCAAACGCGACCGCGAGACTTCGCAGCACGGAAACGACTCATGAGCACCCCCGACTCCGCACTCCTCTCTCCGCACTCTTCGACCCCTTGGCGGTGGTGGGTGTGCGGGGCGATGATGTTCGCCACGCTCTTGAACTACATGGACCGGCAGGTTCTTCCTCAAATTGCGACGGAATTGAAGGCTGCCTACGGTCTCGACGACGCTCGATACGGTCAGATTGCCAGGAACTTCGCCTACGCCTTTGCGCTCGGGTCCATTTTCTTCGGCTTCGTCGCCGACCGGATCGGCCCGCGTCTGTTGTACCCGATCGTTCTCATCGGGTGGTCACTCGCGGGACTCGCGACCCCGATGATGCGCGACGAAGCCCTGACCGCTCAGTTCGAGCAACCGGGTGAACCGGGAAGCGGACCGTACTACTGGCTGTTGTATTGTCGCACGCTCCTCGGGTTCTTCGAGGCCGGGCACTGGCCCTGCGCGCTGCTGACCGCGCGCCAGATCCTCACGGCACGGGACCGACCGCTCGGTAACGGCTTACTACAGAGCGGAGCATCACTCGGTGCGATTCTGGTTCCGCTGTACGTGATGGCGGTGCGGAAACTCGGCGGCGGGTGGGAAGTCGCGTTCTGGACGATCGGCGCGGCCGGTTTACTGTGGGTTCCGGTTTGGCTTGCGCTCGTGCGCCGCGGATCACTCGATCAAGCCCCTCCGGTTGAAACGAACGAAAACGAAGACCTTCCCACCGCCCCTGTCCCCATCCCAGAACCGCCGTTTCAATGGAGACAGTTCGTTCGCATCTACTTCACGTTGTTCGCAGTCATCCTGGGTATCAGCGCGAGTTGGCAGTTCATTCGCGAGTGGCTCCCGAAGTTCCTGAAGGAATCGCAAGGATTCTCCGCGGACGCGGCCGACGTGATCGTACCGGTTTACTACATTGCGGCCGAACTCGGGTGCTTCGCGGCCGGGTTGTTCGTGCGGTGGTTAGTGGCACGCGGGCACGAGGTCCATTCCGCGCGCGTCACGGGCTACGCGGTGTTCGCGCTCGTCACGGCGTCTGCGGCCCTCGCGCCGCTCGTGGGCGGATGGTTCGGTGTGGGGCTGATTGTTCTGGCCGGTGCCGGGATTCTGGGACTGCATCCGTACTACTACGCGCTCGCGCAAGAACTACCCGCGAAGCACATGGCCCTGCTCTCGGGAATTCTCGCAGCGGCCGGCTGGTTCGCGGTCGGGAAGTTGCAAGAAGTGATGGGCGTCCGCATCAAAGAAACGGGGAACTACAGCATCGGCTTCTACATCGCGGGACTGACACCGATGGCGGGGCTCATCGCGCTGCTCGTGTTGTGGAAATCAGCACCACAGCACGAGCAGCGCGACGAGGTCACTTGAGTTCGACGGTGACCGCCCCGCCGGATTCGGGCACGGATACGGTCACCCCCGAAGTTTGGGGGTCGCTGAACTTCGCCGGAACTGTGGCCGCCTTCGCTTTCGGCGCGTTCCCGCTGGGAGCTTTGTCCGAACTGCCGACGCTCACCGGCCCGCTCACATAGGCGACCTTCTGTTCGCCCGGCACCACATCGGTCATGAGGAACGTACCATCGGGCCGGATCGCGGCCGTAGCGAAGTCGCCGTTGGGAGCGAGGAACTTGATGATGCCGGCGTTCAACTGGTGCCCCTGGTAGTTCACAGTGCCGGTCACGGTTATCATCTGTTTGGCCGGCTTGCCGCCGCAACCGGCGGAAAGCATCAGCATTGCGACCAAAAGGGTCGCGGTCCTGAGTGTCATGTCACGTTGCTCGGTGGGAGAAAGAGAAACGCCGGCCGAGCGAACTCGACCGGCGCAATGTGTCAATGGCGCGGATTAGAAATCGCCGAGGACGAGGCCGTCCATCGGCCAGAGGGCGCGGCACCAGGCCGTCTGATCGACGCCCGGGGTCACGCCGCGGACGCTACCGTCCATCATGCCGACGACGCACACGCCGTCGGCCGCTTGCACCCGGTACGGGTCACACGCGGCGACCGTCGGCTGCGATTGGGGCGGGGCCGATGTCGAGGTGGCGGTGATGGTGGTGCCCGTGCTGGTCATCAGCCGTGTGTCGAAGTACGGCCCCTGAGTGTAATACCACTGGATGTTGTAAGCCCACAGCTTATGGTTCAGGTTGTCGGTCGAGTTGCTGCTCGGCCCACAGACCGCGTACTGCTCTGCGATCCCAACCGTGTTCGACGTGCCGTCCGTAATGGAAGTCAGGGTGAGTCGCCCGTTCCCCTTCGTCACGAGGTTGATGTTATTAACATCGGCGACGGGATCGACGGGCGTGCCGTACACTGCGTGATTCATGCCGTAGCTGCAGTGTGCCCAAGTCCCACCGTTGCCCTCGGTCCAAGTGTCCGACGGGTTGGACGGGTCGCGCGGCGACAGGTAGGTCTTGATCTTTTTCGCGCTCGCCGAGAGCCCGGCCCGACGATCGGCCTCGGTGTTGGGCGGCGGCCCCGGCCAAGCCCCACCGTTGGCGATGCCGAGTTTGTACACGTTGTCCTGCTCGATGTACGGGAGGATCCAGAAGTACCCCGACACCGGCTGGCCGCTACCGGGGACGGCGACGGCCGACAGCGGCGGAACGATCCCGTTCGCGTCGTGGAAGCTGTGATTCGCCAGCATGATCTGCTTGACGTTGTTCTGGCTCTGGAGTCGAGCCGCTGCGCTCCGCACCTTTTGAACGGCCGGCAGTAGCAGGCCAATCAGGATCGCAATAATCGCGATCACGACGAGCAACTCGATGAGTGTAAAGGCGATTCGTCGTTTCAATGACGGCGCGTAACCGAAGGAGGAGACAGGAGAGATCATAAGCGCTCCGGAGATGAAAACAGAACACGCCCGAGACCAAATGATTGGTGCTTCGGGCGCGGGCGCACTTGGGCGAAAGTTTTCCGTATTATCGGTACACCAGGTGTCCCACGCCAATAGGTACTACCGAAAAAATTTATCGTACTTACACGTACCGTCTTAAAATCGGTCACTTACATGCCTTGAGAAACGCGATCAGGTCCGCTAGTTCCTGCGGAGTAAGGAGTTGCTCCATTCCGGCGGGCATAAGTGAAACGGTGCTCGGCGCGATGCTTCCGATACCGGCTCGGGCGACGCGCTCCTCTTTGTCCGCCGCGACCACGATGACGATTTCATCCGGGGCGTCTTTTTTCAACACACCGTTGAGCGTGCGATCATCGGTCGTGACGACGCGGACCGGTTCGTAGCTGCGGACGAAACTTGCGCTGGGGAAGATAACGGATTCGAGCAGGTCGCGCTCGGTGCGGATGCTCCCGATCTTGGTGAGGTCCGGCCCGACCGTGCCGCCCACGTACCCGACCTTGTGGCACGCGACACAGTTCGTCTTCGCGCTGTTGAACACCAGTTGCCCGCGGCGCACGTCGCCCGGCTTCAAGCCCGCGAGCAATTTCTCCAGACGTGCGGTTTCGTCCTTGTGTGATTCCGCCAGTTCCGCGTAGAGTTTTTCGGCTTCGTCTTTCACTGCCTTCGGGTACTTGTCCAGAATCGGTTTCACGAGCTCGGCGCGGAGCGTGGGGCGCACGGCTTTGTCGCGCAGGGACTTTACCAGAGCCAGACCGACGTTCTCGTCCGTCGATTTGGCAAAGACGTTGAGCAGTTTCGCGAGGTCGAGCGGCGACGTCGTATTGAGCACGTCGGCGATCGCGCTGAACTGTTCCGCGGTCAGTTTCGCGCGCAGGAGCACGTCGGCGGCCGCGGCGCGATCGGCGGCCGGTTCGTCGCGGCCGATTTGGTGGAGCAAGGAGCTCGTGGCCGCCGCGTCGAGTTCCTGCCCGGCGGGGCGGGCGGCGAGGAGCGCGAGCCGGAACTCCGCCGGGACGACCCCGCCCGGCCAGAGCTTCGCGCGCGGCACGTTTGCGACGAACGTGTCGTAGTCCTTCGCCGTCGCCGGTAAGATCCGAAAGACGGTGAGTGCGTCGCGAAGAACGGTGCGGTCTTCGAGGCTTTGTGATTCGGCGAGCAGCGCGTCGCGCCACACAACCGGCAGCGCTTTCAGCCCCGAACGTGCCATCACACCGAGTGCGATCCGGGCCGACTCGGGTTTCGCACCGGCGAGCGATTCACCCAGTACCTTCTGAATCGAAGCATTCGATGTGAACTTGACGAGCCGCGCCGCGAGTTCGTCGCGTTCGGCCGGGGAGAGTTTGTCGGCGCCTTTCAACTTCGCCTTGAAGTAGTCGGCGAGCTGATCGCCCCATTGCGGGTGACGCCCCGCGATCCACCACGCGGTTTCACGCAGGTCCGTGCCCCGCGAATCGAGTTCGGCGAGAACGGTTGGCGCGCTGAGGTCGCTGTTGGGGATGTGCTCGAGAGCCGCGAGCGCGGCGCGCCGGACGGCGGGACTCGGTTCGGTCAGCAACCTCGCAGTGGCACTCGCGTCGCCGATCTCGATGAGCGCGTAAGTGAGCGCGTGGTCGAGCGCGCGGTCGTTCGTCGATTCCGTCAGCGCGGTGAGAATGGTCGGGATCGCGGTCGCGTCTCCGATGCGGCCGAGGGCCGTAGCACACGCCCGGCGGACGGGCAGCGAACCCTCCAACAAGTACCGCTGCAGTACGCTCACCGCGGGCTTGTGCCGGTGCAGGCCGAGGACGTGTGCGGCCGCGCTCGAAACCGGGCCGTCTTTGCTCATCATGCGCGCGAGGAACAGGAAGTCCGGCTCCCGGAGCCGCGACACCGCCCACAGCGCGTTCAGGCGCGTTTCTTCCGGGTTGTTGTGAGTGCCCGCGCGGATGAAAATGGCCTTACTCGAATTGGATATGTCGTTCGGTTTGTCCGGTCGCGTTACGAGGAAATCGGTAACGCGCTGGCGCACCGCGGGGCGCGGGTCGCGGAACAGCCTCTCCAGAGTTTCGGTATCGGCCTTCGCCAAGTCGATCGCGCGCCCGCGCGGGTCTTCCACCGCGTGCGCGCCCTTCTTCTTCACGCGGTAGATCGCGCCCGTCACGTCCGGCTTTACGAGTTGCGAGGTGGGGCAGCAGAGCTTGTACCAACCGCCGGTGTCCACGACGAGCAGCGAGCCGTCCGCGTCCTCGATCACGTCCGTGGGATGGAAGTCGATGTTGTCGGATACCACGAAGTTCGAGTCCTGCGTTTCGTAGGTCGAGCCCTTTGGAACGAGGACGTGCCGACTCACTTTACGCAAGTTGAACTGACAGCAGAAAATGTTGTTCGCGTAGTCCTTCCCGAACTGATCGCTCTCATAGCGATGAAGCCCGCACGGGGCGGCCGGTCCCATGTGCGTGAGGACCGGCATCAGTTGCGGGCTCGTCCACAGGTGGGCGTACACCACGTCGTGATCTTTGCCGTACACGCCGCCGTAGATCGCGTGGACGAGGCCGTCGCGCTTGCCCCCGCCGGGGTGCTGGAAGAACGTGGTAGTGAAAATCACGTCGCCGCCCGGTGTGAACACGACATCGACCGGGTTGTCCATGCCGCCAGTCATGACCGGTTCGATGTTCTTGCCGTCCGGTGTCGCGCGAAAGACGTGGGCGGCGCGCGTGGAGAATTTCTTGCCGTTGACGGTGTGTTCCTGGTTCGCGAACGCGCCTTTGCACCAGTAGATGTAACCGTCCGGTCCGCGGTACGGGCCGTGCAAGTCGTTCGCGCAGCCGGTGAGCGTCTTCCCATCAAACCAGATCTCTTCCTTGTCCGCGACGCCGTCGTCGTTGGTGTCGGTGAACTTCAAGATGTGAGGCGGGGCCGCGACATAGAGCGAGCCGTTCAACCACATCGCGCCTTCGGGGAACATCACGTTCTTCACGAACACGGTCTGCTTGTCGAACGTGCCGTTGTTCTTTGTGGATTCGAGGCGCAGGATGCGGTGCGGCTTGTTCTTGAGCTGCTCCGCGACTTTATCGTTCGAGCCGCTCGAATCGCACACGTAGAGGCACCCCTTTTCGTCGAGCGCTGTGACGATGGGCCGCGGCGCCAGGTCCGCACCGGCCGCGAGTTCGATGGTGAAGCCCTCTGGCAGCGTGAACGTATGGCCGTTCAGCTTCACTTGGTGCGTGGGCGGTTGCGCGGCCGCCGATGCAGCGGTCAGTGCAAGGAGGAACACGACAGGGACAAAGCGGTACATGAGTGTCTCCGACGAGGTGCGGGACAGTATAGCCGTGACGAACTAGCGCCCCAATCTCTTCCCAAGAGGGGAAAGTGATTGGGGCGCGGCGGATATTCATTTGAAGCAAGGAAGGAACGAGCACCGGGCGCCCGACTCGTGTTCGGCGGTTACTTCGCGCTGTTCCACCGCTTTTGAAGTGCTGCGAAGTCGGGAGCCGCGTCTTTGCTCGTGGGCGCACGAAGTGTGCGCGCCCACAAACGGGCGTAACTTCCGTTTTGCACCGAATCCGCGAGGAATACTTTTCGCGTTTTTGGGTGAACGCGGAGCAGGTTCAGATCGAACAGGGTACGGAGGTCGGCGCGGAGCGGGATCGCGTTCTTGAGTTCGTTCGGCCCCTCGGGGTCGATGAGGGCGACTTCGATGACGGCCTCGGCGTCCGCACTGGTGACGGCGCACTTGCTGCCGTATGCGCTCAACACCTTTTGGCGAAAGTCCTCGGCACCGCGCCGTTGAAGTACGCCGCGCCACGCGACTTCGGACACACCGGTCGGCGGCTTCCCCGCGAACACGCCCTTCGCGACCACCTGCGCCGCGATACCACCGGCTGACTTCTCCGGTTCCTGTTTCTTGTTGCCTCCCTGAGTTTCCGGGGGCGGTCCGGCAGCGCCCGCCCGGGCTTCATCGGGGAAGTTGGTGCCGAGCTTGATTGCTTGTTCGTAGTCGGTCTTCGCACCGGCCGAGTTGCCGAGGTGCTGGCGCGTGTGCGCGCGGTAATAGTACGCATCGCCCATCTTGGGGAACGCTTTTACCAACTCGTCGCAGAACTGTTCGCAGGCGGGCGCGAGTTGGGCCTTCGTGTTGGCATCAGCGAGGTGCTTGAGTGTGTCGGTGTACTTCTGATCGTCGATCTTGCGAAACCCAATGAAGTTGGCACACGCGGATTTGAACTTCTCGAAGTCCGCGCCCGACAGTACGGCCGGCGGGAGCAGAACGCGGCCCGGCCCGGAAACGACGAACTGATCGTCCTGCTTGACGATATCTTCAATGGTAAACGCTTCCCACAACACGTATGTCTTGGGTTTGCCGAACCCACTGATAACGTACACCGTGCCGCCCTTGGCCTGCTGCACGGCCGCGAGCTTGGAGTACACGCCCATGCGCGTGGTCGATAAGGCATCGGCCCCGTTGGGGAAGCGCCCCATCTTCTCGATGTTGAAATACTGAACAAAATGCGTGCCGTTGGACATGAGCCTGCCCTGCAGCAGAATGGGGAACCATGAAGGTGGTCGTGTACTCTTATCTCCGATCCTCATCGCCACAGCAAGCTGCGGGGGATAGCATCCGCCGCCAGGTCGAGGCGACGGGCTCGTGGTGACAGCGGAACAGCGTCACCCCCGACGAATCAATCAAGCTCCGCGACAACAGCGTCTCGGCTTTCAAAGGTGCCCACCGGAAGAACCCAGACGGTCACGCCCTCGCGGGTTCCTCAACACGGTGAAGCCCGGCCGCGTGCCCTTCGGTTCCTTCCTCGACCGTTGAATCGCTGGCCCGACTCACCCGCGAGGAACTGGACGAAGCGGTCGAGCTCGTCGCGCCGCCTTCGGCATCACCTTTGAATCGCCCAAGAACGGTTGGCAACCAATTCTTCTTATCGCTTGAGGCTTCCCTGCGGAACTTCAGCGCTGCGACGTCCTGCTCCAGTGCGGCAACGCGCTGCACCAGTGTCCGTTCCGCCATTGGTTGCCCTCCGGTTCGTGACGCGAGCGTGACGCGGGCGTTACGCCCGTGCCAGTTCCTCGTCCACGAGGCGCCGAACCAGTTCGTTCGACACGCCCTTGTTCGCTTTCATCACTTCGCCCACGATCTTCATTTTGGCCGCGTCCTTGCCGCTCTTGAAGTCCGCGACGGCCTTCGGGTTGGCCGCGACCGCTGTAACCACCGCCGCCCGCAGCGACGTTTCGTCCACGTCCTTGATCCCGGCTTCCGACTTCGCCTGTTCCAACGTCACGCCCTTATCGAGCATGATTTTGAACACGTCGCGGCGGTCCTGCGAGTTGGTCGGGCCGGTGCGAACGAAGTCCGCGAACTTGGCCGCGTCGAACGGGAACGCGGTGATCTCTTCCTTGCGCTCGGTGAGTGCTGGGTAGACCAAGTCGCTCATGCGGTTCACGGCGGCCTTACCGTCGTTGAGTGCCTTTGCGACCGCCTCGAAGTACGCGACCGTCGGCCGCCCCTTCGCGGTGAGCACCTGGGCGTCGTAGGCGGGCAGCCCGTACTGATCGGCGAGGCGCTTGCGCTGGGCTTGCGGGAGCTCCCCCATCGCGGCCCGCGCTTCGGCGATTTGAGCTTCGTTCACCACGACGGGAACGAGGTCCGGTTCCGGGAAGTACCGGTAGTCCGCGGCTTCTTCCTTGTGGCGCTGGACGACGGTGACGCCCTTCGCGTCGTCCCAGCCCGCGGTCGTCTTCAGCATCCGGCCGAAGCGGAACCTTCCCTGCGTGTCCTTCTGGTACTCCTCGTAGTGCCGCTTCGCTTCGTAATCGATGGCCTTACCCACAGCGCGGAAGCTGTTCAGGTTCTTGATCTCGACGAGCTGGGTCGCGTGGTAGTCCTGGCCGGTCTCGGCGTGCTCCTTACCGATCACGGGAACGTGGATGTTCACGTTCGCGTCGCACCGCAGCGAGCCCTCTTGCATCTCGCAATCGGAAGCGCCGATCTCGCGGAGCATGAGCCGGATTTCTTCGAGGAACGCGATCGCTTCCTGGGCCGAAGTCATGTCGGGGTGCGACACGATTTCGAGCAGCGGCGTACCGGTGCGGTTGAGGTCCACGAGCGTGTCCGCGCCCTTGCCGCTTTCGTCGTGCAGGTTCTTCCCCGCGTCCTCTTCGAGGTGCGCCCGGATGATGCCGATCTTCTTCGCGACGAACTCCTTCTTGGTGTCCTTCGCGATGTTAATTTCGAGCCATCCGTCGTGGCTGAACGGCAGGTCGTACTGCGAGATCTGGTAGTTCTTCGGCAGGTCGGGGTAGTAGTAGTTCTTGCGGTCCCACTTGGTGAACCCGGCGATCTGGCAATTGAGCGCCAGCGCCGCACGCATCGCGAGCTTGAACGCGCGTTCGTTCATGACGGGCAGCGACCCCGGCAGCCCGAGACACACGGGGCACGTCGCGGTGTTCGGCGCCTGCCCGAACTTGTTGAGGCACCCGCAGAACAGCTTGGTTTTGGTGAGGAGCTGGACGTGAACTTCCAGCCCGATGACGATCTTGTACGGCTCGGCCATGAACTGCTCCAACGGTCTCGGTTCGCGGTGACTCGCAGTTGAGCGCGAAGCATATGCGAGAAGAATAGCAATTCTACGGGGGTGCTACGAATAGGAGAACAGACCGCACTCGTGGGTTCACGGCTGACCGGGCGGCGAAAACGAGGACCGCGCTTCATTCACGAGCGACACAGTTCACTCGTTCTCGCGGTCGCGGAGCTTCTGGCCGACCCAGTTGAGCGCCCGCTCGCCGAAGACCGCCCCCGCGACCAGCCCGGCCAGTGTCGCGAAGATGACCGGCGTGAAATCGCGTGCGAAGAACGGCAATCGCGTGACGATGACGAACGACAAGCCGAACGCGAACACCGCGCACGCTCCGCCGTAAATGAGCGTTTCGAGCAGCCAGTCCGTCAGCGAACGACTTTTGCTCGATCCGCCCGAGCGGTACGGTACCCGCGCCCGCCGACCGCACCCGCACTCGAAGCGCTCGCCCGCCTGCTCGTTTGGTTTCCAATAGCCGCGGTTGCAGAACCAGCACCGAAATTGAATCATGACGTCGTTGTAGGGTCGGCTCTAAAGCCCGCGAGAGCCCCGGCGACTTCCGCCGCGAGTCGCGCATTCGCCACGATGAGCGCGCGATTCGCTGCGAGCGTGCGGCCAGCGCTCAACTCCGCGATTCGCGCGAGCAAGAACGGCGTCACCTTCGCGCCGGTGACGTTCGCGGCAATTGCGGCCTTCTCCGCTTCGCTCCGCCACGCATCGAACTCCGCGGCCGGTACCGCGACATCAACCGGGCACGGTTGCGCGAGCACCGCACCGGCCCCGCCCATTCGCACGTGTGCAGCAAACAGTGCTGCGGTTTCGTGTGGGGATTCGACTCGCACGGAGACGGGGAGCGGCGGAACGTGATCTCGCACGTAGAAGGTCGAGAACGCATCCGTGCGGTACCCCACGACCGGCACACCGAACGTTTCAAGGATTTCCAGCGTTCGCGGAAGGTGCAAGATGCTCTTCGCGCCCGCACACACCACCAACACCGGCGTGCGAGCGAGTTCGGCGAGATCAGCAGAAATGTCGAACGGTTCCCCTTCGCGGTGCGCGCCACCGAGTCCTCCCGTCGCGAACACGCGGATGCCGGCCGCGTGCGCGAGGGTCATCGTTGCCGAAACCGTCGTTGCCGCGTGTTGCTTCAGCGCGACCACCGCACCGAGATCGCGCCGACTCGCCTTCCGCACGTTCGGCAGCCGCGCGAGGTCTTCGAGCTGCGCGTCCGAAAGACCCACGAGCGGCACACCGTTCAGGACCGCGATTGTTGCCGGGACCGCACCGGCAGAACGCACCGCGGTTTCCGATTCGCGCGCGGTCTCCACGTTCACCGGCCACGGCAAGCCGTGTGCGATGAGCGTCGATTCCAGTGCAACGACCGGGCGCCCCGCGGCCAGCGCGGTTCGCACTTCCTCGGAGATCACTAACCATTCAGGCTTCTCTTGTGTCGTGTTCAACTTTTGTCCACCTGAACGAAAACAAAACGTCCGCATCGACAGGTCGCACGCAGACATCCATAATGCCAGTTATGGAACCGGGACACGAAACTGAATCACCCGCGTGCGCGGACGAAACACCCCTACCCATTCAGGTCAATGGTTTGGAGCTCTCATCCGCCCCCGCAGCGCCTCCCGCTCCGGTCCCGAGCGCGCCGACGGCCGCGTCGGTGCTGCTCTGGATCGCCGCTTCGGAAGGTGCCTGGTTCCCGTCGCGCTTCGCGACCGAGAGTGGAACCTCTCGGGATAGTTTAGACGACCCACTGGCCGAACTGCGTCTCGCGGGCCTAATAGCGGCCACGGACTGGCTCCGGGGGGAGGGACAGGGCTACACCCTAACGCCCGCGGGCACGAGCGCAACCACAACGCCCGCCGTGCTCGAATTGCTAAAACAAGGCCGCCCCGCGGCCCACATCGCCGCGCTCATCGCACCCCCGGAACAGGACGCCCCCCCCGCGGGATCGCGAGCGAGCGAAACCGAAGACGAAAGTGATGCCGACCGCGACGTGGCGCGTTCGCTCCGCCCGCCCCTGGTCGTGCCCATCCTTTTGATGGCGAACGCGCTCTGGTTCTTCATCTGTGTCGTTTGGGGCATCCGCTGGGGGCTGCCCCTCTCACGGAGCCTCTGGGCCGGGCACTCGGAAATCCTGCACCGCTTCGGCGCGGTGACCGGCCTCGATCTGATTCACGGAGAGTGGTGGCGCCTGATTACGTGCTGCTTCGTCCACATCGGTGCGGTTCACCTGATTCTGAATATGTTCGCGCTGGCCATGATGGGACCACTGGCGGAGCTGCTCTGGGGGCGCCGGCGGCTACTAATTATCTATCTCGTTTCCGGCCTCGGAGGGAGCGCGCTGGCGATGGCCTTGCGCCCCGATGTGCTCCTCGCCGGAGCGTCGGGAGCCATCTGGGGCATCCAGATGTCCCTGTTCGCGTGGCTGTTCACGTTCCGCCGACAACTGCCCCCGCACGTCGCGGCCGACTGGCTCCGGCGCCTCACCATCGTGTTCCTGTTGAACGCGGGCGGGAGCTTCCTACCGAACGTGAGTTGGGAAGGGCACCTCGGGGGCGGCGTGGTCGGGTTCGCTGCGGCAGGTCTCCTGAACGCGGTGCGCTTCGGTGACCGCCAACGGCGCTTGGCGGCACGGGTGCTCCTGGTACTGTTGCCCCTGTTCTGTTTGGCCGGACTCGCGAGCGCGATGGGCGCGCGGGGGACACCCAAGTGGCAGCAAATCCACCAGCGCCTCGCCGCGATCGAGCAACAGAACCGGGTGCGCGCGCTGGTGCAACAATTCGACGACGAGGTCGCCCCTCGACTCGTCCGCCTCACCGGTGAGGGCGGACCGAAGAGAGAGGCTCGCATCAACGTGACGCCGGGCGAATTGAACGCACTGTTGATTCTGAAAGACACCAAACGGGTGCCGGAAAAGCTCGCGCGAACAAGGGAGAAGGTTGAGGAACTCAAGAAGACGGCCGAGGAGGTGGCGGAGCTAACCGCGGGCACCTCGACCGGTGTACTCCCGCTCGACCAGCACCGGGGCCGCGTTCACCAATTCGCGCTCGCCCGTGCGAAGTCGCTCGAGTTATTGCTCGCACTGCTCGATTCCGCGACCCCGCCGCCGCGCGCCGCGTGGGACGCCTGGCAAGCCGCCCGACTCGATGCCGACCGCCTTTGGGAAGAAACCAAGACGAGGTGAGCGCGCGGGCGAGCGCATCACGATGCACTCGCCCCTGAGTGTTTCAGTTGTCGAGATCGAGGATTTGACCGTCGTTGATCTGAATCGCCAGTGCGAGCTTCTGCGGGCTCATGCCACTACGAACAAATTTCACCGAAGCGTCGGCCAAACCCACCACAATTCCGCTCTCGAACACACCACCGAGTTTCGGCACGTTGTTCGGCGCAAACAACATCTCGTCCGGCTTGGTCCAGATCACCGCGTTGCCCGCGTCGGCTACCAGGAACGTGTTCGAGGTACCGTCTGAGAATTGCGAGAGTTTGGTTCCGTACAGCAGTTGACCCGGCGCTCCCGTACCCTGCTGTGGCGGGAGCCATGTGTTCATCCCGGTGAACCCGCGCGCGAATGTGTACCCGTTCGTGCTCGTGTTCGGCGGAGCGAACATCGTCGGCATCTTGTCGATGAGCTTCTTGTTGTGATCGCTGTCCCAGGGCTCGTCGAGTTTGAACTGCCTGAACAAGCCGTCTTGCTCGATGAACGGCAAGATCGCGACGCGCCAGCTCAGTCCCGGCTTACCGGTCTTGTCCGCGTACCCGGCGGGGAGCGCCCCGTGGGCGCTCTCAAAATTGTGTACCCCCAGGACGATCTGCTTCATGTTCCGCTCGGCCGCGAGGCGCGCCGCGGCGGTCAGCGGGCTTTGCGTGCGGAAGATCGGCCCCTTCGGTGCTGCCGGGTCGCCTCCACCGGCGCTCGGGCCGGGTGAGGGGATGCCGGGGCCGGGGGGCGGAGTTGGCGTGGACGAATCGGGTACGGTGGGCTTGCTCTTCTTACACGCGGGCAGGCCGACGAGACCGACCGACAGCGCGAGCGCGAGGGCCGGCGCCGAACGGGTGAAATGAAAGGGCATCCGTGTTCGCTCCTGTGTGGGGAAGTGGTACCCGACAAGGTACACACTCGCTGCTGGTGCGAACAGCAAAAGCGAACCGGCCGGGAACTTACTCCCGGCCGGTTCGCGCGTTCGATTCTTCGCTCAGCGTGCGACGCCGATCACGGTGTCGAGTGCCTGGCGCAGTTCCTGGTAATTCTGCGGCCGGTCGTCGGGGTTCTTCGAGAGCATCCACAGGCACAAATCGGACACGAGCGGCGGTAACCCGTCGACGCGCTCCGATGGCGGCACGGGGGTCGCATTGAGGTGTTGGAAAATCACCTGTACGCGGTTCCGTCCCTCGAACGGGAGCCGCCCGACGAGAGCTTCGTAAAGCGTTACACCGAGAGAATAGATGTCGGCCCGGTGGTCCACCGTGCTCGCGTCCTTCGCTTGCTCCGGGGCGAGGTACGCCGCGGTGCCGGCCAGTTCCGGGCCGGTGCGTGCGCGCGCGGCCAGCACATCGGCTTTCGCCAACCCGAAGTCGATTAACTTCGCGTTGCCGTTCGGACCCACCAGAATGTTGTCCGGCTTGATGTCGCGGTGAACCACCCCGGCCTGCCAGACCGCGCCCAGCGCGTCGGCCATTTGCGAGATGAGGAACAAGCACCACTCCGGCGGAAGTGATCCGCCGGCGCGGAGCAATTCGCCGAGCGGCCGGCCCTCGAAGAACTCGGTAACCAGGTACGGCCAGCGCGGATCGAAGCCGAAATCGATGAACCGGACGACCTTCGGGTGCTTGACGCGGGCCAGCGTCGCCGCTTCCATCCGAAGCTGCTTCATGGCAGCGGCGCGGTCGTACACGTTGGCCCAGTTGAGGATCTTCAGTGCAACCGGCGCCGAGCGGGTTTGGTCCCACCCCCGGAACACGTGACACGACACCCCTTCGCCGAGCTTTTCTTTCAGCTCGAACGGCCCGACGATGGTGCCCACGTCGGGAGGTGGAGTGGACTGCGAGAACGTGTCCGCGGGTGCCTCCCGGCGCGGGTACGGGTGCGCGTGCGTGTCCCCAGCGTTCGTGGCCGCTGTTTCGGTCACGGATGCGGGAGAAATCGGTTCAGCGCTGTTCGAGGGAGGCATTTTCGCAGGCGTTTCGGCGTTCGAGTTTGGGGCGAACGAGGGGCGGCGAATCCGTACCTCGTTCACATTGGCACATTTCGTGCCGCCGGCACAGCCCGACATTGAGGCGCGAGCCGAAGCTTCGCGCGAGGGTGGAACGAATGTACCGAAAGGGGCTGAGTGTGCCGGCGCTGTGAGGTAGAGAACTCTAGCACACCCCATAGAACGCCCCGAACTTTTCGCTCAGGTACGACAGGAATGGTTTGGGCGAAAGCGGCGCACCGGTCGCGCGCTGACACAATTCCCCGGCCCGGTAGCGCTGTCCGTGGCGGTGAATGTGCTGGTTCAGCCAGCCTTTGAGTCGCGTGAAGTCACCGTGACGGAAATCGTCTTCGATCCCGGCTCCAAATTCGCGCCGAACCGCATCCATCAGTTGAGCCGCGTACAGGTTGCCGAGCGTGTACGTGGGGAAATATCCGATGCCACCAAAACTCCAGTGGATGTCCTGGAGGCATCCGCGGGCGTCATCAGGAATTTTTAATCCCAACAGCGCTTCAACCCGCTCGGCCCACGCGCCCGGAAGGTCGCCAGTTGTCAGATCGCCGGACAGGAGCGCGAGCTCCAACTCGAACCGGAGCGCAATGTGCAAGTTGTAAGTCGCCTCGTCCGCCTCAACGCGAATAAGTGACGGCCGAACGTCGTTGATTGCGAAGTAGAACGCATCTTTCGACACGTCCGTGAGAGCCGCGGGGAACGTCTGTTGAAGTCGCGGGTAAAAATGCTCCCAGAATGGGCGCCCGCGGCCGACCTGGTTCTCCCACAAGCGCGACTGTGATTCGTGGATACCGAACGAACACGCGACGCCGAGTGGCGTGCCGAAATGTTCGGCCGGGAGGTTCTGTTCATACATGGCGTGCCCGGTTTCGTGGAGCACGCCGAAGAAGGCTTCGTTGAAGAACCGCGGATTGTATCGCGTCGTGATGCGGCAATCTCCGGGACCGAAGCCGGAGCAAAAGGGGTGCGCGGTGGTGTCGAGGCGCCCGGAATGGAAGTCGAACCCGATGGCGACCGCGGCGGCCTCTGCGAACACCTTCTGCCGATCGATGGGGAACTCGCGCTCCAGCACGCTCTTATCGGGCTGCTTCGGAGATGCGACGATCTTCCGTACTAGCGGCGCGAGTTCGGCCGTTAACCCCGCGAACAGTGTTTTCAGTTCCGCAACCGTTGTTCCCGGTTCGTATTCTTCGATGAGCGCGTTGTACGGGTGCTCCTTGAAGCCGACCGCGTTCGCCTCTTCGCGCTTGAGTTTGACGACCTGCTCCAACAGCGGGCGGAAGCTCGCGTAATCGTTTTTCTTCCTGGCCTGTTCCCAAACCTGTTGCGCCTGCGTGGTGACGCGCGCGAGTTCTTCGACGAGGGCTTGCGGGATCTTGGTCGCGCGATCGTACCCGCGCCGCAACTCGCGCACGTTCGCGCCGGCATCGGATTCGGGATCGCGCACGAGGTCTGACGCTTCGACCGCACCGAGAAGGTCGCCGACCTTGGGGTCCGTAAACTTCTGGTGCGAGAGACTGGCGAGAAACGCCATCTGTTCGCCGCGCAGCGCGCCGCCGTTGCGCGGCATGTACGTCTGGTGGTCCCAGTTCAGCACGGCGGCACACGAATTGAGCACGCCGAGTTCTTTGGACCGGCGGACCAATTCGGCATAGGCTTCAGAGGCGGTCATTTATCGGCTCCTGTACGAACCTCGATCGTTCGGCTATTGTCGGTGTACGAAGCGAAACGAGAAGAACAGGGGACACACAATGGCGGGACGCCTCGTCACGATCGCGACGTTCGATGAGTTGATAGATGCCCACACCGCGAAAGGTGCTCTGGAAGCGGCCGGCATTCAAATGCACCTCGACAATGAACAAGCCTCGTCACTATTTGGGCAGGTAATGCTGCCGATCGGTATCCGGTTGGTCGTGCGCGAAGAAGATGAGCCGCAGGCCGTAAAGGTGTTGGACGAAACGTTCGGAACCCACGAACCCGTTGACGAAGCGGACTTGGCGGTGCAAGCCGAAGCGACACTTGCGGAAGACGCCGCTGATGCGGCCGAGCCAGCATCTGCTGCCAATCCAACTGCGGACTCTGTTGCCCGCGAAAAGGATGCGCGGTTGGCGTTTCAAGCGGCCGTGATCGGGAATCTCATGCCGCTCGTTGCGCTATTCGCTCTTCGGATGATCCGGCGAGCGTCTACTGGACCCGGCGAACTGAGTCCGCGCGGAAGGTGGAATCTTCGCGCCGCGATCTTGCTTTCGATCTGGCCGCTCTTCTTGGTGGGTATTGGCGGCCTCTCTGTGTTGGTTGTGGCAATTTTCATGCTTCTCTCTCCGTTGTTGGGCTAATGAGCCTTACTGCGACTACTGCGCCTCACCCAGAAGACACCATCGTAGCCGTATCGTCGGCGAACGGGTTCGCTGCACGCGCGATCGTTCGCGTCAGCGGGCCGAATACGCGCACGGTAATTGAGGCGGTGTTCGCGGCGGGGGAACCTACCCCCCCGTCCCCCCTCCCTGAAGGGAAGGGGGAGCTGGCGCGCGAGCCCGCAGTGCTTGAGACAACGTTTGCCGACAATTCTTTCTCCCCCTTCCCTTCAGGGAGGGGGGCGGGGGGGGTAGGTTCGGCCAGCCACCTCACTCCTTTAGGAAGGAGGGCAGGCTCCTCTCTCCGCCGCATCATTTCCGGCTCCCTTCGGCTCAGCGGCGTGCATTCACCGCTTCCCGCGTCACTGTACTTCTTTGCCGGCCCCAAGTCGTACACCGGGCAAGACCTCGCGGAACTGCACACGATTGGCTCCCTGCCCCTCGTCGAGCGCCTCGTTGCGGACCTACTGGCAGCCGGCGCGCGGCCGGCGCGCCCGGGCGAGTTCACAATGCGAGCGTTCCTCGCGGGCAAGAAGGATCTGCCACAAGCGGAAGCGGTGCAAGCCGTAATCGAGGCCGGTACCGACGCGGACCTGACCGCGGCCCTCGCGCAGCTCGCCGGGGGCGTGTCGCAACCCCTCAACATGCTCCGCGACGACCTGCTGAACCTGCTTGCTGACATCGAAGCTGCACTCGACTTCGCGGACGAAGACATTGAATTCGTTGGAAGAGCGGAAATACTCACCCGCGTTCAAAGTGCGATCGACCAGCTCGAAATGGTGCGGAAGCAACTCGACGACCGAACCGTATCCGGGCGCCCGGTTCGCGTGGCGCTCGTGGGGCTACCGAACGCGGGAAAGAGCAGCCTATTCAACGCACTTGCGGGCGGGGCCGCCCTCGTCAGCCCGACTCCAGGAACCACACGCGACTACCTCACGAAGTCAGTCACCCTTACGGGCATAACAATCGAGTTGATCGACACCGCGGGCTGGCAAGGCTCATCCGACACGATCGAAGAACAGGCACAGCGACTCGGGAGCGAGCAAACGACGCGCGCGGACGTCATCGTTTGGTGCGACGAACACGGCACTTTCAGCACCGCGGACGAATCGCGATTGCTCGCGGTCGGCGCCACCGTCCTGAAGGTGCGAACGAAAAGCGACTTGCGAACTGAGCAACCCGCGAAAGGAAGTCACATCAGTGCATCCGCGCTCGCTCCCAATGGCCTCGACGACCTCCGCACGGCACTGAGTGACACAGTTACGTCACTCACGCGCCCGGCCCTGGCGCCGAGCCAAAGTCGGTGCCGGCACCACGTCCTCGCGTGCCTCGAGCACCTGCGCGAAGCCCGCGCGCTGGCTGCAAGCAACAACGCACCGGAACTACTCGCACTCGCGCTGCGTGGCGCAATCGAACCGCTCGGTGAGATGACGGGTGCGGTATATACCAACGATTTGCTCGATCGCATCTTTTCGCGCTTTTGCATCGGGAAGTAGAGCGCCTTCATCTCATCGACGGCACCTACCCGAAATTTGAGTCCGAGAGGGCTTACGGCACGACAGGCAGCACTGACCGGAGGTGCTACAGAAAAGTACGCCCGGTGGGAATCGAACCCACACGCTTCCGCTTAGAAGGCGGATGCTCTATCCAGTTGAGCTACGGGCGCAGAGCGCTCATTTTCGAGCCTTTTTTAACCGATCTCCCGAAACCGTTATCATGACACTACACCCGAAGCTACACCCGACAAGCCCGAACCGTCACCAAAACCGAGGGCCGCCGTGAAGAAGAAGCCCAAACCGAAGAAGCCCTACCCCGACTTCCCCCTCTTCTTACACCAGACCGGTCAGTGGGCCAAGAAGGTTCGCGGCAAGCTGCACTACTTCGGCACCGATCCCGATGCGGCTCTGTCCAAGTACCTCGACCAGCGCGACGACCTGCAAGCCGGGCGCACCCCTCGCGCGTCCAACGACGGTCTCACGGTCCGCGACCTCGCGAACCGCTTCCTCACGTCCAAGAAGACCCTTCTCGATTCGGGTGAACTGTCGCCGCGCACTTGGGCGCACTACTTCCTCACTTGCGAAAACCTCGTCGGCGCGTTCGGAAAGACCCGACTCGTACTCGACCTCACCAGCGAGGATTTCGAGAAGCTCCGCGCGACCCTGTCGAAGACGCGCGGGGCGCATGCCCTGTCGGGTGAGGTCCAGCGCGTGCGGACGCTTTTCAAGTACGCATGGGACGAGGGGCTCATCGAAAAGCCGGTTCGGTTCGGAACACTGTTCAAGAAGCCGTCGAAGAAGGCCATGCGGAAGGCGCGCCACGAGGCCGGTCCCAAAATGATCGAAGCCGACGAACTGAGGACGTTACTCGGCGCGGCAGCACAACCGATGAGGGCCATGATCCTTCTCGCGATCAACTGCGGGTACGGGCAGACCGACGTTGCGAACCTACCGCTCAAAGCCATTGACTTTAAGGGCGGGTGGATCGATTACCCGCGTCCGAAAACCGAGGTCATGCGCCGGTGCCCACTCTGGCCCGAAACGATTGCGGCGCTCCGCGAGGTCATCCCCGAGCGCCCCAAAGCCAAGAGCGCGGCCGATGCGGGATTGATGTTCGTCACCAAGTACGGGGCTCGCTGGGTGAGAACACGGGACCGCGGGGACAAACCGGCGACGACCGTTGACGCGGTGCAACTGGAGTTCGGGAAGTTACTCGTGGCGTCAGAACTGAAACGTCCCGGCGTCGGCTTCTACGCCCTGCGGCATACGTTCCGCACCGTGGCCGACGGCGCGAAGGATCAGCCCGCGATCGACCACATCATGGGCCACGCGCGTGACGACATGGCCAGTTTGTACCGCGAGCGCATCGGGGACGATCGGTTGAGAGCCATCACCGATCACGTTCGCGCGTGGCTCTGGCCTCCGTCTGAGATTGCTCACGACGGACAGACAAGCAATAATTCATTCGATCGGCCGCGGGAGTAGCTATCCGCGGGCCGGGCGGGTGTGCGGTTCTCCTCTTGTGATCGCGCATCCGCCCGGCCAACCGATTCAACAAGAGGCACATCACATGTCCGACTACGAATACATCACATCAGCATGTTCTCAACTTACTGATTTGTACAATATCGCTACCGACCGTGACATTCGCTTTCAAGAACGGCTCGAATCGCTCCCACTAAACGAAGCTGACCAAGAAGTTCGCCACACGCAAAAACTGCGCGATATCGCGGCGTCGAAGAATCGAGTTTGCAGTTTAGAAACGTTGCTGGCGGGCGGGCGCTTGCTTCGGCTGGCACGCGACTCTGGTTGCGCCGATCCCCACCGTTTTGGTGAGCCACTGTTTGAAGTTCTGGAACATATCAGAAGCCATAACTCCAAAATAGCTTGCCGTAGCCTAACGTGTTTGCCCACGATCATTGGTACGTTGATTCGGGTTCAGAAATTCTTCGCCCCGCCTATGCGAGCCATCGGAGAGGTAGGGGCCGCAAGTGAGCCTCACCAAGAGGCAAATAACGAGGCGAATAGCTCGGGCGCCGCATCACCTGAAACGAGAACAAATGTAAAGAGCGCGGATCTTGCACCCGTCTCGACCCCAGGCGTTCCCAAAGCGAAGAAGCGGAGAATACCAAAGGATGAGGCAGAAGAACTTGTAAGCGACTATCTCAAGCAGCACGCCAAAGGCCGCCCCGACGAAGTAGCGATCAGGGAAGTGTCGAAGGCAACCGGTGTGTCGCAAGGAGGTGTTTTCAACACCGCGGCATGGAAAGTATTTAATAAGAAGCGTAACTCGCTCCGCGACACACGCCGCGAGCCACGGCAGTTACCGGATAAGGTGACTGCTACTGTTCCAAACCGAGCCGCTGCGGACCCCGCCGAGATCGCCGCGCAAAACGAGCTGAAGAAACTGGAGCAAGAGCAGGCACAGGATCAGAGAGATGAGAGACGCGGCAACAAGGGACGTAGTTCACGAACGATGACAGCCGTTCATGAACGCTAAACCACGATTTTTCCCTAGTAATTCTAGCATTCCATCACTTTTTTTTGTGAACGGGCGACATGGGTAAGGGCGCAACTGTGACGCCCGATCCGTGCGGGCCTTTACCGTGTCACCGACCCCACCGCTTCACGACAGCCCGACTGTGCTGCTCGCCACGCTCTTTGCCGCGCGGCGTAGTGGCGACAGCGTGCTCGAACGACTAATGATCCGTCGCCTTAGTGTGATGGGTGTGGTTGTCCAATTCGGCTCCGACCTGACCACGGTTCCGCTGAGGCGCGCCGCGGATAGGAAGGTGCGGCACAGTGCATGATCCCGCACCACTTACCGTAAGCCAAGCGGCCGAGTGGCTCGGCATATCGGTAGCGGCCCTTCTCGCCCTCATTCACGCGGGCCGCCTCACCGCGAGCAACGTCGGACTCGGTTCCCGGCGTCCGCGCTGGCGCGTCACCCGTGATGCGCTCGAAACGTTCCTCGCCGCACATGCGACGAGCCCGAAACGAGTCGCAGTGAAGCGCCGTCGGAAGGCACTGGGGCGAACGATCGAGTTCTTCTAACCGACCCGATTTTATTCACGTTGAACAAAATCGAGCGATTCCTGCGAATGAAAGGCCCGGTCGCGATCGGGTAACGGCAAGGAACATGGTCGGGCCTAACCCAAGCACGAACGGGCACGCGATCGGGTCCACGAGGGACGAGCCGAAGCTCATTGTCGAGTCCCTCGAAGGGTTGCGCCCCAAACCGCTGAGGTGGCTCGTTCCCGGGCGCATACCCGCCGGGTTGGTAGGGTTGCTCGCGGGCGACGGGGGGCACGGAAAGTCGATGACCACACTCGAACTCGCCGCGGCGGTCACGACCGGGCGGTGCGCGTTCGGTTTGAAATACCCTGACCCGGTAAAGGGGAAGGCCCTGCTCGTGAGTTGCGAGGACGATTGGGAGCGGACCATAATCCCGCGACTCGCCGCGCTCGGTGCAGACCTGACTCGCGTCCTGCGGGTCAAGGGGGTGAAACTGAAGAGTGACGGACAAACACTCGATTTTCACTTGGGACATTACCGGGAACTGGAACGACTCTTGAAGTCGGACCCCGAAATCAAATTGGTCTCGATCGACCCGGCCGGCGCGTACATCGGCCGGAGCGGGATTAATGAGCATAAGGACGCCGAACTCCGCACCATCCTGGACCCGCTGAACGGGACCGCGAACGATACCGGCGCTACAGTCCTCCTGGTCAAGCATCTGAACAAGTCGGCGAGCGTCTCGGCCGTTCAGCGCGTGGGCGGGTCGGTGGGGTATGTAAACGCGGTCCGGTTCGCGTACCTAATCGCGCCCGATCCAGAAGACCCGGACCGAAAACTAATGATGCCGATCAAGGCGAACGTGCTCCCGGCCGGGACGCATGGGCTTGCTTTCCGAATGGAAGCGATCGAGCCGGACGAGGCCCGCGAGATGCTTACGGCCGTATGGCCGGACCTGGACCCCAACGAGACGACCGAACTCGCCAAACAGATGTTTCGGCAGCGCTGGGAGGACGGGGTAACGAACGACCCGAACGAAGTGACGGGGGCCGTTGGGAAGCGGAACGACAAGAGCAGGGTCGAGAAGTGCGCCGAATGGCTGTGCGGGTTGCTAAGGGCACGCGCGCGCCCTTCCAAAGAGATTGAGGCCGCTGCAAAGAAAGCAGGCTTCACATTTGACAATTTAAAGGAGGCAAAGGTGAAGCTGAAGGATCAAGGATTGGTAAGTTCTAACCGAAGCTGTTTTCGCGGTGTATGGTGGTCGGGGTTCGGAGACCCGGATGAGTGGAACTCTCAGCCCGAATCGTCTTCGGCTCCCTTTACTCCCTTTACCCCCCAGTCTCCCTTCTCTCCCCCCTCTCCCCACACTGGAAAAACAAGGGGAATCCAGAGTGGGGAGTCTGGGGAGAGAAGGGAGACTGGGGAGAGAGTGGAGGGTGGAGGGAGGCTCTTCGACAACCCACCAATGCCGCTACTTCCGGACTGAGGCCCAAAGAGAAGACAGCCTCGAGGAGGAAGAGAAGAAAAACTGCTCCCAGAAAAGACCAAAGCAACGGCGGCCCGCCGTCACCGCACCCGGGGCAGGACACCGGGCAGGGGGGTTATTTTGATAGGGCCGCGCGGCTGGAGACCTACCGAGCGTCCTTCGTGAATTTTTTGCCACCGGACAGACGGTTTTTGTTTCAACAGACCTGATTTTCACTTTTACAGGAGGATCAGTCATGCCACGCGGCGGCAACAACAGAATCCCGCCCTCACAGCACCTCGCGCGCGGGACGTACCGCAAGGACCGGCACAGTGAACTGCCGACCGACCCCATTACGCCCCCGCCCCTCGCCCCCGACCCGCCCACGGCACTAACTGATCGGGGCCGCGTGGTCTGGGACCGGCTCTACCCGCTCGTGACCTCGCAGGGCATCGTGACCGAATTGGATCGCTACATCTTCGCGGCTTACTGTCAGTTCGAGGCCTTCTATACCGAGGCGGCCGAACACGTCAGGGATGAGGGGTGTTTCAAGAAGCCCAAACGGGGCGAGAGCGCGGAGGGTGTGCAGCACTCGAAGTGGTACCGCCTCATGCGAGATTCACTGGCGCAGGTGAAAAGCCTTGCGGCAATGCTCGGCCTGACGCCCGTCGATCGGCACCGCGTCACAAAGGCGAAGATCGAGGGGCAGACCGAGGACGTGACCAACAAGAAGCCAGTGAGCGATCTCGATCGGATCGCGGACGTTCGCTTGCTCCGCTGAATCCGTACAAGTTGTACGGCCGTTCTGAGGCTGGCCCGTACAAGTTGTACGCTCTCACCTGGTCTTTTCTGGGGGGCGATTTTCTCTCTTCTTTCCTTCGAGGCAATCTTAATTTTGCCCCTCCCCTGTTCGGAGTTTCGCATGCGTGGTCTGGAAAATAATAACGGCACCCGGTCGGTTCCTGCCTCTGTCGCGCTACCGTAACTAACGGACGACCCAGGGTACAAGGAAGCACTGGCCATCTGTAACAAAGTGGCCGCCAACCTCAAAGCCATTCGGGGTGAGCGGGCCGATGTCGAGAAATCCCTAGCCGCGTTTGGGGGCACTCGCCCTCTCACGGACGTTCAGATCGAGGCGATGCTGATCATGTCGGACGCGCGAACACGAAACAGTAAGAGCGCCGGCACTTGGCCGAACGCGCCCGCGACTCGCGCACCGAGAGGACGTTCTCTCCGTAGCCTCCGGGTTGGCGGAAACGGTGTGCAAACGGGCCTGGTTCCAGCAACGGGACCACGCTGCCGAAGTTGAACGACGACGCAGAATAAAAAGAGCGTTCTGGAGAAAAGTAACAAAGTGACCGTGGCACTTGCCGTGTATGGGGACGCGCGCTCACTGACCTGGCCGAGGATTGAGGAGTGCCAGAACCTCGGGCTTGAGGTCATCGCGGATCGCTCGAATCGAGACACCGCGGTTGACCGCCTCGTGCCCTGCCCTCGAATGCAATGCAATGAGTTGCCAGCCACTATCGAGAACCGGCGACCCGGACGACCCTTTCTCGGTATCGACCTCATAATTCAGCCACCCCGTCTTCTCGCTCGACTTCAGCGTCCCTCCGGCCACTTTCAGTGTGCCTCCCTTTGGATGCTGGAGGATGAACAGCGCCTGATTATCGACGGGCCGGTTCGCGTCGGTCGACAGCCACCGGCGGATCGGTGCATCCTTGAAACTACCAATCGGTTCGTCACCGGTTCTAATCGCGAGGCGAACGAGCGAGTAGTCGAGGTTCGCGACCTCGCTTGACGCGACTTCCCACGGGTTAGCGAGGGCGTGCGATGTCCCGTCGTCCGTAGTGTTGTTTTCGCAAATATGGTACCCGAACCTACAGCGGATGCCCTGCGCCGGGCCGGCGTCGAGTGCTTCGAGCATGACGTGTTTGTTCGTCAGCACCAAGTCGGGCCCCAGCAGGAACCCCGTGCCGATTGGTTCGCTCTCTGGGTTCTCGATCCTGCAAATGACCGACTCGGCCCGCACCATTGCAGCCCGCCACTCCGCCGGGTCCTTGAACGGGAACTGATTTCGGGAGATTAATTTCTCAAGCAACTTCTCGATACCGGAGTCAGCCCCGATAGACATGGCGAAGGCTTTCAGGGCGAGGTTGGTGTCGTTCCCGAAGTTCGGATCGCGGAGAGCGGTGATCAATTCCTTCACCTGACTCCGGGACTCTGCCCACTCTACTACCTGCCGCAGTTGTTGTGTCCGCGGCATGGTTGTGACGATGTCGTTCAGGTTCACCTCGAGGTTCACCATCAGGGGCGTTCGCAGATCATCTGTGTTCGGGAACGCACTCTGAAGTGCGCTTAGGAGTTCACCAAACTGTTTGCCGGTCAGTCCGCGCCGGGGCATGAAGATGCTCCAAAGACGATTCTGCACTGTCCGTTGTCGGGGTAACTGAGGTGTGGATTGTCCACACACCGGCGACTGAATCAAGCCCCTCGGTGCGAAACCGTGGGTCCGCCTAGTTGGAGAGCGCTTTTGCCGATCCTTCTCACCCGATGATGAAAAACAGACGGATTGTCGTGGCAACTCCCCCAAACGTGTCATACGCTCTGACTCACCCCACGGTAACAACAGTCCGTCTTATGCAGTGTTTCGAGGGCGTTCCGAATCGCGATCCCGACGAGTGTGCATTAATCGAGCGGCCCGAGTCGGCGGGACAAGTCTTCACGGGAATGATGCACACCGCACCAACGAAGCGCAGCAAAACCGCGTCGCTTTGCGGATTCCTGTGAAAACTTGTCCGACCTAATTAGTGCCCGTTTACAGGCGCGGGGCCGTTAATCCAGTAGTGGTCCGCCGAAAAGTCGGGGAGATTTCCGGTCTGGATCAGTGCTCGCTTCGGTCTCTCAATTTCGTTAAGCAACCTCAGTCACTGCACGACGCGGAATACGGTGAGCCGACTTCAAACAACTCCGACCGAGATCTCCTTTCCCGTCTAGGGGTAATCATGTCCTTCGTTGCCTCGCGCTGGCTGCTGATCGAGCGTCCGTCACCGTCCGCATCTCCCGATCTTGAATCCCTCACCTCGTCGATACCGACGGCATGGTCTGCGGTCGCCCCCTTGTCGGGCGGGTCCATCCACCCGTGGGACCAGGCGCACCATGCGGTCCTAGCCCCGTCGGCCCTCGGGCTGGAATCCCTGGGAGCGATGTACGCGGAGCCGGACTTCGTCCAGGCGTTCCCGTTCCCGCGGCCAGAGGGCGGCGGGTTAGAGTCGCTCCGCTCATCCCCGTGTGAGGACCGAAGCCCTAACTTTTTCTGGCCGGTCGGCGTGCCCGCTCATGGGTGGCACCTGGACAAAGAACACTCCCTGTTGAAGGCCGCCCGCGACCGGGTCGGGGACCCCGGCGACGGGCGGCGGGTGCGGGTCGGCATTCTGGACACTGGGTACGACCCGCACCACATTACCCGCCCGATAAACCTGCTAACCGAACTGCAGCGGAACTTCGCCGACGGGGACGAAGGGGACGCGACCGACCCCGGCCGACACTTTCCCGGCAACCAGCCCGGACACGGGACCGCGACCCTCGCCCTCCTCGCCGGCGGGCGGGTCCAAATCCCGGACGCCGGGTTCGACGATTTCGTCGGTGGCGCGCCGTTCGCCGAAGTCGTGCCCGTCCGCATCGCCAACTCGGTGATCCATATATCGTCGAACGCGATGGCTGCCGGGATCCGGTACGCTACGCAGTTGAAGTGCCAGGTGGTGTCGATCAGCATGGGTGGGGTGCCGGCCCGGGCATGGGCGACGGCGGTGAACGAGGCGTATGAGGCGGGGGTTGCGATCTTCGCGGCGGCCGGGAACCGTTTCGGTCTGTCGCCCCCCGCGTCGATCATTTGGCCAGCCCGGTTCGGCCGAGTGGTTGCGGTGTGTGGGGTGACGGCCGACGGGACACCGTACCACAAATCGGGTTTGCATAGCAACATGCAGGGGTGCTTTGGCCCGCCGGCGAAAATGAACACGGCGATAGCGGCGTACACCCCGAACACACCGTGGGCGATCATGGGGTGCCAGGGGGCGATTGGGTTCGGGGGCGGCACGTCGTCTGCGACCCCGCAGGCCGCGGCCGCCGCGGCCCTGTGGATCCAGGCTAACCCGGCTCCTCCTGGAGTAGCCACATGGCAGCGGGTCGAGGCCGTCCGGCACGCATTGTTCTCGTCCGCTGACCGCTCGTTTGGCGAAGTCGATAAGTTCTACGGCCGAGGGGTACTGAAAGCGACGGCGGCGCTCGACCAGCCGTTCCGCACCGACCTCCCGAAGACCGCGCCGGATTCGGTCTCGTTTCCGTGGCTGAGGCTCCTTAACGTCCTCGAATCGATGCCACGCGGCCGGGAGTTGATGTTCGAGGTGGAGGCGCTGCAACTATTCCTCCAGTCGCAACGGTTACAGGAACTGGCTGGCGGCGCGGACCCGATCTCCGATAACCCGTCGCGGGCCGAGATCAAGGCCGTGTTAGATGCTATGTGGCAGTCCCCGGCGGTCTCACAGGCACTCCGCACGCACCTGTCGGGCCTTTTCAAACTAATGTGATTCTCAGGCCGCTGGGGGAACTCGAACAGCCGAGAGCGTCCCCAGACTCACTCATCGGAATTCCTGCTATGGGTATTCTGACTGGACGTCAGATTGGCTTGCTGCGTGATTGCATTGCTAAACACTTCACACTGGAAGACGTTATTGAGCTCGTGCGCGTCGAACTGAATGAGCAGCTGCGCGGGATGGTGGCCCTTGAAGGTCGCAATTTGAAATCCGTTGCGTTCGACATGATCGAGTGGCTTGAGGCACGGGAGCGGATACCAGACCTTCTCCGCGCGATCCGTCAGGATCGCGCGGGAGTATCTGATGTCGTTGAGTTTTGCGACGACCTCCTTCTCTCGCCGGGAGGGAAAAAGAGTGCATCGGGCGGGCAACAGGTAAGAGGGGAAACGTCTGAAATAGCAACCAAGTTGACGAGGCCAACAAAGAATGTCGACAAACTGCCAAAGTTCGATGCTTGGCTAACTGTTTCGATTAGCCGACCCGACCCCGCTGCGGTGGCGTACCTCATGAGGGCATGGGCCTTTCATGCCGGCGACAACCTCGGGGCGCCACTTCCCTATACGGTACCTGAATACCTCCTGAAGGGACAGATCGCCGATTGTCTTCCGACCTTTCGAGAAGCTACCACGAGGTTACTTGGTCACACTCAGTTTAACATTGAACTTGTCGTTCCTCGCGAGCTCCGTGATATCGACTTCAATTCGGCGCTCGTCGACGAGCATCCAATCACTGTCCGTTGCGTCCATCGCATCGCGAGATATGACCTCCGAAATCGACTCGAAGAGCGCTGGAAGCATGCCACAAAAAACGGCACAATACACCATGTCGCCGAACCGTCCGAGAGAGCCGGCGAGACGATTATCTGGCTGCCCGAGCGAAGCCGATGGGAAGCAGCCCTGAAGGTGGTGAACGCAGCGATTGACATCGCTGGGGTAATTTTTCCTACCGCCAGTGAAGCGACGCCTCGACGAATTGAGGAAGTGATCGCTGCCGGTGTGCCACTGCTCGTGTGGCCACGACGGGGTGATCTGCGAGTCATTCGCGCTGAACTCACCTCGATCTTCAGCACAACTCCTTGGGTCGAGTTGCCCTCGGCACTTTGGGCACGACGACACTCTACTGACTCTATAATCTGGCGTGAATTGGTGATGTTGTTCGATAACCCAAACCGGATCCCCGTCGACAGGAACCCGCTCTTCCGTTTCCAGTCTCCGACAGGTAGCCCCAAATGACGACGCCGACTGACCAGCCCACCGCACCCCCGCCGTGGTACGTCTTCCGTGGTTCGGGAGACCACAGAGAACGGCTGAAACGGCTGAGTTCTTCCGTGCCACCCTGGCGGGACTTCTCGGAATCTCTGCCAGCTTTCGATTCGCAATACCATTGCGACGATAAAGTCGCCGAAGTCGTGAATGCTGCCATCCTGCTTCGACGACCGCTGTTGGTCACAGGGCGACCAGGATCGGGCAAATCGTCTCTGGCTCGAGCGATTGCGGATGACCTACGACTCGGAGAGGTACTCACTTGGCCGATCAACTCCCGCTCGACCCTGACCGAAGGACTTTACACCTACGACGCGATCGCCCGGTTGCGGGATGCACAACTCCCGCTGAAGAAAGGGGAGGCTCACAAACCAATCGGTGAATATATCCGACTCAATGCACTCGGAACAGCTCTCTATGGCCACCCCAAAAAGGCGGCGGGGAACCCGCGGGTGTTGCTGATCGACGAGATCGACAAGAGCGACATCGACCTGCCGAATGACCTGCTCCACGTCTTTGAGCGGGGCGAATTCGAGATCCCAGAACTCGTGCGCCTCGCCGATCGGCTGGCAAGTGAGGTAGTGGAAACCGCAGATCCGCCTCCACGTGGTTCATCCCGGAGTCGCGTTCCAATTGAGGGCGGGGTGGTGAGGTGTACGAGCTTCCCGATCGTGATCATGACAAGTAACGGCGAACGGGATTTCCCTCCCGCATTCTTCCGGCGCTGCCTTCGCGTCAAACTCCCTGATCCAACGCTGGAGCACTTGACGGCAATTATCCACGCCCACTTCAGGCAGTGCAACTCAGAGGCCAAGGAATTGATCAATGAATTCCTGAAATCGCTGAGTCAGAACCGAGAATTGGCAAACGACCAACTGATGAACGCCGTGCATCTGTTGACCGTGGCGCGAATACCCGATGCCGAGCAACGAGTCAGTTTGCGCGAATTGCTCTTCAAAGGACTCACCAGTGAGTAAGCCGGCCACCAGTAACACGCTGAACGGCGTCGTTGAGCAATGCAAACTGCTTGACGGAATGAATGTCGAATACACCGCTGAAGACGTGGCCGACGCGGTGTGGCTCGCCGCACGGATGTGTGAGGTGCGTGTTCCGGAAGAGCAGGAAATTCGTGCCCCCTCAGCTGCCGAGCAAGCAGATTCGCCGCCAAGACCGGACGATTCCGTCGCGCCTGTCCGAACGTCGGTCGGCGAGAGTGCAGTCCCGATGGAGGAACGCGCCCCCGTCTACCTGCCACGAAGCGAGTCAAAGATCGGTGGCACATCTCTGCGAATCCCGCTCCCAACACCGGCGCCAGACATACCAAAGTTGGCTCACGCGCTTCGCGCGTTGATGGCTCGCCAACCGTCACGCGCCCGGAATATTCTCAACATCGACGCGACGGCGCGGAGGTTCTCAGAGGAACAGTTCCTCGATCCCGTCTACACGCCAGACTCAGTACGTGGTGTAGATCTTTCGGTCGTTCTCGATATCGGACCTTCGATGGCTGTCTGGGCACACACGCAAGCTGAGCTTCTGCAAGAGCTCGAGCGCCTGCGAGGATTCCGGCAGGTGCGGGTCGGGACGTTAGAAAGTGGAGGGGCTGCTCCAGTTGTCCGGTTCACCTCTTCCGTGTCGAATTCTCAGAAAGGGAACCCTGGTTCCAACGAAGGTTTGGGGTTGATCAGATCTTCGTATCGGAACGTGGTGCTAGTCGTCACCGATGCCGTGTCGGCAGCATGGCACAGCGCGGGAATTGGAAAGATGTTGGCCGAGTGGTCGCGGCGCGGGAGAGTCGCGATCGTCCAGGTGCTGCCGCCCCGGTTGTGGTCACGTACTGCCCTAGGGCCCCTCCCCGAGGTCGTCCTGCGGTCGCTAGGTGACATCCACGAGTTGATGCGGGACATTCACTGTCAGGGTGAACAAAACCGGCGAGACGAGCCTCTGATCCCAGTTGTCCCGCTCAGTCAGGAAGGGTTGCGGAACCTGTCGCTCCTGATTGTTGGGCGCAGAAAGGTTAGTGTCGCGGGACGGGTGTTCGTGAACAGCACGTCTGGTAGGGGGCAACTTAACTCCGGCATTGCGGATCGAGACGTTCTTAGTCACTTCCGGCGGGCGGCCTCTCCACAAGCCCGCCGTCTTGCGGCGTTACTCACATCCACGAACCGAGTCAATCTGCAGGTCCTCCGATTACTCGCTGCTGTCGGCGATGAAGCTGGGAACCGACTCAGCATGGAACATGTCGCCGAAGTATGGTTGGGTAATTTGTTGACCCCACTTTCGCCCGATGTTTACACTTTCCGCGCTGGCGTTCGAGACGGTCTAGGGAACGAACTCTCGTCAACCGAAGGGCGTGAACTCGTCAAGCGCACCGCAGACACGATTAAAGCGAACCTCCACCGTCACTCGAGGTTGAGCGGGGTAGTGAGAGGAAACGACTCAGTTGGACGCTGGAGTGAATCACTCACTCAACTATCCGGAGATATCCTCCGCGAACTCTGTGAGGAATGGGCACGACAACTGCCGTTCGAAGCCGGTGATTCATTGAGAGAGCCATCTTCGCGGTGTGACTCGCTCACTGCGGGAGAGGAGTCTCATTTTGAAGAGCAGATGTTACTCGGCATGGAATCCGGTCCTCTTGATCCTCGTGCCTTGCCGAAGGTTGTAACGGGGATACTCGACTTGCATCAAACAGTTCGCGAGTGGGTCGAGAAGTCGGCCAAAGTGCAGGAGCATGAGCACATAAAGCAGAACCTCGCTTATGTCGATCTGTTGTTCTCGTTCGCGCTGGGGAAACTCGGCGAATCGACACAGGCGAAAAAATTACTCGAAGATGTTTGGATGTCGCTAGATACCCCGGTCTCGATGATCAATGAATCAGCGATTATAAAGACGGAGGTGCGAAAAATTTTATTCATGGCATTCAAGTACCGAATCGAGCAGGCGATCATTGGGGGGACACATGCTGGGCCGATGTCACCGGAGGTGACGAAGGCAAGGGAGATAATCGCTGTCAAAAGCAGAAATGAGGGGATCAACAATCCGTATAAGACTATTGTGTACGCCATCGACCGGATGTTTGAAGTGTCGATGGTCTTGGAACCACATGAAAGAATCGACTCAAGTCAAGAATATTACAATCGCGCAATTAAGCTAAGAGAGGTATTCCGCGAGCTATCCGCTATGCACGATGCGCAGACGCTGGCCGATCGAATCCGTCGTTTGTACCGAGAGGGTGCGAGTGGCGAGAAGTCAACTAAGGATGAGCAGTCCTGGATATTGCGCCACACAATCCCGCTAACTCTACGAGTGAGCGCTGATTTCGCCGCCGAAATGCTCGAATACGTTGTCGAAGGCAGGCCTTTTGATTGGTCAGCAGAATACAGAGAATGGAAAGTATCACCTTGGAGGGCTGAAGGCCAACTGCTGACCCGGTCTCTTTTTGTGGCAGCTCACTTCGGCTATGACAAGATCGCTAAGAAACTGGTTACGCATTTTGCCGACCTCGTCCACAGCAGCAAGGCGGAGTCGCGTTTCAAGTTGATTTGCGAAGGTGCGGGCCAACTATTTCGAAGTCTTCAAAGACTCGGCCTAATGGACGAGGCTAAGCAGTTCCTGACGCAGTTGCAGGTCAAGGTATTGGAGGGAGCAAAGCTGGAGAAACTCCGGAAGAAGTACGCACATGAGCCTCGATCGTGGAATCGAGTGTTGCAGACATTACTGAGCCTCGCCGCAGGCTGGATGAGGTTTGGTATGAAGGACCAAGCCTTGCCAATCCTGAACGAGGCGCGGAACAATCTGCTCAACCAAAATGGTTCCGATTTGCAGTCGCTTGATTACACAAATTTAGCCACAATGTATGTGGGCGCGCTGGCTCAGGCCCCACTGGAGGTGGCGCAAGCGCAGATCACGGAATTGTTCGAAGCAATGGACCCAAGGCGGATCAGCAACACATTTACGACTGCGCCGTATTACTCGCGACTGCACTTCGTCCTCGTTGAAGCTACTATCTTATCCCTGTGCCGTATGGCATACCGCGTTGATCTGTAGCTAACCTGCCTGTACTAATTCTAATGGATCGGCAACTGCTATCCAACGTTACCCACGCGAACAGGACCTCGTGTGAGTTTCAGAGGCCGACAGTTCGCGCCCCTCTAACGGCGACGGCTTCACGATCGCCACTTCTCAAAGTTTATCGAAACCCCTTGGTACGCGCCCGGCGCATCACGTCATTGACGAGTGAGTTACCTTCGGGGTTGGTTTTCTCAACCCGAGGGCGTTTCGATGAACGAGTCCGTTTTCCCGGTCGATCCGACGAGCGCGCCCAACCGCCGGTCCGGCCACTCGATGTCTATATCTCTGACCTGACGCTCCACCCGTTCAAATTGCCTGCAGTTGAGTTCCGCAAGCAGAGTCGTGAGGTAAGCTAACTCGGTAGCCGTCAATAGTCGGGCAGCGGTAACTCCGTTAGCTACAGGCGCTCCACCAGTGAGGACCGATTCGGCTCGCGCTCCCACGCCGAACGTTGGCGACTCGGCGATCCACATAGCCCGCTCTAAGTCCTCGCTACCCGCCTGACTATCGGCGTAACGCTCAGTGATCTCGACAGCTTCGAGGCTACGAAGATCGTAGAACAGATGGCTGATTTTCCGGCACCCGGCGACGAGATAGAGGTGATATTTTCGGTCCATTCGGTCGGCACCTAAGTATCGAAGGAGTGCCATCGGGTCGGCACACGCCCCCGAATTCCGCTTCGGTCACTGGTCGCCCCCTGGAACCACTCCCGGCGTGACCGATCGTGGTCCCGGTGCCAAGTCCGCACCGAGTCGCTTCCGAAGACGGCCCCGAGAGGAAGAAGACGAGAAGACCGCTCCCAGAACAGACCCGAATTTGTTCAAGTTGAATAAAATGCTCCCCGGCCGATCAATAGCCATTGCCGATGGTTACGATCGCAATCGATAGGCAATGTCAGTCCGCTCTTGGTTTTAGGGGTGCCTTTGCTGCCTTTTCTTTCCCTTCGGAGCCGTCTTACCACGAACCCCACCAGATCGCATTAGCGTGCAACGGCGGGCCGGACGCCGCTCCAAACGAGTTGGGACCGGTTCGCGGTCGAACAGCGTTTTAGGGCACCGAATTTGGCGCGTGCCTCAAGAATTTTTGGAGCAGGTGTACTACACCCGGTGGGATCTACAATTTGGGGTTATTCGAGGTTATCACAGGTCAGCAAGAAGGCGTCTCAAACGCTGGAAAATGAAGCATATTCTGCGATTTGATGGGAATGTAAAGAAATGTCAAATATCATTTAGAAGGCGGATGCTCTATCCAGTTGAGCTACGGGCGCAGAGCGCTCATTTTCGAGCCATTCTGAGTGGTTCTGGAAATCGGTCGCGGGGCGCCACCCCAAACCTCACCTCACAAGTCCACGCCGACACCAAAACCGAGGGCCAGTAAGGGAAGTGGTGTCTCAACGCCTTTCATCTTTTTACATCAGACCGGTCGGCGGGCCAAGAAGGTTCATGGGCACTCGGCCGCAAAGATTGCGCAAACCACCGCTACTTTGACTCGAACAATTCGATCTCGAACACCAGTGTCGCGTTCGGCGGAATCGGTCCAGTGCCACGGGCACCGTATCCGAGTTCGGCCGGAACCTTGAGCCGGCGAACACCGCCCGGTTTCATACCCGGAACGCCCTCCTGCCAACCCTTGACAAGGCTGCCCAGCGGGAACTCGGCTTTCTCGCCGCGGTCCAGGCTACTATCGAATTTCGTGTTCTTCTCGTCAGTAAGCCAACCAGTGTAGTGAACCACCACGGTCGCACCGGGTTTCACTTCCTCGCCCTTACCCTCTTTCACGTCCCAGATTTCCAGGCCGGATTTCGTCTTCTTCCACTCCTTCGCGTCGAGCTTCGGCATCAGGTGTTTCGGCACCGGCGCCGCTGTGACGAACGGCGCAAGTACAAGCGCGGCAGCCAGTGTGCAGATCGTCACCGGACGCATTGGTGGTCCCTCGAAGTGGTAACGCGAAACCCATGTGACTTCGGATCGATCCAGTATCTCAGCAGCGGATCGAAGACTCAATACGCTCGGCCTTCGATCCGCAAGCAGTTCTCGTTACTTCGACTCGAACAGCTCGATCTCGAACACCAGCGTCGCGCCGCCGGGGATCTTCCCGCGCCCCTTCGGGCCGTAAGCCAGGTCCGCGGGGATCTTGAGCCGGCGCACGCCGCCCGGCTTCATGCCCGGGATGCCTTCCTGCCAGCCCTTGATGAGGTTGTCCAGCGGGAACTCGGCCTTCTCGCCGCGGTCCACGCTGCTGTCGAACTTCGTCGCGTCGTCGTCGGTGAGCCAGCCGGTGTAATGGATGACGACCGTGGCGCCCTCCTTCACCGCATCGCCTTTGCCTTCCTTCACGTCCCAGATTTCCAGGCCGGACTTCGTCTTCTTCCATTCCTTGGCGTCGAGCTTCGGGCGCTCGAGCTTCTTGTCCTCGCCCGTGGCGAACGGGGCGATCGTGAACGCGGCGGCCAGGGCGCAGATGGTCATCAGACGCATTTGACGGGTCTCCTGAAGTGAGTGTCACGCCAGAACCACGCGCGGGCCGAACCGACGGGTCAGCTCGTCGCGGCACGCGGTGCTGATCCGCGTTGCCGGCAGTTCCAGCCTTTCCAGCTTATCCGGGTCGAGGGCGTCGGCTACCGCGTGTACGCACTCGTCGGACAGGAACGGCTCGGCACCAGGTGCTTGCTGGCCCGCGTTCACGAGCATTTCGGCCACGCGCGCGACCCAGTTCGGGTCCGCGTCGAGTACCCGCAGCCGGCGCAATCGCGGGAGCACCGGCGAGCGCGAAAGAGCCACGAACGCGGGCCAGTAGTCCGGTCCGCGGATCGGTCCGGTCGGGCGCGGGTACATGTGAGCCATCTGCGCGAGAATCCCCGCGATGGCGTTACCGAGAACGCTCCAGAGGCCGCCGAGCGGTTGTGACTCCTCGACCTCGTGGACCCCGAACACCAGCTCTTCGAGATGCTCCAGGGTGCAGGATTCCGCCACCTCGCACAACGAATCGGGCGTGCTGATTCCGCTCAGCGTCAGGGATCGCAGCCCGGCCCATACTGGCTTGTGGACCAGTCCGCGAACGATGCTCGGTGACCCGAGCGGCATCACCTTGAGTGAAGTCAATCCGTTCAGGGGCGCGCGAAACAAAAGGTCCGCGATGTCCGCGGTGAGTCGATCAAGCACCAGTTCGGTGACCTTCGCGAGGTGCGGGCCGTCCAAACTGTTCCACTCGAACTCGCTCAGTTCGTTTGTGACGCGCAACCGGCAGAACGGGGCCTGGTCGAACCACAGGCCGAACTGTCCGGTGAGCGTGTCGATGGTGAACCTGTGGATCGCGAGCATCTCCGGGAAGCCGGCGTAAAACTGCGCGGTGAACTCGTGTTCGTCGGAGCGAATCGAGTACGCTTCGGGGTTCGCGATGTACGGTTCACCCGTCACACGCTTGTCGCTGCCAACGAAGCGCTTGAGCCGCGCGCGGAGCTTCGGGCTGGGCACATACGGTTCCGGTAACCCGAGTGCCACACACACCGGGCGCCACCACTCGATCCAGTGCGCCGCGAACAAACCCTGGCACTGGGCCACCAGCGCGGGGCGGCGGGGATCGTCGTCAGGCGTTCCTTCGAGGGTGACCTGCGCGCGGATGAATTCCGCCCGAGTTGCGTCACCCGGCTCACCGCTCTCGTCGAGCGCGTCCGCGAACACCAGCCGCACGGTGCGGTCGGATGGGTTGTCGACGATGGCCGCATACAGTGCGTCAAGCGTGCTCGACATTCGTGTTTATCTTTGTGCCTTGTGAATAGACATCACGATCGAATTGCCATCCATTAGGACATCGCGCGACACTAACATCTGCTAACAATTTGGGCCTTTAGGAGTGTGCGCCGAACGGAAATCGCACTATAAAGCTTGTTTTCAAGACAATTTGCATCCAAGCACGTTCGGAGAACCAGCACGGGCGACTAACATTCGCCAACATCCCCGCTGCTCTCGCCTCCATTGTCACCCTCGGAGCGGCACTCTCCAAAGCGCGTTCAGTCAGTCGGGTTCCATATTGTATCGTGGTCGCGATTGTGAACGAACGATGAGAAGGCATTTGATGGAGTAGGCCAAAACGCGAAACGCCCCCCACCTTTCTCCTTGCATCTTCATCACCGCGCCGGATGATACACTCTCACGGGGCCGACGATTAGCCCCGGTTCGCCTCCCCAATTTTGGCTCCGCTGAATGCAACTCGGCGGGGCACTCCAATCGAGGACTGTCATGCGCACCAAGCTGCTCGTGACCGCGCTGGTTTTGGCGTCGGCCGCCGTGGGGCGGGCCGACGACGGCCTGACCAAGGGCACCCCGGACGTGAAGTCGGTCACCGCTCTGGCGTTCGGCCCGAAGGGGCTGCTGTTCGTTGGCGATTCCGCCGGCGCCGCGGTCTTCGCGTTTGACACCGGAGACACCAAGCCAGCCGGCGATAAGCCGCTGAACGTCGAGAAGATCGACGCGAAAATCGCGTCCGCGCTGGGCGTGACCGAGAAGGACGTGAAGATCACGGACCTGAAGGTGAACCCGGCGTCGGGCAACGTGTACATCAGCGCGACCCGTGGAACCGGGGCCGGTGAGCCCGCGCTCCTTAAGATCGCCCGTGATGGTACCGTGAGTGCCGTTGCTCTCAAGGATCTGGCTTTCTCTAAGGTAACGCTCCCCAACCCGGCGACCGCTGCCAAGGACGCCCCGCTCGTTATCACTCAGTTGGGATTCGTGGACGGCAAGGTGATCGTGGCCGGGCTGTCGAACGAGGAATTCGCCAGCACGCTCCGCGTGATCCCGTTCCCGTTCAAGGACGCCGACAAGGGCGCCGGGATCAAGATCTTCCACGGGGCGCACGGCAAGTTGGAAACGAACGCCCCGATCCGCACGTTCGTCGCGTACAAGATCGGGCAGGACGACAACATCCTGGCCGCGTACACCTGCACCCCGCTCGTCAAGATCCCCGTTTCCGATCTGAAGGCCGGCGCGAAGGTGAACGGCACCACGATCGCGGAGCTCGGGAACCGCAACCGCCCGCTCGACATGATCGTTTACACGAAGGGTGGCAAGGACTACATCCTGATGGCAAACTCCGCCCGCGGGGTGATGAAGGTTCCGACGGAGGGCGTGGACAAGGCCGAAGCGATCACCGCGCGCCCGGCGGGCGACACGGCCGGCCTCAAGTACGAGAGCATCAAGGAACTCACGGACGTGATGCAGCTCGACAAGCTCGACGACGGCCACGCGCTGCTGCTCGTCAAGAACGGGACGCTGCACGACCTGAAGACCGTTCCGCTGCCGTAAACCGACTGGGCGAACGGCCGGCGTGAGCCGGCTGGTGAATCTGGATAGCGCTACCAAACAGGATGCTTCACCGGCCGGCTCACGCCGGCCGTTCGCCGTAATAGCTCGATCGTAATCACTTCTTCAACTCCGCCTCAATGAACTCATACGCGGTCTTGCGCGCGTCAGCGGGGAAGTCGTGTCCCGCGTCCGGGTAGAGCGCTTTTAACTTGTTCGCTGCTTTGAGCGCCTTGTACGCGGGCTCCGCGGCGGCAATCACGTCTCGCACGCCACTCACTTCAAAGTTATCGTCCTTTTCTGGCGCGACCGCGAGGAACGCACGCGGCGCGAAGCTGGTCACCACGTCCGAGAAGTCGAACGGCATTTTCTTCGGATCGTTACCGAACTCCCGCGCGATGAGCGGCATGTACCGCTCGCTCGTCCAGCCCTTCAGGTTGCCTTTGTAATACTTCGCGAAGCTGCAAAATCCGCAACTCGAAACGATCACCTTCAGCCGCTCGTCGAACGCGGCGGTGAACATGGAGTTGTGCCCGCCGAGCGAGTGCCCGATCACCCCGATGCGCTCGCCGTCCACTTCCGGTAACGATTGTAGGTAGTCCACCGCGCGCATGTTGTTCCAGACGGCCTTCATCGTGCCCGACTGGTAGTCGCCGCGCTTGAACGCCTCCTGGAAGTCGTACTTGTAGTCGCCGAAGCTCGGGTAATCGGGGGCAAGACATACGAACCCGCGCTTCACGAGGTGCAGTGCCTGAGCCTTGCTGTCCTGTTTGCCCAACCCAATGGGTTCGTCCTTCCCGATCGAGATCGTCTGGTGCAAGCAGAGCATCGCGGGGGCTTTTTTGTCGCGTGTGGCCGTGTTCGGGACCAGTAACCACGCGGGGACGCGATCGCCCTTCTCCACCGCGAACGTGATCTTCAGCCGCACGTAGCCGTCGAGCTTTTCTTCGCTGACAACTTTCGGGTCGAGCGGAACCTTGCGATCCGCGTCGGGGAGCGGCCCCATTGCGCGTTCCATTTTCTTGCGCAGGGCCGCACGATCCGGCTCATCGGCCGCACGGAGCAGCGTGGGTGCAAGCGCGAATGCGAGTGCGAGGACAAGGCGCGACATGATTGACTCCGGTGAGGAGGGGTTCACTCTTTGTCCTGTTGCCCCGCGCGGTCCGGTTTCGGTTCTCTTCGTGGCGGGGAGAACGTGTGCTGGACCTCCCCGACGAGCGCGAACAGCACGTGCGGGTTCGGCACGCTGGCCATGTCGATGAGCACCCACGGGAGCCACTTGCCGGTCTGCTTGATGGAGAGCTTGCCCTGCGCGATGACGAGTTCCTTCAGCTCGCGCCACGGGAGCAGTTTGCCGTTGTGCCGCAGCCCCGCGAAGCCGACTTCGAGTTCGCCGAACGCCAGGCGCTCGCCGGCGAAGAACTGCTCGCGGACCCGGGGCCAGAGCGCGGTGAACGTGCGCGTTTGGACCTGCTCCGCGAGCTGGTCGTAGTCCGTCAGGGCCGAGCCGAAGTGCGCTTCCACGCCGTCCTCGCGCAGCACTGTTAGCCCGGCGTCCCACAACTTGAACGTGGGCACATCGACCGGAATCCAGCACGCGGTCGGGGTGCCGTCGGTGCCGTGGGTGATTTCCGCCCCGGTCGCGCGCTGCACCTTCAGTTGAATGTGGGCGATCTCGGCCCACGGAAACGAGTCCACCTCGCCGCGCCGTAAACGCAACAGGCCCGTGGGGTAAATGAGGACGTACAGCCCGCGGTTGCGGTACATGTGCAACAGCAGCGTTGCCCCCGAGAGCGGCAAAAAGACCAGTAGCAGTAGCTCGAAGTGCCCGAACGTGGCAGGGCCGTGAACCCACCACAAATAGTTGGCCACGAGCCCGTACAGGAGCAGGAGGACGCCGAACAAGAGTTTGGTCAGGAACCGCGCCCGGCTGATGCGGAAGAACGCATCCGGCTCACCGAGCTCGGTGTGTGCCCACTGGAGGTGCTCATCGTCCGGCAAGTCCATGCGGCCCTCGGAATGGGAATGCCGTCATTCACTATAATACGGTTCCCCATTCGCGGTTGGGATCGGGAATGCCCGCATCAACTGGAGAAGTTGCCCATGTTCGCCGTAAACCACTGGCAACGGATCGCCATTCTGATTTTGTTCACGGTTGTACTTGCGGGCTGCGGCAAGAAGGACGAAGTGCCGAAGATAGAAGACAATCCAAAGTTAGCCGATCCGCCCAAAGTGGAGAAAAAGAACGGGGATATCACAACGGATGACTTGCGTCGCGCCGCGAAAGCCGCGGGCGGCGATCTGGACACCAAGAAGCCAGAGCCGACGAATGCACCCGAGTCACTCGCGAAAGTGAAACCGGACGTTGTCATCACGGCCGAAGAATGGGCCAAGCAGTCCGAGGATGCGGGTAAACCTAGCGCGCCATTCGATAAGAACGTGGGCAAAATCGTCGATCTAACGGGAGTCGTCAAAAACGTTGGTGTCTATCTCGCTTTGGAAACGACTCCCGATCGCCTGCCGCTCATTGTTCCGACAACAGAAAAAGAACCGTGGAAAAAGGTGTTTCCCGGACAGACCGTTCGACTCCGTGCGCGGATCAATGAACTCGTGCATTGGGAAATCATTGATGTGAAAGGGGCAATGCCCGACAAATTCACTGCTGAGCAGCTAGCCCGCGAAGTGGCCGCAGACAAGAAAGGGATGGAGAGCAAGTACAAAGATAAGTACATCATCGTAAGCGGGATCATCGAGAAGGCAGAAGTGAGTGAGTACGGTCACGCTTATGTAACATTGAAATCGCCGAGTGGCGGTGGCGTTGTGAAGTGCTTTTTTTCAGGTTCGCTAGGTAGTGAAAAGGCAAGGAACAAGAGCTTTCAGCCTGGTATGAAACTCGTTGCTGTGGGGGGGTATGATGGAACTTCCTTGGGCGTCTGCCAAGCAATGGAATTGGCTCCATAGAGTGTCTTGCGGCCCGTGAATTGGTGGGTTGCATCGCTTCCACTTACTTTCGGTACGTTTCTATGCTCGTTGTCATGCAGTCTCACGCCGCTCAGTCGCAGGTCGACAAAGTGGTGCAGGTGATCGAGGGCCAGGGGCTGACCCCGCACGTGATGCCCGGCGCCACCCGGACCGCGATCGGGATCACCGGGAACACCGGGGCGGTCGATAAGTCGCTCTTTGAAGTGCTGCCCGGGGTCGAGGAGGCGATTCGCGTTACCAAGCCGTACAAACTCGCCAGCCGCGAGATGAAGCGCGACGACACCACGATTCCGCTCGCGCAAGACACGATCGGCCCCAAGAACTTCACGATCATCGCCGGGCCGTGTTCGGTCGAGTCCGAAGCGATGATGATTAAGACCGCCGAATACCTCGTTTCGCGCGGGGTCAAGTTCCTGCGGGCCGGCGCGTTCAAGCCGCGGAGCAGCCCGTACAGCTTCCAAGGGTTGGGAATCGAGGGGCTGCGCATTCTCGAAAAGGCTCGTACTGAGACCGGGATCGGCATCGTCACCGAACTGATGGACACGGAGAACGCGAGCGCCGTCGAGGAGTCCGCCGACATCATTCAGATCGGCACGCGGAACATGCAGAACTTCTCGCTGCTCAAGCGCGTGGGCAAGTGCCGCAAGCCGGTGTTGCTGAAGCGCGGGATGAGCGCGACCCTCGAAGAGTGGCTGATGGCGGCCGAGTACATCATGGCCGGCGGGAACTACCAAGTTATTCTGTGCGAGCGCGGCGTTCGGACGTTCTCCGATCACAGCCGCAACACGCTCGACCTCTCGGTGATCCCGCCCGCGAAGGCTCTGTGCCATTTGCCGATCTTCGTGGACCCGAGCCACGGGACCGGCAAGCGCGCCTATGTACCGGCGATGTCACTCGCGTCACTGGCCGCAGGCGCTGACGGCCTGCTGATCGAGGTCCACCCCGAACCGGACCGCGCGATGTCCGACGGCGCCCAGTCGCTCGACTTCGCCGCCCTCGACGCGCTGCTCACACGCCTCAAGGCACTCGCGCCCGCGTTCGGCCGGACGGTGTAATTGTTCTAACCGCGCGCTGAAACTCCCGTTTCTCACAAGTGTCTGATGAACCGGGAGCATCAGCGCGCGAAGAAATCTCGTCTTGCTGTTCGCTTCTGGACAGCGCTACTCCCCGCGCGGATACTGACCCGGTCGCCCTCCACCCCTCCCCCGAGGCCCTCCGATGCGATCCGCTGCGCTCGCGCTCACGTCCCTGTTACTCGTTCCGCTCGTCGCCCTGATACCGGCCCGCGCCGAACCGCCGAAACCGGAAAAATTCGACGAAACCGGCTTCGTTTCCATCTTCGACGGCAAGTCGCTTGATGGGTGGAAGGTGTCCGCGAAGACCGGTCACAGCGGCACGACCAAGAACAAGAGCGGCGGTAAATGGGTGATCGAGAAGGGCGCCATCGTCGGCAGCCAGGACGTGCCCGGTAACGGCGGTATCGTCATCACCGAGAAGGAGTACGGAGACTTCGAGGTGGCGCTGGAGATGAACAACGATTTCGGGCCGGATAGCGGCCTCTTCCTCCGCAGCACGGATACGGGTAAGTGCTATCAGGCGATGATCGACTACCACTCCGGCGGTAACCTGATGGGGGTTTACGGCGAGGGCATTGGTGGGAAGCCGCACGTGCAGAACTTCAGCTTCAAAAAGGAAGTGACCGACATCGAGGTGAAGGAGTACAAGCCGTTTCCGAGCCCGGTGGGTGCCGAAGACTGGGCGAAGTTTTGGAAGCACGGCGAGTGGAACGAGGTGCGCGCCCGGGTCGAGGGGAACCCGCCGAAGATCACGACCTGGATCAAGGGGGTGAAGTTCATGGAGTTCCAGGACACCGAGAAGCGGCTCGCGGACAAGGGCGGCATCGCGCTCCAGGTTCACGGCGGCGGCGACTACACCAAGCAGTTCGTTCGCTACCGCAACATCCGCGTCAAGGAAATCACCAAAAAGTAAAATCGCACAAGTGCTAGATCGTGTATCGGGCGTGAATTCTTAAAAGCGCCTTTCTCAATCTGTGGCCCGGTGGAGCGCGTGTCGTTCCGCCGGGCTACAAGCATTTCTGCACCGGCGTCGGGATTCATAAGCAGCGGTTCGTACCCGGTGCGGCCCATTATTCTCGAAACGAGGCACGATTCCTGCTTCATCAAAGGCGCTCTGATGGACACCCGGTGGAGAAAGTCATGAATCAACAACAACTTGATCGATATCGGAAGGTCTTGGGAGAGTTGGTGGATCGCGTCGGGAAAACGGCGGCTTCGCTGGAAGCCGAGGTCCGCGTGCCCCTGGGCGGTGAATCCGGGGGCGGCGTGTCGAACGCCCCAATGCACCTGGCCGATCTGGGCACGGGGACGTTTTCCCAGGAACTCGATGCCACGCTCCTGGAGAACGAAACGTACATCCGCGACGAGGCCGTTGCCGCTCTGGAACGCATCGAGCGTGGCACCTACGGGCGGTGCGAGCAATGCAAGCGCGACATCGGAGCCGCGCGACTCGGCGCTCTGCCCTATGTGCGGCACTGTGTCGCGTGTGCGTCCGCGCTCCAGTCCGGGCGCGCGGTGAACGTTAACGACGGGCGCCCCGCCACGTGGCTCGGCGAACCGGGGCACGAGTCTTCCGCCGAAGCCCTTCAGCGCGTCGTCGGGCGCGATTTGGGTGCCGATCCCAGCGACACCCACGCGGCCGGCACGCCGGGCGGTGGATCGGCGATCGGTGGACTGGCTGGAACGACCGTCGGCAGCGGCGCTTTGAGCGGCGCGAACTTGCAGGCGGCGATGGGAAGTGGTCCCCTCGATGAGGACGACACTTCCGACGAGGACGAGTTCCCGGCAGAAGCTGGTCCCAGTGGCGGAGCGGTCGGCGGAACACCGGCTAACAAGCGAGCGGCCGCCAAGACGAGCAAGCAGAACTCGCCCAAGCCCAGTGCCCGGCGCCCGAAACGGGCCTAACTCGTTTCAGGATCGGTGTAGGGGATCGAATGAGCCGCGACCGCAAGGGAGCTGGGGGCCTCCCGCTCCCTTGCGGTCGCGGCTCGTTACAGGGATGCCGAAACGGGCCTGAAGTGTTGTGCCGCCGCTCGCGTTCACTGCGCGGGCGACGTTCACTTGTGCTCGTTGCGCAATGTACCGAGCAGCTTTTCGAGGTCGGACAAGTTCACGGGCTTGACCAAGTGTCCGTCGCACCCCGCATCGCGAGACCGTTCCCGGTCGCTTTCTTGCCCCCAACCAGTTAGCGCGACGATGGCCATCTCCCGCCCCCACGGGTGCGAGCGAATGCGCCTAGTGGCGTCCAGCCCGTTGAGTTTGGGCATCCCGACGTCCATTAAAATGATCTCGGGCCGGAACTCCTCGGCCGCTGTTACTGCTTCCAAGCCGTCGTGCGCGGTTCGGACTTCTCCTCCCAACAAGCCGAGCATTTCGGCCATCGATTCCGCGCCGTCGTGGTTGTCGTCCACGACGAGCACGCGCCGCGTGCGCTTCGTCGGTGCAGTGCCGGTCTCGTGGGTTTCGTGGGGCAGTTCCGTTTGGTCGACCGGGATCGGTAATCGAACGGTGAACGTGCTCCCTTTATTCGGTCCCGCGCTCTCGGCCGTCACCGTGCCGCCGTGCATCTCGACCAGCCCCTTAACCAGCGCCAGACCGATCCCGAGCCCGCCCCGGCTGCGCTCGGTCGAGCGGTCCACCTGCGAGAACATGTCGAATACGGCCGACAGCGCGTCGGCCGGGATGCCGATTCCCGTGTCCCGGACCGAGACCACCGCCTCCGCGCTATTTCGCTCGGCCGAAACGTGAATCTGCCCACCCCGCGGGGTGTATTTGGCACTGTTGGTCAGCAGGTTGCTGAAGACTTGCGCGAGGCGCGTCAGGTCCGCGTCGAGAGAAATTGGTTCGGCGGGGAGCGCGACACGCAGCTCGTGCCCCGCGTCGTCGAGGAGCGGGCGCGCCGTCTCGACCGCGCTCGCCATTACTTCGGACAGCGAGACGCGCGTCCGGCGCAGTTCCATCTTGTTGCGGCTGATCCGGGACGCATCGAGCAGATCGTCGACCAGGCGCACCATGTGCGAGAGCTGCCGGTCCATCATGACGCGGGTGCGGGCGAGGGCGCTGGTGTCGGTCCCCGCGAGGTGCAGCACTTGGAGCCCGTTGCGGATCGGGGCTAGTGGGTTGCGCAGTTCGTGGGCGAGGAGCGCGATGAACTCGTCCTTGCGCTGGTCCGCGTCCCGCAGTTCTTGCTCCATCGCTTGCCGCTCGGTCACGTCGCGGGTGGTCCCGGCGACCGCTTCGACCTCGCCCTGCGCGCCGATGACGGGGACGAAAATGTAGTCGTAGATCCGGCGCCCGTTGGTGCCGTTGAACGGCACCTCGCCGCGGATCGGTTTCTTGGTCGCTCGCACCTGGTCGATCTCGCGGTCGTGCATCTCCGCGTGCCACGGTTCGTAGCCGATCTCCAGGAACGTCTTGCCGAGCGCCCCGTCCCGGCCGCGCCCCCACATCTCGATCAGTGCGTCGTTGGCGTACAGCACCCGGTGGTCGAGGCTGAACACGTACACGAAGTCGGGCGTGTTCGACAGGACCGTTTCGTACAGGCGCCGGCGCCGTTCGGACGCGGCCGTGACGCGGGCGAGCTCGGCCTCGGCGCGCTTGTGGTCGGTCAGGTCGATGCCCTGAACGAGAACGCCGGACACGGCCCCGGTCGCGTCGCGCATCGCCTGGAAGACGAACTCCAGAACCCGCTCTTCCAGCTCCCCGTTTCCGGTTCGGAGCATCACCCGCGCGTCCTTCCCGACATACGCCTCGCCGGTCCGGTAGACCCGGTCGAGGATCTCGAAGAACCCCTGCCCGTCCACCTCGGGAACGGCCTCGCGCACCGGCCGGCCGATAAGTTCGCGCCCGCCGAGCAGTTCGGCGCAGCGGTCGTTGGCGCGCTCGAACACGAGGGCCGGCCCGCGCAGAACGGCCACGAACGAGAGCGCGTGCTGAAAGACTTCTTCCAACTGCACCCGTTCCGCAGCGACCTCCGCGTAGAGCCGCCGTTCGGCCTCCGCCGCCCGCGCGCGTTCCAGGGCCTCCCAGCACCGGTCGACCACGGTCGTAACGAGCTGAATTTCCTCGGGCGCCCAGTGCCGGGGGGTCTGTGTGTGTACGGCCATCGCTGCCGTGAACCGCCCGCCCTTGTGAAGCGGGACGCAGATCACGGCCCGAATCGCGGTGGCCTCATACGTGGGCCGGTCGTTGAACCCGATCCGCGGATCGGTGCGCGCGTCGTTAACGATGTAGGGTTCGTTCGCGCGCATCAGGCGCTCGCACTCGGGGCCGAAGGCCGCAACCGGCCAGCGCCCGACGATGCTCGGAACGCCGCGCGGGTGGTCGCCCGTGATGACGAACACCGACTCGTTTTCGATTTCTGCGTAAGCACAGCGGTCCGCGTCCAGGTACTCGGCCAGCAGCCGGGCGGTGGCCGCCATTACTTCAGCGGCCCCGGACATCGATTGGGTGGTGACGGCCAACTCCGCCAAAAACCGCTGCCGATTTTCACTCTCACGCAGCGCGGACTCGGCCGCCTTTCGCGCGGTCACGTCCTGCACCACCCCGAGCATCCGAACCAGTTCCCCGGCCTCGTCGTACACGCCGCGCCCCCGGGCCGAGACCCAAACCGGCTCCGGGCGGTCGAGCGGGTACTCGATGTCGTAATCGGCCCGCGCAGCGACGGCCCGCGCGGCCTCGTCGCGCGCCCGGTCCCGGTGGTCCGGGTGAATGACCCGGCGCATCCACTCCCGGGTGTGAGTCGGTCCCGGGTCCGTGCCGTAGATCGCGACGGCGCGGTCCGAGAGGGAGATCCGATCCGTTTTGGGGTTCCACTCCCACGTTCCGAAATCCGCGGCGCCGACGGCGAGCCGAAGGGTCTCGGCCAGGCGCTCGCGCTCGTGCTCTTCGTGCTTCCGTTCGGTGATGTCGCGGAACACGAGGACGGCCCCGCCCACGCGCCCGTCGGGGTCGCGGATCGGGGCCGCGGAATCGTCGATCGGGTACTCGGTTCCGTCTTTGGCGATCAGGATCGTGTGGTTCGCCAGCCCGACGATCGCACCGAACTTGAGCGCCCGAAGGGCCGGGTTATCGACCGGCTCGCGCGTCGATTCGTTGACGATTCGGAACACTTCGGTGAGCGGGCGCCCGACCGCGTCGTCGTTCTGCCACCCGGTGAGTGCCTCGGCGACCGAGTTGAGAAGCGTGACGTTCCCCGCGAGATCGGTCGCGATGACCGCGTCCCCGATGCTCGCGAGCGTGGTCCGCAGCCACTCGCGCTGCTCCCACACGCGGGTGGTCGCGGCGGCCCGCGCCCGGTTACTGCGCCGGAGCAGCCAGACGAACATCCCGACCGCGGTCAGCCCGAACCCGGCGGACGCGGCGCCGAAGAGCCGGGCGCTGAAGTACGCCCGCTCGGTATCGATCCCGCGCGTGTGGAGGAGCGCCCGCTCCGTGGCCTCGATCTCGTCGACGGCGCGGTCCACATCGTCCAGCAATTGCCGGCCCGTGTCCCCCGCGACGAGCTTGCGGGCCGCTTCGAGCCCGCTCGATTCGCGCACGGCGACCGTCGCGTTCAGGTGTTCGATTACCCGGTCCACGCGGGCACCGAGGGCCGCGATTCGGGACTGCTGTTCGGGGTTGTCGGTGGTGAGTTCGGCCAGTCGGGTGAGCTTCGCGCGCGTTTGGGCCTCCGCGCTCCGAAATGATGTGCGGTCCCGGTCCGCGCCGGTGAGGATGAACGTTCGCTGGGTCGCTTCGAGGTCGCGCGCGCTGGCCCGAACGGTGCCGAGCGCGGCCAGCGCTTCCTGGGTGTGCGCGACCCATCGCGCGTCGTTGCGGACCTTGCGCGTGTTCCAGTACGAGACGCCGGCGTTGACGACGACGAGGGCGGCGAGGAGCCAGATACCGGTGAGCACGCCGCGGTCGAGTTCCTTGGCCATACTGCCCTCGTGCCTCACCGGGTTCGCGCGGCCGAGCGTGTGCGGTGGACCGGGCGACGAGGCAAAACCTCAATTGAGTAAACGGAATACGACCAAACTCGAGTCTCGCGGCATCTTACGCAGTTCGCCGCGCACCGTCCGGGAGCGCGCTCGCGCAAACTCGGTACTCGCGGGGTTCGATTCCGTTGGGGTCACAAACCGAGTTTCTTTTTGACTTCGGCCGCGATCACTTCGGGCGCGGGGGTGATATCGACGCGGATCGCATCGGCGGGCGGCTCCAGTGTCTCGAACTGACTGTGGAGCAAGTTCGGGTTCATGAAGTGCCCCGTGCGGGCCGCGAGGCGCTGGCGGATGACTTCTTCCGAACCGTGGAGGTACACGTACTGTACGCACTCCGGTTCGTTGCGTTCCAGATAGTCCTGGTAGGCGTGCTTCAACGCGGAACAGGCCAGCACGACATTTTCGCCCCGCGCGCACGCCTCATCGATCCGGTTCCTGAGCACGTTGAGCCACGGGCGCCGATCCTCATCCGTTAGCGGCTCTCCCCGGCGCATCTTTTCGACGTTCGCCGCCGGGTGGTGGTCGTCGGCCTCAACGAAAGTCCACCCGAGTTGCTCGGCCAGGATCTTGCCGACGGTCGATTTACCCGAGCCCGACACGCCCATGAGGACAACGATCATAACTGGCCCCGTCCCGAGAATTCCGGTTTCGTCACCGGTGCTTGCAAACAACGAGCCGAGAACACGCTCGCGCCGTTCTTCCCTCGAACGTAGGTCTCAATGGGGTTCGGGCGAGTTGTGGGCAGCGGTTCGATCCGAAGGGCGAACGGCCGGTGCGTCCGGTCGATCACAGATGTTGGTTCTGGCGTTTGCTCGCTCTCACCGGCCGTTTGCCACAACGTATTGCAGTTCTTCCACCATTTTTTCTCAACTGCCCCTCTTGCTTCCGCGCTGTACGGGCGCAACAATACGGGTGACAACCACACCAACGATGCACCGGCTTCGGGCCGCCCGCGTCGGGGTGTCGGGCGTCGGTCCCCGTGGCTCTCGGCCGCCGGACCGCACCCGGCAACCGCGGCGTGGAGCGTAATCCCAGCCGGTTTCGGCGTTTTTTCGCCGGCACCCCGCCGAGGGCCAAGAGCATGGCGATCAAGAAAGAAAAAGAAAAGGTCGAGGACACGGGTGCCAAGATCCTCGAACTCGTGGACAAGCTCCACGAAGAGCGGAAAATCGCCAAGGACGTGATCTTCAAGGGCATTGCGTCCGCGATCCAGGTGGCCGCCGAACGGCACTTCCAGGTGGAAGAGGGCGTGTTCGTCAGCATCGACGAGGCGACCGGCCACATCGTCGCCAAGTACGGCGACCAGGAACTCGACCCGATCACGCTCGGGCGCATCGCGGCGCAGTCGGCCAAGCAGATGATTATTCAGAAGATCCGCGAGGCCGAATCGGACACGGTGTTCAACGAGTTCACCGGTAAGAAGTACGAACTGCTGGTCGGCACCGTGACCCGCGTGGACGCCGGCACCGCCATTGTCTCTCTCGGAAAGAGCGAGGCCCTGCTGCCGCGGAGCGAGCAGATCCCCGGCGAAACGCACCACGTCGGTGAGCGCGTCAAAGCGATCATCATGGAGGTCCGCAAGCAGGGCAACCGCGTGAAGATCGTGCTGTCCCGCGCGCACCCGGAGTTCGTGAAGGCGCTGTTCGAGGAAGAGATCCCCGAGATCGACGAGCGCATCATCGACATCCGCGCGGTCGCCCGCGAAGCCGGGTACCGGTCCAAAGTGGCGGTGACCTCGATCGACATGAAGGTGGACGCGGTCGGCGCGTGCGTCGGCGTTCGCGGGAGCCGCATCAAGAACGTGATCGAGGAACTGAACGGCGAGCGCATCGACATCGTGCGCTGGAACGACGCGCTCCAGGTACTCATCCCCAACGCGCTACAGCCGGCGCAGATCTCGGACGTGTTCACCTACCCGCGCCTCGGCCGGGCCATCGTGCTCGTCACCGACGACCAGTTGTCGCTGGCCATCGGGCGCCGCGGGCAGAACGTGCGGCTCGCGTCCAAGCTCGTGGGCTGGGACATCGAGATCATGACGCACGACGAGCTGGCGGAATCGCTGGAGCGTGCCGAGCGCTGGTTCGGGCAGCTCCCGAATGCGTCGCTCGAACTCACGAACGTTCTCATTGAGGAAGGGTTCCTCTCTTATAATGACATCACCATGATCGACGCGGCCGGGCTCGCCGAGTTCTCGGGGCTCCCCGAGGACCAGGCCGACGAGGTCGTCATGTACGCGGAAGAGTACGCGGACGTGATGGAGCAGAGCGTCGAGGAAGAACGGCGCCAGGCCGAGCAAGCTGCCGCGGAGCAAGCGCGGGCGGACGCGGAACAGGCCCGGGCCGATGCGGAAGCACAGTCGGCCGAAACCGCCGAGGGCGCAGAGGGTGTCGCGGCTCTGGAAGCCGGGGAAGTTTCCGGGGTTTCCGAAGTCGGTGAGGGTGCCGCGGGTTCTGAGATTGGGGAAACTTCCGAACTCTCCGAACCCGAAGAGCCTACGATCGTCTCTAATTCCAGTGAGGAGACCGGTACACCGGCGCCCGCGCCTTCCGACGCGGACAAGCCGGCCGAATGAGTCAAAAACGCGGGATTTGGTACGCGGATCGCAGAATTCGGAACGCCCAACGGCCCGGGGCCGGGCTTTCCGAATTCGCGCTCTTTCTGCCGTATTCCGCGCTCCTGCCCAGAGTCCCCTTTTCAGCGGGGGCGGCTTGATTAGAATATAACTCGTTCGGGGCGCGATCGGTCGATCCGGCATGCCCGCTGCGTGCGGGCCGGTTCGGGGGTTGTTCGGAGCACCCCCAGAGGAGTTCCGCTTGTCGAATACGACGTCGAAAGACACGAAGGATGCCAAAGAAAAGAAGGTCCGGGTTTTTACCCTGGCTAAGGAGCTGAACGTCGAGAGCAAACTGCTCCTCGACTATTGCAAGGAACTCGGTTACGCCGATATCACGAACCAGTTGAGCGGCTTGTTAACGGAACAAGCCGACGCGCTGAAGGAACGGGCCAAAAAAGGTCCGAAGCCCGGAGCCGGTCACGCCCCTACCCCCCCACCCGGCGTTCCGCCGAAGAACGTCATTCCTCCACTCGCTAAACCCATTCACGCTATTCCCAAAGCCATCCCGAAGCCGGCTCCCAAGCCCGCTGAACCGGTCGCACCCGTTGTCGCGCAGCCCGTAGCGGCTCCGCCCGTTGTCCCCGCGCCCGCGGTCGTAACTCCGCCCGCTGCGCCGGTCGCACCGGCCCCCGTACCTGTTGTTGTTGCCGAGGCCCCGGCGAAGCCGGTTGTGTCCGCGACCCCCGTGGCGCGGCCCGTTGCCCCACCCGCGCCGCCGAAGAACGTCATCCCCGCGCTCGGGGCCGGCGGGATGCGGAACCTGAACACGGGCGGGCGCCCCGCGCCCGTTGCGCCGCCGCGGTCCAACGCGCCCGTTGCCCCGACGCCGGCCGTGCCGCCGGAACCCGTGGCTCCTGCTGTGGCCGCGCCTGCCCCGGTTCCGGTCGTGACCCCTGCCGCGTCGGTCGAAGCGAAGCCGGCCGCACCCGAAACACCAACTCCGGTCGTGACGGCCGCAACTGTGGCCCCGACCCCAACTCCGGTTGTGACTCCTGTTGCGCCGGTCGAAGCGAAGCCGGCCGCACCCGCGGCTCCGGTCGTGACCGCGTCGGCTCCTGCTGCCCCTGTTACTCCGGCGCCCGCGCCGAAGCCAGCAGCGCCGACGATGCAGGCCCCGCTCCCACCGCCGGGTTCGCCGCGAAACATTATTCCGCAGAACATGGGCATGTCCTCGACGCCGTCGGTGCTGAGCCGCCGTCCAGCGCCGCCACCGCCCAAGCACATCGCCGCTCCTCGTACCGGTGGCGGGGCACCGCCGCCCGGATCGCAACGATCGTCCGGCGTCACGGGCGCGCCCGGTCAGCGTCCGTCCGGTCCCGGCGGCCCCGGTCCGGGTGGTAATTCTCCCGGTGGTCCGCGCGGTCCCGGTGGTCCCGGTGGCCGCCCCGGACCCGGTGGTCCGCCCAAGCCGGCCGGCTCGGGTCAGGCGGCATCGTCGGTCAAACTCACGCCCGAAATGATCGACCGGCTGCGCCAAGCCAGTGCGCGCGGCCAGCGGGTGTCGCTGAACGAAATCACTCGTACCCCGTCGCCGCTCCGGCGCGCCCCGCCAAACCGGGCGCACCGGCGGGTCCTGGCGGCCCGCCGCGCCCCGGCGCGGCACCGGGCTTCCCGCCCCGCCCCGGCGAGGTCGTGGACGACGAGGAAGAGAAGAAGAAGGCCGGCGTCATCGGGCGCGACGCGCGGCAGAAGGGGCGCACCGCGGGCGACCGCGGGCGCTCGACCGGCGGGCCGCGCGTCGACCGCGGATCGGTCGTCATCGGGTCCGGCGGCGTCGAGATGGTCGAGCAGCAGTGGGGGTCGCGCCGCGGCCCGCGCCAGGCGCTGCTCCGCAAGGCCATCCGCCGCGGGCAGCAGGTGGTGACGATCAAGGAAGGGAAGATCGAGATCACGCTGCCGATCACGGTCCGCAGCCTGTCCGAAGCGATCGGCATGAAGACGGGCGAGCTGTCCAAGCGGCTCCTTAAGGAAACGAGCCAGCTCTACGGCAACAACTCGCCTGTTGATTTTGAAACGGCCGCGCTGATCGCCGTCGAGAAGAACATCGAGCTGATCGTTAAGCGGCAGAAGACCGCCGAGGAACTGCTGATCGAGGACTTCGAGCGGCTGACGCGCGAAGTGGACTCCGAGAAGCTCCGCCCGCGGCCCCCGGTCGTCACGATCATGGGCCACGTGGACCACGGCAAAACGTCGCTGCTGGACAAGATCCGGCGGTCGAACGTCGCGGCCGGCGAGGTCGGCGGCATCACGCAGGTCATCCGCGCGTGGTCCGTGACGCACAAGATCGAGGACCCGGAGACCGGCGAAAAGGTCATCGAGCGGCCGATCACGTTCCTCGACACCCCGGGCCACGAAGCGTTCACCAAGATGCGCGCCCGTGGGGCCAACGTCACGGACATCGCGGTCATCGTGGTCGCGGCGACCGACGGCGTGATGCCCCAGACGGAAGAGGCCGTGGCCCACGCCCGCGCCGCGGACGTCCGCATCATCGTCGCCATCAACAAGGTGGACGCGCCGAACGCCAACGTCGATCGCACCCGGCGCCAGCTCTACAACCTGGAACTGCTCCCCGACGACATGGGCGGCGACATCCAGTTCGTCGAGACCTCCGCGCTCACCGGGCAGGGCATCGACGACCTGCTCAACGCGATCCTGATCGAAGCGGAAATCAACCTCGCCGACGACCTCCAGGCCGACCCGGACCGCCCGGCGTTCGGTACCTGCCTCGAGGCCTACATGACCTCGGACGAGGGCGTGATGGCGACCGTGCTCGTCCAACAGGGCACGCTGAAACTGGGCGACATCGTCCTGTGCGGTGCGAACTTCGGGCGCGTCCGGTCCATGCAGAACGACCTGGGCCTGTCGATCGAGGAGGCCGGGCCGAGCACCCCGGTGCTCATCACCGGGCTGGGCGGCGTACCCAACGCCGACGACCCGTTCTACGCGGTCGACGAACTGACCACCGCGGCGAAGATCGCCGAGGCCCGCGAAAAGAAGGACCGCGAGGCGTCGCTCAACCGGTTCACCGCGGTCAAAGACATCGACATGCTCTCGGCCGCCAAGAGCAAGCTCAAGATCACCGAGCTGAAGATCATCCTGAAGGCCGAGGCCCGCGGGTCGGTCGAGGCCATCCGCAAGGAACTGGAGAAGCTGACGCACGAGGAGGTGACCACCCGCGTGCTGCACGCCGGCATCGGGGCCATCACCGAGTCCGACGTGCAACTGGCGCTCACCAGCCCGCAGGACACGCTCATCGTCGGGTTCAACGTGACAGCCGACGACGCGGCCCTGAAACTGGCCGAGGGGCGCGAGATCAGCCTCCGCGAGTACCAGATCATCTACAACCTCGTCGACGACGTGAAGGCGGCCCTCGAGGGCCGGCTCAAGCCGATCGAGGAAGTGGTTCACCTGGGCCGCGCGGTGGTCCGGCAGACGTTCAAGCACGGCAAGGTGGGCACCATCGCCGGGTGCTACGTCACCAGCGGCGTGCTGGAGCGCTCGGCCCGGGTCCGCGTCATCCGCGGCGGCGTCGTGGTCTTCCCGCCGGCCGAGAAGGTGGTCGGGCTCGACTCGCTCAAGCGGTTCAAGGACGACGCCAAGGACGTCCGCGAGGGCTTCGAGTGCGGTCTGAAGATCACCGGCTTCGACGACATCAAGGTCGACGACGTGATCGAGGCGTTCAAGATCGAGATCCGGCACCGGACGCTGTAACGGGTGCGCGCGGCCGGGGGCACCCGGCCGCGTTTACAACACGTGAGTTCTTACCGGCCGGTTCACACCGGCCGTTCGCCAAAACGACTATGGTCATCGGCTCCCTGGCGGTTCGGTTGTTGGTGCGCGAGAGCCGCACGTTGAAAGACAAGCGGCAGGTCGTGCGGAGCATTCTCGACCGCATTCGCAACGGGTTCAACGTGTCCGCGACGGAAGTGGACACCCACGACGACGTAAAATTGGTGACGCTCGGCTTCGCGGCGGTCGGTTTCGAGACCGCCGCTGTTCAGGGCGTGTTGCAGAAGATCACCGAAGCGCTCCGCGGGCACCCGGTCGCGGAGTACCTGGGGGGTGAAGTGACGGTCGGCCGCGAGGTCGTTTAGCGGATTTTAACTGGGGCGCGAGCTCCAATCCAAAGGGCAGGGGTCAGAAGCCAGAGATCAAAACACTCGACGGTCTTCGGTTCTTTCCCCGGTCCTCTGTACTCTGGAACCTGATGAAATCTCACCGGATAGCGCGCGTGTCGGAAGTGATCCGCGAAACCGCGGCCAACGCCATTTTGTTCGAGCTGAAAGACCCGCGCGTTAAGAACGTTACGGTCACGCGCGCCGAGGTGTCGGGCGACCTCCAGCACGCGAAGGTGTTCGTCTCGGTCATGGGGACCGTGAAGGAACAGCAGCTCACCATGCACGGGCTGAAGAGCGCGGCCGGGTTCGTACAGACGAAGCTCGCGGACCGGCTCACGTCGCGGTACGTCCCGCACGTCACGTTCGTGATCGACGAGGGCGTGAAGAAGAGCATCGAAATCGCCCGCCTGATTCGCGAAGAAAACGACCGGCTCACCGGGGGCGCGCCGGCGCCCGAAGCCGGAGCCGAACCCGACGGCGCGGACGAACCGGACACCGGGGCCGACGAACCCGAGGCCCCGAGCGCCGCACCGAACGAGAGCGCACCCGACCACGGACCGCGAGCCGAAGCCGCCGAAGGACCGACGGACCGCCCGAACTAGCGCCAGCGGGCGAACGCCTACGGAACCGGAGTCCCACTGAATGCCGGCCATCACCAACAAACAACAGCTCCTGACCCAGGCGCAAGCGGCCCTCAAGAAGAGGTTCCCGCTCCCCGCCCTGGAGCCAGAAGTCCCGCGCCCGCTCCTGGAAGAACTGCTCTTCGCGATCTGCCGCGAGGGCAGCACCACCGAGGACGCGGAAGCCGGGTACGCGCGCCTGCGGAAAGTATTCGTGGACTGGAACGAGGTCCGCGTCAGCACGGTGCAAGAGGTCGCGGACGCGCTCCGGCCGCTCCCGAACTCCGGCCCGCGCGCCGGGTGGATCATCGGCGTCCTGCACGCGGTCTTCGAGTTGAACTATTCCTACGACCTCGGCGACATGGAGAAGAAGGGGCTGAAGCAGGCCGCCAAGCAGGTGTCGCGGTACTTCAACGACAGCGAGTTGAAGAAGCTCAACCTGAAGCAAGCGGCCAAACAGATCGGCCGGTTCAAGCAGGTGAACGACTTCGCGGTGGCCTGGGTGGTGCAACGGTCACTCGGCGGCCACGCGATCCCGCTCGACGGCCCGACGTTCCGGGTGCTTCGGCGCCTCGGCGTGGTCGAAGAGGCCGAGACCGACGATATGGAGTCGCTCCGCGGCGGCATCGAGCACGTGATCCCGAAGGCCCGCGGCCCGGAATTCACCGAGCTAATGAGCGTTCACGCGAAGGAAATCTGCGTCGAGAAGAACCCGCTCTGCGCCTCGTGCCCGCTCAAGACTGACTGCCCCACCGGGATCGAGAACCTGTCGAAGAAGGCCGACAAAGACAAGTCCGAGCCCAACAAACCAAAAAAGTCGCGGTAACGCGCCGACCCGAAACGAACACGAGCGGCCGGGCAATTGTCTCGGCCGCTCGCGTTGTTGACCGGGCTTCACCTGCCCCAATTCTCGTCTCCCAAAAATCGACTGTAAACGTTCGCCTTTTCTCACCGCGGTTGTCACCCCGAGACACCCCGAGTGACGTAAAATAGTTTGCCATGCCACATCCGGGGTGATAACTGAAACACGGCTCAGCCGATTACCGGGTTGCTTAAGTCTGTACTTTCGGCACAGCCGATTCGTTCAGTATTTGCCACTCGGTTTATCCTGCCCAAATTACCCATTCCGCAGGCGCAAGATCGCGCCATTTGCTCATACGTCTTGTGAGCCGCATCGCCCGCGGAATCGTCAACATCGACCAAACTTCTCAGCGCGCACGTCCGATATATTCGGGTGCCTGCCGCTCGACGATGAGGCTTAATGATGTCCGCGCCCCTGGACCGACTGATTGACGCGCTCGCGGATACTGGAATGACCCGGTTCTTCCGCCGCATGTTCGACGAGTACCCTGACCTGCTGATGAAGGACCAGACCGTCGAAGCGGTCCGGCCCGATCGGACGTTCAAGCTCGGCGGGCGGTGGGTCACCAACTTCGGGTCCGACAGCTTCCTCGGGCTCGACCAGGATCCGCGTGTGACGAGCGCGATCGAGCGCGGGGTGCGGGCGTGGGGGTCGCACAACGGCAGTTCGCGGGCGTTCGCGTCTGTCGAACCGAACGTGCGCGCCGAGCGGAAGATCGCCGAATGGCTCGGCACCGAGGCCGCGCTGATTTACCCGTCGGTCACGCTCGCGAACGTCGGCGCGCTGCCGGGGCTGGTCACGCGGCGCGACGTGCTCGTGGCCGACCAGTTCGCGCACAACTCGATCGACGAGGGGCTGAAACTCGCCAAGGCGCGCGGGGTGCGCACCGCGAAGTTCGCGCACAACTCGCCCGAAGCGCTCGAAGAAACGCTGCGCTCCCTGCACCCGTTCCGGCACGCGGTGATCGCCGTGGACGGTGTGTACAGCATGAGCGGCCATCTGCCGCCGCTGGCCGAATTTCAGCGCATCGCGCGCCAGCACAATGCCTGCTTGTACGTGGATGATGCGCACGCGAGCGGGGTGCTCGGGGAGCACGGGCGCGGGACCGTGCGCGAGGCACTCGGCGGCTACGACAACGTGCTGACCATCGGCTCGCTCTCGAAGGGGTTTTCGTGCCTCGGCGGGTTCGTCGGGGGTTCACAGGCCGCGATCGACGTGCTGAAATTGAAGTCGAACTCGCTCATCTTCGGCGGACCGGTTCCGCCCCCGTACCTCGAGGCCGTCTGTGCGGTGGTGGACATCCTGATGTCTGCCGAGTACCCGGTGCTGCGGGCGAAGCTCGACGCGAACGTCCGCCAACTCACCCGCGGCGCGGCCCAATTGGGTTTGGCCGTGATGGGCGGCCGGGTGCCGATCGTCTCGGTATTGGTCGGGGGAGAAGAGGCGACGCTGAAGGCCGGGAAGTTCCTGTACGACCACGGCTACTACGTGCAATCGGTGGTGTTCCCCGCGGTGCCGCACGGTGCTGGCGTGTTGCGGATGCAGGTGAACGCGAACCACGCGCCGACACAAATCGACGGCCTGCTCGACGCACTGGCGGCGCTCAAGGACGCGACCCCGATGCCGGAAGCGTCCGCCGTCGCGTCCCTGGTCGCGGCCTGATCTGTAGTAGGGTGGGTCGAGCCGGCTTTGCGGCGAAGGCCCACCACAGCCGGCGACTCCGGCCCGGTTATCGACCTCCAAACGCTGTAGTAGGGTGGGTCTGTAGTAGTAGGGTGGGTCGAGCCGGCTTTGCGGCGAAGGCCCACCACAGCCGGCGACTCCGGCCCGGTTATCGACCTCCAAACGCTGTAGTAGGGTGGGTCGAGCCGGCTTTGCGGCGAAGGCCCACCACAGCCGGCGACTCCGGCCCGGTTATCGACCTCCAAACGCCGTTGACGTGCCTTCGATGTCAACGGCTTCAGGCCAGCTTCAGTTTCCTTTAAGCGAGCTGCGACCGCAAGGGCGTGGTGGCGCCTCCCGCTCCCTTGCGGTCGCGGCTCGTGCGGTCGTAACACTGATCTCAAAACGGATTCGACCCGCGAAAGCGGTCTCAATCGCGAACACACATGCACTGGCTCTACCTCATCGCCGCGGGCTTTTTCGAGTGCGGGTTCACGACCTGCCTGAAGCTCTCCGAAGGGCTGACCAAAATCGGTTGGTCGATCGCCTTCGTGCTCCTGTCGATCATCAGCTTCGGGTTGCTCACGCTCGCGGCCCAGAAAATCTCGCTGGGTACCGCCTACGCGGTGTGGACCGGGATCGGCGCGGCGGGAACCGCGCTCATCGGGATCATCTGGTTCAAAGACCCGGCGACGTTCTGGCGGCTGTTCTTCTTGGCGGGAATCATTGGCTGTCTGATCGGACTCAAACTCGTGTCACCGGAAAAAGAGTAGCCTCGTCGCTTACTCTATTTTCTCGCGCACACCTACAGTGCCTCAATCGCTGCCCGGCGTCTTCACGCGGAACTCGCTGCGAGCGAACAACAGGGCCGACACCAGCGCAAGCACGGCGCCGAAGCCGAGAAGCCCGAGGGCACAGCCGCTCGACGACGGCAGCTTGTCCAGTTCCGTCATGCCCCAAGCGTCCTGGCACCGGCGCAACTGTTCCGCGGGCAGATCCAACCACCGGAGCGACAGCGTGCGAACGTAGTACACCACCGTCAGCGAGCGCCCCACGAAGTCGAGGTTCGCCAACACTCCCTCGATCGCCACGATGTAAGCGATTCCGCCGATCAGTGCCCGGCGCGTGACCAGGCCCAGGAACCCGAACAGCACGCAGTACCCGACTTGGGCCAGAGCCGATACCGCGATTACGCCGCCCGCGCGTGGGAGCGCTTCACTCCAGAACTGTGGCGTGCCCGCGTAGATGGACGTGTACAGCGCGAGGACCGCCGTTGTGACCAGCAACGTGGTCACACAGAGCGTCGCCAGGAGCTTCGTGAGGTACAGCTCCCAGCGCGGAATCGACCGCAACAGTAGGTACGTCAGCGTTTGTTCTTCGACCTCGTCCGACACCACCCCGGCAGCGTACAGCAGGGCCGTGAGCGGCGCCAAACCGTGCGGCAGAAGGGTGAGGACGAGTGCGAATTCCAGCGCCTCCGCCTCCGCTGGGTGCGGCAGGGAGCGGAGTAGGATCGCCAGCGCGCACGGAACCAGATACAAGAGGACGAGCACCAGCAACCGCCGGCCGTGCGTGTGCTGGCGTACTGTCAAATCGAACAGGGCCACCAGCGCAGACGCCTCGGTGGACAGTGAGCGGCGCGGGGGCCGAACTTCCGCTACGGTCATCGGTTCACCAGGTACTTGAACACGGCTTCCAGGTTGTCGTCTTCCGAGTACACTTCGCGGAGGGACAGTCCGCCGGTCGCGGCCAACTCGGGCAACCGCGCGTAGAAGGCGTCGGGCTGGCGCGTCTCGACCAATAGGCTCGATTCGCGCTCGATGAACTTGATCCCGTCCACATCGGCGCACGTGGCTAACTTGGCCGCCAGTTCGCGGTACTGTTCGCTCACCAGGACGATGCGGTGCGGGTGCTTGTCGATAAGATCGCGGATCTCGCGGACGTGCCCCTGCGCGACGAGGCGCCCCCGGTGCAGGAGCACGATGCGCGGGGTAAGAGCTTGAATCTCGTGCAGGACGTGGCTCGACACCACCACACTACACCCACTCGCGCCGAGCCCGCGCACCACGTCAATTAGGTCGCGCCGGGCCACGGGATCGGTCCCCGTGAGCGGTTCGTCGAGGAACAGCACGCGCGGGTTGTGGACCATCGCCTGGGCCAGCTTCGTGCGCTGGCGCATTCCCTTCGAGTACCCGCGCACCGCCCGGTACATGTGCTCCGTCATCCCGACGAGTTCCATTGCCCGGTTCGCGGCCTTGGTCGCCTCGCGCCGGTTCATACCACTCAGTCGGGCGCAGGTGCGAACGAAGTCGTGCCCCGTCATCCACTCGTAGAACGCATCCTGTTCCGGGCACAGTCCGATGAGGTGATTCAGACCCGGGTTGTCCCAGACGTCCTGGCCGAAGACGCGGACAGTGCCCTGGCTCGGGCGTAGTTGACCAGTAGCCAACTGCAACAGCGTCGATTTGCCGGCACCGTTGGGGCCGAGCAGCCCCGTAACGCCCGCCGGGACGTGCAGCGTCAGCTTGTTCAGACCGATGACGTTCCCGTACCACTTGGAAACGCCGTCGAACTCGATGATCGGGGTCATTTGAGCCGGTCCAGGGACTTCACGCGGCGCGACATTACGAACGCGGACACCAAGCACAAGCCGGTCAGCGTGCCGGCCGACCAGTACCAGGGGAACTGCCAGACCATGCGCTCGGCCAAGCGCCGGTCGTTGGGCGGGCCGCTCGGAATCGGCACGTTGCGGCCCTTCGCCAGTGGGCCGACCATTTGCCGCGGGCGCTCGAGCGTGCGACCCAGCAGTTCCCACGCGCCGTCCGTATCAAGCAGCCAGTCGCCCATGCGATCGAGGTTGTTGGCGAACGAGAGCGTGGGGCGCCAGTCGGTGTAGCTGCGGGCGGCACGGGCGCTTTCGGCCCGTGAGCCGGCTTCACTCATGGCGCCCGACCAGTCGCGCATCCACTGCTCTTGGGCACGTTCTTCCGGACTTAGGTCCGGGAGTTTTGGCATATCCGGGGCGACCACGCGCCGCGTCGTGGTGGACCGCGAAATCGGGTACATCCCGCGCATCTCGATGCCCGGGGGCGGCGGGTGGGCCTTGACCCACGCTTCGACGTCCTCGCGGACGATTTCGCGCCGCTCGGTGTCGTTGCGGATGCCCACGAGCGCCGAACTCAGCATGTGGCTCAGGAAGATGATCCCGGCCCAGGCGATCCCGACGTAAATCGAGCGCCGAGACAGCGACGACAGGGCCAGCATCAGCGTGCCGGACGCGACCGTGATGACCAGACCGTACAGGGCGCCCGCCCACAGCAGCCGGTGCGTGTCGCGGACAACGCCCAAATCGAGGCTGAAGGCTACTCCCATCAGGTACGCGCCGATCGCGGGGATCACGACGGTCATGGCCAGGAAGAAGCCGATGACGCCGAGCTTCCCCAGGAAGTAATCGACGCGCCGCAGCGGGCGCGAGAGGTACAGCGGGAGTGCGTTGAACCGCAGATCGCGGCTCACCAAGTTCGGCCCGACGATCAGCACCAGAAACAGTGAGCAGAGGAGTTCGGCCTTGAAGAAGTAGGAGTACGCGACCGTCCACATCGCGCCCCGGAAATCGCGCGGGCGCGCCACCATTTCCGGCGGAAGCAACCTCTGAAGGAAGCTAATGACGGACTCGGCCTGCTGTTCGAGTAGGCCCCAGAGCGTGAGCGTCGCGACCAGCGCCAGCGCCGGCATCCACGCGACAAACAGCAAGAGCCGGACGAACCGGTTTTGGAGCTGGGCGCGGACACCGTGGCGGGCCACCGCGAGCCAGCGCCAGCGGTGCCCCGAGAGTTGCCCCTGCCAGTGTTGATAGCCCTGGTCGAAGATCGGCACAGTTACCCTCCGACCGCTTCAAGGAACACGTCTTCGAGCGAGCTGCGGTGCGGGCGCAGGTGCCGAATTTGTTCACCCGTTTCCGCCGCGATCCGCCAGAGTAGATCCGGCGTTTGCCCTTCGGGTAACTCCACCCGCAGGGCGTCTTCGTAGGGCTTGGCGTCACCACCCGCGGCACGCAACCGCGCCAAGAATGCGTCCCGATCGCCCTTCACGCGCACGTCGAACGAACGCGGGTGCGCCTGCTTCATTTCCTGAATGTTGCCCTGAGCCAAGAGCGCGCCGCGCCCCATCACGATGACGTGATCGCACACGGCCTCGACGTCCGGCAGCAGGTGGCTCGAAAAGATCAGGCTCATTCCCTTGCCGTGGGAGAGGTCGCGGGCCAGCTCGATCATTTCCTGTCGGCCGGCCGGGTCCATTCCGTTCGTTGGTTCGTCGAGGATGAGCAACTTCGGATCGTGAACAATCGCGGCCGCGAGTTTGAGCCGCTGTTTCATGCCGGTGGAGTAAGACTCGACCGGTCGGTAGCGGGCTTCGTCGAGCCCGATGTAGTTGAGGACTTCGTGTGCCCGCTGCATCGCGTCGGCCGGGGCCATGCCGCACAACTCACCGGCGTAAGACACGAACCCGACTCCGGGCACGGCCGGGAACAGGCACTCGTCCTCGGGCATGAACCCGACTTGCTGGCGGATGTCCAGGCGCTGCGTGTGGATGTTCAGGCCCAGGACTTCGCCCGCACCGGAGTCGATGTTGATGAGACCGAGCAGGGTCCGGATGAGGGTGGTTTTGCCCGCACCGTTGGGACCGAGTAGTCCCACCGCGCCGGGGGCGGCCTCGACCGTCAGCCCGCGCAGCGCGGTGACCGGGCCGTAGGTTTTGGTGACGTTGCTCAACCGAAAGAGCATCGCCTCTCCTGAATGGAACAGTGGGGCACACCGGGAATACGCCCGCGACCGGGAACCATTTTGCCGCGAAGACGTTTTTCGCCCGGAAATTTCAGATCGGCGCTCCGTGCGGTCGCCAAAGTGGTGCAGGTGTGAGAATTCAAGACGTGATCCGGGCAAACAGCCGGGCCGGCTGGTGGAATCGCGCTCGCAGTAGCGCCTCGATCTCACCAACCGGCTCACGACGTTCGTTCGGCTTTAAAACACTCCGGCCACTAACCGCGATCGCACCCGCTGTGCGTACTCCGCGTAGCCCGGGAGTTTGAGTTGGAGCATGCGGTCCTCCAACAGCGTGCGGCGGAGGAACAAACCGCCCAGAACCGCGAGCGGTACCAGCGCGATCAAGGAACCGAGCGCCAGCGCGCCGGCGAACACACCGAAGAGGGTCGCGGCGTAACCGGGGTGGCGCACGAACCGGTACGGGCCGGTTTCTACCGTTCGGTGCCCGCGGTCCGCCTGCACGCGAACCACCGAGGAGTAGAACGGGTTGGTGCGCACCACCCAGAGCAGGATCACCATCGCGCCCGCGTAGCCGATTACACCCGCGAACTGCACTTCCCGCGGAACCGCACTCCACCCGAATCGCGCGTCCAACCCGGCCAGAACCCAGTGCGTGGGAAGAAGTAGCGCGCTGATGGGCCGCGTGAAGCAGTCGCAGTTACCCGGGCCGGGCTTTTGCCGCTCGTGCATCAGCCCGGAATCGGTGAACAGGGCCATTGCCAGCATCAGGGCTGCCAGCACACCGAGCACGCCCCAGACACCGGGCAGATCCACGCGCCCGGCCGATGTGAAGATGATCGCGCCCACCACCACGGGCATGATGAGCAACCGAACAGCGACTCGAAACCTGGACATTGGAACTCCTTGAAACAAAGAGCGTTCAGAAACAGCGTTATTGTTCCCCCGGTTTCCCCACGATTACCACCCACGCCTTTTGCATCGTGTCCGGCAACCCGTAAAAGTCCAGGGCGGTGATGAGCAGGCAGGACGTCCACCCAACGGTGAGCAGGAACCAGCCGTTGCGGAACTGCCCCATGCGCTTCTTCGAGCTGGTGAAGTACAAGAGCGGGAACAGCGCCAGTGGCAGTTGCATCGCCAGCACGACCTGGCTCAGCACCAGCAGATCCGTGACGCTCCCGCTCCCGCGAATTCCGATGATGATGACCGCCGGGAGGATGGCGATCAGGCGCGTGATGAGGCGCCGGACCCACGGGCGCATGCGCCAGTGCATAAACCCTTCCATTACCACTTGCCCCGCCAGTGTTCCCGTGATCGTGCTGCTTTGACCGCTGGCGAGCAGTGCCACCGCGAACAGGACGCTCGCCGACGTCGCTCCTAATAAGGGAGCGAGCGTCAGGTAGGCGACGCGAATCCAGTCCGCGTCGTCGCTGAACGGGATGATTTCTCCACTGGGCAACGCGACGCTTTCCCGACCGTAAAACGTGGTGGCCGCGAGTACCAGGATGGATGCGTTCACGAAGAACGCGAGCGACAGGGCTGCGACCGTGTCGATGGTGTTGAACTTGATTGCTCTGCGAATCGCCGATTCATCGAACCCGATTCGTCTCGTGCGTACCAGGGCCGAGTGCAGGTACAAGTTGTGGGGCATGACCGTTGCCCCAATGATGCCGATCGCCCCCACGATCATCCCTTCTTGGCGGAACCCGGGAGTGAGGAGCGCGGCCCCCATTTCCAGGAAATCGGGTGTCGTGTGCGGCAGCACGAAGATTTCGACGAAGTAGCAGCCGCCGATGGTGGCGACGAGCGTCAGGATGACGGCTTCGATGAACCGTACTCCGAACCCCTGGAGTGCGAGGATCAGTAGTACGTCGAACGCGGTAATGAGGACGGCCCAGAACAGCGGGACGTGAAAGAGGAGATTGAGCGCCACCGCGCTCCCGAGCACTTCGGCCAAATCGCACGCGCCGATCGCGATCTCGCACGCCAACCAGTTCGGCCACCGGGTCCACGCCGGGAAATAGTCGCGGCACGCTTGTGCCAAGTCCTTCCCGGTGACGATCCCCAGGCGCGCGGAGCACACCTGCATGATGATCGCCATGAAGCTCGATAGTGCAACAATCCAAAGTAAATCGAAGCGGTAGCTCGCACCCGCCTGGAGGTCCGTTCCCCAGTTTCCGGGGTCCATGTAACCGACACTCACAAGGAACGCCGGGCCGACGAACGCGCGGTACTGGCGCCAAAAACTCGCGTTCTCGGGGGGGATCTCGACCGTGCTGTTCAACCCTTCCAGAGAAAGGGTTCCCACTTCCGGTTGGGCAGGAAGTGGATTGCTCGATCCACCCTCGGGGGCACTCTCGGTACTCACTCGGACCTCCGAACGACTGACTTCGCTGTGGTAAATAGCTGAGGCTAATTACTTAATTAGGTTACACGAATTGATGCTCGAAGTCGAGAGGAAAGTGCGCTGTGCTACTCGCGCGTGGCTTTCGGGCCGGACACGGATAAAATGACTTGACGACACGAAACACGAAAACACGAAGCGCGAATCATGAACGTGATGGTGATTGGTAAGGGCGGTCGCGAGCACGCGCTGGCGTGGCGGCTGAAACAATCGCCGCGCGCGGGCACGATTTTCTGTGCTCCCGGGAACGCGGGCACGGCGAGCGACGGCATCACGAACGTGGCCATCGAGTACACCGAGACAGACAAGCTCCAGAGGTTCTGCCTGCGCGAGAAGATCGGGCTGGTGGTGATCGGCCCCGAAGACCCGCTCGCGGCCGGGCTCGCGGACTTCCTGCGCGGGAAAGGGCTCAAGGTCTTCGGACCGTCCAAGGACGCGGCGCGGATCGAGTCGAGCAAGGTGTTCGCGAAGGAGCTGATGCGCCACGCGGACGTGCCCACCGCGGAGTTCCGCGTGTTCGACCACCCGCAGCCCGCGCGCGACTACATCGAGACGCGCGACTACCCCGTGGTGGTGAAGGCCGACGGCTTGGCCGCGGGTAAGGGTGTGATGGTGTGCAAGACCGGCCCGGAAGCGGTCTCGGCCGTGCGCCGGATCATGACGGACGCGGAGTTCGGGTCGAAGGCGGGCCGGAATGTCGTGGTGGAGAAGCGGCTCGACGGTGAGGAGGTTTCCGTTCTCGCGCTCGTGAGCGGGCGCACCTTTTTGCCGCTCCCCGCGTGCCAGGACCACAAGGCGGTGGGCGACGGTGACACCGGACCGAATACCGGCGGCATGGGCGCGTACTGCCCGGCCCCGGTCGCGACCCCGGAATTGATGAAGGAATGGGAACGCACCGTCTTCTTCCCAACCATTCACGCGATGAAGCGCGGGCGCTACCCGTTCCAGGGCGTGCTGTTCGGTGGCTTCATTCTGACCAACCAGGGCACGCGGGTGCTGGAGTTCAACTGCCGCTTCGGTGACCCCGAAACGCAGGTGCTCATCATGCGCTTGAAGACGGACCTGCTCGACTTGCTCGAAGCGGTCGCCGACGAGCGCCTTCAGGAGTTCGAGGAGAAGATCGTGTGGGACACGCGCCCGGCGGTGTGCGTGGTGCTGTGCTCGGGCGGGTACCCGGGCAAGTACGACAACGGCAAACCGATCACCGGGATCGCGGACGCGGACCGGCTCCCGGACGTGAAGGTGTTCCACGCGGGCACGAAGATCGACGAGCGCGACCGCCTCGTGACGGACGGCGGGCGCGTGCTGGGTGTGACCGCACTCGGTGACACGCTCGCGGACGCGAAGGCCCGCGCCTACGAAGCGGTGAAGCTCATTAGTTTTACGGGAATGCACTACCGGTCTGACATCGCGGACAAGGCGCTGAAGGTGAAGCCGGTCGCGGCCCCGACCGAAGCGCCGAAGCTGCCGGCGAAGTTCCGCAAACCGGGCGGGCAAGACACGAACAGCGAGAAGCCGGCGAACTAGGGCAGGTTTGACGAGCCGCGACCGCAAGGGAGTGGTGCTGCGGCTCCCCGATGTGTTTCGTAACCACTGAAAGCGTGTCGTGCCTCCCGCGCCCTTGCGGTCGCGGCTCATTACGAGATTCCGCGACCGGACTTCTCGTCCACTTCAACCCGAAATCACCACTCGTCGTCCCTGCACCGTAACCCGGCCGTCCGCGATCAAGCGGATGGCCTCCGGGTACGCTTCGCACTCGGCCTGGAAGACGCGCGCGGCGAGCGTATCGGGCGTGTCACCGTCTTTGACGGGTACACACTTCTGCACCAAAATCGGACCGGTGTCATAGGTGTCGTCGGCAAAGTGAACCGTGCAGCCCGACACCCTCGCGCCGTACTTCAACACCGCTTCGTGAACGTGGTGCCCGTACATCCCCTTACCGCCGAACGCGGGCAACAGCGACGGGTGGATGTTCAGCACCTTGTGCCGGAAGTCCGCCGCGATCGGCAGTAGGTGCAGCCACCCCGCGAGGCACACGAGATCGGGCGCGAACCCGCGCACGGCATCCCACACGCGATCCGCGAACGCGGGCGACCGGCCGGGTGCCTTCTCCACGACGCTAACCGGAACCCCCGCTCGCTCCGCGCGCGTCACACCGAACACATCCGTGCGACTGGACACTACGCCCACAATCTGGGCGTTCAGCGCCCCTCGTGCGATCAGGTCGATGAGGTTCTGGAGCGTGGTGCCGCCTCCACTCACGAGGGCCGCAATTCGGATCGGGTCGGGCATGAGAGTCTGTTTCCGTGTTGATCTTGAACACCTGCTGTGTTCAGTTTAGCGGTGGCTCCGCCGGGGCCACCGCTAAACGGGAGACACAACTCATGCGCTGGCTCCTCTCCGCTCTCCTTCTTGCACTCCCTGCCTCCCTGTTCGCGACCGACACTCCACCGAACGTTCTCATCGTCATCACCGACGATCAGGGGTTCGGTGACTTCGGCGCGCACGGCAACCCGGTTCTGAAAACGCCGAACCTGGACACGTTCGCGAAGGAATCGGTGTGGCTCAAAAACTTCTACGTGTCGCCGGTGTGTTCGCCCACGCGGGCGAGCCTCCTGACCGGACTTTACAACTACCGAACTGGAGTGGTGGACACGTACCTCGGGCGCTCACTGATGCGGCCCGACGTAAAAACACTCGCACAGCATCTCAGCGCTACCGGGTACCGCACGGGGCTGTTCGGGAAATGGCACCTCGGCGACAACTATCCGCTGCGCCCGGAGGACCGCGGGTTCCAGCAAACGTTGTGGAGCGCGGGTGGCGGACTTGCGCAGCCGAGCGACCCGCCGGACGCGGACCCGAAGACCGCGTACTTCGACCCGGCGCTGAAACAGAACGGTTCGGTGGTGAAGACAAAGGGTTACTGCACCGACGTGTTCACCAGCGCCGCGTTGAAGTTCATCACGACCGAAAGCAACAAGCCGTTCTTCGCGTTCGTGGCGTTCAACGCGCCGCACGCACCGTATCAGGTACCGGAAACGTTCGCCGCGAAGTACGCGAAACTCGACCTCACCGAGAAGAGCTTCCCGAAGACCGGTCAGCCGTGGACCGTGCCAAAGCTGAACACCGACGAGATCGCGAAGGCTTACGGCATGATCGAGAACATCGACACCAACTTTGCCGCACTCATGCGGGCACTGGAGGACAAGAAACTCAAGGACAACACGATTGTCGTCTTCCTGACGGACAACGGTCCTGGTGGCGTGCGCTGGAACGCCGGGTTGCGGAATCGCAAAGGTACCGTGTACGAGGGCGGTATTCGGGTGCCGTGCTACGTCCGCTATCCGGCGAAAGTGAGAGGCGGGCAGGCCATCGATACGCCTCTCGCGCACATCGACATCACGCCGACGCTACTAGAACTGTGTGGCGCGAACTCGGGTGCTACGTTCGACGGCCGGAGCTTCGCCCGGTTGCTCACACAGGCGCCGGGGAACTGGCCGGGGCGCACGCTGTTCTTCCAGTGGCATCGCGGCGACGAACCGGAGAAGTACCGCGCGTTCGCGGCCCGCGGGCCGAAGTACAAGCTCGTGCAGTCCGCGGGCGTGGCGCCGAACGCAAAGTGGACACCGAAATACGAACTCTTCGACATTGCGGCCGACCCGTTCGAGGAGAAAGACCTCGCGGCGGACAAGCCGGAGGAAGTCGCACAGCTCAAACGTGAGTACGAGGCGTGGTTCACGGACGTGACGAAAAAGGGTTTTGAACCCGCGCGCGTCGTGATCGGTTCGGAGAAAGAGAATCCCGTTCGCTTGAGCCGTCAGGACTGGCGCGGGCCAAAGGCCGGATGGAACGCGGACAGCGAGGGCCACTGGGAAGTCGAGATCGCCCGCGCCGGTCGGTACAAGGTGACGTTTCATTCCCCCGGCAAACTGGAACGCGGAACCATGACCGTGACCGTGAGTGCGACGGAAGAATTCATCGGCCTCAACGCGGAGGGAACGGATTCGCTTTCGAGGGAAGCGAACCTGTCGGCGGGGCCGACGCGCCTCTCGGCGAACGTGACCTCCGACAAAGGCCGCCGTGCCGTGACTCACTTGACACTGGAGTACCTCGGCCCGGTGAAGAAGTGAATAGATACCCGCGCAGCAGGATGTACAATGTGCCCGACGAGCCGAATTGGTTTAGCTCGCTGTTTTACAGCAGGCTGATGTTGCGTCAGCCGAGCGCATACCGTTGCACTCGCCTCGGGGAAGGCTGTTCCAGCACCGCTTTCGCGGCGCGCCGGTTCTGGCGCCAGGCGGTCTGGATCAACCCCGCAGTTCGTGGTTCCGCCTGGCGCCAGAACCGGCGCGCCGCGGCGGTGCCGTGAGCCTTCCGCGAACCAGGACCAGAAGTAGACCGGTCCGGCTCGTCAAAGTCCCGAGCCCCACTCGCAGAAGTGAGTGGGGCTCGTTTCATTTCCGCACCCAACTATCCCCGAGCGGTTCACGGCACCCGCTCCTTGAACCACACGGTCGCGAGCGTGGTGACCACGGATCGGCGCTCGCCCCGGCGCGGGTCGATTATTTGTTTGTTGTGGTCGCGGCGCGGATGCGCTCGGCCATCTCTTCGGGTTTGCGAACGCCCGTCAGTCGCAAGAGGCGTCCCGCAGTACGAACTTCGATCCACCCCACCCCTAACGCGCGGCGGAGTACCGTTGAACCGGTGCGCACACCGGTAATTTCGGCCAGAAGCACGGGCGGAACGGGGCGGTGCCAGAAGCCGAAATCGACGATCAGCGCGCGGTCCGTGAGGCGGTACGAGTAGGTCACGGTGCGGTACAGGAACACCGCTCCCAGCACGGGCCACGGCCCCCACGCGATCGCGAACAGGGCCAGCACCCCTAATCGGTTCGCGAGTTCCGACAGGTGGTCCAGGTACCACCGCCCGGTCCACGTTATAAACGATACCACTGCGACAATCGCGATAGTCGGTGCCAGCGTTCGCGGGTGGTAGCCGAACCATATTCGGTCCGCCTGCGCGGGGTCGCTCGTTTGCTGATGTGCCGTCACGCGCTCGAACCTCCGGGCTTAACTCGAAAGCGCCCCAAAACGTCGCATGAGGGTAATTGGGACCGAGTTCAACGCCTGTATTTGTCCTACGATTCGGCTCCCGCGTGACATGCGGTAATTAATTCAGTTGGCTGTTGAATTCTCGCGCCAAACGCGATAATAACTGTCTCCAACTCTTTATTTTCCTGACACGCTGAGTTAGAGTGCCAATACGGTGGCACATCACCCAAATTTCACTTGCCCCTGTTGCCCCAGCGCAGAACCACACGTCGTATGAACTACATCCAACAACGCCGAGCTACTCTGAATCAAACACTCAAGGCGCGGGGGTTCGACGGATTCCTCGTCACCGGTGCGGCAAACGTGACGTACATGAGCGGGTTCACGGGGGAGGACAGCTTCTACGCCGTCCTGCCGAAGACCCACGTCATTATTAGTGACACGCGCTTCGAGGAGCAGATCAAGGAAGAGTGCTCGGACCTGGACGTGGTGATCCGTTCGCACAACAAAACGACGCTCGAAGCCGCCGCCGAGACGCTGACCAAGTCCGGCGCGAAAACGGTCGGCGTCGAGGGGAACCGGATCACGCTCGGCGACCTGGAGGCACTCAAGCAGTTCGCTCCGAAGATCACGTTCGTCCCGGTCGAAGGCACCGTCGAAGTGCAGCGCGCGGTAAAAGACCCGGGCGAAGTGGAAAAGATCCGCGAGGCCGTGCGCGTGGCCGAACGCGGGTTCCGCATGTTCGTCGCGACGCTCCGCGAGGCCGACACCGAAAAGGACATGGTGGACGCGCTCGAGGGCTACGTGCGGCGCGCCGGCGCCCGGAGCACGTCGTTCCCGCCGATCGTGGCCGTGGGCGAGCGCGGCGCGCTGCCCCACGCTCCCCCCACCGCCCGGCAACTCGGTGAGGGCAGCAAGTTGCTCGTCGATTGGGGCGCGGACCTGCTGTACAAGTCCGACATCACGCGGACGCTGAAGAGCCCGTTCGGTACCTCGCCGAGCCGCCGCAACAAGATGGAGCGCGTGGGCTACGACTTCGAGAAACTGTACGCGGTGGTGCTCGCGGCCCAAAACGCGGCGATGGCGACGATCCGGCACGGCGTCAAGGCGAAGGACGTGGACGCGGCCGCTCGCAAGGTGATCGCGAACGCCAAGTTCGACAAGTACCCGGACCTCAAGCTCGGCGACTTCTTCACCCACGGCCTCGGCCACGGGATCGGCCTGGAAATTCACGAAGCGCCCCGCATCCGGGCCAACTCGGAAGACGTGCTCGAGGCCGGCATGGTCGTCACCATCGAGCCGGGCATTTACCTCCCCGGTTGGGGCGGCATCCGCATCGAAGACGACGTTCTCATCACCCACGACGGGTGCAAGCTCCTCACCACGCTTTCCCGCGAACCCGTGACCCTGAACGTGGGCTGAGAGCCCCGCGTCTCCGTTGTCCTCGGACGCACGTCTGAGTCACCTGCCGTGCCCCAAATTCAGGGCCGGCAGGATATGGCCGCGGCTCAAAACATCCCCGCGCCACTGCGCCCCTCAACTCATACACTACTCCTCTCTATTCCCCGGTCTCGCCGGGGTTTCGTTATTGAGGGTTTCGTGGTGGCCGACGACAAACGGGATGCGCCCCGGCCGTTCGATGTCAAGACGGTCGAGTACCTCCTGAAGCTCATGACCGAGCACGACCTCGGTGAAGTCGATTTGACGGAGGGGGAACAGCGCATCCGGCTCCGCAAGCGCGCCGCGATGGTCGCCCCACCGGTCGCTTACGCCCCGGCTCCGGTCGCGCCCGTGGCCCCGGCGGTGGCTTATGCTCCCGCCCCCAGTGCCCCGGCCGCAGCTCCCGCGGGAACTGCGGCCCCGGCCCCATCTGCGGCGTCCAAGAACTACCTCGAGATCAAGTCGCCGATGGTCGGCACGTTCTACATCAAGCCCGACCCGAAGAAGCCCGACTTCGTGACGGTCGGCGCGAAGGTGAACGCCAAGACCGTCGTCTGCACGATCGAGGCGATGAAGACGTACAACCCCGTGACTGCCGACTGTGCCGGCACCATTGCCGAGATCTGCGTTCAGGGCGGGGATTTCGTCGAGTACGGCACCGTTCTGTTCCGGGTCGACCCTTCCTAAACACGAGTCGAAAGTCGTAAGGTCGAACGTCGTAAGTTGAAGACCTGAGCGGCTGACACCACGACTTTCGACCTTACGACTTTACGAATATGTTCAACCGGATTCTTGTCGCCAACCGCGGGGAGATCGCGCTGCGGGTGATCCGCGCGTGTCACGATCTCAACATCGAGGCGGTCGCGGTCTATTCGGAAGCCGATCGCGGCGCGCCGTGGTTGGACCACGCCGACCAGACCGTGTGCATCGGCCCGGCCGTTTCCGCCGAGAGCTACCTCAAGATCCCGCGGATCATCGCCGCGGCTGAAAAAACCGGCTCGCAGGCTATTCACCCCGGTTACGGGTTCCTCTCCGAGAACAGCCGGTTCGCGGAGCAGTGCCGCGCGTCCGGCATCGATTTCATCGGGCCGTCCGTGGACGCGATGGACCGGCTCGGGAACAAAGACAAATCAAAGACGGTGGCGAGAGCCGCGAAGGTACCCACCGTCCCCGGGAGCGACGGGTTAATCGAGTCCGAGGAGGAGGCGAAGCGGTTCGCCCGGAACGTCGGGTACCCGGTGCTGGTCAAAGCGTCCGCCGGGGGCGGGGGGCGCGGGATGCGCGTCGCCCGTGACGAGGCGGAACTCGTGACCGGGTTGGCCGCGGCGCGGGCCGAGGCCGAGGCCGCGTTCAAAGACGGCAGCGTGTTCCTGGAAAAGTACCTCGACCGCCCGCGGCACGTCGAGGTGCAACTCATCGGCGACCAGCACGGGAACGTGATTCACCTGTTCGAGCGCGACTGCTCGCTCCAGCGCCGGCACCAAAAGCTGGTGGAGGAATCACCGTCGCCGAACTTGCCGGACAAGGTGCGCCAGGAGATGTGTGCGGCGGCCGTGCGGCTCGCGAAGGAGGCCAACTATTACAACGCGGGCACCTGCGAGTTCCTCGTGGACCAGCAGAACAACTTCTACTTCATCGAGGTGAACGCCCGCGTGCAGGTGGAGCACCCGGTCACGGAACTGGTGACCGGGGTGGACATCATCCGCGAGCAGATCCGGGTGGCCGCCGGCGAGAAACTGCGCTTTACTCAGAAGGACATCCAGCAGCGCGGGTGCGCGATCGAGGTGCGCATCAACGCGGAAGACCCGGCCAACGACTTCCGCGGGAGCCCCGGCGTGGTGAAGACCTGGCGCCCGCCCGGCGGACCGGGCGTGCGGCTCGACTCTCACGTGTGCGCCGGGTACCGCGTGCCGTCCAACTACGACAGCATGGTGGCGAAGTTGCTCGTTCACCAGCCGACGCGGGCCGAGGCGTTCGCGGTGATGCGGCGCTGTCTGCGCGAGTTCGTGGTCGAGGGCATTCACACCACGATCCCGATTCTGAAGACCATTTTTGACAACCCGCAGTTCATCGAAGGGAAGGTGGACACCACCTTCATCGAGCGCGTGTTGCTCCCTCGCACCGAGTAACTGAAAGTAACCGGCGCGCACAAAGCGTGACGAGCAACGGGACGCGCACGTGTGCGCGTCCCGTTGCGTTTTCGTTTCATTTCTTCACACAAATGTCTGGTCCGCGGTTCCACAATGATTCGGCATCGCGTGTGCATCCAGCCTATCGTCTGAATCGGATCGGGGCCGCCCGACACATCGAAGCCGGCCCGGTTAAGTCAGGAGAATCATCATGAAGAAGGCAACAGCGAACGCCGTGGTCGGCGTCTTTTACACTCGTTCGGAAGCCGAGTCCGCGATCCGCGACCTGCGCGCTGCGGGGTTCGCCGACGACAGCATCGGTATGATCGCGCGCGACGCTGAAGGCAACATGGTAAACGAGCGGAACAATGAAACCCTCGCCGGCGAAGGGGCTGCGGCCGGTGCGGTTGTCGGTGCCGGGGCCGGGGCTCTCGTGGGCCTGGGCGTCCTGGCGGGCACGATTCCGGTGATCGGGCCGGTACTGGCGATCGGTACGCTGGGCACCGTGCTGCTCAACGCGGCCGGTGGCGCGGCCATTCTGGGTCTGGTCGGTGCGCTGATCGGCGTGGGCATCCCGGAAGATGATGCTCGGTACTACGAGTCCGAAGTTCACGGGGGCCGGTTCCTCGTGACCGTGGAAGCCGGGAACCGTCAGGCCGAAGCGTGGACGACACTGCACCGCGCGGGCGGTTACAACCGCACCACGCCGGCGCTCAACGCCTCGGTGTAATCGCGAAGTGAGAGCTTGGAAACGCACGAACCCGGCCTTTGGCCGGGTTCGCGTCGTTTAAGGTGGCCCCTACCCGGGTGCTTCACTCCGCAGTCGCGAGCGCCAGTGCCACGCGGCAGCCGCTCTCGAACTCGGTCAGGTCCACGAACTCTTTCACGGTGTGAATCTCGTTCTGGCCCGCGCCGAAGGTCACGGTCGGGATACCGTGTTTCACCATCCAGTTCGCGTCGAGCCCGCCATTGGTCACGCGCAAGTTCGGCTCGCGGCCCAAAGTGCGGACCGCGGACTCGGCCAACTTAATTACCGGTGCATCGGACTTCAGCCGGAACGGGACGTAATCCAGGCGGGAGGTAAACTTCAGCTTCGCGGTGCGGCCCTCGTGGTCCTTCACCTTCGACGCGGCGTTGGTGAACGCGGCCTTGAACGCGGCCGTGATCTCGCGCACGAACTTCGCGTCGTGGCTGCGGCTCTCGCCCTTCACGTGAACGAAGTCGGTGACTACGTTGGTCGCGTCGCCCGCGCTCTTGCCATCAAGCGTACCGACCGAACCCACGTTGCTCGTCCCCTCGCGCCCGTCCTTCACGACCTTGCCGAACCACCCGCCCTCGTAAACCTCGGCCATCGCCAGTGCCAGCACCATCGTCGCGGAGATGCCTTTTTCGGGGGCCACGCCCGCGTGCGCGGCCTTCCCGCGAATGTCCACGGTCCAGCGGTCCGCACCGATGGCGCCGATGATGACGTCCGCGGCGCTGCGCCCGTCGAAGTTGAAGCCCACGACCGGGCCGCCGAGGTCGGTCGGGTTCAGGTGCTTCGCGCCGAACAGCCCGCTCTCCTCGCGGACCGTGAACAGCATCGTGATCGGCGGGTGCGGGAGGTTCTGCTTGATGAGTTCGGCCGCGAGTGTAACCAGCACCGCGCACCCGGTGCGGTTGTCGCCGCCGAGGGCGGTGGTGCCTTCGAGTTCGTTCACGACGCGCTTGCCGACTACTTTCGGCTTCGCCCCGGCGCACAGCGGAACGGTGTCCATGTGCGTCATGAACAGAATCGGCTTCGCGCTCTTCTTGCCGGTGCCGGGCAACTTCACGATGAGGTTGCCGATCGGCGTCGGCTCCGGGATGCGCGTGTGGGCGTCGTCGAAGCTGATGGCCTTCGCCGGCACGCCGACTTCCTTGAGTGCCGCGACCAGCTCTTTTCCGATGGGCGCTTCGTGCCCGGTGATTGCGTTGATTCCGAGGAACCGCACGAGCCGCTGAACCGCGGCGGCGGTATCGAACTGAATCGCGGGCGGGGTGGCCGTGATGGGTGGCATGGGTTTGGCTCGGATGGGGAGCGTGAATTGAGATAAAGTATAGCGACTGCTGTGCGCGTGTCAGAAATGACAGAAAAGAGCCGCGGGCACCAGCGACCGGAAAGAGCCACGGATGACGCGGATAACACGGATCAAAACCAAGAGCGACCAAAAATTCAGTTCCCGGTCTTTATCCGTGTTATCCGCGTCATCTGCGGCTCTTCGTTCTCGCCTACACGACCTCGCGCAGCACAGTCATTGTGTCGCGGAACTTCAGGTCACCGATCAGACACGGGTGCTTGTACTGCTCCGGCGACCCGCCGGTTTGTGATAGCCGGTCGCGGTCCCACTTCGCCCACGTGCCCGCGGCAATCACCATCGCGCGCAGAGGACCGAGGCGCCCGCTCTCGCGCTTCGCCGCGTACTCCACGTTCTCGACACCGAGTTGCTTGTCGAACTCGGCCAAGAAGTGTTTGAGCACGGGCTCGTTGGCGACGTCCGGTTCTTCGAGGAAGATCGCGTAGTAGGGCTGCTTCTCGTCCCACACGGGGCTCACACTGTACGCCGTGATCGGCTGATTGATGCGCTGTGCGACCGCGTCCATCGCCTTTGTGACGTGGTACTCGCTCAGTTTCTCGCCGGTCAGGTTCGCGAACCGGTTCCCCTTGCCCAGAAACTCGACGAGCGGCGTTTTGCCCTGGAAGCCCGTCACGCGAACAAGGTCCGAAATGTGGTAGCGGTACAGCCCGTATGCGGTGGTCGGCAGGATAAAGTAGCTGCCGCCTTCTCGGAGTTCGTGCGCGCCGAGCACCGTCGGTTGGGGGGAGTCGATCTCGCCTTCGGGAATGAACTCGAAGTAGTGCGACCAGATATCGAGTACGCCACTCGCGGTGCCGCCCGAAAGCGGGATCGTGAACCGCCCCTCACTCGCGAGTAACCCCAGGTCGTGAACCGGCGGCTCGCCGTAGTATTGCGGCAGTTGCCGCAGGTACGGCCCCATGCTCCCGCCGGTCCACGTGTTGATAACGGTCGCCTCTGTGGGCCACACGTCCATCGGGTACAAGCGGCCCAGTTTCCCCGCAATCGTGCTCAGTTCATTCGCGCGGGCCGGGTTCTTCTTCGCGCGCGGAGCGAGATAGGCGCGAATCTCCGGGCTGATATCGAGATCGTCGCGGAGCGTGCCGTTGTGGAGGTCGCGCAGGAGCGATTCTTTCTCCGCGTCGAGCGTGCGGGCCAGTTGAACCAACGTGCTCGGGTTGGCGGCCATCAGTTGCGACACGTTCCGACCGATCGAGAATCGCAGGGCGACGTAATAGCGCGCCTTCGCGTCCTTGATTTTGCCGGTCACGTGCGGCACCGTGTACATCCACTTGATGAGTCGGCGCTGCACCATCGCGGTGTAGCCGGAGAGATTCCCGCACGGGATGCCCGACGGCGTGCGGAACTCTTCCGGGTCGCCGCCGAGTTGCACGATGGGGCGCATCGCGATCCGCCGACCGCGGTTGTCGCGGTACATCTTCACGCCCCACATGTTCCACCCGCGCCGGTACGCCGCGAGGTAGGCGTCCGTGACGGGAATGAGTTTGCGGCTGGCGGTGGTGCCGCTGGTGAGCGCGAACATCAACACGCGCGGGTCCGCCAGTAGCGCCCTCGTGTCACCCGTTTGGACCTTCTCGATGTAAGGCGCAACGTACTCGTAGGGGGCAACCGGGACGTTGTTGCGGTACTCGGCGACGGACGTGATCGCGCCGAACTTGTGGTCGTGCCCGAACTGCGTGTCGGCTTGGGTGCGGAGGATGTTGAAGAGGAGCGCGGCCTGGACCGCTTCGGGGTTCTCGCACGCGATTTCAAACTGCCGCAACTGCTTCCGCACCGGGTACGTCAGCAACCGGCCGAGGCGAACGAGCAAAAAGCGTTTCACTGACATGACTCACCCGCGCGCGACGAAGCCCACGGCGGACCGTGGGCTTCGGTAGGATGGCCGCGATTCGCAGGTACGAATTACGGCCCACAATCAACCGTAACAGGGTGGTCAACTTCCGGTTGGGGAAGTCTCGCCCCCTCACCCCACTGGCACCAGTTCTTGGCTCTCTTCGGCCAGGTGGCGGTCGAAGAACTCCACCACCGTGCGGTTGTACTCGTCCCCGGCAATGTGCAGTGCCTGGTTGTGTTTCGCCTTGGGTACCAACCACAGTTTCTTCGTGCCCGACGCCCGCGCGAAGAGCGACGCGGCCATTTCGGGCTTGATGTACGTGTCGCCCTCGCCGTGAATCATCAGGAGGGGCCGGTTCAACTTGGTCGCGGCCTTTTCCACGCTCGGGTACGTCACCCCGCGGTTCCGCGCCACGCGCTTCACGCCCACGGTGCCGACCATGCCGTAGAACCAGCCCGGCAGAACCTTCTGGATGCGGCGGTTGCCGCTGTAGATCTGAATCCAGCGCTGCATGTACGGCACCATCGTGGTGTGCGTCCCGTACATGCCGTCGGTCGCGACGCACTTCACCCACGGGTCGGACGCCGCGATCAGTAGACCGGTGCTCCCGCCCTTGCTGATGCCGAAGATGCCGATGCCGTTCGGGTCCGCGTCGGGGCGCGAGCGGAGGTACGAGACCGCGACCCGCATGTCGGCCACGTCCCGGTCGGTCACCCACTGGAGCGGTTCGTAGTTCGGGTCGCGCTCGCTATCGCCCTGGTTCCGTGGTTCGACCGCGAACACGTCGTAGCCCGCTCCGATGAGGGCCTGGCAGTATTGCCGGCACGCCCACCGGTTCGACCCGAATTCCAGGCCGAACAGGATCACCCCGCGGCGCTGCGATGCGGTCGTGCGGAAGTAGCAGCCGCGGAGGGCCAGTCCGTCAATGGTCGGAAGGGTGGCTTCTTCGGCGTGCGGGTCCGGCTCGCCCCGGGGAACGACGAACAGGGGCTTTTCCTGAAAGATGCGCGTCAGGAACCCCATGTACTTCCAGCGGACGTACAGATACGCCATCGCCAGTCCCAACCCCACCGCAATGAAGGGGAAGGAAAACAACGCAATGCCGATCCAGAACCAAACAACCACCCTGGACCTCCGGGTAGAATGATGCCGCATCCAATTTGCAAAGCGCTCGTCTCGACGACGAGGAACGTCCTGTTACAATTACCAACCTTTCATTATCAGAATACCGGTCCCGGTCTTCAACCCCGGAACGCGCTGGCAATCAGGGCGACGTTCTGCCCGCCGAAACCGAAACTGTTGGACAGCACGTGCTTGAATCGCACCTCGCGGGCGTGGTGCGGGACGTAATCCAGATCGCAGGCGGGATCGGGCGTTTCGAGGTTGATCGTCGGCGGGACCACGCCCTTCTGCAGTGCCATCATCGAAATAATCAGTTCGACCACGCCCGCGGCGGCGATCAGGTGGCCGAGCATGCTCTTACTGCTCGAGACCGGCAATTTATAAGCGTAATCACCGAACACCGACTTGATCGCGGCGGTTTCGGCCGAGTCGTTGGCCTGCGTGCTGGTGCCGTGTGCGTTGATGTAACCAATGTCGGTGGGGTTCAACCCGGCGTCGGTCAGCGCCTCGGCCATGCACCGAATCGCCCCGCGCCCCTCCGGGTGCGGGTCGGTCATTCGGAAGGCATCGGCCGTCGAGCCGTAACCCGTTAGCTCGGCAACAATGTTCGCACCCCGCGCCTTCGCGTGCTCCAACTCTTCGAGCACGATCAGGCCCGCGCCTTCGCCGATCACGAACCCGTCGCGCGTGAGGTCGAACGGGCGGCTCGCCGTTTTGGGGCTGTCGTTGCGCTGCGACAGCGCCGTGAGCCGGTTAAATCCGCTGATACCCGTGGGGGTAATCATGCTGTGCGAACCGCCCGCGAGCATGACATCCGCTTCGTTCGTGCGGATCATCTCCGTCGCTTCGCCGATGGCCTGTGAACTTGCCGCACACGCAGTCTGGCAGGACGCGAACGGCCCATCAAGGCCGAACGTGTCGGCGAGGTAGCCGGACGGGGCGTACATCTCGGCTTCGGCTTCCTGCGGGCCGTTGAGTCGCTTAAACAGCAGGGCCGCGGCTTCACGCAGGTTCGCAGTACGTTCGCCTTGCGGGGTCGCCTTCGACGTGCTGGTGGTGAGCGCCTCGAAGTTCTCCTGACCCTCCCCGGAGCCGAGATAAACGCCTATCCGTGAGCGATCGCCGCTCATTTCGAGAAGCCCGGCGTCCAGGAGTGCTTGTCGGCCGGCCGCGAGTGCGTACTTGGTGTTCACGCCGCAGTTGCGGAACTGGTCCGCGTTCGGCAGAAACTTCGCAAGGTCGAAGTCCGTCACTTCCGAAGCGAACGTGGTCGGGAACGTGCGGGCGTCGAAGTGCGCGATCGGCCCAACTGCTGTTCGGCCCGCAACTTGGGCCGCGAACAACTCAGCCACGCTGTGTCCCAGCGGGCTGATGACCCCCATCCCGGTGATTACCACTCGTCTGCGCATCTCTCCACCTCTTGGCGACCGGCCGATCCGTGCCGACTGGAGAGCTTCACGCAATCCGCGTCTCGCTCTCAATCTCGCTCGTGGGACCGTAAGGTATTGGGCCAGAACCTTTTACTGGTCGCCTAGTCCCACTTCTTCACAACTGCCACGGCGCACTGACCGAGGCCCGTGTAGGTCACTTTCACCACATACGGTTTGGTTACGGGGCGCGGCGCGCCGGCGTGAACCGCAATCGGACAGTCCGCGGCCGGTTTCTCGTGGTTGAGTGTGCCGGGCAACAGCCCGTGACGGAGAGCGAGCACGCTGCACGCCAGTTCCATCAATCCGGAGGCCGCGCCGAGGTTCCCGAACCGACTCAACGGCGCAAAAACCGGCACATCCCGTCCAAACACTTCACTGATACCGCGTGCCTCGAACGAATCGCCAATGGTTGTGCCGGTGCCGTGCGCGTTAACGTGGTCCACGTCTTGCGGTTGGATACCCGCCGCGGTCAAAGCGTTTCGGATGACGCGAGCCAGTCCCGGACCTTTCTTGCCGCGATCGACCCCGGCCGCCCAGCCCACCAGTTCACCCAGGATGGTCGCGTTCCGGTTGCGGGCGTGATTCAGTTCTTCGAGTGCGAAGACTGCCGAACCTTCGCCGAGCACGGTGCCGTCGCGGTCCGCGTCGAAGGGACGAACTGCGTGGCCCGGATCGTCATTTCGGCGCGACAACTGGACGAACAGGTTGTGCCGGCTCAGGGTGATCGGGTTAATGCGGGCTTCGCTCCCGCCCACCACCATTACATCGGCCGTGTTACGGCGGATGATCCGGGCGGCCTCGAACAGCGCGACCAGCCCCGATGTGTCGCCGGGGATCTGCGTGTTGCTCGGTCCCTGGATGTCGTAAAGGATCGTGGCGTGGCACGCCGGCATGTTCGGCAGGTACTTCAGCATCCACAGCGGCGTGATTTCGGGCAGCCCGGCGGAACCCCAAAGGGCGTGGCTGATCGTTTCGCCGTCCGGGGACGATACCTTGCTCGCGGCGGCCATGTCGTTCAGGTCTGTCGCGCCCATCAGCGACGCGAACTCGATGCCGATCCGGTGCGCGGGGACCGTGCCCTTCGCGATACCGGCGTTCTGGAGCCCGAGTTGTGCGCCGATGACGCCGAGTTCGACCGTCCGGGCCATCGCGTTGAGCGACCGGCGGTAGCTCTTGTCGATTAGTGCCTTCGCGGAGAACCCCTGCACCTCGCCCGCAATGTGGCAGGGGAGTTCGGAGGCGTCGAAGAGCGAAACCGTGCGCACGCCGCGGGCGCCCGAGACGAGTGCGTCCCAGAACGCTTCGGGCGTGGACCCGATCGGGTTGAGTACGCCGAACCCGGTCAGCACGGTGCGGCGAGAGTTGCTTACCATGTTGCCACTCGGTGCTGAACTCCGTGGATACTAAGCGCGAGTTACTGCGCTATATTTCAAGAGGTAGTGTATTCGCTCGGATTACTTGCGTCCGATTCGCTTCTGCCGCAAGAGTTTTTGGTTTGAAAGGTTCAGTAGCGCGGGTAAATTGGGTTATTTGGACCGTAAGGAAAAAGCTGGAAGCCCCAATTGGGGCTTCTTGCGGCCGTCAGCGGTGTTCAGTGACCCTTATTCGCTTGGCGGAGCAGGTTTACTCACCGCGGCCGCCATACGGAGCAAATGCGTGATCTGCCCACTGAAGACGAACTTGGTGTCGGGTAGTCCCGGGGGGAGCTGAGAAGGGTTCGCGTGGGCGAACATGATCTCGGCTTCGACCACGAGGTCCGCGCCGCTGTGCGCGGTGGCCGATACCCGTGCGCCCGTGTCGTTCAAATCCAACAGTGTGGTCGTGTACGTTAACTGTTCGCCGGCCATCGCGTCGTGGTGAAACTTCGCGGTCATTTTCGCGAGCACCACGTTTTCGCGGTACTGGCGCGCCTCACCCACGAGGATACCGCCGGTTTGAGCTAAACCTTCCAGGATGAGTGGGGCCGGCATCACCGGGAAGCCGGGGAAGTGATCGGCGAAGTGGTCTTCGGCCAGGCTCAGGTTCTTCACCGCCGTGGCCGACTTGCCGGACTCGAACGTCACGAACCGGTCGATCCACGTCCAGCGCATGTTGGGAGTGCTTTTATCGGACTGTACGGAGGAAACGGTGGGCCTGCGCGAGCCGGAACCCACCCCACAAAACCGCCGGGGCGGTCACTTCACTTCTTGGCGGCGACCTTCGATTCCAGGTAGCGCACGATCAGATCGACGGTGAACAGGTCTTCGACCTTGTCGATCCGCGGGTCTTTCTTGAACTCGGTGAGGTCGGCGTAGGGCATTTGCTTTTCGAGCTCGACCAGCCCGACCGGGGTCACCTTCCCGTTCGCGACGAACGTCGAGTCGCCCTGGAAGATGGATTCCGGGAACAGCTCTTCGCGCGGGATCGTGACGCCGAACTGTTTTTCCAGCCGGAACACGATGTCCAGGAAGTCGATGGACTCGGCGCCCAGGTCGCCCTTGAGTCGTGCGGTCGGCGTCACCTGATCGTCGTCGACACTGAGCGCGTCGATGAGCGTGGTACGGACCTTGCCAAAAATATCTTCGCGCGTCATGTCTCGCTTCTCCAACCGGCCGGTCAGCCGGACACCGCCCCGAGGCTGAGGCCGCCGTCCACAGTAATCACCTGCCCGGTGATGTACGCAGCGCCGGGACCGCAGAGGAAGAGAATCACGTTGGCGATGTCGTCCGGTGTGCCGAGCCGCCGCACCGGAATGAGCTTTTTAAGGTTGTCTTCGCCGGCCATGTTCCGCACGGCCTGGCTCATGTCGGTCGCAATGAAACCGGGGGCAACAGCGTTCACAAGTACGTTTCGGGCGGCCAGTTCCGCCGCGAGCACCCGCGTGAAACTGTTGATCGCGCCCTTGCTCGCCGCGTAGTTCGCCTGGCCCTTGTTCACGTGTTCGGCGGCGATGCTCGACAGGTTAATAATGCGCCCGGACCGCTGCTTGAACGCCATCGGTTGGGCAACCGCCCGGCAGAACGCGAACGTTCCGGTCAGGTTGGTGTTGATGACCGTGTTCCAGTCCTCAGCGTCCATCTTGAGGAACAATTTGTCGCGAATGACACCGGCGTTGTTCACCAGAATATCAATTCGCCCGTGTTCCGCCAGAATTGCGCCGACGACGGCCTCGGCCGCCGCGGGATCGGCCACGTCCGCCTGCACCGCTTGCGCGACGCCACCGGCCGCGGCCACTTCCTGAACGAGTTGCTGCGCCGCTTCCGCGTTCCCGCGGTAGACAAAGGAAACTTTCGCGCCTTCGCGGGCCAGGGCGAGCACGATCCCGCGCCCGATTCCCCGGCTCCCGCCCGTCACCAGCGCGATTTGATCCTTCAAAATCATTGCTTCGTCCTGTCGGTCCGCACGCTTGTCATCAATTCGGTATCGGGCGCCGGCCACTTGACCCGTCTTATTTCTTCCGCAATTCGCCGGTGAGCAGTGCCCAGCGGGTCTTCCAGTGCTCGATCAAGCGGGAGTCGGTTGCGGCCCCCGTGGACCCACGATTCGCAAGAGAGTACCCGTGAAGAACGAAGATCGCATTAACGGTCGATTCACCCGCGTCGTTGATTCCCTTGGTCTTAAACGTCGCGGTGCCGGCCGTCGCGTCGACTTTCGTCATTTCTGTAGTCACGTCCATCCGTCGCCCGGGGAGCATAAACGTGCCGTACTTCACACTCTTGAGTTCCCGGAGCACGATCACCGGGTGTGCGAAGTCGGTCGTCACGCGCCACAACCACGCCGCCGATTCCACGCACGCCTGCAGCATGAGCACGCCGGGCATGACCGGGAACTGCGGGAAGTGGTCGGCGAGGTACTCTTCCCCCAGCGCGAGGTACTTCGTCGCCGCCAGCGTTTTGCCCGGTTCCCAGCGGTCGATTCGATCGATCAGGTGGAACCGCATCCGCAGCGAACTCCGTCAGCGCCCGCAGGCCGCCCGTCTTTATAAGAGTAGAAAGTATATGGCCGCAACGGAAGGCGGACAACCCTTCCCGCCTTCTCGGATCGCGCGGAGTCCCGCAACCGCGCTCGCGTAACGCGCGGCCCGCGTTGATTGTGGGTATCGTGCCCATATGTTCGCGAGAGCGCAACTCACAGATTCCGGGTCGGCGCCAGAAGATGAGGATCGGTGCCTGGGTTGTGCTGGGGAAGTGGTGTGCAACTCTCGGTCCGATTCTGACGGCGGGGGCGATTGGGGCGAGCGGCGGGTTGGTATCGCGATCGCTACTTGTCGCTTGCCCGCTCGCGGCTTAGAATCACGACTTCCCAACGAAATACAAACTTCACTGACAATTTCTGACGGTAGGAGCGAATCATGGGTCGGCGTCGCGGCACCGGTCGGCGGAAGGTGGGTCGGAAGAAGCGCCGGATGCGCGCCCGGATTCGGCACCGCAAATAAGCCGCTTCGCGAAACCCGAAAGTACCCTCTTGCGGGTTTCGCTCTCCCACGATATCCCCCTCAAATTCTTGGGGGGAAGAATGGTCCGCACGTTCACGCGACCGGTGTCGGCTCTCGGGCTGGCACTGCTCTTGGGTGCTGTCGTGCTCGGGTGCGCTGGTCCGAGTGCCGTGGGCGATCGCCTCACGCCGCTCAAACGCTTGCGCTCACGGGACGAACGCACACCGGACGAGCTGAAGGCGTCCGTGGGGTGGCTCGACATTGAGGCTCAGGGAGCCGGCCGAAGCACCATCCGCACGGAAGACCTGCTCGCGTTCGCTGAGAAGGCGCGCACATCGACCAAGCCCCCCGTTCCGTTCCCCAAAAAGCACATTCTGGTTGTCACCGGAGGGGGCTCTTACGGAGCGTACCCCGCGGGCGTCCTCGTCGGTTGGACCGCGACCGGTACGCGCCCCGAATTTGATGTGGTGACCGGTATTAGTACCGGTGCGCTGCTCGGTGCGTTCGCGTTCCTGGGATCGTCCGAAGACGGCGAACTCCAGCGGTGCTACACCACGCTCCGCAGTTCGGATATTTACCGCAAGAACCGACTCATCCCGGCGCTGCTATCAGAATCACTCGCGGACAGTTCCCCTCTGAACAAAGTCATTCACCAAGTTGCGACGGATGCGCGCATCGCCCGGTTCGCGGAGGAGCACCGCAAGGGCCGCCGGTTCTACGTCGGCACCACCGATCTCGACGCGCGCCGGGCGGTCGTGTGGGACATGGGCGCGATCGCGGCACGCGACACGCCGGAGAGCCGCGAGTTGTTCCGCAAAGTGCTCCTCGCGTCGGCCTCGATTCCGGGATTCTTCCCGCCGGTGCGCATTCCGGTCACGGTGGAGGGCAAGCGGTTCGTCGAGCGCCACATTGACGGCGGCACCACGTCGTCGATGTTCTTCGCCCCGCCGTGGGTTCCGCACGCCGAGCACGAGAAGCTGCCGGTGGGTTGGCTCTACGGTTCCGAGGTGTACGTCCTTGTTGCGGGGAAAATGTACCCGGACCCGACGCCGGTGAAGCCGCGCACGTTCGCCATCGCGAGCAACGCCATCTCCACCATCGTCTACGACCAGACGCGCAGCGACCTGCACAAGCTTTTCTTGCTTACAACGATGACCGGGATGAACTACAACGTGTCGGTGATCCCGACGGAAGTGCAGTCCCCGCTGGCCAGCACCGATTTCGATCCGCACGAAATGTCGCGCCTGTTCAGCGCGGGCACGCAGTGGGCTGCCTCCGGTCCGAAATGGCGCATCACACCGCCGGGTTACGAACCGGGTGAGGGTGCGAAATACCGCGCTGGTACAGTTCTCACTGACATCGGCCGATCGACCGGCGGCCAACTCGGTCCGCCGAGTAGTCCGATCCCGGTAATCATCCCGGAGAAGTGACCCGCGCGCGTATTCGTGCGACCGGGGCGCACCTTGCGCTGCCGGGCTTCTGGCGCACCTTCGGTTCTCACAGATTTTTCGTTGCACGCCGCCCCCTCCAGCGGTATTCGCGCGGCTCGCCGTGCCGAGGGAACAAAATCATGCGTCGGATTTTCGCGCTCATCGTGCTCGTGGGGCTGGTCACGATGACCGGTTGCATCACGCCCGACGACAAGCGCCAGTGGCAGGAAGCGCTGAAGGATCTCCGGGGCGAAAATACGGAGATGAAGACCATCGCGCCCATCTCGAGGAAGACCGAATAGCCGTTACATCGTTCGGCCGCCATCGACGACCAAAACTTGCCCGGTCGTCAGTGTGGTGCCGGTCGCGAGGTAGACGACCGCGTCGGCGATGTCGTCGGGGTTGGCGGCGCGCCCGAGCGGAGCGTGTTCCAAGAACTTGGCGATGTGCGCCTCACGCCCTTCGAGCCAGCGTGTGAGGATCGGTCCGGGGGCGACCGCGTTCACCCGCACGTCCGGCCCGAAGGCGCGGGCGAGGGACTGCGTCATACAGTTCAGCGCGGCCTTGCTCGCGCAGTACGGGATCGAGCTTCCCAAGCCCGTCAACCCCGCGACGCTCGTCACGTTGACCACATTTCCCTGGCTCGCCTTCAGGAGCGGCATCGCGGCCCGGGTGCAGTAGAACGTGCCCATCACGTTCACTTTGAAGATGTCGTCCCACACCTGATCGGTCAGCGCATCGAGATCGGTGTGCGGGACGAAGTGCGTGGTGCCCGCGTTGTTCACGAGTACGTCGAGCCGGTCAAAGCTCGCTTCCGTGGCGGCGATCATCTCGTTCACCGCGCCCGCGTCCGCGACCGTCGTTTTGCATAACAGAGCCGGCACGCCTTCGGCCTCGACGAGAGCGAGCGTTTCCTGCGCTTCGGTTTCGGACTTCGAGTAGTTCACGACGACCGCGTAGCCGAGTTTGGCGAACCGGACGGCGCACGCGCGCCCGACGCCGGTGGCACTGCCCGTAACGAGCGCGACTTTGCGAGACGTGGACATGCGAGACTCCGGGGGTGATGGTGTCCGTTGTGGGCGAGGCGCCAACGCGGTGCCAACTTGCATACGAGTGCCGACCCCGATAGGCTTCATCAACTGCCCGCGCCCGGACCTTCGGAGAGTGAAATGACCGCCGCCGTGAGCGGACCCGAGTTCGTGGACGTGCTCTTGTTCATTGCGGTCGCGGGGCTCTTTCTCCTCTTCGCACGCGACTGGACGGTGCGCCTGGCCGGAGTCGTTCTCATGCTCCCGCGGCTGCTCGTCGCGCCGCTCACGCTGGGCGAAGTGCTCCTATTCGGTTGTACGGTCGTGGCGGCGATCAGCCGGGTCGTATACGGCTGGAGTTTCGGCCCGAGCGAACCGGAGCGTGAAGCGCCAGAAGCTCCCGATGTGCCGGAACCGGATGACGTGTCCGAACCAGCCGTGTGTGTCGCGTGCCGCGGATCGATCCCCGCCGGCGCGAACAAGTGCCCGCAGTGCGGGTGGTCGTATGCGGCCGGTTGAGCAAGTGTTTCGCACCAGCCCGTTGTTCGCCCTTACGTGAACCGCACGATCGGAATGCGACGTGATCCGAACCTTGTCGCACCTTGTTCCCAATGGCCTTTCGGGGGCGCGCCTGGTGCTCGGAGTGGCGTTCCCGTTCATTCCCGCGGAGTGGCGGCTGTGGGCCGTGATCGGCGCAGCGCTTTCGGACCTGCTCGATGGTCTCACGGCGAGGTGGATGCACGCGGAATCAAACGCCGGTCGGTTGCTCGATCCCGTCGCGGACAAGGTGTTCGTGCTGGCGCTCGTCGCTACGCTCCTGGCGGAAGGGGCGCTTCACCCGCTCTGGGCGCTGGGGCTCGCGATTCGTGACGTCACCGTGCTCGTCGGGCTGGTCTACGTCATCGCGCGCCGGCAATGGGGTGTGGGCCGGCGGATGCGCCCGTCGTTACTTGGTAAGGCGACCACTGCGGCGCAGTTCGTGGTGCTGGCGCTGCTGGTCATGTCCACCGGGGCGCCGATGTGGGTGCTCGCGGCGGTCACCTTTCTGAGCGCGCTTGCCGCCTGGGATTACGCGCGTTGGTTCTGGGGCGAACCTTCGGTCGGGTCCGCGGCACACTCCGCGCGAGAACTGACACACGAGCGGAGTCCGTGATCGTGACCCCCTCGGTGAACCGATGGTCCGATGGAACTTGGAACCCGGCGCGGCGCCGGTATCGTGAAAGAGCGCGACACCCTCACCGGAGATACGCGGATGAACGTGGCCCAATTTCGAGCCGTGCTGCTGGCCGACCCGGACGCAGCGCTGCACCTGATGCTCCCCGACGGCGACTTCGTGCCCGCGCACTTCCACGTCACCGAGATCGGGCGCGTGCAGAAGGACTTCATGGATTGCGGCGGAACGACCCGCTCCGCGGTTTCGTGTGTGCTTCAGGTGTGGGTCGCGAACGACACCGCGCACCGCCTGACCGCGGGCAAACTGGCCGGCATTCTGCGGCTCGCGGCCCCGCTGCTCGGTTCGGACGATTTGCCGGTCGAAGTGGAGTACGAGCGCGACGCGGTCTCGCAGTTCCCGGTCGCGTTCGCGGAGGCGACGCCCGCCGGCGCGCTGTTCCACCTCGGCCGCAAGCACACCGATTGTCTCGCGCCGGACAAGTGCGGCGTCAGCGGGTGCGCTCCCGCACCGAATGGCTCGGCACAGGGGTGTTGCTAATCGGGTGGTTGCACGCAGAAAACACGGCCCGGAGCGGACGCCGACGCAATGACGCACTTTGTTAGCGGCCACCTCGACCTCACTGCGGCCGAGTTCGATGAGCACTATCGCCCGGCCCTCGATGCGGCACTGGCACGCGGTGATTCGTTTGTTGTGGGCGACGCGCGCGGCGCGGGCACTCTGGCTCAGAACTATCTGTCTGGGAAGACCAGGGCTGTTGTGGTTTACCACATGTTTACCAGTCCGCGCAACAACGCGGGCTTCAAAGCGATCGGCGGCTTTGAAACCGATGACACCCGCGACGTGCAAATGACCGCGGATTCCGATGAGGATATCGCGTGGGTGCGCCCCGGGCGCGAGAAGTCCGGGACGCAGAAGAACATCGATCGCAGAAATCGGCCGCGCCTGACAGCGAAATTGACGGATTGAGGCGCTTACCCCTCCATCGCGGCCCAGTCGTTCGGCTTGAGCCAGTATTCCGTCAGTTCCGCCTCCGGCGATCCGGGCGCGGGGCGGTAGTCGTAAATGTACCGCACCACCGGCGGGAGGCTCATCAGGATGCTCTCGGTGCGGCCGTCCGTCTTCAAGCCGAACACCGTGCCGCGGTCGTACACCAGGTTGAACTCCACGTACCGCCCGCGCCGGTACTCCTGAAAGAACCGCTGATCCGGCGAGTAGCTCAACCCCTTTCGGCGCTCCACGATCGGCAAGTACGCATCGAGGAATGCGTTCCCCGCGTCGCGCACGAACGCGAACGCATCTTCGGTGGCGTCCATGTAGTCGAAGAAGATGCCGCCGACCCCGCGGGCCTCGTTGCGGTGCTTGAGGTGGAAGTAATCGTCGCAGTCCTTCTTCATCTTCGCGTGGTCCGCGACCGCCACGTGGGTGCCACACGCCTGTTTCCAGATGCGGTGGAAATGGACCACGTCTTCCCTGAGCGGGTAGTACGGCGTGAGGTCGCCGCCGCCGCCGAACCACGCCTTCGCGCCGTGCGTCAGGTAGCGGAAGTTCGCGTGTACGGTCGGGATCAGCGGGCTGCGCGGGTGCAACACGAGCGACACGCCGACGGCCGTGAACGCCAGCCCGTCGCCGGGCATTTGTTTCGCGAATTCCGGCGTGAACGCGCCGAACACTTCGGAGAAGTTCACCCCGCCCTTCTCGAACACGGTGCCGTTCTCGATCACGCGCGAGCGCCCGCCGCCGCCCCCGGGCCGCGTCCACGTGTCCTCGCGAAACGTGGCCCCGCCGTCGGCGCTTTCGAGCGCCGCACAGATGCGGTCCTGTAGTTCTCGGAAATAGGTCGAAGCGCGTTCGTGCATGTGAGGCTCTGCCGGTACCCGGAGCGCGAGCCCCGGTGTTGAATACACTCCGTTGGGCGTTCTAATTGATCGTGCCCCGGATGGCAAACGACATCTGGGGCACGTATTCTGAGGGAGCCGGTTCGGTCACATCACACGTTTGGAGAACCCCATGCGGTACGCACTGGTTCTGACCGCCGCAGCGCTCGTCGCGCCGGTCGCCCTCCCCGCAGATCCCCCGGCCCCGCCGATCACGTTCCAAACGCAGCCGGCCAATCGCGTACTCGACGACTTGCGCGCCGCGGCCGATCTCATCGGGGGTGAAAAAGCGGTCAAAGCTCTGAACGACTCGATCAAGGACCGATTCGGCGAAAAGGGGTTCAACGGGTTAGACTTAACGCGCCCGGTCGTGGGGTACGTCACGCTGGCTCCGAAGCCGGAAGACATTACGGCGGTCATCGCGTTCCCGGTCACCAACGAGAAAGATTTCCTCGCGCTGTGTGAGCGCTTCAATAGTGGGAAGCCCGAAGACTTGGGCAAGGGAATGTACCAGCTCCCGCCGCTCGACCCGCGGTACAAGGCCCGAATGCGGTTCAGTGAACGGTACGCCTATATCTCCTACGGGCTGAAACCGGAGCCTGCCCTTGATGCCAAGGTTCTCGTCCCGGCCAACACACTCTACGATCCGGCGGACCAGGCGCTCTTCGCCGGGAAATTTCACTTCGATCGGCTCACGCCCGAAGTGAAATTGGCTCTGCCGAAGTACGTCGAGGAGATCAAAAAGGAGTTCGGCGGGGGCGGTTTCGGGAACGGTCGGGGGGCCTTCGGCATCGGCGCGCAAGAGGCGATGATTTTCAAGCCGCTGGTCGAAGAATTCGAGAAGATGGTCGGGCGCTACGTCCTCCTTCTCGGTGGCGGGGACACGGCCGCGGTGCGACTCAACGTCGACGTAACGACCGCAGATCTGAGCGTTGAAGCCACACTCAACGGGAAGCCCGATTCCGCCCTATCGAAAGCAATCGCGGGCTTCAAACCGACCGGCAACAAGTTCGGCGATCTGCTCACACCGGACACGGTTGTGGGGTTCAAAACGCGCCTGCCGTTTTTCAACGACGAACTGAAGGCCGGTGCTGTGAAATCGCTCGAAGAGGGGCAGAAGTTGGTACCCGCCAACGACTCAGTCAAGGCGTTCGCGGACGAAATATTTAAGGGGCTGATTCGTACCGTGAAGACGGGCGAGGTGGACATCGTTGGCGCCGTGCGCGGGCCGGACAAGAACGGGGACTTCAGCGCGGTTGTGGCGGGCGCGTTCGAGGACACCGCGGCGCTGGAAAAGGAGTTCAAGAAGTTCGTCGAGAAGGACGCGCCGGGGAACGAACAGGAGCGGTTCAAGTGGAACGCGGCGAAGGCCGGCACCACCAACATCCACACGTATAAGGTGCCCGGGGGCGGGTTCGTCGAGTTCGACAAGCCGTTCGGCGGCGACAAGTGCCTCATCGCGTTCGCGTTCGCACCGAAGGGCGTGTTCGTGGTCGTCGGCCCGGACGCGATCACGGTGATGAAGGACGCGCTCGCGGTGAAGGCGGCCGAGGCGCCGGTGCTCGATATCGTGGTGAACCCGGCCCGCATAATGAAACTGGTGGAGAAGGCCGGCGGCCCCCCGGGTCAAGTGGAGCAACTGATCGGTAAGGAAGACAAACTCATTTCCGCGATGTCACTCGCGGTGAGCGGCGGGAAAGAGCTGAAGGTGCGGTCCACGATCAATTTGCGGATGCTCCCCAAAGCGTTCCTTTCGTCGGTCGAGAGAGTCGAGATGCCCTAGGTCGATCCGGTGGAAAAGAATTAGGCGCGTGAGGTGACGCCGACCTGTAGTTGGTGTGGGGCGTTTATGGTGCCCCGGCGCATCGTTCACCGCACGGGGGCGAATACCGTGTTCGCAATTCGGTTGCACCTTGGGATTATCGCTACCGTGTTGCTGGCCGCGGGTTGCCAGCAGCACCCGCCCGCGTTCGTCTCAAAGGGCGACAAATTCCAGGCACAGTTCGCCGGCGAACCGAAGGTCGTTGAGAAGACGGTCGGTGGGAGGCGCTCCGTCGTTTACTCCGTCGTAACGACAGACGGGGCGCGCACGGTCGCGGTAACGGAACTCCCGCTGAAGGGCGACGAGCCACCGGAACTGATTCCGCGCTACTTGGATTCGGCAAAGGACGACATGATCCGAGCTGTGGGCGGGAAACTCGCGTCAGAGACGAACACCACACTCGCGGGCAAATACCCCGGGCGCGACTTCTCGGCGGACGTCACGGAGCCGAATGTCGGAACACTTCGCGCCCGGATCTACCTTGTCGGTGCGCGATTGTACCAAGTAACGGTACTCGGCACCGACAGTTACGCGGCCTCAAACGAATCGACCGCGTTCTTGGACTCGTTCCAGTTAACGGAGTGAGTGCAAAGGAATCAGCGCACTTCGCGCCAACAACCTCGGAACTCAATCCCGGCGCCACATCTGGGACGCGCGTTCTTTCGCCCGGCGGGTGATGCCGGGCGTGTAGGGCGGGCGCGGCGGCGGCGGGTTCTTAATGAAGAACGCCTTGATTCGTTCCGAGAGTTTGTCCAGGGCGTCCGGCGTGGCGATGGGTTTCCCGTCCGCGCCGACGAGCGGTGCGAGCACGTCCTTTGGGTCAATGCCCGTGCCCTTCAGCGCGTCGTAGGGCCGGTTCGGGTCGTAGGGCCGCTGCATCGCGTTCGCGGTGATCGGTTGACCCACTTGCGGCGCGGCTTGCGGGTTCTGTTGACCCACCGGCAGCACCTGACCGCGGTACCCGCCGACGACTTGGCCCGGCATCGTGGTTCCGCCGCTGCTGGGCGCGGCCGTTGTGTTAAATTGCGCCGTGCTGCGCCCGGTCACCCCGACCGCGCACAGCACCCCCACCGCGAGCACGACTCGCCGCATGACACGCCCCCCAACGCGGATTGTTCCCACGGAATGAGTCGCGTGATATGCCATCGCGCGCGGTCCACGTCAAGCGTTTTGCGCGAAAGAAACAAAAACCAGAGACCCAAGACCAAGACACAGGGCTTCCGCCCTGTGCTACGAACGCCGGCCCCTCCGGGGCGAAGAGTTAGAGGTGTTTTGTCTTCACTTCAGAGGGGCCGGCGTTCGTAGTGACCCTATTCGCGTTTCTTTTTTCCCGACTCTCCTGGATCACTAGTCCTAGCCAGATTGCCAGAATGACGATCCACTGAACGATGGGCACCACCAGGCCGTGCATGTTGGGCGTTCGGCGGAACTGCGCGTCCGTGCTGTAGCGGTAGAGATCGAATCCGAGGACGCCCAAACCACCGACCGCGACCGCGACCGCTACCAAGAAGAGGAGCCGCGATCGGGCCGGGTGCGTGCGCCGGCGCCACGCGGTCATGGCAAGAAAGAGGGGCGGTCCTGCGAGGAACGCAAACAGCATCGCGTTCGCCCCGACCGCCGACCAGTCAGTGGTCACGAACGCGACGAGCGCGGCTTCGCCCAGTGCGGCCGCGACCGCGAGCGAAATGGTTTCTCGCGCGTGTCGCGTCACGCTGCACCGTTCGGGTTCGGGGAACTGGCTTTCGGGGCGTTCCCGGGTTTACCCCAACCCAGCCACACCGTCAGCCAGCGCGCCGCGGACCAAAACAGCAGCGTGACGACGCACGTGACGACGAAGATGGTGAGTGCCGTGTTGAGGTAGCCCGTCAGGATCATTTTCTGCCCCACCTCGGGCGCCCCGGCAGCCACCTTTGCGCGCCCGGTTTCGATCAACTGCGCGAACCGGCCCGTGACCAATTGCACGCTAGCCGTGAGCGTGGTGCTGGTCACGAACAGCATCGGGACGATCGTGACGGCCGCGTACTTTCCGCGCCCGTTGTTCACCATCCACGTTGTTACCAGGGCGAGCGCCAGCACCGCGAGCAACTGGTTGGCAACGCCGAACATGGGCCAGATGGTATCGACGCTGCCGGTCCACACGAGCCAGCACCACCCGCCGGTAACCGCGGCGCTGGCGAAGAGCGCCCCGGGCAACCAGTTCTGTTTGGCCATCGGAGCGTAAACGCGCCCCACACTTTCTTGGAGCAAGAACCGCGCGATGCGCGTCCCGGCATCAATCGTCGTGAGAATAAAGAGCGCCTCGAACATGATCGCGAAGTGGTACCAGTATTTCAGGAGCCACTCGCCCGTAACACCGAACCAGTTGAACGCCTGCTCGAAGATGACGGACATCCCCACGGCGAGCGTGACCGCGCCGCCCGTCCGCCCACGCAGTGACTCGCCGCCGACCTTTTCTTCCACCTGACCCAAATCGAGGTGCTGCGGTGAATCCACATTGGTCGCGTGCGCCGGGTCTTTTCCTTCCGGGGGCACCTTCACGCCGTACTTGTCGTACACCTCGTCGAGTTGCTTCTGGTACTCGGGCGCGCGGTCGATGGGCACGTTGATCGCGTAGTACAACTCCGATGGCAGCGCCGCAGCAGCGATTAGCGCGGTGACGCCGACCAACCCTTCGATCAACATCGAGCCGTATCCGATCGTGCGGATGTGCGATTCCTTCTCGACCATTTTCGGCGTCGTGCCGCTGGAAACCAGCGAGTGGAAGCCGCTAATCGAGCCGCACATGATGCAGATGAACACGAACGGGAAGATCTGCCCCGGGAACGTCGGCCCGCCGTTGAGGAACACTTCGTTGATCGGCGGGGCCTGAAGTGCCGGGTTCGCGACACACACGCTCACGATGAGCAACCCGACGGTGCCGATCTTCAGGAAGCTGGAGAGGTAGTCGCGCGGTCCGAGCAGCAGCCACACCGGGAGCACTGCGGCGATGAACCCGTAGACGCCCAGGGTAACGATGGTCTGATCGCGTGTGAGAGAGAAGAAGCGTTCGAGCGGCGACCCGGGAACCCAGTTCCCGGCCACAACTGCCGCGAGTGTAAGGAACCCGCCGATGAGCGACGCCTCGACCACGCGCCCCGGTCGGATGCGGTACATCCACAGCCCGACCAGCAGCGCGATCGGGATCGTACACGCGATGGTGAACGTGCCCCACGATGAGCCGGGCACGAGTTGAGTTGAACCCGCGGGGAGTGTATACACCGCGGGAATTTCGTTACGAAATATCGTTTTGCGGTCCCCAAAAGGCTCGATCATCAATCGACCTTCATGAACTCGGTTCACGGAAGGTGGTTGAGGGCAGCGCACGCGGAATGCTTCTGAGCGCACGGTTCGTTGTGCATTCGCCGGCTCGTAAAGTAGTGTGCAACCCGGCGGGAATTGCAGCGTTACGCTGGTTCCAGTTGTTTCAATTTCCTTTGCGGATTCACCAATTTGCGGTAGTATCACCCGAGTTTCGGCGGGTAACTTCACCTCTTCGCCGCCGAGTGCCTTCACCACCACAATGCCCAAACCGGCGAGCGCAATCACCACGATGAACAGGATCGCGACCGATGCGATGATCGCGGCCGGGTACCCGAGTTCGTGGCGCGCGATTTCGGCAATCGATTTCCCGTCGCGCCGAACGCTCGCGGCCAGCACGAGCATGTCCTGAACGGCCCCCGCGAGGCACACGCCGATCACCAGCCACACCAACCCGGGCGCGAAGCCGTACTGGATGGCGAGTACGGGACCGATCAGTGGTCCGGCCCCGGAGATAGCCGCGAAGTGGTGGCCGAACAGCACCCATTTGTTTGTAGGGTGGTAGTTCTGGCCGTCGTTGAGCCGGTTCGCGGGCGTGACGCGCGAATCGTCGAGTACCGCGACCTTCGCCGCGAGGAACGCGGAGTAATAGCGGTAAGCAATGGCGAGACAGCAAAGCACGACGACCATCACCGGCATCGCGTGCAGGAGCAGGCGCCCGGAACCGGGGTCGCGCGAGTACAGCGTAATAGCGAACAGGTCCATGTGGTGCCGCGTGTGGGAGTGGGAGACGCGAATAGCCTATCACGCGGCGGTTTGACCGGAAACACGAAGAGTTCGGACCGGCTAACGGGCCAAACAAGATCGGTGCCCGATCCTGTCGCATCCCATTAGCCGGTCCGAACTCGTTCGGGCGCTTCGCGTATCACTTTCCGTCGCCGGTCGGCGCTGGGGGCGCTTGGTCCATCGCGTTCATTGCGGTGGTGTCTTTCTTCGACTGCCACCACGCCCACGCGACGGCCAAACCCGCCACAACCGCGACCGTAAGACCGATGACCACGTTGCCGGTCCCGTCCTTCACGTTGTGCAGGATCACCAGGGGCAGTGCCAACAGGCTCACCATGTTCATCACTTTGATGAGCGGGTTGATCGCGGGACCGGACGTGTCCTTGAGCGGGTCGCCCACCGTGTCGCCGGTCACGCTCGCCTTGTGCTTCTCGCTGCCCTTACCGGTGTTCCGCTCCTTGTCCTTCGGTTCGTCCTCGATCATTTTCTTGGCGTTGTCCCACGAGCCGCCGGCGTTCGACATGAACACCGCCATGAGCTGGCCGCTGAGAATCATCCCGGCCAGGAACCCGCCGAGCGCGAACGGCCCGAGCAGGAACCCGACCACGAGCGGCGTGCCGATCGCGAGCAGGCCGGGGCCGATCAGCTCGTGCTGAGCCGTGCTCGTGCAGATGTCTACCACGCGCCCGTAGTCGGGCGTCTTCGTGCCCGCCATGATTTCCGGGTCGCGGAACTGTTTGCGGCACTCGAACACGATGAGGTACGCGGCCCGACCAACGGCGCGAATCGTCATGGCACTGAACAAGAACGGCACCGCGCCGCCGATCAGCATGCCGATGAACACGAGCGGCTCGGCGACGGTCAGTTTTGATGCGCCCGCGGTGAAGTCGCCGATGAGTAACTGGCCGATCTTCTCTTCACTGCCGGTCACGAGCACTGCGATGAAACTGGCGAACAGCGACACGGCCGCGATGACCGCCGAGCCGATCGCGACGCCCTTCGTGATGGCCTTCGTGGTGTTGCCGACCGCATCGAGGTCCGCGAGGATTTTCCGCGCCGCGGTGTTTTCGGCTTCGGTCATGTAGCCGGCGTCGCCGGGCTTCAGGTCTTTGCCGTCCGCGTTGCGGTTGAACGCCATTTCGCCGATGCCGTTCGCGTTGTCCGCGATCGGCCCGAATACGTCCATGCTGATCGTGTCGCCGGTGAGCGTGAGCATCCCGATGCCGCACATCGCGACCCCGAACGCCATGTAGAGGAGGTTCTGCGCATCGTTGCAGACCGCGACGGCGCCGAGGATCGCGCCCGAAATGATGAGGACCGCCCACACCGAGCTTTCGAGTCCGAGCGCCAGACCGGAAATGATGTTGGTCGCGTGGCCGGTGCTGCTCGCCCGCACGACTTCGCGCACCGGGCTGTACTCGGTGCTGGTCCAGTATTCGGTGCATTTGTTGAGCGCGACCGCGAGCACGATACCGATGAGGCAGCACCACGCGATCGACAGGTTCAGCCCCGGCTTGAGTGGTACGTGGTAGCGCGATTGCGATAGTTCGAGCAGCGTGGCTGTGCCCCGGTTCTCGCCGTCTTGGTTCACGCCGCGGTTCTTGAGTTCCGCAACGAGTGTCTTCTCGTGATCTCGGCTGGCCGCAGCGATGTGGACCTTTCGGTCGGCGAATTCGGCTTTCTTCGCGGCGTCGAGTTTGCGCCACGCCTCCAGTGCCGCGGCCCGGTATTTTTCGACCTCCTCTTCCAACTTCACCGTCTTCTCGGAGTTCCGCTCCGGTCCGTTCCGCAGGTCGCGCAGTTCCTTCACCTGGTCCGCAACGGTGTGCTGACCGGTGTGCGTCAGGTTCATTTCCTTGCGCACGTCCAGGTTGTCGTACAGTTCCTGGTACATGCCCTTGTCGATGCCGCGCTCGACGATGTAGGCCGCATCGAATCGGAGGTAGATGAGGCCGAAGAGCATGAAACCGATGGTGCTGATGATGGCGCTGCGCCAGAACCCGCGGTTGATGGAACCCATCGCGATGGAACTGTTACCGGTCGTGATTCCGGCCCCGACCATCGACGTGCTGATGATGCTCGCGACCACGCCGACGGCCTGGACCAGAATCGGGAAGATCATCCCCTTGTAACCGAATGCCGCGTACCCGAGCATGACCGACGCGACCAGCGTGACCGAGTAGCTCTCGAACACGTCCGACGCCATCCCCGCGCAGTCGCCGACGTTATCGCCCACGTTATCGGCGATGGTAGCCGCGTTCCGCGGGTCGTCTTCCGCGATGGCCTGTTCCACCTTCCCGACGAGGTCGGCCCCCACGTCCGCGGCCTTCGTGTAGATGCCGCCGCCGACGCGCATGAACAGCGCCAGCAGCGACCCACCGAAGCCGTAGCCGATGAGGATCTCGTAGGCGAGTTCGCCGAACACGAGCAGGATGATCGCGCCGCCGAGCAGCCCCAACCCGCAGGTGAACATGCCGGTGATGGTACCGGTCTTGTACGCCATTCGCATCGCGCTGCCGAAGTTCGTGCGGGCCGCCGCCGCAACGCGCAGGTTGCCCGCGGTCGCGAGCCGCATACCCGTGAAGCCCACCGCCGCGGAAAACAGGGCGCCTATCAGGAACGCGATCCCGCGCCCGACCGCGATCGTCTTTAGTTCACCCGCGGAGTGCGCCCCGGGCTCGACGTGCCACGGCCACTTCGACACGATGATGACACCAGTGAGCAGCACAATGAGCACGCCGACGACGGTGAATTGCCGTCGCAGATAGGCGTTCGCACCCTCGCGCACGGCCTGCGCGACTTTCTGCATCGCGGGGGTACCGGTGTCGGCCGCGTACACCTGTTTCATGAGCCACGCGGCGTAGCCCAGGCCGCACACGGCGACGACAAGGCAGCCGAGTAATCCGAGCTTTTCGCCCAGCCCGTAAGTATCGGAGGTGAGAAACAAAAACGGTTCCCACCCCGCGCCAAAGAGCACGAACGGGCTCGTGGGGGCCGCGCCGAGGAGCCCGATCGGGAGGGCACAAATGAGTGCGAGTAGCCACGGGAACCGCGGCCTTCGGGCGCGAGAGCGAGAGAGGGACATGTGGCAATCCTGGCGCTTGAGCGGGCGGCAATAAACCCAATCGGCCGCGAGTCGGCGGGGGTGGGGAGAGACAAGCGCGTCACCACCGCCAGCGGCCCGGCTGGGACCGAGACCGTAGCTTGTGACAAATGTCACAAGCTGTCAAGGGTGTAAAGAAGAGCCCGTGAAGAACGCGCCGTCTACCCTCGGGATCGGGTAACGCGAGCTGCGGTGAATGTGCCTCGAGACCATTGGCGTGCCAGAAAGGTCACAGCCCGGCGGTGGTCCGGAACTCGTCGAACGCCGCAGTCTTTGCGGCCTGAGTCACCCAGGTTTGCAATTGCGCGAGGTCTGAGCACCCGCGAATCGCCGCTTCGACCTCGGGAGGAACGTTCCCAAATTTGGCCTCCAACACGGCAATCACGAGAGCAACCGCTTCCTCGGTGCGCCCTTCGGTGCGCCCTTCGGTGCGCCCTTCAGCACGCCCTTCGGTACGCCCCTTTGCGCTACCTTCGGCGATCCACTTATTCACCACGGTGGATTCAATCACGTTCCAGCCCTCCAGAGCTTTTTCCCAGATTTCTTCTCGCCCAACGGCGCTCGCAAAGACAAGAGCAAGGGCGGCGAAGTCCGCTTTCCGTCGGCGATCGGGTTCCGTATTCGCGAGTACCTTCCACCGATCGATGATACCCGGGTCGGCACCGTTAGTCATCAACGGTAGCCACGGCAACAGTGCGCGCGACCACAGCCCGCTCTCAACGCCGGTGAGAATTGTGTCGGCGTTTTCGGTCCCGAGGTTGCGTTCTACAACCCCGAGGTGCGTGACGAAACCCGTACCGGGCCAGCGCATGTCGCGGGACGCGGCGCCGCTTCCGGTCAGATTGATCACGACGGCCCCGATGTTGAACCGGCTCCCGCGCTCGGCATCGGGCTTGATCGCCTGCCAGAGGTGCCCCAAGTACACCATCAGGCGGCCGAACATGAGTGCGTCGGGTTCGATCTGGAACTCGATCGCGATGGCCCACGGCGATTCGACGACGTCCGGGTTGGTCACCCGGGCGATCGTGTCGCCGGTGCGGTCCGCGGCTCCGGGTAGCGCCACCGCACGTGTATCGAGCCAATCGTGGAACTCGATGCGCTCGGGCGCAAGCCCGGTCGCCCACGCGAGGAACGCAGACGGGTCGAGCTTGACCGCGTAGCGCGAAGCCTTATCGAACGGGTTTTGTGTCATCAATCACCCGCCCCGGTGAACTGCTTCGCGATGTCCATGTCGACCAAATCGCTCCACGCCGCGAGCAACTTTCCGCACACCGGGCCGGGCCACGTGTAGTCGCGCGCGTGCCCCGCACAGGCAACGCGCTTCACTCCGGCTACGCAGAAGCCGGTACCGGCTAACAGCAGTTCGGACACGCGAGGAACGATCGCGCTTCCCCCGTTCTGGCTCGGCTCGCACAACTGGCGGAAGTCGAGCGCGTCGGTTCGGTAGTTCAGCCCGGTGACAGCACACAAATCGGCGATCACCTTTGCGCTGATGCTGTCTTGAACGCGATCCGCCGCCGGGTGGACAACCGTATCGTCGATTACGGCCAGAACGCACCCGATTGCCGTATCTGCAGTGCCCGCGTGATCGAGGACGACCGGTACCGCGCCCGGTGCGTGAAATCGGTTCGTGGGGTCGTTCAGCGTCTTGTCGGCGATGTGCCAGAACAGCCGACTGCGGTGCTTCACGCGCGGGGGTAGAAGGTCGGCCGGATCGGACGATTGCGTCCCTGCTACCGCGAGTGTCACGCCTTCTGTGAAGAATCGCCGGTAGCGCGCGAACGGCAGCGAGTACGTCACCATGCCGAGCGTCGGCGGGCCGCTGTTCGCTTCACCCAGGTAGAACCCGAGCGGTCCGGGGGTGGCGAACGTGACCAACTGCAACTCGCTCCCTGGCGGGAGCAATTTCGCGTTGTGTGCGACGAGTTCTTCTGCGGTTGCAGTGAGGTGCTCGTCGGTCGCGTCGAGCGGGACGAAGCACGCGGCGCAGTCGCGTCGGAAGCGTGCGAGGTGGTCCGGCCAGCGGAACAGTTTGTGTCGGAACGTGCGCGCGTTATCCACGATCGTCGCGCCGGACACGAACCCGGCGTCGTGCAGCGGTAGAGCGGCTTCCGTGAACGGTAGGAGCCGACCGTTGAGGTAAGCGAGTGATGCAATCACGACTGCGCCCCCAATAACGCTTCGGCAGCGAGTAAAGGCTTTACCAATCGCGTGTTGATTTCCTGTTCAGAGGTCAATTCGCACAAAGGAAAGGCGATCGCCGCGACCGCAGATGCGTGCGGGCTGAAGTCCGCGTACTCAGAGGTAGTGAGAATAGAAATGTCTGGACGTTCGAGCGCGGCACGGCATACGGATAAGGTCGAGTTCCACGAGTTATATATTTCGTCGAAATTGGTCGGCTGGGGGAATCGAACAGCCGCTGCGAGAAGTGTGGCGTAGTCATGTTCCGCACCTTCGGGCGGGCCAAGGTTACAGACGATGGCAACGAGTCGGTCAAAACTCTCGCCGGCATCCATTGGTGCGTAGAATCGGTAACACCACCATAAGAGCCATTCCCCTTGCAGTGTGGAGTTCAGGTTAGCAGTGGCAATCTTCTTTGTTACCGATCGCCAACCCGCCTGCTCCATTGCCGCTTCCAGTGACAAAAGCATCGCGCGCACGTCCGCGAGGATGCCGTAAAGAAAATCCGTGGCAGATGCCACGGATTTGCTGAGATTTGTTTCGTTCACGATATCCCTCTCAATGAGGTCCAAAAGCGCGCACTGTTTGGGAAAACTCGAACTGGTTGCGCGAACCAAATTGCCGAGGGCGCTGACCAGTAGCGTCGTGGTGAATGAGGCAAAATCCAAGGCTGGGAGTGAAAGCCGTCAAAGCACTTCAGGCCCTTTGCTGCGAGGATGTCGGCCAAATCGCGCGCTGGGAGCAACTCACTGGCCCGCACCACGGACCAGACGGTGCGCCACGAGAGCCATCCTAACCAGTCACCCGGTTCGCGCGCGACCGACACAGTCAAGTCGTCGACCGGTGGAATCGGGTGCGATGTCAGATACACAACACCGAGTGCCGGGGCATCGGATGTGGTACGCAGCCCTTGCCAGTATCGCCGCAACTGATCCGGGTCGGGGGCATCTGCGGTCTCAGTATCTTCTTTCGCTTCCCCGCTCTTTCCTGCATCCAACTTCACCTCGATCACCAAGCGACCAACGGTGACTCCACTCGCCGATAACGTGACGACAACATCGGGTTCGCCGAACCCCGCCCAGCGCGGCCAAAAAGTATAGTCGGCGGCCGTCACGGTATTGAGCATCAGCCATGCGGGTGCTTCGGTTGCGACGTGACCGTCGGAGCCGACGGCGCGCATGCGACGTAACACCGCCAGCAACCCGACCTCCAGTGGCAGATATCGCAGCAGTTGGAACGCGGTGGACGTGAGCAGGTCTTCTGCCCGATCGTGCGCGCGTGAACCGTTGCGGCCGAGTTTCCCGTGACGTTCGGCGAATAGCACCAGTTATTCTTCCATTAGTGGAAACGGCACGATGACTTCCCTACGCGGGTGGGGAAGAAAGCGAGCGAGTCCGTGCTTCTGCGCGAGCAGCACGTGTTCGTGGTCGACCATACGGAAGTGGCCTGCGGTGGCGTTGGGCGACCGCGTTTCGATGGTGTCGCGTGCGAATTTTGGTGGGAGGCCGCACGCAACTAGGTACAGCCACAGGATCGTTGGCGAGCGGACCAAGCCCGCGACACAGTGAACGTAGACGTGCGCGTCCGGTGCTGAGGCGAGTTCGTGAAGCGCGTCGATCGCCCGCACCGCGGTTGAGAGCATCAGTCGGCGGCTATCGGACATGGGCACCCATACGACGTCCGCGAACGAACCTTCGCCGGCCGACACGTGACTCGGCCCGTCGGACACGTTCAGCACGTGCGTGACACCGGCCGCGAGCAGTTTCTCCGCGCGCTCCGTAGACGCGAACGGCCCGACCGAGAAGCACTGCGTGATGCGGTACATGCTCTACTCGCTTTCAAGCAACACAACGGTGAAGTCGTCCTGAAACTCGCCGGTGAGGACAAGTTGGGCCGCACTCTGAAGTTCCGCGATCAACTCCGTGCCCGAGAGTCGTGCGGCGCAGTCCCATACGCGCTCCCATCCTGCGTACTTCCACACGCCGTCTGTGATTGCGAGTAGCTTCCAGGGGCGCGTGAGCTTCATCTCGAACGGGACGAAGGTCGCGGCGCCACAACCGACCGGCGGGTTTTTGAACTGTCGAGAGGTCAACACGCGCGGCGCCTGTTCGCCGCAGACTACGGCGGCCGCGCTGTCACCGCATGAAGCACCGACAACGCGGTCGGCGCAAACGCGCAGCCCGACCAGAGTCGTGAACCCGGCCTCGTGATCTTGTGCGACCGTGACATCTGCGCGGGTCAGGATCTCGACCCAGCCGAGTGATTCATCCCAGGTAGCGTGTTGCCCGGCAATTTCACACGCGAGCCGGGCGGCTCGCGCTCCGCCGGCGCGCCCGCCTTGCCCGTCGGCGAGCGCAACGACCCGCCCTTCTTTGTTGGCGTCGGGGCGCAGCACGAATGCGTCTTCGTTGGCGGCGTGGCCACCCGCGGCACTAAAGGTGTAGGTCTGGATCATCGCGCCCGAACCGTGAATTGGGGTGCGCCAATTCTAGCCGATTCAGGCGGCGCGAGTGAGCGCCCGAGAAGTGATTACGGAGCCGAGTACATCGAGCGTGCGTGCGGTCGCGCCCTGTTGCCGGCGCACGAGTTCGCGTGCTGCATTACCCATTTGCGACCGGAGTTCGGTATCGGCAATGAGCTTCGCGAGTTCGGCTTCCAACTCGGTCGCGTCCTTCACCATTGCGGCCCCGCCGACCTCCACTAACCGCCGGGCGGCGTCGCGGAAATTCCAAATATGCGGGCCGAACACGCACGGCACACCATACCCGGCCGGCTCGATCATGCTCTGCCCGCCGCGCTTGCCATCGAGACTTCCGCCGGTGAACCCCACGTCTGCCAGTCCCCACGCGGCCCCGAGTTCGCCCACCGTGTCGAGCACCACCACCGCGGGCATTTCGGCTAGCGGTGCGGTGATTCGGCTCCGGCGCACGAACGGCAATTGCGACGCTTCGACCAAACGGGCGACTTCTTCAAAGCGGTCCGGGTGGCGCGGAACGAGGATGAGTCGCAGAGACGGGAAACGAGTGCGCAGGCGCGCGAAGGCGTCGAGGACGAGTGACTCTTCAGGTGCGTGCGTGCTGCCCGCGAGGAGGACGAGAGAAGAACCTACCCCCCCGTCCCCCCTCCCTGAAGGGAAGGGGGTGCTGACGTGCGAAATCTCTGCGTCTCGCGCACCATCTGTGGATCGCGAAGGGCCTGCCCCCTTCCCTGACAGGAGGGGGTTACAGGGGGAACCCGCAGGGGGTTCCCCTTCACAAGGAGCGAGGGGGGACGGGGGGGTAGGTTGTCTTTGCTCCTCCCGTTTCTCTGACCGAAGGGGGGCACTGGGGAAACCCGTGGGGAAAGGTTCCCCAAGCCCGATCTCGCGCCCCAGCGCGCGCGTTTTGGGCGTGTCGCGCTCGCCCGCGGCACCGTCGTACTTGATCGATCCCGTGGTGACGAGTTTCGCGAGCGGTACGCCGAGTTGCTGAAGGCGGTCGGTGTACTCGGCCTCTTGCACCGCGAACCGCGTGACGTGGCGGAACAGTAGTCGCCGCGCGAGGCCCGCGACGCGCTTCAGGCGCCGGAAGCTCCGCGGGCTGAGGCGCGCGTTCACCACGACCACGGGAACATTGCGCGCGTTCGCGGCGGCGAGGAAGTTCGGCCAGAGTTCGCTCTCGGTGAGAACGACGAGCGAGGGGTTCACCGCGTCGAGCGCGGTCGCGACGGCCCAGGTGAAGTCGAACGGCCACGCGATCACATCGAGTTCGGCGAACCGCTTGCGCGCTTCCGCGAGACCGGTGTCGGTGGTGGACGAGACGACGACGAGCCAGTCCGGGTGGCGCTTGCGGAATTGGGGCACGAGTGTGTCGAGTAGGTTCACTTCGCCCACGCTGACCGCGTGGAACCACGCGACGCGCTTTTTCGTGGGGTTATGTACGCTCACCCGACCGAGGAACTTGGCAACGAGTTCACGGCGGTACCGGCCGGTGGCGAATGCGCGCCACACTAACCACGGTGAGAGGGTCGCGAGCGCGAGCAGGTAGACGAGATTGAGGAGCATTGGGAATCCGTTCCCGGCGAGGTGCAACAGCGGCCGGGGTGGAACCCGGCCGCTGTTTTCGAGCTTCACGTTGCGCAGCTAAAACTCGCGCCTTACTTCTTGCCGGCTTCCATCTTCATGTGGCAGTTCTTGTACTTCTTGCCGCTCCCGCACGGGCACGGATCGTTGCGCCCCACTTTCTTTCCTTCGTTGCGGATCGGCTCCACCTTCTTGCCCTCGCCGCCCGCGTTCGTTTGCTGCTCGCTCGAATCGATTTGCGCTTGGCGGGCCTGGGTCGCGGAGATCGCGGCCGCGTGGGTGGCTCGGGCGCCGGCCCACAGCGCGGCCTGCGCTTCTTCGTCGCCCATTTCTTCCATGCGGAACACCGACTCCGTCGCGCGGTCGCGGATGCCGGCCCACATCTTGTCGAACTCCTGCATCCCCTCGCGCTTGTACACGATCTTCGGGTCTTCTTGCGCGTACCCGGCCAGGCCGACGCCGCTGCGCAGGTTGTCCATCACCAGAAGGTGCGTCTTCCACGCGCTGTCGATCTGTTCCAGGACCAGTGTGCGCTCCACGGAGTGCATTTCCGGGCGGTACTTCTCGTCGTAGGCGTTCAGGATGCCGTGGCGCGCTTCGTCCGGCGTCTTGCCGACGATCCGTGCCGAGTCGAGCGTGAGCCCGAGTTCCCGCTGCGCCCACTCGACCAGTTCCTTCGCGTCCTCCTGTTCGGCCACCTTCGCCCCGGTGAAGATCGATTCGAGCTGCTTGTCGATCTCGCTGACGTCGCCCGCCGGCATTGCCTTCGGCGCGATCTCCGTGAGCTTCTCGCGAAGCTTCGAGCGCGGTTCCGTGCGGATCAGCTCCTCCGTCCAGCCCTCCTCGTCGAGCGCCTTGAACGCGACCGTGAAGAACCCCGCCGGGTCCGCGAGGGCTTCTGGGCCGTGCTTGCGCGCGGCCATCACCGTACCGAGGCGCTGGGCCGACCACCGGTACAGGCCGTCTCGGTCGTACCGCTGCTGCCCGGCGGCGGGCTTGTCCGACATAAAGTTCTGCATCGCGACGCGGACCGGGAACTCCACGTCCTTCTGGCGGTAGGTCGCCAGAACCTTGCGGTACAGGTACTCGGTCAGTTCGGCGCCGCCCCGCGTTTGGATCTCCTCGACGGCGACCTTCATACCGAACTTCTGCCGGCACCACTCGGCCAGGGCCTCCGCCCCGTAGGTCCGCGTGAGGAACCGTTCGCCGTCGGCGAGGTTCACGGCCTTCACCGCGGTCTCGGCCTTGTGAACGAGCACCTCCGCGAGTTTATCGGCTCCGATCTTTCGGAGGTCCTTTTCGGTGAGCTTCAGGTCGTACTTCGCGTTGATCGCCCGCGTCAGTTCGGACCACTTCCAGTCCTTTTCGTCCTCGTCGGAGTTGAGGTTCTCTTCCAACCGCTCCTGCATGAAGGTCGGCACGTTCGCGATGGCCTGTTCGAGCGCCTGGCGCGAAGCGTCCTCGTAGGAAGAGGTGCGGAAGTCGCTCGCCTCGAACTCCATACCGAGCCGATTGCTGGCGAACTCGGCGAAACTGGCCGCGCCGTAGTTGTCCGCGAGGAACCGCTCGTTCGCCGACTCGATCTGGAGCCGGATCATTTCCAGGATCATCAGGCGCGGGTTCTTGCCGTCCAGAACTTCCTGGCGCGCGCCGTAAACGCGCTTCCGCTGGAGGTCCATGACCTCGTCGTACTCGAGCAGGTTCTTGCGCTGGTCGAAGTGCATCTCCTCGCGCTTCTTCTGTGCCCCCTCGATGCGCCGGCTCACCATCCCGGACTCGATCGCCTCGCCCTCTTCCATGCCCAGGCGCGTGAGCACCTTGCCGACCCACTCGCCCCCGAAGTGGCGCATCAGTTCGTCCTGGAGCGACAGGTAGAACCGGCTCGAGCCCGGGTCGCCCTGGCGCCCGGCGCGCCCGCGCAACTGGTTGTCGATGCGCCGCGAGTCGTGGCGCTCGGTGCCGAGGATGTGCATGCCGCCCATCTCCGCGACCTTGCGGCCCTCTTCTTTCATTTTCTCCTTGGACTCGATCTCGTTGACCGTTGCGGTCCACACGTCGTTGGGCACCTCGAGCCGGGTCGGGTACAGCGGGCGGTTGTCGGAGTCCTTGAGCTGCTTGAGGCGCGCCCACGCCAGGGTTTCGGCGTTCCCGCCGAGGATGATGTCCGTTCCGCGGCCGGCCATGTTCGTGGAGATGGTCACCGCGCCGATGCGCCCGGCCTGCGCGACGATCTCGGCCTCGCGCCCCACGTTCTCCGGCTTCGCGTTGAGGAGCTCGTGCTTCACGCCCTGGCGCTTGAGCATGTGCGAGAGTTTCTCGCTGCGGTCCACGTCCTTGGTGCCGATCAGGATCGGGCGCCCGGTCTTACACAGCTCCACCACTTCCTTCACCACCGCGTCCCACTTCTCCTTGTCGGTGCGGTACACGAGGTCCTTGTGCTCGATCCGGCGCATCGGCTTGTTGGTCGGGACCGCGACCACGTCGAGCTTGTAGATCTTCCAGAACTCGGTTTCCTCGGTCTTCGCGGTCCCGGTCATCCCGGCGAGCTTCGCGTAGAGCTTGAAGAAGTTTTGCAGCGTGACCGTGGCCATCGTCTGCGTTTCTTGCTTGATCTGCACCCCCTCTTTCGGGTGCTTCGCTTCCACGGCCTGGTGCAGCCCGTCGGACCACTGGCGCCCGTACATCGCGCGGCCGGTGTGCTCGTCGATGATGACGATGCTGAGCTCGTTGTTCTCCCGCTGGTCGCGGTCGATCATGTAGTGGCGGTCGAGCTGATAGAGGTGGTGCGCCTTCAGCGCGTTGTCCATCAGGTGCGGCCACTCCATGTTGCCGGCGGTGTAGAAGCTCTCGACCCCGGCGAGCTCTTCCGCCTTGCGCACGCCCACGTCCGTCAGGTGGCAGGTGCGCTCCTTCTCCTTGATCTCGAAGTACACGCCCTTGGGGGGCGGGTTCTGGGGGTCGACCTTGGCGGGGTCGATCGGCGCGAGGATCGTGAGGTTGTCGCCCTCGGTCCCGCCGGCCTTGACCGTGCCCGCGGCGATCAGCTCCTTGCGCGCCTTGCGCTCGAGTTCCGCCAGCGCGCGGGCCACCTTGTCGGCCTCGGCGAACCGCTTGGCGTCGGAGAACGCCGGGCCGCTGATGATGAGGGGGGTGCGGGCCTCGTCGATGAGGATGTTGTCCACCTCGTCGATGATGGCGTAGTGGTGCGCCCGCTGGACCTGGCGGTAGTACGGGTGGTACTGCTCGTCGTCGTGGCGCGCGATCTTCATGTTGTCGCGCAGGTAGTCGAAGCCGAACTCGGACGCGGTGCCGTAGGTGATGTCGCACTCGTAGGCCCGGCGCCGGGCTTCCGGGTCCATGTCGGACTGGATGTACGCGGCCGAGACGCCCAGCGCGTTGTAAATGGGGAGCATCCACTCGCAGTCGCGTCGCGCCAGGTAGTCGTTCACGGTGACGACGTGGACGCCCTGGCCGTCGAGCGCGTTGAGGTGCGCGGCGAGCGTGGCGACGAGCGTCTTGCCCTCGCCCGTTTTCATTTCCGCGATGCTGCCGAGCCCGGTGTTGTACCCGTGGAGCACCGCGCCGCCGAGGATCTGCACGTCGTAGTGCCGCATGCTCTTGGTGCGGCGCGCGGCCTCGCGGCACGCCGCGAACGCTTCGGGGAGCAGGGCGTCGAGCGTCGCGCCCTGCTTCAGCCGCTCCCGGTACTCCGTGCTCAGTGCCTTCAACTCGTCGTCGGTTAGGCCCTGCATCTTCGGTTCGAGTTCGTTCACCCGCGCGAGTGCCGAGCCGGCGAGGACGGTGTGCGCCTCCGCGTTCCGGGGCCGGATGTAGCCGATGCTCTTGATCCGGCGCTCGTCGGTCGAACCGCCCAGCATCCGGGAGATGACGCGCACGCACCCCTCGACGAAGGCGTTGAACCGGTCGCCCAGGCGCTCGAAAATGGTCGGTTCGAGGCCCGCTTGCGCTGTCGCCATTGTCTGACTCCCTGCGTGAACGTCTACGCGCCGTGGCTCGCGGCGCTTCGTGCGCGCGGACCCCACCAGAGTCCCAATCTAAGGAGCGTGGAAAAGTGGGTCAATACGGACCGCTCGCGCGGTCGGTAGAACCGGCACAGTTGGCGCGGGCGGAACTAACCCTAACGGGACGAGAAAGCCGCCGGAAATCGCCGGCGGCAGTTTTCGTGGGCTTCGTGAAGTGACGATCAGAAAAGCGGGTCGGGGTAGTGAACTTCGACCAACGGGTGCCCGGGCTGTGTGGCGTCGAATTCCAACGTGACCAGCGTGCGAGCCGGTGCGGGGCCGATCACCTTCGTGTGACGGATCGGGCGCACGGTGGCCGGCGGTTCGAGATCGGCCTCGTAAGCCGTGTGGTACGTAACCTTTCCTCCCGTGATCGTCGCGGGGTGGATGTCGCTGGGTACGGGCGCGCCGACGAGCCCTTCGACTTCCGTGCGCGTCATTCCCGGCTTGAGCTTCGGCAAGGTTTGGGCTGTTCCTTGCGGTGTGAACTTTGGTCGTTCAAAATTGGGGGGAATCTGCCTAATATCAAGAACAACGACGTCGTCCGACAGTTGGGGTGGGCTGGTCAGTCCAAACCCACGAAATACATCCTGACCGATCCAGACCACGAACGCCGTGCCGAGAACGCCGAGAACGGCGATCGGGTGTCGTGTGAGAAATTGGAGAGGCTTCATGTCCGGCCCTCGGGCTGGAGGTTACGGGGGCGTTCGCAGCGCCAGTTAATGCTCTCTTGTTCGTTGGTTGTGCAGTGCCATTTGTTCGCACCGCACAATTTCGCGCCACGGTCAACTACCAACTACTTGTCTCGAATGCCTCTGTTGGTCGGGAAAAAATCCCGGTTTTAGTTGATTCAAGGTTACCAGATAGAGCACACGAGCGACAGCCGAGTTGTTTTTGCTCGTGCGAATGGTGTGAATCTTGTTGCCGCGGATGAACTTACTTCACTTCCTGTGCGGGGAATTTCTCGAACAAGTCACCCGCGGGCCACTGTTTAATGGTTCCGGCGGTGGCGTGCATCGCTTCGTCGATGAGTGCGGACGGGTGGTGACCGCCGGCTGTCGCATCGGTGTTGAACAGTACCGCCCAGTTCAGCCCGTCCCACCGGCGCACCAGAAGCGCGCCCGTACCGGGGATCGAACCGTCGTGCCACGTGTTCGCCTTTCCCGCTTTCCCGACGGGGCGCACGCTCCACCCACAACCGTAATACGTAACCCTGGGGTGCTTCTCGGGGTCGAATCCGGCCTCGCCATCGGGCCGCGCCCACATTTCGGTGATCCCGGTCGCGGAGAGCAGCGGGGATTTTTTGTCGTAATCGAACGCGGACGCGAACCGCACCAGATCGATGGCCGACCCGACCCAGCCGCCGTGCGCCTCGAAGCCCTCGATGTTGTCCGCCCCGTCCGGGCGCGGCACCTGGTCCCCGGCCCGCGGCGCGTACAGGCAGCGCCCGGTGCGCTTCTTCGAGTCGTAGTAACAGACTTCGCCCTTCGCGCGCTTTTCCGGCACCCCGCGCCCCAACGACATGCCCCCGGCGCCCGCCGGCGCGAGCACGTTCTTCCGGACCCACGGCTCGTACTTCTGGCCCGTGACCGATTCGATCACGCGCCCGAGGACGAGGTACCCGAGGTTCGAGTACGCCATTTTCGAGCCCGGGGCGAAATCGAGTGGGCGGCCCATCATGTACCGCACGACGTCGCACGGGGTCGGCGCGTCGCTCGCGAGTTTCATCTCGCGGGCGATCCGGCACGGGACCGCGATCGGGTCGAACCCGCCCTTCTTGTCGCGGTCCCAGCCGCCGGTGTGCTGAAGGCACTGGCGAACGGTGATTTTCGCCCACTGCTCGTCGACCTTCGCCCCACCGGTCAGAAAGGGATCGAGTTTCACGTACTTGAGAACCGGGTCGTCGAGCTTCACCTTGCCCCGTTCGGCGAGGGCCACGACCGCGGCGCCGGTGATCGGCTTGGAGACGCTCGCAATACGAAAGGGCGCATCCGGCTGAACGTCCACCTTCTTCGCGACTTTGGCGTAGCCGAACCCGCGCGCGTAAACGAGCTTCCCGGCGCGCGTGATCGCGACCGCGGCGCCGGGAATCTTGTGGTCGGTAATGAAGTCGGTGAACAGCGTATCGAACGGTGCGAGGTTCTCGTTTGCTGTTCCCGTCATGGGGACATCGGGGGTCCAGGCGTGGGCGCGGGTGATGCCTCCTGTTGCGAGAATTGCGGCAGAAGCGAGAAGCGAACGGCGCGAGAAATGAGGCATAGTGCTCCGGAATCCCAGTTCGAGAATGTGATTGGGCCGAGAACTAAAGACCTGGTCGAAACAGAGGGCGATCGCGAATGTAAGGGCTACTCGTCGAGTCTTCGAGTGCGTTCTTACGCGCGTCGGATCTGAGGGTGTCAAAGATACGTGGCGACGCGCTCATGGCCACGTTATTGTAAGAACATCTCCGAGTATTCACCGATGAAGAATGGAATCATCACCTTACGTAGTGTGGGGTGGTCCCTCGGGGGCGCGGGTGCGGAACCGCCCGGAGGTCCGCACCTGGAAGCGCTGCGCCCGGGAGTCGGAGCGCGTGACGTTCGGTGACCCTATTTTGTTTGCCCGAGTACCCCGGGGCCGTGACTCTAACAGCCCCGGCCCGTTGGTGCGAGTCGCTATCTGCAAACTCCCGTTGTTTCTCTCTCGCGTTTGTCCACAATGGGGGTTAGAATCTCTCCCACTTGCCGAGAAAACGCTCGCACCCGTCCCGCGGTCGATGACTGCCGTTTTTCCTCTTGGCTTTCTGTTTCCGCTGCACTCGGTTTTCGCACCGGGCGCCAGGTTCCTGTACGAGAGTAGAGTTCCCGCATGTCTGATCCTCGCAACAGCGCGCTGGGCGTGCTGGAGATGCACCCACGGGGGCACGGGTTCCTTCGTAACCCCGCCAGGAACTATGCCCCCACGCCGAACGACGCCTATGTTCCCGGGCCGCTCATTCACAAGCTGAATCTCGCGGAGGGCGTGATGCTCGGCGGCGCGCTTGAGCCGCCGCGCCGCGGCTCGGGTCCGCGGCTCGCGTCCGTCACCGAGATCGAGGGGGCGGACCCGAAGTTATTCCGCCGCCGCGCCTGGGACGAACTCACGCCGGTCGACCCCACGAAGTGGCTGCGGCTCGAAACCGGCCCCGAGCCGCTCACCACGCGCGTGATGGACATGTTCACGCCCATCGGGATGGGCCAGCGCGGGCTGATCGTGGCCCCGCCGCGCTCGGGTAAGACGGTCCTGCTCACACACATCGCGCAGGCCGTCATCACCAACCACCCGAACGTTCACCTCATGATCTTGCTCGTGGACGAACGGCCCGAAGAGGTCACGGATATCAAGCGGAACATCGTGCGCAAGGCGGCCGAGGCCGGCTCCACGACCCCGCCGCCGGTCGAGGTGATCGCGTCCAGTTCCGACCAGAACACCGCGAACCACACCCGGCTCGCGGAACTCGTGGTGGAGCGCGCCAAGCGCCTGACCGAGCAGGGCAAGGACTCCGTCGTGCTGCTCGACAGCCTGACGCGCCTCGCCCGCGCGTACAACAAAACGTCCGGCAGCGGGCGCACGATGAGCGGCGGCGTGGACAGCAAGGCGCTCGACGTGCCGAAGCGCCTGTTCGGCGCGGCCCGCGCGTTCGAGGAGGGCGGCACCCTCACCATCTTGGGCACCGCGCTCATCGAAACCGGTAGCCGCATGGACGAGGTGATCTTTCAGGAGTTCAAGGGCACCGGGAACATGGAACTGGTGCTGAACCGGGCGCTGGCCGAGCGCCGCGTGTACCCCGCGATCGACCTCGGCGCGTCCGGGACGCGGAAGGAAGAGCGGCTCCTGCCGGCGGAAACGTTGGAGCAGATCACGCTCCTGCGCCGGAGCCTCATGCAGCAGAAGCCGGTCGAGGCGATGGAGGGCTTGGTCGCGCGGCTGGCGAAGACCAAATCCAACGCCGAGTTCCTCGCGCTCATGGGCAAAATGGGGCGCTGAGTCGGGAGCGATCGTTAGCAGTTTTTAAATGTAAATGCGTTTGTAAATTCGATCTTGTCTAATTATTATTGTTCCGGGCGGGTTAGCGCTTTTGGCTAACCCGCACTAACATTTGCTGCTCGCTTTGCCCGTGCTGCTGACGTTTTGTAGTGCGGGGAATCCTTGGTTTTTCAGCATTTCAGCGCCGACGGCTAACAATTGCTAACATTTGGGCCGTTGGAGGCTACGCCCGGCGCACCGTCGTCTTAAATTGGCCCTTTGCTCTCGTTAGCGGGCGTTTTATTGAGACCTCGCGAACGGCGCGGCGCGAGTTTTCCGGCGCTTTTGGCCACTACCGGTGGGCGCACGCCGCGCCGTCGCACCAAGATTTCAACGCAGCCGCTCGCATGTTGATTACGCTGTCGGTTATTTTCACATCTATTTTTGGTATACGCGATGTCAGTTACGCGGTAACGGCGCGTTTTTTGTATGTGGCTTGTTTTGTGCGTGAAGTGGCCCAAATGCACGATCCCAACAGAGATAAACGGGGGTCGACCGCGTCCGCTGATCGCGTCCTGCCGCGCCCATCCAGACTTCCCATTTCCCCACTCTTTCTATCCCGTTGCCGTTCCCGATCGGCACGCGAAAGGTTACGCTAACAGTTCCCGTAATCACCTCCACCCGGAGGACCGTCGATCATGGCTTCGCCAAGCGACCCGGACGAGGTCGAGCCAACACTGTTGCCGGGCGCCGCGCCGGAAATTGGTTCCGCCGGAGCACCGGTGGCGGCCATCACCCCGCCACCGGTCGCCCCGGACGCGACACTCGCTTACCCCGTAGCGGTCGACGACGGTGCCACACTGGTTTCCGCCACGGCTCCGGCCGCGCAGGGGGAGACGAACGACGCCGCCGATGTGACCCGGATCTCGGCCGCGCACTCGGCCCCGGACGCTGGAACGGTTGTCGGTTCTAACGTCGCCGAGCCCGGCGCGACCCTGCCGTCGCCCGCGGGCCGCACCGCCGCCTCGGGCGCGATGTCGGGCGGCATCTCCGGCGACCTGTCGCACGACACCTCCCCTATTTCCGTGTCCGCCGGGCCGGGCGTGTCGGTTTCCGCGCCGCAAACCAGCGGCACGATGGTCGGCCGGTTCGCGCTCAAGGGGCTGCACGCGAGCGGCGGGTTGGGCGAAGTGTTCACTGCGCGCGACACCGAACTGAACCGCGAGGTCGCGGTCAAGCGCATCAAGTCGCGGTACGCGGACGATCCCGGCAGTCGTCGGCGCTTCCTGACGGAAGCCGAACTCACGGCCCGGCTCGACCACCCCGGCGTGGTGCCCGTCTTCGGTCTCGTGAACGACGCGCGCGGCCGGCCCGTCTACGCGATGCGGTTCATTCGCGGCGAAACGCTCAAAGACGAAATCGATCGTTACCACGGTCCGACGGCCGCGGGCCGGGCGCTGGGGGCCGAAAAGACCGAGAAAGTCGAAAAGGCCGAACCGAAGCCGACCGAACCCGGCGCGGACCCGGTGCCCGCTTCGGGCGAAAAAGAGACCCCGCGCACGGTCGCGTTCCGGAACCTGCTGTCGCGCTTCGTCTACGTGTGTAAGGCTATTGCCTACGCACACGACAAGGGCATCATTCACCGCGACATCAAGCCGGCGAACGTGATGGTCGGCAAGTTCGGCGAAGTACTCGTCGTGGACTGGGGGCTCGCGAAATCGTTGTCGGACGGCCCCGACTTCGACCGCATCATGCGGGCCACGGCCGAAGCCGGGTTCCGCCACGATCCGGAGGCGACCGATCTGCCGTCGCACATGACGATGGCCGGGACCGCGGTCGGCACGCCGTCGTACATGCCGCCCGAGCAGGCGGCCGGGGAGATCGACAAAGTCGGTCCGCGGGCCGACGTGTACTCGCTCGGTGCCACGCTGTTCGCCATCCTCACCGGCCGCGCCCCGTTCGTCGGGAAGAGCGCGGTGGAGACGCTCAATCAGGTGCGGCGCGGCGCGTTCGAGCCGCCGGCCGCGGTGAACGCCGATTGCCCGAAGCCGCTCGACGCGATTTGCCGCAAGGCGATGGCGCTGAACCAAAACGACCGCTACGCGACCGCGCTGGACCTGGCGACCGATGTGGAGCGGTGGCTCTCCGACGAGCCGGTGAGCGCGTACCGCGATCCACTGACAGCCCGCCTCGCGCGCTGGGCGCGCCGGCACCCGGCCCGGATCGCGACCGGCGCGTCGCTGCTCCTGGCGGGCGTGCTCGCGGCCGGGGGCATCGCGTGGGCCATTAACGAGGGCCGAAAGAGCACGCAGACGGCCCTCGACCTCGTGACCGAGAAGGAAAAGGAAACGGCCGCGGAACGCGACAAGGTGGCCGCACAGGAGAAGGAAACGGCCAAGGCGCTCGTGCAAGTGACGAAGGAGAAGGAGCGGACGGAGGCCGAGAAGGTCCGGGTCGGACTCGCACGCGACGTGGCGCGCTCGCGCTACGAGAAGGCGGTCGAAGCGTACAACACGCTCGTCCACGACCTCGACAAGAAGCTCGCCGACCGCGCCGGGATGCAGGCGATTCGGAAAACGCTGCTGCTGAACGCCACCGACGGCCTCAAGAAGCTCATCGAGGGCAAGGTCGAGGGCGACATCGGGGCCGACCGGACGCTGGTTTCGGCACACCGGCAAATGGGCGAGGTGTACCAACTCGTCGGCGAAACGACGCGGGCGCGCGAGCAGTTCCTCGAAGCGGTCAAGGTGGCCCGGGACGTCAAGAGACTGGCCGCGGATGGCGACGCGCGGACCCCCGAAGAGCGTGCGGCCGATCTCCGCGGCGCGGACCGCGACCTGGCCCGGGCGCTCGACAAGCTCGCGGGCATCCACGTTCAAGCGGGCGACACGACGTCCGCGCTCACCGCGATCAACGAAGCCGTCACAATTTTCGAGGCCCTCGCCGCGGACAAGACCGATGTGGTCGCGCAGCAAGACCTCGCCGCGGCGCGGGCGCGGCGGTCCCTGATTCGCATGGAGCGCGGCGAAACCGGCAAAGCCGTTGACGACTGCAAGCTCGCCCTGGCCGCGCGCCAGAAGCTTTCCGAAGACGCGCTCGGTAACCTCGACCGCACGCGCGACTTTGCGGACAGCCTCGACGCACTCGCGGGCCTGCAACTCCGCACGGGGGACACGAACGGCGCGAGCGAGAGCGCCGGGAAGTGCTTGAAACTGCGAACCGAACTGGCCCCGAAGTTCCCGCGCGATCGGGCCGACGTTCAGCGCGAACGCGCGGACGCGCACGCTCGATTGGGCGAGGTCCACTTCGATCGCGCGCTAATGGGTGCGGCCGCCAGGGATTACGAGGACGGGATTCGGGTGCTCGATGAATTGATGGTGGTCGACCCTCAGAACGCGGGCGCGGGCGCCGATCGCGCGCTCCTGTACGGCCGACTCGGGCTGGTTCAGATCCGCACCGGCGACATCGTGCGCGCGCTCGATAACGGCAAAAAGAGCAAGGAGGGGTGCCAGGCCCTCGAAACGATCGACCCCAAATCGGCGAAGGCCCAGCGCGACCTCGCGCTCGCCCGGCGGTGCTACGGCGACGCGCTCCTCGCCGGGGGTTACGCGAAAGACGCCCTTGTGGAGTACGAGGCGTCGTTCGCGCTGCTGACGGCGCTTCAAGAACTCGATCAAGAGAGCGCGGCGGCCAAGCTCGAACGCGCGCACGGGTGGCAGCACATCGGCGACTGTAAACTCGCCCTCAAAGACCCGAAAGGGGCCGTGAGCGCGTTTCAAGCGTGTGTGGAGATTTTCGCGAAGGCGGAGGCCAAGGACGGTGAATCGGCGAGTTTAAAGCGCGATCTCGCGGTGGGGCTGTACAAGCAGGCGGACGCGCACTGCGCCGAGGGGAAGCCCGCGCCGGCCAACCAGCTCGCGAGCCGCGCCACGAAGATGCTCGTGGCCCTGGCCGCTGCCAACAAGGGCAGCGCACAGGCCCAGCGCGACATCGCCCTGGCTTACGGCAAGTGGGGCCAGGTGCTCGCGAACGACGGGCACCCCACCGGCGCCCTGATCGTGTGGCAGAACTCGCTCGACCGGTTCCAGAAACTCGCGCGACTCGACAAGGAGAACGTCCAGGCAAAGGAAGAAGAGGCCAGCGCGTGGGAGCGGCTCGCCGGGTTCTACGCGACCCTCGGTAACAGCACCCAGGCGCTTGCGTCCGCGCGGCACGCGATCGCGCTGTGGGTCGCGCTCAAGAACAACGCGGACTCGCGCACCAAAGCGGGCCAGCGCCGACTCGCTCTCGCACTGATCCGGTGCGGCGACATCAACACCGAGGTTCGGCAACTGTCTGCCGCGAAGGACTGGTACGAGCAAGCACGGGACGAGGTGAAGCGGATGAAGGACGATCCGCTACTCGGGCCGGTCGTCGAACTCGCGAACGAAAAGCTGGTGTTCCTCGAAGCCGTGAAGGTCGGTCTGAGCAACCCCAAGAACTTGGCCGACAAGAAGTACGACGCCACGCGGGTCGCCGCGCTGCGGATGGTCGCCTCGCTCGAAATTCGTGCGGACCACCCGCCCGAAGCGGCCAACGTTGCCTATGAACTGGAGCGCGTCGCGAAGACCCCCGAGGATCTGTTCGCGGTCGCCCACACGTTCGCCGGGTGCGCGGCCGCGACGCGGGGAACGGACTCGGCCAAGATCAGCGACGCGAAGAAAGCCGTCGCCGCGCTGCGTAAGGCGATCGACGCGGGCTTCCGTGACGCGGACGCGCTGACCACTCCGGAATGGGACGCCGTGAACCGCCGCGATCCGGACTTCTCCAAAGTGCGAAGCGAGCTCATCCAGCGCCGGAGCGCCTCGAACAACTGACCGTGCGACATTTCTTGGAACCGCGGGCGCCGTGCCCGCATTCTTCTTTCGACGCGAAGAACGGTTCCCAGGAGAGCGGGTACGCCCTCCTGGGAACCGGAAATCCGTTGCGCAGGTGCCCTTGTTTCGCCGCCGGCGCGTCGGTAAAAGGGCGCTGCCGGGTGAAAGATACGCGCGGACGGTGTGTACGATTTGTGTGCCCGGTGGCGCCGGTGTTGACCGGTTCCGTTGCATCGCCTCCGAACGCAGTGCGGTATCCGCCGCGTGGGAATTGAACGTTCCACTCGCTCCGTCACGTGCGGCACGGTTGAAACTGCCCGTGAGCGCGCTGCGAACAATTGCCGGGTCCGCTTCGCGTGTCGAACTTCCGCCGCTCGAAGGTGAACCGCTGTTTTGTGTCACGTCGATGGGTACGAGGGAGCGACAGTGGAAACCGAACCGGTCGTTCACGGGGTGGCACTCGTTCGGGCAGAAGTAGCACGGTCGGGTGGACCCGCAGTTACCACTGGCGCGGTCCGCGAACCGCGGCGCAGTGGTGAACCCGTTCATCGAGTAGGCGATTCCACCGGACCCGAGCCGGTCAACCGATTGCCCGTCATGGCCATCACACACAGCCACAAACTCGTTCTCCCCGCCGACGCGAACCACCACGGCACGCTGTACGCGGGCGCGATGCTCCGGCTCGTGCTCGAAGCGGGCTACGCGACCGCGTGGAAGCACATTGGCCCGGAAGCGAACCTCGTGCTGCGGCGCGTGCTGAACATGGAGTGCCTGCGCCCGGTGCCGGTGGGCATCGTGGTGGAGATCCAGGGTGCCGTACTGCACCGAACGGCAGCCTATTTGGTGTGCGGACTGGTGGGCGCCCCGTGGGACGATAACGGCCCGTGGGCGGAAGCGCTCTTCGGCTTCGCCCAGGTGAACCCGGACGGTAAACTCACGCACTTTCCCGAACGGCTCCCGGCCGTGAGCACGCCCACGGGCGCGGTCTGGGAGCGCCTGGAGCGCCGCATGAACAAGTTCCTGCGGCTCCGGTGAGAAGACTCACTTCCCCAACTTGTTGCGGAAGAAGTCCATCGTCCGCTTCAACCCCTCGTCGCGGCCGACCTTCGGTTCCCAGCCCAGAAGATGCCGCGCGCGGGTGATGTCCGGCTGACGCACCTTCGGGTCGTCCTGTGGCAGCGGTTTGAACACAATTTCGCTCTTGCTGCCCGCGAGCTTCCGAATCTCCTCTGCGAACTCCAAAATGGTGATTTCGGCCGGGTTGCCGAGGTTCACCGGGTCGTGGAAGTCCGTGAACAGCAACCGCCAGATCCCCTCGACCAAGTCGGACACGTACTGAAAGCTCCGCGTCTGTCCCCCGGCGCCGTACACGGTGATCGGCTCGCCCATCAGCGCCTGGTACATGAAGTTCGGCAGCACGCGCCCGTCGTTGAGCCGCATGCGCTCGCCATACGTGTTGAAGATGCGAATGATGTGCGTGTTCACGCCGTGGGCGCGGTGGTAGGCCATCGTGATGGATTCGGCGAACCGCTTCGCTTCGTCGTAGCACCCGCGCACGCCGATCGGGTTCACGTTGCCCCAATAGCTCTCCTTCTGCGGGTGCTCGAGCGGGTCGCCGTACACCTCGCTGGTGCTGGCGAGCAGGTAGCGCGCGCCGTGCGTCTTGGCGAGACCGAGCGTGTTGTGCGTGCCCAGCGAGCCGACCTTCAGCGTCGGGATCGGGTGCTCGAGGTAATCGACCGGGCTGGCGGGGCTGGCGAAGTGCAGAACGTTATCGAGCTTCTGCTTCACTTTCAGCGGCGCGGAGATGTCGTGCCCGATGAACCGGAACCGCGGGTTCGTGCGGAACGGGTCGAGGTTCGCGAGGTCGCCGGTAATCATGTTGTCCACGGCGATGACTTCGTGCCCCTCGGCGAGGAACCGTTCGCACAGGTGAGACCCGATGAACCCGGCTCCGCCGGTGATGAGCGTGCGCACGCGCGCCTCCGTTGTGATGCGTGATGGGCGGTCGGTCGGGGTTGGGATACCGACGCACAACACGCGCCGCAAGGGGCCGGCGGACTGCGGCCGAAATGGGGTAAAGCAGAACTAGTGCCGGACTCGCCAACGTGCGGCACCCACAGCACATTCCACCGGTAACAGGTTCGTCTCGCGGCGAACTGCGTCGTTCGGCTACCATGCGGCCGGAGGGTTCCCGATGTCGCGTGCCGCGCTGTCGATCGCTCTGCTGTTTCTCGCACAAATCGCGTCCGCGGCCGACCTGCCGCCGGGCGCCGTCGCGCGCCTGGGCGACGACCGCTTCCGCGCCGGTGGGGTGGTTACGCACCTCGCCCTTTCGCCCGATGGTAAGCAGTTTGTTACGGTGAGAGAGGCCGGAATCGGGTTACTGGCAGTGACAACGTGGGACGCGAGCACCGGAAAGCCGATCCGCGAACAGAAAGTGAACAGCGAATTGTTCCGGGGGTTGGTGTGGGGAAAAGGCGGCGCGTTCGCTGTTGTGTGCCGCGCCGAACCGGGGCCGAAAAATGGGACCGGCGAGCTGTTCCCGGACGATTTCCGCGTGTGGGACTTCACTGATCCGAAAATTGTTCCGCCGCCCGTAATATCGGTCACTCCTTATTTTGAATTGGGTGATTGGCTCAACGTGGTGCGTCCGAAACACGGCCCCGAGTACACCGACTTCGAGTTCAGCGCCGACGGCACGCGGGGTGCGGCGCGGTGGAAGTCCGCAGACGGGCGGCACGCGGTTCACGTGTTTGAACTGAAATCGGCGCCCACTGCAGCCAAACTCACACGAATTGGCGCGATCGATCTCGGTGCAGAAGGAGCCGACGCGGTACACCTCTCTGCGGACGGCAAGAAGATCGTCACGTTCCGCGCGCTTGCGAACCCCGGTACCCGGGAATGCACCGCGACCGTGTGGGACGTGGCCACGGGCAGGCCGGGGAAGCCGGTACGAGCGCCGGGCGCAAATCGCCTCATGCTCGCGCCCGACGCCAGCGCGATCGTCGTGTATACGGCTGAACAAGAAGAATGGGGCTTCGATCTGTTCGATTTTGCGACCGGCAAGCGCCGCGCGCTGACCCGGTGGCGGTACACGGCAGCTCAACTTGACGGCGGGCCGGACGACAGGGGCGCGTTCGTGTTCGCTCCGAGCGGGTGCGAGGTGTTCGTCGCCATCGACCGCCAGACGTTCGTCATCGACCTGAAAACCGGGAAGGAACTCGGCCGGCTCGAAGGGCACGCCGATGCGCCGCGCGCGGTTGCGGTGTCGGCCGATGGCGCCACGATTGCGACCGCGGATTGTTACGGGTTGGTCCGGCTGTGGGGCGCGAATACACTGCGCCCCTTTGAAGAAGTAACCGGGCACCGGGCGCCGGTCGAGCACGCGGAACTGTCGCCCGATGGCAAACGCCTTCTGACGTGGGCCGAAGACGAAACCGTGCGGCTGTGGGACGTTGCGACAGGAAAGGAACTGCGCGCGTTTGCCGGCGCACCGGGACTATTCGATACGAACCGTTACCTCAACCGACCGACGTTTACGCCGGACGGGACGACGGTGCTTTACAGCACGAAAACCCACTTGGTCGCGCGCGATTTGCTCGCCAGTTTGGAAGTGCCGCTGCCCGGCGGCATGGCGGAACTAGAACCGCACTTCGTCGTGTTCGCTCCCGACGGCAAAGCAGCGCTGACATGGACCGGGAACCCGAAATACCTCACAGTATGGGACTGGCCGAGTGGCAAGAAGCGGTTTGCCTTGGAAGGGCTATTAAGTGAGGGTACGCCCGGGTTCACATTCGACGGCGCTGCAGTATTTGCGGACGGCTGTTCGCCGCAGTGCTGGGACGCGAAAACTGGCAAGGAGCTAACTACCGCATGGAAGGACGCCCCCAACCGACCCCTCACGTTGCTCTCACTGCGCCCGAACCCGCGGTTATTAATCGATCGGTCCCTCAAGGGGTTGCGCACCCTGGAAGCCGGAACCGGCCGGCTAATGTCGGAGGTACATACTGTTCGGGACGAGTATGACGGGAGCCAAGGCGATCCGCGCGGTGTCGCGCTGGCACCAAGTACCGGTCAATACGCCTGGTTATGGAACCTGGATGAGCCGGACGTCCTTCATTTGAGCGAAACCGTCACTAGCGAACTTCGCCGCACGTTGCAGGGACACCGCGGCGAAGTTCGCGTACTCGGGTTCACCCCCGACGGGACGAAGCTCCTCACCGCGGGCGGGGATCACACCGTTCTCGTGTGGGACGTGCGGCTCCAGTCCGTGCCGTTGCCGGACGCGCTCAAGAAAGAAACGAGCGCAGCGAAGTTATGGGACACGCTCACAGCCCCCAACGCAAAAGATGCGTACCTCGCGATGGCGCGCCTCGCCCGCGAACCGGAGGCGGCGGTTAAGATCGTGAGGATGCGCCTCAAACCGGCCGCAAGGGGGGAGCGCGAAACCGATGAGAGCAAGGTCACCGATTGCCGCGCGATCGAGTTACTCGAAGCGCTTGGCACTGACAGTTCGCGCACGCTGTTGAAGGAGTTGGCCGCCGGTCACGCGGGAGCGTTCCGCACTCAGGAAGCAAAGCGCGCGATCGGGCGATGGGAGAAAAAGTAGCGGGCCGCTCAGCGCTGCAGTTCGCGCTCGATGCGGTCGACCAGTTCCTTCACCGACCATTCGCGGTCGCCGATGGCCACGCTCGCGTTCTTGTCGAGCCAGGCCCGCACCTTCTTCTCCGCCGCCACCGCCGTGCTGTGCGTCTTCGCGCCGAAGTGCTTGCTCACTTCGCCATAGGTCGCGGCCGTGTGCTTGCGGGACAGGTAAATCGCGATCATGCGCGGGTGACTGACGGCCCAGGTGCGGGCCTTTGATTGCAGCGTACCCGCGGCGAGCCGGAGCGTCGTACACACGGCCGCGTCCACGTCCGCAACGGTAACCACCCGCACCGCGTGCCGGAGCAGGTCGCCGAGCGCTTCACGGGCCGTCGCCATGTCTGCCGGGCGCCCGGTCACCTTCGCATAGTGGCGCACGCTGTTCACCGCGCCCTCGAGTTCCCGCACGTTCCCGCGGAGCGTGTTCGCGAGCGCCTTCAGCACGGCGTCGGGAATCATCGGCCCGGGGCCGCACGACTTCTTGCGGAGGATTTCGAGCCGCGTCTCCGGGTCCGGGGGCATCAGGCCCCACACCGCGCCGCCGAGGAGCCGGTCGAGCAACTCCGGCATCAGTTCGTCGGCCAGGCGCGGGTGGCAATCCATTGTCACCACGACCTGCCGACCATCGGCCACGAGCGCATCGAACGTGTGGAGGAACTCTTCCTGCGTGGCCTTCTTGGTCGCGAGGAAGTGCAGATCGTCGAGGAGCAGCGTGCTGCACTCGCGGAACTGGCGCCGGAACGCGGACATCTTGCCGAGCCGCGACGCCTGCACGAACCGCGTGGTGAACTCTTCCGCGGTTACGTAGCACGGGCGCTGATCGCTCTGCCGCTTCATCCCCGCGTAGATGCCTTCGAGGAGGTGCGTCTTACCGGTCCCGACCGGGCCGTGAACCACGAGCGGGTTCGCCCCCTGCCCCGGTTCTTCGATCACGCTGAGCGCTGAAGCGTGCGCGACGCGGTTACACGGGCCGCTGACGAAGTCCGCGAGCGACTTCCACCGGCGCCCGGTGCGCTGCGACGAGATCGGCCGAGCGAGGGCTTCCGCTTCCGGATCGGGGCGCTTGACCTTCGGCTTCGGTTGCGAGACCGGGTCGCCGAACAAGTCGACTTGGGGAATCGCGGGGTGCGGAGCGCGGAGGGCAGATTTGGAAGCAGAATCCGCGGCTTTCTTGTCTTCGCTCCGCGCGGCCCCACGATCCCGGTTCTCGCTCTTCTTGTCTTCGCTCCGCGCTCCGTTTTCCTCGCTCCGCGTTTCTTCGAGGGGGAGGTTGTCCACAGCCCACCGCAGAGTCGTGTCCGCGCCGTAGACTTCGGCGACCGCCGCTTTCACGGCCGTGCCGAATGTGTGCTCGAGCCACTCCTGCATGTGCTGGTTCCGGGTCGCGACGACGATCCGGCCGCCGAGCGGGACGAACGTCGCGTTCCCCTGGAACCAGAGGTTGAAGCGCGCGGCCCCGACGCGGGACGAGACCGCGTCGGCCAGGGCTTGCACGGACGGTCCCGTCCGCACGGGGGCGGCCGAAACCGGCGTGTCCTGGTATGCGAGAGCACGAGTAGCGAGTCGGGGTGGCACAGACAAACTCCCCGGTGCGATTCTGAGTTCCTTTCAATATCTGCGCCCCGAGCCCCGCGCCTACGCGCAGGAAGGTCGGTAAGTGGCGGTATCCGGGAACGGGGCTTGGCGCGGCCGGCAGAGTCACGCGCGCCGGGTATGCGCGCAGTAATCGCGCCAGAAGGCGCAATATGGCGCCGTTTGGCGCAAGTGCCCCAGTTGAAAGCGCGAAGGTGTACTTGAACGAAATCAGAGTGAAGTTAGATGCTCCACGACGCGAGCCAAACCTCGCGCCGATCGTACTCGGCGAACCCGTGCCGTGCGTAGAGGCGCATGGCCGGTGCGTTCCGGGCATCGACGGATACGTTCAGCGGGCCGGAGTACGCAACCGAGGTGATAACAAAGTTCAATAATTCCGAACCGAATCCGCGCCCGCGCTTCGTGGGTTCGATGCCCAGGTACGTCAAATCAATCGCCCCCTCCGCGCCCGGTTCGATGATCGCCAAGCCGACGTGCTCGTCGCCCCGCGTCGCGAGATACCATTCGGAATGAGGGGTCTCGGCGAAGCCCCGCATGATCTCGGCGGCGGTTCGCGGGCGGTTCAGCTCGGGGCAGTCGAGGCTGTCTATGTGTGTGGCGAGGAGCGTGTCTTCCATGTGATCGACGAGCGGGGGCGCACTGAACGCGAACGTTAACCGAGGGGTTGGTTGCGCCGAGCTTTTTGTTCGGGTGCCCGAGTGCCGCAAGAACACCAACTGCGTGGTGTGTTTGAAACCGTGGCGCTCGAGTGGGGCCATTTCGTCGCGTTCGTTCTGGGCGGCAAACGCCTGGCAAACCTTCACGCCGCGTTCGCGGAGCCACGCGCACGCGGCGGCCGTAACTGCGTCCTCGAATTGTCGGGAATGACCGCGCGGTGGTAACGCGATTCCGAGTGCTCCCGGTAGCGTTTGAACGAGGGCCGCCGCCCGTAGTCGCCCGCTTTCTCGTGCGACAAAAATGCGCGACGCTTCGCCGTCCGAAAGGAGCCGGTCGTGACAGCGCTCCACGAACTGATCGCGGTCTGCGGCACCAGATCGGGCGAACAACAGCCGGCACGCGGGCAACAGTTCGTGTGGCGCGGCCTGCGACACGTCGAAACGTGACATGGGCAACTCGGACTCAATTCACACAATCGGAACAGTCGATTAAGATGATTACATCGTACCTTATGGACGGACCTCGCACATGGTTGTGCCAACTCCTCACCCCACAGTTTCCACAGTGGATACCGGCATTCGCGTCATTACCGAGCCGTCGGTGTACGTTCTCGGCAAGCAAACGGTGGACGACGCCGAACTCGATCGCTTCCTCGCGGACCACGGCGTGAGCTGGGAGAGCGACAGCGAGGTCGCCGGCGAGGTGCTCACCGAAACGGCCGGGCGCGTGTGCTACATGAGCTTCGCGAAGCCCCGCCCGGGCGGGAACGCGGCGTACCTCACGCACATCAAGGAAGTCGGCCACGGCAGCGTGCTCGAGCACGCCGTGTGGAACTTGCTCCTCACGGGGGTGTCGCGTTCGCTCACGCACGAACTGGTGCGGCACCGCGCGGGGTTCGGGTTCTCGCAACTTTCACAGCGCTATGTGGATGAGTCGGTGGCCGAGTACGTCGAGCCGGACATCATCGCGAACGACCCCGAGTTGCACGCGATCTGGCTCGAAACCGTGAAGCAGTCGCACGCGGCCTACGTCAAACTGGCCGAAGCGCTGAACACGAAACTGGCCGATCCCGCAGCGGCCACGGCTGCAATGCTCCCACCCGATTCGGACCGCACCACCCGGCGCAAGACCGCGCGCCAAGCCGCACGCAGCGTGCTGCCGAACGCGACCGAGACGAAGATTTTCATCACCGCCAACGCCCGCGCGCTGCGGCACTTCTTCGAGCAACGCGGGTCCGCGTTCGCCGAACCCGAGATTCGCAAGCTCGCGGGGGCGGTCCTCGACGTGCTCCAGAAGGACGCGCCTAACCTCTTTGGCGATTACCAGAAAGTTCCGCTGCCCGACGGCACCTTTGAACTCACCACACAGTTTAAGAAGGTGTAGAGGAAGATTTATGGTCTGACTTCTGCTCATTGATAAACGAAGTCAAATCTTCTTCCGATAGGATTTGTACCACAGCGAGATCGGCCAGTTGCCAGCGGATTGCCTCTCGCTGTGTTTTGTTTCCCTTGTTCAGATTCGTGATTCCTGCGTGCCCTTCCCACCCGGTGCGGGTTTCTGGAACGCGATCACCAGCTTCCGTCAGCCGGGTCGCACGCTCCCATTCAACTTCAAGTGGCGGCGTTTGCGGGAACTTCTCTACCGCCGGTGCGATGACAGTGCGAATTTGGTCGATCTTCAGGAATAACACCCAGCGACGTTTTAAATTCGCACCAACTAAAATCCAGGCTTGAGCTACACTGGTCAATGGTTCAAGCCAGACGGAAAGGCGCGGGACGATTTGCTTCTCGTCTTCGGATGACAACTTAAAGAAAGACGGGATCGCCTTCCCTTCTTGAACTCGTCGAAGTGCTTCGGGACTGAGATTGTCGAGCTTGGGTTCATTGCCCATGCGGATAGCGCGTATCCCTCCAGGCACGGGAGTCCCGTCCAGGCCAGGAATAATTGGTTCGGGCTGGGCGTCCGACGGCATCAGTGTTTGCTCGCTACGAGGCGCTCTAAATAGCGAACGATGCGCAAGGGCAATACGTCGTCGGTTGGGTTATCACCGCCCCACACTTCGCCGGTGGTCTTGTTCCGGTAGAACCAGTGGCACGCACCTTCGACCGGAATTTCGACCGACATCTGATGCGCCCCGATCTCCCAGAAATACTCGACAGGTCCATCGGTAATTGCGGCAGCTGCCGGAACGGGCAATGCACCTTCCAAAGAGATCCAAGCAACATGCCAGACAACTTTGGCCCGGTGCGCGAGTGCGGGCGACACGACCGCATCGGTCGCCATGCGCTTCAAGTACGCGAGGTGTTCATCTATCTTGCCTTGGTCGTCCGCGCGCGCGTTCGTGCGACAAAACTGGAATCGCGAAGCCCCCTTAGCTCCGCGCACGACTCGGAATTTTTTCTCTCGGATAGGTTCAGAACTGTGCCGCGACCGGTCCGAGAGGGCGAAAGTGAGATTGTCCTGCCGGGGCCAAGTATTCATGGAGCTTCTCCATCCGGGAACAAACGATCGAACTGTTGATACATGACCTCTGGAGCAGTTGCAAAGAACAGGTCGAGTGTCTCCCGAGAGTAGTCAACAGGGTAATCATCATCGTGTCGATTGTCTGGGCTTCGGTACTTTAATTGAACCCCAATATCTTCGGGCGGCTCGTAGTTTACCATGCGCCCCATCGTGAGCTCGCACGTTACCGGGAACAGCCCCGGCAATTCCGTTTGCGAGTCGCCACGAATTTCAAACTCTTGGGACGCGGCAAAGAACCCGTTCAAGGAGCGAGTTAACCCCAGCTGATCTATCAGACGAGTCGTGGAAGATTCCTCCCAAAGAAGCCAAGTCATTTCAAACCACAAGGAGCACGCTCGTTGCTTGTGAAAGTCTAAGATCAGCGAGAGGAGATCGACCGCCCAGTTCACGCGCTCGGGTATCCATTTCTTTCCCGGACCAGATTCGGCGGGAAAACCGCATTCAACCTTCGCCCTGATGTGATCGACCGTAAGAAATCCCACGCTCCCAAACATGATTTGGAACTCATCCGAGTAGGATTGCTTCCGTCGGGTAAAACCTAACTCGGTGATGTCGTCGATACGGTCGCCGTAGTGATTGAGCAGACGGGCGGCGAGCTTACTTCTCGAGGCGCTCAAATTGAAGCCGACGGCGGTCGCTTCAAACGCAATCGGCATGAATTCACTTGCCTTGAGCACGGTTTCTGCACCTCGCTTTGAGCTTCTCAACTCATTTTACCAAGAACAAGGGCAGCGCTCACCTTTCTTCGGTCCAAATGGCTCGCGACCGGCTACAATCCGCCTCGTGCCACCTTTCCGCACGAGGTTTACCCGATGGTTCGCTTGCTCGCTTCGGCCGCGTTTGTGTCTGCATTTGTTGTCGGACTCGCACCTACTCCACCCACCCTCCGCGCCGCTGACCCCAAACTGGCCGCCGCATCGGGAGAGGGGGCGGCAAAAGACTTCTTCTTCAAACCGAACGACCGCATCGTCTTCCTCGGTGACAGCATCACCGCGCAGTACCAGTATTCGACCTACATCGAGCTGTACCTCACCACGCGGATGCCCAAGGGGAACTTCGCGTTCATCAACGCGGGCATCGGTGGCGACACCGCCAACGGCGGCGCGAACCGGTTTCAAACCCACGTTCTCGCCGAAAAACCCACAGCCATCACGATCAACTTCGGCATGAACGACGGCGGGTACGGCGCGTTCAATCCACAAACGAACAAGGTGTTCGTCGAGAAGACCGCGGCCATGCTCGACATGGCGAACAAGGCCGGGGCGCGTGTCGCGCTGCTCTCGCCCAACGCGGTGGACCGTCGCAACAAGAGCAACGGCAAGCAGTACGTCGAAACGCAGAAGGAGTTCTACGCGCCGCTCAAGGATCTCGCGGCCAAGCACAAGGTGAGCTTCGTCGATCAGTACGCACTCACGCGCGCCGCGACCGACAAAATGGAAGTGGACGACCCGGCGGCGAAGAAGGCCGTGCCGTACTACGACGGGTTCCACACCTCCCCTCCGGGCGGGATGCTCATGGCCCACGCCATCCTCACCGGCCTGAAGGCGCCGGCGCTCGTGAGCGACGTTTCAGTGGAAGTGAAGAGCTCGCAAGCGGCCGGTAAGGGATGCAAAGTGGACGGTCTGGAAGTCACGCCTACGAGCGTAGCCTTCACCCGCACCGACGATGCCCTGCCGCTCCCGGTCCAGAAGGACTGGCTGCCGATGCTGCCGTACACGAACGAACTCAAAGACCTGAACTACTACGGTCTGACCGTGCAAGGTTTGAAGGACGGCGACTACACCGTGAGCATCGACGGTACTGCGGTGGGCAAGTTCTCCGCGGCGGAACTGGGCAAGGGCGTGAACCTCGGTAACGTCACCACCGGCCCGGTGTGGGAGCAGAGCAACAAGGTGCTGCAAGCGATCAACGCGAAGAACGGCATCGTGGCGCAGCGGTTCTACGACGTGGTGATGTTCCAGTTCCCGAACAAGGAGTGGCTGAAGGATCTCGCCGAGACCGCGGCCGAGCGGCGGGCGAGTGAACTGAAGAAGCGGATGGAAAAGATCGATGCCGCGCAAGCCGAGATCTACAAGCTCGCCGCGCCCGTCGCCCGTAAGTTCGAGATCAAGCCGGCTCAGTGACCCACGACCTATGTCGTGCGCTCAACTACTGATCGGAACTGTTCGGCGCGCTGCGTAACCACAGCGCGCCGAACGTGACTTACCGCTTCACCCGCCAATCGACGCGCTCCTTGTAGGCCATCGTCTCGTCCACCAGCGCGAACAATTCAGGGTCGTAAGCCTTCAGCATCTCGCGCGTCGTGATGGGTCGGTCGGCCCCATTCGGAGCGACTCCGGTCCCGACCGCGTCGAAATACGCCTCCACGCCCGCGGTCCAATATTCGGCGCGGTCGCGTGCCGCCGCCGTGCCTTTCCACAACTTCTTGTCTTTGGCCGCGTCGAATAGTGTGGTGAGCTTCTTGTCGAACTCGATGTCCAGTCGCTTCACGCGCAGTTCGTACTGTTGCTTCTCGCGCCGGTTCTCGAACTCCGGGTCTGCCGGGCGCGTCGCGGTGACGTGGTACAGCCCCTTCGCGAACACGCTCACCACCATGCACTTCCCGGCGAACGGCTCGTCGGGCGCTTTGAGCACGCTCTCCTCCGGGACGACCATCAGCTTCAGCGCCGGCGCGTAGTCGAGGTACCGCACGAGATCGAGTTCCGTCTTGTTCTTCGCGCCGGCGAACTCGGGCAGGTCGCTCAGCTTCTCCGTGCGACCGAGGACCACGAGTCGCGCGCCGTCCGCGATCATCGCTTTCAGGATGTCGTGCCGGTACGCGAACATCTTGCGCACGGTATCGTTCGCCGCGAGCAGGGCCGCGTCGCTTACCTGTTTCGACCCCAGCACCGGGAACTCGCGGGCGAATGTGAACTTGGTGTAGTACCCGTCGAACTTGAACCGCGCGGGCGGGGCAATCACGCTCGGCTGCTTGCGCACCGGGGCGTACCGCCAGTCGGTCTCCGGCTTCAGGTTCATCGTCTTCCTCACGAGTTCGTAGCCGTCCGGGTCGTGCTGCTTCAGTTGCTCGCGCGTCGCGATCGGCCCGTGGTTCCAGTTGTTCACGCGGTTGCAGTCGAAGTAGCACTGCGCGATCTCGGCCCAATATTCTGCCGGGTTCGAGGCCGCGTAGGTGTTCTTCCACAAGCCCTTCTCCAGCGCACCCTTGTACGTTTCGCCCAGGCGGTTGCGCCAGCCCACGTCGACGCGCCCGAGGGCCGCATCAACCGTGTGCAGGAACTCGTGGACGCCGATGCTCTCGTCGTCGTACCGGTCGCCCGCGAGGTTCAACAGGTTCTCCTCGCCGAAGCTCGTGACCCCGAGCCCGCCGGTCCCGCGCACGCGCTCGTTCATGTACGCCGGGTTCGGGGTGTTCCGGTACTCCGGCATGTCGGTGTAGACTTGGTCCTTGCCGATGATGATGAGCCGCGTGCCGTGCTTCGCCATCGCTTCCAGTACGTCCGGGCGCCCCGCGAGCATGTGCGTGACGATGTGGTGCGTGCGCACGAGCGCCTCGTCCGCGACCTCGTTCGCCGCGAGGATCGACAGCCCGTTCATGTCGATGTGCTTCTTGTAGAACTTGCGGGCGGCCTCCTTGTCGCCCGCGCGGTACTTGTCGAACACCGCGTCCGGCGGCGCGGCCACCTTGGGCTGGGCCGAAGCACTGGTGAGAAAAAAGGTGACGGCGAGAAGCGCGAATAGCGCGCGGTAACGCATGTGCGGCTCCGGGAGCGAGTAGCGAAACGGTTCCCGGCTACGTTACGCGGGGCGCGCCCGCGACTCAAAGATTTTCGCCCGACTACCGACACTGCGTTCGGCCCCGCGCTGGGTTACAAATTTCTCCGCTCCCCAATTTCCGCGCGCGAACCACGAACCAACTTCAGCGGTCCTGTTCGCGAATTCTCACCCTTCGAGGGCACAATGGTGAACCGTCTCCCGGTCCGCAACGAGTACGGCTACCAGTGGATGATTACCGGGCCGAACAAGTACCAGGTGTGCGGGCGCACGGCCGACGTGCTCCCGGCCGGCGCGTACACCGTGTTCCTCGATAGTTGCGGGCACCCGAACTACCAGGGCCGCGACGTCCAGGCGGACGAACTGATCCACTTCCCGGACAGCCTCCCGGCTCAAGTGCAGAACGAGATCAAGAAGTTCTGGGCGCTGGGCGACCGGTTCGCGCGCTACGGGTACCTGCACCGGCGCGGGTACCTGCTCTACGGCAAGCAGGGGTGCGGGAAGTCGTCGCTGGTCAACCAGATCATCTCGGATGTGGTCGCCGACGGGCACCTCGCGTTTTACTGCCAGTACCCCGGCCACTTTATCCACTGCATGCAGAAGTTCCGCGAGGTGGAACCGACCCGACCGATCGTGTGCGTGTTCGAGGACATCGACGCCATCATCGAGCAGTACGGCGACTCCGAACTGCTCCAGTGGCTCGACGGCAACCACCAAGTCGACAAGGCCGTGAACCTCGCGACGACCAACTACCCGGAGAAACTCGACCGGCGCATCATCTCGCGCCCCCGTCGCTTCGACCGCATCCTGCGCATCGACGCCCCGGACGCCCGGATGCGCGAAGCGTACCTCGCCCGCAAGTTGCCGGAACTCACCGCGACCGAACTCGCGCGCTGGGTTGAACTCACAAACGACCTCCCGTTCGCGGCGCTCGCGGAAGTGGTCATCAGCGTGTGCTGCATGGGGAACGAACTGGAAGAGGCGGCGAAGTTGCTCCGGTCGATCGATGCGCACAACCCGTCGAGCGCCGAGTTCGCGAACACTCCGCCGCAAGACGGGACGAACGAGGACGCTGACGAGTACGAAGATCAGCTGGCTTGAAGACCCGTCACAGATCGCAGGGCCGGAAGTCGTAAAGTCGGGTCGCGATCTGTTCTTCGACTTTACGACTTCCGGACCTGCGACCTGTGACGCTTTTAGTCCCCAATCGCACCGTTCGCCCACTCGATTGCGACGTGAACGTTGTTGAAATCGGGGTCTTCGAGGGTCCCGCGCGGGTGGCACACACCGCCCGGCGGGAGCGCTTCCATTCGGATGCTTTCGCCCTCACTAATCACGCCGCCGAGCGCCTGAAACGCGGTGAAGCGCTCGATCATCTCCGTGACCGCATCAATGTGAGTCGGGCCGACGCCGCGAACACTCAGGTCCGGGCGCCCGTACTGGCGCATCCCGCGCGTGTGGAGCCACGTCGTTTCGGGCTTGTCGTCGTCCGACACCAGGATCACGGTGTGGGCCAGCGGTTGCGATTCGCCCAGCGCGAACACTTCGTCCCGCCACTCGTCGGCGGACCACAACCACAAGCGCTGCGGGTCGTAAACCGACGTCCCGCCGCAATCGAGCAGCCACGAGACGACGCCGATCGCGTCGCGGAAGTAGTCGAGCGTGTTCGGATCGGTCGCAGTGCCGCGAACGACCACCGTGTGCGGGGCACGTTCCGCTTCAGATGCCGTTACCGGCGCGTCGCGCCGGATCTGTTCCCACAGTGGGCCGGACTGGTACTCCGCGGCCTCGGTCGGGGCTTCGGCGCGGGTGAGCCGAACGACCTCCAACCACGTACCCGGGCCGTGGGAGCGGTACTTTAGCGCACTGAACGGCTTGGTCAGATCGAAGTCGCCGAACACCACGAAGAACAGGAACGGGTCACCGCCCCCGGGTACGAAATGCGGGCGCGGCCACGAAACGAGCTTGCTCGGCATGTCGCCTCCGTTATTTCAACTCGCGTGGCTGTTGTACGCCCTCCGCGGTGACAAGTCCGACACAGACCAGGGGCGGTTTCGGAACTGATGACAACACAGGTTTGAGAGTACGGGCGGTCAGGTCGTCCGCGTCCGTGAGCAGCACGATGATGTCGGGGCCGAAGTCGAGCGCGGTACGCACCGCGACGAGGTGGTTGCTCTTCCCCCGCGAGTTCAGTGCCGCGAGTGCGGTGGTCGCGGCGCGGACGTTCGCGTCGGTCGCGGCTAGCGCGGTGCCGTTGGACGCGAGGAGCGGGTAAGCGCTGCTGTCGTAAACAACCACCTGGAACCGCACGGTCGCGGGCTGCTGTTTGAGTGTGGCGACGAGCGCGGCACGGGCCGCATCGAATTTCCCCGCTGCACCCATGCTGCCCGAAGTGTCGAGGACGTACACCACCGTTTGCGTCGGACCCAATGCGCCGTGTATCGCGCGCGCGGCAGATGTACCGGGCTTCGCTCCACTGATGCCGCTCGCGGGCTTCACGTTGGGGTCGTGGACAGCTGATGGAGGCGCGGGGGGCGAAGTCGTGATCGCGCCCGGTTTGCGGATCAGCGCAACAAGTTCGGGCGGAAGTGCCTTGGGCACAGCGGGTTTAAACGGTCCCGCCGACAGCGCCTGATCCGCACTCGTACCCGTTAATGCTTCGGGCGGTTGTGGTGCGGTGGGCGCGGGTTTCGTGGGTGTGATCTCGGGAGTCGTGCTTGGTGGTGTCGGTGTCGGAGGCGTTGGTGGAACCGGCTGTGGCGAGACCTCGACTCCGGCTGCGTCCTCGGTGAAGCGCATCCGCACGTCCGGGTCGGCCGAAGCGCGGGTGTTGATCGCCGCTTCGCGCGGCTTTTGCTCTTCGGAGCGCGACAGAACGAAAAGCGCTATTGCAACGACAACGTGAATGGCAACGGACGCACCCACCGCACTGCGAAACGCGACACGGGTCGAGCGGGAGTGCGGCCTCATGACCCGCGGAATACCGGTGCGCGCGAAAAAAGGGAAGACCGAAGCGAATGGTTGAACGATTTTCCCGGGTTCCAGGTTGAAGACCGAGGGCGCGAAGTTATGGGGCGTTTTGAACCCGGAACTCGGGGTTCGGGAACTTGGAACTCCGTCGTCGGTGGACGAACCCGCGCCCGTTCCGCACCATGACCGGTACGCGACGTTGTGTTCTCCCAAATAAAATGAGACCCGCCATGCAACGAACCCTCATTCTGTTGAAGCCGGACGCGGTGCAGCGCCGGTTGGTCGGCGACATCATCACTCGGTTCGAGCGCAAGGGTTTGCGGCTCGCGGGGTTGAAGTTGGTGCAGGTGTCGCGCGAGCTCGCCGAAAAGCACTACGCCGTCCACAAGGGCAAGCCGTTCTACGAGAGCCTGCTCACGTTCCTCACGAGCGGGCCGACGGTCGCGCTGGTGTGGGAGGGGCGCGAAGCGGTCGCGGTGTGCCGTAACCTCATGGGCGTGACCGACGGTGCGAAGTCGGCGCCTGGCACGATCCGCGGGGATTTCGCGCTGAGTGTGCAGAACAACCTCGTTCACGGCAGCGACAGCACCGAGAACGCCGCGATCGAAATCGCGCTGTGGTTCACCCCGGAAGAGCTGGTCGCGTTCACTTCGACGGACGCGAACTGGGTCGCGTAACAAGGTATTCGCGCCAGCTCGCACAAACCGAACTGCTCCCGCCTTCTGATTGCACCCGCGATCGGAAGGCTTTGCTTTTGGTGCCGCTCCCGGTCGAAAGATGGTGAAGTTGGGGCGGACGTGACATCACAGGGGGCGGAGCCATGAGAAACACGCTGATTGCGGCGCTGGTGACGTTGGTATTTGCAGGCACTGCCAGCGCGGGCGGATTGTCGCCATCGAAAGTGGGCACGCGCGGGACGACCACGCGCACGGCGGTTGTCGATCCCCGTGGTGGGGGCTTTGTTCCGGCCGCTGCGAAACTGCAACCGGTCATCGGTTCGGTTCAGCGCACGGGGCACTTCACCAACCCGTTCACGCACAAGTCGAAGTACACCGGCACGGTCTACAACCCGCTCTCGGGTCAGTTCAGCAAGCAAACTTTCCGCCGATAATCACTCCGTGACGCGCAATCGAGGGCGGCTTCTGGCTCCGAGGAGTCGAGGCCGCCCTTGTGGTATAATGAGGGCGAAGTTTTCGGGAGGGCAACGCATGAGCACAATTCACGGAACGATTCGCGGTGGTAAAGTCGTTTTCGACACACCACCCGACTTACCCGATGGAACGCGAGTGGTTGTTGATCTGGTCGCGCCGAGTGTGGAAGAGTCGCTTCCCGATGATGATGGCAACAGTCCCGAAGCGATTGAAAAGCGCCTCGCGCTAATGGACCAGTTTCAAGCCTGGATGACGCCGGAAGAGTTCGCCGAGTGGGAGAAGATGCGCGCGGAAGATAAGGCGTTTCAACTCAGTCAGTGGGAAAAGTGGAATCAGGAGGCCGCGGAATCGTGGGAGTGAAACGTTACCTCCTCGACACCGGCATTGCTGGAGCGTACATCGCTCGCCGCGATCCGGTTTTCGCTCGCGCCCGGGATGAAGTGTGAAAGGGGAACGTTATCGGTATCTGCGTTCCGGTTCTCGGAGAACTTCACTACGGTGCAGAACACAGTGCATCACGGGAACGAGCACTTCGCGAACTTCGCGCTGCGTTGCCGTCGCTGAAGATCTGGCCGTACGCGAACGATGCCGCAGAAGAATACGGGCGCTTGGCCGCCGAACTACGGCGCATCGGGCGCCCGATGCAGCAGATTGACATCCAGATTGCCGCAATCGCGCTCGTGCTCGGCAGGTGTACCGTTGTCACCACGGATTCCGATCTCTCTGCGGTGCCGGGGCTACACACGGAAAATTGGGCGACCAATTCGCCCGTGGCTTGAACAACTCCCAAGCTTGCTCTCGCCTATTTTTCACGGCACAATCCCGGTGTTGAAACACACACCAACCGAGGTTCCCGCCCGTGGCCAAAACCACTACCGCTTCGCCCGTCGCACCCGCGGACCGGGCGGCCGAACTCCGCAAGCAACTCGATCACCACAACCACCTGTACTACGTCGAAGCCGCGCCGGTCATTTCGGACCGCGAGTTCGACAAGTTGCTCCAGGAACTCGCCGCCATCGAAAAGGCGCACCCGGAACTCGTCACCCCGGACAGCCCGACGCAGCGCGTCGGTGGGGCGCCGATCCCGGGGTTCAAGCAGGTCACGCACAAGGTGCCGATGCTGTCCATCGAGAACAGCTACGACGAGGGCGACTTGCGGAAATTCGATGCGGACGTGAAGAAAGCCCTCGGGCCGAGCGCGGTTGTGGAATACGTCGTGGAACTGAAGATCGACGGCGTGTCGATGTCGATCACCTACGAGAACGGCAAGCTCGCGTTCGCGGCCACGCGCGGTAGCGGAAGTGTCGGCGACGACGTGACGCACAACGTCAAGACGATCGCCGCCATCCCGCTGAAACTCAACACCGCCAACCCGCCGACAATCTTCGAGGCGCGCGGCGAAGTCTACATGACCCGCAGCGAACTGGCCCGAATCAATTCCGAGCAGACCAAGAACAAACAGGAGCCGTACAAGAACGCCCGCAATCTCAGCGCCGGTACGCTCAAACTGCTCGACCCCCGCGAGTGCGCGAAGCGGAAGCTCAGCATGTTCGCTTACGGGTCCGGCGCGATCGACGGACTGGTCATCAAGAAGCAATCGGAGATGCTCGCGAAACTCAAGGAGTTCGGGTTCCCCGTGAACCCGCACGAGCGGCTGTGTGCGAGCATTGATGAGGTGATCGCGTACTGCAAGGAGTGGGACACGAAGCGGAAGGAGTTGCCCTACGACACCGACGGCATCGTGGTGAAGGTGAACGATTGGGCGCAGCGCGAGCGGATCGGGTACACGGCGAAGGTACCGAAGTGGGCGCGGGCGTTCAAGTTCGAGGCCGAGCAGGGGACGACGAAGCTCGGCGCGGTCGTGTTCCACATCGGGAAGTTCGGCGAGCTGACCCCGGTCGCGACGTTCGACCCTCCGGTGCAACTGGCCGGCACCACGGTCACGCACGCGAGCATGCACAATGCGTCGTGGGTCGCGGAGATGGACGTCCGAATCGGCGACACGGTCGTGGTCGAGAAAAAGGGCGAGATCATCCCGCAAGTCGTGGACGTCATCAAGGCCGACCGCACGGGTGCAGAGCAGGTCATCACGTGGCCGGAGAACTGCCCGGAGTGCGGCGGACCGGTCGTCAAGCAAGAATCCGCGAGCAGTTACAACTTCATTTGTGGTAACTCGGAATCGTGCTCCGGCGGGATGTGGAAACGACTCGAAGGCTACGCCCGCAAAACGCGAATGGAGATTGATGGACTTGGCCGCGAGGTCGCGATTCAACTCGTCGAATCCGGGCTGGTGAAGTCGGTCGCCGACCTCTACCGGTTGACCAAGAAACAGCTCCTCGCACTGGAGAAGTTCGCAGACACCAAGGCTCAGAAGCTACTCGACGGGATCGCTGCGAGTAAGGACCGCGGACTGGCTCGACTGCTCCCGGCGCTGGCGATTTACAGCGTCGGCGAGAAGATGGCCGACGACCTCGTCGAAGAGTTCCCCGATGTCGACCTCATCATCGCCGCGAAGCCGGAAGATCTGGCACGAGTGAAGGGTTGGGGGCCGGAGCGGGCAAAGTACCTGCGCGCGTACTTCGACGGCGAGAACGGTCAGAAGCTCATCGCGGAGCTGAAAGAACTCGGCATCAAGATGACGCACGACAAGAAGGCCGCGCCGGTCGGCGGGCTTCCTCTCGCGGGCAAGACGATCGTGGTTACGGGTACGCTCGTGAATTACGACCGCGTTAGTATCGAGACCGCGATCAAGGACGCGGGCGGGAAGGCGAGCGGGAGCGTGTCGAAGAAGACGGATTTCCTGCTACTCGGCGAAAACCCCGGTAGTAAGCACGCCAAGGCAAAGGAGCTCGGGGTGAAGATCATCAACGAGGACGAGTTCCGCCAGATCATTGGCGCGGGGTGAACCGAGTCGTCGAAACGTCGAGGGGGCGCAAACTTTGCGCCCCCTCGACGTTTAATCATGTATGCGACCGACGGCGGTGCTTCGATTTCACGCTCGGGCGCGGTCGGGTTCGGTCACCCGTTGCCAGGAACGCTTTGTCAGCCCGATGAGCCACCATCCACTCACCATGCCGAGTACGTATACGCTCCCCACGAGCAGCGGCAGCGGTACGTCCCAGTTCCACGACCACGCATTCACGCGCGTGACGCTGGAGTTTTCGTAAGTCAGAACGCCGAGAACAGCGATCAACGCGATCAGGAACAAGCCGCTAATGAGCCGCATGGTTTTCTCCCGAATAGGGATGAGGTTTTCGCCAATTCGACGCTCACGGTGATGCGAACGGAGTGCCGATCCTTAAATGTGGCACCCCATTCGCATGTTTCGGTCTGTATTCACCCCCACGCAGTGGAGTCGCTCATGTCGAGGAATTCCGACGACGCGACCGATTTGACAATCAATCTGTTCCAGGAGGTGGTACAGCCACCATCGATCGACCCCGCGTCTTTGCGGCGGGCGATGCGGTACGGGGCGCGCGCCCAATCGCAATATCGGGGTCGGGAGTTCTGTGACGTGGAGACGGAACTTCAGGCCGGGTGGTTTCTTCGGGGAGAAACAGCGGAATGGGAGTGGGTGCGGGCGGCCGTGTGCATTGGTTACGAGCAGGGGCCAGAGGAAGTGTGAACGTCAGTGCTTGGTAGTACGCACCTGATTTCACGATCGGCGGCGTGGTTGTCCACGCCGCCGATCGTCTTTTCTCGCCGAAGTACAACGGTAATCCGCGGGGCGACACGTCGAAGAGTATAATGCCGCGGAACCAATTTCGGGGAGCTGTGTCGTGTCGCAATCGCTTTCGCGCTGGCAGGCGGTCACGTTAGGGTTGGTGGTGGTCGCCGCGCTCGCTCTGGGCAGTTACGGCGTCGCGCGCATCGCCGACAAACAAGGATTGTGGGCCGACACCGTCGAAGTTACGGCGGGGTTCCCCGAAGCACACGACGTTACCCCGGGTACGCCGGTGCGCATCCGCGGCGTGGACGCGGGGCAGGTAATTACGGTCGAATATCCCGATCACGACGGCCCCGGCGCGGAAGTGACCGTCCGAATGCGCCTGCAAGCAAAGTTCGCCAGCCGATTGTACTCTAACGCTTCGGCTCAGATCCACGGAACCGGGATGCTGGGCTCGAAGGTTATCAGCATTCAACCCGGCGACCCGAATAAAGGGGCTCTCGCCGACGGCCGGCTCCGGGGCGTGAAGCCGTTCGCGCTCGAAGACGCGATCGCCGAAGTGCGCGACCTGGCGAAAGAAGCGAAGGGCACCGCTTCCGAGGTGAAGTTGCTCGCTTCGGAAGCACGCGAAACCGTGGCGGCGGCGAAGGGATTCATCAGCGGCGTCGAGGAGAGCAACGGCACGTTCGCGAAACTCATCCGCGACGACGATTTGTACGAGGACGCGCGCGGAACGCTCGGTGACTTGCGCAAGTTGGTCGGCCGAACGGATAAGGCCGTGGGCACGATGGAAAATGAGATGGGCAATCTCCGCGGGTTCGTCTCCGACGGCCGCGATACACTGAAGTCCGTGAAGCAGGGAAGTGAAGCGCTGAGCAAACTGCCGATCGTGCGCAGTTACGTCGAGGACTCCGTGGCCCTGCTCGTCCGCCCGACGATGTCCCGCACGCAGATGCTTTATCAGTCCAAAGACGTCTTCGAGCCCGGTACCGCCACACTCACCGGTGACGGCCGCCGACACCTGGACGGCGTGGCGAGCACTCTCAAGGGAAACAAAGCGGCCGGGTCCGAAATCGTCGTGGTCGGGTTCCACGACCCGAAAGATAAAGTGACGACGTCCGCTGTTGCACAGGAGTTAACCAAGAAACAGGCCGAGGTGGTGGCCGAGTACCTGAAGGCCGCCGGTGCCCACAAACTGGGCGCCTTTTCCCGGCGCAAGATCATTCCGTTGGGAATGGGAATGAATCTCTCGCCCACCGACCCGGACCCGAACGCCCCCTCGAACGTGCAGATATTGATGTTCACACCGCGGTAAAAAGAAATTGCGAAACTCAAATCCCGGGCGCGGAAAGAGACGAAAATAGTGTGGAGGCGCCCGGCCCGCGCAAGCCGTTTCCGGGCGCGTAGAATGTCCTTGTCTTGAGATTCATCCGCTCCCTGGATTGGCCGTGATTGCACCCCCGGAACTGCCGCCGCTCAGCCCCGCGGACAAGGGCCGCGTCACGCTGCTCTACCACTTCGCGCGGCTCCAAATGCCCGCAGTCAAGCTCTCCGAACCGGCGTTCCTCACGCACCTCCAGCGCACGCTCCGCATTTTCCTCCCGAAGGCCCCCGGCCCGCTCTCCTGGGCGGGGTACCTGGAGGGCCTGTACGCGGTCGATTGGCTCGTCTGCGTCGGGTGCCTGGACGGGCAGAACGCCGCGTGGGAGGCGCTGTTCAACGCCCGCACCGGGCGCAGTGATTGCCTGCTCGTGGACGCGCTCCGCGCCCGAGCGGTGCGCCTCTACCCGCGCAACGAAGAGCGCCAGGACACGGCCGTAACGGAGTTCTGGAGCAATCTGATCGCGCCCGAGAGCGAGGGCACGCTCCCCGTGCTCGCGCGGTACGACGGCCAGCGCCCGCTGGCCCCGTGGCTGATCCGCGTGTTCCAGAACTGGCACCTCTCGAAGTTGCGCCAGACCACCGGTGTCACGGCCCTCCCGGACGATGAAATCGCGCTCCCGATGGACGCGCCGAAGGCGAACGGTTCGGACCGGTGGCACGAGACGTTCGTCTCCGCGGCGCGCGAGTGGCTCGGCACCATTGATGACGACGAGCGCCTGCTGCTCGGCCTCCGGTGGCGGTACCGGTTGAGCCAGCGCGAGGCCGCGAAGCTGTTCAATTTGAACGAGGGCACGCTCACCCGGCGCACGGACAAGCTCCGCGACCGTGCGCTCGAACACGTCGGCGGAAAGCTCATTGCCGAGGGCTGGGCCGGTGACGATTTGGAAGACTTCGTTTTAACGGAACTCGGCGCGCTGCTCACCGACGATCCGCGCCTGAGCGCCGATCAACTCGGGCGCCTCCTCGCCGCGAAGGGCAAGGCGCTTCCCGCGGAGTGAACTTTGACCGGATGACGTGCTGAAGGAATTGGCGCGGCCCGCCCGCCGAATCACCACCGGCTCGCGCTCGGGCTGGTGCTACCGACGGGCACGGGACCGATGGTCAACGGCGCCCCGTAGATCGTCTTCCACCCCAATTCCACGACCGGCCAGATCGTCACATACGCCTGCGGCGCACCGTTGGGCGGTACGAGCGTGATTCCCCCGCCCTCGCGCTGGTGGTTCTCGGGCAGACAGTTGATGCGCGAATACGGGTCCGCCTCGGACGGGTCCGCGAGGAAGCGGCGCCCGTCCACCGCGACGATGCAGTGCGAAATCAGCCCGTGCCCGCCCCACGACCAACACGCTTTCACCAGTCCGCCGCGCTTGCCCGCGCTCGAATACGCCGGGAACGCCGGCACGAGCCGCGCTTCGCCGGCCAACCGCGCACGCACCTGAGTTTCGATCGCCGATTTGGTGTCCGCATCGAACACGCTGTGATTGTCTCGCAGAAACGCCAGGTCGTCGGGCGCGAGCGCGGCCGTCGCGTCGATCTTTTGCTGGATACTGGTGATCCGATCGGCCCGCGCCAGCAGTTCCTGAATCTCGCCCAGACGGTCCGCGAACGGCGGGTAGTTGGCGAGGGCCGCGCTGTGGGCTGCGAACTGCTTGCGGAGCGCGAACACGTCGCGGGCCGCGAGCGCTTCGGCGATCTTGCTCCATTTCTCGAGCCGGTCGCGGGCCAGAGTGAGCCGGGCGCGGAGTTCCTCGCGGTCGGCCCGGTCGCTGAGTGCCTTGCCGTGCTCGGACCACAGCGCGAGCCACCTCTGGTCCTGTTTGTCCACGCGGAGCTCTTCGGCGTCGATGCGCGCGAACCGGTCGAGCAACTGCCGCCGCTGAGTTGCCTTCTCGCCCTCGGCGTACAGCGCCGGGTTCACGCGCTCGAGCCGGTCCGCGAGCCGCGGGTTCTTCTCTTTGAGCTTGTCATACGCGGCGGCGATCGCGCGGTCCGACGGGCGCGGGCGGTCGATCGCGCGCTGGACTTCGGCCATGAGCCAGAGCCCCTCGGACCCCTCGCCGGCGCGGTTCGCGTGCGGGTGCGGGTAGCCCGCGGGCAACTTTTTCGCGGCCGCAACGACGGCGTCTTCGGGACCGCCCTGTTCGGCCTGTTTGATCGCGCGTTCGAGCGCGTCCACGAGCGCGACCCGCTCGCGCGCTTCGATCGCGCGGTGAGCGAACGGGATCGCCTCCGCGCACCCGGCGAGCGCGGAACCGTTTCCCCAGGCGGTGAGCAACTGGGTATCGTTCTCGTGGGCTGCGGCATTCGGTAAGCGCCGGAGCCGCTCCAAAAGCGGCCACCAGCGGAGCGCATCCGTTCCGCGCTGGCGGTGTACTTCGGTCACGCTGGGGTGCAACGGCCCGGCCGCGAGAACGGCTTGCCATGCTTCAGCAACCTCGCGCTCGGTCTGCGGGGATTTGGCGAACACGCGGAGGAAGGTGTCGGCCGCTTTGATGCGCGTGCGCCACCCGGCCGCGGCCGCCTCGTAGATCCGCGCTTCCGCAACGGTCGCGAGTTTCGGGGCGTGGGCGTCCCAGAGTTTCACGAGTGCCCGACCGTCCCCCGGTGCCGCGACCGCGGCCTTCAGCTCGTTAAGCAGGGGCACCTGTTCGGCCGCGGCTTTGGCCCCCGTAACGAGCTTCGGGTCCGCCCAGTCGTCGATCAGAGCCGCCTGGTACGCGGTTACGGCCGCCCGGGGGTTGCGATCATCCAGGGCCTTCTTTACCGCGTTGCGCGCGGCGACGCGCTTGCGGGCGCCCTCGTACACGGGCTTCACATCGGTCGGCAGTAAGCGCCCGGTCGCGAGCAGCCGTTCGCCCTCGCCCGCGATCTTCACCCAATCCTTGACCCGCGCCGCGCACAGTTCCCTCAGCGCGCCGACCGGGTTCACCCGGTCCCAGAGGTCCACGGGTACGTCCTTACCGGTTTTCTTGAGGCGCTCCGTTTCGGCCTCGATCTGAACCCAGTCGCGCGTGCCCGCCCCGGCGAGCTTCCGCAACCGGACGAACGGATCGAGCGTGAACGGGGGGATCTTGTTGAACGGCTTGTCGAGTGATTCCCGCAGTGCCCGTGCCCATCCGCTGATCTCGGGATCTTTGCACGCGATCAGGTCCGGCCACAGTTCCGACGCGGCCGGGTGCTGCATGTCGGCCGGCGTGAACAGCAGGTTCTCGTTATCGGTCTTGAGCACGTACTTCGCGTACAACTGCGGGTCGGCCACGATCGCGCGGAGGGCGATGAAGATGACCCACGCCGAGAACTGGTCGAGGGTGCTGCCGAGGCGCTCGACGGCCCGGGCCGGGTGCTGGTACGCGGGCTTGCCGAATTCGAGTTGTTCGAGCTTCTTCGTCGGGTCGGCCGGGTCGAGCGCGGGCACGCACATGCCGTCGTAGTCGACCAGCACCGGCGCGTCGCCCACCACCATGATGTTGTCGTGCTGGAGGTCGCCGTGCGCGATCTTCGTGCTTCGGAGCTGTTCCGTGAGGGCGACCCAGCTATCGGCCATCTTTCGGACGTCCGCGAGGCCGGGCCCCTTGCGCTCGACGGCTTGCCGCACCCACTCGCCGAGGGACACGCCTTTGACCCAGGCCATCGTGAGCGTGGGGTACCACAGCTTCCCGACCCGGATTCCGTCCGCGTGGTACCGGAACTTGACCACGCACGGCGGCTTCTTGGGGCCGAGCGTGAGTTCGAGGTAATCGGAAACGGCCCGGTAGCGCCGCGCGCGGTCCTCGTTGGGGAAGTTGAACAACTTGAGCGCGACCACGCCCTTCGGCCCGGTCATCTTGTACACGCTGGCGAACGCACCCGACCGCGCGCGCGGAACCCCCATCGGGCTGCGCTCCGCCCGGCTCTGGCGCAGGTCCGGGTCGCGGAACGCGGTGTCCGGGTTCTGGAGCGCGTCCTTGTAGTCGGATTGGGTCGGCCAACTTGCCATAGCGATTAGGGGCTTCCTCTATCGGTCTCTACGGGGCACGGAGCCGCGAGCGGGAATAGAACTCGGACGGGCCGGTGTCGTACCTTCTCCTCGTGCTGTGTTGGGAACGTGCGAACGGTGCGGTACTCGCCACCGGGTGACGGGATCGTTGGAACAGGGTTTAACGTAAGGTCCGGTTCTGGCGATCGCAAGGGATTTCGTGCCCGGAGACCGTGTTCTGTGCGGAACGTGTCACGGACGAATTATGATTCTGTGAAGTGGGACTATGAACCCGGCGAAACGGGTTCGCGGGAATGACATCGGGGCGCGTGATGTGAACCGTCAAGCGGAGAGGGAGGGATTCGAACCCTCGGTACGGTTTCCCGTACACAGCATTTCCAGTGCTGCACAATCGACCACTCTGCCACCTCTCCGTGGCGCACTCACCCGGCACCCGAAAGTGTCTGCAAGTTCGCTCGTTTAATAAGCATAGTGGACGCGGCGCCCCGCGACAACGCGGTGGTTCGTGTTCACGGCAGAAGATCGCTAACCCGGATCGATGCGCCGGGGGCCGCGAGCGGCGAAACGGTGTCTGTGGGTGCCAGTGTCGCGTGCGAGCCGTAGGCCGTGGCGTCTAATCCGGCGGCGAGAGGCGCCGGGTTGCGGAAGACGTGGAGTTGTCGGTTCGCCACGTCCAACACCCAATATTCGGGGACGTGCGCGGTCGCGTACAGTTCGGCCTTCGTCGTGAGGTCGTTAGACAGGGTTGCGTCCGCGACTTCGACGATCAGGGCCGCGACGGTCGGGTGATCGGTGTAGTCTCGTTTCGTGCCCGGAATTACGGCCACGTCCGGTTGTGGTTCCGAACCAAAAGCCAAGCCCAACACCGAGAACGGTTGCTGGACGTTGATCCAGTAGTCTGGTGTGAAAGCAACCCGGAGTATGTCCGTGACGAGTCCTACACCGAGCGCGTGGGGCCAGTTGATCGGACTCATTTCGACGACCTCTCCGAAAATGAGTTCGACCCGCTTACCGTCGAAGAAGCCGCGGTTACCGAGTTCGTAATACTGCTCTCGGGTCAACCGGCGCGAGCGTTCCGATGATGGGGGTGGGTTAGCAGTCATATGAGCCTCCTCACCGTGAGATTAACGTCACTGCTTGCCGAGTGCGAGGTCAACAACCCAGCACCCGCGGACGTGTGTCAGCGACGTATCGCGGCAGTGAGAAAGAATGTCGGCGTTGTCGCAGCCGGCGTCCTGAAGTGCGTCGGCCAGGATCGGCATCGCGCTGAAGTCGCGTGACTCGTACATTACACGAGCAAGTGATCCGACAGTTCCGGTACGCCACGATGGAGAAAATGGTCCTGAATGTGTTTCAATATCGTTAAAAAGAGATTGAAAATGGCTCAGCCAATAATCTCGCTCCTGGGTTGGTCGGGCGAGTGCGCCTGCCGCGGTGTGTAGTAGTCGTTCGTAAAGTTGATCGGGCGGTGTTCTACCACAAAGGTGAATCCAACACACCATGTCGGCTGCAACTTTCGCGTCCTCCGTCATTCGCAGGTGATAGAGGTGCGCACCGCATTGCGAGATAGCAGCCGACCAGTCATCGCTGGTTGCGTTCCCGTCAGCGAGTTTTTCTGCGACAAGAAGAGCCCGCCGACATGAATAGTCTGGGAAGAGGTGCGCCACCGTCCACGCAATGGCACACCCTTTCAAGAGCCGTTTTCGTCCCGAAATCTCACTCCGAATCACAATTAATCCTCACTTCGGTTCGCCCAAGTGAGTTTTGAAGAACGTGGCGGTCTTCGCCCACAAGCGCTCCATCACCACCGGGTCGGACGTGTACATGTGCGTGACGCCCGGTAACGGCAGTGATTCAAAGTCGCGGCCGGCACGGAACAGTGCGTTCGAGAGCTTCAGCGTGTGGCGGTAGTACACGTTGTCGTCCGCGGTGCCGTGGACCAGCAACAGCGGGCGCTTTAGGTCTTTGGCGAGCGGGAGCAGGCTCGCGTCGTCGTACTGCTTTCTGGATTCGGGAAGTAAGCCCATGTAGCGCTCGGTGTAGTGCGTGTCGTAGTCCTCCCAGTCGGTGACCGGGGCGCCCGCAACAGCGGCCTTGAACACTTCCGGTGCGCGGAGCACGCCGTTCGCGGCCATGTACCCGCCGAACGACCACCCCACGATCCCCACGCGGTCCTTGTCCAATTCCGGGAACTTGGCGCACAGGAGGTTCAGCCCCTTCACCTGATCTTCCAAGGGCACGGTACCGAACTTCTGGTAGATGCTCCGCTCCCACTCGCGCCCGCGGCCGGGCGTTCCGCGATTATCAACCGCGACCACAACGAACCCCTGATCCGCGAGCCATTGCGGGACGAGCCAGTTCCGCATCGCCTGGACAACGTGCAGGTGCTTCGGCCCGCCGTACACGTCCACAATCACCGGGTACTTTTTCTTCGGGTCGAAGTTGCGGGGCCGCACGACCGCGGTCCAGTAGTCGCCGACCTTCTCGATTTTCACGTTCAGTTTGATGTCTGGTTCGATCGCGACGGACGGTAACTCGCCCAGCGCACGATTGCCTTCAAACCCCACCACGGATTTCGGCATCTGCTGAAGTGTGGTCGTGGTCTGAACGCTAATGTTGATGTCGGGTGAGTAGACTGCTGTGCGAATACCTGGAGCGGCCGTGCGGTCGATTTGCGCGATTACCGAGCCGTCCGGCCGGTTGGTACCGACGGCCCACAGCTTCGACTGTGACGGGTCGTCCGTTGCCTGAATGAGCAAGCCGCCTGTTTTCTCATCGAGCTGAGCAATGTCTGTCACTTGAAGGTCGGACGGGGTGATGAAGCGCGCCGGCTTCTCGGAAGGCCGTGTGAGATCGAACAGGGCGAGCCGCGCGTCGCCGTCATTTTCTGTGATCCACAAAAAGCGGTCACTATCGAGCCACCACGGGAACGACCCCCGTAAGTTGGTCCAGGCCCCGGGAGTGTCGTCGTTGAGTAGTAACTTCAGTTCCCCGCTTCCCGGTTGAACCTGATACAGTGCGATGTTGTTTTGCTTGCGGCTCTGAAGTTGAGCGGTCAATCCGCCCCGCTTGTCCCACTTGACTGCGGCCAAATACTCGTACTTCTCACGATCCCACGCGACCCATTCCGTCTTCCCGCCCCCAACTGGAACCACGCCCAATCGCACGCTCACGTTCTTCTTGCCCGGGCGCGGGTAGAACTGCTCGGCCGGTTTCGCGTCCGGTTTGAACGGGTCCGCGACGAACCACGTCTCGACGCCGGTGTGGTCGGCTTCTTCGTAAGCGATGTGCTTGCCATCGGGCGCCCACCAGTACCCGGTAAACCGCCCCATTTCTTCTTGCGCCACGAACTCGGCCAGTCCGTGCGTTTTGATCGCGGTGCCGCCCTTCGTGACCGCGGTCTCTGTGTTTGTGGCGAGGTCGCACACGAACACATCGAACCCGCGAACATACGCGACCTTCTTCCCGTCCGGCGACCACTTCGGATCGACGACCGAGCCGCCCTCGCCGGTCTTCAGTTGGGTGACCTTCCCGGTCGCGCGCTCGTACACGAACAACTTGCCCGATAGCGGCAGAAGAATGTTCGTCCCGTCTTTGTCGAAGTGGAAGTCCGCGAAGCCGCCGGCGGAGAGCCGCATCCGCTCGCGTCGGGCCTTCTCCTCGGGCGTGAGGTTCTCCGCACTTCCTTTGAGCAGCGACTCCGGAGAGAGAATTTCTTTCGTCCGCGCGGTCGCGACATCGAACTCGAACAGCTTGAGCGTGGGCTTGTCGACCTCGGCGCGGAGGAACAGCACCGTCTTGCCATCGGGCGCGATTTTGGGGTTTTGCGGGCGGCCCAACATGAACCGCCGCGTCTCCGCGAACTTCTTCAGGAACGACGTGTCCACGGATTTACTTGGGGTAGGGTCGGCCGCGTGCGCGAAGGCGGCACTGGATAGGGTTAGGGCGAGCGCGATGGTGGTTTTCATGGCTGACAGGATACCACGCCGCGTGTCTGGCGCGAATGAATGTCCCGGCCGCCGATTGCCCGTGTTCTGTCGTTTTTTTCGGTTGTGAAGCTTCGTTCGATTGGGCAGATTGCGGGTTTTCGTTGACTCCTCCCCGAACTTCTCAAATCATCAGGGTGTTCCAACGAATGCCCGGGTAGCAGCGCTCGATTTTCGTCAGGGTGCGAGCGGAAATCTCCGGCGGAGACCATTATGGAAACGATTTTCTTGGTTTGTGCGGTTACGGGCGGCACGCTCGTTGTTTGTCTGCTTGTTGCGGGGATGATCGGGTTCGGCGGCGATCACGATACCGATCACGACACGGGTCACGATACCGCCCACGACGGGCTGCACGAAAAAGGCGTTAGTAACTGGTTCTTCGGGATGTTGTCCGTTCGGACCCTCACGTCCGGGCTGCTGTTCTTCGGTCTCGGTGGGCTGACGGCGCGCTATTACGGGGCGAGCGAACTCGCGGCCTTCGGCGCGGCCCTCGGTTCGGGCGCAGCCACCTTCTACCTCGTCGCGACCGCGATGAACACGCTGAAGCAACTCAAGGCCGACGGCACCGTTCGCGTCGAGCGCTCGGTCGGCTGTACGGGTACCGTGTACCTGCGCGTCCCCGGCGCGAAAGAGGGTTCGGGGAAAGTTCACCTCGCGCTCCAGAACCGCACCGTTGAGTGCCAGGCGATGACCGCGGGCACCGAACTCGCGACCGGCAAACCGATCAAAGTCGTCGCCGTAATCAACTCGGACACCGTTGAAGTCGAAGCGGCCTGATGCCGCACCCAACCGGAGTTACATCATGTTGTCGCTCGCTCTCCTCGCTCAATCGAAATCCGGCGACCCGAACCTCGCGGACGTCCCGTGGCCGGTCGTCACCGCACTGGCCGCCGGGCTGGTCCTCTTCAGCCTCCTCATGCTCCTCGTGAGGCGCTACAAGCGCTGCCCCTCGAACCGCATCCTCGTGATCTACGGTAAGACCGGCGGCGGGAACGCGGCCAAGTGCGTCCACGGCGGTGCGGCGTTCGTGCTGCCCCTCGTTCAGGACTACGCCTACCTCAACCTCGACCCGATCCAGATCGAAGTGCCGCTCAAGGGCGCCCTCTCGATCGAGAACATCCGCGTGAACGTGCCCAGCGTGTTCACCGTCGCCATCGGCACCGACCCGGAAACGATGCAGAACGCCGCGATCCGGCTCCTCGGTCTCGGCACCCAGGAGATCAAGGAACAGGCGCGCGACATCATCTTCGGCCAACTGCGGCAGGTGATCGCGTCCATGCGGATCGAGGACATCAACCGCAACCGCGACCAGTTCTTGGAGAGCGTGCAGAAGTCGCTCGAACCGGAGCTGAAGAAGATCGGCCTCGTGCTCATCAACGTGAACATCACCGACATCACGGACGAGAGCGGCTACATCGAGGCCATCGGCCGGAAGGCGGCCGCGGTCGCGATCCAGCAAGCGAAAATCGACGTGGCGGAACAAGAGAAGAAGGGGCAGATCGGCGTCGCGGAGGCCGAGCGCGAGCGGGCCATCTCGGTCGCGAACGCGACGAAGGTGCGCGAGATCGGCACCCGCGAAGCGACCCGCGAGCAGGCCATCAAGGTCGCCCAACTCGACAAGGACCGGGAGGTCGGCGAGCAGACCGCGCTGCTCGAACAAGAAACGCTCATCAAGGAATCGCAGCGCCAGCAAGCGATCCGCATCGCCGAACTCGACCGCGACCAGAAGGTCGGCGAGCAGCAAGCCGTGTTCGAGCGGGAATCGCGCATCGCCGAGGCCGACCGCGACAAGCGCGTGCGTTTGGCTGAAGCCAATGCCACAGCGATCGGCGGTGAGGCCACTGCGCAAGCCAGTATCGCGGGCGCGCAGGCCACGCTCGCGGTGAAGAACGCCGAGGCGTATCAAATTTCCGAAACGAAGAAGCGCGAAGCGGAAGCCGCGGTTCTGGAAGCGCAGAACAAGGCGATGGCCCGGGCCGCACTCGCACAGGCCGAGAAGATCGAAGCCGAACAGCGCGCCGCGCTCGAAGCTCCCGCGAAGGCTCAGAAGGCGAAGATAATCGTGGACGCCGAGGCCGCTGCGGAGCGCGTGAAGCTCGAAGCGCAAGCCGCCGCCGCGACCATCTACGCGAAGCTCGAAGCCGAGGCCCGCGGCCAATTCGAGATCCTGGCGAAGAAGGGCGAGGGGTTGAAGAAGATCATCGATGCGTGCGGCAGCCCACAGGCCGCGTTCCAGTTGCTCATGCTCGAACACATGGACGCGCTCGCGGACGCCTCCGCGAAGGCCATCTCGAACATCAAGTTCGACAAGGTGGTGGTGTGGGAAGGTGGTGGGGGAGGGAACGCGGCCGCCGGCACGTCGAGCACGGCTTCGTTCCTTCAGAACATGGCCCGGATGATGCCGCCGATGATGCAAGTGATGAAGGACATCGGCGGCGTGGAGGTGCCCGAGTACCTCGCGAAGCTCACCAGCGAATCACCCACCGAGAGCAAGCCGCCGAGCACGAACGGCACACACGCGAAGGTCGGGTAAGGGTTTCGTTGGGATTTTGTAGGGTGGGTCCAGGCTTTGCGCAGGCCCACCACACCCGCTTGCGAGCGCGAATACAAACGAAGCGCCCGCAAGCTCTTTGTTGTAGTTGTAGGGTGGGTCCAGGCTCTGCGCAGACCCACCACACCTGCTTGCGAGCGCGAATATAAACGAAGCGCTCGCAAGCTCCTCATTGACGAGTCGAAGACCGGATAGGGGCCGGCGCAGAGCCCGGACCCACCCTACAAGACCCACAAGACCAAAAATGCCTCGCAAGCCCCGGGCCTACCAGCAAGCCAAAGACCGGCTGGTGGGCCTGCGCAAAGCCTGGACCCACCCTACAAAATCCCAACGAAATCCGGATTACAGGCACTTCATAAACGCGACCAGATCTTTCTTCTCGTCCTCGGTGAGTTTCGTTTCGAGAATCAGGTTGAAGAACTCGACCGTGTCTTCGAGCGTGAGCAACCGGCCGTCGTGCAGGTACGGCGGGCTGTCCTTGATACCGCGGAGCGGGAACGTCTTGATCGGCCCGTCTACGCTCGCCGTCCGCCCGAGTACCGTCACCGGCTTAAAGAACCGTTCGGTCTGCAAGTTGTGTAGCGTATTGTCGGTGTAGTACGGGGCCGGGTGGCACGTCGAACACTTCGCCTTACCGACGAACAGCGCCTCGCCGCGCTTCTCGCTGTCGGTCGCCTTCGATTGATCGAGTTTCCCGAACAAATCCAGCTTCGGTGCGGGCGGGAAGTCGACCAGATCCTGGAACTCTGCCATGAAGTGGACCTGGGTGCCGCGGTCCAGCGGGTTGACGCCCTTCCGCGCGGCCTGCGTGTGGTCGCCGTCGAAGTACGCGGCCCGTTGCTCGAACTCGGTGAAGTCCTCGATACTCTTCAGTGCGCGCTGCGAGCCGAACAGCCGCTGCACGTTCACGCCACGCAGCGAGGGCACGTCGATGCGGTGCCGGAACTCTTGCGGTCGGATGTCGCCGACCAAGTGCGTGGCCGCGTTCGTGTGGCCGTTCACGTGACAGTCGAAGCACGTGACACCGCGGTGCGCCTTCTCGCTGCGCCGGTCGGCGGTCATGTTGAACTGCTGTTGCGGGAACGGGGTAACGAGCAACCGCAGCCCTTCCAGTTGTTTCGGGTTCAGTGCGTCCTTGAACAGCTCCTCGAAGTTGTCGATGGTGACGAGCTTACCCTTCGAGATGTCGCCGAGGTCGAGTCGGGTGGTCAGGAAGATCGGCGGCGGGAACTCGGGCAGGAAGTGGTCGGGAAGGTCGAAATCGAGATCGAACCGCGTCAGGTCGCGCGCCTCTTGTTTCTTGATTTCGTCGATGTGGAACTTCGGGAACAGCATCCCGCCTTCGGGGTGGTTCGGGTGCGGCAGCGGTAGGTACCCGGCGGGGAACAGCCCCTTCTCGCGGATCTCTTCCGGCTTCATGTCCGCGAGTGCGGCCCACGTGGTCCCGGCGGCCAGCTTCGCGCGCGGCCCCTGCTGCACGGCCTTGCCGCGCGTCATCTTCCCGTCCGCCGCGGCGCGCTCCGCGAGGTCGTACCGCGCGGCCAGCATTTCGTTATGCTTCTTCGCGATGTCGGCTTTCGCGGCCTTCATCTTCGCCATGACCGCGGCGAAGTCGTTGGCCGCCGGCGGTTGGGCCGCAGCCGGCTCCGCGACCAGTGGTTGGTCCGGCTTCGGCGCAGGCGGTTGGTTGGCGGGCACCAGTTGCCACGCCGCGAGCGCAATCAGACTCCCGGCGGCTATCACCGGCAGGGTCCAGCCCGAGTTCCGAACGCGACTCATGGAAGGTTCCTCGGAGAGGGGGCACGAACCGACCGGCACCGCGTCGGCGCGGTCCGCGAACCTGAAACGAGTTGTACTACAATTCGATGGATTGGTAAATCACCACGAACCAACGGGATCGATAGGACCGCTCTATGAGTTGCGATCCGCGAGAAGTGAACTCAGGGGCAATTTGTATGCCGCAGATCTGATAGCTAACGGCGCCGGTTCCACTCGACACGGGAGTATTTTTCGGCGACCAGTGCGTGCGCTTGGGGGAGTGGCACCGGAGCGTAGTCACCCTCGGGGCGCCACTCCGCGATGAGCAGTTGCTTGGCCTCCTCCGCGCGCAGAGGTAAGTTCGTGACGAAATCCCCGTGCGCGCGGTCCCGGCGGTACTCGGGCTGACGCTCCGGCGGGTTCAGGTATTTCGCGACGAGTGCGAGGTCGGAACCGCAGAGCAGCGTACCGTGGTGGAGGAAGAACTTGCGCTTGCGCTGCTGGGCGTTTCCCGAAAACTTCACGCCGGTCACCGCCAGATCACTCGTTCCCTCCACCGACGCAGCGACCACCGGTTTCAGTGCGTTCACGATGCGCGCGAGGATGTACCGGTTGCTGGCGGGGATCTCGTTCAGCCCGGGGGCGCGGGCGTAACTCAGCACGAGACTGAAGCACAGGCACCCGGGACCGAGCAGGACCGTTCCTCCCCCACTCGCCCTGCGCAACACCGGCACCCCGTCCGCCGCGCACGCGGACAAGTTCACATCGATCACGACCGACCCACCGGACCCGACCACAACCGCGTGGGTCGGTTGCTCCCAGAGTCGCAGTACCTCACCACCGGTACCTTCTTCCGCGGACACGAGCAGCGCTTCATCGAGCGCGAGGTTTACGGCGGGATCGGGCAATGTGAGATCGAGTAACTGCATGAGGGCCGTGGAAACAGGTGGTGCGAAGTCGGACGCCGTATCCGTTGCTGTATCAAGTGGGCAGCAATGGCACAGTGACGCTTCCCCGGACCCGCGAAGCAGATGCGTGAAATGCGATTCACCAGCGCAGGCAAACACGGTTGCCCGGCCCATCGTAGGTGAAGACGAAGTGTTCGAGGAAGTCGCGTCCCAACGCGGCCGCGGTGCCTTTGGGGTTAATCGGCCCGTCGAGCGCTTCCAGGGTGAGCCACCGTTTTTCGCCGGCGTCCGCGAGGGCGATTTCCACCACGAACACGCCGTGGTGACTCACGGTGTCGCGCCCGAGGACGTGCAACCCGGCTTCCGCAATCGGTTCGGCGCCGAGAACGTGAATCACGCCCGGGTCGAGAACGGTGACGCTCGCGCCCGTATCGAGGTACGCCGGGAACGGACCAAATTCGTTGAGCGTGCCCGCAACGCGGACCACGACCTTCACGACCGCCCCGCGCTGGCGAATGGGAACAGACAGTTCACTCATTCGCGTCACCCGGCGGCTCATCGACCGGTGCGCCGCCGTCGAACTCGCGAATGATCTTTTTATTTTTGATCGCTTGCTTCGCACTGGCCCCGCGCCGGTGCCTGCGGTCGCCGTCCGCGTGCCGGAACTCGCCGGTTTTCGGGTCCGCGTACTTTTTTTTGTTGGCCTTTTGGGGCTTTTGATCGCGCGCCATGTTTTGGCTCGATTGGGGAGTGGGCCTGCAACCCCGGACACCGAAATGGCTGCTGAGGTTCACGCTTTTACGCGACGAAATGTGAGGCTGATCCGACCGCCGGTCGCGTCCCGGTCTGTCAGAATCGCGTGCCGCCAGTCGGCTTGCATTTCGGGGCACATCCACAAGAGCGAACCGGAAGAAAGGCGGTAGCTCTCGGTCACCGTCTTATCGTCGATGCGGTGAAACGTGATGGTGCGTTCTGCGCCGAGCGAGACGACCGCAATGCCGGTGCTCGGTTCCAACTCCGCGGTCGAATCGGAGTGAAAGCCCATCGAGGATTTGCCATCGGGATAATAGTTCGCGAGGCAGTTATTCGGCTCGAATCCGACCTCCCCCGTGACGCGAGCGAATAGCGGTGCTACCACATCGGGAATCGGGGTGTGAGGCCACTCGATGCCCGAGTAGTTGTACGGCACGCCGAAACTGGCCGACTTCCGGGCACGAATGCGTGTGTCCCACACAACGGAAGCAACGAGGTGTTCGTAGAGCGCGTAGCCACCGGGCAGGAAGTCGGCGGAGAGCCGAATGGAGCCACTCTCAAGTAAACTGGGAGTCATTGCTGTGTCCCGCGTGCGGTTGTCAGATGAGACACCACACGCGGGAACCGCGTTCACTTTACCGGCGCGCCCCACGCCTTCTTCATGAGCTCGAAGCCGACGGGATCGTGCTTCTCCAGTTCGCTCCGCGTGTACGGGGCGAAGTCGTTCTTGCCGAAGTACGCTTCGCTCAACTCGGCGAAGTATTCCGCCCGGTCGGTAGTCGCGTAGGCCTTCTTCTTCCCGCCCCCGATGTACTCGACGCTCTCGTAGAGCTTCCGCTCGATGGCCTGCTTGTAGGCAGATTCGAGTGGATCGTATGCGTCGCCGAGCGTGAGGAAATGGTACGCATGGGCCAGTTCGTGAAGCACCATCCAGGGCTGCGCTCGGCGGGACCAATCGACGAAGTTCTTGAGGTTGTTGATCTCCACGCCGCCGGCCTTCTCCGGGTTGTAGCCGTTGTCCTTGAGCCACCCCTTCGACACGTGGAACTCCGCAGCCCCGTTCTTTTTCGTTTGCCACTCCACCCAGAACTTGACCTTCTTGAGTGCCGCGAGCGGCTTTTCGGGCACGACCGCGCACAACTTCTTGAGCTGGCTATCCAACTCCTCGAACGCGACTTTCGCCTCGTCCGCGTGCTTCTCCACCTCGGGGTGCACGAGCACCGTGAACCCCTGAACCTCGCGTTTCTTGTAGTTTTCGCTCGGCTCGAACGCGCTGGCGTGTGGGGCCGCAAACAGCAGAACGGCAACAGCGGGAACAAAGATGTGTTTCATGGGTGTGGCATCGTAAGATGGGGAATCGCAAAGACAGCATAGCGAACGGAATCACCAGTGCATCACGTACCCGCCGTCCACGTTGACCGTCTGGCCGGTGACGTTCGCGGCGCGGTCGCTCGCGAGAAACACTGCCATCGCCGCGATGTCTTCTGGGGTTTGCCACCTGTTTAGGGGCACGATCTTCGCGATCTTCTCCGCGGCCCACGTTTCGTAGTCCGTGCGCGCCTCCGGCGGTTGACGGTCCGCCCACGATTGCCACACCGAACGGTTCAGTGGGGTCTTAATCATGCCCGGGCACAGGCAATTCACACGCACACCGAACGGCGCGAGATCCTTGGCCGCGCACTGAGAGAAGTTGATGAGCCCGGCCTTGGATGCGCTGTAAGGCGGGTCTGTCTGCGAGCCGATTTGCCCAGCAACGGATGAGAGGAACAGTATCGTTCCCTTCTTGCGGTCCGCGAGGCGCGGGGCGAAGTGGTGTGCCACGATCGCGGCGCCGATGAGGTTCACTTGAAGCACGCGCGCCCAAACTCCGGGGTCGATTTCCCAGAACGGGAAGCCGAACTTGCCGGAACCGATCCCCACCGCGAACACGACGTGATCCACCCCACCGAACTTCGCCCACGTCTCAGTGGTCGCAGCGCGAACGGCCGAATCGTTGGTGACATCGACTTGCCAACCCGTGCCGCCGAGTTCGGTCGCGGCCGTTTGCGCGTCCGGGGACACGTCCCAGATGCCGACGCGACAACCTTCCTCGGCAAATGTGGACGCGATCGCGCGCCCCAATCCGCGTGCGCCGCCGACCACAATAACGGCACTGTCATTCAAACCCAGGTTCACGGTTCATCCTCGGCGCGAGTCGGTATGCGGGTTCAGTAGATGAAAACGCACGCGGTCTTCACCCACTGTGATACCCGACGTACCACCCGCCCGACACACCCACTTTGGTTATTGTCCCGGGTGCTTGATCCCGGCGGCGATACGCGCTTTCTCGAGGTACTCGTTCAGCGGGCGCATGGCCTTCACGTCCATGCCGCGCACGTTGTCCTCGTTCTCGTACATCTTCTTCAGAGAATTGAAGATGCCGGGGTCGCCGCCGGTAAACCCCATCACCAGCGCGAGCCACCGCTCCGCGAGTGCCCGCGCCTTCGGATCAGCCGGATCGACGCCCGTGTCCATCGCGGCCTTCACGTCGGCGTGTAGATCCGCCCACATTTGCGGGCCCTTTTGGATGGTCTCTTCCATCTCGGGTCCGCCGGTGTTGCGCCGGTCTTCGAGCTGTTTCAGTTGCTCGGGGGTGTAATACTTCTCGATCATGGTCATCACCTCAATCGTTTGGAGAAACGTCTCGGCGGGCACGTCGCTCGCCGCGTCGAGTGTTTCGGAAAGCCCCTGGAGTCGATCGCCCAATTGGGCCAGTTCCGCGGCCTGCTCGCGCACTTTCGCGAGGTGGAGCCGGACCACTTCGCGCGGGTCGTAGTCGGCCCGCGTCATGTACTCTTTGATCTGCTCCAGGCTGAAACCGAGTTGCTTCAGGCACATGATCTGGTGCAACTTGGTCACGTCCGCGGCGGTGTACCGCCGGTGCCCGGAACCGTGCGCCGACCCGCTGCGGTCCGACGGGCACAGCAGCCCGATGGCGTCGTAGTGGTGCAGCGCGCGCACCGTCAATCCCGTGCGCGTGGCCAGTTCGCCGATCTTCCACCGTTGTTCCGGCATGGCATCGATCTCCCAAAGTCACCCGACGCGGGCATGGTACAGCCTGACGTTACGTGAGGTTCAAGGAGGAAAATCAAGATTTGTCGAAGTGAGCGAAGCGATACGGGACGGGTCTACAACGAGCCGCGACCGCAAGGGAGCCGGGAGGCGCTTCCCGTTCCCTGCGGTCGCGGCTCGCTTAAAGGCATTAGCACAAGCTGATTTGCGCCCGCGTTTACTACACCTTCAGCCCGACCGCGCGCATGAGGGCGAGGCCGTTGCCGTGTGGCACGACGCCGGGACGCATCGTGTAGTCGAACTGCAACTCGCCGCCCCCGAAGCCGTCGGAGAAGTGGACGTTCACAGCGCCGGGAATCGTGTCGGTCACTGCGGTTAGACTCAGGTCGTGCGTTGTCACGAAGCCGATCGCGCCGGCGTCCAGGAGCGCTCGCGTTACGCCTTCTGCGCCCGCAACGCGGTCCGCCGAGTTAGTACCCGCGAAAAGCTCATCGAGCAAGAAGAGGAGCGGTAAACCGCTCTCGCGGGTCGCAATGTCGAGCAAGAGCCGCACCTTCGTGACTTCCGCGAAGAAGCGCGATTTGCCCTCTTGGAGCGAGTCCTGCACTCGCATCGTCGCCCCGAGAGCGAGCGGCGTCAGCGCGAAGCTGGTTGCACGTACCACTCCGCCTGCAAGGGCCAGTGCTGCGTTCACGCCGACCGCGCGTAACATCGTGCTCTTACCCGACATATTCGACCCGCTCACGATCAGGACGCGCGGTCCCGATTCGCCGCCGAGGGTGACATCGTTCCGAATGCACTTCTCGGCGGGAATCAGCGGGTGACCCACCCCGGTTGCCGTGAGTCGCACCGGGCCGGTTTCGACCGTCGGGTAAATGTCGGTGGGGTTCTCGTAGGCGTAGCCCGCGAGCGATGAGAGCGCTTCCGCTTCGCCGACCGCGCGCAACCACTGCGCGATTGCAGGGCCGGACCGCGCCCGCCACGCTTCGAGCTTGAACGCGAACCGCACGTTCCACACGCGCAGAACCGCGACCGGAATAAAGAAGGCGTTCCGCCGGGCGTTGTAGCCGTCGAGGAGTAATCGGAGTTGCCGAATTTGTTCCGAAGGCAGGTACCCGCCCGCGCGCATCGCGTTTTGAAGTTCTTTGAGTCGCGCCGCGTTGAAGGTTTCGCGCTCTAATCGGCCGAGAACGGCTTCAAACAGGGAAAGGTTCTCGGTCGCGCGATCGAGCGGCGCGAGTACGCGCCGTGCCCACGACACGAGCGGAAGCGCCAGTGCGAGTGACGGTAACCCGAACACGAGCACCGGCAGGGCGGACGTACCGACGAAGAACCACCCGGCCCACGCGAGCACGTTCGCCCAGCCGAGGAGTTCCACCGCCCACCGCTTCCACGCGGGCGGGGATTCGATCGGGACCGTTCCCCATTCCGCTAGGGCGTGGTAATCGGCTGCAGGGGCTTCCGCGCCGGCAACCGCAATAGCTTCGCGCAAATCGAGCTTCGTAGTCAAATCGGCAACGGCTTCCTGGCGCGCTTTGACTTCTGCCGGGGCAGCCGGTGCGAGTAACCATGCCGCGAGGGTGTCTTCACCGGCCCGCGTGCGGCAGGCGGTCACGCGCTCGAATACCGATCCGGGACCAAAGAGGTCGAGGTCCGCGGCGTAGGGGTGCGCGTCGCTAGCGAAGCGCTCGCCTTGACCCACCCCGCTGGGCTTACCGGCCAGTCGATCGAGCCCGCCCGCGTAGAACCGCGTCGCGCGCTCGGCCCACGCTTTGCGCCGGCGCGTCGCCTCGAACGTCGCCACGAAGTACACGAACACGAGCGCCGGGAGCAGCGTAAGCCACGGCGAAAAGAGGTCCGCGCCGAGGGTCAGCCCCGCGACCACGAGTACCACCAGGAACGCCCCGAGGCGCGCGGTGCTGAGCGCGTCGAGCCGGGCCGCGAGTGCGGTCACGGTCGCGCGGCGCGCGGCCAATCGCTCGGTGTAAACGGAAGCGGGTGAAGACTGTGACAGTGGAGCGTCACTCATCAAGAGGTAGGAACGAACGCGGGGGCCGCGCGCGGCCCCCGTCGAAGGTCAAGTTTATGAACCGAACTCCGGTGCGGTCACGGGGTCGTGACGTTGGCGCTGATTTTGTACGAGCCGATCGAATCGCAGTTCCACGGGCTGGGGGAGATTCTTATGTAGAGCTTACCGTTCTCGGTGATCTTCCCCTTATACGATGCGCCGATGACGAACGGGGTTCCGTTCGCGCCGATCCGCCCGACCACCTGACCCGGGGCGCCGATCCGCTGCATTCCGCCCAGCACCACGCCCCCGCCGGCGTGACCGGGCAGCCCGCCGGCCTCGGACATGTACTGCCCCGGTCCCTGCGGCCACTGGTCGATCTTGCCCGTCGCGGTCACTTCGAGCTGCTGCCCGGAACTGACCTCGATGGCCGTTTCCAGCCAATCCGCCTGGTTCATCTTGGCGTACTTGGCCGCGTCCAGTGCGAACTCCGAGGCCGACGCGGACCCGACGGACCGGAACGTGCGGATGTCCGAGAGCTTTACGGTCGCGTCGCCGAAATACTTGGTGCGCACCTTTAGCGTGCTGATGTCCATCCGGCCCTTGATGGTGAACTCGGCCGTTTCGATTGTGTCGTGGTCGCGCAGTTCCAACTGGTCCGGTGCGAGCTTGCTTTCCAGAAGTTTGAGAACCGCCTTTGAGCGCCGGTTCACTTCCGCGTCCTCACTTTTGGACGCACGGCGCAGCCCCGGGACCGCGAACTGGCCGATGTTGGCGAGTGTTTGTTCCGCGTTCTCGCGCGTGCGGAAGTCGGGCGCGGCGAGGTCGGCGATCGCCTTGTCGATTTTCGCTTCCGTTCCATCCGGGTAGCGGAACCCGAACTCCAGGCGCCGAACCTCGTCCGCGGGGACGATCAGCTTGCCGTACTTCGTGGCGATCGCCAGCGCCGGCTCCATCAGCGACACCTTCATAACGGTGTCGTCCACCATGCGGATCTCGAACGAGGTCGGTTCGCTCTTGGGTTCGGCTTTCGCGGCCGGTCCGCTCGACTTCGCTCCGCCCGATTTGCTGTCCTTTGGTGGCTGGCTCCCGGTGCCGGTCGTTGGTTGTGCGATCGATGTGGTCCACCCGACGACCGCGACCAAGAGGGCCGCGGGAATCACGCGCGTGAACATGGGTATCACCTCGCGAAATCGGAACCGAGTCGTTTCGCAAGCGATGATACCGCGCCGGGAGCGCGGGGTGTTGGAGTTGTTACGCGCGTGATGCGCAACGGAAGGCAGCCCGGGGTTTCAACCCCGGGTTGCTGGTTTGTACGAGTCGAGTGCTTGCTTCATGCCCTCATCGAACAGCACGCGCGGGGTGTAGCCGAGTTTGGTTCGGGCCTTCGCGATGGAGAAATCGAGGTTCAGCCCGGCGAACTTCAGTTGCGCCTGGGTGATGCGCGGCGGGTGCGGCTTGTTCTTTCGGCGGAACACCCCCTCGCGCCAGTTGGCCCCGATGCGCGCCAGCCACACCGGGACCGGCGGGAACCCGCGCGGACGCTTCAACCCGAGCCCGTCCGCCACCGTCTCGAAGAACCGGCGCTTGCTCACGAATTCGCCGTCGGTGATGTTGAACACTTCGCCCACAGTGCCTTCCGCCGGTGCGTCGATGGCGAGCAGTACCGCGTCCGCGATGTTGCCCACGAACGTCGTGTTCAGCGCGAAGCGCCCGCGCGCGATGTACATGACGCTCCGCTCCTTCAGTCGGTCCGCGAGGCGCGGGAGCACCGTGCGGTCGCGCGGGCCGTACACGAACCCCGGCCGCAGGATCACGACCGGCACCTTCTGCTTGCGGTGGTACTGGAGCGCGAGGCGCTCGGCCTCGACTTTCGATTGCGTGTACCCGTCGATGTGGTCGTTCGGCAGCGGTTCGGTTTCGTCCGTGCCGTAGTGGTGCCGGGCCGCGTACACCCCGAGCGAACTGACGTGAACGACCCGGTGGAGCGATCGCCCCAGGGTCGCGTCGAGCAGGTGGCGCAGTCCCTCCACGTTCACCGCGCGGTAGCCGTCAACGTGCCCCCAATCGCCGACCTTCGCGGCGCAGTTCACGACCACGTCGCAGCCCTCGACCGCGCGCATAAGCGCTTCCGAGTCCGTGAGATCCCCACGAACTACGGTGGGCCCGAGCGATTCGATGAACGTGGTATCGCTCCCGGCGCGGGCGAGCGTGCGAACCGTGTCCCCGCGGCGGATGAGTGCTTCGGCGACGTGCGAACCGACGAACCCGGTCGCACCGGTGAGTAGAATCGTGTGAGGCATTGCGAGTTCCGCGTTCCGGGTTCCGACGTCCGAGTTCCAAGTTTGAAGGCCCGCTGACCCAAGAACCGCCCGGCGCCCGCGCCGCTAACTTGGAACGTGAAACGTGGAACTCCGCTGATTGTGAGGCAGCGGATGTTCTGGGAAACGCTGCGAGAACGGCAAGGCTCGGCGGCCCGAACCGGGTATAGTGGAACCACCGGGAACGGCACCACGAGGAGCAGACGTGATGAACTCATTCCGCGGGCGCGTACTCGTGGGTGCCCTCGCCGTACTTTCACTACCGGCACTCGCACGGGCCGGGTTGCACTACTCCGGTGAGCAGTTCGCGGAACTGCCGAGCCGTCCGTCCGGGTTCCTGACCGACCAGCGCGCGCTGAGGGCCGCCGGGCGCGAGCGCCCCGACGGGTTGCCCTCGCCGCTCCGTGACGACTACCTCGCTGCGGCCACACGACTGGAGAAACTCGCAAAAACGCGGGCACTGACGGCTGATGAAATCGCGGATCTCGGGGCGGTTTATATTCGCCTGGGCAAAACCGACAGTGCGCTCAACGTGCTCGCGCCGGCCGTTCGCAAGTTCTCCGAACACTTTCGCATCGCGGCGAACCTCGGCACCGCGTTCCAACTGACCGGCGACCTCGAACGCGCGGGCGTGCAACTCGAAGAAGCCGTTCGGCTCGCTCCCGCGAAACTCAAGCCGTTCGAGCAGGCGCACCTCAAACTCGTGCGCCTCCGACTCAAGGAAGGTAAGGCCGCGAACCAGCCGGCGACGATTGATGACCTGTTCGGCGTGAAGTTCGTCGGCGCGTCCGGTTCGCCCGAAGCCGGCGCGCTCGCAGACGCAGAGTTGAAGAAGCTCCCCGCCGATGCGCTGGTTACGGTCCAACAACTCGGTTTGTGGCTGCCGGCGGATGCAAGACTCTTGTGGCAATTCGGCGAGCTGTGCAACGCCCTCGGCGACGTGCGCGCTGCGGCCGCCGCTCTCGACGGCTGTGTTACGGAATTCGCACTCGGCTCACCCGACCTCCGCAAGCGCCGGCTCGTGTACCGCGCCGCGGCCGATGAACTCGCGAAGAAGCCGGGCCACGAACAGCACCGCGGGACACTGAAGACCAAGTCGTCGCGCCCGCTGATTAAGGCGTTCGACGAAGCGCTCTTGCCCGCGATCGAGAGCGACAAGACCAACGCGCTGCCGTGGCCCCTTCTCGCCGCGACCAGCATCAACGCGAAGGGCCGTCCGGCGTTCGTGAAGTACCTGGAACAACTCGACGGCAAAACGGTCGCGCTCACCGGGTTCATGCAGCCGGTGAAGGACGAACTCGCGGCACGGGAGTTCCTGTTGCTTGAATACCCGGTGGGGTGCTGGTTCTGCGAAGTGCCCGACCCGACGGGGCTACTGAATGTGGAACTGAAAGCGGGCAAAAGCGCCGAGGCCCGCAAGGGGCTCATCAAGGTAACGGGTACACTCGTCCTCAACCGCGCGGACCCCGAGGGGTACCTCTTCTCACTAAAGGACGCCCGGATCGGCGAAGCGGATTGAAACAAGGATGAATGAAGAGCCACGGATCAACGCAGATCAAGACAGAAGACGGAATAGCCACAAAAAAGAGGGCAGGGGGCAGAGGGCAGAGGTATTGTTGCCTCGAATGGGGCTAGAGAAACCATACGCATCCGATCTGGTACCTTGCTTTTCGTCCTCTGCTCTCTGCCTTCTGACCTCTGCTTTTTTGTGGCCAATCTGTTTTTGCTTTTGCTTTGTCTGATCTGCGTTATCTGCGTTATCTGCGTTGATCCGCGGCTTTTCTCGTCCCAATCGTGGAGCGAACCAAAGTGCCTTGTGCCGGGCTGTGAAATGAGCAACGGCCGGGAACCTCCCGGCCGCGCGTTGCAATGCTGTTGCGGTGCTTTAGCGCACCCCGCCCTTGTACTTCTTCGTGCTGCGGAGCTTGTGCTTGCGGGCCTTGCGGCGCTTCTTGGAAGCGTTCCGCTGGCTCTTCGGTGCGTGTTGAATGCCCATTGTCGGTTCTCCGGTATGTGTATGCGAAGACCGGCATTCTAGCGGTACCGGCGCCCTTTGCCCACGCCACTCACCTCACCACGACTTGCCCAGTGCCTTCGCGGTGAGATCGTAGCCGTCGGCGGCGGTGATCTTCGCCCGCACGAAATCGCCGGAGCGCAGGTTTTTGCCCTTCACGCGGACCTCGCAATCGATCTCCGGCGCGTCCGCGAAGGTCCGCCCGCGGAAGTGGCTCGCGAACTCCGGGTCCGGGCCGTCAATAATGACGGGGTGCTCTTTGCCGACCTGTGCTTCGGCCCACCCGAACGCGACCCGCTGCTGCACTTCCATGATCGCGGCCACGCGCGCCTGTTTCACGTCTTCGGGCATGTGCCCGTCGAGCTTCTCCGCCGGCGTGCCGGGTTCGAGCGAGTAGGGGAACACGCCGGCGCGCTCGAACTTGAAGTCCGCAACGAACTGCTTGAGTTCCTCGAACTCCGACTGCGTTTCGCCGGGGAAACCCGTAATGAACGTGGTGCGGATCGCGAGGTCCGGCCATTTCTCGCGCAGGCGCAGGAGCAAGTTCTCGGTCGCGGCGCGGTCCACGCGGCGGATCATCCGCTTCAGGACGCGGTCGCTAATGTGCTGGAGCGGCATGTCCAGGTACGGAATGATCTTGGTCGCGCCGGCGAACGTCTCGATCAGTTCGTCCGAAATGTGCTCGGGGTAGGCGTAGAGCGTGCGAATCCACTCGATGCCGTCGACCTTGTCGAGTTCGCGCAGCAACTCGGCGAGCCGCGTGCGCCCGTATAGGTCCATTCCGTAGTAGGTAGTATCTTGTGCGACGATGATGAGTTCGCGCACGCCGTCGGCCACGAGTTCGTGCGCCTCGCGGACGATCTCTTCGATCGGCTTCGTAACGTGCTTCCCGCGCATCTTCGGGATCGCGCAGTAGGTACAGACCCGGTCGCACCCCTCGCTGATCTTGAGGTACGCGAAGTGGCGCGGGGTGATGCGCAGACGGGCGGTGTCTTCGAGCGCGCGAACCGGGGCCGGGCGGAACAGTGACTTCTGCTCGTCGCGCTGGGACACGGCCCGGTCCACGACGTCGGCGATTTCCTCGCGCCCGAACACCCCGACGATCTGATCGACCTCGGGCACCTGTTCGAGGAGCACCTCGCGCTGGCGCTCGGCCATGCACCCGGCCACGACCACCGCGCCGACCTTGCCGGCCTTTTTGAGTTGGAGCATTTCGCGGATGACCGCGAGCGATTCCTGCCGGGCCGGTTCAATGAACCCGCACGTGTTCACAATCACCACGTCCGCGCCGTCGGCCCCGGGCTGGAGAGCGTAGCCGTCCTGGGCGAGCTTGCCGAGCATCCGCTCGCTGTCCACGGTGTTCTTCGGGCAGCCCAAGCTAATGAAGGCGTAATTCCCCTTGGACTCGGGCGCGCGGGACGTGCCGGCACCGGGCGTTGAGGTTAGCGGCAGGCTCTTAACGGACATTCGGTTGCGGCCCGGCATGGTGTTCGGCAAAGATCGAACAGTCTTTATAGGAGTGGGGGCCGAGTCGTGTCAAGCGGCGCGGGATCGGCGCGGAGGGCTGTTACAATCGTTGTACTGGTAGGGCATAGTCGTTGGGCGCCTGACCCGCGGCCCACGGGGGTATTAATTGGGTTGTTACAATCGTCGTGACGAAGTGTCCGGTTATCGGGCGCCGTGCGCGTGGCGACAGAGCAATTGATGACGAATTAGCTTCAGATCATAGGCAAGTACCGTCGTTGACAGACTCGGGAACCCGTTCTTTGGTCGATGTTTAGTAATAATCACATTTTCATGCGACACACGCCCGAGATCGCCGCTGTATCCATGAAATTCAAGGTTTCGCGCCTCGACAGCACAATTCCGAGATTTGCGTTCCACAAACGAATCGGCCGTGCATTCTCGTGCGAAGAGACTCCCGGCTCATAGCCTTCTCATAAACTGCGGGCATACTGGAAGTGAATCTGCACCGAACCGTCCTCAAGCTCAAGCACAAACACAAGGGCATGTAACGTCAAGCGAAACTTAGCGGGGCGCTAAGTGTTGTTCTCTTGTGTTCTTTTCTAATTGGTTTTTGACACGGAACATACAGTCCATAAACACCACGCGGGTACAGCTATGTCGCGATCGTGGCTTCGCCAATTGCTCAAGAAGCGGTTTGTCGGTCAGGGTGCGTGCGCCCCGATTCAGCCGGCGCTCACGGTCGAGGCGCTGGAGGACCGCGCCCTGATGGCCGTCGCGGTGTGGACCGGTGGTGGGATCCCTGCCCCGACGGGTGGGAATTTATCCGCCTTGTGGAGCAATTCCCTCAACTGGCAGCTCGGTAATATTCCCCAGGACGGGGACGATGTCATCTTCCCGGCCGGGCTCGCGGCCGCCAACAAGCCCCCTGCGGCGATCGTCAACGGCGCGTTCATCTTCCCGAACGGGGCTCACAACCCGCCCCCCACTCCTCCGGCCGTAGGGATCGACGGCGGGAAGCTCGCGAACTCCATCATCGATGATAACCCGTTTCACAGCTTTGCGACCCGCAAGAACTGGATCATCGGCAATCTGCAGATCAACGACGACAATTATCACATCGACGCACTCACCGCGGGCACGACGCTGACGATCCTGGGGCGCGTGACTGCCAACATCCCGCAGACCGTAGGTTCGCTCGCCGGGCTCTCGCTGCTCGGGCCGACGTTCACGCCGGGGAACGGCGTTTCGAACCTGACCGTCCAGTTGAACGGCCTCAACCAGGAGTTCCGGAGCGATGGCGTCGGTGTGTTGTACATCAACGCGAACATCATCGACCCGGCCGGGGGGATGGGCGGGTTGCTGAAGCGGGGGACCGGCACGATCGCGCTGGCCGGGAACAACACGTTCACCGGTGGGGTGCGTGTCGCTGAGGGCATCCTTATCGCCTCGAGCGACAACGCACTCGGCGACACGGTCCGCGGAACCGTCGTGGACTTCGGTGCGACGATGGGCATTGCGAACGGGGCCACCGTCTCCGACTCGCTCGACCTCGTCGGGGACGGGGTGGGCGGGTTGGGGGCCCTCCGCGGTATGAATGACCCGTACCGCACGTTCCGCGGTTCTACGACCACGCAACTGCCGCACGGTACCTGGTCCGGGGGGATCGCGCTCATTGGCAACGTGAGCATCGGCGTCGACGTCTTTACGCTGGGAACCCCTGGGACGGGGCTCATTGTCGATACCACCGGGATCAGTGGGAGCGGCAATCTGACGAAGGTGGGCGCCGGTGATTTGGAGTTGGAGGTCGGGAACACTTACGGGGGCAATACTCTGATTCGGGGGGGGAGCGTCACGATCTACGATAACAATGCGCTCTCGCCCGGTTTCTCGACCACGGTGTTCAACGGCACAACTCTGAGGCTCGACAGTGGGCTCGCCGTTAACGAAACACTTTTCCTGAACGGCCCCGGCATATTCGTGGACCTTGCCCAGCGGCGCCTCGGCGCTCTGCTTTTGGACTTCGTGGGCGCGTCCACGTGGCTCGGCACCATTACCCTGCAGAGCGCTTCAAACATCGGGGCGACTCAGGGCAGCGAGTTGCTGCTTTCTGGGGCGCTCGGTGGTGCGGCCGATATGTCGAAGACCGACCAGGGGAATGTTCGCATCGCTCGCAACAACAGTGCGACCGGGGTGCCCACCGGCTTCACGCCCTTCACCGGTAACACGAACGTCAATAACGGCACCTTGGAGATCGCTAACGCTCTGGCCCTTGGGTCCAGTGGTACCGTTACGGTTAACTCGACTTCGGGTACGGACGGGGCGGTTGGTACCCTTCAAATCGAGGGGAATTACACATTAGCACGGCCGCTGGTCCTGAACGGTGTCGGGTTCGAGACCAGTGGCGCGGTTCACATCATCGGCGGGTCGGCGATTACATTCAGTGGCGCCGCCACGCTCGGATCTGCGGCCTCTCTCAACGTCGACGGTGGGAGTTCGCTGACTGTCTCGGGCAGCATCCGCGACGTCGCGACGCCCCCCGGGGGCACCATTCCGAGCTTGGAAAAGACCGGGACCGGAACCCTGACCCTCTCTGGGAACAACACGTACCTCGGGTCCACGTCCCTGCGTCAGGGGCTGACCATTATCCAATCCAACCAGTCTCTGGGCGGGACCAACGGGGCCGGTACTCGGGTGTTCGCGGGGGCCACGCTGCAAGTGGCCAATGCGATCACCATGACCGAAGCCTTGACACTTTCGGGGACCGGGGTGTCCGGTACCGGCGCTCTCGTGGTCGGCCCGGGCAACAGTCAAATCACCGGCCTCATCACTCTCCTCGGCGTTGACGCGACCCGGGCCGATATTAACGTGGCCGCCGGCGGCTCGCTCACGTTTTCGGGCGTTGTGAGTGGTGACGCCGATTTCCACAAGATCGGCGCCGGTGAGTTGCGCCTCAGCGGGACCGCGAATAACACGTTCGTCAAGCCCACGTTCGTCGACGACGGGCGCCTCACGCTCGCGAAAACGCCCGGCCTGAACGCGCTGAACGGTCAAGTGTTCGTCGGCGACGGCACCGGTGCCAATAACTCGGCCGAGCTGCGCCTGGAAGCGTCCAACCAGATCCCCGAATCGGTCAGCGCGACCACGATTCGCGTGCGCGTCCAGCAGGACGGGCTACTCAACCTGAACGGGTTCAATGAGACGCTCGGCGCGGTGACCCTCGCCGGCGGCGAGTTGACGACTGGGGCCGGGTTGCTGACCCTCGCCAGCGACGTGCTCGTTGCTGGTGCGGGCGACACCGCGAAGATCACCGGTAACGTGTCCCTCGGCGGGGTCACGCGCACCTTCAGCGTGAAGTCGCTGGCGGCGACCGAGTTCTTCTCGAGTTCGGCCGTGTCTCAATTCGGTAGCGCAGTCACGTTCACCGTGAACATCATCACCGGGAGCGGGCCAGCCGCGGGCGGGTCGGTGGAGTTCTTCGACGGCGCGACCTCCCTCGGGTTCGGCACTCCCTCTTTCAACGTCGGGGTCACGACGTTCACGCTCACCACGAGCAACCTGTCGGCCGGGAGCCACACGATCACCGCCGAGTACTCCGGGGACGCGGTCTACGCGGGCACGACCGTGGCGCTGCCGTCGACCCAGGAGGTGGTCGGGGCCCCCTCGCGGCAACTCCTCACCTCGAACGCGAACCAGACCAGCCCCGGGAACGCGGCGTTCACGTTCACGATCACCCGGTCGCAGGCGAGCAACCCGCTCCCAACCGGGAGTGTCACATTCTTTGCCACGGCAAACGGGGTTACGACTCCGATCGGTGGCGCTTTCCTGAACGCCAACGGGGTCGCGACGCTGAACTCCGGGCTGGGTGCCGGGGTGTACGTCATCACTGCCCAGTACTCCGGTGATGCGTACTACGCCCCCTCGAGCGTCACCCTCCTTGGGGGCCAGATCGTCGTCGACGCCCCGTCACTTCTGCTCACGTCCAGTGCCAACTCGTCCGCCGTGGGTCAGGGTGTGACGTTCAACTTCACCGCCACGAACCAGTTCGGCAGCCCCGTGCCGACCGGGACAGTAACGTTCTTCGATGGTGCCACCATCATCGGTGTGGCGAAGACACTCGTGAACGGCCAGGCGACCTCGGACCTGATCTCGACCCTGGCCGCGGGCACCCGCGTGATCACTGCCGTGTACTCCGGGGATCCGTTCTACGAGGCCCAAACGGTGGTCCTCTTGGGCGGGCAGATCGTGGTCAACGCCCCCGTGCTGCTCCTCAGTTCCAACGCCAACCCGACCCCGGTCGGGCAGGCCATCACCTTCACTTTCCAGGTCAACTCCGCGACCGCGACCGGGCAGGTGAATTTCTTCGATGCCGGCATCCCGCTCAACACCGTCCCCGTTAACGTGGTCAACGGGGTGGCAACGTTTACCACTAACGCGCTGCCTGCCGGATTACGCGCCATCACCGCCGTGTACTCCGGGGACGGGGGCAACGCGGGCGGGACCGCGACCCTCGGGCCGGTCCAGGTGGTGGCCACCCCGCTCCAGATCCAGCTCAGCTCGAGCGCCAGCCCGTCGTCAACGGGGCAAATTGTAACGTTCGATTTCGTTGCCACCCGTCAGGCCGGTGATCCGGTGCCCGGTGGGATGGTGACGTTCTTCGACGGGGCGACGCAGCTCGCGGCGGTGAATCTCACCACCCCCGCGGGTGGGCTCACCAGTTTCGCCTCGTTCAGTCTCTCGAACCTGACGTTCGGCACGCACTTCATCACCGCCAGGTACGCCGCGGGCGCCGGATCTGCCTATGCGGACACGACGGTGCAGCTCCGGCCGCAGCAGGCGGTTACCAACCCCCTCACTGTGCAGCTCCGCTCGAGCGCCAACACGTCCCTGGTGAACCAGAGCGTGACGTTCACCTTCACCGCCACGCGCCAGGTCGCCGCTAACCCCGCGCCGACCGGGACGGTGACGTTCTTCGATAACGGGGTCGCTATGCCGGGCGCGATCGCAATACCTCTTACCGGTGGCGTGGCGTCGTTCACAACATCGGCTCTGACTCAAGGCTCCCACACGATCACCGCCGCGTACACCGGGGACACGTTCTACGAGGGCCAGACGGCGACGGTGGCTCCGACCCAGATGGTGGTGGCCACGCTCCCGACACCCAACAAGACGGTTACGGCCGCGCAGGACGGTTTCCTCGAGGTGAGCGGCGTGATCTCCGGGAGCCCCGGTGACGGGATCATCAAGGACGGGGGCGGGGAACTGCGCCTCAGCGGGGCGAACACGTACAGTGGTACGACCACGGTCGCCCGCGGAACCCTGCAGTTGACCGGGAGCAACACGCTCCCCGACGGCACCGTCGTTGCGCTCGCGCCGGGGACCACGCTGGACTTGAACGGTCAATCGGACGCGGTCGCCTCTCTATCGGGCTCGGGCACACTCGTGCTCGGCGCCGGGGCGCTGATAATCGGCGGCGATAACTCTTCGTCGGTTTTTTCGGGCACCATCACGGGTACCGCGGGCGGCGGGGTGGGGAAGGTCGGTACCGGCACGCTCACGCTGGACGGCCCCGCCAGTCTCGGCTACGCCGGCACGACGATCATCGTCGGCGGGACCGTGTTCGTGAACACGGACCTGAGGAACGCGCCGGTGGAGGTGCGCCCCGGCGCCACGCTCGGTGGAACCGGGACCGTTGGGAGCGTCACGGTGACCTCCGGCGGTACGCTCTCGCCGGGGCTCAGTCCCGCGCTCCTCAGTATCAACGGGGATCTGACCTTTTACTCCTCGACCTTCGTTGTGGAGGCGAACGGCACGACGCTCGGGTCCGGCTACGACAGCGTCGCGGTCAGCGGGATCGCGACGCTCAACAACAGCGCGACCCTGGTGTTCAGCCCGACCTTCAGTCCCAACGTGGGCGCCACGTTTACGATCCTTACGGCCACGGGCGGCGTTACCGGTACTTTCAGTGGGCTGGCGGACCTGGCGACCTTCACCATCGGCACCCGGACCTACCAGATCGACTACACCGCGAACAGTGTCCTCGTCCGCGTGCTCGCCCTCGCTTCGACCGCGACGATCCAGTCGAATACCAACCCGTCGCTCCCCGGTCAAGCCGTGACATACACCGTCACTATCGCACCCGCGGCGGCCGGTGACGCTGTACCGGCGGGCACGGTGGAGTTCTTCGTCAACGGCGTGTCGATCGGGACGCAAGCGCTCGCTGCAACGGGCACGCTCAATCAGGCGGCGGCCTCGTTCTTGACGACGTTCGCGAACGCCGGCTCGTATACCGTTACCGCGACGTTCACGCCGACCCCGTCCACCTACGAAGCACGCACCCAGACCGATCTGCGCTTGATACAGTCGGTCACCGTCGTCTCGACGACGACCCTGCAGGCACTGAACGGGCCGAGCGTTTTCGGGGACACGGTCGGCTTCGTCGCGCGGGTGGCGCGGCAGACCGGGCTCGCGGTCCCGACCGGCACGATTACCTTCATCAACTCCACGACCGGCGAGGTCTTGGGAGTTGTGGCCCTCGACGCGACCGGCGCCGCGAGCCTCAGCACCAGCACGATCCGTGCGGGCACGAGCATCATCTCGGCCGTCTACTCGGGCGACACGTTCTACCGGTCCGGGTCCGGTACCGCGTCCCAGATCGTTGACCGGCAGGCGCGCCTGGTGGTCGGCACGGACGCGGGTCCGGTCGCCACGGTCCAGGTCTTCGACCCGCGGACCGGCGCGCTGCTCCGGGTGCTCACGCCCTTCGACGGTTACACGTTGGGGGTGAAGGTGGCGACCGGGGACGTGAACAACGACGGGATCAGCGATATCATCGTGTCCGCGGGGGCGGGGGCGCCCGGCGGGCACGTGAAGGTGTACAGCGGGTCCGATTACTCGGAACTCGCGAGCTTCTTCACGTTCATCGGGTACACGGGCGGGGTGAACGTGGCGGCCGGGGACGTGAACGGCGACGGGTTCGCGGACATCGTCGTCGGCACGGCCATCGCCAACGACCACGTCAAGGCGTTCTCGGGGCGCAACCCCGCGGACACGCTCCTGAGCTTCTTCGCCTACTCGACGAGCGGCGGGAACCCGGTCGGGGTTACGGTGGGCGCGGGCGACGTAAACGGCGACGGCCTCGCCGACGTGATTACCGGGTCGGCCACGTTCGCCGGGCACGTCAAGGCGTTCTCGGGGCAGAACAACGGGCAACTCCTCGGGAGCTACTTCGCATACGGGGCCGGGTACCTCGGGGGCATCTACGTCGCGGCCGGGGACCTGAACGGCGACGGGCGCGCCGAGATCATCACCGGGGCGACGAACGCACCGCACGTGAAGGCCCTCGACGCGCTGACGGGTGCGGAGCTGCAGAGCTTCATCGCGTACCCGGGTGCAACGTTCGGGGTCCGCGTCGGGGCGATCGATCGCGACGGCGACGGGCTCGCGGACATCCTCACGGGCGCGGGCGGCAGCGCCCCGCACGTCAAGGTCTTCGACGGCCAGACGCTGGACCTCCTGGACAGCTTCCTGGCCGTGCCGGTGAACATGCCCCCCTCGCCCGGGATCTTCGTCGGCGGTAGTACCAAGTAAGTTCGGTTCCACCGCCCCGGCTCACGTGAGCCGGGGCGGTGTCGTTTTTGTCCGGGAACGGTGCCGTTCCGATCAAATCTGCGGGTTCCCGGCGCGAATCATTTCCTGTTCCGTAGCGCGGCCCGCCGAAAGCCCGGGCTTCGCCTCTTGGCACCGTGTCGTTTCGCGGTCACAATAATTGTTATTCGTGTCCGCGTTCCCCCGCGAGCCGAGCACCATGTCCGAACTCGACCCGGCCGATTTTGCCGTACCCAAAACTCCGCCCCGCGCGCCGGACCCCGAGACGCTCACGGGCGGGCGCACCGGTCCGAGCGCGCCGGCCCGGTCGATCCCGGGCACCCGGCCCGTCCGCATCGGGCGCTTCGAGGTCCGCGCGCTGCTCGGCGAGGGCGCGTTCGCGCGCGTGTACTTGGGGTTCGACCTGGAACTCGAACGAGAGGTCGCGATCAAGGTTCCGAAGGTCGACGAACTGACCCCGGAGTTCCGCGAATCGTTCCTCCGCGAGAACCGACTGGCCGCCATCATCCACCACCCCAACGTGTGCCCGGTCTACGAGGTCGGCACCGACGGCACGCTGCCCTACATCGTGATGCGCGTGGTCCCGGGCACGCTGGCCGGGCTGCTCCAGCGCCGCGCGGCCCCGGTGCCCCCGCGCCACGCGCTCGCGATCGCGCGGAAGCTCGCACTGGGGCTGGCCGCGGCGCACGCACAGAAGGTCGTTCACCGCGACCTGAAGCCCGCGAACGTGCTCTTCGACGAGACCCACCGCGAGGTTTTGATCGCCGACTTCGGGCTGGCCCGGCTCGTCGATCAGGGGTCCGCGGCCAGTAACGGGGTGCCCAAGGGAACGCCCGCGTACATGTCCCCGGAGCAGGCCCGCGGGCTGGTGGCCGAGATCGGGCCGCTGTCGGACGTGTACAGCCTCGGCGTCATCCTCTACGAGATGCTCGCCGGGCGCGTGCCCTTTTTCGGGTCCGTCTGGGAGGTGATGCGCGACCACTGCGAAACCGCCCCGGTGCCCCCGTCGCGGGTCGTTGGGGACCTCGACCCGGCGCTCGATGCCGTGTGCCTCAAAGCGCTGGCCAAGCACCCCGCCGACCGCTACCGCTCCGCGAAAGAATTCGCGACCGCACTCGGGGCCTACCTGCGCTCGAGTGAGCGGGGCGGCGCGCTCCCGGTGGCCGCTTTTGATAGCGCGGAACCCCGATTGGGTGGCGCGCTGGAACTCACCGAGGAGCCGCCCCTCGCCGACGAGGTTCCCGAACTCCCCACCGTGCCCGTGGGCCGGTCGCCACAATCCTCGGCCAAGCACCGGCCGGTCCCGCCCCCGCTCCCCCGTTCGGTCCGCGAATTACGCGCGCCAAAAACTGCGGCGCCCGCACCGCGAGCCCGTCAGCGCCTGCCCGTAATTGCGTTACTCGTGTCGGGCGCAGCGCTACTGGTCGGCGGGGCGGCAGTGGCGCTTCTGGTGATGCAGAAGCCGGAACCCACGAAGGACTCGGGTCCGCCGGTCGCGCTCGGCGACGGCGCGACACCGAAACCGCCCGTAACAGATCCGGGCGCATCCACACTCGTTATCACTAAGCCCGAACCCATTTCCGAAGCCCCGGACCCGCGCCCGGTTTCGACTTTGAAGCCGGAACCCCCAGAACCGGAGCCGAAAAAGCCGGAACCGGCGCCCGCGGCCCCGGACCCGAAGCCGGCGATCGATGCGGACCTCCGGCGCGACTGGAGTGACTACCTCAGTGCCTCGGGGGGGGAAACGTCCCACCCGTTCTTCAAAGAGCGCGGGCCGACCCGGTGGCGCGCGTGGCGCGAAGCGGCCGAAGGCGATTGCGTGTACGGCATGGTCCTGTACGCGAACTGTCTGGAAAACGGCATCGGCGCGGCCAAGAGCGAATCGAAGGCGGCCCGGCTGTACCGCAAAGCGGCCGAGGCCGGTGAGCCGATCGCGATGACCGAGTTGGGCGGGTGCTTTCGCGACGGTAAGGGCGTTCCGAAGGACGAAACCGAAGCGGTCGCGTGGTTCCGCAAAGCCGCTGATCTCGACGACCGGATGGCAATGTATTTACTCGGGGTCAGTTACCGGGACGGGCGCGGGGTGACAAAAGACTCAGCGGAATCCGCCGAGTGGTTCCGCAAAGCTGCCGATCTCGGTGGGCCGGCCGCGATGGTCGAACTGGCGTACTGCTACGCGACCGGTTCCGGGGTGACGAAGAACCCACCGGAGGCGGTCGCGTGGTTCCGCAAAGCCGCCGACCGCGGTAACGCGATCGGGATGGACGAATTGGGGTACTGCTTGGCTCACGGCCGCGGGGTCAAGAAAGACCCCACGAAGGCCCACGCGTGGTACGAGAAATCGGCCGAACAGGGGTACTCCAACGCCCAGAACAATCTTGGGCTCCTGTACGGTAACGGGCTCGGGGTCTCGACCGACTACGCCAAGGCCCGCGAGTGGTACGAAAAGGCCGCGTCGCAGAACCACCCCGGTGCTCAAAATAACTTGGGCGTCCTGTACGAAAGCGGACTCGGCGTCACCCAGAACTACAAGACGGCGCGCGAGTGGTACGAGAAGGCCGCCGAACAGGGGTACGCCATCGGCCAGTACCACCTCGCGCTGCTGTACTACCGGCCCCTGGGTGTCACGCAGGACTACACCAAAGCGCGCGAACTGTTCGAGAAAGCGGCTGCCCAGGGCGATTCTAACGCCCAGTTGTACCTCGGGTTCCTGTACGGTACGGGCCGCCACGACAGCAAGACCGGCACACCCGACCACGCCAGGGCGCAAGAGTGGTACGAGAAGGCCGCGGCCCAGGGGCACGCGCAGGCCCTCCACAACCTCGGTGTCCTCTACAGTTCGGGCAAGCACAAGGACGGGAACGGGAAGCCGGACCACGTGAAGGCGCGCGAGTGGTACGAAAAGGCGGTCGCCCAGGGGCACGTCGGGGCCACGAACAACCTCGGTCTCATTTACGAACACGGGCGCGGTATACCCGCGGACGCCGGGGAAGCGGTTCGACTGTACCGCAAAGCCGCGGACCACGGGGACAAGAACGGTATGACCAACCTGGCCCGGTGCTACGAGAAAGGCATCGGGGTCGCAAAGGACGAAAAACAAGCCGCGTCGTGGCGGGAAAAGGCCGCGAAATTACCCGCGGAAAAGTGACCGGGCTGCAGTTCCGCGCCCGGCGCCGAAGAGCGCGGATCGATTGTTCGGAGGCTGGCTCGGTGATATAATTCGGCTATTCGCAAGGAGATAGCCATGTCCATCACGATCGCCGACGCGCTCCTCGTTACTGAACTCGCCCGAGCCAGCGCGCCGGTAGAGTTCCGCGCGAGTGACGGTCGGATCTTGGGGACGTTTACCCCGGCTTCTATGCACGGTGCAGAACCGCACATCTCCGAAGAAGAACTACGCCAGTGCGAGGACGTGACCACTGGCACGTGGTACACCGCTGCGGAGGTCGGGGCGAAATTGAGGGATCTGCGATGTTCGCGGTGATCTGGCGCGATTCGGCTCTTGACGCACTGGCGGATGCCTTCGTTCAAGCGAACACGTCAACGCGCGACGCGATCGAACGGGCTGTAATTCGGTTCAATAACCAGCTCGCTGCGGACCCAAACGATCTCGGCGAGTCGCGCTCAGGGGCCGGGCGCCGGATCGCGTATGATTCACCGTGTGCGATTCGGTTCACTGTTGATACCGCGGGCGGCACCGTTCGGGTCACGCACTTCTGGACGTACTGATTTCCTCATTTTGCACCGTCTTGTCCGTCCTTTCTTCGGCGATAGCGTAGACCACACAAGACGCTTCCCGGAGTTCCTTCATGCCTCTTCCGATCCGCACCGACACCTGCGCGCTCGACTTCCTCTCGCTCGGAGCACTGGTCCACCGGCTCGACCCCGGTGTCACGCCGTTCCGCAAGGCCCGCGGGTTCGACGTTCACGTTTCCGGCGGCGAGTACAACGTCGCCGCGAACCTCTCCGACTGTTTCGGTTTGCGCACCGGCGTCGCGAGCGCGATGGTCAACTACCCGGTCGGCGACCTGGTGCAGGCCCGCGTGCGCGAAATGGGCGTCACGCCGTTCTACAAGCACTTCGAGCACGACGGCGTGCGCGGGCCGAACATCGCCACCGTCTACAGCGACCGCGGGCAGGGCGTCCGCGCCCCGGTCGTTTTCTACAATCGCGCCAACGAAGCCGCTTCGCTCCTCAAGGTCGGCGACTTCGATTGGGCCAAGATCATGGCCGGCGGCGTGCGCTGGTTCCACTCCGGCGGCATCTTCGCGGCGCTGTCCGAAAACAACCCGGAGCTCATCATTGAGGGCATGAGGGCCGCGAAAGCGCAGGGCGCGATCGTGTCGTTCGACCTGAACTATCGCGGGAAGCTGTGGAAGCCGGTCGGCGGCGAGACGCGCGCGGTGGAAACGCTCCGGCGCATCGTCGCGAACGTCGATTGCCTCATCGGGAACGAAGAGGATATGCAGAAGGGACTGGGCGTCAAAGGCCCCGAAGTGACGAAGAAAGAGGAATCGAAGCTGAACCCGGACGTGTTCTTCGGCATGATCGAGAACACGGTGAAGGAGTTCCCGAACATCAAACTGGTGGCGACCACGCTCCGCGAAACGCACTCGGCCAACCGGCACGACTGGGCCGCGGTGCTGTGGCTCGACGGGAAGCGGTACGTCAGCCCGACGACGCAGCTCGACGTGATCGACCGCATCGGCGGCGGAGACGGGTTCGCGGCCGGCACCATTTACGGGCTCCTCAGCGGGCGCGACACCCAGCAGGCGCTCAATCTCGGCTGGGCACACGGCGCGCTGCTCACCACGTACCACGGCGACACCACGATGGGCACGCTCGCGGAGGTCGAAGCGTTCGCCTCCGGCGCCGGGGCTCGGGTGCAGCGCTAACGGAGGCGGTTCGCGTTTGCTGTCAGTTAACACCGGGCGGTACCGCGACGGTCCCCGCCCGGTTTTTGACAACAACTGAATACGGACGATTAACGAATCACTTGACGAGTTCCACTTCAAAAATGAGTGTGGCGCCCCCGGGAATACCCGATCGACCTTTGGGACCGTAGGCCAAATCCGCTGGTATCACGAGCTTCCGCACGCCACCGGGCTTCATCCCCGGGATTCCGCGCTCCCAGCCCCTAATTACCGATTTTTCGGTACCCGGGCGGAGAACTGCGTCGAACGGTACGCCCCGCGTTTTACTGCTGTCGAACTGGTGCCCGTTCACCAACCAGCCCGTGTAGTGCATCGTCACCGTCGCACCCTCCGCAACGGGTTCGCCGGTACCCTCCTTCAAGTCGCGGATTTTTAGCCCGCTGCCAATGTCTTTGAGACCGGGATCCTCGGTGCCCCCGTTGGACCCGTCGGACATCGGTTTGCCGGAGCCGACCGTAACGTCTTTCGGCGCCTCCGAGTGGTTATGGTTGTGCGCTTCAATTAGCTCGATCTCGAATACGAGTGTGCTGTCGGGCGGAATTTTCCCTTTCCCCCGCTTTCCGTAGCCCTTGTCCGGCGCGATCACCAGTTTGCGAACCCCCCCGGGTTTCATGCCCGGAATACCTTCTTGCCACCCGACGATCAGGTCCTCGAGCTTGAAAGTCGCGGGTTGCCCGCGGTCCTTACTACTGTCGAACACGGTGCCGTCGGGAACCCACCCGGTGTAGTGGATCTTCACCTCCGCACCGGGCGGGCACGATTCGCCCGTTCCGAACCTTAAATCGCGGCATTTGACGCCCGTGCTGAGTTCCTTCAGGTCGGGGTCATCGACCGAGCCGTTCGAGCCGTCGGACATTGTCTTCGGGGCCGCGGCTTCCGAGACGTACACCACCAACCCCACAAGTATCACGATCGCCGCCACCGCGAGCGCCGGTACGAGGATCTGCTTCATCTTCTGTTTGTCCAGCCCCTCGGGCTGGCTCTTATTGGGTTCCGCCACCGTGTGCCTCCGCGAGCGCGAATGAGGAAGATGGAAGTTGTTATAGGACCGCCCATCGGAATAGGATCATCCCCATTGTTTCCTCACGAGGGCTACCCATGCGCGTGTTCGTTGTTGCCGCGTTCGTCGCGGGCGCTTGCCTCACCACGAGCGTGAGCCCGCTCGGGCGCGCGCGCGCCGAAGATAAGAAGGACGAGAAGAAAGAAAAAGAGTTAACCAAGCTGCTCGACGACATCGAAACCGCGATGAAGGCGAAGAAATACGCGGACGTGATTCCGCTGGCGAAGAAGGCATCCGAACTGGACCCGAAGAACCCCGCGGCACCGTTCGCCGCGGCCACCGCACACACGCAACTCCGCCAGAACGCGGAAGCCGTCAAGGAGTGGACGAAGCTCCTCGCGCTGGAACCGAAAGCGGTGCGCGCCTACGATTCCCGCGGCGACGCGCAACTGAAACTCGGCAACTTCAAGGAAGCCCTCTCGGACTTCGACGAGTACCTCAAGTCGGACCCGAAGTTCGCCCCGGACCACTGGCGCCGCGGGATCGCGCTCTACTACGCGGGCCGCTTCAAGGACGGCGTGGACCAGTTCGAGCAGCACCGCACGGTGAACGGCGAGGACGTCGAGAACTCCGCGTGGCACTACCTCTGCAACGCGCGCGCGAACACGCCCAAGAAGGCCCGCGAAGACCTGATCCCGGTCACGAAAGACGCGCGCGTGCCGATGAAGCAGGTGCTCGAGTTGTTCGCGGGGAAGATCAAGCCGAAGGACGTGATTGATGCGGCCGAGAACGAAAAACTCAAGGGCGAACCGCTCAAGGAGGCCCGGTTCTACGCGAACCTCTACGTCGCCCTCTACTACGAGTCCGAGGGCGACGCGAAGAAGTGCCGCGAGCACCTCACGGAAGCCGTCGAGAAGTACGAAATCAGCCACTACATGTGGGACGTGGCCGCCGTTCACCTTAAGCTACTGAAGGACAAGAAATAAGCGTGCTCACCGCAGAGGGCGCGGAGAGCACGGAGAGAAGAACCAGAACTGCTCTTTAAACTCTCCTATTTGCCTTTCTCGGCGCCCTCTGTGCCCTCTGCGGTGAAACTCTTTTCTTCTTCCACGCCCGATTCGATCACGCGCATCGACTTCCACTTCCCGCTACGGAACCGGAACCAGAAGCACGCGCTCATACCGAGAATGTGCAGCGTGGCGAACACCCAGCACCAGTACACGCTCCCGCCCGCGAACACCGTGATCGCGGTGGGGATCACCATCAGCGGCCACGCCAGCGCGAACGTCAGCTTGGTGACGTACTTCGTGTCCCCGGCGCCGCGGAGCGCGAACGCGAACGACACGTTGATCGCGTCCGCCACGGAGAACACCGCGACGCATAACAGGAGCGTCGGCACGAGTGCGACGATCGTGGCGAACTTCTCTTGCTCCTCCGGCTTGTCCGGTCGGAACGGCTCGACCAGAATGCTCGGGATCGTGACGTAGGCGAGCGCGATGAGACACATGTACCCGAACGCCCACTTCAGCCCGGTATAGGTACTCTTCTCCGCTAGATCCGGCCGGTTCCCGCCGAGCCGCTGACCGACGAGAATGCAGATCGCCTGCCCCATCCCCATCATCGGCAGGAACGCGATCATGTTCAGCCGGATCGTGAGTGTGGTCGCCCCGAGCGCCGCGAAGCCGAGGTTCCCGACGAGTATCGTGAAGCAGTGGAACACCAATACATCTAAAAATACCTGCATCCCGGCCGGGCCGCCGTAAACCATCAGTCGGCGAAACAGTTCGCGCTCCGGCTTCCATCCGCTGAGCGTACCGAACTCGGCGCGGTACTTCTTGCGGAGCATCAGCGCTAGCGCAAATAGCGCCGCGGCCCACGACCCCGCAACCGTCGCCCAACCCGCGCCCTCGATGCCGAGTTCCGGGAACCCCAATCGGCCGAAGATCAGTACCAGCGCGAGGGCGATGTTCACCGCTGTGCCGAACGCTTCGATTCCCAGTACGGTCCACGTCTGTCCGCGGCCCGAGAAGAACCCGTTGACGGCACCCATCACGAGCATTGGCAGCGCGGCAAACGCCAAACACTTGAGGTAAGTGGCTTCCAGCGGCTGGATCTCCGGCGGGTGGCCGGTGAAGGCGATGAGGAGCGGCGCCGCCGGTGCTACCACCAAAAACAGGATTCCCGCGACGATCGCGAAGTGAATCCCCTGCCACACGGCCGCGCCGACGCGGTGGGGCCGCTTCGCTCCGGTGTACTGCGCGACGAACGTCGATGTGTAACTCGCGGTAACCTGCAGCAGCCCGAAGAACAGCCAGTACCACATCACCGCGGGGAACGACGCGGCCATTTCCAGCGGGTCGTGCCACGACAGGAGCACGGTGTCCACGAACACCTGCACCGTCATGAAGCTCTGGCTGACGATCAGTGGCAGGGCGAGTTTGAGAAGTTCTTTCGACCCACCCGGAACTGCCGTCGGCGCGCCGGGCGCGTCCGATTCGGGTGGGAGCGCGTGCCACTCGGCGGCTGCAGTTTCACCGGCCTCGCTCGCACCGACCGGCTCCGAATACGGGCTGGTCGGCATTCCGAGGTCCGGGGGCGGAACAGCGGTCGGATCGGCACCGGATTCGAGACGGGCGGCGGGTTGGGCACTTTCGGTCGGGGAGGGTTCAACCGGATTAATTCCCATGCGATCCGTCGTCCTTGTTTTTATGGTCCGGGCGAGTCACTTGATGGGCAGCAGCCAGATGTTCCGAAACTGCACCGGGTGCCCGTGGTCCTGAAGCATGATCGGCCCGGGCTTGGCGATGTCCCCGCCGAGGCCGGCTGTTGTGTTGTCGCTCGTCACGGGCGCGTTGTCGTGAATCTTGATTCCGTTATGAGACACCGTCATGCGGGCAGGTTCGGTTTTCTTGCCATTTTCGACTTTCGGCGCCGAAAATTCGATGTCGTAAGTCTGCCACACGGTCGGCGCCTTGCACGCATTCTCCGTCGGCGCCGCGACGCCGTAAATCGCGCCGCAATCGTTCTTTCCGCTCTTCAGCCCGTAGCTGTCGAGGATCTGGACCTCGTACCGACCTTGCACGTACACGCCGGAATTTCCCCGCCCCTGGCCCGCGCCGGCCGGCTCGTAGGGCACGCGAAACTCGACGTGTAACTTGAACGTCCCGCCGAACGTTTCCTTCGTGATGATGTCGCCGTGCCCCTTCACGCCCTCCATGATTCCGCCGTCGCGGAGCGTCCACTTCACTTTGTCCTTGCCGTTCGGCTTCACCCACTTCGAGAAGTCCTTGCCGTCGAACAACACGATCGCGCCTTCTGGCGGTTTGGCGCCGGGTGCGTCCTTCATGTCTTCCGGCTTCGCGGGCTTGAACTTGTCATCGAGCTTCCACGAATCGGCGTCCGCAGCGAATCCGACTGCGACTGGCACCAGGAACAAGGAGAGCGCGAGTGTGAGGCGCATGGGGCAGGCTCCAGAGGTGGGGAGACCGAGAGGATTGTATTGGGAAGGGCGCTCTCGTTCCGCGGGGCGTTTCAGGTGGTCGCGCTGATCGCTGTGTCAACCGAGTCGTTCTCGGTGTTCGTGGAGGGATCTTCTCTTCAAATCGCGCGGGAATAATTCCCGCATCGGGGCATCTCATCTGTGAGGGACAACGACGGGTGCGAGTTGCTCTCAACGACCGGTCAAATCGACTTCGCGCCTATTACGATTCCACATCACAACGTGTTGAGGGTGCGTTCCATGTTACGAACGTGCGTGATCTGCTGCGCGCTGGGCGGGGTTCTCGGCTTGGCGGTCGGGTGCAATCAGTCAAAAGATACAAAGGCCACGCCGACAAAGAAAGAAGAGGCCGTGGCCATCTACAAGTCGGACCTGGACAAGTTTGAAAAGCAAATCAATGACCTGAAGGCGAAGGCAGACAAGGCCGCGGGCGAAGAGAAAACCAAACTGGACACGAAGCTGAAAGAAGCCTCGGGCAAGCGCGACGCGGCCAAGAAGAAGCTGGAAGAGTTGGAGAAGGCCGCGTCCGACAAGTGGGAGGCCGTGAGCAAAGAGGCCAAGACCGCGGTCGAAGACCTTGAGAAAGCGGTCAAGGAGTAACGCGGTCAATCGCTCCACAACGACCGAGACGCGGCCTCGGTCGTTGTGGGCGCTCAGTGATTCACGATGCGGAACGTCATTTCGAGGAACACTCTACACCCGACCTTCACGCGGATGATTCTTGCCAGCACCGGGACCGCTCGTTGAATAGACGCAGCGCCGATTCACTCATTTCAAACAGAGTCCCTCATCATGCGTTCCCGCATTCGTGTCGGCATCTTGTTCGTGTTGGCCACCGCGTTCGCGCCGGCCGCGCGCGCCGATGACCCGAAGCCCCTGACCAGGATCGCGTTCGGGTCGTGCGTCGATCAAGACAAGCCGGTGCCGATCTTCGACACGATCGCTGCGGCCAAGCCCGACTTGCTGTTGCTCCTGGGCGACAACATGTACGCGGACCTCGACAGGAAGCTGAAGGTCACGCCGGACGTCATCCGCGACAAGTACCAGCAAATGGCGAAGGTACCGGGGTTCATCAAGTTAAAAGCCGCGTGCCCGATGCTCGGGACGTGGGACGACCACGACTACGGCAAGAACGACGCGGGCGCCGAGTGGGAGCACAAGGACGCCGCTCAGAAAGAGTTTCACGACTTCTTCGACACCCCGAAAGACGATCCGCGGCGCGCACAGAAGGGCGTGTACCACGCGGAGATTTACGGCCCCGTCGGGAAGCGCGTGCAAGTAATTATGCTCGATACGCGGTACTTCCGCAGCCCACTGGCGAAAGGACCAGCCGACCCGAAAACGCGCATCGTGCCGTACCTACCCAACACCGACGCGGACGCAACCATGCTCGGTGCCGAGCAGTGGAAGTGGCTCGAAGCGCAACTGAAAAAGCCCGCCGAGGTGCGGTTGCTCGTGTCGAGCATTCAGGTGGTCACCGACGAACACCCGTTCGAGAAGTGGACGAACATTCCCAAAGAGCGCGAGAAGTTGTACGCACTGTTGAACAGCACCGGGGCCCGTGGCGTGCTGATCCTCAGCGGCGACCGGCACCACGCGGACGTCTCCGTCGATACGAAGTCGATCGGCTACCCGCTCTACGACATCACGAGCAGCGGATTCAATCAGGCGTCGAAGAACTGGCGCGTGCCGGAGAAGAACTCGTACCGCCTCGCGGGGATGCCCTTCGGAGACAACTTCGGATTCATTACCATCGACTGGACCAGTGACGATCCGCGCATCGGTGTGCAGATCCGCGACGAGGACGGCGACGCGACCTGCGGGTTCAAGGTGCGATTGAGTACGCTGAAGGGGAAAGCGCCGGCAAGCCCGGCGAAGGCGCCCGACGGCGTGCTAACTCCGGCGGACACGGCGAAAAAGATCGGCGAAACGGTGAAGGTGCAATTCGTAGTTCAGTCCGTTGGTGGGAAGACAAACTTGTACCTGAACTCGAACAAAGACTTTCGCGCGAAGGACAACTTCGCGGTGGTGCTCCCGATGAAAGTGCAAACCGGACCGTGGGCGAAGGCGGGGCCGGACACGTTCGTGGGCAAGACGATTCGCGCTACCGGCAAGATCGAAGTGAACAAATCCGATTCCGTGCAACTGGAGATCGCCGACGAGAAGGGCCTGGAGATCGTGAAGGAGTAGTCCATTCGTTGAGTAGATCGTCTATAAGCGCGAACGGCTCGCCCGAAGGCGAGCCGTTCGTCTGTATTCATCTGTCGCTGGTCGCGTTACTTGTCGAACTTGATTGTCTTCGCTCCCCCACCGACACCGTAGACTTTCACACCTTTGATGTCGGCTGGTGGGTTGTCCCACGTGTGGCTCGCTTTCACCTTTGAGACGACTTGCGTCACGATACCGGTCGGGCGTACCGCGGTCAGGTCGTACTCGTAGATGCCGTCCTTCGGCGCCTCCTTCATTACACGCGGTGTGAGCTTCGCGTCCTTCCACCCACCGGTCGGAACTTGACCGGTCGCGTTCACCGTCAGCTTCTTCTTGTCTTTGTCGAACTCGTAGTTCACATCAATGACCGTCTTCAGCGCCTCGCCCTTCGTTTCTTTCTTGTCGTCAGCAAAAGCGCTGAAGGCGAGCGTTGCGGCAATAACCACGAACGCGGTGCGAGCAAATCGCAGCATGGGACTTCCCCGGGTGAAGTGAATTCGGCCAATGTGCCGGATCAAAAGCATGATATACCGCGGTCTCGCGGTCGGGCGCCACGGTCCGGCTCATTCCCGTACCCGATCGCGCAACACGCGATCAACGAGCAACACGAACTGTTGCGGGTCAATCGGCTTCTGGAGGAAGTCGTAAGCTCCCAGGCGCATCGCCTCCACCGCTTCGCGCACCGACCCGTGACCGGTGATCACCACAACCGCGCACGAGAGTGCGCGGTCCTGGACTTCGCGTAGCACGCGCATCCCGCTGGCTTTTGGCATCCGCAAATCGGTGACAACGAGGGCGTAGGGGCGCTCGGTCAGCAACTCGAGCCCGCGCACGCCGTCCGCGGCCGTATCAACCTCCACGTGTAACGCTTCCTGGAGTAGTTCCTGAAGGGATTCGCGGCTGTCTTCGAGGTCTTCCACGATCAAGATTCGGCGCGACGCGGTGGCGGTGGAAGGGCATGTGCGTTCGGCGATCATCGCGCGCTCCGTGTCCGTTCTGGCGGCGCCTTCGTCCGGTATTTGCCTCCGGACGAGAGGTTTGATCCGAATAATTGCTGCACACGGCGCGCCGCTCGCGACATTGTGTGTTGGGTGGGGAGAGCGGGCGGATGCTCCAGCATTAGTGCAGTTCCAGACGCACCTCGCTTCTTCTGAAGAACGTGGAGCGACAGTGCCGATTATTCCGTTGTGGCAACCCTCACGACAACTCGGCTCGCCTACTGCGCGTTCCTCGCGCTCGCGGGGTGTCACGCGCCCAGCGCAGCGCCCGTCCGAACCGCGCCCGCCGGGGCTCAATTGCCCATTGTGCCTCGATCCGCGATCGAAGTTGATGTGTCCGAGGTACCGACTCACTCGGCTTCACCAATCACGCGCCCCGGCGAGTACCGCCAACTCACGGCCGCGGACTGTCAGCGCCTCGCCATCGCCAACGCCCCGTTCGCGGACGACCTCGATAGGCATTCCGAGAACGAGGCACCTTCGCACGCAAAGCTGATGAAGAAGGCCGCGAAGTTCGCGGAGGTGAGTTGTTTGGTTCGCGGGCACGCGGCCGACGAACTTCGTAATCGCGCCGCGGCCGAGGCGCTCGAAGATTTCTTCAAGTTGGCCGAAGCCGAGGGACAGTTCGATTTGCTCAGTGCCGCCGGAGCCGAACTCCGCACGCAGCTCGCGGATGCGGAGAAAGCCGAGAAAGCCGGTCTCAAGGACCGCGCGGACATGCCCGCGCTTCGGCGCAAACTGCTGGACATCGAAGCTCAACAGTCCAAACTCGAAGCGGGAGCTGGCGCGCTGAACGCGAGCCTTCGCACCCGGCTCGGGCTTGCGGCAAACGATCCGCTCCCGTTGTGGCCCTCCGATCCACTGAAAGTGAAGCCCGACGACGTGGATGCGTTCCCGGCGGTCGCGATCGGCCTGCACTACCGGCCGGACCTGAACGCGCTCCGCGTGCTCGCGGGTGGAGGGGGCGCGGGCGACATGACGAACGCGGTGCTCACCGGCATCAACCCGCTGCTCGCAAAGCTGAAGCCGGACAACCCGCTCGTGCTCCTGTTCTCGCCGTTCGCAAAAGAACCCGCGCGCCAGCGGGCCGCCATGAGCGCGCGCGTCGCGGGTGTGCTCGCTGCACGTGAGCGCCAAGCCGAAGCCGAGATTCGCGCGGCCGCGATCACGCTCCGCGGGCACCGGGCCGCTGTTGCCGCTCGTGCTCTTGATGTGCGCGCGGTCGAAGCACGAATCACAGAACTTCAAAAGACGCAGGCCGCCGGGGTGAATGTCGCTGCCGATCTCGTGACCGCGAAACTCGACCTGTTCAAAGCGAAAGGCGAGCTACTGTCGAGTGTCGTCGAATGGCACCAGACTGAAGTGAAGTTGCGCCAAGCGATGGGGTTGCTGGTGCGCGAACAGAATTGAGATCAACGTTCCCGTGTTGAAAGCTTGTGCCTTTGGTTTTGTGACACAGGCCTCTGGCCTGTGGAGGCGGCGCCCACACAGTCCAGAGGCCTGTGCCACAAAACTAAGACCACACGTATCAATTCAACAGAGCAATCAACGGGTGAAGAACAAGATCGCGAGGGGTGATTGACGTGCGTTGTCAACGCGCCCGTCAATCACCCCTCGCAACTCGACAATCTCAAATCTTATTACGGCTTGATGCTGGCACCGACGGCGTTGGCGTCGATCTTGTACTTCAGGGTCGTGGTGGTCAGTTCGGACTCCACGCGGCCGAGCTTGTCCTTCATTTGAACCTTCACTTCGCCGCTCATGCTCACCTCGCCGGTGCCGGCCATGAACGACAGTTCGGTGCAGGTACCCTCGACACCGAATCCGGCGAACCGCACCTTCCCGCGAGCGGTCACGGCCGACAGCCCCGCTGCGCCCTTCTCCGGCGACTTGATGTCCACCTTTTCGCACGCGACCTTCAGAACGAGATCGTCACCGTTCTTCACCTCGAACGTCGGCTCGCCCTCGCCCACGCGGAGCACGATGCGGTACTTCGTGGCCGCGGCCGGCGCGGTTTCTGGCTTGGTCACCGGGGCTTCGACCTTGGGGGTGTCGATCGGCAGCGCGGGCGGGGTGCCCGTTTTCGGCGGCTGGAGCGCATCATTGCCGCCGGAGGGAATCACGCTGCCCATCGGCGGAAGGGCCGGTGTGGTGCCGCCAGCGCCCACGACCGGCTTGCTCGGAGGCGCAAATTCCACCGGCGGTGCGGGCGGAACACTCCCCGGCAGCGGGGTCAGCTTGTCGGGCGCGGGCGGAAACAGGTCGCCCGTCGGCGCCGACGGGATGATCTTGGGCGCGTCGGGAACGGGGGCCGGCACCGGCAACTTCGGCGGGGTCGGGGCGCTCGCGGGCGGAGCGGGAATCTTCGCGTCGGTCAGCGCGGGGGGCGGCGGCAGTACGGGCGGGGCACTCGCCGGTATGACCACCAGATCGGGCACTTTCGCGGACTTCGGTGGTTCCGGCGACGGGGCCGGCGGGAAATCGGGGATCGGGGGCAGCCCACCGGTTGGTGCAACTGCGGGTGCCTTCCCGCTCGGTGAATCGGGCAGTTTGGGCAACTCGGGTGCGGACGGAGTGGACGGCCCGGGCAACGCGAGCGTCGGCGCTGCGGGCGCGGATGGCGCGCCGGCCGGCGGCAGCTTGGTCACGTCGGCGAACGCGATCGGTTCCTCGGGCTTGCGCCCCTTCGACTTGTCGAGTTTCGGGCACTGACTCGCGGCGGCGGCCAGCCCGCCGATCGACACGCCCAGAACGCCGGCCATCAGCTTCCAGCGGGACAACGACATGGTGAGTGCTCCTCTGCGCGGCGCGGCCACCAGGGGGACCGCGGGGTTCCGAACCCGCGGGGTCGCCGAGCGCCAGGTTGAATCGGGGGAACAAATAGCCGCGCATTCTTCCCGTGTCTGCGCCACTTTCCCAGACCGGGGATCGGCGACACCGGCTGCGCCGCTTCCCCCTCTCACCACAGGACATACACTCTACCCTGACCGCCCCCCTCCCGGTCGCCCGGCCCCGTCTTTACCTCACGATTTTCATGACCAAACCTAAAGTTTTTGTCGCTCGTCGCGTTCCCGAAGAAGGACTGAACGCGCTCCGCGCCGTGTGTGACGTGGACGTGTGGCCCGATCAACTCCCGCCCCCGGCCGACGAACTGCTCCGGCGCGTCAAAGACTGCGACGGTCTCGTGTCGCTCCTCACGGACCGCGTGGACGCGGCGCTGCTCGATGCCGCGCCACGGTTGAAGGTCGTGAGCAATTTCGCCGTGGGGTTTAACAACGTGGACGTGCCCGCGTGTACCGCGCGCGGCGTCTGCGTGGGTAACACGCCCGGTGCCCTCACGGATGCGACCGCCGACATCGCGGTCACGCTGCTACTGACCGCAGCGCGCCGGATCGGAGAAAGTGCGGCCGACGCGAAAGAGGGGCGCTGGCTCACGTGGGAGCCGCTCGGCTGGCTCGGTTCGGACCTCGCGGGGCGCACGCTCGGAATCGTCGGCATGGGGCGCATCGGGTTCGCGACCGCGAAGCGCTTGCACGGCGGGTGGGGCATGAAGGTGCTCTACACCGCGCGCGGGCCGAAGGCGGACGCCGATCACGCGCTCGGCGCGACGCGGGTCGAACTCGACGAACTGCTCGCGCGCAGCGACTTCGTTTCCGTCCACGCGGACCTGAACCCTTCAACGAAGGGGTTGTTCAGCGCGGCCCAGTTCAAAAAGATGAAGCGCACCGCAGTGTTCGTGAACACGTCGCGCGGACCGCTGGTCGATCAGTCCGCGCTCGCAGACGCGCTCCGAAGCGGAACGATCTTCGCCGCGGGACTGGACGTGACCGACCCCGAACCGCTGCCCACAGATCACGAACTGTACAAGCTGCCGAACTGCACCATCGTGCCGCACATCGCGAGTGCGACCATCGAAACGCGCAACGCGATGGCCCGCTTGTGTGCGAACAATCTGCTCGCAGGCGTGAGGGGGGAGCCGCTCCCGAACTGGGTGAATCCCGAGGTCGCGGAGAAGCGGCGGAAGTGACCGATTTCGGGCCGGTAACGGGTCTGTAACCGAAAAATCCGAGGGGCGCGCGGTCGCGTCGGACTGGTGTCAGCACCGGCGGTCACATGGGGCCGCCGGGCAACACCAGGAACCAATCCGATGCACCTTTCTCACTTCACCCGGCGGCGCTTTCTCGCCACCGCCAGTGCCCTCGCCGCAGGCAGCTTTCTCGGCTCGCGTGTGCGGGCCTGTCCGCACCTCGATGGTTCCGATTCTCTGCGGGAAGCGAAGGAACTCGCAGCGGGAATCAACGCCTTCGGGCACGAGTTGCACCGCCGACTCACGAAAGGCGATGCGAGCACGTTCTTCTCGCCGTTCAGTATCGAAGCCGCGCTCGGCATGACCAGTGTCGGCGCGAGGGGTGCAACGCTCGAAGAGATGCAGAAGACGCTGCACCTGTCGGCCGATCCGCACCCGGCGTTCGGTGCGCTAATCAATCACCTGAACCGCGCGACGCGCCCACTTCCGACGCGCGCGGACCAACCCGATTCGACCCCGCTCAAACTGGTCAAGCGCGGCTACGAACTCGTCACCGCGAACGCGATCTGGGCCATGAAAGGCTACCCGTGGCGCAAGGCGTTCATGGACCTCACCCGCAAGCACTACGGCTCGGGCGTGGTCGAGACCGATTTCGGTAAACCCAGAGAGGCTCGCGCGCAGATCAATTCGTGGGTGGAAACCGAAACGCGGAAGAAGATCCGAGACCTGATCCCAGACGGCGTCCTCTCCCCGCTCACGCGAATGGCGCTGACGAACGCCATCTATTTCAAAAGCGCTTGGCTGTACCCGTTCGAGAAGACGAGCACGAAGGACGCCCTGTTCACCCGTGCGGACGACACAAAGGTTGATGTGCCGCTGATGACCCAAACGGGCTCGTTCGAGTACGGTGAGTTCGATATCGGGCTCGCGCGCCGGCCGGACCCGGTACAAGTGCTGGAACTGCCGTACTCCGGCAACGAACTCTCGATGCTCGTCTTTTTGCCGAAGAACGCGAGTTCCGTCGATCGGCTCGTTCAGGCGCTCACGGGCAAGACGCTGACGAACGTCGCGATGAAGCCGCAGCAGGTGAACGTGTCACTTCCGCGGTTCAAGGTCGAAACCACGTATTCGCTGAAACCGGCGCTGATCGACCTCGGCATGAAGGCCGCGTTCGCCGATGCCGATTTCACCGGGATGCACACCAACAGCGAGCACCTGTTCATCACGCACGTCTTGCACAAGGCGTTCGTGGACGTGAACGAAGACGGGACCGAAGCCGCCGCCGCGACCGCGGTGGTCGTCGGGCGCGAGATCGTGAGCGCCAACCCGCAGCCGAAGGAGTTCCGGGCCGACCGGCCGTTCGTGTTCGCGATCCGCGACAACGCGACCAACACGACACTGTTCCTGGGCCGGTACTGCGGTCCCGTGAAGTGACCTATGAGCCCGCAGGAGAGCGAACGGGCGTCTCTCTTTGCGGGTCGTTACACGGGTGCCGGATGCGCGACCCCCTCGCTGGCGCGTTCGCTCACTTATCCTCAACTCCGGCACAAGTTCCGCAAAGCTCCCCGCTGATGTTTCATACGGTCAACTGGGAGTTACTCATGTTCGTTTGGCTCGCAGCACTGCTCACGTCCCTTCCGGCCGCGCCAGGAGCTGCTGCGCCGCGGTACTATTTCATCCTCTTCGGCGGGCAGTCGGTCCCGTTTCAGCCGCGGACCGCGCACACCTGGGCGACGTTCGTAAAGACCACACCGGGCGCCGACGGGAAACTCGCCATCGAGCACGTCACCATTAGTTGGCTCCCGGCGAAAGGGCCGGTGCAGCCGTTACGGGTACGGCCCGCCGCGGGGAAGAACTACACGTTGGAAGAGACGTTCGCCGCGGCCGCGAAGAACAACGCGCGCACGTCGATGTGGGGGCCGTTCGAGACGGACGCGCTGCGGTACGATCTCGCGGTTTCGCAGGCCCACGCGCTGACCAGCGGCGCGGTGCGGTTCCGTAGCGTCGATTCGTTTCGCGGCAACCGCAAGGTTCAGAACTGTGTTCACGCGGTGACCTACGCCGACCCGAACTTGCAGCACCTGTGCCAACCGGTGCTCCGCGTGGGCGAACCGGACACGAGCAAACTGGCCGCGAAGTACGTGAAGAGCGGCGCGTTTACCGGCACCCAAACGCACGACTGGCTCCTGCCCGCGTTGGGTTTGGACAAGCACCCGGTGGTGCGCCGCGAACCGGGCGAACACATCCCGCGCCAGTGGCGTTAGGCGGTACAATGCCCGCGTCGCCCGCCCGTCTCGGTGCCGCCATGTCAGAAGCGATCACGGTGTCCGTGCGCCCCGATTCCGTCGCGGTGCTCACGTTCGATCAGCCGGGCAGCAAAGCGAACGTGCTCACGCGCGAGTTGTGGGCCGAGTTCGGTAACGCACTCGCGGCCCTCGACCGCCGCACGGACGTGAAGGGATTGGTACTGGCAAGTGCGAAGCCGGGCATCTTCATCGCCGGCGCCGATCTGAAGCTCCTCGCGAACGCTCCCGGCCCGAACGATCCCGAAGTGCGGGCGTTCATCGAACTGGGCTTGCGCGTGCTCGAACAACTGGAAGCACTCCCGTTCCCGACGTGTGCGGTGATCGACGGCGCAGCGCTCGGCGGCGGTTTGGAGGTCGCGCTCGCGTGTGATTACCGCGTTTGCGGCACGAACTCGAAGGTGCAACTCGGCTTGCCGGAGGTGAAGTTGGGGCTAATTCCCGGCTGGGGAGGGACGCAGCGATTGCCGCGCGTTTTGGACATGAACCGTATGCATCACGCGAGCGACCTGCTTACGACTGGTAAGAACCTGAACTACCAAGAGGCGACTGCTTACCAACTGGCCGATGTCGTCGTTGAGTCTTCTATTTTGGTCGAACCAGCGGCCTACCACGTTCTTCGGATTGACCGAAAGGAGCGCCGAGCATGGAAACTCCAGCCACTTCCGAAGAACAATTGGAAGGCGTTTAAACCGAACCATAACGTCGCCGGTGCAGCAGCGGAAGCCGTTCGCGTGATGATCGAAGGGGCCGCGTTGCCGCTTTACGACGCGATTAAACTCGAAACCGAGGCGTTCATGCGCCTGGCCGGGTCGGACGAGTCGAAGCGCCTCATCGCGGAGTTCTTTGCGAGTCGCAAGAAGTAGGGTGGGTCAAGGCTTTGCGCAGGCCCACCATCCCCCAGGGTATCGCGAGCGCGAAGGGAATCAGCGCTCCCAAGCCCCGGCTACTCGGCATGCCAAAGACGGGCTGGTGGGCCTGCGCAAAGCCTTGACCCACCCTACAGGATCGGAACAGGCCCAGGCATTCTTGCCTGGGCTTCAAGACAAACAATTGTCGTTAGAACCAGCCGAAGAATAGTCGGCGCACGTCGAGGAAGATGACGAACACCATCAGCGACAGAATCAGGAACAGGCCGGTGTACATCGCGATCGCGAACATGCGCTCCGGCACGGGCCGGCCGAGGACTTTTTCGAGTATCAGGAACACCATGTGTCCGCCGTCCAGCACCGGGATCGGCAGGAAGTTCACCACGGCGAGGTTCACCGAGATCATGCCGAGGAACAACAGGAATTGCCAGAAGTCCTCGCCCGCGAACCGGTAGGACACGGTCGCGATCGTCAGCGGTCCGCTCATCGTCTTCACGCTCACGCGCCCGAACGCCATCGCGTACAGGTTCATGTACACGACCTTGATGAACCGCCCCGTGCGCCGGGCGCCCAATTCGATCGCGTCGCCCACGTCGGCCGCTTTTTGGATCTGATTTTCGGCCTGGAACAACAGTCCGCGATCTTCGGTCGGGAACTCGGTGTTCGGGCGCCCCTGGAGCGTGACCGTGAACGTTTCGGTCTCGCTGCGCTTCACCTTCAGGTCGATCTCGAACGGCGGGCTGCCCTGGAACGCGGAGTCTACCGCCGCCCACTGGTGGGCCTGGAGGTCGTCCTTCCACTCGCCCGAGCGCGGTTTCCCGTCGGGGCCTTGTGCCTTGAATCGCACCCCGATAATGGTGTCGTTCGGTCGGAGCGTTTTCTCCTCACCGCCGGCGTCTACAGGCGGGTCGTCCAACCCGATGAACCGGCGGGCGCGGTAGTACAGGCCGGTCGGGGGATCGCCGGCCGTCGTCTTGGCTTTGGCGGCCGGGCCGTCCGAGACGACGTCGTCCACGATCGGTTCGACCCAGTAGGCCAGCCCCAGCCCGCTGATCGGCAACGGGCTGTTCGGGAGCACTTGCGTTTCGCGATCGAACCGGAACGACGGGTCGAAGTCCACTTTCAGCCGGACCTGCTCGTCGGTCGGGTGGGCCTCGCGCGACACGACCAGTTCCACCGACAGCGGGCCGGCCTTACCCGCGGCCCACTGGTTCAACTGGTGCGGCAACAGCAGCGGGTCGAGAGGGCGGGCGTCCACGCCTTTCTGGTTCGGAGTCTCGAATTCTTTCTTGCCCCAATCCAACCCGTTGACGTACCAGACGCGCTTGCCCTTCTCGTCGGGCGGCAGCATGACTGCCTTGATGCGGTCGCCGCGCTTCGGCTGAGCGCCTTCGGTGTGGGCGATCACGCCGGCTTTTTCGGCGTTGCCGTCGGCCCGTAGTGCGACGATTTCGCCCATGCGCATCCGCATCCCGAGGTCGTACCGGTACGACGGCTTCACCATGATAGCGACCGGTTGCGCGCCTTCCGGAGCGTCGGCCCGCACCGCGTGGAAGGTTACGTCCTTGCCCGCGAGCAGTACCATTCGGCGGTGGTAGTCGGTGTACGTCGCGACCGGCGTTACGGCCGCGGGGTTCGCGGCGTCGCTCATTGCGACGATGCGGTCGCCGGGCAGGAACTTCGGATCGGCTTCCGCGGCCGGGGTGCCGAGAATCACTGGCTTGAGTTCCGAGCGCTTCGGCGCGGTCATGAGCACCACGCGGTACGGCGGCGAGATGCCCAGTTGCGGGAACCGCTGCCCCTCTTCCCGGAGCGGCGAGACGAACTTGCCGCCCGACGCGGCCCCGTTCCGCTCCCACTCGATGGGCACCAACTCGTCCTTTTGGCTGCTCATCACGATCGGGCGGATGTCGTCGAAGTACGGGGTGCCGCGGGTGCCGATTTTGGTGATGTGGTCGTCGGTGCGCATCCCGGCGCGCCACGCGGCCCCGCCGCTCTCGACGGTGTTCACCGTGCCCGGCTTCTCCTGAACGCCGTGCAGGTACGCGGCGACGAAGCACGCCATCCCGAGGATGATGTTCATCACCACGCCCGCGGAGATGATGAGCATCCGCTGGCCCACGCTCTTCTTGCGGAAGCTCCGCGGGTCGTCCTCGGCCTCCTCGTTGTCGCCGCCGTCGCCCTCGCCCACCATCTGCACGAACCCGCCCAGCGGGATGATGCCGATCTTGTACGTGGTCTCGCCCCACTTGTATTGGCAGAACGGGACCGCCGGGCCGAACCCGATGCTGAACATGTTGACGTGAACGTCGCACCACTTCGCCGCGAGGAAGTGCCCGAGTTCGTGAATGAAGATAATGAACCCCAGCCCGAGCACCACCTTGAGGGTGTCGATCGGGTCGAGGTACGCGCACACGAGCGCAATCACGACGGCGGTGGTGACCAACGAGAACGCGTTCTCGCGCACCCACGACTTGACCGCGGACACCTCACCGCTGTGGTCCGGTTCACCGGCGGGCGCGGGGGTTCCCGGCGGGCCGCCCGGCGGGTTCACGGGGACGGAGCTACCGGCGTTCGGGTTCGGGTCCAACGGGCTACCTCCTGCCGCGCCCACGCATCGAGGGTTTTGAGCCGCTCGAGCGTGGGGCGGGTTTCATAGTCGTGCGAAGAGAGCACCGCCCGGCAGCACCGGGCGATGTCGAGGAAAGCGAACTCACCATTCAGGAACCGACCGACCGCGGCCTCGTTCGCTGCGTTGAGCACGGCGCCGCAGGTTCCACCGCTCCGGGCCACTTCAAACCCCAACTCCAGCGCGGCGAACGTCTCCCGGTCGGGCTGCTCGAAGTGCAGCGCCGTGAGCTTCTGCCAGTCGAGGCGCTTGGCCGGACCGCCGACGCGCTCCGGGTGCAGGAGCGCGAGCTGGATCGGCAACCGCATATCGGGCGGGGAGAGTTGGGCGAGAACCGAGCCGTCCGCGAACTCGACGAACGAGTGGACGATCGATTCCGGGTGAACGATCACGTCGATCTGCTCCGCGGCCAGCCCGAACAGCCAGCGCGCCTCAATGACTTCGAGCGCCTTGTTCATCAGTGTCGCGGAGTCGATCGTGATCTTCGGCCCCATTTGCCAAGTGGGGTGCTTGAGTGCCTGGGCCGGGGTAACGGCTTCGAGGTCCGCAGCGCGCTTGCCGCGGAACGGCCCGCCGCTGGCGGTGAGCACGACCCGCGTTACATCGGCCGGAGTGTGCCCGGTGAGCGCCTGAAAGATCGCCGAGTGTTCGCTATCGACCGGGAGCAGTTTCGCGCCGCGCTCGGCGGCGAGTTCGGTCACGAGCGGCCCCGCAACGACGAGCGTTTCCTTGTTCGCGAGCGCGACCGTCTTCCCGGCTTCGAGCGCGGCCCACGTTCCCGCGAGCCCCGCGGCCCCAACTACTGCCGAGACAACGATATCCGTTCCCGCATCGGTCACGAGCCGGGCGACCGCGTCCTCGCCGCACAGCAGCTCGGTTTCCTTCGGAAAAAGCGTCCGGTCGGCTTGTTTGAACGCGACCGGATCACACAGCACCGCGAACCGCGGCTTGAATTCCCGGCACTGAGCGGCGAGTTGTTCCCATTTGGAATGTGCGGCAAGGCCCGCAATATCGAGCCGGTCGGGGAGGTGTCTCACCACATCGAGCGTACTGGTACCGATGGACCCGGTGGACCCGAGTAGCGCGACCCGCCGCGGGCGTTGGGCGGTAAATGTGGGGGACGGCATCGCGCGCACCGGTGGACCGCGGGTTGGAACCCGCAAGTGATACCGGGCATTGTACGACCGAGCCGAAGAAAGCAGCAAGGTGGGCGCGAGCGGAGTATTCGGTGCGACCCGCAGGTCCGTTTTTGGCCCGGCGCGAACGAAATCGCTCCAAGTTCGCTGTTACTCCTTCCCGAGTACATGGTCTACTACCCAACACCCGCGCACGTGTAGGCCGGCCCCACGGCAGTGGTTGAGGATGTCGGAGTTGTCGCACCCGGCGTCTTGGAGCGCATCGGCGAGAATCGGCATCCGGTCGAATGCGCTCAGTTCATAAATGCCTTTCGCGAGTGAGAGAACATCTGATGTGCGCCACTCTTGTTCGAAGATGACGGGGCGAAAGGGATTGCCAACGATCTCGCGCAGGATCGCTGCCTGCGCCGCGCGCTCCGCCGGATATGTCGGGTGGCGACGACGGAATAGCGAGGTCGCGCTCACTTCTGCAGCGCGCTGGACAACTGGCCCGATGTCGAGTTGGTGCGGTTCCGCCAGTAGTTCCAAATACATTTGCTCACTTGGGTTACTTCGCATCGACCAAATCACGGCTGATGTGATGTGCGGTTCTGGATCAACAAAATCCCCGTCAGCTCGCGATTCCGCTAAATTCAGTATTCGTGCACGTTGGGAATCGGAGATACCAGTTGTTTCTGCCATGCGCTCCAGGCACGCAACAGCGAAGAGAAGGAGTTTGCGATAACGCTTAGGACCGCGGACCAAGCCCAACATGATTTCCGGGTCGTCGCATGCCGACCACTCTATTTCAGTCATTGTTTAGCCCTCGAAGCCGTTCCCAGCATGACTGATTTAGCGCGTGCAGCAAAGGGGCACTTTGCGACAACCGCGCACTTTCGGGTTCCGTTCGGGCACGATTAGTGGCACAATACCCTTGCCTACCAACGAGCAAGTTTCTTCCACCACCCGCCAATTGATATCCCGAACGTCCGTGCTCCCGCGTTGATCGTGGTCGCCCCTCCCGGTTGTTGGCGACTACGATACCTAGAGACAGCCGCACGCGCGTTACAGCGGGGTAGTTCAGCGATACGAGGCGATTCCATGAAAACCCTTTTGCCCGCGTTCGGGTTGGTCTTGCTTGCCGGCGCGGTCGCGGGGCCGATGGTATGTGCCGATCCGCCCGCGAAACCCGCTCCTGAAATCGCCACCGCGCAGCCGGATTTCAACCGCGACGTGCGGCCGATTCTGGCGGCGCGGTGCTTCAAGTGCCACGGCCCGGACGAGAAGAGCCGCAAGGCCAAGCTCCGGCTCGATACTCGCGAGGGCGCGGAACAGATCCTCGGGAAAGCGAACGATAGCGAATTCCTCCGGCGCATTGAAACGACCGACGAGGGCGAGGTGATGCCCCCTCCATCAACGAAGGTCGTGCTCACCGCAAAGGAGAAGCAGACACTCAAAGCGTGGATCACGGCCGGCTCACCATACGCGGCACACTGGAGCTTCGTGCCGCCAAAGCGCCCGCCCGTGCCCGAAATTCGGAACGCGAAGGAAATCGTCCGCAATCCCATTGATGCGTTCGTCGTGACTCGTCTCCAAAAAGAGGGCCTGGCACTTTCGCCGGAAGCCGACCGGTACACACTCATTCGCCGGGTGTACCTCGACCTGATCGGTATCCCGCCCACACCAGAAGAGGTGGACTCATTCGTCAAGGATCAGTCACCGAACGCTTACGAGAAGGTGGTTGATGCGCTGCTGAAGTCCCTGCGGTACGGTGAGCGCTGGGCGCGAAAGTGGCTCGACCTCGCCCGCTACGCGGACACCAACGGCTACGAAAAGGACCGCGGGCGCTCCATTTGGCCCTACCGCGATTGGGTCATTCGGGCGCTCAACGACGATATGCCGTTCGATCAGTTCACGATCGAGCAACTTGCAGGAGACATGCTCAAAAGCGAAAAGGGCGCGCCTCCTTCCCTCACGTCACAGATTGCGACCGGGTTTCACCGCAACACGATGCTCAACGAAGAGGGCGGTATCGACCCGCTGGAGTTCCGCTACCACGCGGTTACCGATCGCACGAGCGTGACGGGAACCGTGTGGCTCGGGCTCACCGTCGGCTGCGCGCAGTGCCACACGCACAAGTTCGATCCGATCACGCACACCGAATACTTCCGCTTCTTCGCGCTCCTGAACAACGCGGACGAACCCGAGCTTCCGGTGGCGACGCCGGAATTGACCAAGAAGCGGGCCGAAATCGAATCGAAGATCCGTGCCGCACAAGAGGATGGGGTTAAGAAAGTCGCCCCGGAAGTGCTCGCGACCGCGTTCGACGAGTGGGTGTCCGCAGGGCGCAAACACGCGGTGAAATGGACGACGGTACGGCCAACGAAGATGGAAGCTGCACCAACGAAACTCGCGCTGCAAGCGGACGGCTCCGTGTTCGCGAGCGGCGACGCTCAGAAACGCGACCTGTACACGCTCGCTCTCAACGATCTGCCCGCGGGAATCACGGCGATCCGGATCGAAGCGCTACCCGACGACCGCCTACCCGGGTCCGGTCCCGGCCGCGCGTACTACGAGGGGCCGAAGGGCGACTTCCTTCTGAGCGAATTCACGCTCACCGCGAACGGAAAGCCGGTGGCGATTGCGGGTGGCTCCGAGTCGCACGTGCGCGCGAACCTGGGCGCGAAGATGGCGCTGGACGGGCACCCGTTTACCGGCTGGGCCGGGAGCGGACGCGCGGGGGGCGCTGCGTCAGCGGTGTTCAACCTCGCGCAACCGCTCACAACGAAGGGCGCACAACTCGAACTCCTCTTCGAGCGCCACTACGCGGCCAGCCTCGGCCGGTTCCGCCTCGCGGTAACGACCGATAGTCGCGCGGTAACAGCACGCGACCTGCCCGCGGAGGTGGAGGAACTCTTCGCGCGCCCGGCGGAATCACTCACCCGTGCGGAACGAGCGATTCTGTTCCGACACTGGCTCACGATCGCGCCGGAACTAAAGTCCGCACGCGACGAGGTCGACGCACTTCGCAAGCAACTTCCAGTGCCCCCAACGACGCTCGTGATGCGCGAGCGCCCCGCCGACCACCCGCGCCCGACGTTCCGCCACCATCGCGGCGAATTCCTGGAGCCGAAGGAGGAAGTGCGGCCCGGCGTTCCCGCGGTACTGCCGCCGTTGCCGAAGGGCGCGGAAGTGAACCGGCTCACGTTCGCGAAGTGGCTCGTGGCGCCGGAGAACCCGCTCACCGCGCGAGTCACGGTGAACCGCCACTGGCACTCGTTCTTCGGTCGCGGGCTCGTTCGCACACTTGATGACTTCGGCTACCAGGGCGAAGTCCCGACGAACCCGGAACTGCTCGACTGGCTCGCTCTGGAGTTCCGCGAGAACGGGTGGAGCGTGAAAAAACTGCACCGACTGATTGTCACGTCCGCGACCTACCGGCAAGTGTCCGAGGTGACGCCCGAACTGCTGGCGAAAGACTCGGAGAACAAGCTCTTGGCTCGCGGTCCGCGGGTGCGCCTCGAAGCCGAGCAGATCCGCGATTCGGCTCTGACGGCTGCCGGGTTGCTCTCGACGAAAATGTACGGGCCGAGCGTGTTCCCGCCGCAACCGCCGGGCGTAACGACCGAGGGAACTTACGGCCAACTCTCCTGGAAGGTGAGTGAGGGCGAGGACCGGTACCGGCGCGGGCTGTACACGTTCACCAAGCGCACCGCCCCGTATGCGATGTCCAACACGTTCGACGCCCCCAGTGGCGAAGCCTGCACCGCCCGGCGCGAAGTATCGAACACCGCGCTGCAAGCGCTCACGATGCTGAACGATGCGGTGCTGCTCGAAGTGGCGCAGTCGCTCGGCCGGCGCACAGCCACGCACGACGGTTCGACGGCCGACCGGGTGAAGTACCTCGTGCGGCTGTGCCTCGTGCGCCCGCCGACCGCCGAAGAGTTGTCGCTGTTGACCAAGTTCTACGAGACGCAGTACGCGCGGTTCGCGGACGATCCGAAGCGCGCGGCGACGGTCGCCGGAACCTCGCAGGACGCCGTTGCTCGTGCGGTCTGGACCGCTACGGCCCGCGCGGTCCTGAACTTCGACGAATTCGTAACCCGGGAGTGAGTCGTGATCGAGATCACCCGTCGGCACTTCTTCCGCGACTGCGGCTACGGGCTCGGTAAGGCCGCACTCGCGTCGCTGCTCGTGGGCAGCGCTCGCGGGGCCGATGCGCCACGCGCCCCCGAGCCCCTCGCGCCGAAAGAGCCGCACTTCCCGGGCAAGGCGAAGGCGGTCATCCACCTGTTCATGACCGGGGCGCCCAGCCAACTCGACCTGTTCGACTACAAGCCCGCGCTGGCCAAGCTCGAAGGCAAGCCGCTCCCGCCGGAAGTGATTAAGGGGCAGCGGTACGCATTCATTCGCCCGGACGCCGCGGTCCTTGGCCCGCAATTCAAGTTCGCCAAGCACGGCAAGTGCGGCGCGGAACTGTCCGAGATGTTACCGCACCTCGCGAAGACGGTCGATGACGTGTGCTTCCTGAAGGCTGTTCACACGGACCAGTTCAACCACGCCCCGGCGCAGATCTTCTTCAACACCGGGTTCTCGCAACCGGGCCGGCCGAGCATCGGGTCGTGGGCGGTGTACGCACTCGGCTGCGCGACGAAGGAGCTGCCCGCGTTCGTGGTGATGTCCACCGGGGGTGGGATCAGTGGGGGCGCGGCCAACTGGAGTAGTGGGTTCCTCCCGACCATTTACACCGGCACGCGGTTCCGCAACCAGGGTGACCCGATCCTGAACGTGTCGTCGCCGGCCGGGGTCGATGCCGCACTCCAAAAGGATACGCTCGACCTCGTGGCCGAGATGAACAAGAAGCGGCTCGGCGCGGTGGGCGATCCCGAGATCGCAACTCGTACCGCGGCTTATGAAATGGCGGGCCGGCTCCAGACGGCCGCACCCGAACTCACCGACTTACGGAAGGAGCCGAAGAAGATACTCGATCTCTACGGCGCCGACCCGGACAAGCCGAGCTTCGCCCGCGCGTGTCTACTCGCGCGCCGAATGGTGGAACGCGGGGTGCGGTTCATCACCATCTACCACGAGGGCTGGGACGCGCACTCGGATGTGGTCGGGAATTTGCGCGGAAACTGCAAAGCGACCGATCAGGCGTCTGCGGCGCTCGTCGCCGATCTGAAGCGCAAGGGGCTGCTCGACAGCACGCTGGTCGTTTGGGGCGGCGAGTTCGGGCGCACGCCGATGGTGGAATCGAACCCGGTGCTCGGGCGCAGTTTGGGGCGCGACCACCACCCGCAGGCGTTCACGATCTGGATGGCGGGCGGCGGGACCAAGCCGGGCGTCACGCTCGGCAAGACGGACGAACTGGGATTCCACCCCGCAGAAGGCGGGGTTCACGTCCACGACGTGCAAGCTACGATTCTCAACCAACTCGGATTCGACCACGAGAAGCTGACGTACCGGCACGCGGGCCGCGACTTCCGCCTCACCGACGTCTTCGGGCACGTCATCAAGGACGCGATCGCCTGAGCCGGTTCGCATTCCGAAGTCGGTCGGGTCGCGACTGGTGGGAAATCTGTCGCGCACCGCTGACTCGTACCCAACACCGATTACGCTTGGTTCCGCATTCGTTTCAAGAATTCGGCGAAAAGCGCGGCGATGTTCCATGCATCGTCGTGGCCGCGGTGGTGCGTCCCTTCGAGCTTCAAACCATAGAGTGCCAGGGCTTGGGGAAGGCCGATCTCCGTGGGTAGCCCTTTGGCAACGGAGCAGAGCGTCTTCACGTTCAGGTGGCTGGGGCCGAACGGGTAGCGCACGCCCTCGTCGCGGCACTGCTTGTCGAACTGCCGGCGGTCGTAGTCGCCGAAGCTCGCCCACAGCCGCTCCTGCGACAAGTATTCGGTTTCCAGAATCTTGCACGCATCCTTGAACAGGATGCCGGTATCCACCTGCTCCTGAGTGAGCGTGGTGAGCTGTGTGCAGAACGGGCTCACCTTCGAGCGCTCCGGGCGCACGAGGATGCTCCGCTTCTCCAGGCGCCGACCGCTACTCAGTTCGAGCGGGGTCAAGCCGATCTCGATGATGTCGTTCATCTCGCCCCGCGGTGGGGTTCCGCCGTCCCAGCACGTCGATTCGATGTCGATGACGAGGACGTGGTCGAGTCGTTTGGCCATTGCGCGTCCCGTTCCGAATGATTTACGGTGCCGGCGCCCTCGCAGCGCGAGAGCGTGTGATATCGTATGGTCAGTGTAGCAACCGTGCCGCACCTTCTGGCGCGGCATGTGCATTGCGAACGCACTTGTGTCACAAACTCGAACGCGGAGAGACCAAATGGCAGACGACACTCAAGACGGCACGAGCGACAAGGACACCGAGTCACTGGGCACGGTCGGCGGCGCGGCCGGCGGCGCGATGGCCGGGGCCGCGGTGGGGTCAATCCTCGGCCCGCTGGGTGCGGCCGTGGGCGCGGCCGTGGGCGGGGTCGGCGGAGCGATTCTCGGCAAGGACGCGGCGAAGGGCAAGTCCGCGCCCGCGGTGAAGAAAGCAGTCAAGGCCGTCAAAAAGGTTGTTGCGAAGAAGCCGGCCGCGAAAGCTGTCGCGGCCAAGAAGCCCGCGGCCAAGAGCGCGCCGGCCAAGAAGCCGGCCGCAAAAGCCGCAGTCGCGAAAGCTGTTTCGGCCAAGAAGCCGGTTGCGAAGAAACCCGCGGCGAAGAAGCCCGCGGCCAAGCCGGTCGCGAAAGCTGTCGCGGCCAAGAAGCCCGTTGCGAAGAAGCCAGTCGCCAAGAAGCCGGTCGCGAAGAAAGCAGCCCCCAAGAAGAAGTAGCGGTCCGTCGTTTGAACGGGCCGAACTTGAAACGCGGCCCGTTAACTTCCACACTAGTGGCATCCCCGTCGGAGCTACCCAATGGAAGTGCTAATCACCGCCGACCGGATTCACGCGCGCGTGGAGGAATTGGCCACCGAGATCGCTCGCACCTACGACGGTAAGCCGGTCACAGTAGTGGGCATTCTGACCGGCTGCCTCATGTTCACGGCCGACCTGATCCGGCGCATTAACTTGCCTCTGCGGGTCGCGTTCATTACTGCGTCGAGCTACCGCGGGGAGACGCTCGTTCCGGGGCTCCTGGAGATCCGCGACGAACTCTTGCCCGACATCGCGGGCAAGCACATCCTGCTCCTGGACGACATCCTCGATACGGGGAAGACACTCACGCGCGTGGTCGCGCACCTGATCGACCGCGGCGCGGCGTCGGTGAAAGTGGGCGTGCTGCTGCGCAAGATCGGGCGCCAGGAGGTGCCGTTCGAGCCCGACTTCGTCGGGTTCACGATCCCGGACAAGTTCGTCGTCGGCTACGGGCTGGACTTCAACGACGAGTACCGGCACCTCCCGTTCGTCGGGGTGCTCCTGGGCGGCGAATAGGGTTTCGTATTCCGCGTTTCGAGGTTCGCGATTAGAGTGTGTTTCGCCCATATCCGTATCGTTTCCGGGAACCCAAGTCGATACTTGTGAAGCTCTTTTTCTTGGCGTCCGATCTCGGTGATAGTGACGCGGCGGGGCAACTCGCGCTGTTGGCTCGCGCGCTGCCGCGCGACCGGTTCGAGGTCACGGTCGGGGCGCTCGGTCCCGCGACCGGGGCCGCTGCCGATGCGCTGCGGGCCTCGGGCGTCGCGGTCGCCGCGCTACCGGTGCGCACCGCGCTCGACCTCAGCGGAATGCGCCGGCTCCGGCGCGCCGTTCAGGGTTGCGGCGCAACGATCTTTCACACGTTCGGACCCGACGCGGTTCGGGTCGCGCGCCTGTGCTTGGCGGGCTACGACGAGGGGACCGCCCCTCGACTCGTGGCCACCGGCGCGGTGCCCCCCGGCGGCGGGGTGAGCGGGTGGCTCACCGCGCGCCAGGTCCGGCGCGCGGACCGCGTGATTGCGACCGGCTGGGCGCAGGGCGAACGGTACCGGCGGATCGGAGTGGCCAGCGACCGCCTCACGCGAATCGCACCCGCCGTAGCGCTGATCGAGGAACCCCCCGATCGTGTCCAATTCTGCTCGGACGTGGGTGCCCCCAAAGATGCGCAACTGATCTTCGCCGGAGGGCGCCTGGACGCCGCACACGGCACGAAGGACGCGGTCGGTGTGTTCGACATGATCCGGTACAGTTCGCCCGCGCTCCAACTGGTGCTCACCGGCGACGGGCGCGACCGGGCGGCGGTGGAGGGGTTGGGGCGGGCGCTCGCGTTCGACGACTTCCGTGTCCGCTTTAGCGGCGCCCGGCCCGATCTCGCCGCCGCGACGCTTCTGGCGGATCAGGTGTGGGTGACGTGTGAGCGCGGCGGCGAGCACCTGGCACTGCGGGCGATGGCCGCGGGCAAGCCGGTGGTTGCGTACAACACGCCGGAACTGAGTGAAATCATTGAGGACGGCGTGACCGGTTTCGTCGTGCCGCACGGGGACCGCCCCGCGCTGGCCGCCAAATCGCAGGCGCTACTCGCGGACCCGGACGCGGCCGCACGCATGGGCGCAGCCGGCCGAACCCGCGCGGCGGAACGGTTCGGTGTGGCTCGCTTTGCGGAGCAACACGCGCGGGTGTATCAGGAACTGGGGTGATCGGTCTTCTCGTTACGACACTCGGCGGCGTAATGAGGAGGAACCCGACGCTAGCCGCGAAGGGCCAAGAAGTTCCGTAGGATGGTCGGCCCCTCGACCGTGAGGAAGCTCTCCGGGTGGAACTGAACGCCGTGGAGCGGCCATGTTTTGTGGCGCACGCCCATGATCTCGCCTTCGGCGGTCCAGGCCGACACTTCAAAGTCCGGGTTCGCCCACGTCTCTTTCTTGATGACCAGCGAGTGATACCGGGTCGCATCGAACGGGTTACTCATCCCCGCGAACAGCCCCTTACCGTCATGGTGAATGGGCGACACCTTCCCGTGCATGATGCGGCTGTTGCGGATCACCTCGCCGCCGAACGTGTGGCCGATGCACTGGTGGCCCAGGCACACGCCGAACACCGGTACCGTGGGCGCGAACCGCTCCAGCACGGCGTTGGAGATCCCGGCTTCCTTCGGCGTACACGGGCCGGGGGAAATGACGATGTGCGTGGGCGCGAGCCCCGCGATCTCGTCGAGCGTGATCTGGTCGTTTCGCACGACCCTCATGTTCAGCGCGGAGTCGATCTCCCCGAACCGCTGCACGAGGTTGTAAGTGAACGAGTCGTAGTTGTCGATCAGGAGGAGCATGGGGGAATTCTATTAGTCGGGAACCCATTCGTGGAAGCCAAATGGCTCGGACAACTGCCGGTAGAAGTCATCGAGCGACTTGGCCGACGATGCTCCGTGGAACGCACCGATCCCGCCGTTCGGTCCGCAGACGTGGCCGAAGAAAATTCGCACGTGCCCGCGGCTGTCCTTCACGACCTGTGTGCCGCTCCCCAGGCGAAGGTGATCGTGGCTGCTGATTCCGTGTCCGAACACCCATTCGCCGTTCGGGAACCGTAGTGTGTCCCAATCGGGATGTAATTGTAACGCCGTATCGGGATCGGGAATCGACTCCATCTCGGTCTTCAGTCGCCGACCGACGCTCGGCAGCCCATCGGGGGAAATCGCGCGCCGCGTGCGGCGGTACTCGCGATCCTCGGGCGTGAGTTGAAATGCGTATTGGTACAGACTGGGGAGAATGCTGATACCAACGCACCCCGCACACGATAGGCACCCGACGCCCGCGACCAGTAGCAGTAATCGGAGCGGCGATTGGCGATTGAGCCAATTGTACCGGCGGTGCCAGAGGTCTGAAACGGGCATCAGTTACCCCTGTCGGCCGGGCAACTTCTGAGCACTGTTGGCAGTAGCGTCGAATCTGTCCTTCGCGTCCGCGTCCGGGACCACTTCGAGGTGCGCATCCGTTGCGGGGATGTCGTACCAGGCGCCATCAGCGAAGTCGATGATCGCCCGGCCCCCGTAGTTCACCGTCACCACGCGGCCCACTTTGCCCGCGAACCGCTCGTACTCCGTGTGCCCCGGCTTCACGCGGACGTACTTGTCCGTCCACGTGCGCTTCAGCACTTCGGCTTCGTCATAAGTTGGGAATCGCATGGTTGAATCCCGAAGGCCGCGATTAGCGGCTCCCTTCGCTCTTCCGGTATTCTGTCGTTAATTGGCCCGCGAACCCCCAGTTTTCTGGGTCGATCTCGTCGATAATGATGTGCGTGTGCTCCGGCCGCTTGCCCAGAACGCGCTGGAGCGTCTGCGTGATCTCGGCGACGATCTGCGCCTTTTGTTCGGCCGTGACGCCGTCCCGGGTGATTCGCACGTTCACATAAGGCATGGTTTCGTTTCCGTAACGGGCTACCCCCGGAACGCTTTCGGGCCGTGCGCCGGCGGGTCAAAGTCGAGCTGCTTCAGGAACCGCAGCGCGTCCGCGGCGCCGTACTCGCGGTCCATTCCCGGATCGTGCCAGTCCACCGAGAGCGGCCCGTCGTAACCGATGGCGTTCAGCCCGCGGATAATGGCGGGCCAGTCGATGCCGCCGTGACCGGGCGAGCGGAACTGCCACCCGGCCCGCGGGTCGCCGCTCGGCCAGTACCCTGCCAGCACCCCGGCGCGGCCGTTGAGCGTCAACTGCGCGTCCTTGATGTGGACATGATAGATGCGGTCCGGGAACCGGCGCAAGAACTCGACCGGATCGATCCCCTGCCAGTGCATGTGGCTCGGGTCGAACGTGAAGCCGAAGTCTTCGCGCCCGTCCAAGGCGTCGAGGACGAGTTCCGCGGAGTACAGATCGAACGCGAGTTGCCCCGGGTGGACCTCGCACGCGAACCGCACGCCCGCTTCACGGGCCGCGTCCAGGATCGGGTGCCACTGGTGCGCGAACTGCCGCAGCGCGTCCGCGATGACGTCCTGCCGCGGCGCCGGGTACCCCGCGACGTACCCCCAAATGGGCGACCCGGTGAACCCGCTCACGACGCCCGCCCCGAGTCGCTCCGCGAGCCGGAACGTCGCCTTCATTTCCTCCGCGGCGCGCTGCTGGACCCCCGCGGGCGTGCCGTCGCCCCACACGTAATCGGGGAGCAGCGACTGGTGGCGCTTGTCGATGACGTCCGAAACGGCCTGTCCAACTTTATGATTCGCGATGACGGGAACTTGCAGGTCGTGGCGCGCGAGTAGGTCGAGGCGCGCGGGCGCGTAGCCGTCGTCGGAAAGCCCGCGCTGTGCTTCGAGGTGATCGCCCCAGCAGCACAGCTCGAACCCGGCGTACCCCCAACTCGCGGCCTTCGTCGCGAGCGAATCGAGCGGCAGATCGGCCCACGGACCACTGAAGAGCAGGATCGGCCGGCCCATTCACTCACCTGCCGTCAGAGAAAGCGGAAAGACAGAAGGCAGAGAACAGAGAACAGAGAACAGAGAACAGAGAACAGAGAACACAGATCGGATGTGTGGAGCTTTTAGCCCCGTAGGGCGCCAGTGTTGACCGGCACCCTACGGGGCTTGTTCGCGTTATCGGACGCCCCTTCCGGGGCTAAGCTCACGCACGTTTTTCTTCCGTCCTCTGAGTGGAGGCCCCAATGGACGATCAACCCAGCGGGGCCTCGGCATCGTCCGCGGGCTTCTTCGGCTCCGCGGGCGGCGTGGGCGGGCTAATCGCCGGCACCGGAGGCGGACTGCTCGCGGTCGGCGGGCTGAACGGGAGCGTCGCCGGGGGCGGAGGCGGCGATTGCACGACCACCGGCGGCGGGCTGACCACGACCGGAGGAGGGGCCACCACGGGGGGCGAAACCGCCGGCTTGTTCAGTAGGGCGCTGCCGAGCGGAACGGTGGCATCGGCCGGCGCGGGCGCCGGGGTCGGTGCCAGTTTCGGCGGGGCCAGCGGGGCTTCCGGCTCGTCGTCCTCGAACACTTCGTCCAGTTCCGCCTCGTCCACTTTCTTCCGCATCAGGAAGTAGATCATCGTCGCGGAGGACCAGAAGAAGCTGTAGCTGAAGCCCAACATCATCAGGAACGCCAGCGTGAGCCAGAAGCACACGATCCCGGCGCCCCACGTGTTGTACATCCAGAATTCCTTCTTGCTCTCGACGTAGAGCTCCTGGTTCACCGGCTTGTACTGGTACACCTGACGGATCACCTTCGTCGATTCGGTCGTTGTATTACCGTCGCGGTCCAGCCCCACCCACTCGCCCTGTACGGCGTAGGGGCTGTCCTTCGTCAGCAGTTCCTTCCAGCCGAACGATTCCGGGGCGTAGATGAACAGGTACTCCGGTTTCCGGTCCTGCCAGACCCCGCTGGCCGTGAGGCCCACGGCCCACTTGCCGACGTACACCGTGACCGACGCGAAGAACAGCACGAACAGCGTCACCGCCGCGCCGTAGATGATCGCGACGAACCAGTTCCAGAGGTAGTGCCACGGCGCCTGGTAGACGTAGTTCACCGACCGGCTCAGCGCGTCGAACGTGTCGCTCTGGTCGCCCTCCACGCTCAGCGTGGTGTACATCATCGGGTACCCGACGAGGCCGACCAGGAACACCGTCATAATGGCCCCGCCGACGATGACCAGCGGCAGGCCGACGCCGAGCAGCACGATGTCACCGATGAACGGGATCAGCGCTACGAGGCCGTACAGGACCAGCCCGACCACGACCAGGCCGATGATCCCGAGCGGCACCAGTGGCGCGCCGAGGTAACTCAGGTAGCGCTGGGCCACGAACCGGACCGCTTGCTTCAGGGTGATCGGCCCTTTGTTCGCGAGCTGGACCGCCGCGAGCCGGGTGATGACGCCCCCGCAGAACGCCCACACCGCCACGTTGCTGAGCAGGATGAGGAACAGGTACATGCGGGTGAGCGGGCTGACCCCGGGCGAGAGGAGCTTCGCGACCGGCAGCAGCAGTTTCACGAGCGGCTCGATGAGAACCGGCACGGACCCGCTGAAGAACCCGTAAACGACCTTCTCGCGGTCCGCGGCCGACCCGCCGAGCGCGTCGGTGAAGAACAGGAACGGGTTCGGCCCGCGGTACTCGTACCACGGCATCGTGCGGAACCGCCCGCCCGGGCCGGCGAGCGCGTCGAGTTGCTGCCACTGCTCGTAGTCCCGCTTGTACCGTTCCGCGCCGATCCGGGCGAGGTCTTCGTCGGTGTAGTTGGCGTCGTTCGCCTTTTTCTTGCCGTCGTATTCCTTCCGAAGGGTCCCCCCGCTGTATTCCTGGTCGGTCGCGAGCGGGGCCTTGTAATAGAAGACGTTCGACAGCAGCCACCAGGAGAACGACATCGCGAGGATGCCGAGGGCGGCGACGAACAGCTTCCTCGGGTCCAGGGCAATCTGGAAGGACCGAAATATGTTCGTCCACGGTAGGGCCGTGCGGTAACTGAACCCGCCGGATTGGTCGCGCCCGTCGGCCATGCTGGCTCCTCAAAGTGTCTGAAGTGTGTCGCGAGCCGCGAACCGGTGGGCGTCCGCGGGACAGGGGGGGATTATACCCGCCCCGGCGGGCTCGGCAATCACCCTGGGGAATGATGAACGCCCGGTACCCTACCGGCGGCCCAAGGGCGACCGAATCCGGGTGACACATCCCGACGGTTCGGCGCCGGTCGTTCGGCCCGACCGTGCGCGGGCGCCGGCGGGCCATCGGGCACTCGTTCGGTCCGCGCAAGCGCCAACACGGTCCGCCACACGCCTCCCCCCGGAGGCGCGCGGCGGACCGCATTTGGGGATTAGGATGGGTCGTCCCGCTTGGCTTAGAAGAAGAACCCGATGCCCACATTGAACCCGTGAATCAGCCGGAAGTACTTGGTCCCGTAGTTCGGGTCGATGTTCCCGAAGTTGTACCCCACCGGCTCCCGCATGTACCGGGTGTTGAAGAACGACATCCCGCTGTACCCGAGTTTCAGTTGCACGCCCTCGACCGGGTACATCCACAGGTTGAAGTCGGCCGTGGCACTGGGCACCAGGTCGAACGACTCGCGCCCGAACTTGGACTGCGTGGTCTTGTCCCCGAGTTCGTACTTGGCCCGCTGCTTGGCCACGTCCATGTACGCGGCGGCCGTCAGGTCGAGGCTGGCCGAGAACATGTTACCGAGGTAGACCTCGTGCCCGCACCCGACGAACAGACCGTACATGCGCTGCGAGAGCGAGTTGGTGTACACGGCCGCACTCTGCGGCGTGCTGTTGCCGGAGTTGTCGATGTCCACCGTGCGCCAGGTGAAGCGCTCGAAGAACCACGCGAACCGGGCACCGGAGAGCCCGTACACGCTGCTCATCTCGGTCGCGTACATCGGGATCCGCATCCCGATTTCGGCCTGTTGGTACCGCTGGGTGAATTTCGTGTCCATCACGTCGGCCGCGTTCCAGATGCCGACCGTGTTGCCCCCGCCGTTGGTCCCGTTGTCGAACGCGGTGTCCTGCAACGGCCCGTTGAACAGTTGGTTGAAGTTGTACACCGGGGCCGACAGAAACGTGTCGGCCAGGTCGGGCCGGGCGCGGAACCCGAGCGGGTACTGTGTGGCCCCCGCCGAGTAGTGCGCGTCGTACAACTGCAAGTAGTTGGCGTAGATCCGGGTACCGGTGTCAAATTTGTACCCGATTTCCACCTTGAACCCGGGCTGGAACTCCCGGCGGCCCATCTTGTTCGTGTTCAGTGCGTCGACCCCGCTCCCGACGAACGTGCCCGGGACGCCGGTGATCGCGCCCTGGGCGTCGAAGAACCCGCGCACCCCGATCGACTGGTTCCCCAGGGCCCGCGTCTGCGTGAGCATGACGAACTCGGCACCGAAGTAGAACCCCGGTTCCCCGGCCCGCCCGGTCGGAATTGGGATCACGTTTTCACTGTTGATGGGTGTTTGGAACCCCCCACCCTCTTGGGCCGTGGCCCCGCCCGGCCACGCGATCGCAACCACGGCCGCCAGCACGGCTCCCCCGATGTACCGATGGCGCATAACCCGCTCCCCCTTCAACGGACTGCATGAACGACCGGCCGCCGCAGGCTCCCCAACCTGCTTCGACCCGGCCCCCCGGTTCGTCCGAGAGGCCGATCCCCTGAATACGGCACTTTGCGCACGTGTTGCGGAAAGTCGCGGGACGATAACGCACGCTCCGCTCAGGTCAAGCGCTCTTGCCCCCGAAAATCGGCCCTTCACCAAGAAAAATCAGGGCTTCGGACCCGTACCGCGCGAAGCTGAACGGGCTACCGGCGCGCGGGTAAACCGGGGCGCCCCGCGCGCGGTCGCGACCTGGGTAACCCGCGCAGAATTGGTACCCGTTGCCCGGAAAATTCGGGGCCGAAATGAGCGGACCAGAGGCCCGGCGCGCGGTTTACCCGGAACGGCTCGCGGTCAAAGAGGGTGAATCTCCCGACGCGACGCGGATTACGACTGCGGGGCTCTCATTTTGGTGTCGCCCCACCTGCATAAAGGGCGTCGGCGCTTTTGCACTGTGCGCAAGCGCCTTCAAACGGGGTAAAATCGAACTACTTTCCGTGGGTGCCCAAAATCACTCCGAGCGCCGGCGCGTTCGCGGGCAATACACGGTGACGGACACGAGTCGTTCCGGGTTCCGAGTTGGAAAGGCCCGTAGCTCGACTGCAGCTCAGGCTCTACGACACGGAACCGTTGAAAGAGGCCTCCCATGCCCACCGGGCAAGCCGAACGGTTGATGCCCACGCTCCGACGGGTCGTGATGGCCCGCCAGTCGGCCGCGCGCACGGACGGCGAGCTCCTCGGCGCGTTTGTTCAGAGCGCAAGCGGGGGATTGGGGGGCGCCCGGGCCGGGGACGCGCAGTCGCAGGAAGCCGCCGACGCCTTCGCCGAACTGGTCCGGCGGCACGGGGCGATGGTGCTCGGCGTGTGCCGGCGCGTAGTGGGTGACCACACCACCGCGGACGATGCGTTCCAGGCCACATTTTTGGTCCTGGCCCGGCGCGCCGCGTCCGTGCGGCCCCGCGAACGGGTCGGGAGCTGGCTCTACGGTGTGGCGTACCGCACGGCGCTCAAGGCCCGAATGGTTCTGGCCCGGCGCCGGTCCCGCGAGAAGCAGGTGGACGTCATGCCCGAACCGACCGCCCCGTCCGCCGCGCCCGCGTGGGGCGACCTCCAAGTCGTGATCGACGAGGAACTGGCCCGGCTCCCGGACAAGCTCCGGCTCCCGGTCGTGCTGTGCGATCTGGAGGGGCGCCCCCAGCGCGAAGTGGCGAAGCACTTGAACGTGCCCCCCGCCACGCTCGCGACGCGCCTGGCCTCGGCCCGGCGCACCCTCGCGACCCGCCTCACCCGAAGGGGCGTGGCCCTCTCGGGGGGCGCACTCGCGGGGCTGTTGGGCCAGCACGCCTCCGCGTCGGCGGTCCCGTACACGCTGGTCACGGGCGTGGTGCGCGCGGTCGAAATGGGCGCTGCGCAGGGCGCACTGAACTCACTCGTGTCCGCTCAGGCCGTTCAACTATCCGAAGGAGTGATACGAATGATGATGATCGCCAAACTGAAGGCGGTCGCGGTACTCGCCGCGGTCGCCCTGGCGCTCACGACCGGGCTGGGCGTGGGCCTCGTGCCGGCCGCGGCCGGTGACCAACCCGCCACAACGGGCGGGGCGAACGCAACCAAGGCGAGTTCCAAGGCCGCGACCGCGGAATCCGTCGGCGAGTACGTTACGGAGCGCTTGAAGAGCATCCGGGCGGGGGAACCGGGCCTCGACGACACGACCTTCCTCCGCCGCCTGAGCCTCGACGTGCGCGGCACCAACCCCACCGACGTGGAGACGTGGTTCTTCGTCTCCGACGGGGACGAAGACAAGCGCGCGAAAGTGGTGGAGTGGATCACCGACGACGAGGTGACGCGGGCCACCATCGCGAAGAAGCTCGGCGTACCGATCGAGCGCGTGCGCGTGGTCCGGGCGCGCCTGGTTACGGACGAAAAGGGCACGGTCACGGCCGAGATCGGGGACGCGCCCGCGATTGTGAACGGCGCCGGAACGCTCAATTTCACACCGGACGGTAAGAAGCTGATTGTGACTGCCGACACACAACTTGTGTGGGGCGAAAAGCTCGTGGGTGACAAAGACGCGAAGAAAACCGACCGGTCCGTTGTCCGCGTGTACGGGGCCAAAGCCGGGAAGTCGGGCGACCACCTGGGGTTCTGGCCCTCGGCCCTCGCGGGCTCAAAGCAAGTTGAGGGCACGTTCTTCCACTCTGTGGTCGACGCGCGCGGTGACAAGGACGTGTTCCTGACGCTGCCCGACGAGAAGCCGGGCAGTGAAAGGCTCGCGACCTTCGACTACTTCATTGCGGACTCCGTGGACACCGACGGCGAGTTCCTCAAGCGCGTGCTCACCGACGTGCGCGGCAGCGGGCCGACCGCACTGGAAGTCAAATACTTCACCGAGGACAAGGACCCGAAGAAGCGCGAGAAACTCATCGACACGCTCCTGAAAGACCCCGCGGTGCAAAAGAAGCTCGGCGACGAGTGGAAGAAGAAGATGCTCGCGTTCAAGACCGCGAACCTGAAGGCGCAGGGGGAGTTCCTCTACCGCGTAACCCCGGACGTCACCAGGGAACTGGCGATCGAGGTACTCCCGTCTAAGCCGCTCGTCGTGCCCGTGCAACCGACCGCACCGAAAGCCCCGAAGCCGCCGGTTCCCCCGGCCCCCCCCGCGCCCAACGCGAAGCCGCCGGCTCCCCCGGTCGCTCCGGCGGCCCCGCCCGCGCCTCAAGCCGACCGCCTGGAGAAACTCGTCGGCGAGCTGATCGCGGCCCAGAAGAGTAACGAGGCCGTTCTGGAAGCGATTACGCTCGCGACGCTGAGTCGGTTGCCCACGGATGCCGAGAAGAAGCTCGCGCTCGCCGTGGCCGGTACCGCGGCCGACCGCAAGGCCGCGTGGGTCGCGATGGCCCGCGCGCTCGCCGGCACGGACACGAAGAAGGCCGACGTCCTCGTTCCGCGCTTCCGCGTTGAACTGGTCCACCCGCTCGTGCCGCCGACCCCGCCCGTTCCTCCTGCGAAACCGTAATTCGCGAACCACGAATGAAACAGGGCCTACCCATTTGGGTAGGCCCTGTGTTTTTCTGCCCGGGTCGCGAACGAGAACCGATTACCCCGCAACACTTTCCGGGCGCGGGGCGAGTGCGGGCGGCTCCTCGGCCAACTCGAAGCCCAGGAGCGGTTCGTCCGCGAGGCGCGCGGCGATGCGCACCGTGAACGTGCTCCCGCGTCCGAGTTCGCTGTGAACGGTGACGTCGCCGCCGAGCAACTTCGCCAGTTCACGCACGATCGAGAGCCCCAGCCCGGTGCCGCCCTGCTCGCGCGTCATCGGGTTCGCGGCCTGCCGGAACTTCTCGAAGATCAGGTCCTGTTCTTCGGGCGCGATCCCGACCCCGGTGTCCGACACGGTGAACACGAGATCGGTCCCGTCGGTCGCGGCCTTGAGCGTGACGCGCCCGCCCTCCGGGGTGAACTTCACCGCGTTCGAGAGCAGGTTGGTTACGATCTGGTGGACCTTACCCGCGTCCTGGCGCGTGGGCGGGGCGTTCGGGTCCGCGACTACCTTCACGTCAATGTTTTTCTTCTCGGCCTGCGGGCGGATGAGGGACGCGGCGTGTTCGCAGGCCTGGGCCGCGTTCAGGGGTTCGGGGTGCAGCCGCATCTTGCCGGCTTCGAGCTTCGCGAGTTCCAAAATGTCGTTAATGAGGGCCATGAGCCGCTGGCCGCTCGTCATGATGTTCCCGGCGTACCGGTGCTGTTTCTCGGTCAGGTTCTCGGCCGCCAGGAGTACTTCGCTGAACCCGATGATGCTGGTGAGCGGGTCGCGCAACTCGTGGCTCATGGTGGAGAGGAACTCGCTCTTGAGCCGGTTGCCCTCGAACAGCGCCATGTTCACGCGCGCAAGTTCGTCCACTTTGCGGTCGAGGTCCGCGATCAGCTTCTTGTTGCGCTCCTGAATGTTCGTCAGGTTGCGGAGCATCCGGTTGAAGGCGTGCGACAGGTCTTCAAACTCGTCGCCGGTTTGGATCTCGCTGCGGATGTTCAGTTCGCCGGCCGCGATCGCCTCGGACACTTCCTTGAGGTGTTTTACCGGTTTCACGATGACGTAGCGGATGATGAGATAGCAGCCCGCAATGATGAGCAGCGACGTGCCGATGGCGAACGAGAACAGTACCGCGCGGTTGGTGTGGAACCCCTCCTCAATGGACTGCGTGGAGAGCCGGATGCGGACCACGGCCATCACCTCGCCCGGTTTCAAATCGGGGCGCGCGAGGCGCTCGCCGACTTTTGCCGCGTCCTTGTGACAGTTCACACACGTGTTCCCGGCCCGGATCGCCCCGTAGTAGTAAAACGCGGTCTCTTTCGGGGCCAGTCGCGTTTCTTCGTTCCGGGTGGGGTCGTTCTGGATGCGGTGAACGGCGGTGAGGTCTTCGCTGATGGACTTGTTGTCGTCGTCCTTCGCGTCGGGCTTGATGAGCTTGTAGTTGTACCCCCTGAGTGTGTCCGGCCAGTTCTTCTCGGTCAGCTTTTGGAACTCGTCTACGGCCTCGAACTGTTCGCCTTTCACGTGCAATCGGGCGACGGTCGGCGACAGCAGCGCCCGACCGGTCGTTTCGAGTTGCTCGTAGGCGAGACCTTCCGTCTGCTTCGCGTACACGAGGAAGCTGCCGGTCATCAGGATGAGCACGCCGGCGCCGAGCAGCCAGCGGCACTTCCGCTCCAGGCTGGTCTCGCCGATCAACCGCTTGAACGCCTTGTATGACATGGCAGAATTCGTGGGTCGGGATTCGAGATTCGGGGACAACGTTCAGAACCGGGTCAGGGCCGGGAAGTTGGCGCCCGAGGCGCCCTTTTGCGCTTCGCCGGTGTCCCGCTCGCTGTGCCCTGGCACTGCGGGCAATAGTGCGACGCGCGCCCGGCGAAGCGGGCGCACGCGATCGCGGTGCCGCACACCGGACACGGCCCGTCGGTGCGGCCGTACACCGCGAACTCGTTCTGAAATCCGCCGCGCAGCCCCGATCCGCCCACGTAGTCGCGGATGGTCGAGCCGCGCGACTCGATGGCCCGTGAGAGCACCGCTTCGATGGCCTCGCGGAGCAGGTCGCATTCCGCGTTGGTGACGCTCTTGCCGGTACGCCCCGGGTGCAGTTTCGCGCGGAATAGGGCCTCGTCCGCGTAGATGTTGCCCACACCTGCGACGATCTTCTGATCGAGTAGAATGGCCTTCAGGTTACGGGCGGTCCCACGAACGGCGCCACGAAAGTAGTCCGCGTCCAAACCGAACGGCTCAGGTCCGAGGTCCGTGTGCATTTCAGCTTCGAGTGCGGCGCGATCGGGAAAATACTCTGCCGAGCCGAACCGACGCGGGTCACGGAGCCGGAGTTCGCTCCCACTGTCGAGCGCGAACACGACGTGCAGGTGATCCGGTTCTGTTTGGATTGCGGGCACGACGGTGAATTGCCCCGACATACCGAGGTGAACGCGGAGTAGAGGGGAAGGGGATCGGGGTGCCAGGTCTATCAGAATCCACTTCCCGCGGCGCCGAACACCCTCGACACGCGCGCCGGTCGCGTTCGCGTTCCACGCCGGCTTCCACGGGCGCCGGAGCTTGTGCTTACTCTGTCGCACGCCGGTGATCGTGCGCCCGACGAGCAGCGGGCGCAGATCCCGAACAACAGTTTCCACTTCCGGCAATTCGGGCATTTGAATGCAATCGACCGTAGAGTGCGGGGACGGACACCGAGATTATGACGCATCCGCACCGCGGCGCGAACCCCGTTCGGGCTGCTACAATCAATCTCGTTGTTATCTCGCCTGAGCTTCCTGCGGTGAACTTTTCATGCCAACAGTAACAGCAACAACTCCTTCGATATCTGCCGTTCCCGACGCGCGCGGGCGGTTCGGTCCCTACGGCGGCCGGTTCGTGCCCGAAACGCTCATGTTCGCGCTCGAACAACTCGACACCGCGTACCGCGACGCGAAGAACGACCCGGCGTTCCACGCCGAGTTTCACCGCCTGCTGAACGAGTACGTCGGGCGCCCGAGCCGGTTGTACTTCGCGGAGCGGCTCACGAAAGAGGCCGGTGGCGCGCGCATTTACCTCAAGCGCGAGGATCTAAACCACACCGGCGCGCACAAGATCAACAACGCGCTCGGCCAGGCGCTCATTACGAAGCGCATGGGCAAGACCCGCGTGATCGCGGAGACGGGTGCCGGGATGCACGGGGTCGCCACCGCGACCGCCGCGGCGCTCTTCGGCATGACGTGCCGCGTGTACATGGGATCGGAAGACATCCGGCGCCAAGAACTGAACGTGTTCAGGATGCGCGCGATGGGCGCGGAAGTGTTCCCGGTCGAGAGCGGCAGCAAGACGCTGAAGGACGCGACGAACGAAGCGATGCGCGAGTGGATGAGCAGCGTGGAGCACACGCACTACATCATCGGCAGCGTGGTCGGCCCGCACCCGTTCCCGCGCATGGTGCGCGATTTCCAGTCGGCAATTGGCGACGAAACGAAGGCCCAGTGCCTGACTCAAGTGGGGAAGTTGCCCGAAGTGGTCGTCGCGTGCGTCGGGGGCGGGTCGAACGCGGCTGGGATGTTCTACCCGTTCGTGGACGACGCGACCGTGGAACTGGTGGGCGTCGAAGCCGGCGGGCGGAGTACCCGGGCGGGCGACCACGCGGCCACACTGAGCAACGGCAAGCCGGGTGTCCTTCACGGCAGCTTCAGCTACGTGCTCCAGGACGACGACGGCCAGACCGCGGACGTTCACAGCGTGAGTGCGGGACTCGATTACCCCGGCGTCGGCCCCGAACACAGCTACTGGCACGACGCGAGCCGTGTGCGATACTGCAGTGTAACCGACCAAGAAGCCCTCGATGCGTTCCACCTGTGCGGTCGGAAGGAAGGCATCCTTCCCGCGCTGGAAACCGCGCACGCGGTCGTGGAAGCGATGAAGATTGCCGCGAAACGGTCGAAGGACGACGTCGTGGTGGTGTGCTTCTCCGGCCGCGGCGACAAGGATTGTGCAGAAGTAGCGAGGCTGACCGCGCGTTGAGGCGAACCCCGCCCGCAAGGGCGGCGGGTGAAGTACTCGGCGCGGGTGTCGACTACTATTGGTAGCACCACTCCCCGCCCTTGCGAGCGGGGTTCGCCTGTGGGTGGTTGCAATGCCCAAGTCTGAGGTGACACCACCCCGCCCGCAAGGGTTGGGGCGCCGAGGGCTCCCATGATCCCCACACTCATTCAGCGGCGGGGCGCGCAGCACCTCGCGGAAGAGGAAGCTGCGGAGGTACTGTCGGCCGGCGACACACCCGCACTGAATCCGCCGCGCGCCGTGGTGGAACTGATCCCCGAATCGGTCGCCCGCGAGAACTTTGTCTTTCCGGTCGCCCTTGAAGGCCGCTCACTGCACGTCGCCACCACCGACACGTCCGACATTCTGCTCCGCGACAAGCTCTCGTTCATCTTCAACAAAGACATCAGGTTTATTGAGTATCCGCGTGCGGATATCTTCCGCGCCATCAACGAGCACTACGACCGATCAGAAACTCAGTCCGTCGATTCGATGCTCGTGGAGTTCACGGACACGGCGATCGATTTCGCGCGCACGAAAGACAGAAGCTCCGGCGCCACGCCGCACACCAGTGCGCCGACGCCGCAAGATTGGCGCGCCGTGCGCCTACCCCGCTCCGCCTCCGCTCACGGGGAGAAGCCTCGGAAACCGACACAGGTTATCAAAAGCGCGCTCAAACTCGAAGGTGTTGGGAGCGGTGATTTTGACCTGGATGAGATGTCAGAGGGGCCGGGCGAGTACGGCTTGAACAATTCCGGCGAAGAGCGTTCCCCCAATCTCGGGAGAAACGGTGTGTGGTACTACACGGTCGAAGACGGACAGCGCGCCCTGATGATCCGCAAAGACGGCCGCATGGAGGTGATCGTCGGCCCGCGGCGCGTGTGGATCGGTTCCAGTCGCTTCGAGCGGATGCGGCATTTCGTCGCGCACCCCGGCGACTTCCTCATCGTCCGGTTCCGCGACGGGCGGCAGGAGCACCTCGCCGGACCCGCGGACATCTGGTTCGACCCGCGCATTCACGAACAAATCACTCGGCAAGAAGCGCTGCAACTCGCCGCAAAAGAAGCGGTCGTGGTGTACTCGAAGGCGATCGAGAACGCGCCGATCACCCGGCGCCTCGTGTACGGCCCCACGCTGTTCGTTCCGGCGCCGGGCGAGTGGCTGCACACGTTTTCGTGGCACGGCTCCGACGGCGGTTCGCAGGGCGTTCGGAAGGTCGCGAAGGGGCTCGTGTTCCAGAAGCTCTGGCTGATGCCGGACCAGATGTACCACGACGTGACCGATGTTCGCACCGCCGACGACGCGGTGCTCACCATCAAGCTGATGATGTTCTTCGAGCTACTCGACATCGACCGGATGCTGGAAGCGACGCACGACCCGATCGGTGACTTCGTGAACGCGGCCACGTCCGACGTGGTGGACTTCCTCGGCCACCGCACGTTCGAGGGGTTCAAGAAGGAAACCGGCCTCCTCAACGAACTGGAAACGTACCGGCAACTCACCGCTCGCGCGACGCAGAACGGGTACCGCATCAACAAGGTGGTCTATCGCGGCTACGGCGCACCGGACCGGCTGCAAACGATGCACGATCAGGCGATCGAAGCTCGTACCAAGCTCCAACTCGAACGCGCGACCGAGGAACAAGCACAGACCCTGGAAGACTTCAAGTTGACAGCTCAAATGAACCGCGCAGCGCGCCGGCGCACCGAACAAGCGATCGAGGTGGACACCGAAATCGACCTCACCCGCAAGCGCCAAGACGCCGAGCGGCAGCAGAAAGAAGCCGAGCGCACTGCGACCCGCGAACAGCGCCGGCGCGACGCCGAAACCGAGCAGGAAACCCGGCGGCAGGCCGACGAGCGCCAGCGCGCCCACCTCGCCGCGCTCAGGGAGATGGGAGTCGATCTCACCGCGCTACTCACGCAGGGTCGCGCGGATCGCGTGATCGAGCTGCGCGGCGGTAAGGGCGTGAGTCCGCACCTGCACCTCGATAACTCCGATGGCGAATCTTCGTGACAGCGGCGTTACGCGCGAGATGCGATGTTGAGCTTCTGCCCGTGACCCGCTGGAGGCTCCGTCATGCGTCTCGCGTTTGCGCTTTTCCCGTTCCTCGCGTCCCTCACCGTACCGGCCGCCGACCCGATGGCGCCACCTGCGCCGAAAACCGTGAAGGTCGCGGCGGTGCAGTGCTCGTCCAACATCGGTGACGTGGTGGGGAACACCAAGAAGCTCACCACGCTCACCAAAGAGGCCGCCAAAGCCGGCGCGAAGTTCGTTGTGCTGCCCGAAAACTCGATTACCGGCTACCTGTCGCAAGACCTCAAGACGAACTGGCACGTGAAGGGAATGCCCATCGAGAAGCCGTTTGAAGGGAAAGACCCGAAGGATTTTGCCGAAGAAGTACCGGGGGCGTCCACGAAACACTTCTGCGCGCTCGCAAGGGAACTGAACATCTACCTGACGATTCCGCTACTCGAAGTGGACGTCAAGAACGGCAAAAACGACCCGCGCTACTTCAACACGGTGTGCCTCGCGAATCCGAAGGGTGAATTGGCCGCGCACTACCGCAAACTGACGCCGTGGCCGTACCCGGAGAAGTCGTGGGCCACGGCCGGGGATCGCGGCGTGCAGACTTACGACACGGAGTACGGCCGCGTGGGGCTGGGCGTCTGCTTCGACATTCACACCATTCTGGAGAAGTACGAGCCGCACAAGATCTGGTGCCTCTTGTACCCGATCGCGTGGGTGGACACGGAGCACCCGGCCGAGTGGATGTGGACGAAGTTGCCGGAGCGCGTGAAACCGTTCAAGCACCACCTCGTCGGCGCGAACTGGAGCGTCGATCAGAAACAAGACTGGCGCGGGTACGGGTTCAGCGTCGTCGTCTCGAATGAGGGGAAGGTGATCGCGAGCGCGAAGAGCTTGTACGGGAGCGAGATCGTCTACGCGGATTTACCCACGGCAAAATAACTGCGCTCCGGGAACGCGCCACACTCAGGCCGCGAGTTCGTACACGGGCGTTTCGGGCTGGTCCGCGGCAAACACCTTCACGACAACACCAGGGGTCTGGCGCGCCGCCGCGAAGAGATAGTCCGCTACCCGTTTGCACGTTTCGACCGCATGAGTCGGGTCGTTCGGTGCGAGGACGATTTCGACCTTGCCTTCGCGCACACCGGAACGCACACCGTCCACCCACACACCCGCGCGCCCGCGGAGGGCTTCGATCTCGTTCACTTTCTGGACGATCGAGTGCAGCACGGCCAGTGCGTGTTCACCCTTCTCTCCGCCGATCAACGGCAGTTCAAGAATAGTGACAACTTGTGGAACAGGTTCAAAGCTCAACGTGCCGCGCTTCAGCGGGTGTCCGACGCGGATGAGCGGCCCTTCGGTAACCGGGCCGTCGAGCGGGACGGTCGGCTCCATGTTCACTGTGATCCTCTTCAGTGGGCGCCGAACGTGAATCAACTTCGGTTGTCGATCCGAGCTACTCATACGGCACCTCCCGCGGTCCCATCGGCCGGCAAAACAGCTACGCGGATCGGGGGAAACGGAATCTGAATGTGATCGTTCGGTTCGTGCAAATTTGCGGCGTTCGCATAGACGAGCAATTCGTACACGTCTGGTGCTGGAAACACAAGCCGGTTGAGCGCGATTGTCCGTTCGAGCGGGAACACTTCGTCTGCTGCGTCGAGGTCGTCATCGAAGTGAGCAATCGTCACCTCACGCGCGCCCCCAACGAGACGCAGAACAACGCGGAAGAAAAATAAGCCGAGATCGCCCTGAAGTTGAACGTAAAGAGTCAACACTGGCGGCCGGTAGTTCCGAGACGTGCCGGGTGGAAACCGGAGTGTGTGGACCGGGAACCGGATGATGGCCGGTCGTTCGGTACCGTCCTCCTCGACATCTTCGCATAACACCGCGAGCCGTAGGATGGGTAGCTTCCGCGCGGGTTCCGGGTTCACGGCGGTCTCCGGCAACAATCGGCCCCGTTCATGTTACCCCGCTGCACGAACCGTCACAAGAGCCGGTCACTACAACGCTCTCCATGCACACCACGATCTTCGCGCTGCTGGCGGTGGGCGCCGGCGCGTGCATTGCGCTACAAGCCTCCGCCAACGGCAAGTTCCGGCAGAACATCGGCGACAACCCGATGTTCGCGGCGTTCCTCTCCATTTGCGGAACCATCATCACCGCGACCCTCGCGATGCTGATCCTCCGGCCGCCGATGCCCAGCACCGCAGTGCTGCGCGAAACGCCGTGGTGGAACTGGATCGGCGGGCCGCTCGGCGCGCTCATCGTGCTCGCCGGGGCCGCGCTCACGTCGCGGTTGGGCGCCGCGCTTTTCATCGCGCTGGTCGTCGGCGGGCAACTGCTCTGCTCGCTGGTACTCGATCACTTCGCGCTCATGGGGCTCAAAGAGCAACCGGTCACCGCGGGCCGCGTCCTCGGGGCGCTGCTCGTGGTGACCGGCGTGCTGTGCATCAAGTACCTGTGACCGCGGGCGCGGTTACTTTTTCGGCTCCGCGAACTTCCGCAGGTCGAGTTCGCCCGGTTGGGGCAGCGGTTGGAACAGTTTCACGGTGTACTTCGTATGGGTGTCGTGCAACACAGTAACCACCCTGGAAATAAGGAGCAACCGATCGGTGTGACTGAACGCCGCTTTCGTGTACCCGGCCGCCGCACACGCCGCGAGCACGGGGCGAACGTGATCGAGCGAATGGTCCTTGCACGCGATGATGCGGAGCTTCTTCGGCCCCTTCGGGTCGTTGAACGCTCGGCTCAGGTATCTGGTGAGAATGTCCAAGTTGGAACAGGTGACCTCGGCGATCCGCTCGTTGACCACCTCGCGGACGGTGTACGCCGATTGCCCCGCGTCGCCGACCACGACCGCGAGGTCCTTCCCCAACTCGGCCGCAGCGTCGGCCGCGGCCTTTTCTCGCTTCGAGTCTTCGAGCTTTTGCTTCTCGGCTTTCAGGTCTTCGAGCGTGGTATCCAGGAGTTGCTTCTGCTTTTCCAGATCCGCCAGCCGCTTTTCGAGTCGTTTCACGGCGTCCGGCTCTTCGGGCGCTGCGCCCGATACGGCCAGGCCGAGTGGTTCGGTGGCTTGGGCGACGCTCTCCGAGCGCCCCGCCAGGCCGAACCCCAGCACGCCCGTGCCGACGACGAGTACAGCGACCACAGTCGCGGTCAACACTTTCTTCATCCAGAACATGCGAAGCACTCCATCGATTAGTCCGGCCACCGCCGGCGACACGCCGGTTACGGCCAGAGTCGAAGTCGAATAAACCATTGCGGATCGAACAGTTGCGGACGCCAGCCCGGTCGGGAGCGTAACCGCCGCACCCACCAGTGCGGCCGGGGCACCATTGCCCAGACGCGCCCGCAGGTGCTGGAACGCGCGGTTGAGTCGCGCAGAGAGCGTACCCTCGGGGCAGCCGAGGCGCTCGGCTGCTTCGCGTCGGGTCAGACCCTGCAAGTGGCACAGCACCACCGGCACGCGGTACCGCTCCGGCAGTGCGAGCAGCGCCGCGTCGAGATCGAGTTTTTCCTCGGTCGCTGCTGTCCCGGGCGCCGGGATCTCGTGCTCCATTGGCCCGGTGACGGCGGTCCGGCGCCGGTTGGAGCGGCTCACGTTTCGGGCCGTCATCAGCGCGACCCGATACAACCACGGACCGAGCGGCACATCGTCGTGCAATCCCGTGGCCCGACGGAGCAGGACGAGGAACGTTGCCTGGAACGCATCTTCTGCGTCCTGTGTGTTGACGAGCGCCCGGCGGCACGCGCCCCACACGACCGGTCCGTACCGGCGCACGAGTTCCGCGAACGCGGCTTCGTCGCGTGCGGTCAGGAAGCAGTCGAGCAGGTGCCGGTCGGTCGCGGCGTCCGTGCGCTGCTCGCGGAGAATCATCAAGACCCGGTTCATGCCCCCATACTGTCCGGAAACCGTCCCGCGCGTGCAGAAAATCCGCCGGGCGCGTGTAAAACACCCACATGAACCCAATCGACAGCCTCTTCCAGCGGTTGCGCGCCGCGAAGCGCGCCGCGTTCATGCCGTTCGTGACCGCCGGTGACCCGGACATCGCCTTCACGCGCGAATTGCTCCCCACCGTGGCCGACGCGGGCGCGGATCTCATGGAGATCGGCTTCCCGTTCTCCGACCCGATCGCCGACGGCCCCGTGATTCAGGCCTCCTACACCCGCGCGCTGAACAAAAAACTGAAGCTCGCGGACGTCTTCGCCGCGCTCCGTGACACAACGGCCCGGCCCGCGTGGAGCGCGCCGCTCGTCGCGATGGCGTCGTACTCGCTGATGTTCAAGATGGGGCCGACCGCGTTCATCGACGCGGCGAAGGCTGCCGGGGTGAGCGGGGCCGTGGTGCCGGATTTGCCCGTTGAGGAAGCGGCCGAGTTATCGAAGCTGGCAGCGGATCAGGACTTCAAGCTCGTTCTTTTGGTCACGCCGACCACATCGCCGCAACGGGCCGAAAAAGTGGTGAAGGCGTGCGGCGGGTTCGTGTACGTGGTGAGTGTCGTGGGCATTACCGGTGCGCGCGAGGCACTGCCGACCGCACTGCGCGAACAACTCGGTCGCCTGCGCACGATGACCGACCTTCCGCTGTGCGTCGGGTTCGGGGTGAGCCGGCCCGAGCAGGTCCGCGAGCTCAAGGAAATCGCCGACGGGGTGATTGTCGGCAGCGCCGTGGTGAAGAAACTGGAAGCCGCCGCGACCGATCGCACGAAGGCGCTCGCCGACGTGAAACAGTTGGTGAGCGAACTACGCGCGGCACTGGGATGATTTGTGTAACATAGGGTGGGTCAAGACTTTGTGCAGGCCCACCCTACGTTGCGCCACAATCACATGCCCGAAATGACCACGGAGTACCCGCGGTTCTCGATCACCGAGCAGTCCCCGAAGGTGTCAAAGATGAGCGGAACCACAGCGGTCGGCATCTTCGTCACGATGTAGTACCGGCCGTGTGGCCTCAAGAGCTCGCGGGCGCCTTCAATGAACAGCCGCGTGATTTCCGACTTCGCGTAGTACGGCGGGTTCGCCAGGATCACATCGAACGCGCGCTCTTCCAGCCCCTCTAACCGCGTCGCGGTCACGAACCGCGCGTTGGTGATGTTGTTGGCCTTCGCGTTCAGTTCCGCGAGCGCAACGGCCCGCAGGCTGCTATCGATGAACGTCACGCGCCCCTTCGGTCCGGTCATCGCCCCGGCCAGGCACCCGACCGCGCCGTTGCCGCACCCGAGGTCCAGAATGCCGTCGCGCTCCTTGATTTCGACCACTTCGAGCATCGCCCGCGAGCCCGCGTCGAAGCGCCCGTAACTGAACGTCCCCGGCCGCGACACGAACTCCATCGGTTCCCCCTCGCCGATCTTCGCGTGGTACGTGACCTCGTGCCGCCGGCGCGCGTCCGACGAGTCCGTCTTCGTACTGAAGAACGCCATGCCGTTTTCGCTCGACGGGGTCTCGCCGCACTTGCCGAAGATTTTCTTATGGAGCTTCGCGAACTGGCTGTCCCTCTCGTACTCGGAGAGCGTGAGGAACAACCCGTCGGGCGCGAGAACGTGGTACCCCTGCTCGACGACGTCGAGTTTCAGTTCGCGGTCCGCGTGTGCGGACGCGGGGAAGATGACGGTGTTGAACTTCGGGGGCAAGTCCCACAAATCGGGGACCGTGACGACCTCGGCCTTCGCGTCGATCTCCGCGAGCGTTTCGCGCACGCGGTCCGTTTGGTGCAGGTCGAATTGCGCGCAGGTGACTTCGGTTTCGGGCAGCCCGAGCGCCTTCACGAGATTGGCGACCGGCCACGGGGGACCGAGCGCGATGAGAACCGGCGGTTTAACGCGGTGGGCGACCGTTGAGAACAGTTCGTTAATGTGCTTCATTCTGGCATTGTAGATGCGCAGCGCACGAAGTGGACGGCGCAACCCGCGCGCGAACGGGGCGTTTCGCTCACCGGTTCACCATCTGCACCCTACGGTTTCTTCTTTTTGGCCCTCTCCAACAGCGCCTCAAAGCGGTCCTTTGTGTGGCGGTCGAAGTTGTCGCGGAACTTCGCGAGGTCGTCTTTCGCGGCCGCCAGCTCGGTGCGCAGCACCTCGGTGCGGTGCTCCAGCGATTGCAGCTCGAGTTCGACGAGTTCCCGCGCGAGCACTTGGAGCTGCTCCTCGACCATCTTGCGCGAATCCTCCTTCGGCGTCGCGAGTTTCGCCACCAGCACGAGCGCCTGGTTCTCGGCCTTCCACATCTTCAGTTCCAAATCGTGCCGCTTGGGGTCGTCCTGAATGTCCGCGAGCAGTTCCGTGACCTGGAACGTTTCGCGGATCTGGAGCTCGTAGGCCGGGCGCGCGGATTTTTTCAGGTCGTCGAGCAGTGGAACGAGGTCCGGGCAGTGTTTCCGAACGAAGTGGAGCGCAGCGGCCTCGCGCTCCTCGGTGAATCGGGGGAGCGGGTCGGCGTGCGCGGCGCACGGGAACAGTGCGAGCACCGCAACAGCGGTGGCGCGAACGAAGGCCGTCCTCGACATTGGTACCCTCATTTTCCCCAGACGGGATCGGGCCGGCAGCGCGGACGGGTACGAAACGGGAGCGCGTTCGGTCACGGACTGTCGGCCCGGCTCGCGGCCGATACGTGGTGCGGGTGCGAGAGGTTGTGCATCTTCTGGCGCCAGCGCTGCTCGTCGTCGCGCACCTTCTCGACCTGGTCGTGCGTGCTCAGGTCGGCCCATATTTCGGCGACGCTCCGGGACGCATCGGTCCCGACACACGGGGAAGAAGCGAGGTGCTCCATGATCCCCTGGGCGCTCTGTTCGTGTTGCTCCGGGGCGGCCGCGCTCTCCGCGCCCTCTGCGCTGCGCGGGTTCGGGGCCTCTTCGGTCGGGGGCACCGGAGCGACGTTCGCGGGCGCGCCCGCCACCGGCTCGGTGCTGTCGGCCAGTGCCAGTCCGATGAACGTGCAGGCCGCGACCACAGCGGCGCCCGTAGCGGCCCACGCGAGCGGGTGCCCGCGGGAGTGGTCCCAGTTCAGGCGCGCGCGGAGGATCGCCCGAAAGGACGGGTTCGGGGTCGGCGGCTTCTGGCCGATCGCGGCCGCCGAGAGGCGCACGGCCTCGGACAGCGCGTCGCGCGCGTCCTGGTCGTCCGCGAGCTGCGCCTCGAACGCGGCGGACTCGTTCGGGTTCAGATCGCCGGCCGCGTAGCGGAGCGCGGTCGTCTGGAGGGTCGGCTCAGGCATGGCGGGCCTCCCACAACTGACGGAGTTTTTTCAGGCCGTCGTGCATCCGGGCCAGCGCGGTGTTGAGCGGGCACCCCAGCGCGGCCGCGACCTCGCGGAACGTTTTACCGTCGAACACGCGCGCGGAGATCACGGCGCGCTGTGGTTCGGGCAGCAGATCGAGCAACTCGCGCACCTGGCGGGCGTCGTCCGTCGCGCCCGCCCGCAGGTCCGCCGGTTCGTCCCCGATTAACCCCAGAAGAGCGAAGTCGTCGGCCTGCGCGGGCAGGCGCTTCGTCTTGCGCTTCAGCAGCATCGCCTGGCGGTACGCGACCGTGAACAGCCACCCGCGGAACGTGTCCGCGGCAACGCTATCGGCCTTGCGGAGCGCCTGGACGAAGGTTTCTTGCAGCGCGTCCTCGGCCCCGTGGTGGTCCTTGAGTACACCGAACAGGAACCGGAACACCGGCTCCTCGTAGCGCGCGAACAGCGGTTCCAGTGCGGCCGAGTCGCCCGCCCGGAACCGGGCGAGTAACTCCGCATCGGTCGAGTCGGTAATCGTCATTCCTCGCCGTCGCCTCCGTTCGCCTTCTTTGTTAGCCTTTTACCCGCCTCACTCACCGGTTCCGGGCCTTCTCCTTGCCCGCCTTCTTTCCGCGTTTCGCTTTTTCATCCTCGTCGTCATCATCCTCGTCGTCATCATCCTCGTCCTCATCATCGCCCCCGCCTTCATCCTCGTCGTCATCGACCCCGCCCTCGATCTCCTCGAAGCCCGCTTTCACCTTCGGGTTCTGGAGCATGACGATGCCGTAGATGCCGATGAGGAGCGGGACGATGCCCATGATGGCCCCGACCATCGCCCACGGGTACGACGCGAGTTCCTGCATCTGGCTGGCGCAGAAGCACACCATTGCGCCCCAGAACAGGGTCACGACGCCGAGCATCATGTAGACAATGGCTTCTTCGGTCTCTTCTTCACCGGGCGGGGCATCGTTGAAGATCAGGGGCCACACGCCGTACATGAACATGCCGAGCCCGGCGACGCCCGTGATGAGCCCTTCGAGCGTGAGCAGGTTGCTGGGCATGACCAGGAGCGACATCGCCGGGCCGCGCGCGCTCTTCTTGAACTTGTCCTGCACCTCGGTGAACTTCGGCTTGTTCTCCTCGGCCTTGTCCTTTTCTTCCTGTGTCTCCCCGATAACGCCGTAGCCCCTCTTGACCGAGGCCGCGTCCTCGTCGTCATCGTCTTCAAACGGCTTCTTGGCGGGCGCGGGTGGCGGGGCGGGCTTCTTCGGTTCGGCGGCCAATTTGAGAACGCCGGCGCCGGCCGAGGACGCATCCTCCTCCGGTTCCGGGACGAATGTCTGGCCGCACTTGGGGCACGGAACGGCCTTCCCGACCTGCACGCGCTTGGGCGTCTTGAGCGTCACCCCGCAATGGGTACACGTGTACGACACGGACATTCGGCACTCCCGCGGCGAAACCGGCTGAACTCGGCGAACGGTGACAGAGATGACAGTTCTTAAAACTATCCTACCCAACCGCGTACCCGGATGCCAGCCGATAGAAAATCAACCGCCCGCTCCGGCCCGGACCGCGGCAATCGAGACGCGCATGGAATCGAACGCGAGTTCGTCGTCGGCCACGTCGCGCGGGAACCGCCATTCGATCCCGGCCACGCCGTCGAGTGCGGCCGCCGTGTCCGGGGCCAATGCGCTGGCCGTGAACACCAGATCGACCACCGGGTACGTTACGTCGCGGTACAAGTACATGTTCGGGAACGACATCAGGAACCGCACGTTCTCAACGGCCAACCCGACCTCTTCGCGGATCTCGCGCCGCAATCCCTCTTCCGCCGTTTCGCCGAAGTCGATGAACCCGCCGGGGATACCGAGTTTCCCCGCGGCCGGGTCGTGTGCGCGGCGAATGAACAGCGCGCGCCCGTCGGGCCGGCTCACGAACGCGGCCGCGGCAACCGTAGGGTTAAAGTAGAACGTAAACTGGCACGCCGCACACCGTAACGGCGACTGCCCGACGTTCTCGGGCGCTCGCGGCGCAGCGCAGCGCGGGCAGAACGTGAAGACTTCGCTCGGGCGCATGTTCGAGGCTCGTGAGCTACACCTTACCCAGAATGAGGTCAACCACCCAACACCCGCGTGCGTGAACGCTACCTTCGCGGCAGTGCATTAGCACGTTGGCATTGTCGCAGCCAGCGTCCTGGAGCGCGTCGGCCAAAATCGGCATCCGGTCGAAGGCGTGATCGGCGTAGATACCTTCGGCCAACGCGACGACGTCCGAGGTGCGCCACGCGGGATCGAACGCTACCGTGCGAAACGGATTGCCGAAGATGTCGCGGGTGAGATCGGCGAGTTGTTGTTTCTCTTCGGCCGGTGAGTTTTGGCGGACCGCGTTGAACTCGGCCCCGGACGTCAATCGCCAAACCTTCACGGCCTCCCACGTCTCGTTGTTACAGACGCAGAACAGCGCGTTCATTAGTGGCTTGTTTTCCGTTCCGGGAAACGACTGCCCGGCCTTCGTCCAGGCGTTCCACAAATCGGTCGGGGTTCCGTCCCCGTCGGCGAACTGCTCCGCGACCTCGACGGCACTGCGTTGGGCGACCTGACGGAGGGCCGGCCAAACGCGGCGGATGCACCCGACCGCGAACAGCCGGAATTTGCGCCGCCCCGCTTGCCCGCGCAGTGTCGGGGTGGTGCGCTTCGCGTACATCAGCAGGTCGAGCGGGTTCTTCGCGGACAGCCACTCTTCCTCCGTCATCGCCTCACCCTCACGAGTTCAGTGGCTTCCCGGCCCAGGCCATGCGTGCGGCTTCACCGACGGCCTCGCTCAGCGTCGGGTGCGCGTGCGTGCAACGGGCGATGTCCTCGGCACTGCCCTTATACTCCATGATCGTCACGCACTCCGCAATCAGATCGGACGCACGCGGGCCGAGAATGTGAACGCCCAGCACGCGATCGGTTTTCGCATCGGCGAGCACCTTCACGAAACCGTCCTGTTCGTCCATCGCTTTCGCGCGCCCGGTCGCGCTGAACTTGAACTTACCTGTGCGGTACTCGATCCCCTTCTCTTTGACTTGCTCTTCGGTGAGGCCTACGCTCGCGACTTCGGGCCAAATGTAGATGACGCTCGGAATCGCGTCGTAGTTGACGTGCGGCTTCATGCCCGCGAGCGTTTCCGCGAACACGACGCCCTCTTCGCTCGCCTTATGCGCGAGCATCGGACCCGTAATCAGGTCACCGATTGCGAAAATGCCGGGCACCGAGGTCTGGAAGTGCCCGTCCACCTCGACGCGGCCGCTCTTCGGGTCGTATTTCACCCCGACGTTGTCCAGTCCGAGCCCTGCGGTGTACGGGCGCCGGCCTACCGCCACGAGCACGCGGTCGCCCTGGATGCTCAGTTCTTTGCCATCCTTCGTCTGGGCGGTCACGGTAACCGAGTCGCCCTTCACTGTGGCGCCGGTCACCTTCGTATCGAGGTGGAACTCGAATCCCTGCTTCACGAGCAGCTTGTGAACTTCATTGGCGACTTCGCCGTCACTGATTGCAAGGATGCGAGGTAGGAACTCGATCACCGTCACTTTCGCGCCGAGCCGCTTCCAAACGGAACTCAGTTCCAGACCGATGTACCCACCGCCCACGACGATGAGGTGTTTGGGCACTGGGTTGAAGTTGAGCGCTTCGGTCGAGCTGACGATGTACTTCCCGTCGAACTTCATGAACGGTAGTTCGGTACTCTCGCTGCCGGTCGCGAGCAGCACGTTCTTCGCTTCCAGCACGCCCTTCGCGCCGTCCGCGGCGGTCACCTCGACCTGCTTCCCCGTGAGCAATTTGGCGGAGCCGAAGACCGGCGTCACGCCGTATTTCTTGAACAGGAACCCGACGCCGCCGGTGAGCTCGCTGACGACCTTGTCCTTGCGCTTGAGCATGGTGTCGAGGTCGAGCGCGACGCTGCCGACCTTGATGCCGTGGCGCGCGAGCTTGTGCGTCGTGACTTCGTACATCTCGGACGAATCGAGCAGCGCCTTACTCGGGATGCACCCGACGTTGAGGCACACGCCGCCGAGCGCCTTGTTCGGTCGCTTCTCGACGCACGCCACCTTCAACCCGAGTTGCGCCGCGCGAATCGCCGCCGTGTACCCGCCCGGTCCGCCGCCGATCACCACGAGGTCGTAACTGTCCGCCATGTTGTCTCCAAGAAGGATTCACCGCAGAGGGCACGAGAGGGCGCGGAGAGAAGAACTGATTGGATTCCTCGGTTCTTTTCTCCGCGCCCTCTCGTGCCCTCTGCGGTGAATATCAGATTTCAAACAGAATGCGTTCCGGGTTCTCCACGCACTCCTTGATGCGCACGAGAAACTGCACGGCCTCGCGGCCGTCAATCAACCGGTGGTCGTAGCTGAGCGCGAGGTACATCATCGGCCGGATCACGATCTGGTCGTTGACCACGACGGGCCGCTTTTGAATGCTGTGCATCCCGAGGATCGCGCACTGCGGGGGGTTCAGGATCGGCGTGCTGAGCATCGAGCCGAAGATCCCGCCGTTGGTGATGGTGAACGTGCCACCTTCGAGTTCGGGCACCGTGACCTTGCCGTCGCGGGCCTTCTTCGCGACTACGGCGATGGCCTTCTCGATGTCCGCGAAGCCGAGCTGGTCCGCGCCGCGGATCACCGGCACCATCAGCCCCTTCTCCGTGCTGACCGCGACGCCGATGTCGTAGAAGTGCTGGTGAACGATGTCGTTCCCATCGAGGCGAGCGTTCACGAGTGGGAATGCCTTCAGCGCCTCGATCGCGGCCTTCACGAACACCGACATGAAGCCGATCTTCGTTCCGTGTTTCTTCTCGAATTTCTCGTTGTACTTCGCGCGCAAGTCTTGAATCGCGGTCATGTCCGCTTCGTTGAACGTCGTCAGCGTCGCGGTAGTGTTCTGGCTGTCGAGGAGCCGCGACGCGATCGTCTTGCGGATCTTCGACATCGGCTCGCGGGTGGTGCGCGTCCCCGGTTGGCTCGGCACCCGTGGGGCTTCGACTGTGGGCTTCTTCGCCTCGCCGTTCGCAGCGGGCGACGCCTTGGGCGCCGACGCAGCCGCGATCGCGTCTTCCTTAAGAATGCGCCCGCCGGGACCGGTTCCGGTCACGTCGCCCGGCTTCACACCGGCTTCTGCGAGCACGCGGGCCGCGGCCGGCGACGGAATCGCGTCTTGCTTCGGCGCGCTGGGGGCGGCCGCTCCCTGTGGCTTGGGAGCGCTCGCTTGGGACGCGGGCGCGGCGGCCGGGGCCTTCGCGTCGGTGTCGATTTGCGCGACGGTAGCACCGATGGCGACCGTGTCGCCCTCTTTCACGAGGTGCTTCACCACTCCAGCGACCGGCGCAACGACTTCTTGCGAAGCCTTGTCGGTGCCCATCTCGAAGAGCGGCACGTCCGCCTTCACGAACGCCCCGTCCGCCACGAACCAGCGGTTTAGCGTGGCCTCGGTGATGGACTCACCGGCCTTCGGCACCGTCACTTGTTCGATCGCCATGACCATCCCCGGTACGAAAACGATACCACCTAACCCCCGGCCCCCTTCCCTAAGAAGGAAGGGGGAGAAAGGCACCTCGGCTCTTTCTCCCCCTTCCTTCTTAGGGAAGGGGGCCGGGGGTTAGGTTCTTCTCTTCGCTACGCCTTCGCTGTGTCCGTGGGCGCGCCGTGCGTCCCGTTGGATTCCACCGCGTTCCAGCCGATCCACCCCGGACCGATCGGACCCGACGGCGTCGGCGCGAACGCGCCGTCCACGAGCAGTTTTTGCTCGCGCTCGTGGACGTGGTGCGAACCGGTCGCGGGGCTGGCGCCGGCGTCCCGGCCCACGTACTCGAAGGGGAAGTTCATCGCCCGCAGGCGCGGTTCCACGAACGTCCACCCGCCCATGTTCTGAGGTTCTTCCTGGACCCACACGAACTCGCGGGCGCGCCGGTAGCGCCCCAGCGCGGCGGCGAGTTGCTGTTCAGGCCACGGGTACAGTTGCTCGATGCGCAGGATCGCGACCGCCTGCGTGCCGAGTTCCTCGCGCTTCTTCGCGAGGTCGTAGTACACCTTCCCTGAGCACACCAACACGCGCGTCACCTGTTCCGGGTTGGACTTGTCGTCGAGCACTTCGCGGAAGTGCTGCCCGGTCGCGAACTCGCTCACCGGCGACACCGCGGCCGGGAGCCGCAACAGGCTCTTCGGCGTCATTACGATGAGCGGCTTGCGGAACTTCCGCTTCATTTGCCGGCGGAGCAGGTGGAAGTATTGCGACGGCGTGGTCGGGTACGCGACCTGAATGTTGTCCTCCGCGCACATCTGGAGGAACCGTTCGAGGCGCGCGGAAGAGTGCTCCGACCCCTGGCCCTCGTAAGCGTGCGGGAGCAGTAGCACGAGCCCGCTGGACCGGTTCCACTTCGATTCGCACGACGTGATGAACTGGTCGATGATGACCTGGGCGCCGTTGGCGAAGTCGCCGAACTGCGCCTCCCACATGACCAGCGATTCCGGGGCGTCGAGCGAGTACCCGAAATCGAACCCCATCACGGCCGCTTCGGAGAGGGAACTGTCGATCACGTCGAAGGGCGCCTGCTTCGAGTCGAGGTTCGCGAGCGGGTAGTGTTCCGCGCCGGTTTCGTAATCAACGACGACCGCGTGCCGCTGCGTGAACGTTCCGCGCCGGCTGTCCTGACCGCTGAGTCGCACCGGGGTGCCTTCGAGCACCAGCGAACCGAGGGCGATCGCCTCACCGGTGCCCCAATCCACCGTGCCGCGCTTCTTGATGTTCTCGCCGCGCGTTTGGAGCGTCTTGAGCAGGTTCGGGTGAACCGTGAAGCCGTCCGGGAACGTGCCCAGCGCGGCGGCGATGCGGTCCAGGGTCGCGTCGCTCACGCCGGTCGCAACGGGGTCGTGCGAGTAGCGATTGGTGAAGTCCTTCCAGCGCCCGGAAAAGCCCTCCATTCCACGCTTCTTGGTCTGGCCCTTCTTCACCATCTCCTTCACTTGCTTGTGCGCGGCCTCCATCTCGTTGCGGTACGCGGCGACAATGCTTTCGGCGTCGCGCAGCGCCTCGGCGAGCTTGTTATCGAACTCGCCGACGAGGTCCGCGACGACTTCCGGCGTCACGCTCGGGTCGTCGGGCCGCCCGGCCAGTTGCGCCGAATAGACGGTGGAGATGGGCGGCTTCTTGGCGATGACTTTTGCCTGGAGGGGCTGTGTGTAGCCCGGGTTGTCGCCCTCGTTGTGCCCCCACCGGCGGTAGCACACCAGGTCGATGACCACGTCCTTCTTGAACTGCTGGCGGAACTCGAGCGCGAGTTCCGCAGCGGCCACGCACGCTTCCGGGTCTTCGGCGTTGACGTGGAAGATCGGGGCCTGCACGAACTTCGCGATGTCGGTGCAGTATTGTGTGCTGCGGGAGTCGCGCGGGTTCGTGGTGAACCCGATCTGGTTGTTCACCACGATGTGAATGGTCCCGCCGGTGCGGTACCCGGCGAGGTTCATCAGGTTGAACGTCTCCATGATGACGCCCTGGCCCGCGAACGCCGCGTCGCCGTGGATGAGCACCGGCACGCCGGTGGTGCGCTCCTTGTCGCCGTGCTGCCGCTGCTTGGCCCGCACCCGGCCCTCGACCACCGGGCCGACGATTTCCAGGTGACTGGGGTTGGGCGCAACGGACAGGTGAACCTTCCCTCCGTCGGCCGTTTCGGTGTCGGCGGAGAACCCGAGGTGGTACTTCACGTCTCCGTCGCCGTCGTGCGAGGAGAGCGGGAGGTAGTTGTCCTCGAACTCGTTGAAGATTTCGGAGAAGGGCTTGTTGAGCGTGTTCGCGAGAACGTTCAGCCGGCCCCGGTGGGCCATCCCGATGACGATCTCTTTGACGCCGAGCGCCGGGCCTTTTTCGGTGATCGCGTCGAGGATCGGGATGAGCGTTTCGCCGCCCTCGAGCGAGAACCGTTTCTGGCCGACGTACTTGGTGTGCAGGAACTTCTCGAACAGTTCGGCTTCGTACAGCGTGATGAGGATGCGGTACTTTTGCCGCAACTTGAGCATCGGCCGGTTGCACGTCGGCTCGATCCGGGACGCGATCCACCGGCGTATTTCTTGCGAATCGATGTGCATGTACTCGATGCCGGTGGTGCCGCAGTAGGTGGCACGCAGCGTATCGATGAGGTCGCGCAACTTGACCGGGCCGTTCAGCCCGAAGTACATACTGCCGTCGACGACGCGGTCGAGGTCGCTTTCCGAGAGGCCGAAGCTTTCGAGTTGGAGGAGCGGGCACGGGGGAGGTGATTGAGCCGCGAGCGGATCAGTATCGGCTTGAAGGTGCCCCGCCTGCCGGTACCAGAACACGAGCCGCACCACACCGGTTTGCACCCGCAGGTCCGCGGAACTCGCTGCTGCTCCAGTGGTTGCGGCCCCACCGGGGAGTTTTCCGGCGAACTGCATCCCCGCGAAGAAGCCCTGCCAGGTCGGTTCGACGGAGTTGGGGTCTTGCTGCCAGCGGTGGAATTGCTCTTCGAGGTACTCGCCGTTCTCGCTGAACATCAGAAACTCCGGAGGTGCGCGCGAGGCACTGAGCGGGGCAATCGCGGGCCGGTAAAGCTACTGATAGCCCCCCCCAACGCGCCGGGCAAGGCGAGCATACCAACCTGCGCATTATACCCCTCATCTGTGCGGCAGAGCGCCCGCCGGCGCACCGGCACAGTGCAGCAGGATGATGCACAAGACACGGGCGGGAGTCAGTTTCCCCGGCTCATCACTGAAGCTCGCGCGATCCCACTGGGGCTCGATGGTCGCAGCCACGTCCAAGGGAGTGCGCCCGTCCGCGGCACGGACGCCAAGTTGTGCCCCGTGCGCAAGCAGAAGGGCAACCAGTTCCGGTGACTCGTACTTCGCGGCCGTGTGGAGCGGGGTAAAGAACGTGCCCGGCACCGAAATGTTAGCGGCGTCATTCGGGTAGGTGTTACGCAGTGCAGCGTTTTTGGTCCTTGCGCGAGCGGCTCGTTGGGCCTACGATCGTGTCATGAGCGTGCCCAAGGTGTTTCCGCGTGACTACATCGAGTTCTTGATCGCGACCCCGAAGGCGTGCTCGGGAACGGAGGCCGCGCGGGTGCAACCGGAACAACCGGACCCACCGGCCCACGACGCGTTTACCCGACTGCTGACCCGGTTGGAACCCGATCCCGACACCCTCTGGGCCGACGCGCAAGCCCAGGTCCGGCGGGACGACGGGGTTCTCGTCGTGGACGACTCGACCCTGGACAAGCCGTATGCCCGGTCCATCGAATTGGTCACCCGACACTGGTCCGGCAAGCACCGCGCGGTGGTCCAGGGGATCAACCTGGTGTCCCTGCTGTGGACCGATGGGGACCGACACATCCCGTGCGACTACCGCGTGTACGACAAGGCCGATGCTCGGACCAAGAACGATCACTTCGGGGACATGATTCGGACCGCCTACGCGCGGGGGTTCGCCCCTCGGTGCGTGGTGTTCGACGGCTGGTATAGCAGCCTGGAGAACCTGAAGTTGATCCGCAACTGCGGGTGGACGTGGCTCACCCGGCTCAAGTCGAATCGGCTGGTGAACCTCGACCGTCGGGGCACGCGAGCCCTAGCGGACACGGCCATTGCAGCCACGGGCACGGAGGTGTGGTTGCCCGGGTTCGGGTTGGTGAAGGTATTCGGGATTGCCACCCCAAACGGTGGCACCGTGTACTGGGCCACCAACGACCTGGGGATGGGCGACCTGACGCGGTTGCAATTCGCCGACTTCTCCTGGGCCATCGAGCACTACCACCGGGGCATCAAGCAATGCACCGGCGTCGAGAGGTGTCAGTGCCGCACCGCCCGAGCCCAGCGGAACCACATCGGGCTCGCCCTGCGTGCCTTCCTGCGGTTCGAGGCCCATTGCTTCGCAACCGGTATCAGTTGGATTGAAGCCAAGACCGCAATCATCCGGGACGCCGTCCGAGCCTACCTCGCACGCCCCTGTATTGGCTTCCCAAGCCATCGCACTGCGTAACAACTATCGGGATAACGTGAGGGCAGCAAATGAGCGCTGCCACCAATTCGGGTGGCAGGGCCGGCGGGTGGTTAACCGAAGGGAAGAGATCCGTACCAGCCGGATCGTGCCGCGAACGATTCCACTATGGATTAGGTCGCGGGGCGGTGATCCCGGTCATGACGCCGCCCGCGTTGTTGACCGGGTCGCGCCGCGGAGGGGCGTCCGCGCCCGTTGCGAAGATGCCCCCGGGCAGGAGACGCGGGGTGGGTTTGATCGCGGGCACGTCCGAGGCGGGCGCCGGTCGGACCGGGTTTGCCGCAATCGGCACCGAAGCGGGCGGTGACCCCACGGGTGCTTTGACGTCCGGGACGAATACAGGATTGGCGGCGAGTCGGCGCATCCGCTTCAACACTTCGTCGCCGAATTGGACCAGGGCCTTCGTTTTCGCCAGCGCGATGGCGTCCTTCTCTTCGATCACGAACGTCGGGCGCACGATCTTCCCCACGCCCTCGGCTTGCACGCCGGTGTAGATGTAGCCGTTGTCCACATCGAGGAGGATGCCTTCTAGCATGAACAACGAGTCTTTGTGGCTCCCCGGGATGACGTAGCCGCCCACAAGGGTCAAGTTGAACACCGCTGCGAAGTTCTTGTAGCTGTCGGTTTGGGCCGCGCCGCGGATCACGAGCAGTACGTCGGCCCCGCACTTGGCCGCCGCCAGTCGCAGTTCCTTCAGATCACCCTTGTCACCCTTGCCCGCGAGCATTTCGGGCAGCGGGAACACGTCGGCCGCGATCTTTTCCTTGCGGAGCGCTTCGGCCCACACTTCCATCGCGGCCTTGTCTTCCGGCGTCCAGCGCCAGTCGTGGCCCTCGGGCTGGAGGTACACCGCGATCCGGCACGGGAACCGGAGCTGCGGCTTCAGCCCGCGCGCCTCGGCGATGGTCGAATCGGGCATCTGAACGGACCCGTCCTTCAGGCGCTCTTGTAGCGCGGCCCGGTCGAACCCGGACGTACACCCGCAGAGCAGTGCCAGGAGCAACAACGGCGATTTCTTCCACGCGCGCATGGTCAACCTCCGCGGGTCGGGGCGGCTCCGGGGTATGTGCGTCGGGTCGGGGTGTGGCCGGCGGATAGCGGAGGGGACGCGCCGGGGTCAAGTCCAAGCGATCGGCAGATTGGCGGACAGGGCGGTTGAGTTCTTGTGATATGGCGGAGATCCCACCCGCTCGTTGGCACTCGCGGTTCGCCAAGAGGCTCAGGGCGAACCGCGAGTGCCAACGAGCGGGTGGTGCAGCACGGTGGTGACTCACCCCTCGTGCCCAACGTCTTTACTTCTTCTTCGGTTCGGCGTCGGGCGGGAGCGCGGCCTTCATCAGCGTGCCGTTGGCGCCGTTGTACACGCGGACCACGCCGTCCTCGCACCCGCTCGCGACCACGGTGCCGTCCGTGCTCGCGCTCACCGCGTACACGAAGTCGGCCGCGCCCGGGAACGACCGGACGTTGCCGCCGTTGTCCGCGTTCCACATGCGGACGCTCGCGTCGCCGCTACCCGTTACGAACTGTGCCGACTTGCCCACAAAGACGAGCGACGTGACCTGCTTCTGGTGCCCCTGCATGTCGCGGATCTTTTCGCCCTTCTCGTAGTCCCACACCTTCACGAAGTTGTCCGCGCCGCAGCTCGCGATCTTCTTGCCGTCCGGCGTCCAGCCGATGCCCATCACGTGGTGCGTGTGGCCCTCGAAGGACTTGGCGAACCGCGGCGCCTTGGGACCGGGCGGGAACGGCCACCCCCAACCCGCGTGCGGCATCTCGAACACCTTCACGAACTTGTCCGCCCCGCCCGTGGCGAGCAACTGCCCGTCCGGGCTGAACGCGACGCCGAACACGGTGTCGCTGTGCCCCGCTTTGATTTCCCAGAGCACTTTGCCGGTCGGCGCGTCGAAAATTTTGATCTCGCCGTCTTCGGTCGGCGCGCCCCCACCGGTCACGAACTTCTTGCCGTCCGCGGAGAACCCGATCGCGCACACTCGGTCCACGAACCCGGCGACCCGCTGCTTCGGCTCGCCCTTCTCGACGTCCCACAAAGTCAGTTCCTGGAAGCTGCCCGTTGCGAGCGTCTTCCCGTCCGGGGAGAAGGCCATCGACTCGACGAGCGAGATGTGCGCGGCCTTCGCGGGTTTGCCTTCGGGGGTTTTCAGTTGCGGGTCGAAGAACGACTTCGCGTATTCCCACTCCTTCTTCTCCGCGCCGCCCTTCTTGTCGGCCGGGGTCGTTTTCAGTGCGAAGATGTGGAGCTGGTTCCCGCGGCTCGCCGCGATGGTCTTACCGTCCGGGGAAACCGCGAGTGCCCGGACCGGCTTCACCAGGGCCGCCGGCAGGTTCACGATGATCTTTTCCTTCACTTTCATCGTGGTGGGGGCCTTCGCGCCCTCGTCGATCCACAATTTGATGAGCGACAACTCTTGCGAGTTCAGTGGCTCATCGGTCTTCGGCGGCATCATCGGTAGTTTCTGCCGTGCGCAGAACAGAAAGAGGTTGCTCTCGGCCGATTTGCCCGGCACCACCGCGATGCCGCGCTTCCCGCCTTTGAGCACCTTCTCGTGGGTGCCCATGTCGTACTTGCCGCGCAACTCGGTCCCGGAGTGGCACACGAGGCACTTCTTCTCGAAGATCGGCTCGATGTCCTTTCCGTACTCGACCGGCTCTTTCCGCTTCAGATCGATGACCGGGATCGGCGGGTACTCGTTCTTCTCGTCCTTCTTCGGCTCCTGGGCGAAGCTCGGGGCGGCCATCAGCGCCATTACGAGCGCAACGAATCGGCGCATGGTGTTGAGTCTCCAGATCATCAGGTGTGCGGAAGGTATGTCGGGTGGTTCAATCGCGGCCGATGGTCGCGGAACCAGTCACTTTGCCAGATTGAAGCTCACCTTGTTTTCGTAGGTCACGGGGTACTTCCCCGCGTACAGGGCCGTGACCACGACGGTACCGGCCAGCGCGCCGGGTTTGGCGTCAGCCGCGGTCTTCAGCACGAGCTTCACTTCGTCCTTCCCCGCGGGGATGACGACCTCGGCGGCCGTTACACCGGTCGCGTCCTTTGCCGGAACGAACGTCACCTGGTATTCGCCCGCGAAGTCGTGCATTCGCTCCACCTTGATCGGCAGATCCGTGCTGCTGCCGAGTTTGAGCGTGTTGTTCGGTAGTGGTCCCGTGGTGAACCGGCCCAGCGCGCTGGGGATCACCAACACCTGGATCGGCGTGCTAAACGCCTCCGCCGGGATGTTCGGCTTCGCCTTCGCCATCGGGTCTTTCGCGAACGGCACTTGTGCGGTCCCGCGGAGCACGACGGTGTACGCGCCGGGAACCGCGTTGGACTTCGCGTCCACGTTCACCATCACCTCTGGCTTGTCCTTGGTCGGTTGGGCCGTGATCTGAACGGACACGGGTCCGCTCTGCTGATTCTGGGCCATCGGTTCGGCAACGAGCGTGACGTTCGGCTTCTCCGGGACCGACCATTCGACCTTCACAGGAACGGTCGACTTGTCGCCCTGGCGCATCACGATGACGGGGCCTTTCACCTTGTCTTCTTTGCCCGTCGCCGGCTTCACGATCGCGTTCGCGAGGTCGGCCTTGATGCTGAAGAGTGCTTTCTCGGGCCGAACCGCGATCACGAGCGACTGATCCAGCCTCGATACCACCGGGATCTGTTGATCCGGCTGTGGCACTCCCCACGTCACCGATGCCGGCCGTGCCGACCGGATGAGAGCCTTGCCGGTGCTGTCTGTGCCAGTGAGTTTCACGGTAAAGGCCGCGGTCGCGTGCGCGGCGCCGGGCGCGACGTCGAGAACCAACAGCCCCCAGCGCACGGCCGGCCCGATGGTGAGTGGTTGAGCCGTCACGCCGGCCGGCAACCCCTCCACGCTGACCGCGATCGACCCGGTGTAACCGTCCTGCCGTTGCGCGAACACGTAATACGCTTGCGAACTACCTTGCCACGCTGCCGAGCCCGTTTGGTAGAAGCGGCTGTAGGGCATCACCACCGCGCGGAAGTCCGGCACCGGTTGACCGAGCCGGAGCCGGTACGTGGCCTTCGGGCCGTTCAGGTAGCTCGACTCGCGGCACGCGACCGCGATCAGGTACTTGCCGTCTTCCGGGGCCGTGAACTGGTACGGCGCGGGATCGCTACTGCGCGAGTAGAACCCGAACGGGTGGAGCGTGTCGTTGTCATCGTCCTGCTCGCCGCTGAGGTCTCGCTTCGGGTCTTTGCCGTCACGCACGGAGAAGTAGAAATCGCCGCTCGCGCCGATCCGCTCGGCCGCGAGATCAATGGTGATCTTCTCACCCTTCTTCGCGGTGAACGCGACCCAATCTTTTTCCCCTTTCTTCGCGAGGAACCCGGCCACTTCGCTGCCGGCGGGAACCACCTCGGCGGTTTCCGGCGAACCTGCTACCTTCGTCTTCACGACGAGTTTGTTGCGTGCGAAGTAGATCGTGACGGGGTTGGACGCACCGCCCGGTCCTTTCAGACTGTACGCGAAGCCGTCTTGGAGCGCGCGACTCGGTTCGACGTGGGTGGGGCTGACCAACTTGGTGTTCGCGGTCGCGTCGGTCGGCGGGGTGATCGTAACCGTGAGCTGTTCGAGCGGGCGCCCGTCCGCGGCGTAACCCTCCGCGAGCTGGCCACCGGGCAGGTTGCGCCCGTAGAGCGTGACCGGCGTGGGCTTGCCCGGTTCGACGACCGGCGGGAACACGGCATCGATCCACGGCGCCGCGCTCACGCTCAGTCGGTAGACGTGGTCCGGGCCGCCCGCGGTGTAAGTGAACTGGAACAGCCGAACGAAGTATTCGCCGTCGGTCGGCAGCACCACGTCCGCGACCGCGTCGTTGTCGCGGTAGTTGCGGTTGGTCGTGAGCTTGCGGCCGCTCGCGTCGAAGATCTCGATCATCGGCTCGGCTTTGCTGTCGATCGACGAGGCCTGGCAGGAAACGACGATGCGCTGGCCTTTCTTCCCCGTGAACGCGGCGTAGTCCACGTCTGTGGGATTGGAAATCACGCCGTTGATCGTGGTCCCGATTTCGATCTTCTGCACATCCGGGATATCGTTATTCGGCTCCTTCTCGTTCACCTCGAGCAAGTCACCAACGACGAACGCGCGCGGGTTGCTCGCGCCCCACTTCCCCACGAACCGCACATCGAACACGCCGAGCGGTACGTCCGCCGCGGCCGTCACTTTGAACTTGTGCGGCCCGGCCGGGTTGACCTTCGGCGCCGGGATGGTCTTCTTCGGGTCTTTGGGGTCCGGGGTCGGGTCTTTGGGCGGGCTGATGTATTCGCCCTTCAAACCCGGGTGCGCGAAGAGTAATTTCTCGGGGTCTTCCACATCGAAGCCGGTAACGGTCACTTCGACGCTGGTGCCGGCCTTCACGCCGCACGGGAACACGTTCTGAAGGCGGGGCGATGGCAGACCGGGCGGTGGTTGTTGAGCGCTTGCCGAACCGACCATCGCGACCGACGCGGCGAAAACCATAAGCCCGAACACGAGCCGGCGCATGGTCGAGGCTCTCCGAGGTGAGTTAGTTTGGCGGGTTGAGGGGCGTTGGCCCCTCGCAGTGGTAAGGCGCATTCTGGCGGGATGAAGATAATCGTAAGCTGGCGGCTCGTGCGGGTCAAGCGAATCGTTTGTGGCAAGCTGGGGGGACGAGCGCGACGACCACAAGGCAATTGAATGTGAATATAGGCAGGGGAGTTGCTCCACCCGCTCGTTGACACGCGCGGTTCGCCTGAGTCTCTTGGCGAACCGCGCGTGTCAACGAGCGGGTAGAGCTTCCCAAAACTGTAACTCGATTGTTTTAATAATGTTCAGTTTCCCATTGCGGGAACTGGGGAGAAAGCTATAGAGCCGTCCTTCTAACCGAACAACCAATACGCGACGGACCCGTATCCGGTTGTTTGCCCTAGTAACGGACGAAAACGAATGCTGCGGCGAATGCTGCTGGGGTCGATCGGCGCGGTAGTGGTGTGCGGAACGACCGTGGCCGCCCCGCCGGGGCTGCAACCCAACCCCCACTCGGAGGGGCGCGAACTGGACCCGGTCGCGCGGGAGTATTACCTGCCGTCCGCACCCGCGAGCGAAGACTCGCCGGAACGCGGGCCGACCGCGTTCGACGACCGCAGCGCGCTGTGGGCGATCGTCCTCGGCGCACACGAAGCGATCATCAACGAGTTCACGATGCAGCTCGGCGTGGTCGAAATGCCCCACTCAGAACGCGGAGCACGGAATTAACGACGGTCAGAGGTGCCATAACCCGAGCGCCCTTGCGTATTGCAGGCGTACTCGGGTTTGCTGCGTTTATTCGAGCGTCTTCGGCACCGGGAACGCGGCACTCTTCGGGTCGCGAACGTTCAGCCACTTCGAGAAGATGCGCGCGAGCGCCTGCGGGGTCGTCGGTTCGGTGCGCACGCCCCCCCGAATCCCAGGGCCGTACACCAACAGCGGTACGTGCGTGTCGTAATTGAACGGCGCGCCGTGTGTCGTACCCGTTTCGCCCGGCTTGCTGCCCGGCAGATAGTACGGCTCCAGCACCACGAATATGTCCCCACTGCGTGCCGGGTAGAACGAGCGCTTCACCCGGTTCGCCATCACGTCTGATTCGGGGAACGTTCCCGCAAGTTCTGCCCGAGTGAACGTCCGCATCACGTTGCTGTTTTTGAGTTCCCGGAGGTACTTCGACGCCTCCTCCGCGATTGCCGCTTGCGGTTGGCCACTCGCAGCGACCAAGCGCGGGTTCAGGTACACCCACGGGAACACAAACTCTTCCACCCACCGCGCGGGCTTCCCGTCCGCCGGCTTGGGCGTCGGGAATTTTGCCGTGAGATGCGTTTCCAGGCGCGCCCGGAGGTCCGGGAGGTTCACCCGGCCGCGGGGCGGGTTCGGCCCGAACGTGATTTCTGGTAACGGGCAGACGCCGTGGTCCGCGGTGACACCGAGGAGGTACTCGTTCTTCCCCACGGTCGTGTCGAGGAAGGCGAGCAGATCGGCCATTAGCGCGTCCGACCGGAGTGTTACGTCCAGCACCTCGTGCGAGTCCGGTCCCCACGTGTGCCCGATCAGGTCGTTCGACGAGAAGCTGACGACGAGCAGGTCCGGCGCGTCGTCCGCGCCCAGGCGCTCGGCCGTCACACACGTCTTCGTGAATTCCAGGAGCAAATCGTTACCGAACGGCGAGTTGGCGAGCGCTTCGTAGTAGTTCTTCCCGAGGGCCGGTTTCCCGCCCGTGGTCGGGTGCGGGAACGCGCCCCGCTGCCCGACCCCAGCGCCCTCGCCGCGCACGTCGTCCGGCTGCCCGCTCCACCGGGTGTAATCCACGTCCGGGCGGAAGTGGGTCCAGTCCCGCCCGAACCACTGGTCCGCGAACTTCGACCGGTTGAACTGCTCCACCCACGGGTGAACGCGCTCGGTGTAGTACGTCGAGGTTCCGAACGTGCCGTAGAACCAGTACGCGCCGTCCGGGCGCTTCCCGGTCGGCAGGATCGCGGAGCGGTCCTTGAGCGAGAGGCCGAACACCTTCGACTTCGCGCCGTGAACCTCCTTCAGTACGTCGGCCACCGTTTCGCTCCGGAGGCGCTCCGGGGAGCCAATCATCGGGACTTTGGCCGCGGGCTTGTCCTTGGTGTCCTTGGGGCTTGGTTCGGCGGGGAACGCGGGGGCCGGGGGAACCAGTTTGTACCGCGGAGAGCCGGCACAGTACACCTCCTGCCCGCCCTCGGCCCAGGTGTTGTTCACGATACCGTGCGCGTCCGGGCACGCGCCGGTGAGCATGGATGCGTGGCCCGGGCCGGTGGTGGTGGTCCCGTAGGGGTAATGGCAGTTCGTGAACCACGCGCCGTCGCGCTGGAGCCGCGCGAACCCGTTCGGCCCGAACAGGGCGTGCCAGCGCTCCAGGAAGTCCCCGCGCATCTGGTCGAAGACGACGAGGACCGCGAGCTTGACTTTGCGCGCGGGTTGGGGCGCGGGCGCTGCGGGTTGGGGGGCGAGGAACAGCCCGGCGCCGATCGCCACGGCGAACAGCGCGGCGAGGGAGCCGAGTGCGGAAATGGGGCGCATGGAGGGCCGACCCGGGGTGAAAATGGGAGCGCGTGCGGGAGTTGTACAACGCGCCCGGGGTCGGTGCAATGCAATCACGGGCGTGTGAAAGATTCTTCACACGAACTGATTTACTCTGGGTCGGTGAGATCGTTGGTCCGCTCGCCCTCCGGGAGCGCGAGCTTGCGGGCGTACTGTTCGATGGCGCGCTCCTGGTCGAGCGTTTCCACGGACCCGGGCCGGAGGTCGCGCAGTTTGATGAGCGCCGCGCGCGCCGACAGGCCCGACGCGACGAGGTACGCGGCGAGCACCGTCCCGGTGCGCCCCAACCCCGCGGCACAGTGAACGGCCACGCCCATGCCCGATTGGTTCGCCCGGCGGATGGTCGCGATGACGTGATCGAGCTGGCGCTCGGTGGGCGCTTCCATGTCCGGCACGGGTACGGACACGGCCATTACGCCCGCGTCGTTCACCCAGTTCCGCGGGAGCGGGTTCTCGGTGAGCGTCACGAGCACGTCGATGCCGTTGCGCCGGAGCCAGCGGAGGTCTTCCGCCGATTGCGGGCGCGCGAGCGCGGCGAGGCGCGGGCGTTCGACCCAGGAAAAGCCCTGCGGGGGCATCACGCACCAGAATCGGGTGTGTCGGGATCGGGCGCGGGTCGCGCGAGTACCCGGTCTGACACACGATACACGATCCCCGGCCGATCGGCGCACCCGATTCCGATTTCCGGCCCGCCGTAAGTACCCGTAGCGCGGGTCACGCGGGCGACTTACGGCGGAACGCGGAAGTAAGGAATCACCGAAGTGTTTTGTGCCCGGCGACGGTGCGGAGGCGGTTGGCTTCTTGCCACACCTTCGGCTCGATCTGGAGGAAGTCGATCAGGTTCCCGGTGGACACGCCGAGCAGCCCGGCCGCGTCCGCGACGCGCGCCCCAACAACCGCCAGCACGTCCAAAATCACCCCTGCCGCGGGCCAGAAGCGCGGGTCTTTTGCGGTCATGTGCAGCCGGCCGGTCCTGTCACGGGCGCTGGCGTAATCGGGCAGTACAGTGACGATTTCGGGGGTGAGATTCGTTGGCAAGGAATCGCGGAGTTCGAGAAACAGTGCGTGCCAGAGGCGCTTCAGTGCTTTCGCCTTGTTCTCGTGCTGCGACCGGCTCTCTTCGGCGATGACGATCAACCCCGTGGGCGGGTGCCGCAACCGAACGGCGGAGCTGGTTTTGTTGCGCTTCTGCCCGCCGGGGCCGCTCGCGCGGTACGTGTCCACTTCGCACTGCGCGAGCAGCCGGTCTTCGGGCAGGTGCGCCCACGTCGCTCGCGGGAGCCCGTTCGCCGATGGGGGTGAGTGCGCCACAACCGACCCTCGCGCCGCGCAATGAACTTCAGGAACTGACAGTGCAACGCCCTCCGCGGTTCGGACCGGGGCGCGCTAGTACGTCTGGTCACAGACGACGCAGTAGCGCGAACCGGAGCGCCCCGGGGTCTTGCGCCCGCACGTGGGGCACGCATCGGGATTGCGCACGGGAGCCGGAGCCGGCGGCGAGGATGGTCGCGCGCTGGGGGCGGACACTGGAGCGGGATGCGGGTTCGTCGATTGGGCGAACGAAGGCGGGGCCGGGAGCGCGGGGAGCGGGAGCACGTCGTTGTCGCTAGACTGCGCCTTTGCAACGGGTTGCGTTTTCGGTACGGGCGGAATGGGGCGCGGCGCTGCGGCAGGAGGGGCCTCGGCTCCGCTGCCGGTCCGTACCACTACGATCACGTTGCCCGCAGCGCGGGTGTCACCGGCGCTCACCGCGAACTCTTCGCGGGCCGGCACGTCGGTGCAGATCACTTTCCCGTCACGGATGAAGTACCGCAGCGCGACGTCGGCCGCACCGCGCGCCCAGACGGTACAGGCCCGAGCATCCCCGCCAACTTTCACCGGTTCCGCGCCGAGGTTCACGGTAATCACTTCGCGCGGGCCGTACCGCACTTCGAGCCACGCGCGCCGGAACGCGGCTTCCACCACCGCGACCATCAGCCCGATGCACAGCCCCAGTGCCAGACCGCCCGCGAGTCGACCGAGTTGCGCACCCGCGGCCGCGGTCACCAGGATGTACCCGATCGCCCCGACCGCTCCCCCCAAGGCGCCGCCCATCAAACCGTACCCGGTCTTCAGGTTGGGAACGAAGATCGACAACCCCGCACCTGCCAATCCGCCGAGAAGTGCCCAGCTCAGCAGTTGGAAGACGACCGTAAGGGCTTCGTTACCGGGCGCGAGTAGAAACAGACCCTGGCCGGCCGCCCCGCCGACCACCCCCACAACCAGTCCTCCCGCGAGGCCCGCGACCGCACCGCCCACGGACGGCAGCCCGCCGCGCAAATAATGGTGCTGACCGCCCAACAGGAACAGACACACCAGCCCCGCGATGGCTCCCGTCCACGCGCCGACCGCGAGCACGAGTTGCCCCGACGAACTCGCGTCGAACGTTTGGTCCGACTGAACCGCTTTCACCGTCTTGAGTTCGGGCTTCGCCACGTCCTGTTTCGCCAGTTCCGGGCGCGCTGCAGGCTTTGCCTCTGCTGCCGCGATGATGGCCTTCGTCATTTCCGGGAGCAGCACGTTGGTGAACGTCGCGGACTCGTTCGCGGTGCGGTCCAGGCTAAACTCCTTGCCGCGGTCGGTGCCCTTCTCCGCGGGCACGCCGATCGCGCCGAGTTGCACCTCGCGGTACTGCGCGCGCCCCGGGCTGTTGATGACGAGGTGCAGCAGGTCGATTTTCTTGGTGGTCAGGGCGTCCGCGGCCGCGCGGACGCTCACCCCGTCGCGCCGGGGCGGGGCGTCGGTGATCAGAATCAGGCTCCGCGTCGCGCCCTTGCGGAAGTCGTAGCCGGCCGCCTCGATGATCGCCTCCAGGCTGCTCTCCGGGTCGTCCCCGCCGCCCCGCGCACGCAGCCGCGCGACCTCGTTGCTAAACGCCGATGCGTCGTCCGTGAATTGCGAACCCCTAAACTTGAGGATCTGACTCGGCTCGCCCTCTGTCAAATCGCGGAACGCGATGCACCCGAAGCGCGCGTCCACCTTGGCTTCGCGGAGGTCGTTCGCGAAGGTGCCGATGCCGTCCTTCAACCCGTCGATCTGCTTCTGCATGCTGCCGGTCACGTCGAGCACGAACACGATGTCCGCTTCCGGCGGCGCGGAGACCAGCGGTGTGAGAGCGAACGAAGTCGTCTCGGTCACCTCTTTGGTGCCGCCCGCTCGCGCGGAAGCGATCACCTTCAAACTCTTGTGGTCCACCCCGAGTCCGGCGCGCGTGGCGAACGCGGCCCGCAGTTCGACCTCGCCCGCGGTCTTGCCCGCGGGGATGACGGCCTCGTGCGCCGTGACGCCCGCGGGCAGCCCCTCGACGCGAACGGTCACGTCGTCGTCGAAGGCGTCGCGCGCGATCTGCACGAGCAGCTTGTTGGTCCCGCCCTGGTAGATTTGCAGCTTGTCCGACGCGCTGACTGCGAGTCGCGGTTCCGGTGCGGCCGGGGTCGGGGCGGTCGCTTGTTTCGGGCCGAGGGCCAGCATGATGGGCTCGCCCAACAGGAGCGCGCCGAGTAACCCGCCGATGGCCCCGTACAGCCCGAACAGGACCGGCTTGGGCAGGGCGGAGAGGAACTTCGGCGCGGGCATGTCGCGAACTCCGAATGGGTCTGTTGTCTCTCGGCACGGCGCTCGGACCGGCGCCACACCACCATACAGTACCGCGGGCCGGCCGCACGGGGAACGGCGTTCGCGGCGCGGCAAACGAAAGCGGCCCGCGAGCGGCGCTCGCGGGCCATTGGGTTGTCACACCGGCTCGTCACTTACTGGCCGGGCTGCCGCCCCTCGGTTTGGATGATCTCCTCTTCCGAGTTGATGATGATGCGCGGCGTCACCATGATCATGATGTGCGTGCTGTCGCGCCCCACGCCCACGTTCTTGAACAACCGGTTCAGGTACGGGATCTTGCTCAGGAACGGGGGGCCGAACTCGTTGCGGCTCTCCCGCAGCGTCTTCAACCCGCCCAGGAGCACCGTGCCGCCGTCCGGGCACACCACGGTCGTCTGGATGTTCAGGTTGGTGAACGCCGGCTGCTGGAGGAACTGCGTGAACGGGATCGGCTGGCCCTGGCTCCCGCCCTCGAACACCGGGGTGATGAACGTCGTGACCGGGAACAGGGGCACCGACGCCCCGGACTGGGCCGCGAGGTTCACCGGCAGGTTCAACCGCACGAACCGGCGGTCGGCCGACACGACGGCCTGGATGCTGATGCTGGTCGAGCCGCCCTGGTTGAAGTCCCCGGGGCCGGGCAGGGCCTGGTTCTGCGGAACGAACACGATCTGCCCGTTCACCGACAGCACCTGGACGCCCGTGACGAAGAACTGGGTGTTGCTCACCGTCAGGGTCGCCGTCTGGCCGTTGAACAGCGTCAGCTTCGGGGCCTGCATGATGTTGGCCCGCTGGTCGCCCTGGGCCATTTCCATGAACGTGTACACCTGGATGTCGTTCAGGAACGCGAGGCCCAGCGAGACGCCGCCGTTGTTGCCCGGGGAGTTCGGGTAGTTCCCGAAGCCCGGGATGCCCCGCTGGAAGCTCGTCGCCCGGACCGGCACGTCCAGGTCCGGGGTGAACGTCCCGGCCGGCGTCAGCCCGACCGTCGTCCCGGTGGCGTTGATGTCGTTGATGTACGGCGTCGGGCGGAACGTCCCGCTCGTCAGCGACGGCTCGAACTTCGTGGTGTTCGTCTTGATGTTCACCGAGAAGTCCACGCCCATCCGCTCGAAGAACGATTCGGACAGAGACACGATGCGGACCTCGACCGCGATCGCGAGGTCCTGCAGCCGGCGCAGGGCCTCCAGCAGGTCCGACACTTCCGAGATCACGTCGGCCGTCTGGTTCACCACCAGGGCGCTACCGATGTCGAAGAACTCGACCTTACCGTTGCCCCCCTGACCGTCCCACGAGTACGGGCGCACCATGCTGGTAATCAGCTTGATGAGTTGCTCGTGCTTCGTGTTGCTGCCGTTCACCACGTTGGACGACGCGCCAAGCGGGTTGGTCTGCAGGCTGCCGCCCGCACCGAACGGGGTCGCGCCCTGGATGCCCGGTGACGTGGCCTGGGCACCGGTCGCGAGGCTGGCCGCTTGCCCGCCGCCGAGCCCACCGGCCGGGCTGAACGGGGTCGCGCCGCCGACGCCCGGGGACACGCCCTGGATCATCAACTGCCCGCTGCTGAGCGGCGTGCTCTTGAGCATCTTGTCGAAGTTCGCGTAGTCGGGCAGCGCGAAGTTCGGCACCGGGGTGACGAGGTCGGCGACCGAGAACACCTTCGTGTACTGCCGGCCCTTCGCCTTTTTCATGGTGGTGATCTTCACCACGTCGCTCTCGATCACGTAGCTCAGACCGGCCGGCTCGAGGATACACGCGAGCACGTTCCGGGCCGCGATCGGGGTGCCCACGTCGAAGTTCGTCAGTTGAACTTCGCTGATGTGCTCGGCCTGGAGCGACGTGACGTCGAGCCAGATCGGAGCGCCGGTGAGCGTCTGCAGGTTCTTGATCGCCTGGTCGAGCGGGGTCGACCGGAACTCGACCGACACGGGCTTGTCGAGCCGCAGTTCGATCTCGTAAGTGGCCGGCGTGCGGGTCCTGATGTGGAGGTCGTTACCGGACCCGCGGAGGCTCGCCCGCTGGGACGCCCGCAGTTGCACCGCGAGGGGGTCGTCACTGGTGACGAGCGGCCCCATCCGTTCCGCGTCGTTCATGCCCGCGAGGAAGAATTTCTCGCGGTCGGACTTCGCTTGCTCGGCTTCCTTGACGCGCCGGTGCAGTTTGGCGGACTCGTAGAGCGCGCCCACGGCGGGGTCGTCCGGGTCGAGCTGCTTGGCCTGCAGCGCGACCCGTTCGGCCATCGCGTAGTCGTTCTTCTTGAGCAGCTCGTTGTACCGCCGCACGAGGACCGCGACTTCCTTCTTGCGCTCCTCCTCGGCGATCCCGCGCCCGACGACGAGATCCTTCGCCTCGCGCTTCTCCTTGGTCAGCCGGGCGGTGGCGTCGATCTGGCCCTTCATCAGGCGGAAGGTGTCCAGCCGGCCGTCCACCGGGCGGAGCAGCATCGCGACGCTCGAGGCGTCCAGGCCCGCGGCGCGGACCTTGTTCGAGTAGTCCACGAGCATGGTCATGGCGAGATCGGTCTCGCCGCGCCCGAACGCGGCCTGGGCGTCCGTCTGGACCTTCAGCCCCTCGCTCCGGAGCTTCTGGAACTGGACCTTCTTGAGCGCGTCGGCCTGCGAAACCGGGCCGTCCGTGGTCACGCGGGCCGTGCCCGGCGGGTTCGTGCCGGGGGCACTCGCCGTCGGGTCGGTGGTCTGCGGGGTGCCCGCCGGCGCACCCGTCGGCAGCCCCATGTCCGGCGGTTGGATGCCGCCCGCGGTCGCGATGCCGGTGCCGGTCTTATCGAGTTCGGCCTTGCACGCGGTCAGCATCTGACTGCGCGCGGCCCGCAGGTCGCCCGTGAGCAGGTTCCCGTCGACGAGCACGAGCACGTCGAAGGTCTGCTGGTAGTCCTTGTTCTTGTAGGACGCCTTCGCGTTCTCCACCGTGGCGACGGCGGTCCGCTGCTTCAGCGCCAACTTTTCGGAGTCGATGCTGTTCAGCAGGCGCCGGGCCTCGTCCTGCACGCCGCCCAGGTTGTGCGCCTGGAGCGCGAGCTTCTCGGCTGTATCGAACTGGCCCTGCTTGAACTCGATCGCGGCCTGGTCGAGCAGCGCCCGGCCGGTCACGGTCCCGGTCGTGCCCGGCTTGGCGGGGCTGTAGACGGTCTGCGTGCCGGGCGGAACGGCGGGCGCAGTGCCCCCGATCGGTCCCGCCGGGACGAGGTACTCGGGTCCGCCGGCCGCGACGATCCCGCTCGGGGGCGCGCTGCCGAACTTACCGGCCGAGGCGGTCCACAGGGCTTGCTTGGCCTCGACCACCGGCTTCGGGAACAGCCCGAGCGTGGCCGCGACTTGCATCGCGTTGGCGAGGGTCGTGTTCGCCTTCGCGAAGTCCTGTTGCGCGGTGAGCGCTTGCGCGTCGCGGACCATCTTGTCGATGGCGACGGTGCCGCGCGTGTTCAGGTCCTGGAGCGCGAAGCCCGGGCTGAACTCGCCCGCGTTGAAGGTGGCCCCGAGCTTGTCGGCCTCGGCGTACTTGGCCTTCGCCGCGACGAAGTTGCCCTGCTCGGCGAGCGCCCGGCCCTCGGACACGAGTCGCATCGCGCTCTGCTTCCGGGCGTCGGTACCGGCCGGCGGGAGCGTGCTCGCGAACGGCTTGTTCGTTTGCGCGCCGGCGGTGGCGGTCCCGGTCGGCGCCGCGGGGGCGCTCTTCAGCTTGGCCCGGGCCGCCTGGAGCTCCTTAATCAACTTTTCGGGCCGTTCGCCCATGTCCCAAGTCGAGTACGGTCCGTGCAGTTGGTCCGCTTTGCGGGCCATCTGGAGCGCGGAGTCCAGATTGTAGGCGCGCTCGGCGTCGTTGGCGGCCGGCTTCACGGCCACCGCCTTCGCCTGCTTCATCAACTGTTCGGACTGGATCTTCTGCGCCTTGGCCTGGGCGGACTCGATGTCCTTGCGGAGCGCGTTGGGCGTGTCGTCGAACAGCCCCCACTTGCCGCCCGGGTTGTTGGCCTCGGCCGCCATCGCGAGATCGCGGGCGTCGGCGAACCGGCCCTCGTCGAGCGCCTTGCGGCCGTCCTTCAAGAGCTGCTTCGGGTCGCTGGTCGCGGCCCCGCCCCCGAGCCCGCTCGCGGACCGGGACGGACCCGACGCCGTACTCGGCATCGCGGACGATGCGGCCTTGTCCTTACCGAACTGGGCGTGAACGATGGCGACCGTCCCCCCGGTCAGCACCGGCACCAGCAGCAGGTTGGCCGCCACCCGCTTCCAGTTCCACTTCTTTGCCTGGAACACCAATGGCCTCCTTTGCCCCCGCGCTGGATAACGAGTCGAACCGGCACGAATAGCCCCCGTCGCTCGGTAAGGGTGACCCGACCGAGCGGTGCCGGCGCGAGCGCCGGGAACCGCCCCAGCGGCCCCGACTCTCGGTTTCCTAGGGCGTCTTGCCCCGCGTAGAGAGTGTTTGAGAAAGCGGGGTGGCTATAACTCCGCTTCCCGAAGCAGTCAAGCGTTTTGGCTCAAGTTTCACAGTGCCAGCGCGCGTGAATCTGGGACGGGGGGGCGGTGATTGGCGAGAGATGGAAACTGGGTAGGGACTTTTCGACCGTGCGTTGAGAGGCGGCAAGAATTTGCGAACCACTCAACGCGGGGGGCGGAGCCCACTAACCCACGATTTGGCGGAAGGTGGCGATGGTTTGGCGCGCCGCAGTGTCCGAATCCGGGAGCGGCAGCACTTCGGCCGACAGGTACCCGGCGAAGCCGATCTCGACCAGCGCCGAGATCACGGGCAGGAAGTCCGTGTGGCCCAGACCCGCCGCCCGGCGGTTCGAGTCCGCGAAATGGACGTGCCCGATGCGCGCGCCCGCGTTTCGGATCGCGTCCGCGAGGTTCGCTTCCTCGATGTTCATGTGGTACAGGTCGGCGAGAATCTTGACGTTCTCCGCGCCGATGCCGGTGAGCAGCGTGGCGGCGTCGCCGAGCGTGTTGATGAGGTTCGTTTCGTAGCGGTTCAGGGGCTCGTAAAGGAGCGTCGTGCCGAGATCCGCGGCGTGCGTGTCCAGTTTAAAGAGCGCGTGCCCGAGGTGCCGGAGCGCTTCCGGCTTCGTGACGCCGTCGCCCCACCGCCCCTGCATCGAACCGATGATCGCGGGGGCCTCGAACGGCGCCGCGAGGTCCATGATCGAGCGCACGAACGCGAGTGCCTTTTCGCGCACCGCGCTGTCCGGACTCGTCAGCGAGAGCTTGTGCTTCACCCACCCGGCGCCCGTACCCACCGCGGCGAGCGAAAGCCCGTGGTCATCGAGTAGGGTGCGAAGTTCGCGGGGATCGATCGCGTCCGCGCTCGGCGGGAACACTTCGACCGCGTCGAACCCGCGCGCGGCGGCCTCGCGGCACCCGTCGGCGAGCGAGTCCCAGTACACGAACGGCCCGCCGCGGGCTTCCGGCACGAGCGAGATGGTGACGGCTGAAAGCATAGCAGCTCCCGGTGAACCTCGCCCGCGAGGGGGGCGGGTGGGCAGAGGACCAATCCGCGATCCTTCAGCGGTCCGCACATTCGCGCACCGACCATTTGCCCGAGCTTCCGTACTTCGTGTTGGTTGCTCCTCTTGCTACCGACTGAGGTTCGGTCCGGCAGCCCTAAATTGAACTTGTGAGCGAGGTGATTGGTTTTCACAGGGCGCTAATGACTTGAAGCGCCCCACCGCTCTTGTGAGCGGGGTTCACCATCGGTTGTTCCGGATCACGGTTCCAACTTCGGGGCGTCGCGGCGGTGTTACGAGCCGCGACCGCAAGGGAGCGGGGCAGAGTCACTCGGTGTGACCGAATCGCCGTGAACCTCGGGTGCCTCCCGCTCCCTCGCGGTCGCGGCTCGTAACACCACGCTCTCACTTGTGGTCGCGCCACGCGACACCGAAACCGGTCAGCTCCGAACGAGCGCGGAGTAGTCCGCGACCAACTGCTGCGTGACCGGCCCCACCTCGAACTCCTGTTTGTCGATGGCCGACACCGGCTGCACCTCGACCGCGGTACCGGTGAGGAAGACTTCGCTCGCGTGCGCGAGTTCGTTGGGCCAAATTTCGCGCTCGACCACCTTGATCCCGCGCTTGCGGGCGAGGTCCATCACGGTCAGGCGCGTGATGCCGTTCAGGATCGTTTCTGTCGTGGGCGTGTGCAGTTCGCCGTTAATCACGAGGAACAGGTTCGCGCCGGTGGCTTCGGAGAGCCGCCCCTTGTAGTCGTGCATGAGGGCGTCCTGCACCCCGGCCGCGAGCGCCTCGTCCTTCGCGAGCGTGCAAATGATGTACAGGCCCGCGGCCTTGCTCCCGGCGGGCGAGCTCTCGGGGCTGGGGCGCTTCCACCGGCTCGTCATCAGTTTGATCGCCTTTTGACCGTAGTACGCCCCCCACGGGAACGCCGCGATCATGACGTGGACGTTCGTGCCAATGGCGGACACGCCGATGACCTCGGCCCCGCGCCACGCGAGCGGGCGCACGTAGCCGGAATCGAGCTTGTTCTCGCTGACGACGATCTTGGTCGCCTTGTCGAGTTCCGCGACGGTGTAGGGCAGGTCGTAGGCCAGCATCTTGGCGGATTTGACGAGCCGCTGCGAGTGCTCGGTGAGTTTGAACACCTTGCCGTTGTAGATGCGCTCGCCCTCGAACACGCTGTTGCCGTAGTGGAGGCTGTGGACGAGGACGTGGGCCTTGGCCTCGCGCCACGGGACGAGATCACCGTTGTACCAGATGACGCCGTCGCGATCGTCCATCGGCAGTGCAGGACCGGCCATGTCGTTTACTCCAGCGGAAGGGAGAGGGTGTCTTCCTCTTAGTGTATCGCTCGCCCGCCCCTCCGGGGGAGGCGCATTGTGCGGGAGCGGCCCCGTCAATCTCGGGCCGACGCACGGATCGTGATGGAAGCGATCTTGAGAGGATCGGGCCGACCGTCGGCTACTCAGCAATGTGACATCAGAGATTCCGCAGATATGACATTGCGAACACTAATTTATCGAGATAGTATCTGGTGTGGAATTCGACGAAACACTGGCACCGACGCGCGAATCCAGAGGGAACGTTGAGTTGATAGCAGGTGGGCGGTGGGCCGTTTATGTAAGGTGATATTGTGATTGCAATTGCGATAATTTGCTAACATCCGGGTACTCCGAAAACGTTAGCAAATGCTAGCTGTTTTTTGCGATCGCTACAGGTTACCGACGCCGCTCGAGTTTGGCCCGGAGATGGGCTACTTGACGGAGGCGAGATTCGGTTGTGGCGTTCGGATCGTAATCGAGCGCGCCGGAGTCCTTCGCAACGAACTTCAACACTTCAAACGCGCGATTGCGCAGAACCGCGTCGCGGCGCTCCATCGCTTCGAGCAGCGCCGGGATTGCCGCGGCCCCGCGGGCAACGAGTTCCACCATTGAGGCTTTCAGGGTGCGATCGTCGGCCAGACCTTCGACCGCTCGGCGGATCTTTTCGAGCTCCAAAACCGCGGCCATCGGTCCACCGAGGGCCTGACCCACCGGCGGCGGCGTTGTGGTGGTCATGGGAGCAGAGAACGGCGAGGGCGGGGCCGCCGGGAACACCGACGGGGCCGTGAGAGTCGTGGTCGGCGCCGCGGACGGTGCGGGCGCTTCAACGGGCGCGACCGGCCGGCTCGCGGGCGGCGAGTAGCGAACGACGGGCGGGGCCGCGAGCGTCGACGTGGACGATTCCGATTTCTTCTTCGTGGCGCGGGCGTCGAAGTGGCGCGTGAAGCCGTCCTCCTCGAAACTGCGCCCGAGGTACGCATCGATCGCGACCGGGTCGTTGACCAATTCCATCGGCGTACCGCGGGTGACCACCTTGCCGGCCGTGATGAGGTACACGCGGTCCGCGGTGCGGAACACCTCGCGCACGTTGTGGTCGGTGATGAGGATGCCGATGCCCGAATCGGCCAGTTCGCGGATGTTCCGCCGGATGTCCTCGGTGGTGATCGGGTCGACCGCGGCGAACGGCTCGTCGAGCAGGATGAGCATCGGTTCGCACACGAGGCAGCGGGCGATCTCCAGTCGGCGCTTTTCGCCGCCCGAGCACCGGCCCGCGGTGGTCTTGCGCACCGGGTCCAATTTGAACCGGGTCAGCGCCTCGTTGGTGCGCTCCCACCGCTCGGCGCGGCTCAGTCGGCGCCCCAACTTGCGGCTCCGCGGGAGCGCTTCGAGGATCGCGAGCAGGTTGCCCTCGACCGAGAGCTTGCGGAACACGCTCGGTTCCTGCGACAGGTAGCCCATTCCCCGGCGCGCGCGCTGGTACATCGCGAGCGAGGTCACGTCCTCGTCGTTGAACGTCACCTTGCCGTCGTTCGGCTGGATCTGCCCGGTCGCCATGCGGAAACTGGTCGTCTTCCCGGCCCCGTTGGGGCCGAGCAGCCCGACCACCTCGCCCGCGTCCACGGAGAACGACACGCCGTTCACAACGGCCCGGTTGCCGTAATACTTGACCAGCCCCTCGACTTCCAACAGCGGCATTCGCGCGCTCCTCCCGCGGGGCGAATTGTGGGTCCGCACAACTCGCGCACCGGGCGGCAAGAAAGATTCGTGGAGGGGGGATTACCCGAACCGGGTGAAACACGCAAGCAGAAGTGAACCGGCGCGCCCCGGCCCCGGGCATTTTCCGAGCCCGGGCGCGCCGGCAGCAGTTACTTCGGTTCCGTGGCGAACCAGAATTTCACCCAGTATTCGCGGCTGTACTCGCCGGTTTGGTGCGTGAACGCGGTTGCGGGGAGCTTCTCGAACACGTCCCTCATCTGTTCGCGGGTGGCGCGCGCCCGGGGCGCGTCTTCCAGCTTCTCGTAAGCCTTGTACATCAGGCTGAGGATGATGAGTTCCTCGATCGTTCCCTTGTACCGGTCCCGGAGTGTCGCGCCCTCAAAGAGCAGGTTCCGCGCCTGTTCCTTATCCGACATCTGCTGGTAGCACTGGAGCACGCGCAGCGAGGCCTGGAGCCGCAACCACGCCTCGCGCTCGGTGAGTTTGCCGCCGCGGGATTGAGCGGCCTTGTCACAGTCCGCAACGATCTCCTTGAACTTGGTCACGGCTTCGGTTCGCAGCTTCAGCGCCTCCGCTGGGCCGAGTGTTGCCGCGCGTTGGAGGAGGCACACGCCGAGTAAGAGTTTGGCGAGCTGCGACTCCGGGCCGTCCTTGTAGAGCGCGAGTTGCGCGCGGAGCCGGGCCTCCGCGTCGACGAAATTCTTCTGTTGGATCAGGTCGTTTGCCAACTCGGTCAGCGCGCGCTCGTGGAACTCGCGCTCGTTCGGTTCGATGTTTTGTTGCTTGGCGATCTGCTCGAACAGCGCGCGCCCGATGGGAACCAGTCCCGGGTGCCGCGTGTCCACGAACTCCCGGGCGATCCGGTACCGGGTCGCGGTCGAGGCCGCGCCGGGAGTGGCCAGGATCTCCCGGAAGACCTTCCACACTTCGTCGGTTTGCTTGGCCGCGAGCATCGCGTTGGCCAGGTCCGTCAGCAGCGGGCCGAGGGCCGGTTCCGGAATACCCGGCAGTTTCGCCGCTTCTTTTAAGCGCGTCGCGGCGAGCGCGGGTTCGTCCGCTTGCCGGTACAGTGCGGCCGCCCGGCGGAACATTTCGAGTTTGCCGTCGGTCTTGGGCTGGAACTCGGCGAGCGCGGCGAACTCGTCGGCCGCGGCCTTGAGTTTCGGCTTCGCGCTCCCGTTGGTCTTCTTGAGCGCGGCGCCCCACGCGGCCAGCACGTCGGCGCGCCGCTCGCGCTCGCGCGGGACCGGTGCGACCGCGGCATACGTCTCCGCGGCCTTGAGCGCCGGCTCGAACGCGCCGTCCGCGAGGAGCGTCGTGACGGCCAACTCGAACGCGGCTTGCACGTCCGTCACGGGCACGAGTTCGCTCTTGTACTCGGCGGCGGACTTCACGCCCTTCACCGCGTCCGCGAGCAGCTCGACCGCGAGCTTGTGGCGCGCGGCGTCCGGGGAGTGGAGGTGCAGGTCCGCGAGCTGGACCGCGGCGGCGGCGGCTTCGGCCCCCGTTCCCCGGATGGCTTCCTCAAAATACTTGGTCGCGGAGTCCCGGTCGTTCGCGCGCAGCTTGCAGACCGCGAGGTCGTAGGCCGCGCCGGTGCGGTACAGGGCGGGTACGCCCTGGATGGTGCGGAGGGCTTCCAGTTCCTTTGCCGCGCCGAGGAAATCGCCGTCGGCCATGAGCGCCCGGGCCAGGCCCGCTTTCGCGGGCGCGAGCACCTCGGAGGGGGCGTCCCCGCCGACTTGCGCGAGCCACTTGCGCGCCGGCTCGTACTCGTGCAGTTCCAGGAAGATGGCGCCGAGCCGGAGCCGCGCGCGGGCCAGTGCCGCCGGCGGGGTCGAGGTTCCGGCGCTCACGAGGTACTGCGTGAGCGACGCTTTTGCGAGAGCGAAGTCCATCGGGCTTTTGCGCAGCGCGAGATCCGCTATCAGGCGCCGCGTTTCGCCCCCCTCTTCACCCGGCGGCGGGGCCGATAGGACCTGGATCAGCAGTGCGACGAGGTCGGCGTTGGGCGCCTCCGGGAGCCCGATGGCGGCGCGCACTTTCGCCGAGCGGAAGTCGAGTTTCGGTCGGTCGTTCGAGTCGCGGAGCTGTTCGGCGGTGACCAGCGCGAAGTGCTGTTGCGCGAGCGTCCAGTACCCGCGGGCTTCGTCCGCCGAGGGGGTGATCTCCGCGAGCCGCACGTACCCGCTACCGAGGTGGAACCTCGCTTGTGGGGCGTGCTCGGGGAACGTTTCCACGCTCTTAGCAACGTTGTTCAACTGCGACTTCAGATCGGTCGCGTCCGGCGTCAGTTTTTCGTAACTGGCCTTGAGCGCAGCAATATCTCGGGTAAATGCCGATGCCGGATCGTTCCGGCCGACCGGCAACCACCCCTGCCACGCGGACACGAACACACCGATGCCGAGCAGGAGCACGGGTAACTGCCACAGGTGCCGCGTCGGGTCGGTGGGGTGGGGGGCGGTTCGACCGTCCGCCGGCGCGGGGCCGGCGAAGGCACCACTGTGGGCGGTCGGGAGCGGGGCCGTGTCCGTGGCCATAAACGTGTCCCGGTTTGGAGCGCGAAAATCCGAACCGAGAGTAGAACGGGTGAGAGCGGCGCGAGTCAAGGCCAACTGCGCGCCCGTTGATAGGTGCTTATTTTGCTTTGCGGAGCCGCGCCCAGTACCCGCCATCGGACGGGCGCCCCGGCGCCGACGAGTGCTCCGCTTCGAGCGACAGGCTCCGCATTCCGCGGCACACGGCTTTCACGACGCCCTCGTTTTCGTCCGGCTCGATGCTGCAGGTGGAATACACCACCGCGCCGCCCGGTTTGACGCGCTCGGCCGCGAGAATGAGCAGCCGCGTTTGCAAGCGAATGAGGTGCTCGAACTCGTTCGGCTTCAGCCGCCACCGCACTTCCGGCCTTCTGCCGAGCACGCCCGTGTTGCTACACGGGACATCGACCAGCGCCGCATCGAACGGTCCCGGGGGCAGTTCGCCGTCTTCGTTGAGTAGAACCGTTTCCACGTCCTTCATCTGGAGCCGTTGGCACAGCGTGGTCACGGTTTCGAGGCGCTTCGCCTCAATGTCGCATGCGGTGACGTGTCCCCGATTGTCCATCAACTCCGTGAGGTGCGTCGTCTTGCCGCCGGGCGCAGCGCACGCATCGAGAACGCGCATCCCGGGCTCCACCCCGAGCGCGGACGCGACCAGCATCGACGAGTGATCCTGCACCGCGAAATCGCCGGCGGCGTAACCGGGGAGATCGCGGATCGAATGGTGTTCGGCGAACCGGAGCGATTGTGGGTGCGCCCCCGGCTCCGCTTCGATCATCTGCCCGGCGAGCTGAGCGCGGTACGATTCGCGGCTCGCGTTCTGCTTGTTCACACGAATCCACAGTGGCGGTGGCGCGTTGAACCAGAAACCGAGCCGCGTGCATTCGGCCGGGCCGTAACGCTCGACCCACCGGTTCGCGAGCCACTGCGGGAACGAGAACGCCGCAGCGAAGTACCCCGTGGGATCGGCGACGGGATCGGGAAGAACGGGGCGCGCGAGCCGGCGGTAAGAACCTTTCCCACCGGTGACTGCACTCGAAGAACCTACCCCCCCGTCCCCCCTCACTTCTGGTGAGGGAGAACCCCCCGCGGGTTCCCCCTGCAACCCCCTCCTGCTAGGGAAGAGGGAGAACGAACTGTCGGATACCGTCTCCAGCATAGCGGTCGCGCGCGCCTGCTCCCCCTTCCCTTCAGGGAGGGGGGACGGGGGTGTAGGTTGTCTTTGTTCCTCCCCCTCCCCTGAAGGGAAGGGGGACGGGGGGGGAGGTTCCCACGCGAACGCCACCGCGTCCGCGCCCGGCTTGTCCGTGAAGTCTTCCGTCACCAGTTCTGACACGCGACGCAGCACGCCGTTGACGAAACCCTTGGCCTTCAGCGCCCCGACGTAGGGGGCGAGTTCGACCGTTTCGTTCACGGCCGCGTGCTTGGGGACGTGCGTGAGGAACGTGAGTTGAAACGCCCCGAGGCGCAGCAAGTCCCACACGCGCGGCTGGACCGCGTGGAACGGGAGGTGGATGAACGGTTTCAGAATCGCGTCGAGCGTGCCCGCGCGCCGGGTGACACCGAACACCAGTTGCGTGACGAAGCGGCGGTCCTGGGCCGTAAGGCTCACTTTGCTGAGTGCGTCGTCGATGAGTTCGGCCGCGAACCCGTCGCGCGAGCGCGAGCGGTTCAGCACGTCGGCCGCGACTTGCCGGGCGGTAATCGTCATACCAGCACTTCCGGGCCGAACCGCATGCCCTCAACGATAGGGTACCCGCGCAAGAATTCCTCTGCTGTCATCTTCTTCTTTCCCGCCGGCTGAAGTTCGTGAACTTCCAACACTGAGCGCTCTGCGGAATTCACTTCCCCTCCAACGACGAAGAGGGATTGTGGGAACTTCGCATCCACGAACGATCGGCCGGCGGGTGCTTCCGGGGCGTAACGTACAGGAAATTCGTTTGCCGCGATGACGATCACCCGCATCGGTTCCTTGCCGGGCCGGTGCAAGAACGTGTACGCCGTTGGCCACGGCTGCATCGCGCGGACGTGGCGCTCGATGCCGGCCGCGGGCTTCGTCCAGTCGATCAACCCGAACTCCTTCTTGATCTTCGGGGCCTTCGTCACCAGTGCCGGGTCTTGCTTCACGCCTTCCACCGGCCCACCGGCCGCGTATTTGTGCGTGGCTTCGACGGCCATTTGTGCGCCGAGTATCGAAAGTCGCGCTTCGAGGCTGCCCGTGGTGTCGGTCGGGAGGATGTCGAGCGATTCCTGAAGGATCATGTCGCCGGAGTCGAGGCCGGGCGTCACTTTGATAATGGTCACTCCGGTTTGCGGCTCGCCGCTGAGAATCGCATACGCGACCGGCGCCGCGCCGCGGTACTTCGGCAGTAGTGAGGCGTGAACGTTGATCGTGCCGCGCGTGGGTACAGTCAGCACATCGCGTGAGAGAATCTGACCGTATGCCGCGACGACGAGCAGGTCGGGTTGCGTTCCGCGGAGCAGTTCCAAGCCCTCGGGCGTGTTGATGCTCTCGGGCTGCGCCACGGGAATGTTCGCAGCGCGCGCAATATTCGCCATGCCCTTACCGGTCTGGCGCGTGCTCCCGCGCTTGTTGCCGGCGTCGCGCTCGGGCTGCGTCACCAACCCCACGACGTCACCACCGAACGCCGCGATCAGCGCCTCGAACGTCGGCTCCGCGAACGTCCCCGTTCCCATCATCACTATTCGCATGCAGCACTCCGCGCGCCCCCGCCCTTGTGGGCGGGTGATTCACACTCGACAGAGCCCACCGCCCTTGTGGGCGGGGTTCACCGTTACATCTTTGGTTCCAGGTCCGGCGGTAGGTCGCCCTTCTTCTTGTCCTTCTCGAAGTCCGAAACGAACTTCTCCAGGTCGCGCTGGCTGCGCGAGAGCCCGAGCGAGCCCATTTTGTCGATGAACAGCGTACCCTGAAGGTGGTCGATCTCGTGCTGCCACACGCGCGCCGCGAGGTCGTGGCACACCATCTCGAACTTCTCGCCCTTCAGGTTGTACGCCGCCACGTGTACGGTCTTCGCCCGGCGCACGTTCTGGTACAGCCCCGGGAAACTCAAACACCCCTCGCGGTCGTTCACCGTGCCGCCTTTAGCTTCCAGGATCACCGGATTGATGGCGACCACTTCTTGGTCGGGGCGGTCCGCTTCGCCCGCAAAGTTCATCACGATCATCTGGTAATCGAGCGTGACTTGCGGCGCGGCGAGGCCCAGCCCCTCGCTTCTGTACATCAGTTCCAGCATCTCGGCGGCGGCCTTCTGCACGTCCGCGTCGATGGCGGTAACGGGCCGCGCTTTCACACGGAGCGCCGGGTGCGGGTATCTCGCGATCTTCATTTCACTTCTGCCCAAAGCCTCGGTGCGGGAATGGTAGGTCGATTATAGCAGGCCCGACAGAATTTAGTTGTGGTGCGCGCCCGCACCCGGTGCGGAAAACCGTGGACATCGCCCGGCCGGCGCGGTGTCATGGGCGCCGGTCCCACCCTGAAGGAGCTCCCCATGCCCCGCCTCTTCCTCGCGCTCGGCGCGATAATCGCTCTCGCGAGCGCCGCACGCGCCGCGGACGTTCCCGTGATCCCCGACGTCGAGGGGCAACCGCTCGCGGCGAACGCGGAGCGGCTCGTGAAGGCCCTCGACTTCCTCGGCACCCCGCTCCCCGAAGAAGCCGGCAAGCAACTGGCGAAAGCCATCGAAGACAAGGACGCGAAGAAGGTCCAGGAGGTTCTCGACAAGCGGGTGCTGTTCGCGGTCACGATCAACCCGGAAGCGCGCCTCAAGGTCGCGAAGGGGCCGGGGGACACCATACTTCAGCAGGCCGGGTGGACGCCGGTGCTCGTGAAAGTCATGAACGACAGCACCGTGAAGAAACAGTTGCGCGTCATGAGCGCCCAGGCCGGACCGGTGTACAGCGGCCCGGGCCAGAACGCCAAAAACTCGAAAGACGACCCGAAAATCGTCGAGCGGTTTCTCGGCGCCGAGATATTCAGCGCCCCGCCGATGACCGACACGCTCAGCGGGCTCAAGGTCGAGTACGCGATCGTGCTCCTCTACTCGTCGGAGAGCGGCCGGCGCGAAGCGACCATCGGGTTCGACATCGGGCAGGGCAACCAGGATCTCGGGTTCCGTGGGGAAACGCCGGTGCTGTTCGAGGTGAAACCGGCGGTCGCGGTGAAGGTGAAAGTGACGGACTTCGACGGCAAACCCACGACCGGGCGGTTCCTCATCACGGACGCGAGCGGCCACATCTACCCGCCCCAGGCCAAGCGCCTCGCCCCGGACCTCTTCTTCCAGCGGCAAGTTTACCGGCACGACGGCGGAACGATCTTGCTCCCGCCGGGCAAGTTCCTCGTGCAGTACGGGCGCGGGCCGGAATACGCACTGAAGACGCAAGAGCTGACCGTTCCGTTCGACGGTAAAGGGCTCACGTTCGCCGCGAAGCTCGAACGGTGGATCAACCCGGCCGATTTCGGGTTTTTCAGTGGCGATCACCACATCCACGCGGCCGGCTGCGCCCACTACACGAACCCCACCGAGGGCGTGCTCCCCGAAGACATGTTCCTGCACGTCAAAGGTGAGGGGCTGAACGTCGGCTGCTGCCTGACCTGGGGACCGTGTTACGACTACCAGCGCAAGTTCTTCGAGGCGAAGCCGTGGCAAAAGAGTGAGCCGTTCACCATCCTCAAATACGACGTCGAAGTGAGCGGCTTCGGCTCGCAAGCGCTCGGCCACGTCTGCTTGCTGAACCTGCGCGACCAAACGTACCCCGGTTCCGACGGCACCAAACTCAAGGGCTGGCCGACGTGGACGACTCCGCTGATGAAGTGGGCAAAGGACCAGGGCGCTGTGACCGGGTACGCGCATTCCGCGAACGGCCTGGGCGTGAACCCGAAGGAGGCCGCGAAGCGGCTGCTTGACGCGCTCGACACCAACAAGGACGGGTCTGTCAGCCCCGACGAGGCGAGGGCCGGCAAACTGCCGCTCCCGGAGCCGTTTGCCACCATCGACACGAACAGCGACGGCGCTCTCAGTGCGGCCGAATTGCTCAAGAGCACTGAGAAAACGGCCAATACGCTACCGAACCTGAATGTCCCGGAAATGAACGGCATCGGCGCGCAGGAAATCTGCGTCACCACCGCGATGGGTGTGTGCGATTTCATCTCCGCGATGGACACCGCACGCACGCCGGAATGGAACTGCTGGTACCACATCATGAACTGCGGGTTCCCGCTGAAGGCGAGCGGCGAAACCGACTTCCCGTGCATTTCCGGGAGCCGCGTCGGGCAGGGCCGCGTGTACGTGCAGCTCGGCAAGAAGACGGACATGGTCGACTACGGCGCGTGGTGCAAGGGCATCGCGCAGGGGCGCTCTTACGTCTCCGATGGCTACGCCCACGCCCTCGAATTCGCGGTGAACGGCACCTCGGCCGGGTTCGGCGACGTGAAACTCGACGCGGCCGGCACGGTGAAGGTGGCCGCGAAGGTCGCGTTCGCGAAGGACGTCTCGCTCGGCACCGCGCCCGGTGCGCAAGCCCCCACCGGGCCGTCGCGGAAGCTCGAACTCGTGGTGAACGGAAAAGTGGTGCAGTCGAAGGACATCCCGGCCGACGACAAAACGCACGACGTGAGCTTCGATGTGAGCATCGACAAAAGCTCGTGGGTGGCGATCCGGCACTTCCCGCAAATGCACACGAACCCGGTGAACGTGATCGTAGCCGGCAAGCCGATCCGTGCCAGCAAAGCGAGCGCGAAGTGGTGCGTCGGCGTGATCGAACAGTTGTGGCTCGTTCGCGGACCCGGGATCAAGGAAAGCGAACGCGCCGAAGCCGAGAAGACGTTCAAGAAGGCGCTGGAAATGTACAAGAAGATCGCGGAGGAATCCGCGGACGATTTGAGGAAAGTGGACTGAGGATAGAGAACAGGAAGCAGAGCCGCGGATAACGCAGATCACGCGGATCAAAACCACGAATAAAGATCAAAAGACGGACGTGTTGTTTTGTAGCCCCTACCGGGGCTTAAAACCAGCACACGTCTGATCTCTGTTTTCTAATCCCTATTCATGGTTCTGATCCGCGTGATCTGCGTTATCCGCGGCTCTCCAAACTCTCTACCGCGGCGGCGGCTTCTTACCCGCATCTTTCCACATGCGATCCCAGTTCGCGCGGTCGATCTCGTCGGCCGACTTGAAAGTTTCCATGAACTTCTCGGGGGGCGCTGCCGGTGGTTGCGTTTCTCCCATAACGTTGTTCACCGTCCACCAAGCAGAGAAGGCGCCCGCGATCAGGATCGCCCCGACCGCACTTCGCCGCCCCAACGACCAAGGGTTAGTAGTTTCCACTGACCACCTCCCCGCCGTCGCGTGTGGCCAGCGCGCGGAACGTCGCCCCGGACGCATTGACGTTCACCGGCCCCCGACTCGGGGCCGCGGTCCCGGCCGGGTACTGGTGCCCGGGGGAGGCATCGGCGTTAATCCGATCTGTGATGAACCGCACCGACCCGTCCGCGAGCGTGAAATTGCACCCGCCGGTGTGCCCGGAGCGGAAGGCGTGGAAGTAGCTCCCCCAGAACACCCCGGTGCCGTTGGTAACGTGTGTGTTCAGCTTGTTGCCCGCCAGGGTCGCCAACGTCGCGTAGGTGTCGGTCCACGTGGGCGGGTAAATGTGCGCGGTGGGCGCGCCCGTAGTCTCGTCGCGAACGATGCCCCACTTTTCGCCAAACGCTAGGGTGTTTGACGTGCCGTCTGTGATACTCGACAGACTGATTACCTGACCGCCACTGCGGTAGCCGCACGACGCCGAGAAATCGAAGATCCCGTCAAAATACAGCCTGTCCTTCGGGTAGTACACGCAGTAGTACGCGGCCGGGTCGGTCCCGGCACAGTTCCAGGCCCACCCGTAGTTAATCGAACCCGAATTGATGCCATACGACAGGTACGTCGCCGCGGCCCCGGCCGGGGGCGTGTCGGACGGGCAGAGGTACATCGCGATCGATTTCGTGCGGATCTCCGTGTTGGTCTCGTAGTTCGGCTGCTCGATGTACGGCAGCAAAAGCATGAACGGGTTCCGCCCGGCCGGGCACCCGCCGGCCGTGGCCGGGGCCGGGCTGAACTTGCGGAAGTGGGGCAGCGCGCCCTGTTGGTCGTGGAAGTTGTGGAGCGCGACACCGAGTTGCTTCAGGTTGTTCTGACACTTCATCCGCGCCGCGGCGTCGCGGACCTTCTGGACCGCGGGCAGGATTAGTCCAATGAGGATCGCAATAATGGCGATCACGACGAGCAGTTCGATCAGTGTAAAGGCGCGACGGGGCGGGGCCGATGTTCGGCGCATGGCAACACTCTCCGGTAGGGGATCGGTTATCGGACCAGGAGATGCGTTGCGAACGTGGCTTGCTCGTGTGGAGCGTAGCTGCGGGTGCGGAGCAATCTCGTAGCAAGTTGTTGAGATTTAATCTCAACACTTCGAGGGTGATGATATGTGTCACTCAGCGCATTGCAAGGCAAAAAAGCACGGGCTGAGTACGAATTCTCAAGGGCGCAAATGCGTGATTCACAAGGGAATATCGAGAGGCGGCTCTGGAACACTGCGCCCCCGGGTCAACACTCCGATCCGTGACTCGGCAACTCGACAATGCGAACGTGTGGTAGCGCCGGCCCGGGTGGGCGACACGAAACTTCAGCGGGAAGCACGACGGTCGGGGCAGCCCCGTACCCTTTGGGCACAGGGCTGCCGTAAAACGCACGAACCCGGTCCGCTACTTCTTCCCTTTGATCACTTTCCGCGTGCCCGGTTTGCCGTTCTTGTGCGGCTTGGCTTCGCCGGCTCGGGGCGTGCTGACCGAGTGCGGGGCGGAGCGCGCGGGTGGTAGGAACAGTTGCACCCCAATTTGTTCGAGAGTGCCGGAGTCCTGAGCGGCCCGGTCCTCGACGCGCACCGTCCATTTTCCGTTACACTTCGCCCCGCGGTACGCGCGCAGCGCGGGGGTGTTCGACTCGTCGTACAGCATGTCGATGTCGTCACGCGATCCCCCGGCGCGGTTGTGCAACACGACGGGTGCCAGATCGCTCGCGGGTGGCGGTACGACGGTGACGACCAGATCCCCGATGTACGTGTGCCGGAGCCGCACGGAAACCGCGACCTTTTCCGCGAGCGCCGTTTCGCCCGCGGTCACGCTCCCCTCGACGGTGCCCAGGTCCGGGATCGGCTCGTTGAGGAGCATGTTCAGGATCACGACCCGGCCGATGTTTTCACGGGCGAGGCGGACGGCCGTTTCCGCGTTGAGCCGACCGTACCCGTAGAAGTCGCTGTGCCCGTTCGCGTCGTAGTTCCCTCCGGCCGGGTCGATCTTGTCGCACGCGCGGCTGAACAGTTCCTTTACCTCGTTCCACCGCAGTTCCGGGTTGGCAGCGAGCACCAGCGCGGCCACGCCCGCGGCACCGGGGCACGAACTGGACGTGCCGCCGAAATCGTTGGCGAATCTCCCCGCCGCGTCGCCGAACTGAGTGTTGCCGGGGTTGTACCCGAACCGACCGACCCGGTCGGTGGTCCAGATGCCCGTCGTCAGTGGGTCCGGGTGCGAGAACGGCTGGTGGCCGAAGTCGCTGCTCGGGAACGCGCACCAAACGGCCGTGCCGAAGTCGCTGTACACGCTCCGCTTCGACCGGTCGTTGCACGCGGCGACCGCGATCACGTTCTCGTAACTGGCGTACCCATCAATGTCCACCGATTCGTTGCCGTTGCCCGCGGCGAACAGGACCACGCACCCCCGCCCCCCGCGCCCATTTGTTACGGCGTAGTCGATGGCGTCCTTTGAACTCGCCGGCAGTCGGAACGGGGTGGTGTGAAGCGGATCGGCGGCGTTAAACCACTCGCCGTCTTCCGGTCCCCAACTGCACGAAATTACGTCGGCCCCGTTGTCCGCGGCCCAGCGGAACGCTTTGGCCTCGCGCATTGATCCCAACCCGTCGGCCAACCGGATCGGCATGAGCCGGGCTTGCGGCGCGACCCCCGACGCGCCCTCAGTACCGTTGGCCGTTGCCACCCCCGCGCACGCGGTCCCGTGGTTGTCGCCGCGCGACCGGCTGGGGATGGTGTCCTTCGGGCGCGGGTCGCTCGTTTCGAGCGTCGCGTCGCGCGGGGCCACGATCTTCCCCGTTCCCGCGAATTCCGGGTGGTCGATGTCCACCCCGTCGTCGATCACCGCGATCGTGACGCCGGCCCCGCGGGTAATGGCGTGCGCGGCTTCGACGTTGGCGTGGGCGTTGACCGCGACGCTGTCCACCGTGGTTGCCTTCAGGTGCCACTGTTGCGGGAAGATCTGTTTGCGCCGGCGGCGCTGGATCAGTTCCGGGTGACAGTAGATCACGTCGGGCCGGTTGAGAAGGGTTTGGGCGATCTCGAACACTTTTTGACCGGTCCCCTCGGGCGCGGCGACGGAGTACGCATTCGTGGCGAAGTCGAGTTGCTCCTTCACGGTCAACCCGGCGCTGCGGATTATGGCCTCGCAGTCGTCCGGGTCCACGTCCTCGCGGAACCGGATATAGAGGTTCTCGGTGTACAGCACCGGTTCACCGGTATCCGGATGGACCAGCACGGAGCCGGCGAACTGAACGTCCGGGGCGGCGCGCAGCGTGCGCTTCCGCTCGTCCACGGAGCGCGCGCGGGTCGGCACGCGGTACACCTCGACCCCCGCGTCCGGGAAGCTCGTGACGAGTGTCCCGTCGGCCACTTCCGCGGTCGCGGGGAGGGGAACCGGCCCGACGCCCGTCACCGAGCGCCGGCTCCGCGTGCGCACGGCGATCAGATCGGGGCTTTCGACGAGGTCGAAACCGGCTTCGTTCTTCGTTCCGAAGTTGACGTGTGGCACGGGCGTACTCCTGACCAGGAAGGGCTAATGGTCGGACACTCGCTGGTCAGATTTTGTGCGATGTGCGGGAGCCGTGCAAGGTGCTGCGATCAGATTTGTGGCGAAGCTTCGCGCTTGCGCGGCGGGACGAAACTTCACCACAATCGTCGCGCTCTAGGGGCGCGGAGCCTTCGTGACCTCGGTGAGAAGAGCGTCGGTCGCGGCGGTACTCAGCTTTGCCGCGGCGAGCTTGCGCAACTCTTTCAGCCCCTCTTCGCTTCGGCCGTGAGCGTTCGCCGCCGGTCGGTACAGCCCCCGCAGTTGCAGCACGAGTGTGTTGCGCCGCTGGACCAGATCGCGGACAAATTTCGCCTCCCGGCGTGCTTCCATTTGGACCGCTTGTTGAGTACGTATCCGAGCCGCTTCGACCGGATCGTTTTCAAGTTCGCCGCCAATTCGGTTCACAGCGGGTAGTTCCGGGGCCTCGGCCGGCAACTCTTGAGCGAGTGCTTCGGCGAACCCGGTGAGCAGTACGTCCGCAGCGAGCCGCCGGCGCTCCTCGAACGTCTTGAGCGTGTTGTCACACTCCGCGGCGCTGGCGAGGTAGCTGTACATGGTGCCGCGTGCGACGGGATCGCGGCTCTGTTCGAGCACTTTGCGGCCGTATTCGCGGACCCGCGCGATTTGTTTGTCGATCCGACTTTGTGCTGCGATGTGGGCCACCTGGAAGTAGATGTATCCGCGGTCGTCCTGTCCGGGGTACTTCTTTGCCCACTCGTCCGCGGTCCGCTCCAGTTCGGCGAACTTTTCCTCGGACCCGTGCCGGAACGCCGTGTCCCACCGCGCGAGTTCGGCCTGTAAGTTGGGTTCCGGGTCGGGTACCCGGCCGAGTTTCTTCGGCGGGTCAGCAACTTTCTTTTGCTTCTCGACCACGAGCACCCGGACCTTCCGCTTTTCGAGTTTGAGCGTCAGCCCGGTCTGGTCGGCCACGTTCTTCAGGACTTGTGCGGGGGCGGCGTCTTCAGCCCGCGTTTTGGGCGTAATCGGGTAACGAAGGTGGTGCCGAATTGTGACCCACACCGAAGCGGATTTCAGGTTCGACTCGTCGATGACCGGTAGCCCCAGAAACTGTGCCAGTTGCGAGGGTAATCGTTTGGTATCGGTGTAGAAGCCGCCCGCGTGTTCCTCGCGGGCCTTCGCGTAGAAATGCACGACTGCTGCGTCGTCGTGAGGTCGGGTCGGGTCGGCGGCCGGGGACACCAGCGTGTGCTTCCCGCTGATCCGCACCACTTCGGTTTCGACTTCCGCGAACTCTAAACGCAGGTCGGTGCCGTATTTCGCTTTCAATTCGTCGCGAAGTGCCGGGATCAGCTTGTCGAGTGCCGCGTTTTTCTGAAGCACGACGTCCGCATCGAGTACCACGGACTCCAGCAGGTGGTCCCGGTCCAGCACGTTCGCCATGTCGACGCGCAACGGGTATTCGAGGAAGAGCGCGAGCGCTGCGCCGGACGATTGGCGGTCGGTGAATGCGTTCGCCGATACGGGCGTACCTCCGTTCGTGTAGACCGCCATCAGGCGCGTTTCGGACGGGGGAGGGGGTTGAATCCCTTTCACCGCCTCGAACTTCGTGTACAACCGGTCGCGTTCCTCCGGGAACGGCGCGCGAACGAGTTTCAGCACCGCGCCCTCTTTGAGCGCGTACTCGGAGGGAGCCGGGGCTTTCTTTTCTTTGTCACCCGGTGGTTCCACTTTGGATCGAGCGGGTGCTTCAGGGAGCGCGCCGTGGTCACGGTCCTGGAAGGAGCCGGCGGACAACCCGATTCCGCCCGCGGCCAGAGCCACGGTCAGAACCAACCCGGCGAGCGCGGTCACTTTCTTGACAGACATCGTGGTAACTCCCTCAATCAAGGCGGCAACTGCGGGCGGAATGACATCCGTGCTCGTACCCGCGGTCACAAGTAAACCGGCGATCCGAACAGTCGATGCTCCCAGGGCAGGCGGCACGGCGGTCTCGAACAGGGCACCGGTCGTGAGTACGGCCGCGGGCACGATCCCGCGGCGGGTGAGTCGCTCTTGAAGGATTCGGCGCGCCCGGGCCAATCGGCTGGACACTGTGCCTTCGGTACACGACAGTTCGACCGCAGCTTCCGGGCGCGTCCGGCCTTCGAGACAGCACAGCACGAAGGTGCCGCGGAACGGTTCCGGTACGCGCGCAAGCTCTTCGTCGAGCGCGCCTCGGAGTTCCGCCAGAGATGCAGTAGATAGAGGCGCTTCTATTGATTCGCGCGGGCCGACTCCGACAGCAATTTGTTCGTGCTTGGTGCGCCGCAGGCGGCTCTTCCGGGCGTTCAGTGCGGCCCGGCGCGCGACCCCGTGGAGCCAACTGGCCACAGACGCGGTGTTGCGAATGCTCCCCGCCTTCAGCGCCAGAAACAAAAACGTCGCTTGGAACGCATCTTCGGCGTCCGGTCCCGCGGTCAGGATTCGGCGACACACCCCGAAAACCATCGGGCCGTGCCGCCGGACGAGTTCCGCGAACGCGCTTTCATCTCGAACGCCGGCGAAGCGCTGCACGAGTTGCTCGTCGGGAACGACGGAAAGGCTTTGGGCACCCGACCGGGTCAGCAAATCAATGGCCGTTGCCAATCGCGGATGTGCCATGATTCGCGTTCTCCCGTGCCGATCTTCGGCGGAACGACCCACCCGATATCTAGTGTCCCACGGGGGCCGAACCCGTCCCAGTATTTTGCCCTGTATTGCTCCCACGCTTAGATAAGCGGGCCGCGTTGGAACTACTCGCACTGCGCCCGTGCCCCACGAACCCAGGTGTCGGGATCGTGCCGCCCGGGTAAGTTACCCGCGTCGATCCGAAAAAATTCTGATGGCGGTCGGCGCACGAGTTGCAATACGGCGTCAAAACCGATGGCAGGTACGGACGTTCCCAACGCTGCGATTGGCCCACACACATGAGGACCCCATGAGCACGAGTGCGAGTCCCGCACCGGAACAACCGGGCACGCAGAAGGCTCCCGCGCCCCCGCGCCACGGAAAGCGATGGATCATCGGGGCCATGGTTCTGGTCGTGTTGGTAGCGGGGGCGGTGTTCGCCGTTCCCACAATCGAAACGGCGCTGAACACGGTTTCGACCGACGATGCGTATGTGAACGGGCACGTCACGTTCGTGGCGCCGCGGGTGTCGGGCCAGGTTCAGCGGGTGCTCGTGGACGACAACGCGCGCGTCAAGGCGGGTGACCTGCTGATCGAACTGGACCCCGAACCGTATCAGGTTCAGGTCAACATTAAGCGCGCGGCTCTCACCGCGGCGGAAGCGGACAAGCGGGCATCGGAGTCCGAAGTCCGCGGGATGCTCGCGCAGCTCCGGAGCCAGCGGTGGAAGCTCCAGACAACAATGGAGCAGGTTGACAACCAAATTGCCCTTCTGAACGCCCGCGTGTCAGCGCTCCGCAGTAAAGAGGCGATCCAGGTGCGCGCGAAGTCCGACCTCGCGCGGGTCAAAGAGACATTCGATAAGGGGGCCGGGAGCAAGCAGGAGTACGACGCCGCTGTCGAGTCCTTCGGCGTCGCGGAGGCACAAGTCAAGCAAGCGACCCAGGAGGTGTACGAGGCCCGCGTGACTCTCGGCCTCGAACCGCAACCCGCGAAGGGAGCACTCACTGACGTCCCGGTCGACCTGAACCAGACGTTCTCGACCGTGCGCCAGGCGGTCGCGGATTTGATCCGCATCGCCGCTCAGGTGGGGTTACCGCTCTCCAAGTCCGAAGCTACCCCAAAGCAGGTGCTCGACGAGTTCCGCGCACGCGACGCGCAGCGAGACGTGGACCGTATCTTCACGGCGCTGGTCCCGGAAGCCCCCGCGGTGAAGCAGTCGGAAGCCAAATTGCTCCAGGCGCGCCGTGATCTCGATCAGGCCGAACTCAACCTGCGTTATTGCCGAGTGGTGGCCGAGATCGACGGCGTGGTGACGCGCCGAAACGTGAACCCCGGCAACAACGTGCAAGCCGGTCAGCAGGTGATGGCGGTCCGATCTTTGACCGAAATCTGGATCGACGCCAACTTCAAGGAAACGCAACTCACTCAACTCAAGATCGGTCAGCGGGTGGAAGTCTTCGCGGACATATACGGGAACCGTCACGTGTTCCACGGGCGCATCACCGGGTTCACTCACGGGACCGGTTCGACGCTGGCCCTTCTCCCCGCGCAGAACGCGACCGGGAACTTCGTCAAAGTCGTTCAGCGGCTCCCGGTCCGGGTCGAATTGGAAGACTACGACCCCGAAGCCGACACGCTGTACGCGGGGCTATCGGTGACGCCCTACGTGTACTTCAAAGAAGCCCCGACGGGACCGAACGCCGGGCGCAGGCTCCAGGATTTCGCCCGTCCGGGCGCGCCGACCGCACCGACCGGGGGTAAGCCATGAGTGGCCCCGCGCGGAGTCCCAATCACTGGTTGATCGCGGTCGCCGTTGTGATCCCGACCTTCATGGAGGTTCTGGACACCACCATCGCCAACGTCGCGCTGCGGTACATGGCCGGGAGCCTCTCGGCCGCCGAAGTCGATAGCGAATGGGTGATTACCAGTTATCTCGCCGCGAACGCGATCGTGCTCCCGATGTCCGGGTGGCTCCTCACGCGGCTCGGGCGCCGGAACTATTTCCTCTTCTCGGTCGCGGGGTTCACGTTTAGCTCCCTGTTGTGCGGGTTGGCAACGAGCCTCGATCAACTGATATTGTTCCGCGTCCTCCAGGGGCTGTTCGGCGGCGGGCTTCAACCGTGTACGCAGGGCATCCTGCTCGACACGTTCCCCAAAGAAAAACAGGGGCAGGGACTGACTGTGTTCGCGCTGGCCGCGCTGGTCGCGCCCGTCATCGGCCCGACGCTCGGGGGGTACATCACCGATAACTACTCCTGGCGCTGGATCTTCTTCATCAACGTCCCGATCGGATTACTCGCCCTGGCCGCGTGTTACGCACTGATCGAAGACCCGCCGTACCTGGTGGCGGCGCGGGCCGCGGGGCGGAACAGCCCGATCGGGTTCGACACGATCGGACTGGGGCTGTTGGTGATCGTGATGGTGACCTGGGAAGTGGTGCTGAGCAAGGGGCAGGAGTGGGACTGGTTCGGTGACCCGTTCTACCGCGTCCAGACGCTGTCGGCCCTGTTCGTCGCGTGCCTCGTGGGGTTGGTCGTCTGGGAACTCCGGCGCCCGGCGCCGCTCGTGGACTTCCGGCCGCTCGCCGATCGCAATTTTGCGGTCGGGGCGATCGCGATCGCGTGCGCGTTTGCCGTTCTGTACGGCCAAACGGTTTCGCTCCCCGGAATGCTCCAAACGCTATTCGGGTACGACGCCACGCACTCCGGGTTGGTGCTGTCGCCCGCGGGGATCTGCGCGGTACTGCTCCTGCCGATCGTGGCGTTCCTCCTGGGTTGGGGCGTTGACGCGCGGTGGCTCGTGGTAGCCGGTCTAGCACTCATGGCGATCGGGAATTACTGGCTGAGTCAGATGAATTTGGACATCGGCCCGTGGGACGTCGTGTGGCCGCGTGTGGTGACGATCGCGGGGCTTTCGCTACTGATTACCCCACTGAACGTGGCCGTGTACCAGAAGGTCCCGCTCCACCTGCGCGGGGCCGCGGTCGGGTTGTTCAGCCTGCTCCGCAACGAGGGCGGGAGCGTCGGCACCTCGGTCGCGCAAACGATTCGGGAGCGGCGGGAACAGTTCCACTTGCTGCGGTTGAATGAGTATTTGGACCCACTGAACCCGACGCTACAGGAATACCTTGCCGGGATTCAAGCGACCCTCTCCCCGCTCACCGGCGATCCGGTTGCGACGAAAGCCATGAGCGCCCAGGTCCTCGACAATTTGCGCCAACAACAGGCGCTATCGCTGGCGTACTTCGACGTCTTTTGGGTGTTCGCCGTGCTTGCCGTCGGGCTGATCCTCCTCGCGCTGTTGATGCGCCGGTCGGTCGCCGAAAAGGGCGCGCACCTCGCGGCGGAGTGAGTGGGTTGTGTTGTTGAGAGCGTTCCCAGGGAGCATTCGGATGAAGATCAAGCGCAAAGGTTCGGCGGCGTGGCAGGGCGGGATCAAGGACGGCAAAGGCGCGCTCTCGACCGAGAGCGGCGCGCTCACGGCGTACCCCTACGGCTTCGCGAGCCGGTTCGAGGGCCAGCGCGGGAGCAACCCCGAAGAGCTGATCGCCGCGGCCCACGCGGGCTGCTTCACGATGGCGCTGTCGCTGATTTTGGGTGAGGCCAAGCTCACCGCGGAGCAGATGGACACGTCCGCGGAAGTCACGCTGGAGCAGGTGGAAGGCGGGTTCGCGATCACCGCCGTTCACTTGACCCTGAGGGCCAAGATTCCGGGAGCCGACCAAGCAACGTTCGAGAAGCTCACCGGCATGGCAAAGGCCGGGTGCCCGGTGTCCAAGTTGCTCAAGGCCGAGATCACGCTTGATGCGACTCTGGTGGGCTGAATCGCCAGATATTGAACGAGATCGTTTTGCAACACGAACCCGCGCTCAAGTGGAGCGCGGGTTCGTGTTGTCATGTAGATTTGTGCGAAATCAAGATCCACACCAACTCGCCCGCGCACTACTTCGTCACGATCGTCTGTTTCGCGACTTGTTCGGCGAGTGCCTTCAAATCGATCTGCTGCCCCTTCTTCGGGAAGGGGTGCGATAGTAACCACCAGTCTTCGATGAACGACGCGGACTCACCGGGCTTCAGGTGCTCGCGCGGGCCGATCGGTTCGAGTTCGATTTGCGGACCGTTCGGGGACCAGACCGAGAGCGTCAGCCCCGCCGCTTCGTTGTAAACGCGGTCGGGGTACGTCGGGTAGCGCTTCACGAACACCGTGTCGTTGGGCATGACGTAGGCGAGCCACCCGGCATACGTGTCGAACCCCAGTTTCGGCTTCCGCGGAGGAGCCAGGATTTCGAGGAACCCGTCGCGCTCGCGGATGCGCTCGTCGGTCGCCTTCACGTTGATGACGGTGTTGTCTTCGTACATCGCGTACTTGCTCGGGAACCGGCTCGGGCGGTCGCCGAGCGGGATCACACAGATCCCACCGCCGGGTGAAAACGACCGTCCCCAGTGGCACACTTCGCGTGTCTCCTTCGCGACGTTCGCCATTGTCTGCTTGCACGACAGGCCCACGGACTTGCCGTGCGGAACGAGCCGGAACTCGCGAGTGAGTTGAATGCCTCCATCTTCGGGCGGGCTCGTAAGTTTGACGGAGTTGGTCTTGGTGATCTCGGCGGTCCACTCGCCGCCCCACGCTTTCGGGTGCGGGGTCACAGTCAGTTCCGGTCCGTAATCGAACCGGCCCGCGGTGATCGGTCCCGGCTTCCCTGGTTGCCAGTTCTTTTCAGCGGCCTCGAAGTACATCGCGTCCGCGCCATCGACCGAGAACTCCAGCACGCGCCCGCCGGCTTGCGGGCACAGCACGGCTCGCGTCTTCCCGAGCTTTATTTCGATGGCCTCCGTGTAACCGTGGAACTTGACGACTCGCGCGGTCGGCTCCTCCGCGAACGCGGGCGCCCCCCACATCGTGACGAGCACGCCAACGAACAGCGATCGCGCGAACATGTTGTTCTCCGTGACGCGGATTTGCAGCCGTCTTGCTCGAAGTGCTTGACCCGGTTGAGTAACCGGGGATGGGGGGAGCTTACCGTCGGTCCGCGTCGCGGTCACTCGAAAAGCCGAATTGGTGATGGGTTCCCGGCGGCACAAGCTTTTGAGCCCGCGTCGCCGGGTGAAGGCTATTTCTTCTCAAGGGCCTTTTTCAGCATTTCGATTTGTTCTTCGAGTCGGACGATGTGCGCCCGGAGCGCGGTTTGTTCGTCACTGAACTTTTCGAGATCCAGCTCGGGCGCGGGCTTCTTGGCGAGTTGCTCGAGCAGCTTCGTTCGTTCGGCCAAGAGCTTCGCGAATCGCGTGCTCAATTCGGCGTCTTCCTTCAGAACTTTATCGAGCGCGTTCAGGTCTTCCTTTGTGAGCGCGGTGACGTCCGCCTTCGCGTCATCGATGTTAACGACCTGCCCGTCGGCCCGTTCAACGAACTTGCGAAACTCGGCGCGGTCGAGGTCCGGTTTGAAGGGAACGATCGACCCGTCCATCATGCCGGCCATGACGACGTTCTTGAACGGCCCTTCGAGCTTCGGGAACGGCTTCTTCGGATCGTAAGCGATGTCCCCGGGCTTGGTCCACTCGCTCGGCGGGCCGGCCTCGACCACGCCGATCGTGTTCGACAGCCCGTCCGTGATGCCGGCGAAGGTGAGCTTTTGGCCCGTCTCGAACGCGGCCCCCGGCCCGGAGAACACCCGGTAGTAGGTTTTGGTCTCGCCTTTCGCCTGGTCCGTGACGCGGAACAGATTGGGCATCTGTGCCAGTAGCTTCTTGTTGGTCGCCGAGTCCCACGGTTCGTCCAGTTTGAATTCTTTGTAGAGTCTTTCGTGCTCGACAAAGGGCAGGATCGCGACGCGCCAACTCAGTAGCGGCTTACCGTTCTTGTCCACGATGTCCTGCGGTACCGCACCATAGGCGTCCGCGTAGTTGTGAATCGCGATCAGGATCTGCTTGAGCGTGTTCGCGCTCTTGGCCCGTTGGACCGCGCCGGCGATGCGCGCGTCCGACTTCGGGGCCGGTGGATCTACTGCGGTCAGCGCCGCTACGGGTGGCGCGTCCCCGTTTGGTGCGGTCAGCGCCGCTGCGGGGGGCGTGTCCTCATTTGGCACGGGAGCGGGGGCGTTGAAGGCCCACACGCCTGCGGACACGGTGCAGACCACAGCAACGGCGGCGGTCAGTTTGAATGACGAGATCATGGGTTGGGTCGCTCCTCGGGCTAGGGAAAGAACGGAACCAGAAACGAGAGGCGCGATGGGGTGACCGGTGGCGAACAGTGCCGCGGCCCGGGCGGTGGAGCCGACGAACGTGCCCGACACGACCGGAAGGGCCACGGCGACGAGCGCGCCCCCGCGCCGAGACAATCGGCGCGCGAGCAGTACCTTGGCCCGTGACAGCCGACCGGCGATCGTGCCGACCGGTAACCCGGTCCGACGTGCGGCTTCCGTGTGGGTCAGCCCCTCAAAGAAGCACAGCAGCACGGGAACGCGGTACCGTTCCGGCAACCGATCGATCTCTTCGCACAGGGGGCCGGTGTCCGCGGGCGCCCCGGGACCGTCGGGGGCGGGAACGCGATCGAGTTCCGCGCTGGCGGCCGGGTACCGGGCGCGCTGCTTCGCGAGCCGCACCGACACGCGCCGGGCGACGCGGTACAACCACCCGACCACGGTCCCGCGCCCGGTAAACGTACCCGCCTTGCGCGCGAGCGCGAGGAAGGTCGCCTGGGTCGCGTCCTCGGCCGCGTGCTGGTCCCTCAGCACGGACCGACACACCCGCTGCAACAGCGGCGCGTGGCGCCAGACCAACAACTCGAACGCGGCCTCGTCCTGTGCCGCGCTGAACCGGGCGACGAGTTCGGCGTCGCTCGGCCCGGTCGCGGCCGGATCGATGCCCACCGCCCGCAGATAGTTGTTGATCCCGGTCCCGCTCATGAGTCACCCATTAATCGGCCTCTCACTCCCGAAGAGGCGCGCGGCCAGCGATCGCATACGCGAGTTGCTGACTTTTTGAAAAATCCCCGCCCCGAAGGAGTGCATTCTCAAGAGTTACACTCCGACGAGCGTAAAGCCGACAACGTCCGCATCGTCGGCGATCGTTACGCGTATATTTTTGTCTCAATGGTGGTTTGGCAAAGATGACGAAGATCGCTCGATTCTCATCTTTTTCGTTCCTGAGTTTGCTGTAAGTGCCGTGCATGGAAACGGTATCCAAAAGTGCTGCGTCCGCTTTTGCCCATGTCGCAGTTTTGCCCGCAACGCCCTGCCGCTTGCTCTCAATTCTTTGGTTGTGAGGTCCAAATGTTCTCTCCCAAGGCCCACTCGGGTCGGCGCGCTTTTACGCTCATCGAGTTACTGGTGGTGATCGCGATCATCGCCGTTCTGATCGGTCTGCTGCTGCCCGCCGTGCAGAAGGTGCGCGAGGCGGCGTCACGAATGAAGTGCCAAAATAATCTCAAACAGATCGGTCTCGCTCTGCACTCGTGCCACGACGCGAACAACGCCTTCCCCGGGGGCGGGTTCAACTATCAGCCCTACGGTCGGCAAGATTCAAACGTCCAGAATATTACCGTGTCGGGGTCGCCGCCGCCGTGGAACAACTACGCGAGCGGCGGGTGGGCGTTCCAGATCCTGCCGTATCTGGAACAAGACAACGTCTACAAGGCGACCAATCTGGCGATCATCGAAGGGACGGCGATCCCGGTTTATGCGTGCCCGTCGCGCCGCAGCAACGGGACCAACGCCAACGGCATTGCCCAGACCGACTACTACGGGAACGCCTTTAATTGCTACGGCACGTCCGCGGGGCAGGGAGTGTTCCGACCGTACAACTTCGGCCGGGTGAACATGGTCTCCGTGTCCGACGGAACGAGCAACACGATCGCGGTCGCTGAGAAGAACGTGTGCAAAGCGACCTTCGGGACCGGTAACGACAACGTGGACCGCGCGGGCTGGTCGTGGGGCCTCGACTACGGCAACCTGGGAAACTGGGACGCGACCACGCTGACGAACAATCACAACTTCGCGGTGCAGGCCGATCTGGGGACGAGCACCGGGTGCAGCGAGGGCACGCACGGGTTCGGGTCGTCGCACACGGGCGTCTTCAACGCGCTCTACCTGGACGGGTCCGTGAAGAGCGTGCAGTTCTCGATCAGTACCACCACGCTGCAACTCCTGCTGAGCATCTCCGACGGGTACCCGCTGCCGTCCGACGCGCCGTGATTGGGGCGCGCTGCCCTTTTGAAGTCATGCGAGCGGATCGGGGACGAATCCCGATCCGCTCGCGGTTTTATTCGTGTGCGGCGGCCCGCGTGAGCCGATCGCGCACCGCTGCCCACTCGGGTGTATCGGGAGGCATCTCGATCACGATGCGGTCGTATTGCCCGCTGTCGAGTTCGTGGAGAACCGCGTACAGGTCGGCCGCGTACTCTTCCGGGTCGCCTGAAATGGACTTGTAAGCGTAAATCAGATCGTGGCCGAGCGAGATTACGCGAAAGCCGCCTTCTCTCAATCGCTGGTGTTCCGCGTCCGCGTCATCGGCTAGTACCAGCGGCGTTCGCGGGCTGTAGTGCTTCACCATCTGGCCCGGGGCGCGCGCGATTCCCCCACTTGCCGTGCCGAATTCGACCCGGCCGCACACTTCTTCCAGCATCGGTACCGTAATCAGGCCGGGGCGCAATACGCGCGGGAATTCGGCCGTTACGTCAACGACCGTCGATTCGAGGCCGCCGGAACACGGTCCGCCGTCCAACAGAAGGTCGATTCGCCCGTTGAGGCTCTTGAGGACGTGTTCCGCGCGCGTGGGGGAAAGTTCGGTGCTACGATTCGCGCTCGGCGCCGCGAGCGGCGTGCCCGCGGCGCGAATGAGCGCCCGCGCGACGGGGTGGTTTGGACACCTCACCGCCACCGTCTGCCCGCCTGCGGTTACAATATCGGGAACGTTGTCGCGCTTCGGTACGACCAAGGTGAGTGGCCCGGGCCAGAACCGCGCCGCGAGCCGCGCCGCGGTCGCGGGCCAGGCGCTCGCAACGTTTAATACTTCAGACACGTCCGGGACGGTGTGTGTTTGAGGAACCTGTGGGTGGTTCCTCACCATTCCAGAAATGTGAACGATGAGCGGGTTCGTGGCGGGCCGGCCCTTTGCAGTAAAAATGCCCGAAACCGCGTCCGTGCTCAGTGCGTTCGCTCCGAGTCCGTAGACCGTTTCCGTGGGGAACGCGACCAGTCCGCCGGCGCGGATCACGTCCGCCGCCCGGCGGATCACGTCCGGTTCGGGGTTCGCGGGATCGACTTTTAGTACGACCGTGTTCAAGGCGCAGTTTCCCTCTTCCCTTTGTGGTACAACATCATGGTACGCGCCCAGAGCAGCCCGCGCACCGGCGCCGCCCCGCGAGGAGAGGCCACCGCCATGTCCGACCAACCGCCCGTCAGCGCGGTTCCGGCACCCACCGCCGAGCAGAAGCGCATCGCGCAACAGAGCTTCACCAAAGCCAAAGAGCTCATTACCGACGGCGGGTTCGACTACGCCATTCAATTGCTGCTCACCTGTTGTCGGCTCGATCCGGGCAACTTCTTTTACCGCAAGCAGCTCCGCGATACGCAGAAGGCGAAGTACGGGAACAACTTGCGCGGGAGCCGGTTCGCGTTCCTCACGACGCCACGGTGGAAGGCCAAGTTGCGCGTCGCCAAGCGCAACCGCGACTACGTGAAGGCGCTCGAGTACGGCGAACAGGTGCTCTGCCGTAACCCCTGGGACCAGGGCGCGCAGATGGACATGGCCGAAGCGTTTGATGCGCTCGGGCTGTCGGACCTCGCGGTGTTCACGCTCGATCAGGCGCGGCAAAAGTACCCCAAGGACGCCACCCTCAACCGCGCGCTCGCGCGCCAGTTCGAGAAGCGCGGGGACTTCCAGAAGGCGATGGTGCTGTGGCAGCTCGTTCGCGACACCAACCCGTCCGACGTCGAAGCACAGCACAAGGCGAAAGACCTCGCCGCGAGCTCCGTCATTCAGAAGGGCGGCTACGAAGAGGCGGCGGCCGGCACGAAGGAATCGCCGATCCTCGGCCGGATCGAGTCGCGCGCGAACGAAAAGCAGGACAAGCTCGCGCGCGAAGCCGAGCCGCTGATGAAGCGCATCGAGGCCGACCCGACCGAACCGTCACTGTACCTTCAACTGGCCGGCGTGTACCGCAAGAACGGGCAGGAGGACCGCGCCCGCGACGTGCTCCAGCGCGGGCTGGGGCCGACCGGCAATGCGTTCCAGATCCGACTGGAGCTGATGGAACTCGACCTCGCACCGGTTCGCAAGAACCTCGAAATCGCGGACGCGCGGTTCCGCAAACTCAAAGAAAAAGCACGAGCCGCGACCGACGACGACACCGACGTTCCCGCGACCGGCGAGGAGATGACCGAGGCGGAACTGGCCGCTCTGCGGGCGCAGTTGGTGAAGGAAGTCAACACCCGCGAGATCGAGCTGTTCCGCGTGAAGGCGGACCGGTCCCCCAACGAACTGAGCCACCGCATCGAACTCGGTACGCGGTTGCTGAAGGTCGATCGCGTGGACGAGGCGATTGCTGAATTGCAACTCGCCCGGCGCGACGAGCGGCTGAAGTGGCGCGCGGCGCTGCTCCTCGGGATGTGCTTCAAGAAGCGGAACAACTGGCGGCTCGCGCAGCGCAACTTTGAAGAGGGCTTGGCCGGGGTGCCCGAAACCGAAGAAGCGGTGAAAAAGGAGCTGCTCTTCCAACTCGCGAGCGGCGCTGCCGAAAACGGCGACCTGCCCCGCGCGATCGACCTCGGCCACGAGTTGGCCAACCTCGACTTCTCGTTCAAGAACATCGGCAAACTGCTCGACGAGTGGCACGACCGGTTGCAGTCGGCCTGACCGAGTCGGGCAAATTCAAAATTTGAAGTACGAAAGAAGGCTTCGCTCCCGACTTGAGCGAAGCCTTCTTTCGTACTTCGCACTTCGTGTTTCGGACTCAACTCTCCATGCACACGATCCGCCTCGGACCGCCGTGGGACGTCACCTCCACCCCAGCCGGCACGCGGCACGCGCGGAAGTTCGGGCGCCCGCGCACCCTGGCGCCCGACGAGCGCGTCTGGCTCGTGTGTGCGCATATTCCCGGCGCTGCCGAGGTTCACGTCAATGGGGCCACCGTCGAAGTACCGACGCCTTTCGCGGTGGACATTACTACTCTGCTCAGCCCCCGAAACGAAGTGATCTTCACGGTCGCTTCGGAGGCACCGATCGGCGCCGTGGTGTTGGAAATTCGGCCCGCGTGAGGGTCTTTGCGGCAATTTCGGACACCAAAAGTCGCAGAATTCAGGTCCGTTTGTAATTCGCGCCGGCAATTCGTGCTGGGGGGAAGTTGACAACTCGAAATGTGAACTAGAGTGGCGTGCGAACACATCGGCCGTTCAGACGCCCACTCGGTCCGAGATCGCGATTCGATCCGAAGTGTGGGTGCGGTGGTCCCGCCCGGACCAATCATTATCACCCGCGCCCGGACCGACTCCCAGGGGAGAGTCAATGGTGGCCAGTTGCCCCCGGTGCCGAGTCGCTGCCCTGAACCGCGCACGGGTGTGCGTCCGGTGCGGCGCGCCCTTGTTCGGTGCGCTGGCGGACCTGGAAGCCCCGCTCCCGGCCCCGATGACCGAACCGGTTTTGGTGCTCGACGTCCTCGCTTGCGAGCCGCTCCCGCCCACGCCGGCCCTGTCCAAACCGTTCGACGATTCGGCCGCGCTCCCGAACCGCCCCCGAACCGTGCCGCCCGAACCGGCTCGCGCGCACGTCGCCGGTGCAACGCTGCCGGCTCACCCCGGACTACCGGACCATCCGATGAACGAACTCGAAGAAGCCCTGGTTCACGTCACGATCCCCGCGACCGACCGCGCCGATCACGCGCCCGGTGGCCCCGTGGTCCCGACCGTGAAGCCGAAACTGGTCGTGCTGCGCGGGATGAAGATCGGCGCCGAGTACCCGCTCTACGAGGGCAAGAACATCGTCGGCCGGTTCGCCGACAAGCCCGTGGACATCGACCTCGTGAGCCAGGAGTCGGTCGAACAGATCTGGTGCTCGCGCCAGCACGCGACGCTGACGTTCGAGAAGGGGAGCGTGTTCCTCGAGGACTTGAACAGCCTCAACGGAACGTGGCTCAACGGGATTCGCGTTCACGCCGGCCAGCCGCGCCCGGTGAAGCCCGGCGACGTGGTGCAGGTCGGCACCGTTCAGTTGAAGCTCGTCGTGGGGTGAAGTGGAGCGACTCGTCGCTTCAGATCCCAATAAAATCACGGGCGCGGTGCCTCACTTTGGCATCGCGCCCTTTTCCATTTCATCCGGCTCGATCCGGCCGTGCGTGCGTTCCGCCAAGAACCACATCATGTGCCCCCAAACGTACCCGACCGCGAAACCAACGAAGCCGAGTGAGAAGACAACTGCCAGAACGACCGTCGCGTCGTCGCGGCAAACGGCGGTGCCCTGCTAACGTTGTCCGTTCCGTGACGTGAGTGCGCGGTGCTTATCGCAGTACGTCGCCCTGTTCCAATGGGGCCACAACCTCAAAAACTGTCGCCGATGACTTCCGCCGTATTCTGCTCGGCATGCACGCGACTACCGATCAGGCAATACCGACCGGCGCCCGATACAAGACATGAGCCAAAAGGCTTTCAAATCGCCCCAGCTTGCGCGACCGCCCCCGATGAAAGATCGTGCCCGTGCTCGTGTAAGATCGTCCACGCGCGGTCGCGCGCGTTGCCCGCGGAAACCGCGAGGATGAACGGGCCATCAGCGAAAGTGGTCGCGGGGGCATCTACCCCGCGCCGGTGAAGGCTCATTCCGATCCACCCGCCAACGAAGCTGACGAACAGCGCCCCGAATACCGCACACGTTATTGAAAGATTGAACAGATCACTCGGGCCGGTGGGCGGGGCCATTAGCCAGGCCATTGTCGGGGCGAGAGCCGCGCCGAGCGCAGTCCCAGCGATTCCCCCAAAAACTGCCCCGGCAATCGAGTGGTCGCGCTCCATCAGGTCCGTTGTGTGACCGTTGGCGAGCCGACCGGTGTAGCCGATTTGAGTGTCCCGAAACCCGGCGAGGCGCAATTGGAGCAGAGCCTCGTCCGCGTCGTCTTGGTTGTCGAAGGCCGCGACCACATCCGCGTGCCGCAACGTGTTATCATACGCCCACATGACGTACCTCTTTCGTCCTCGACTTGGGCTACTTAAAAAGTGAGCAATTGGCGCGCCGGAATGCACCCGCATTGGGCTTCCCGGAAAGGCACGGGGCGTCTGGTTTTTGAGGGATAATGAATGCTGACGATCTACATCGACGCCGATGCGTGTCCGGTCAAGGACGAGGTGTACAAGGTCGCGCGCCGGTACGCGCTGAAGGTATTCGTCGTCGCCAACAGTACGATGCGCGTGCCCGCTGATCCGCTAGTCGAACTAGTCGTTCGGGCCGGGTTCGGCGCGGCCGACGATTGGATCGCGGGTGTAATCGGATCGTGTGATATTTGCATCACTTCCGACGTTCCGCTGGCCGCGCGTTGCGTGACCAACGGGGCCGTCGCGCTCGATCCGAAGGGCCGACTGTTCAACGCCGATACCATCGGCGAAGCGGTCGCGGCGCGAGACCTGATGGAAGAACTTCGCGCGATGGGACAGATAGGCGGCGGGCCGTCCGCGATGGCCCCAAAGGACCGGTCGCGGTTCCTGTCGCGACTGGATGAAGCGATCGGCGCCGCTCGGCGGGCCGCGTCGACGTAATATGGTGCCACTCGTCGAGCAAACTGGTGCTCGGGGCGAATCGCCGGCCGAGCACTCCTCCACCGGGCCGCTTGTGACGAGCCGCGACCGCGAGGGAGCGGGACTTCCCGAGTTGTACGGGTTCCCTAACCCGGGAAGTCCCGCTCCCTCGCGGTCGCGGCTCGTTCGATCGCGACGGTGAATTGCCCCGTAACCAAACAAGGATGCTCTCGGTACTGGAGAAACGAAAAAACCGGGAGCCACATGGCTCCCGGTTCGGTTGAGCATTACGTGCTCAGCACATTACTTCTTCGCGTCGGGCTTGGGGATGTCGGCCAACTCGACCGGCACCTGCGCGTAGTGGCTGAACTCCATCGAGAAGCTGGCCTGACCCTTTGTCGCGCTGCGCAGGTCGTTGGTGTACCCGAACAGGTTCGACAGCGGCACCTTCGCCACCACCTGGGCGATGCCCTTGTCCTCGCTCGTCTCCTCGATCAGCCCGCGCTTGCTGCTGATGTTACCCGAGATCTGGCCCTGGTACTCCTTGGGCGAGACCACCACGATCTTCATGATCGGCTCGCGCAACTCGATGCCGCCCCGCTCCTGAGCCTCGCGGAACGCTTCTCGGGCACACAGGAAGAAGGCGTCCTGCGACGAGTCGACGTCGTGCATTTTCCCGAAGTGGAGCGTAAACTCCAGGTCCACAAACGGGAACGGGTACTTGTACCCCTTCTTCGCTTCCTCCCTGAGTCCCTCTTCCACGCTCGGGATGTACTCTTTCGAGATCGACCCCTGGGTGATGGCGTTCACGAAGTACACGTTGTTCGGGTCCGGCTTCACCTTCGGGTCGCCCAGTTCCTCGATCTCCGCGACCTTCTCCTGGATCTGCTCCGGGGTGAGCGGGCTGTACTTCACCGAGATCACGGCGAACTTACCGCGACCGCCGGTCTGCTTCTGGAACTTGTACTCGAAGTCGATCGTGCGCGCCAGGCACTGGCGGTACGCCACCCGGGGCTTGCCCAGAGTGATCGACTTGACGTCGTCCTGCGGCACCCCCACCGCGCGCTTCAGTTTCTCGACGGAGATTTCCAGGTGCAACTCGCCCATCCCGGAGAGGATGGTGTCCTTGGTCTCATCGTCCGTGTGCGTCTTCAAAGTCGGGTCGTCCCGCACCAAGCGGTTGAGCGCCTCCCCCACCTTGCCGCTGTCCAGCAACTTGCTGAACGACAGCGACTGGGCGACGACCGGCTTGGGGAACTGGATCGCTTCGAGCGCGACCGGCTGGTCGGGGTCGCACAGGGTGTTACCCGTGTACGTCTCCGACAGGCCCATGGCCGCGACGATGTCCCCGGGGCCGGCCTTCTCCAGCGAGATCCGCTTGTCGCCCATCATGCGGTAGAACCGCGCGATCCGCTCCTTCTTCCCGTTGGTCGTGTTCGTGTACGTCTCGCCCGGCCGCATCTCGCCGGAGTACACGCGGATGTACACGAGGTCGCCGTTCACCTCGGCCACGGTCTTGAACGCCAGCGCGCTCATCGGCTCGGACGGGTCCGGCTTCCGGATCACCGCCTCCTTGGTCTTCGGGTGGATGCCGTCCACCGGGGGCCGGTCCAGCGGGCTGGGCATGCAGTCCACCACGAGGTCCAGTAGCTGCTGGACGCCGTGGAAGTGCTTGCTGCTGCCGCAGTGGACGGGCGTGAAGATGTTCTCCAGCGTCCCCTTGCGGAGCGCCACGCGGATCAGGTCGTCCGGCACGTCCTTCCCGTCGAGGACCAGCTCCGTGATCTCGTCGGACGCGGCCGACACCCCGTCGAGCATCTGCTCGCGGCGCAGCTGCGCTTCCGCGAGGTACTTCTCCGGCACGTCGGTGGTGAAGAACTTGCGGTTCGTCTTGTCGTTCAGGTCGCGGGTCACGAGCTTCATCGTGATCAGGTCGATGATGCCCTCCAGCGCCGAGTCCTGGCCGGCGGGGATGGTGACCACGACCGGGATCGCGCCCAGTTTGGTCTTCATCTGCTCGACGCACCCCCAAAAGTCCGCGCCCATGCGGTCCAGCTTGTTCACGTAGGCGAGCCGGGGCACCTTGTACTTAGCGGCCTGGCGCCACACGGTGCCGGACTGGACCTCCACGCCGCCCTTGGCGCAGAACACGCCGACCGTACCGTCGAGGACGCGCAGGGACCGCTCGACCTCGGCCGTGAAGTCCACGTGGCCGGGGGTGTCGATGATGTTGATGGCGATGGGGCCACCCGCGCGGTCGGCCCAGTCGATGGACACGGCCGCCGAGTTGATCGTGATGCCCTTCTGCCGTTCCAGCGGGTCGAAGTCGGTGGTGGTGTCCCCGTCATCGACGTCGCCGACCTTGTGTTTGGTGCCGCTGTAGTACAGGATCCGCTCCGTCGTGGTGGTTTTGCCAGCGTCCACGTGAGCCATGATCCCGATGTTGCGTACTTTGTCGAGCATCGTCGTTGCGGCCGGGGTGTTTTACCGGCTCCTTCCACATGGGGAAAAGGTAACCCGCTACCCACGCGGGTCGCGGCCAGAGTTAGACGCCGTGGGTAAGGAATGGGTTCGTGACTTCGAGACCCGTTCCCGTGCCTGCCAAAACTAGGGGCAGGAGACGACGACAGAAAGCAATATTGTATCGTATCGCCGAACAAAAGGCAGTCTACCCCGGCTCCGTGAAGTGCCGGTGAAGACGGGCCCTCATTTTACCCCGACCGCGTTGAGCTTTCGGGCGTATTTCGTGGCGCTGATCCAGAGTGTGAGCGTGTCGCCCTCCAGCGCGAGGTATTCGGGTTTGCCCGGTGCGGCCGGCGCCAGCACCCCGCACAACCGACCGGTCGGATCGAACACCTGGACGCCGATCTCGGTCGCCGCGTAGATGCGGCCGTCGCGGTCCGTCACGAGGCCCGTGACCTCGATTGCCGCGTCCCCGTTCTTCGGGCGCAGCGGACAGTACGCAATGTACGGCTGCGCGTCGGGGGCTTTGATTTGCCGCGCTTCAATGAACCGCCCCGACGACAGCGCCCACCGGAAGGCGGTGCTGCCGTCCGGCGAGTGAGTGAGGACCGGCCTACGGGGAGCCTGCGATCCGGGATTTTCCACCTTTTTCCACCCCTCGCCATCAATGAGGATCTGCGCCAGCGGCATATCTTGGGCGCGGCCAACAGACGAGACCACCAGGACCAGTACGACCGACGCGAGAAATCGCTTCATGGAGCAAGCTCGTTGCACGAAATTTGAGGAGGGGAGTTGGCGCACCTACCGGTCCTCTCTTGCACCGGCGGCGATCGCGGAATCACTTCGCCGGTTTGGTATCGCGCCACAACCACCGCAGCGCGTCCGGGAGCGTGACCCCGCCGTGCTTCCCGTTGTGTCCGCCGTCGCCGTACACGAGTTTGTAGTCGTAGTCCATGTACTTCAAGGACGCGGCCATCGACAAGTTCGCCAGCGGCCAGTGCCCGTGCAGGTTATCGAGATCGCCCGCGCCGTCTTGTAGGAACACGCGGATCGGTTTCCTCTCCGTTTTGCGGATCAGCCCCGGGTACACGTCACCGCCCCGAATGTTGGTGAAACTGCCGACGTGAGAGAGTACCTTCGAGAACAAATCCGGCCGTTCCCATGCCGCGGTAAAGGCGCAAATCCCACCGGAACTAATCCCGCAGATCGCCCGACCGTCAGAGTCTGTTCTTAATTTAACGTTTTTCCCAACTTCCGGGAGTATCTCCTTTTCCAGGAACTGGGCATACTGGTTAGAAACGGTGTCATACTCGAAGCTCCGGTTCTGGCGCCAGTCCTTCTCCTCCTTGCCCGGAGTGGGGAACTTGCCCGGATTGATGAAGATGCCCACCGTCACGGGCATCTCCTTCTTATGAATCAGGTTGTCGAACACGACCGGCGCGCGGAACTGGCCCTTCTCGCCCACGTAGCTCCCGCCGTCCTGAAACACCATCACGCACGCCGGCGCCCGGCCGTCGTACTGACTCGGCACGTACACCCAGTAGTCGCGCTCGGTGCCCTCGAACACCTTGCTCGTTTTCCAGCGGAACTGTGTCACCGTCCCCTTCGGCGCGTTGCTCTGGGGCGCCGAGTCGGGACCATAGGTGTAGTCGTCGGCGGCCGAGATCGGGGTTCGGGGCACTGTTACGGCAACGATCAGCCCGGTGAGAGTGGCGAGCGGAAACAAGCGGCGCATCAGAAGAGCCTTTCGGGTTGGCGGGCGCAGGCGGTGAGCGAAAGCCTACCGCATCGGCCCACGGCCCGCAACACGCGCGGGGCACTTCACCCATGACCACGACCGCCCCGATCGAAGTCCTGCTTCGCGAGGCGCTCGACCGGCTCGTGCGGCAGGAACAGCGGACCGCCGCACTCGAAGCGGCGCTGCTCGGCTCCATTCCCCGAATCGTTCCCATTACACCGATCTCGAACGCGCTCGCACAAACAACTCGAACCTCAGAAACGCCCACGGTTACCCTCTGGCCCGCACCGCGCAAGGCGGAGCGCCCCGCCCCCGGCGACCACGCGCCGGACGCCGCCGTTTCGCCCGCCGCAGTGGTGGCCTCGCTCGACGACGTGATCTGGTCCGTGTCGCCGGACGGCCAGTCGGTGTTCTTCGCGGGCGGGGCCGTCGAGCGGCTCTACGGCCTGACCGCGCACGAAATCGAGATCCAGCGCGGTCGTTGGATCGATGCGGCCCCAGCCGACGACCGGGACCGGTTGCGGCTCGCGTTCGCACGTTTGCCGGATGCCGGTACCTTTTCGCTCGAGCACCGCGTCGCGCACGCGAGCGGCGGTATTCGGTGGGTTATCACGCGCGGCAAACTGGTACGCGACTCCGAGGGGCGCCCGCTCCGCGTGGACGGCTCCACCACCGACGTCACCCGCAAGGGCCGCACCCGCGACGCGGTCCTCACCGTTCTCGAGGGCGCCGGCCCTTCAACGGCACGCGACTTCCTCGTGCAACTCGCGCGGTATTTGTGCATCGCGTGCGCGGTCCGCGCCGCGATCGTTGTCGAGCCACACACGTCCGACAAAGCGCGGACCGCGGTCGCGTGGATCGGCGGGCGCGCGGTGGAGCCGTTCGCCTTCGACACGGGCACCGGCGTGGTACACGACCTCGTTGCGGGCGGGGCCGTCCTCGTGCCCTCGGGCGCACGCGACCGCTACCCCGCCGACCCGCTCCTGCTGAAGCTCCGGGCCGAAGCGTTCGCCGCCGAGCCGCTCGTGGATGCGGCCGGCCGGTTACTCGGCTTCGTCGCGATCGCCGATGACCGCCCCTTTGACACCGACCTCGACCCCCGCACGGTCCTCTGCGCGCTCGCGCCGCGGGCCGCGGTCGAACTGGCGCGGGCGACCGAAGCGGACACCGTGCGCGAACTCGAAGCGCGCCTCGCGGCGGCCGAAGAACGGGCATTTTCCGCGGAAAACGCCACGCGCGCGACCGCGAACCTCGCCGACGCGGGGCGCCTAGCGGCAGGAGTTGCGCACGACTTTCACAACATGCTCGGCGTCATCATCGGCAACGCGGACCTGATCCACTCGGCCCTGCCCGACGGCGACCCGCACCGCGAGTTCGCCGACACGATCGCCCGTACCGCACAGACCGTCGCGATCGTGAGCCGGCAGTTGGTCGCGATCGGCAAGCCGGGCGCCCCGAACTTCGCCCCGCTCGACGTAGCCGCAGCGCTCCGCGCGCTCGAACCGATGCTCCGGCGGCTCACCGAGCGAAAAATCGCGCTTCAGTTCGATATCGCCCCCGGGCTCCCGCTCGCACGCGCCGACGCGACCGACTTCGACCGCGTGCTCCTCAACCTCGTGCTGAACGCGCGCGACGCAAGCTCTTCTGGAAGCACCATTACGGTGCGAGCCGCGGCCGCGCTCGCCGAACCAGGACACCGCGGCTGGCCCGCCGACGCCCCGCCGACCGAGTTCGTCGCGGTCACGGTCGCGGACCAGGGGTGCGGGATGACGGCCGAGGTCCGCGAGAAAATGTTCGACCTGTTCTTCACCACAAAGGGCGAGCGCGGCACCGGGTTGGGTCTCGCGACCGTGAGTGCCGCGGTCCGCGCCGCGGGCGGCCACATTGAAGTGGAATCGGAACCCGGTTGGGGCACGACGATCCGCATCTACTGGCCGCTGGTCCTGGAACCGACCCGCTCCCGCTTCCCGCGCCGTGCCGAGTAGCCGGTCACCGGCCCACTAACGTCTTTCGCCTCTCGTTTTATTCGCTAAATCATTACTAAATATGCACTTGCAACTCGCGACCCGTTCCGAGGGTAACAAACGCTAACATTTTGGGCTTTCGGGGTCCGCACGACCCGAACCATTAAACTCGAAACGCGCCAACTGCTGAAATTTCAGGCATATCGGCTTCATTCCGCCAGCCGACCGTTTTTGGTGAGTTACTGCATTTCGCTAACATCGGCTAACATCGCCTCAATTTCCGTGACAGCCATCGTTGCACCCCTAATAACGCCTCTTCGCTGTTCGTTCTTGGTCCAATATTCACCCACTCTAATTGTAACGCTCAGGGGCGGGACTAAATGTCCGAAGTCAAGTTCTGGCGCGGGCAGCACGTCTGCGTCGCCGGAATCACTTCGGCACTGCGTCGGGATGTGTGTGAAACGCTCTCGGCCGGTGTGGACCGGCCGGCAGAAACGCCAGAAGAGCGCTTCTGCCGACCGGTCCGCACCGGCCGAGTGCTTAATGGGATTTTCTTACCTCAGCCGTTCCACATACGGGATCACCGGCTTGTAGTTAATCGACCTGTAATCGAACAAGGGCTGCGGTCCGGCATAGCCCGGTCGCACGTTCGACACGCACGAGCCGCCCCACGCAGGTCGGTTCAGACCGGTCACGCCCAATTGGTTCACACCTAGGCCGTTGGGGTAATTGGTATTCACACCCATACCGAGTGGCCCAACGGCATCGACGGTCACGTACTGAATATCGGCTCCGTAACCGATGGCGAGTTGAGTCCCGGCGCTGACCAAAACCCGCTGATCATCCACCACGCTGGGTTGCATGGTCACAGGAACGCGCGAGAGGATGGTCATCGTGGTTCCGTCGCCGGTCCCGGACGCGAGCGAGATCGGTACTGGAGTCGTGACTGCTGCTCCAGGTCGAACGGTACCCGTCAGCGATGTAAAGAACGGCTGCGGCGAGTTCGGCGAGTAGACCGCGTGGGGGTTCGCGTCATTAGCGACCGGCTGGGGCTTCATCGCCATGTTCGCCATGTCGATGAAGGCGATGTACTTCTGCCGCATGTCACCCGGGATCTTGTCGTACACCTCGGCGCCGAATTGCGGCGGAATCGGCACGTTCACGTTGTTCGGCCACCCGGCCGGCGCGGTAGCCGGATACGTCACGTCAAAGTAGCCGATGGTGACGTACACGACGAACGAGTGGCTGACGGTGGTGATGTTGTTGTGTACCTTCCGGAACGCCTCGATCTGCGTGTAGGGGTGAGTCGTGGGGTAGGTTGTCGCAACAGTAGTATCGTACAGCAGTGGCAGCACCGGAGTGGTCAGGTCGCGCCGCAGAACTGTGTTATCGATCCCGCTTCCCGTACCGTAGGCGAAGATGGTGCCGGCGGCTGATGCCGCAGGTGTGCCGAACGGAAGGAACGGGCGATCGGGACTCGCGGTCGAACCGACCACACTCGAATCAGTCACACTCGAAGTCGGCACCGGTACTTCAAACGTAGCCACGCCACTCGCGTTGTTGCGCGTCTGGAACGGGGTCCGTGATTTCATCCACGAGGTGGTTGCGTTCGTAGCCGTCCCCCACACCGTGGTGTTTACGAAGTTCAACTGGTTGCTGGTCAGCGGATCCCACAGCCCTTGCGCGACGCGGAGGTCCTGCATCGCGTTCACGTTGATCTTGCCGGTCACGCGCCCGCCGTGCGCGACGTGGTAGCTCGGCGATTTGACCGTGAGATATTCCAGTGCCCGGGCCAGGCCGTTATCGTGGAACCGCCAGCGCGCGTAACCGGCATCCTGCACCACACCGGCGGGCGTGTTCCTTACAAATTCGTTCGTGAGCATGTGCGGTTTGGAATCCCGTGCGAGAAACACATCGCCGAGCGTTTCGAGCGGCCGGTCCATGTGCGGCAGCCAGTCGAACGGCGTCATGATCGTATCGCTGATCGTCGCGACAGCGTTCGGAGGGGCAGTGACGGTCGATCCCGCCGGTTGTCCGGCGTTGCCGTTGTGACGCCCGAACGTGTTCTTCGGCTCGTTCGGGTCCGGCGTCGGGCGCGGCATTGTAGCCAGGGTCGTTTGGGCCAAAACCATCGAGGTCGCGAAATCGTATTTGTTGTACTTTCCCGGCGTAAAAGTAGTGGTCGGGTCATATGCCGCCCAACCAGCGAGTGGTTGCACTTTGCCAATCGAGAAGCGGTCAGCGACCGGGTCGTAGTAATCCTCCGGATTCTTCCCCATCGGAATCATCGCGGGACGCGACCCGCGGTCCGTTGTCCCGTTCGCAGCGCGGTGGACCGAGTCAAACGCGGGCACCTCGTTCATCATGTCTACTGTGACATAGGGATTGATGGGGAGCATGCTGTTGTACGTCGCCGTCAACAACGGGTCGTTCGGTGTCAGGTACGGGTTCGCCGCGCGGCGGAGCAGGACCGTGTGCCGCTTAAACTCTTCCGTTGAGAGTGTGGCGGCCGGGGGCATGTCGAGCGTGTACCCCATTGCGGTGCTCACTCCCGATTTGCCCATGACTGCAGGCGCCACCGAGGTCACCTTGTTCGTGCTCGCCCAAACACCTGTGTTCGGCGGGTTGAACTCGGCCGCGGCCGGGGTCTTTGCAGTAACCTCTGGTCCGACCAGCACGACCCCGTTTAGAGGCAGGTTTGTCGGGTCCGAAGGCTGGTACTGTGCGTTGTTTGGCTCGACCTTCGCAGGTTGGTTGACCGGCGCCGCGGGGAACGTGAACGTTGTGTCGGCAGCTTCGACGAACCGCCCCGTAACGTTCGACTGGAACTCAGGATCGGTTGGGATAAGAAACGCTGACAACTGGTCCTTTGGCATCGGTGCCCCACCCGTCTTGCGCTTCTGACGCGCGATCTGGATCTGGTAGGCACTCAGATTAACGGCACCCGTACCGAAGATCCCCTGGGGACCCGCAGCGGGCGGGAGCGGCAGCGCCGGCGGATTCGTGTGCGGAGTCGAGGTCGGGTTGAGCAACTCCGCCCAGAATTTGATGTGCGCCTGTGCGTTTGCAGCGAGCGCCTTCGGCATCATTGTCATCGGATCAATCGCGTCCTGGACAGGGTCGCCCGGGGCGTTAGTGATCTCACTGTAAATTTCGTTGAGGACGAGGCGCGGTTTCTCGATGCCGAACACCACACGGTTCCCGACGTCATTCGGGTTCGCGAAATCGGTGGTTCCGGTCGTGGGCGGGTTCCACACGAAGGTGGTGTTCACGTCATCGTTGTCGATATAGTCGACGATGTTCGCAGCTAGCTGTGCCAGATAGCGAAGCACCCAGTAATGCTGCGCTGTGTAAGTAATTGGAGCACCGCTCACTGGTGTGAGGATGAAAGTCGTCGGATCGGGTAGTCTAATAGTTACGCCCGTGTTATCGAACCGAACCTGCGCAGCGGCTCCTAGCGCCACACAGAGTCGCGCGAAAATGTCTCTTGCAAGAGCTTGCCGGTCCTGATCGGCCTGATTCGCAACAGTGGGGTTGGTGTTCGCGTTAGTCAAAGGCAGATTCGTATCGACCCGGTAATCGGCAAGCGGACGGTTTAGATTCACCGAACCAAGTTCGGCCGTCGCGTTTACCCACTGGTTGCCGGCCGCGAAGTCGGAGATGCTACCGAGGCCTTGAGGGGACGGGTACGGTCCGGCTGCGGCTGACAATGCGCTGGGCTTGGTTGGACCACCGGGACCGGTACCGAACGTCAGGGCGCCGGCCGCGTCGAGGTTAAGGAAGTTCGGCGCGATGGCGGGGCGGTCGAGACTGTTGTTCCTCGGGCTAAACAGATTGCGCCGCGGGTGTACCGGGTCGAGCCGGTACTGAGAGGGCGTATTCGCGCCCGGACTGGCAACGTATGGGTACGTGCCCGTATCGCTGCGGAACGCCGCTGACGTGTTTTTTGCTGAGAACGCCTGTAAGTGCCAGTCTGGGGTGAAGGCGTAACGCAGGCTCAGACGCTTGATGTCGCTGTAAGGGGAAATGAACGGTTTGAGAGGGTCCGCGTCGCTGAGCGTGACGAACTCGTTCGGGTTGTACCCCGCGGGGTGCCCCACGGCGGCGTTGGTGCTTTGGAAGCCGCCGTATGCCGGGGCGAACGACGGGTCACCGAACGAGGGCAGACCGCGAAGGCTCCCAGCCGTGGGCAGTGCAAAAGTAACTGGCGCACCGGTCCAACTGACCGAAGAGTAATTGGGTAGTTGGCGCCCGCCCGTGTACGGATCGAACGCGGCCGCCACACCCGTTCGGTTGATAAGGAGGTTCTGGCGATCGGCTTCCAGCGCGGTCGACAGAGCCGCGGGCGTCGAACTGGTTCTGTCGTAGTTGTTCAGCCCGTACCCTATGTTGACTTCCCACGGGCCGTACCCGCCATACGACGCATGGGCGTTGCCGGTACCGAGCCGGTTCCCGTGTACGCTCTGGTCGAACAGACCATCGAACGGGAGAATCAGCGGGGCAACCATCGGTTGCACGATGCGCCCGTCCGCGAGCGTGATCGGCTTCAGACCGATGTGCATCCACAGGCTGTCGTTCCTTTGAATCCCGAGCGCGCCGGTCAGGTTCTGGACGTCGCCGGTGAACGAGCCGTCGGGGTTGGGGGGAACGCGCGGGAACTTCGGGTGGTCCACCGGCAGCGGGCGCAGGATGCGGAGCCGCGCGTCCTTTTCAGGCTGCCCGACCCCCGTGGCGATGCCCCAGTTCGGGTTGCTCGGATCGAGCGCGGATTGCGTCGTGAGGTTCTCGTGACGGAACAGCCAGTCGCGGTAGAACGATGGCGCCAGCACTTCGCCGGTCGCCGGGTCGCGGGCGCCGAGGAAGAAGTTCTTCAGGTCGGGGTAGGTGTAACCCGCGTGCAGGCCGACATAATTCCGCCCGGCCAAGCTCTGATTGAACGCCGTCAGCACGGGTTGCAGAGGGATGGTGTTATCGGCGAACCGGTTCCCGGTCCACTCGGGGTCGATCACCAGCGCTTTGCTGTCGAGTGTCATGACCGTGTGATTCACGAACCGGGAGCGGTCACGCCGGGTCGCGGGGAGCAGACCGGCGAGTGACGGGTACGTCGTCGCCGGCCCACTGAGGTAGCCCGCGGGGTCTTCGTGGAACGTGCCGACGCCGGCCCACGGGACCGTGGAACCGACCCACGGGTTCGTGTTCGAGTAGTCGGACCGGCTGCCGTACATGGCCCGGGCGATGCTGTGCCCGCGCAGCGCGTTGTGGAGCGCGTCGGCGTCGTCGTAGTCGTCGTAGAGGAGCGTGCCGAGGAACTTGTTGATCGTACTGGTCGGGTCCGGTGCCGCAGTGCCGGGTGAGCTCGCGGCCTCCTTGTGGGCTTGGGCCACGGCCTTTTCTTTGACGGCGTACATCATGAACGCCAGCCCGAGCACCATCAGGATGGTGATAAGGGCGAAGATCGTGATCACGACCACGGTCCCGCGGCGCGGGGCTCGTCGGTGCGATCGGGTGAGAGGCCGGAACATGGCGGCGGTCTCCGGGCGAGTGCGTGTGTGGGGCCAGCGCCCGCGCCACCGGGCGCGAGCGGAACGGTGTTTTCGGGTGTCGCGGGGCGGGGATCGGTTAGAGGTCCACCATCATCGTCGTCTGCCGCGTGGTCTTGGTCGCCGGGCTCCAGCACCGCAGGCGGATCATCGCGCCGGTGATACGGATGCGCTTCAGTGTTCTCGTCGGAAATGCGCTCGTCGCCAGGTTCGTGGGCTGATTCCAGTCTTGAGCGGTATTATTTATAAGCTGATTAAAAGTATCATAATTTCCATCATACGGAAGGTTATCGTAAGGATAATCCGTATTCGGCGGGGACCCGGAGAACGGGCGCGGCCAGGTGGTAGACGTGTCGGTGGCCCCTGGTGCCGCCCAAGAGAGATCTGTTCCGACCGTTGGCCCGACGGACCCGGTGAATTTGACTTCAAACGATGTCACACTGTCGTGCAGGACGTCCTCGCCGACGCGGAACCCCGTGGCCGGAGAAATCTGGGCGCGGGGCACGCGATTTCCTAAAGCGAGATCGCTCATGGTCAACATTTGGAAGTTGGGAGCAGGTCCACCGATCACCGCCATCACTTCGGGTGGATCATTTTTGTCCGGGCCGGGAAGGGGGGGCGCATTCAAAAGCGCGGAGTAAGCCGGTGCGTCGTCACCGGTTCGAGCCGCGATGCGCCACCGGCGGATGAGTTTGTACCGCGCCACGCCACCCGACGTTGATATGTTCGGAACAAGAAAATAGGCAACTTCACCACACGTGCCCGTGATCGATTGACCATTTGAGGCCGGCACGTTTACAACGAGGCGGTCTTCTGGTGCTCCGCCCGGGACCACGATCGTGAACTGAAGCACGTGGTTCGCGGACCGGGACGACCGGAACCCTTCGGCGTCCGAGTTCTCGGGAAAATTCCACGTGGCGTCGTTCGTTGCGGCCCACGTCGGTTCCGTCAGCGGAGCCGGACGGCTCGACGCGAAGAAGTACCCGGCCCGGGGCGGCTTGTAGCCGTCGAGCCGGTTGGTTGTTGCGTTCAGAAACAGCCGATCGGTGCGCTGGTCACTCAACTTCCGGCCCTGGTTCGGCTTGCCGTCTTCTTCCAGGAAGTGATCGCGCATGAGGTCGCGCCGGATGAGGGCGACGATCGCGCGCTCCTGCGACATGTGGTTGCCCTGAGCCTTGGCCGCGCGAACCGTGTCCGTCGCGATCGAGGACGCGGCCACGAGGATGCTCATCAGAATCAGTACCACCACCGTCACCACCATCAATTCGATGATGGTGAACGCCCGGCGGCGCGCGGTTCGGCGTGTGTGTGTGAGGCGGATCATCGGTCGCCCTCGCACCGGTGCCGGACGGGGCGAGCCGTCGGACCGGAAGGAATCACTGTTCGGAGCTGGTCGGACCGGGCACAGTGCCCACAATTCAGTTTCCCGTGCGATCCGTTAATTGGTGTTCCCGGTCAGCGCCGGGCGATCGAACACATCGGCGACGCCGGCCATGACGACGACGACCGCGTTGTAAGCGTTGGTCCCGCCGTCCACCCGCTTGACCGGCGTGTGGAGCTCCACGTCGTAAAAGCCCGCGGTATTTTCCGCCACACTCACGACGCGGTAAAAGTTCGCGTGCCTGACGGTCCCGTCGATCGTTGCGTCCATGATCCAACTCCCCTTCCGAATGTCGGCCGCGCTCGAAATGGTCATCGCGGTGCTCCCGGGAGTGAGCGAAATGCTCGCGGGGTTCGCGGTGTTCGGGAACACGGCTTCGGAGCCCTGGGGGAAGAACCCGTCGCGGCGGTTGATGAAAACAACAACTTTGAGCGTGGCGTTGTACCGATCGCGGTTCACCGGGCGCTGTAACACGGCCAGCGCGTTGTACCGCAGTTCGCGCGTGTCGGTCGCGGCCGGGCGCGAGTCCTCGTCCCAGGAGAACCCGTCGGGCTGGCTCCAGAGCCGACGGGCCAGGCTCGGCTCTTGCGTATTGGGCGTGTTAAATGCCGCGGGCGGGGGCAGGTCCGTAACGAGCCGCATGCTCCGTCGGGGTACAAATGAGGGGCCGGACGCGGACCCAGTGGAATCACCGACCCAACGCTTGCTCGCACTACTGTTGCTCCGCCCGGCCCACCCCATCGGGTCAAGGAACACGGGGTAACTGGGTTCCAAAGGGTTCGTCGGGGTTGGCGTCGCTACGTTGGACGGGTGTGGCCCCTGGTCGCTCGGATTATCCATTGCGGTCCAAAACGGCTCGTTGTTACCGAACCCGCTTGTGTCTTCAACAACTTTCTCTTTCCAGTAGCCCCGGACCAGCCCGTCGATGGCGCCGGCGTGAGAGGCCGAGCGGTCGCTGATGAGGGCGTCGCTCATCTGCTTCGCGCCGAACGGGAACATGCTCATCACGCCCACGAGCCCGATCGCCGTGATGAAGATGGCGACCAGGGCTTCCGTCATTGTCAGACCGGGTCGGCGGGTCATCGGTCGCCCTCGGGTTGGCGACCAGCGGGGGACGGCCGCCGGTCAGGAGTCGGGGATCGGGGAGCGGAGCCGCTCCCGGAAGAATCATTCGCAGTGCAATCACGGGCGCCAAAAAATCGCGCGAAGTTTCGCGTCAGTTGTTCAGCTCTTGGCGAACCAAGCTGAACTGGTTCTGTCCCGTGGCGTAAGTCCCAAAGGTCGGGCCAGGAGCCACCTCGGGCCAGAGCGGTTGGTTGTGCCCGATGGCCCCGGACGAGCGGACCGAGATGATGTACTGGTCGCCCCCGCGCCGGAACGCGGTCAGCAGATTCCCGTCGGTGGCGGCGGGGATCGCCATCGTCGGGGTCTTGGTGTAATCGCGGACCCACAAGAAGATCACGCCATTGGAGTTCTCGATGAGTTTCCCGTCCGGTCCGAACATCACATCGAAGTCGCCCGTTGCGCTCGGGAAGCTAACGCTCATGTCGACGCAGATGTTTTTGGGAATCAGCACCGTCGGCTCGCCGACGAGCGGCGTCGCCGGGAGGTAGATCGCGAAGTAGTTGGTCGTAGCCAGTGTGCCGCCCCCCATGACCGCGTCGGGGTAGACTTCGAGGGTCACTTCCAGGTCACTGAGCGGCAGCCCCAAAGCCGAGGTGCGCCCGTTCGATTTCGGGTTGGCCGGCTGCGGCGCGGGGAGCGGCGGAATGGACCAGTTGAGCGGGACCGCGGTAATCTTGCTCCAAAATCCGAAATTTGGCATCACAACCGTGCAGCCCCCCAACTGAACCTGCTTGTACTGATCCTCGGTCAGATTCTCGATGATGCACCGACGACTCTGGATCGCTCCCGTGGGGCCGAGCGTGTATTCAAACTTCACACGTGGCTCGGCTTCCAAATTAGGAATCGAGTTCGGGTTCGAGCTCTGATTGACGAGCGGCTTCAGGTTCGGGATCAGGGGCGGCGGGAGCTCGATGTACTGGAGCTCGGTCACGAACTGGGTGCTGGTTCTCGCGGGGTTCGCGATGAGGTCCGTGGGGGCTGCGATGAACCGGACCCCACGAGGGGCCTTGTCACGCGCGGCCATCCCCTGCGCCATTCGGAGCGTGATCTCCACGTCACTGACCGCGTTGCGCGCCCGGTCCTGATCCCGCGCACCGGGGTACACGAGCAGGATGAACCCCGCGAGGGTGGTGATGATGGCCATCGCGACGAGGAGTTCAATCAGGGTGAACCCGGCCCGCGTATTCGTGCGAGTCATGACGTTTCCCCTTAGTTTCCTTGGCGATTGAATTGGTAGCCGAGGACGTCGTCGCCGGACAAGTTGTCGAACGTCTTGTTATCGCCCCAACCAACAACCGAGGGCACGCGGTTGCGGCCGTTGAACTGGAGGTTGTACGGTGCCGCGTTCAGGGCATCGCGCTGGGTCGATGGCGTCCAGTTAATAACGAGCTTCTTCGGATCGAGCGGATCGGGGCTCCCCACCGTTGCGTAGGGCGGGTTGTCGAGTTCCGTGGTCTGCGCCCATCGTTTGAAGGAAACGGGGGCCCCACGGACGTCAACGAATATGCTGAAATCCTTCCCCCCTAGGTTGACGGTCTTAATTTCACCAGTGCTCCCGCCTTCCTCGCCCCCTCCCCCCCCGATCGATTTCTCCTTGAGGATCAGGTAGAGCAGCACCGCGGACTGTTCGGCCGCCGAACCGCCCGTATTGTTCCACACAGGCTTGAAGGACACCTTCTGCTCGTAAAGAGCACCAATTGAGAACGATGGGGTCGAGGCCTCGGTGAACGTTTCGGGGAAGTTGACCCGCAGCGTGGCCGCCGTATGTACAGCTTTGGCCCGTTCTCGATCCCCGCCGCAATACACGATGACCGCGTCCGGCACGGGGTCTTTCTGGCATTTCGCTAAAACTGTAGCGTATTCCTGATTCAGTGCGAGCTGGAGGCGCTTGACCTGACTCTTGACCGCGTCGTTGGTCGTGTTCGCCCGGAACTTCATGAGGGCCACGAATCCCAGGCCCACCAGAACCGCCATAATGCTGACGACGACGAGCAGTTCGACGAGGGTGAACCCCGCCCGGCGCCCGGTTCTGACGGGCGTAAGTGCGTTTGTTTTCATGTGATTCTCCGTTACTGGGGGCCGGCGCCGATAACGGCGGTCGAGAAATTGCTCTTGTCGTCCTCACCGGCACCATTGATGGGGCCGCTCCAAATACCCCCAGCTCCAAACGTCTTGTTTGGACCCGCAGAAATGATCTGGAGAGTCTTGGGGTTCTCGTACTTCGGGGGCGGGGGCGTGGCCGGGAGCGGCAAAGTTTGGCGGTAGTACGGAGAGACGATAACGCTGCCGGACGTGAACGTCTGAACGGTCGTGGTGGAACCAGCAACGGTGTACGTCCCCTTCGACCCGGCCAGGAAGACCACGTAGGGCGAACCGTAAGGATCCAATACCCGCGCGTGGCCGTTCGCGAGCGTTTCGTACATGTTCAACTTGAGTTGGAGGAACGGCCCGATCCGCTGCTCGTCGCCCTGGGCTTTCTTCGTGAAAGGCTTCTGCCCACGAGCGAACCCCTGGAACTCCATCGGCGCACCGCCAGTCAGGAAGAAGACCGCGATTTGATTACCGTCGTCCAGCACAGCATCGGTTAAACCCGTGTCCGCCAAGTAGAGGTTCGGGAAGAGTCGCTTGAGGTAGCTGGCTTCAATTGTGTACGTTGGGTCGAGAGAACCATCTGACAAGGTGTAATTCTTCTTCAGGCGAAACGGGGGCGGGGGCAAATGCCCGGGCTGACTGAGTTCTGCACTGACGCCGAAAGAATTCGCTGCGACAGTAATCTGCTCCATCCGCCAGCCGTTATCGGCACGAATGACCGCGTCCCGGCCCTTCATGACCCCGGCCGTCGTCAGCGCCACCAGGACGCCGATGATGGAGATCACCACCAGCAGTTCGATCAGCGTGAAGCCGTCGCGTCGGTAACCGCTCAGCCGCGTCATTGGTCGGTCCCTCCCCTGTAAATCCGAGAGCCAAAATCCGAATCGGAGCGGCGGGCGGGGCACGGACGAAGACCAGTTCGGGCTGTTCTTCGGAATCCCGCGCCCCGCCCCGCCTCCGGGTTACTTACTCAGGCCTTCCAGCAGCTTGATGAGCGGCAGGAACAGCGAGATCACAATCGCCCCGATCGTGAAGCCCAGGAACACGATCATGATGGGCTCCAGCAGCGAGATCAGCGACTTGACGAGGTTATCGACCCACTCGTCGTAGAAGTCGGCGATCTTGTAGAGCATGGTGTCGAGGTCGCCCGTCTCCTCGCCCACTTCCACCATATTCACGACCATGTTGTCTACCAAACGGGACTCGCGAAGTGGTTCCGCGATCGTATCGCCTTCCCGGATCGACTCGAAGATCCGCTGGAACATGCGCTCGAAGACCGCGTTATTCGCGGTTTCCTTCACGATGCTGATGGCTTCTAGGATGGGCACGCCGGAGCTAATCAGGGTGCCGAGGGTCCGCATCGTCCGGGCAACGATCGTTTTTTCCACGAGTTGCCCGACAACGGGTATCCAGAGCGTGGCCCGGTCGAGGGCATAATTCCCGGCCCGCGAGAGCCGGATGAGTTTTATCAGGAAGTAGACGGAGACCGGGAACAGGGGGATCGTCCACCAGTACTCGCTCATCCAGTTGGAGACCTTGATGAGCGTCAGCGTGGCCCACGGCAGGGTCATGCCGAACTCGTCGAAGATCTTCTTAAACTTCGGGATGATGGCCACCATGATGAACGTCAGGATGGCGACCGCGACGAAGATCACGACGGCCGGGTAGACCATCGCCCCGATGATCTTGGCCTTGAGGCTCTGGGCCTTTTCGAGGAAGTCCGCGAGGCGCTGGAGGATCACTTCCAGCGCACCGCCGGCTTCACCGGCCCGGACCATGTTCACGTACAACTTGCTGAACGCCTTGGGGTGCCGGCCCAGGGCCTCCGAGAGCGCGGCCCCGGACTCGACGTCCTCCACCACGTCGATGAGCGCGTTCTTGAGCGCGCTGGGTGTCATCTGGCGCTCCAGGATGCGGAGCGACCGGAGCACCGGCAGGCCGGCGTCCTGGAGCGTGGAGAACTGGCGGGTGAAGGTCACCAGTTGCTTCGATTTGACGCCGCCGATGACGAACGTTTTGCGGCTCTTGCCGGTCTTTTTCGCCTTCTTGCCCTTCGACCCCTTACCGCCCGCCATCGCGGTCAGTTTGGTGACGAAGTAGCCCTTCGCCTTCACTTTCTGCTGGGCCTCTTCCTCGTTGGCGGCCTCAATCGAGTCCTTGACCTCGGCCCCGGACGTGTCCAGCGCCTCGTACTTGTATGTAGGCATTTACCGTCCTCACCCTGGTGGTGTGTGTCGAGCGCGGGCCGAGTCCCGGCGCCCCCTAAAGGGGGCTAACGTCTGTGGCGAACGTCTATTCCAATTCCGAGCGTGCGAACAGGGGGTGCGAGCCCCCTCTAGCAGGGTCAGGGGTCGGGATTCAGGATTCGGCATTCAGGAGGCAAACCAGCAGCCAAACTCAAAGCCCATCGACCTTTTGCCCGAATGCCGAATCCTGAACCCCGGCCCCTGCTCCGATCACCCTTCGTCTTCCTGAACGGTTTCGCGGACCACCTCGTCCAGCGTGCTCGTGCCCCCGAAGAGCGCCCGCAGCCCGGCGTCGCGGAGGCTCTGGGTGCCGGACTTGCGGGTGTGGGCGCGGACCGCGTCGGTGCTCGCCCCGCGGCTCACCATGTCGCGCAAGTCGTCGTTCATGACGAGCACTTCGTACAACCCGGTGCGCCCCTTGAAGCCCAGGTTGTTACACTTGTCGCACCCCTCGCCGTAGTAGAACGGGCGGCCCTTGAGTTGCTCCGGCGTGAGGTTCAGTTCCATCAACTGTTCGCGGGTCGGCTCGTAGGAGGTCTTGCAGAACGTGCAGATGCGGCGCACGAGCCGCTGGGCCTGGATCGCCTCCACCGTCGCGGTGATGAGGAACGGCTCCACGCCCATGTCGCGGAGCCGCGTGATGGACGAGGGGGCGTCGTTGGTGTGCAGCGTGCTGAACACCAAGTGCCCCGTCAGCGAGGCCTGGATCGCGATGCCCGCGGTCTCGAGGTCGCGGATCTCACCGACCAGGATCACGTCCGGGTCTTGACGGAGGATGGCCCGCAGCGCGCTGGCGAACGTGACGTCGATTTCGTGGTTGATCGGGCACTGCACGATCCCGTCGATTTCGTACTCGACGGGGTCCTCCGTGGTGATGATCTTGGTGTCGATGTCGTTGAGTTCCGAGAGTGCGGAGTACAGCGTGGTCGTCTTGCCGGCCCCGGTCGGCCCGGTCACGAGCACGATGCCGTTGGGCTTGTGGATGATCGCGCGGAACTGGCCGAGCAGGTCCGCGGGCATCCCGATGCGGTCGAGCGAGAGGCCGACGTTCGTGCGGTCCAGCACCCGGATGACGACGCTCTCGCCGAACAGCGTGGGGAGCACGCTCACGCGCATGTCGACCGGGTTCCCGCCGACGTTGAGCTCGATGCGCCCGTCCTGCGGGAGCCGGCGCTCGGCGATGTCCAGGTTCGCCATGACCTTGATGCGCGAGGCGATCGCGGTCGCGAGGTGGCGGGGCGGCGGCACCATTTCGTAGAGCACGCCGTCGCACCGGTACCGCATCTTGTACTCGTCCTCGAACGGCTCGAAGTGGACGTCCGAGGCGTGGTCGCGGATCGCCATCAGCAGCACCATGTTGATGAGCTTCCGCACCGGCGCGGCGTTCGCCATTTCCACCATGTCGCCGATGTCGATGGACGTCTCGCGCCCGACCGTGTTGGCCCCGATGCTCGCGTCCGCTTCGATCTGGGCGTACACCGAGCTGATCGTCTCCTCTTTTTCGGTGGAGTACGCCTTCGCGAGGAGCTGCGCGATCTGCTTGGGCGGGCCGAGGATCGGGTTCACCTGCTTGATGCCGAGCAGGTTCCGCAGGTCGTCCATCGCCTGCATGTTGTTGGGGTCGGACATCGCGACCGTCAGCACGTCGTTCTCGTAGCTGATCGGCACCAGCTTGTACATTTCGGCGATGTTCTTCATCACCAACTTGACCGCGCTCGGGTGCGGCTTCGTGTCCTCGAGGTTGGCGACGCGCATGCCGTGGATTTCGGCCATCGCCTGGAGCAGTTGCTCCTCGTTGAGCACCCCGCGCTGCATGGCGATTTCGCCGAGCTGCGAGTCGCTCGTGCGCATGTCTTCGTAGAGCGTTTCGATCTGTGCCCCGTCGAGGAAGCCGAGGTCTTCGAGCTTCTTGGCGAGCTGGAGCGTGTTGGCGTCGATGTGGGAGAAGCGGTTCTTCGCGGGCTGGGGTTTCTTCTGCGGGGCCGGCTGCGCGGGCTTCTGAGCCGCGGGCGCAGTGGGCTTCGCGGCGCCGGGCGCTGCGGGCTTCTGGCCCGGCGCAACGGGCTTGGCACCTTGCGCTTGCGCGGGCGCGGTGGGCTTCGCGGCGCCGGGCACTGCGGGCTTCTGGCCCGGCGCAACGGGTTTCGGCTGGCCGTTACCGGCGGTGACGGGCTTGCTCGCGGCCTCGCCGGGCTTCTTCGGGGGCAGGTTCGGGTTATTCGGCGCGGTGGACATGAGTGTTCCGTTGTTCGTTCGTGTTTGGTATTCGGTAATGAGTGTTTGGCCACACTGAGGTCGGGAGCTCGGGGGCACTCGGGCACCGGTCGCGAGCCCTCAACCGCCAAACACGAGCGCGTCACTCCTCGTCTTCGTCCTCGTCTTCGTCCTCATCCTCGTCCCCACCGCCCTCCTCGTCCTCGTCATCGAGCCCGCGCTCGGCGTGGGCGATTTTCGCGGCCAAGTCGTTCGGCTTGCTCGATTTAAGGAGAACCTCTTCCTTCTCGCAGAGGTCTTCGCGCCACAACCGGAACAGTGCGTCGTCGAGCAGGAACATGCCGTGCTTGCGCCCGGTCTGCACCGACGAGTCGATACGGTACGTCTTGTTCTCGCGGATCAGGTTCCGGATGGCGGGCGTGACCACCATCATTTCGTAGGCCGCGATCAGGCCCTCGGGCTTGCGCGGGAGGAGCGCCTGGGACAGCACGCCGATGAGCGAGCCGGCCAACTGCGTGCGGATCTGGTCCTGTTCGTTTTCGGGGAACACTGTCACGACGCGGTCCACGGTGCTCGCCGCACCGGACGTGTGCAGCGTGCCGAACACCAAGTGCCCGGTTTCGGCGGCTTCGAGCGCGGCGCGGATCGTTTCGAGGTCTCGCATTTCACCGACGAGGATCACGTCGGGGTCCATACGCAGCGCGCGGCGGATGCCCTCTTTGAAGTCCGGCACGTCGATGCCGATTTCGCGCTGGTTGACGGTACTCTTTTTGTGCTTGTGGAAGTACTCGATCGGGTCTTCCAGCGTGATAATGTGCCGGTCGTAGTTGTCGTTCAGGAAGTTAATCATCGACGCGAGCGAGGTCGTTTTTCCCGAACCGGTCGGCCCGGTCACAAGAAACAGTCCGCGCGGGCGAATGATGAGTGAGCGGATCGCTTCCGGCGTGCGCAGTTGCTCGAACGTGAGGAACTGGCTCGGGATGCGCCGAAGCACCATCCCGACGGTGCCCTTTTGCTTGAACACCGCGACCCGGAACCGGTACCCATCGACGTACTCGATGGCGAAGTCGGCTCCACCCTTCGACTGGAGTTCCTGCTGGCACCGGTCGGGCGTGATGGACTTCATCAGCCCGGTCGTGTCGTCGTTGTCCAGGATCAAACCGTTGAGGTCGAGCTTCTTCATGCGCCCCTGGTGCCGGACCACGGGCGGCTGACCGACACTGATGTGCAAGTCGCTCGCCTTCAACTGGATCACAGTTGCGAGCAACTTCTCCATCGAGACTTTAGCCACGGTACCCCCTCAGCCTGGGCGACGGCGTCGACGCGAACCAACCCGTGAGCGGAACGGGAACCGCAAAAGGACACAAGGACACGCCTTCGCTGCCCTGGTGTCGCATTATCGCGGGGTGCGACAACGCAACCAAAAATCGGAGCGAAACTCCCCGCCGCTCGGGGGATAGGGCGAAATAAAGGTTCCGTCGGCGTGCCACGCAGGGCGCGCCGACGCTTCTTTCAACGGCACACGCGGGCCACTATTCCTTTGCCACCAGTACCTCGGCGTGGCAGGTGCTGAGCACTTCCTCAAGGGTGGTACCGCCCTTAAGTGCTTTCAGGATACCGTCATCGAGCAGTGTTCGCATCCCCGTACTGCGCGCTTTTCGGCGGATGTCTTGCGTTGGTGCTTGGGCAAATGTCAGTTCGCGGATGGTCGAGGACATCCGCATCATCTCGAAGAGGCCGTGCCGCCCCCGGTAACCCGTTTGGCGACAGTGGTTGCACCCGCGCCCCTTCATGAACGTCGCTTTCGAGGCTTGCTCCTGACTGATCCCCGCCGCCCGGAGTTCCGCCGCTTGCGGCTGGTACGACTCTTTGCATTTCATGCAGTTCACCCGCACGAGCCGCTGGGCCATGATCGCGATAACCGAGCTGGCGATGAGGAACGGGGGCACCCCGATGTCCGCGAGCCGCGTGATCGCGCTGGGCGCATCGTTCGTGTGAAGCGTACTGAAAACCAAGTGTCCGGTCAGAGATGCCTGCACTGCGATTTCCGCCGTCTCCTTGTCGCGAATTTCGCCCACCAAAATAATGTTAGGCGCTTGACGAAGCATGGCGCGAATAATCCGGGCGAAATCGAGCCCGATGCCGTGCTTCACCTCGACTTGGTTGATGCCGGGGAGGTAGTACTCGACCGGGTCTTCGGCGGTGATAATCTTGCGGTCCGGACGATTGAGTTCGTTCAGGGCGGAGTACAGTGTGGTGGTCTTGCCCGAACCCGTCGGCCCCGTGACGAGGAAGATGCCGTTGGGACGCTTAATAATCTGTTGAAACTTCATGTAATCGTCGTCCGCAAACCCGAGGTCGCGGATGCTGACCTGGATGTTGCTGCGGTCGAGGATGCGCATCACAGCGGACTGGCCGTGAACTGTCGGGAGCATACTGACACGAAGGTCGAAGTGTTTCCCCTGGACGGTCATCTTGATGCGCCCGTCCTGTGGTCGGCGCTTCTCACTGATGTCGATCTGACCCATGATCTTCAAACGCGAGAGCAACGGTGCCAGGAGCCGACGCGGGGCGGAGTCGCGTTCGACCAGCACGCCGTCGATCCGGTACCGGATGCGCACGCGGTCCGCGAACGGCTCAATATGGATGTCCGACGCGCGCTGGGTCACCGCCTCCGAGATAATGAGGTTCACCAGGCGCACGACCGGGGCGTCGGAGTCGTCCGCGTTGGCCATCGCGGAGACGGATTCCGTCTGCGTGAATTCGATCGCGGTGTCGGTGAACTCGACGAGCATCGAGTCGACGGACTCCGTTTCCGACTGACCGTAGTTCTGGTTGATCGCTTCCTGGATCTGTTCCTGTACGGCAAGAACCGGCCGGATCTCCTTGTTCAGAATGAACTGGAGCTTCTGAATGGTGTCGTAGTTGGTCGGGTCCGCGGTGATGAGTTCGAGGGTGTTGTCCTCGAGTTGGAGCGGCAGCACGAGGTTTTCGCGGGCCACCGATTCGGGCACCAGTTCGATAATCGCCTTCGCGATCTGGACCTCCTTGAGGTCCACGAACTTCATCCCGAAGTGCTCGGCCATCGCCGACATCACCTCGTTGGCCGAGAGGTACTGGAGCTTGACGATCGCGTCCTGCAACTTCACGCCGCCGGAACTCGCGGCGCCCTCGGCCTCGGTGAGCTGGTCCGGGCTGAGCATTTTCTTCTTGAGGAGAATGTCCGCGAAGTCGCCTCTGCCTTTGGCCATGATGGACGCTCCTTGCGTGAAACGGGGTCGTGCGCGGGGTTGGTTACCGGGTTCGTGTGGGCGTCGGGCAAGAAGATGAATCGACGGTGACAATTCGCATCTGGATCCGAAACGACCGGGAACACATGAATGACTGATGAATTCAGTGTGACATGCCGCGCGCGGGGAGTGCAAGAGTAAAGACCGTGAAAGTGGGCAGATTTAATGCCGCCGCTCTTTCGGCGTAGCGCCCGGGAACAAGGCGCTCAAATCAGTTCGCCAAAAGGCGCGGCCGCTGGTCCGCACCAATTCCCAGGCGCCCGACCCTCAACGTGTGATCCGCGCACTAGCCGCGGGCGCGACTGGTACCGCGCCCGTGGCGCTGGTACCGTGAGGGCCGGAGAGGACTCGCCGCCCGGTTCGCGTCGCTGACCTGTTGCCGTGATCGGGGAGGGAGCCCGCCATGCGGTTCGCGGTTCGTACTTTCGTCGCGTTCCTGATCGTCGCGATGACCGCCGGCCACGCGCGTGCCGGTGTTGTTTGGGAGGGGGCCAGCCTCGGCTCGTGCTTCTGCTGCGCCTGCGGTGCTCCCCTGCTCCCGCTCGTCCTGACCATCGTCTCCTTTTACGCTCGGAAGCCGAAACCGCGCCTTCCACGCCCGCCGTTTCCCCAACCCGACTCGGAGAGCGCCCATGACGGCCCTTGACCGCTACCGCGGGTGCCTGCTCGGTCTCGCCGCGGGCGACGCACTGGGCACCACGCTGGAGTTCAAAGATCCGGGCGAGTTTGAACCGCTCACGGACATGATTGGCGGCGGGCCGTTCGACCTGAAGCCGGGCGAGTGGACCGACGACACTTCAATGGCGCTGTGCTTGGCTGAGAGCCTTGTCGCGCAAAAAGACTTCGACCCGATTCACCAGCTCGAAACGTACTGCCGCTGGTACCAGCACGGCCATTTAAGCGTGAAGGGTCGGTGCTTTGATATTGGCATCACAACGGCGAGCGCCCTCCGCCGGTTTGAAACGCACCGTCAACCGTATCCCGGTTCGACCGACCCCGGGGCGGCCGGGAACGGCTCGCTCATGCGGTTGGCTCCGGCTCCGCTCGCGTATGCCAGCAAGCCCGACATCGCGATTTACATGGCCGGGCAAAGTTCGCGCACCACGCACGGCGCGGCCGAGTGCGTCGAGGCGTGTCAATACTTCGCGGGGCTGCTGCTCGCGGCCGTCAACGGAATGTCGAAGCGCCAGATCCTCAACAATAACTACGAGCCCGCGATGACGCACTTCCTGCGCAATCCGCTCACGGGCAAGGTGGGCGCGATCGCCGGCGGGTCGTTCGCGGTGAAGGAGCCGCCGCAAATTCGCGGCAGCGGGTACGTGATTCACACGCTCGAAGCGGCACAGTGGGCGTTCCACGGCACGGATAATTTTCGCGACGGTGCGCTCAAGGTGGTGAACCTCGGCGAGGACGCGGACACGACCGGGGCTGTTTATGGCCAGATCGCGGGCGCGTACTACGGGGCGGACGGCATCCCGGCGGAGTGGCGCGAGAAGCTCGCCATGCGTGACCTGATCGAACAGCGCGCCGGCGAGTTACACGCGATGGGCTTGGGTGGGTTGTAAAAAGAGCACACAGGGCTTCCGCCCTGTGCTACGAACGCCGGCCCCCCTGGGGCGAAGACCGATACACGCTTCCGCTGCGGAGCGGCCGGCGCGTTTAGCGCCGGACGGAAGCCCTGTACGTTCTGTGCTTTACTGCAATAAAACCCCGGTATGAAATCCCCCTCCCTCAGAAGCGTCATTTAAGCGATGGGACCGGACCAACTAGCGACCCTGGTCGATCGGTACGCGGCCGCACTCGTGCTGTACGCGCGCCAGTGGTGCGCGTGCCCCGAGGACGTGGTGCAGACCGCGTTCCTGAAACTGGTCCGCATCGGTACCCCGCCGGACAACCTCTTGCCGTGGCTGTACCGGGTGGTGCGGAACGGGGCCATCGACGCGAGCCGGGCCGCCCGCCGGCGCACCCGGTACGAGTCCGCCGCGGCCGATAACGCGCCCAAGTGGTTCTCGCCCTCTTACGACCCTACCGGGCTGGACGCCCAGGCCGCGGCCGGGGCGCTGACCCACTTGCCGGCCGAGACGCGCGAAATTATTGTCGCGCACTTGTGGGGCGGGCTCACGTTCGAGCAAATCGCCGAGGCCGTCGGCAGCTCCGCCGCCACTTGTTACCGGCGGTACGCTGCGGGCCTCGAAACCCTCCGCCAAAAACTCGGGGCCGAGCGCCCCGCTCGTACAAAATGAATACGTCGACCCCCAACCACCCGCCGAACGCGCCCGACCCGCTCGCGGTGGCGCTCGCCAAACTGGACCCGGCCCCGCACGGGTTCGAGTGGAACGCGCTCATGTTCGCCGCGGGGCGCGAGTCGAAGGCCCGCGCGCTCGCGTTCTGGCGCACCACCTCGGGGGTGCTCGCCGTGATCGCGGGCGGGTTCGCGTTCGCGTTCTTCGCGCGCTCACCCGTCGTGGTGGAGCGCCAGAACACCGTCTACGTCGATCGCGTGGCGCCGACCCCCACCGGCGTCCCGGCCGCGCCCGCCCCGCGCCCGCTTCCCGAAATCCCCCCGCCCCCGCGCTAACCGACGACCGGACGAGGTTGCCCTTCCCAAAGGCTCACAGACCGGCCATTCCATTTAAAAGATGACACCGGGGCGCGATCGCGTCTCCTCTGGCGCTGCGCGCCCCCCATCTCGCCCCACTTCTCATCGCGCGGCGTTTCGTCATTCCGCGGCACGATCTTGACACAAAATCGCACCCGGCTTATGTGCCCGCCCTCGCAGCCGCCGATGCCGATCGAATGCCCGGTTGCCCCAAGGGGAATCCGATGCCCGCCTGCCGTCGTTACCGCTCGTGGCTCGTTGCCGCCGTGCCCGTGTTCGCGATGTTCGCGGGCGCGCACGGGTGGCTGAGAGCGGCCGACAACCCACAAGGGAAGCAAATTGCTGAAATCCAAACGGCCGGTAACCGCATCCACTCGACCGCGCAACTCCTCAACGTGATGCACTCGCGCGCCGGCAAGCCCTACGACCAGGCGCTCATTCAAGAGGACGTGCGCCGGCTCCAGAGCACCCGCTGGTTCACCCCGGACGGCATCCGCGTCCTCACCACCAACGAATCGGACGGGCGCATCACGGTCACGATTTTCGTCACCGAACTGTCGAGCACGGTCCAGGAGGTCGTGTACCGCGGCGCGGAGCACATCAGCCCCAGCGAGTTGCGCACCCTCACCGGGCTGCGCAAGGGCGACCCGATGAACCCGCTGGCCAACGAACTCGGGCGCGGGGCCATCCTCCGGCGGTACCAGGACGACGGGCGCTACTTCGCGACCGTGGAGTTGGTGGAGGGCAGCAAGCCGACCGACTCCCGCGTGGTTTACGACGTCGTCGAGGGGCCGGTGGTGAAGGTCGCGCGCGTCGAGTTCGTGGGGAACTCGGGTGCGACGTCCGGCCGGCTACAAACGCAACTGGTGACCAAGAAGGCGTTCGGCGGGCTGATCGGCGGCAAGTTCAACCCGATGTCACTGGAACTGGACCGCAAGGCGCTGATCGAGTACTACCAGGCACTCGGTTACCTCGCGGCCCAGATCAAGCCGGAGGTCCAGCGCTCGGCCGACATGAGCCACGTCACCATCGTGTACCACATTATTGAGGGCACGCAGTACCACGTTTCCGACAAGCTCATCACCGGGAACACCTCGTACCCGACGGAGACACTCTCGGCGGTCACCGAACTGCAGGTCGGTGGGAAGTACGACCGCCGCATGGCCCAGCGCGACCTGACCCGGCTCCGCGACTACTACGGGCTGCGCGGTCAGATGGCGGGTATCGAGGAGCAGTGGACCGAGGTGCAACCGGGGCTGGTCCAGGTCAATTACAACGTCCTCAACGACCGGGGGATGCAGGACCGCGTGGGCCGGATCATCATCGAGGGCAACGAGATCACCCGCGACAGCGTGATCTGGAACCAGCTCGACCTGCGCCCGGGGCAGGTCCTCCAGTACCCGAAACTCGAGGACGCCAAGATGCGGCTCGCGCGCCTGGGCATTTTCGACATGGACGATCCGCCCGCGGTGGACGTGATCCCGAACGAACTGGACTCCGGTTTCAAGGATATCCGCGTGCGCGTGCGCGAGACCCGCACGGGCCAGATCGTGTTCGGCGGCAGCGTGAACTCGGACGCCGGCCTCACGGGTAACATCGCGATCAACGAGCGCAACTTCGACCTGTTCCGGTTCCCGACGAGCTGGGACGACGTCCGCTACGGGCGCGCGTTCCGCGGCGGCGGCCAGGAAATGCGCATCGAGGCCGCCCCCGGCACGACCTTTCAGCGCTACTCGGTCACGTTCCGCGAGCCGTACCTGATGGACACGCCGTTCGGCCTGACCACGTCCGGGTACTACTACAACCGGGCCTACGCGGAGTACAACGAGGACCGCTTCGGCGGGCGCATCACGTTGGACCGGCGCCTCGACCCGATCTGGACCGCGTCCGCGAGCACGCGCATCGAGGGCGTGAACGTCAAGGACGTGCCGTACTACGCCCCGTACTCGATCAGCAAGGACGCCGGCAGCCACTTCCTCCTCGGGTTGCGGGCCGGGATCAATCGCGACACCCGCGACTCGTACATCTACCCGACGAAGGGCAACGTGTTCGACGCCGGGTTCGAGCAGGTGCTGGGCGACTACACGTTCCCGATCGGTACGGCCGAGTTCACGCAGTTCTTCTCGTCGCGCTACCTGGCCCGCGAGGACGGCAGCGGCCGGCACGTGCTCGGGTTCCGCACGCAGGTCGCGGTGGCTGGCACGAACGCGCCGGTGTTCGAGCGGTTCTACGCCGGTGGTATTCGGAGCTTCCGCGGGTTCAGCTTCCGCGGGGTCGGCCCGTTCGAGAACAACCTGGCCGTCGGCGGGACGTTCTCGCTGCTCAACACGATCGAGTACCAGATCCCGGTGCTGCCGAACGACAAGATGTTCGCGGTCGCGTTCGTGGACCACGGGACCGTGGAGCGCAACTTCGAGATCCGCGATTACCGCGTATCGGTGGGTGCGGGCATCCGGTTTTCGGTCCCGGCACTCGGGCCGCTCCCGCTGGCGTTCGACGTCGCGTTCCCGCTGCACCAGGGCTCGGGCGACAAGCGCCAGGTGTTCAACTTCTCGATGGGTCTGTTCGGCAGCCAGGGGCGCTGACCGGTACCGGACACGCGGTCGACGAACGGGGGCTTCGGCCCCCGTTCGTCGTTTTCGGGCCGGCGCCCTGCGCGGCAGCGCCGACGCTTTCGCCCGGGCGCCTACAATTCCGGTGCCGAAACACCCGGAGCGCACCCCATGTTCCTATTCGGGCTGGATACGGACCAAGTGTCCGCCGAGTACACCAAGCGCGTCGTGGTGACGATCCTCGTCGCCGCGACCACGTCCGGCGCGACGTTCGCGTTCACCTGGTGGTGGGCGCGCCGACAGGCCACGCGCCAGTGGTACGCGAAGGAGTTCCTGGACCGCATCATCGTCAGCCTGAACATCTTCGCCGACGGCGCGCTCAAGATCCGCACCGTGCTGGAGCGCTCGCTCGACGAGATCTTCCTGAACAAACTGGCGGTCGCGAAGGTGTGGGCCGCGGCCCGCGCCACCACGACGGACAACCCGGTGATGCCGATCGCGAAGGAGGACCGCTGGTTCCTGCTCAACTTCGTGCTGAACGCGGTCGCCGAGCACTTCGTGGAGGGGCACATCAAGCGCGACGCCGGGCTCCCGGTTACTACCGTGAAGTACGCCCTGTTCCTGACGTGCGAGCTGGTCGGCGACGAGCGCATTCGCAAGGTGCGCGCGATGCTCGTGCGCCACGACGTGTTGGAAAACTTCCCCTACCCGGACACGATGCCGGTCCTCGAGAACCCGTGGCACGAGGACCGCATCAAGACGCTCCGGGCCGCGTCCGCGCTGTACAAGAAGGAGCCCGATAACTTCTTGGTTCTGGAAGTGTGCGTGTAGAAAAGTGCTCAGCGCTCGGAATGCTGCATTGAAATCAAGGATATTTGCGAACGGCGCGGCGTAAGCCCGTCGGTGGTTCAAGCACTACCGGCGGGCTTACGCCGCGCGTTCGCAAAATTTCAACACAGCATACACCACCGAGCGCCTTACTTCTTCCCGGCCGCGGCCTTCTCGAAGTACGCGCCCGCGTTCTTCGTGTCGATGGTCGCGGCGCCCGGCTTCCAGTCGGCCGGGCACACCTCGCCGTGCTTCTCGAAGTGCTGCAGCGCGTCCAGCACGCGGAGCGCCTCGTCCACACTGCGGCCCAGCGGCAGGTCGTGGATGGTGATCGCCCGCACGATGCCCTTCTGGTCGATCACGAACAGCCCGCGGAGCGAGATGCCCGCGTCGAGCAGGACGCCGTAGTCGGCGCTGATCTTCTTCGTCAGGTCGGCGACGAGCGGGTACTTCAGTTCGCCCAGCCCGCCCTTGGCGCGCGGCGTCTCGACCCACGCGAGGTGCGAGAACTGGCTGTCCACCGACACGCCGACGACCTGGCAGTTCCGCTTCTCGAACTCGGCGATCCGGTCGCTGAACGCGATGATCTCCGTGGGGCACACGAAGGTGAAGTCGAGCGGGTAGAAGAACAGGACGACGTACTTCCCGCGGTTGCTCGACAGCTTGTAGGGCGCGTCGTCCGGGGTGATCTGGCCGTTGACCACGGCCTTTGCGGTAAAGTCCGGAGCTTCCTTCTGTACTTGAGCCGGCATCGGTGAGTTACTCCCGTTAAGAGCGTTGGGTCGCGGACCGGCACACCCGCCGGTCCCCGCAGACATGATTAGGGATGGGTACGGCCGTTTCCAGCGGGCGCCGCGAAGGGAACGCATCGGGCGGGCCGATCCGCCCGCGCTGCACACCCCGCCAATAAAGCAGAAACACGGCTCTTTGGAGCCGTGTTTCACGTGTGTCGGGGAAGTTGCGTGTTATCTGGTGCGGCGCCGGTTGACCGCTCGTAAACCGGCCGCGACCAACCCGCCGATGCCGAAGAGCAAGCCCGTCGCCGGCTCCGGCGTGGCGACCGGACCGGTCGGGTCGCCGCCCGTACCCCCGCCCGTGCCTCCCCCGGTTCCGCCGCCCGTACCCCCGCCTGTTCCACCACCGGTGCCCCCGCCCGTTCCGCCGTCCCCGCCGCCCGGGTTCGTGGTCGGGTCCTGGTCGCCCGGCCCGAGTCCGATCACCCACCACCCGCCGTCCGGCACGCTCACCACTCCCCCGGCAACCGGGTTCGATGCCGGATCGGTGACGGCCACGGTCAGGGAGCGGGCGCCGGCCGCGTTGGGGTCGCCCAGGTTGGCCGTCAGAAGGAGCGCGTTCTCGGGCGGGGCGGTCGCGGTCGCGTCGGGCGCGCCACTCGCCAATCCCTGGCCGCCCGCCGTTTGCCGCTTGAGCGCGCCACTCAGGTCGCTCGGCTTCGCACCACCCGCCAGGTACGCGTACCCGTCGGTCGTGGGCAGTACCACCGGCACCGCACCGCCCGTAAAGAAGCTGCTGCCGCCGCCGGTGGTCCCCTCGGCGGTCCCCCCGGTAAGGCCCGTAACCGCCACCGGGGGCGGGCCGTGGGGCGTCTCGAACCACCAGTCCTGATAGCCGGTGGGGGTAGACGAACCCGCCACGCCGGTAGCAATCGACACCCAGAACCCGTCCGCGGCCGCCGCCGGCCCGGTGAGCCCGAGTACAGCGACGCCGACCACGACGACCCACGCCGTTGCTCGACGCATAACGCCACGCCCCTTCCTGAGAAACCTACCTATTCAGCCCCGACGGCGCGGACATTAGCGACCCCGCGGGATGAAAAAAAGACGAACTTGGCGGGATGGGAAACAAGAAACCCCGGCGCCGGGGCCGGGGTCAGGTGGGGGCGGTACCAATTCGTGGGACCGGGGTTACGGGGCCGGGGGCGTCCCGGCATCGGCTTTCAGCTCCTGGCCGAGCGGGCGCACGTTCGGCGCGCCCTCTTTCGGCGGGCTCTTCCCGCCGTACTGATCGTTGTCCAAGTACAGCAGCGCGCACCCGGCCGCGACCGCCACCAGGGTGATGAACAGCATCACCACATAGGGACCGTCGCGCCGCACCTGCTGCGGGCGCTTGGGGGTGTCGTCGTCGCTATCGTCGCGGTTCCGGCTTCTGGCCATCGGTCGGTCTCCGTGCGAGTGTGTCGGCGCCCGGCGCGGGTTAGGGGAGCTTGGGTCCGCCGGACGAGATGATGCCCACGGTGTCGCCCTTGCGCGGGAGCTCGTCGGCGCGGAGCTGCGAGACGGGCACCCGGCGGGCCGGGCGGAACTCGGCGACCGCGTCCTTCGGGTACAGCGACTTGGTCACGACGAGCGTGCCCAGGTACTGGCCCCCGCCGGACTCGCGGTACACGTCCAGCCGGGAGCCCGGCTCCAGCCCGGCGTCGATGCCGATGCTGATCTGAACGAAGTCGCCGGCGAGGTCGCGGAGGACGGTGCCGCGGGTGTTGTCCGGCAGCGCGGGCGGAACCTTATCAATGGTGCGGAGCACGGCCCCGGTGCCGGTGCCGCCGGTCTGCCGGAACTGGGCCACGAGGTCGGTGAGCTCGAGGATCTTCTTGGCGTTGTCCTCGGCGACGGCGCGCTGGAGCTTGGAATCGTTCTCGGCGCGCAGGCGCTCGCGCTCGGCGGTCTGCACCGACAGCACGAGCTTGACCACCTTGTCTTCGAGCTCGGTGTTCCGCTTGCGCGTGTCGGTCAGTTCGCTCAGGGTCACCTTCTCGCTCGCGTCCTTCAGGGCCGCGATCGCGGCCGTGGCCCGCAGCGTGTCCGTGGCCTTCTTGAAGTCGTCGTCGCCCTTCTTGCTCAGCGTGGCGAGCTCTTCGTACTTGCCGTTCAGTTCCGTGGTGCGGCTCTTTTCGGTTTCCAACTGGCGCACCAGTTGCTCTTTTTCCGCGCGCGTGCTGGTCAGCTCGGCGAGGCGGTTGTCCTCGCTCTCTTTCAGGGCCTTCGCGTAGGTGTCGGCGCGCACTTTCCAGTTGGTCCGCGTCACGTAGACGCTGACGGTGAAGTACGCCCACACGAGTGCGGCGATGAGAACCAGGAACGTCAGAATTTTTCCGAGCCAGCTCATCCCACGCCCTCCCCACAACCTTGTTTCGCGCCCCACCAAGATCCAGATGTCGGTATTCCCGTCGGCCTTTCGGATTTCCGGTCCGGGCCGATCAGGGGTTGGCAACGCCCAGCGCCTTCAGCCGCTTCAGCAGTTGCTGCTGGCGCCGGGCGACCGTTTCGCGGGTCTCGTACACGTTCACCTCGAACGTGAAGAGGAAGAACAGTTCCGCCTGTACGCTGTCGCGGATCGTGTTCATTTTGCCCGCGCTCTTCTGCGTCGCGACCACGTCCGCGCTGAGTTCGTCGAACTTCCGCCGCTGTTCGGAGATCTGCGCCGCCAGCTCCAGCATCTCTTTGAGGTCGCTCGACACCGAGTCGGTCAGCGTGTCGATGCCGGGCAGCGGTTGCTCGTCGCTCCCGAGAATGGCCGCACCCTTGGGTTTACCGGTCGCGTCCGCGCTCAGATCGTGGAGCTTCAAGATCGGATCGATCGTGGGGGCGTAGAACCCCTTGCCGCTCCGGGGGTTCGCCGGGTCGATCAGGTCTTTGGGGTTGCCCTTGCGCGCCCAGCGGTTGCGATCGGCGAACCCTTTGAGGCGGTTGGCGCGGAGCGCCTCGCGCGCCTCCAGCTCTTTCAGGCTGGTGCCCCACACGTCGCTCGCGACGCCCGCGCTGCGGTTCAGGGCGTCGATTTCGACCTTGAGTTGAGCGAACGTGGCCGTTTGAGCGTTCTTGTCGACGCCGCCCTCCGGGATCGGGTCGAACCAGCCCGGGCGCTGGGCGTACGCGCTCACCGCCCACGTCATCATCGCGAGCCCAACGGCGAGAAGCAGGAAAGCCATCAGCTTGCCGATTGCGGTCATCGTCGCACCTGGCCGAGTTGAGCGAGTCGCGTTTCGGTTCGAGTCTTCGTGGCGCGGGATTTTGGCCCGGCGCCGTTCTGTTCAATAAGGGGCACGGGCTCGAAAGCCCGTGCCGCGAAACATATTACGGCTGGCGCGGCAGGAGCCCGTACCGCTCGCGCTCGACTTGAATCAGGAGCGCTTCGAGCCGGTACACTTCCTCGAGCGTCAGCGCGACCTCGCGCTGGGTCTCGTACAGCTCCTTTTCGATCACGGTCTGCCGAACGAGCAGCTCGTCCACCTCGGTCCGCACCTTCTGGAGCTGTGCCCGCAGCTCGGTGAACTGGGTCTGCCGGCGGCTCACGGCGTCGTCCGCAGAGGTCTTCTGCTCGACGAGCTTCGCCTTCTCGTCCGCGATCACCAGCGCCCGACTCACTTTCTGCCGCGCCTCGTTCAGAAGGAAGTCTTGAACCTTCTGGAAGCTCGCCTGGTCGGAGGCGAGTGGCAGGTCCACTTGGCTGCGCATCTCGCGGAACCGAACGGTCTGGGCGGTGATCGCGGCCACGTAGCGCCGGAGCCCGACGACCACGGCCACCCGCCGCTGCCACGCCGCGTCCCGGTCGAGGTGGACGAACAGGTGTGCGAGCCGGGCGCGGCGATCGGCCTCGTCCGTCGCCACGGGCGGCTTCACCAGGGCCACGGCCGCGGCGTCCGCACCGGCCTCCTCGATCTTCTTCTGCATCTCCTGCCATTTGGCCGGAGCGAGCGCGGCCCCCTCGCCCGTGTAGAGCTTGGGCGCGACGCGGTAGAACTTGCGGTCCAGAGCGTGGAGCAACGAATCCGCGTCGGCCGCGAGCTTCTCGGCGGACTTCGGCGCGCCGGTCTTGTCGCCGGGCGCGGCCCACTCCTGGTACTGAATCCGCTCGTTCATCGTTTCGGCCTGGATCAGCAGCCAGCCCTGAACGAGCGCGATCTTCTGGGCCGCGTCGGGAGCCTTGTCGAGCTCGGCCTTCAGGAGCCCGAGCACGCGCTTCACCTCGGCCACCTGATTGGCGACGGGCGTGTTCGCGGCGAGGGGGGCCCGGCCCGCGGCCGGCTCCGCACCCCCGGCGGGTGCGCCGGCGCCCGCGGTGTTGTCGCGGAAGTAGGACTCGATCAATTTTTTGCTGACCGTGCTGGTGACCTCACCGCCGGCCATCGGAACCTCGAAGGGCGTCTCGTCCTCGGTGCTGAAGTCCGGGCCGTCCACGGGGAGCCCCTGGAGCAGCAGCAAGTGCCGCAACCCGGCCGCGTTGATCTGCTGGCGGCCCTTCCAATCCTGGGTCGCGAGGTAGACGTAGCCGCCCCCGGCGAGGAGGATCAGAACAATCAGCAGGATGCCGAACAGTCTCATGGCAGTTCGTGTCCCTGCGGGGTTGGGATGCGAGAACCCAACCAGCATTTGGAGTTACGTCACATGCGCTCGAGCGCTTCCAGATGCGATTCTGGCGGACAACACGGACCTTGACAAGCGCGGAACTCACACAAAACGCGGGAGATCGGAAACTTGGAAAGGCCGTGTCGGTCCTACCGGTTATGTGGGACCGTGGGAGAACCTTTCAGAGATTCTACGCGCACCAAACGGGCGCTGTAACCGGAACTGTCCGCGCACGCGGCCCGCGTTTGGACTATAAGTATAATACCCGCGCGCCGGTCCACGTACCGCCGGCGGCCGTCGGAGCGCACCCTTATGCCAGTCGAAACACCCGTCCCGACCCAGCTCGGCAACTACGACATCGTGTCGAAGATCGCCGAGGGCGGGATGGGGACCGTGTACAAGGCCAAGCACCGGACCACGGGCGAGATCGTGGCCGTGAAGGTGATCGCGCCGGCCACCGCCAAGAACCCGATCCTGCTCCAGCGGTTCGAGCGCGAGTTCCTCGCCGCGAAGGTGCTGGACCACCCGAACGTGGTCAAAGCGATCGAGTACAGCGGCGCGCTGCCGCACCCGTTCCTCGTGATGGAGTTCGTGGACGGGATGTCGATCGGCCAGCGGATCGAGCGGCAGGGCGCGTACCCCGAGGCGGAAGCCGTGCGGCTCGTCGCCCAGGTGTGCGACGGGCTCCAGCGCGCCCACAAACAGGGCCTCGTCCACCGCGACGTGAAGCCGGACAACATCCTGGTGAACAAGGAAGGCGTCGCGAAACTCACCGACATGGGGCTGGTCAAGGAGGTCGAAGGCGACCTGAACCTGACGCGCACCGGGCGCGGGCTGGGCACCCCGCACTTCATGGCCCCGGAGCAGTTCCGCAACGCCAAAACCGTGGACGTGCGGGGCGACATCTACTCCCTCGGCGCCACCCTCTACGCGATGGTCACCGGCGTCGTGCCCTTCGAGAACGCCAGCCCGCTCGACTGCTGGATGCGCAAGATCCGCAACGAGTTCCGGGCACCGAAGGATCTGAAGCCCGCGATCTCGGACCGCGTGGACTGGGCCATCCGCCGGGCGATGAGCGCGGAACCGGGCCAGCGGCCGTCCAGTTGCCGCGAGTTCCTCGAAGACCTGACCGGCCAGAGCCGCTCGACCCCCGCGGCCGGCGGGCAGCCCGCTCAACCGCAAGCGCCCGCGGTCGACGTGTGGTACCTGGTCTACCGCGACGAGAATGACAAAGCGCACACGGTCAAGGGCAGCACCGACGGCATCCGTAACGCGCTGCGAGACAATCTGCTCGGCGACCCCTCGGGCGTGCTCGTGAGCCGCACGAAAAACGGCCAGTTTACGCCGCTTTCCAGCGTGCCGGAGTTCCGCGACCTCGTCGTGACGCCCGCGGCGCTGACGATGCCGCCGACCCGCACCCCCGGCGCGGACGAAACGACCGACTACGGCGCCCCGCTGTCGACCGGCTCGAGCTCGTCCGCGTCGCGCTTGCGGGCCGGGAGTTCCGTCTCCCGGTCCAATCCCACCCCCGCGCCCTCGACCCCACAATCCAAACAATCGCAACCGTTGCCGCCCCCGATCCCGTCGAGCGGGGCGTACAAATCGGCCGCCCCGTACAGCTACTCCGGGGCGTCCGGCGCGCACCCCGCCCCACCGCTCCCGCGCGAAACCAGCAAGCCGAAGTCCGGTCCCCCGCGCGCACGCGACGAGAACCGCGAGGGCTCGTTTAACTGGACCCCGGTCCTGCTCGTAGTGGTGATGACCCTGTCCGCACTCGTCGGCTACCTCATCCTGAAATAGCCAGCAGCTTGTTGACCTGCTGTCCGCGAAATGCGATCCTCCGTGGACCGTTCGCGGAGACACGTCGTGGCCAAGAAGAAGAAGGGTAATCAGGCTCCGGTTCCGCCCGTCGAGGAGCCGGACGATGCCCCCGGCTGGCACGCAATCGATGCCGCGTGCGAACGGATCTACCCCGATCAACCGGACCCGGTCCACGCCGCGTCCGCCCCGCACCCGCCGTTCGGCGACGGCCTCATTTACGGCATCAGTGCGTACCGCGCGACCGAAAGTGCTCCGCACTGGCACTTCGTTACCTACGGGTTCAGCGAGCTGTACGCGAAGGAATCCGACGACCCAGACGTGAGCGGGTGGGGCTTCGAGTTGACGTTCCGGCTCGCACGCGGGGCCGAGGAACTGCCGCCCAATTGGGCGATCAACTTCCTGATGAATTTGGGCAAGTACGTTCGCCGGTCCGGGAACGCATTCGACTCCGGACACTTAATGGACCTGAACGGCCCCATTGCTTTGGGAACGGACACCGCGATTCGCGCAATCGCGCTCGTCTCTGACCCACAACTTGGCACGATCGACACGCCGAACGGGCGCGTCAAATTCCTGCAAATCGTTGGCCTCACGAGTGACGAGCACGGGGCCTGCGGCGACTGGCACACGACGCCCGTTCTGAACCTCCTCCGAGGCGCCAATCCGTTGTTGCTGACCGATCTGGATCGCCGTTCGGCCCTCGAAACCCCATCGGTTGCGGAACAAATTCAAACCGGAATCGACCGCGAAGGCTCTCAGTCCCCACTCATCTTTGTTACGTTCGTCGAATGGGAGACGGCGGGCAAAGGCGCGTCACGAACTGCGGTGCTCGTTCTCGGCGCGCGGGGCGTTCAGGCGCTGGTGCCGAAGTTGCGTTCGCGTCTTGCACACGGTCGCGACTTTCGGCTGATCGGTCGCGAACAGGCTGTCAACTTCTGTGCTCGTGACGCAGCCGGGTGGAAGACCGATGACGCGGTGCTGACGATCGACCTTACCCCAACCGCACTCGCAGCCGTCCGCGCGAATCTTCAGCCGGTTCGTGGTCGGTACACCTGGCCAGAACTTCCCAACTTCGTGCTCGAAGTACAACCGTCAAACATCACCGACGCCGACGGAAACGTGATCGATGTGATCGGCTGAGTGCTCACAACTCGCGGAACATGACGAGCGCGTCCACGAAGCCGTGTTCCTTGTGCTGGAACGCCCCCGGCAGGCGGCCGACCGCAGCGAAACCACACCGCTCCCACGCCCGCACCGCGGACGCATTCGTACTCACCACGAAGTTGAACTGCATCGCGGTAAAGCCGAGGCGCTTCGCGGTTTCGAGCGAGTGCTGGCACATCGCGACCGCGGCCCGCGCCCGCGAAAGTCCGAGGAGACCATGTAACCCGCGTTCGCGACGTGGCTCCCGCGCCCGGGGTGATTGGGCCGAACGTAGTACGTCCCCGCGAACCGGCCGCCCTCTTCGCACACGAAGCACGTCGCGGGTAGATCGAACCACAACTTCCGCGCGACCGCCTCGGTCGTGGATTCGTCGTAAGCGAACACATCGCCGCTCGCAGCAACGCTCTGGAACAGCGCCCACACATCCGGCCAGTCACTTTCGCTGGCTTCGCGAATTGTCACGGTCGACTCCGTCCGTTTTTGTCCATTTTCAGCGTATGTCAATTGTCAGTTTGGAGCTGATATTCGAGATCCACAAGCACATGCACGAGAAAATCATGCCTCTAAATCACTCGACACTCACGCGATCTGCGGGCCACCGAACGCTTGCTGCATCGGGATTCACTATCGCGATCGTCGCGCCTCACTGATCGCCCATTTTGCCCTTTTTCCAGCGGGCCGTTCGAGTTACATCACATTCCGCGAATGTGGTATCCCCTTTGCATGAGCGTTGGAAGATCGTCGGGCCGCGCAAGTTTCGCACCGTTCGGCGTTGTTTAGCGGACCAAGTGATCGCACCGCTGCTTATTGAGGTACACAATCATGACCGAACGAGTGCTGAAGGTGCTGCCCCTCGGCGTGTTCGGCGCGCTCGCGTTCACGCTCGTCGCCATTGACACCGCGCCCGCCCAAGAGCCGATCCCGCTCGTTACGCCCGGTCGGTTCCCGGTGGGCCAGCCCGACCCCGTTCCCCTCCCGCTCCCGTTACCCGGGCAGCAGGGGCAACCGGTCGAACCCGCGCAGCCGGTTCAGCCGGCGCAAGGCGAAGGAATTGAGGTGCTCGCGAAGGGACCGGTTCACGAGGCGTTCGCGGCCACTGCCGAAGCGCCTGTCGCGTCGCCCGTCATCGCGAAGCAACCGCCCGACCCGATCGAAGAGCTGCCGCCGGACCAGAAACCGGAAGGCGACAACGTGCAATGGATTCCCGGCTACTGGGGCTGGGATGAAGAGAACAGCCAGTTCATCTGGGTGAGCGGGTTCTGGCGCCAACCGCCCCCGGGGCGCGTGTGGGTGCCGGGTTCGTGGCGCGAGGCGAGGGGCGGTTGGCAGTACGTTCCCGGCTTCTGGCAGGAACTGACCCCGCCGCAACCGCAACAGCCCCAGCAACCGCAAGCACAGCCCGAAATCGAGTACCTGCCGCAACCGCCGGTCACACTGGAAGTCGGCCCCACGGTCGAAGCGCCTAACACCACGAGCGTGTACGTGCCCGGGTCGTGGGTGTGGCGGAACAAGTACGTGTGGCGCCCGGGCGTGTGGGTCGAGTATCGCCGCGACTGGGTGTGGGTGCCGGCGCGCTACCACTGGACCCCGGTCGGGTACGTGTTCTGCGACGGGTACTGGGACTACCCCCTCGCCACCCGCGGGGTGCTGTTCGCGCCGGTCGTGATCTCCCGCCCGGTCTACACGCGGCGCGCGTTCGTTTACACGCCGGTGTACGTGGTGAGTGAGCCGTGCATGACGGGCGCATTGTTCGTGCGCCGCGGGTACGGGAACTACTACTTCGGCGACTACTTCGACAACCGGTACGCGACCGGCGGGTACACCGCGTGGTGCGGGACCGTGGGCCGCAACGGGTTCGCTATCGGGTTCGGCGCCGGCCGCACCTGGGGTTACGATCCGCTGTGGAGCTACTACTCCGTCCACTACCGCAGCACCCCGCGCTGGCAGGGGGGCGTGAACGACCTGTACGCCGGCCGGTACCGCGGCGACGTGGCCCGTCCGCCGGTTACGCTCGTGCAACAGAACCGGACCATCAACAACATCACCAAGACCAACGTCACCAACGTGACGAACAACATTACGGTGGTGAACGGCGCCTCGACGGTGAACAACCGCGACGTATCGAACGTGGCGATGCTCGCGCCGCTGAAGGTCGCGCCCGATCTGCAGCGGACCAAGTTCGAGGCTGTGAGTGCCGAGCGCCGGCGCGACGAGGCGACCGCGGCGAAGCAGATTCGCGAGGTCGCGGTTCAGCGCACCAAGTTGGAAACCGCCGCGGTGAACCAGCCCAAGCCGATGGCGACGCCGGGCACCACTCAGCCGCCGGCCAAGCCGCAGACGATCAAACTGGACGTGCCGAAGGTCGCCGCACAGCGGGCCGCGGTGAGCACCGACGAGAAGAAGGCGCCCCCGCCGAACCCGCACCGGTCGGTCAACACCCCCGGCGCGAAGGTGGACCCGAAAACCCCGGGAACTCCACTTCCCAAGGTGGACCCGAAAACTCCGGTGAACCCGCCGGTGAATCCGATGCCCAAGACCGACCCGCCCAAGGTCGATCCGAAGGCCCCGGTCAACCCGAAGATCGATCCGAAGCCACCGGTGAAGCCGGGCGTGCCACCCACGCAACCCCCGGTCAACCCGATGCCGAAGACCGAACCGCCGAAAGTGGACCCGAAACCACCGGTGACTCCGCTTCCCAAGGTCGATCCGAAGCCGCCGGTGACGCCTTTACCGATGGTTGAGCCCAAGCCGGTCATCCCGATGCCGAAGACCGAACCGCCGAAGGTCGATCCGAAGCCGGTCAATCCGCCGGTTCCACCGAAGGTCGAGTTGCCGAAGGTGAACCCGCCGGTGGTCCCGAAGGTCGATCCTAAGCCGCCGACGCAGCCGCCGGTGACTCCCCTGCCCAAGGTTGAGCCCAAGCCCCCGGTCAATCCTCCAAAAGTTGACCCGCGGCCCCCGGTCAGCCCGCCGATGAGCCCGTTGCCGAAGGGGCCAGTGACTCCGCCGGTGGTGCCGAAGGGTAACCCGCCGGCGCCCCCGAGGAACGATCCCAAGCCCCCGCCCAAGAGCGACCCGAAACCGCTCGCGGTCGTGCCCGTTGTGAACCCGCAGCCCAAGCCGGTCGCGGTCGCGCCGGTGGGTCCGCCGAAGACGCAGCCGGCTCCGGTGGCTCAACCGCGCCCGGCAGCAATCGTCCCGACCGCGCCGCCAATGAAGGTGGTTCAGCCACCTAAAGCACAACCGCCGGCCGTGCAGCCGAAGGCACAACCGGCCGGGAAACCCGCGAAGAAGCCGCGGTAAAGTGGAAATAGAAGTGCGCGTTTGAACCAGTGGGGTCGGTCGTGGAGCGGCAAGATTAGCCGTTCTGCGACTGACCCTACTGCGTTACATCAATGGAAACGGAGTGCGGGTCTCGTTACTGAGTCTAGTAACGAGCCGCGACCGCAAGGGAGCGGGAGGCGCTTCCGGGATCGTTTAACGTGTGATGTGGTCAGAGACGGTGCCAACCACCCGCTCGTTAGCACGCGCGGTTCGCCCAGAGGCTCGGGTGAACCGCGCGTGCTAACTAGCGGGTGGAGCCAATCACACTCGCCCCATATTCACACATTAAACGGCCCTGGAGGCGCTTCCCGCTCCCTTACGGTCGCGGCTCGTTACAGAGAGCCCAGAACCGGGCCTCACGCGCCGGGCAACAGTTCCAGCAGTTCCGCGAACGACGTGAGGACACGGTCCGCTGGCTCATTGGGCTCGGTCGATCCCGTCGGCACGAGCCACACCGCAATCCCAGCCGCACGCGCCGTTTGCACGTCTACCACCATGTCGCCGACATAAATCGCGTCGCCGGCTGAAACCCCCAGACGGGTCAGCCCCTCTAAGAGCATGGCGGGGTCGGGCTTTGCCCGGTCCGCGACGTCGTCCGGTCCCAGGACGCAGGCGAAGCAGTCGGCTAAACCGAGTGCGCGCACGAGTTCGCGCGTAAATTCGACGCGCTTGTTGCTGCACACAGCGAGCTTCAGCCCGCGCCGCGCGAGGGCACGAATCGTATCGCCGACATCGGGCATGAGGCGCGTTTCCGCGACCATGACGCCCGCGTGGTGCGCGCGGTAGCGCGTGACGGCCTCGTCCACCGGCGCGCCCGGCACGAGATCGGCCATGAGGTTCGCCAGACCGTACCCAACGAACCCGCACACTTCGGCTTCGGGCAACGGCTGCAAACCGTAGCTCTGCCGGACGTGGTTGGTGCTCGATGTGATCGCGGCGAAGCTGTCGGCGAGCGTGCCGTCGAAGTCGAAAAGAGCAGCTTTCATGCAGTGACGGGGCAAAGGGTGAAGGGTATGAGGGGTAAAAGGACGAACGCGCACGGCGCGCGGGACGGGTACCGGAGGCGGGTTCTTCTCGCCCTTTCGCCCCTTCACCCTTTCGCCCCTTCTGCGTTCCTTGCTATGGTAGGGAGAAGCCCGCTCCTCGCCCGCGAGCCCCCCGCATGGTCGCACCGCTGCCCGAGAAACTCACGCCGGAACTGGTGTTCCGCGAGTACGCCCCGCGCATCTTCAACCTCGCCCGTCGGATGCTCGGCAACGACGCCGACGCCGAAGACGTGACGCAGGACGTGCTGCTCCAGGTGGTGCGGAAGCTCGACACGTTCCGCGGGGATTCGCAGATTTCGACGTGGCTGCACCGCGTGACGGTGAACGCGGCGCTGGCCCACCGCGCGAAGCGGGCGAACCGGCAGAAGCACGAGTCCGGCGATCTGGCCGACGACGCGCTCGAGACGGCCGCCCCGGAGACGGAAGTCAAGCGCTGGAACCTGCCACCGGACGAACCGGTGCTCGCGGCCGAACAGCAGGCGATCATCGAGAAGGCGATCAACGAACTGCCCGAACCGTTCCGCGACGTGTACCTGCTCGCCGACGTCGAGGGCCTGCCCAACTCCGATATCGGCACCATGCTCGGGCTGAGCGTGCCCGCCGTGAAGAGCCGCCTGCACCGGGCGCGAATGCGGATGCGCGACCTGCTGGCCCCGCACTTTGAAGAAAAGGATGCGCTATGACGTGCACGGAACTGGCGGCGCTCTTGGTGGACTACCTGGGCGGCGAACTGGTGGTCGAGCACCACGAAACCGTCACGGTCCACATCAGCGGGTGCAAGAAGTGCGAGGTGTTCGTCGCGACGTACAGGCACACGGTGAGCGTCGCCCGCGCGCTCCCGAAGTGCGGCGCGCTCCCGCCCGCGTTCGAGGCGCGCCTGCGGGCCGCGCTCGGCGATACCCTCGGCACGGAGTGAATCACGCTCCCGGGTGGCACTGCGGTGTTACCCGCCGCACGGGATGGTTGCCGATTCCGGGAGCCACCCGACCACGCCGCCGGGCAACTGCACCTGAACCCACCCGCCGCGCCGTGTCAGTTCGCGCACCTCCGCTCCCTTGGGGAGTGCCGGTTCGATTCGCGTGGGGTACTCGGTCGCGTTGCCCCTTCGCAAGTACACCTCGTCCGTCACCACCAAGAGCGGGAGCGATTCGTCGCGGGCGCGCTGGCGCGAGTCCTCGACCCACAGCGCCCCCAGTGCCCCGAGCGCCGCCACCCAGAGCGCGACAAAGGCGAGCCAGAGGGCGTTCCGCGTCATCACGAAACGAACCACCCCGCCGCACGCGAGGAGCCACGCGAACCCGGCCGCGACCCACGCATCCGCGTGCGACAGGCGCGTGCTCACGGTGCGCACCGGGCGCGGGCGGCCCTGGAGCGCGAGTTCGCCCTCGCTCGGGTACAGCACCCGCGACCGGGCGTCTTCGAGTTCCACCCGAAGCTCGCGCGCGAACCGGGCCACGGCCAACCCGTCGTGCAGGGCCGCGATGCAGCGCGGGAGGTTTCCGGCGAGCCGGTGCGCGCGACTCCGGTTCAGCGCGAGGTCGGTCGTGCGGTACCCGCGCGCCCAGAGCTCGTCGTACCCGGACGCGGCCCGCGCGAACGCCGGCCTCGCGCGATCGGAATCGCCGCGCGCCTCCACGCCCTCCGCGAACGCTCGTTCTGTCGCCGCGAGCGTGTCTTCGGGCGAAGCCGCGGACACGGGCGCGGTCGAGAGGAGCAGGGCGAGGGCTACAGCGAACCAACGGCGCCCGTAATCCCGAGTGGCCGGATTCACGCGAGCGCCTCCAGTCGGGTGACGGCGGCCTCGGCGGTCGCGGCGAGCGCCAACTCGTTGTCACCCGAGGGGGCGAACCGGGCGCGGTCGCACGCGCGGAACACGTCGCTCGTCCGTTCGGCGATCTCGTCGGGCACGTTCTGGTCCTTCAGGGCGGTGGCGATCTCCGCGGGCGTTGCGGCCGATTCGGGGAGCGGGAACCGCGCACGCAGGTAGCCCAGCAGCGCGTTCGCGATGAGCGCGGGCGGGTCCGGGGTGCGGCTCGCTTTGCGGATCAGGTCGTTCGCGCGCCGCGCGGCCCGGGACCGGCGCAGGCGCGCGAGCCGGGCCGCATCGGGGTACACCCGGCGCCACACGAGGAGCCAGCCGAAGGCCGCGAGCGGGCCGAAGCACGCCGCCGCGAGCCACGCCCACTGGCACGGCACGAAGGGCCCGCTCCCGAGCACGTCCTGGCCGGTTACGGGGTGGAACAGGAACTCCGGGGCGTCGAGCGGGACGATCTGGCGCTCGATCTTCGGCGGTTCCGTTACGGTGATCTCAACGGCCTCCGCGCGCGTGGACGGGAACTGTTTCGGCCCCGGTGCGGCGGACGCATTGAAGTAGTGGAACTTGAGTTCGGGCACTTCCTTCACGGACGTGTTTCGCGGCGCGAGCTTGTACGCGAACCGCACCTCTTTTGCGTCCCGGGGTGGGTCGGCAATATCGGTGACTTTGAATACGTCGAACGCCTTCAGTTTCCGCAAGTCGGGCTTCACGATCTCGGTCGGGTTCTGAGCGCCGGTGATGACAAGAGTGGCTCTAAAATCGCTGCTCACCTGGACCGTCGGCGGCTCGATCTCCCACTTCACGCGGAGGCTCCGCCCCTTCGCCTTGTAGTAGTCTTCCTTCGGCTCGAAGAAGGCGGGCTGCCCATTCGCAATGCTAAAGGAAAAAGTGAAAAGGAAAAAGGAAAGGCACCCGACAACAAGCGAGCGCGGGTGAAGTGTGCGTCGCTGTGTCATCGCTGTACGGCTCCTCAATTCACTTGTCCCGTCTCGCCCGATTGCAATTGCGCGTTCCCCGCTACCAGTCCCGCACGCTCGGGCGCTCGGGGCCGTAGAGCGTGCGCAGGAGCGACTGCTGCTCGCGCTTGATGCGCTTCGCGGTTTCGGCCAAGTTCGCCCGCGCGTCCTGCTCGCTGAGCTGCTGAACGTCGGTCCGGTCTTCGAGCGGTTGCATGGTCGCGTTGTTCCCGGGCGTCGTCTGCTCGGTCGGGGTGGGGCTGTTGGCGCCGTTGGGCAATTGCTGCGGTTGCGTGCCGACATTCTTCGGGTTGGCGCCGGCACGAGCGGGGTCGGAATCACTGCCGGGATTGTCATTACCGCCGGCCTGCTGGTCCGGGTCCGGGCGCGATTGGGGGTTCTCTTCCGGCGGCACGTCCGTGTTCGGCGACTTCTTCTTGTTCTCTTCCTTCTTCCGCTCCTCGTTCCACAGCAGCTTCGCGAGTTCGAGGTTGTCCGCGGCGCGGTCCTTGAGCGGCTTGTCGGCCGCAGCGCTATCGAGCGCGTGCTCGAAGCACGCGATGGCCGCCCGGTACACCTCAATGGACCCGCCGCGCCACAGCAAACAGGTGCCGCGGTTGTACCACGCCCGGGCCGCGCGCTCCGGCGGGCACTCGGCGTCCTTCAGCACGCGCTCGTAGTGCTGTTCGGCTTCGCGATACTGTTTGCGATCGAACAGCACCGCGCCGCGGTTGAACGCGACCAGTCCCGGGTCGGGCGCGCGCTCTTCGGCGGTCGCGTAGAGTTTGTCGGCCGCGTCCTTGTCCCCGGCGCGGAACACGTCGTTCGCCCGGCGAATGAGGTCGTCCGGCGTTTCCGCTTGTGGTGGCGCCGCGGCGCTGAGAAGAACACAAAGGGCAAAGGGCAAAAGACAAAAGGCGAACCGCGTGAAGCGCGATGTTGCCATTGGACCCTCCGTTTCGCGGTTTCCGCCTCGATTGTACCCGTATCCGGTTCCGCTTTCCCAGGGCTCGTTACTTACCGCCCGCGGAGCCACCCCACGAGGAACAGCCCCAGCGCCGGGGCCAAAAACCACGGGTACCGCTCTTTCGGCTGCGGAACCTGATCCTCGCCCACGATCGTTCGCGATTTCTGCCCCTCAATGCGGTTGTGGAAGAACTCGCCGAGCTTCGGGCTACTGGTGCGGGACGCGACGTAGTCCCCGGACGTCTCCCGCGCGATCTGCTCCAAGAGCTCTTCCTGCAACTTCGTGCCGAACGGGTCCGCCGCCTCCGAATCGACTTCGGGAACGGTTACTTTGGTCGGGTGCCCGACGCCCACGGTGTAAACGGGGATGTTCGCGGCACGGGCGGCGTTCGCCCCGCGCACCCATTCCCGGTCGCTCTCGTCCGGGTCGTCGCCATCGGAAATGAAGAAGATGTCCTGTGAACCGGTGAACCGCACGTCGTGCGTATCGACGGCCGCGATCAGGGCGGACCCGAATCGCGTACCGGACGTGATGTTCGGGTCCGCACCGGCCTTGCACTCCGGCGGGGGGAGCTTGCCGTTGATGTCTTCCAGCACGGCTCGCGCGTGCTTGTAGTCGGTCGTGAGCGGGCAGATCACTTTCGGCTTCGACGCGAACACGATCACGCCGACCCGGTTCCCGCCGCGCCGGGCCATTGCGCCGAGCAAATCGAGGGCACCGGCACGGGCGCCTTCCCAGCGCGATTTCGCCCTCGGATCAGCCATGTCCTCCGCGAGCATCGAGCGGCTCACGTCGATCACGATCACCACATCGCGCCCGACCGCGACGCCCGGTTCGTCGCTCTTGCCCCACCGGGGGCCGGCGATGCCCAGAACGAGCAGCCCCCACGCGAGCGGGTACGTGAAGCCGAACCACCGGCGCGGCGGGCGCGGGTGCGTGAGCTGCCCGGCGACCGCCGCAGGGCGCCCGATCGTCGCGACCGCGTGCTTCCGGCGCCGCACGGCCCAGCGGTTCAACAACCCGAGTAGCGGGAGCAGGAGCAACAGCCACAGCGCGTCCGGCCGGGCCAGCCGCACGACCGCGAGGAACTCGCGCCCGTCGGTCAGCAACCCGTTCAACCCGGAGGAGGTGCCGAAGAAATTCATAAGGCCGTCATTGCCCGTGGCTAACATTTGCTAACATTTTCGCTCGGCGGACCCATTGCACCGGCTCGACGCGCCACCAAGTGCCGGAAATTCTAGAACTTGGAGCGATCCGGCACCGCCGCCGAATGCCGCAGGTGGCTGACATCGACTAACATTCGCCAACACTACCTCGCTGTCTTCGACCTTTAGTTTCGGAATCTGCCGAGATCGATCGCTCGGATTTACGGAATTATACGCACTTAGTGGACGAAAATCCATTAAGCTTGTGCCGCCCACAAAAGCGTATTCGCACTCACGTCACCGCGCGCCAGAGGGTGCGATCGAGCGCGTGAGTGGACAGAATTAAGACGAGTGCGGCCCCCGCGAACCACGCATAATACTCGAAGTACTGGCGGTAGATCGGGGCCAGCTCCGGCCCCTTTTCCAGTGTGCTGATTTCACGGTACGCGGCGAGCAAGTCGGTTCCGCTGGTCGCTTGGAACGACTTGCCGTTGGTCATCTCGGCCACGTCCTTGAGCGCCTGGCGCCCGGCCTTGCGCTGCGCGACCATGTCCGGCGTGGAACCGGGGGGCGGTTCGCCGCCCGCATCAATGGTGTAAATCTTGACGTTTAGGTTCGCGGCGAGCTGTGCGGCCTCGCGCGGCTTCAGCGTGCGGTCGATGCCGGGCTTCTTCGCGTCCGGTACGTCTTCCTTGAAAACGTTGTGTTCGCCGTCACTCAACAGGATCAGCACACGGGCCTTCTTCGGATTGTCCACCGCGTCGAGGCGGATAATCGCCTCGGCGAGCGAATCACCGATGTTCGTGCCGGCATCGACTCCACCCCTGGGTTGGAGCCCGTCCACGACCTTGAAGAATACGGAGTGGTTCAGTGTGAGTGGACACGCGGTTTGTGGGACGGCGGCGAATACCACTAATCCCACAGAATCGCCCGGGCGGGGTTTGAAATTCGTGCCGTCGGGCGCGTCCCCACCGGCCAAGAACAGCTTCAGCGCACGTCGCGCGGCATCGAGGCGCGACACCGGCGGGCTGTTGAGGTTCCACGCGACGTCTTCGGTGCCCATGCTGCCACTCACGTCGAGCGCCATCACGAGCGCGATCCCTTCGGACGGAAGAGACGTTTCCGTGTCCGGCCTGCGCGGGCCGGCGCACGCGACGACGAGGCACACGCACGCCAGCCCGCGCAGGACCGGGCCGCCCCAACTCGCGACCGATGCGCGCCGACCGGTGCGGTTCCCGAATCCGCTCACGTCGCTGAAGCGCAGCGCCGGCCGCCGGCGCCGGCGCCACCACCACGCGACGACCAGGGCCAGCGGCGTCAGCCACAGGAATTCGGGGTTCGTGAACGAGAGCATAAACTCCAGCATGCGCGAAGCGAACACGAGAGACAAGGCGCCCGTGCGCAAACCAACCCTTGCCCCGCGCGGCCCGCATCCGGTACTCTGGAGGCGTTTGGTGCTTCGCTCCCTCCGGGGCTTACCAATGCGGTACGCGCTCCTCTCGTGTGTTTCCGCGCTCCTCGTTGCGGCCGCGGGTGCCGCGCCGGTGCCGCCACCGAACGCGCGCGAAGCGCCGCCCCTCATTGAGAAGCTCGGGAGCGAAGACTTTGCCGAGCGCGAGGCCGCGACCAAGCGCCTCGACGAACTGGGTCTGCTCGCACTCAGTGAGCTCCGCGCCGCGACCCAGTCCGAGAACGCCGAGATCGCCGACCGCGCCAAAGACCTCGTGCGGAAGATCGAGCGCCGGGCGGCGAACGACCGCGCGCTCGCGCCGACCCTCGTGGACCTCGACCTGAAGGACCAGCCGCTCGATACGGTGCTGGCGGCGCTCTCGAAACAGGCCGAGGGCGAGGTCGTTCTCGGCGGGTTGAAGGCCGGCGAACTCGCGGGCAAAAAGGTCACGATCGCGACGGGCAAGGTGCCGTTCTGGACCGCGGTGCTGAAAGTGTGTGACGCCGCGGAGCTTCAGATTGCCGGCGCCGGTGGGTTCTTTGCCCCGGGTGCCGCGCCGTACACTTCGCGCCTCGACAAAAAGGGCGCGGGTACGGGAGTCGCACTGCGCGTCGCCGCGAACCCGAGTAAGGCGGTGATACTGGAAGCCCGTGACGGCAAGAGCCGGCCCGCGTCCGTTCACGGCGCGGCGCTGATCGAGGCGTTCGAGGTGCCCAAAATCGCGGCCCCGAAAACGGTTGCGTCTGTTGTGCTTCAAGTGTGGCCGGAGCCGAAGCTCGTGTGGCAATCCGCGGCCGACGTGAAGGTAACGAAGGCGACCGACGCCGAGGGCCGCAAGCTCGTGCCCGACTTCACGCCGACAGTTACGCGACCACAAGTTCAGCGCCTCAAAGACGGGGGCGTGGTGGTTGTTCGCAACGCGGACGGCACCGTCACCCTCGTGAACCTCAACGCCACGGCTCCGCTCGATGTCGGACCGAATTTCACGCCCAACGCGCGCCAAGTGATCGTCAAATTGAAGACCGGCGCGAGTGCCGCGAGTGAACTGGTCGGCTCCGTGTACGGGCTTGTGCGATCCCCCGCGGAACCGCTCGTCGTGGTCTCGCTCGGCGCGAAGGACGCGGTGACGGCGACCGGCCCCGTCGGCTGCGAGGTAACGGCGGCGCTCCGGGCGGATGCGAAGGGCAAACAGTTCGTGGATGTGAAACTGGCTTACGATCCGCTGCGCGTGGACCCCGTGCGAACGAGCGACGAACTTCCAGACGTGAAGCCCGCACCCAATGGGAACCAAACGGTTCACGGGCTACGCATCACCGACTCCGAAGGCAGAGCGTTTGACGCATCGCTAGCGAAAGCCTCAAACGACTTCGACGGTCGCGGTCAGCGGCGCATTGTGTTGACGATGCAGCTCGAATTGCCCGTGACAAAGGACGGACCAACCACACCCGCGAAACTCGTGTTTTGGGGCCATTACGCGAAATCGGTGGAGGTGCCGTTCGCACTGAAGGGCGTGCCGCTCGTCGGCGGCGCGAAGTAGCCGTGCGGGTCGTATTCGTGTGGTCCGCTCGCTCCGCGAGCGGTGCGGCTCGCACGATCGGCTGACGAGCATTACTTTGCGAGGCCCGAACACAGTGAAGCCGCTCGCGGAGCGAGCGGACCACACTCACGAGCCAAAACCACACATGCTCGCTCCGCGAGCCACACTCACGCACGGTTCCCAATGCTCGATCGGTTCCTCGCGTTCGCAACCCATCCGGCTACGTTGATCGCGGTCGGGGGTGGTGTCGGGGCGAACGCCCGCTACTGGTTCGGCAAGTTGGTGGCGAGCTACTTACCCCCGGGCGCGGTCGCGTTCCCGTGGGCCACGTTCGCCATTAATGTGTCGGGCTCGGTGGTTCTTGGATTCGTCGCGTCCGCGTTCCTGAACCACCCGGACGAGTCGCGAAAGAGTTGGTACCTGCTGCTCGGCACCGGGTTCTGTGGTGGGTTCACCACGTTCTCGACGTTCAGCCTGGAAACGCTGCAACTGATGCGCGCGGAGCGCCCGGGGACCGCCGCGGCCTACGTGTTCGGTTCGGTCGCGGCCGGGTTGCTCGGGGTCTGGCTCGCGACGAAACTCGGGAGCGGATCGTCCGAGTAGTGTTGGCCGATTCGAGCCGAAAACGGGAAACCGATGTCGCACCAATCTAACCGAGCGACGAGTTGGTCCCGTTTTTCCCCAAGACCGCTGAGATCCCGTTCGACGAGAAGTGGCCGTTCGTCGGCACGAAGCAGAAGAACTGCGACCCCGAACTGCTCGAGGTACTTGGCGACCTACCTATCGGGATCGGTTCACGATCCGAAATCGTGCATCTTCCCGACGGGTTGCTTCTTATCGTCTCGAATCTCGTCGGCGCGTCAAAGCGCGTCAAAACTCCGGACATCCTGGAGGTTTTGCATTTCCAACCGACACCAGTTGCCCCTCATCACCTCCGCGCGCGGGTGTCGACAGGTGTCAGCCCGAAGGTGTTGATGCTCTTCTCGACGGTGCTTGTGCTCGTTTGCACTGTGCGATTTGCCAAAGGCGCTGCCGAACACAGGGAGCCGCTTGTTAAGCTCCTCTTGATCTGAAAATATGGGTCAAGTCGTCATAACAGGATCGGCTAAAGTGGTTTAATTGAAATGGCGAGTAATGTCGATAAGCCTGGTGGTTGGGACGGCTCTCGTGGAGCGCATCCGATGCGATACTGTGTCTTGTGCAGCGCGTGGCTCACAGCAATCGGGATGACGGCCCCGGGGTGTGCCGCACCCGGTTCACGGGTCGAAGGAACTCGTTCTCTTCCCCCGTTTCCCGTCACCACCGGTGAACCTGCTTTGGGCCTCCCGTCCCCGTTCCTTCCCCCCTCATCGTGGGGCCAAAAGTCTCCGGCGTCCCGGCCCTCGATCGCTCGCACGGAACTCGTTCCGGCGCAAATCGAAGGCTCAAGTGGAGCGCCGATTACCGCGCTCCCGGTGCGCGAGGAAGCAATCACGTTGGAGTGGTACGGGGTCTCTCGATTGCCGATCGCGCCTTCATCCAGAGATGTGATAAGCCCGATTTCATCCCCTCATGTCGCGGCGGTTAAGGGAGACCCATCAAAAGCGGCATCTCCGGTTTGGAAGACCGTGAGTACGGACAGCACCTCTAAATGAATGACTCGCAGAGGTCGTGGATAAGTTGGCAGCGCCGCTCCTGTGCCCGACAGGAGAGCCGGAGCCGTCTGGAGTGGGACAAGTGCTCCCCCGACGAGGTCGCGGCGATCCAACCGCAGGCTACTCGTGCCTTACCGCCGCAACAGCGGCTTGACGTGAGAGCCGGGCGCCCTTGCACTTAGGCAGACCGGTTCAACCCGCTGCATTAAATTCCGCCGCAGTATCGGGGCTTGAGCCGGCGAGAGAGCCGGGCGCGGCTCATGACCGGCTCGAACCCTCGCGAGTCGTGCTCTTGGCCGAACCGACCAGAGCGGCCAAGAACGTGCGGAGCCGCCGCATTGGGTCGCCTAAACACTACGGGGCCGTGCCTGAAATCCCTTTCGATCACCCCTACAACGCACCACTCGAACCTCGGCTAATCCCTTCCGCGTTAGCTAGCTGCTGAGGTCAAGGCTTTTACACGCGGGGCAAAATCACCACGCAATGGTGTACGGGTTCGCTCGGCAAGTTGGTGGGTTCGTTGAGCTCCACAGTGAGCCGGGGCTAGGGGCCACTTGCGAGCTTTTTCTTCCCCGAACCGGCGAAGTCCGACGCCGGGACGTGCCCGAGCCACAACCGGCCCCGCACGGGCGGGAGACGGTGCTTCTGGTCGAGGACGAAATCGCGGTGCGCGCGTTCGTCACGCGGGTACTCCGGCGCTACGGGTACAATGTTCTGGAAGCGTGCGACGGCCCGGACGCGCGGCGCACGGCTCTGGCACATGGTCCTCGAATCGATCTGCTGATTTCGGATGTGGTGATGCCCGGCGGGATGAACGGGCGCAAGGTCGCGGAGGCGGTTCGCGTGTCGCACCCCGAGGCGCGGGTGCTCTACATCAGTGGTTACCCCGGAGACGCCTTGGCGCCTCACGGGGTCCGGCCGCAGCAATTGAATTTCCTTCACAAGCCGTTCACCCAAGACGCACTCGCCCGAAAAGTGCGCGAGATGTTGGATGCCGACGAATCGTCCCAATTGAAATAGCGACTATAAATTTGTCGTAATGTTATGTTTATTATAAATATGTAAAATTCAAAACATTTGCCACCACCGCCGCCGCGCTTTTGGAGCTGAAGCGGGCGCAAAATACGAGTCGTAGCGCTGGCACAACTGCCACAATTCAGCGACGGATGCCCGGTCCAGGGTGCGGAGCGCCTTCAGTGTCACCCACGGTTCGACGAGTACCGCGATCTGGTCGCACGGCCCCGTGGTCCGACCCGCGGTGGCGGGCGTAGTTGGCCCGAGGGCCGAGATCAGCGCCCGGTACAATTCGGCGTATTGAACGTCCGAAATGTTCAATGTTTGACCGCCAGCGCACGCCTCAACGACCACGCACCACTCTAACCAGAGCCGCTGGGCCGCCGCCGGGAGCACGTGCGCGGGTTCCTCGGCGCGAATAACGGTGACTTCCGATTCCGGTTCGACACGACTCGTTGGGGGCGGGAGGACCGGGGGCGTAGAGGAACACGAGTTCGACAGCATCCCGGGTGCCCGGTTCCCGTCATCAAACATTCCGGAGAGCAGAACGTCGTTCAACGCTGCGCACAGGTCCGCCGCGCTCTGGTAGCGATCGACCGGGTCCTTCGCGAGCAGGCGCTGGACGACCGCGGCCAATCCGTGAGGGACATCGGGGCGCAGGTCACGAACCGATCTCACGGCCTTGTTCGCGTGCATTTCGAGCGTGAGCCGGCACGTAGCGCCCTCGAACGGGAGTTGCGCCGTTAGCAGGTAGTAAAACGTACACCCCAGGCTGTACAGGTCCGAGCGCGCGTCGGCCTCGTGAAAGTTCCGGGCTTGTTCGGGTGCCATAAACGCCGGGGTACCGACGACCGCGCCCGCGTCGGCGAGTAGGGTGCCGGTCGGCTCGTCGCCCCGTGGGTACAACCGCGCCAGACCGAAGTCGATCACCTTCACCCGGACCGGCTCGGCGCTCGTCGAACCGGCCGGCCCCGAGCCCTCGGAAATGAGAACGTTCGCCGGTTTGATGTCCCGGTGGATCACTCCGTTCTCGTGCGCGTGCCAGATGCCCTGCGCGATCTGCAGCATGATCGCGCGCGCCAGCGGGATGGGCAGCGGACCGTTCTCGTGAACGTAGGTGTGGAGCGTCACCCCGGCGACGAACTCCAGCGCCAAAAACAGTACGTCGTCGATCTCATTAGCGTCGAACGTGAGTGCCACGTTCGGGTGGTTGAGCCGCGTGACGGCGGCGACCTCGCGACGAAACACGTCCCGGTACAACCGGCTCTGGCAGTAGTCGAGGGTGACCAGCTTGAGCGCCACCGTGCGCTCGAGCACCATGTGCTGGGCCTTGAACACCTGGCCGAAGCCGCCCCCGCCGATCTCGTCGAGGATCCGGTACTGGCCCAGAACCAGCCCCTGCGGGTTCCCGTCGCGGATGCGGCTCAACTGGTACTCCGTGAGGAGCCCCTGTTCGAGCAGCATCTGCTGGATGTCGCTGGCCCGCGCGGCCGGGGCCGCCCGCTCGATGAGCTCGACGTCCGCGGGCGAGAGCAACCGGCTGGCACGCAGGTTCCGGAGGAACTGCCAACGGAGCACCTCCGGGGACTCTTCGAGCACGGGTTCGACGGCTTCCAGCGCGGCGGTGCTCCACATGGGGTGCTCCCTCTGGCAACGGTATCAAGGGGGTTATTCAACGGCGCGCACGTCGGCGACGCGGGGCGGGGTGCCCCGAGTAGGTTCCAGAAGTCGGGGGGATGTTCGCGGTCACGGCGGGCACCGGGTCGCCGTTCGCGAGCGCTACCTGTTCGGCGGCGGCGGCGCGGGGGCTCTCAGTTGGGTCCGTTCCGTGGTTCGTCCAGTAATTCGTGTACAGATCGGCGCCCGCGGCCCGCGCAGAAGCATCGGCCGCGGCCCGGGCGCGCCGGCGCTCGTCGCACATGCGCCTGCCGCCCGGGTGCAGTGCGATCACACCGATCAAAACGGGAAGGCGGATCGCGACCGTAACGAGAACGGCCCCGCGCCGGTACTTCTGAGTTCGTGCGTACATTGCTCCCTCGCCGACCGGCGCCTCAATTGGACATGGGCAGTTCGCACACGCTCTGCATGGTTGTCGTCCCCCAAAACATTCCGGCGGGCCACCGGTAGGTAACGGTGACGCGAACGGTGTTGCTGACGTACTCTCCCATCGGGGTGATCGAGCGCATGTCCCTCGGCGCCGAGTCCCAGTCCCATGCGGTGTCAGTTGAGCGGTCGATCCACTCGACCTTGACGCTCACGTCTGCGGGGTTCATCCCGACGGTCTTCGGTGTCACCGCCTGATCGATGATTTGCTGCAGGCTCACCGCACTCGTGTTCGGCTCCTTCTCGTACTCCCCCCCGTGCGTACTGGCCCACCGCGCGCCCTCGCAAGCGAGACACGTGACCTGCTGGTGGCGGAAGACGCCGATCCCGCCGATAATCAGCCCGCAAACCAGTAAAAAAAGCACGCTCAGAACGATCGCGGTTTCGACGGCCGTGGCCCCGGTGCGCCGGGGCGAAGGGGCGAGTAACATTGCGGTCCCTTTCGTCTGACTGTGAGGCGCGCGGTTTCTTTACGGATCGACTCAATCACCGGGACGCAGAGCGACCGGGGCGATTGCTGTGCGCTGGAGTTGAACTTTACCCCCGGGCACGATGAACCCGCAAAACAGCGGGAAGTCGTAGGTCACCGTTACGGTCACCGTGCTGCTGGTAGCCGTGATCGCGACCTGGCTCGTGTTCAGTGGCGGGTCGAGGGCCGCACCCTGGGTCACGGCGGCGGCTTTCGCGGCGTCCGCGGTTGTCGTTGTTGAGGCCGGCGTCCAAGCGGTTCCGGTCGCGTAAGAGCTGGCGGAACTCGCCGCGCTCTGGAGGATTTGCGTCGCCCGGAACACGCGCGCGAAATCGACCCCGGCCGCGAACAGCAGCGCCAAGAAGGGCAAGAGCACGACCAGTTCGACCGCCGCGGCCCCACGAGGGGGGCGTTTCGACTCGGGAGTACATCGGACCACAGTTCGGCTCCTTTGCTCAACTCTCGGGGCGCCCTTAGCGCGCGAAAATCTTCGACATCTGCATCGCCGCCGGCCCCAGGAGCACAATGAAGATCGCGGGGAAGATGCACAGCAGCATCGGGAACACAATTTTGACGGAGGCCTTCTGTGCCACTTCCTCGGCCCACACCTGGCGCTCCTGCCGGGCCGAATCCGCATACGCCCGTAGTGCCTTCCCCACACTGGCCCCGTACTTCTCCGTTTGAAGGAGCGCCGCTGCGAGGTCCCGGGCCTCTTCGATCCCGCACCGGTCGGCGAACGCTCGGAACGCTTCCCCGGTCGAAAGACCCAATTGGACTTCGCGCTGAACAACCACGAGTTCTGCGCCGAGAACCGGGTGAACCGTTTGAATTTCTTCGGCCGCCCAGTTCAGCGCGGCGTTGAGGCTGGCGCCCCCCTCCACGCTCAGCACCATGATGTCCAGAGCGTCCGGCAGGGCGTTGCGTATGGCGCGCTGGCGCTTGTTCACGCGGGACGTTAATAGGAACGTCGGGGCGATGAGCCCAACCGCGCCCCCCACGGGCGCCCACATCGCCGCCCGCTTCCACCCCGTGTCCAGGGCCGCCGATGTGCCGCCCGCGGCCCCGGCCAACGCGATCACCGCGGCGAGTTGGAACGCGGTGTAGTACAGCACCACCGACGGGTCGCGGTAGCCCGCGAGCGCCAGGCGGGACGCGAGTGCGGCGGCCCGCGCGCCGTTCCGCGGCACGAGCCGGCTGCCCAGGCGCGCGACGGTGTCTCGGAACCCGCGGCGCGGGTCCCCGTCGCCCGCTCCGGGGCCGTCGGCCAGCGCGCGCAAGCGGTCCGCGGCCCGGCGCTGGTCGTTGGACGGCCGGGATTCCAGGTGGCGCCCGGCGACCATGACCCCGGCGGTCACGGCGAAGAACGCGAGCGCCCCGAGCACAACCGTGAGCATGGATTCTAGCCCTCGAAATTCATGATGTTCCGAATCCAGAACGTACCCGCGCTCATGCACGCCACGGCCAACAGGAGCAGGCGCCACTGTGTGAACAGTGCCTCCGCGTACTCCCGGTTCAGGGCGTACATCACCCCGAACGTGACCACCGGCATCACGGTCAGTGTGAAGCTCTGGAGCCGCCCCTCCGCGGTGAGCGCGCGGATCTTTTGGCGCATCCGGAGCCGCGTGCGAACCACGCCCGCGAGCCGGTCCAGAACCTCCGACAGGTTCCCGCCGGTTTGCCGCTGCACGTTCATAGTCACAACGAAGATCTGGAGCTCGAGCACTCCCGCCCGCTGGCTCAGTTCGCGGAGCGCGGTTTCCGGGCGCAGCCCGTGTTCGATCTGGTGCAGGCACCGGCCGAATTCCCCGCGGAGCGGGTCGCCGAATGATTCCACGGCGGCGCGGAACGCCTCCGGGACCGATTGCCCGGCGCGCAACACGCGGGCCATCAGCTCGAACGCGCCGACGATTTGCGCCACGTACTTTTCGCGGCGGGCCTTCCGCCGAACGTTGGCGACCACGAGGGGAGCGACCGCACCCGCGCACCCGGCTACGCACCCGACCACCGCGCCCCCGGACACGAGTCCGAGTACCCCGCCGCCCGCGGCCGCACAGACAACGATCCCGAGGAACTGGCGCGCGCTCAGCGCGGTGCCAGCCTGGCGCAAAAACTCGTCCCCGCGCACCCGCCACGAGTCGGCCGGTCGGTTCGCACCGGTGCCCGTTCCTGCGGGCGCTTGGTCCCCGCCGGCGGGGGCGTCGAGGATGTCGAGCGTCTTGTACAGCGGGCTCGGGACGTCTCGGGCGCCGTCACCGCGGAACTCTTCGGCCAAGCGCCTGCGGAACCGGGACCGTGCCGGTGCCCACCGCTCGGCCGCGAGCCGGAACAGGGTCAGCGAGCCGGCGGTCACCGCGACGAAGATACCGATCTGCAACATGAGGCCTTCCCCAGCGCCGCGGCGCCGGCTCTAGCGCGCCCCGGGCTGGAGCATGCGCTTGCGGAACAGGTCCATTGAGAGCGTCAACCCGTGCGCCTCCAGGCGCTCCATACAGTTGGGCCGCAGCCCGGTCGCGTGGAAGCACCCCTGCGCGCGGCGGTCGCCGTCCACCCCGGTTTGTTTGAACACGAACAGGTCCTGCATTGCGAAGTTCTCGCCCTCGGTGCCGGTCACCTCGGACACCTTCACCACCTTCCGCGCCCCCCCGACCAGGCGGCTCACCTGCACCACGACGTTCACGGCCGCGGCGATCTGGCGCCGGATCACCCACATTGGGAGGTCGAACCCGGCCATACCGACCATCACCTCCAACCGGCCGAGCGCCTCGCGCGTGTCGTTCGCGTGGACCGTGGTCAGGCTCCCGTCGTGCCCGGTGTTCATCGCCTGCAGCATGTCCAGCGCTTCCGGCCCGCGGCACTCGCCGACCACGATCCGGTCCGGGCGCATCCGGAGGGCGTTGCGCACGAGGTCGCGGGTCCCGACGGCCCCCGCGCCCTCGATGTTGTTCGGCCGGGTCTCGAGCCGGCCGATGTGCGGCTGCTGGAGCTTCAGTTCGGCCGCGTCCTCGATGGTGATGACCCGCTCGTTGGCCGGGATGAACGCGGAGAGCGCGTTCAGGAGCGTCGTCTTCCCGCTCCCGGTCCCGCCGGACACCACGATGTTCAGGCGGGCGCGGATGCACACCTCGAGGAACTCCATCATCTCCTGCGGCACGGACCGGTTCGCGACCAGGTCGGCGGCGCGGATCGGCGTCGCGCTGAACCGGCGGATCGAGACCAGCGCCCCGTCCAGCGCGAGCGGCGGGATGATGGCGTTGATGCGGCTCCCGTCCGGGAGCCGGCTGTCCACCATCGGGCACGTTTCGTCCACGCGGCGCCCGGTCTGGGTGACCATGCGCTGCACGATGTGGAGCAGGTGGGCCGCGTCGGTGAATCTCACGTCGGTCAGTTCGAGGCGCCCGCCGCGCTCGACGTAGACCGTGTGCGGGCCGTTGATCAGGATGTCGCTGATCGTCGGGTCGCGCATCAGGGTTTCGAGCGGGCCCAGCCCGAACGTTTCGTCCAGCACCTCGTTGACCAGGCGCTCGCGCTCCTGCTGGTTGAGCAGGTTCGGGCTGCGCTGGCACAGTTCCTCCGCGACCCGGCGCACCTCCTGCCGGAGCTGGTCGCGGGACATCGCGTTGAGCGCGGACAGGTCCATCCCGACCACGAGCCGGCGGTGCAACTGGGCCTTGAACCGGCGCACGTCGTCCGATCCGTCGGATTGCGCGACGGGGGCGTCAGAACGCACACGCTCGGGAATCGGCAGCGGGCTCCGGGGGGGAAATCGGTTCATAGCACACCTTCGTTTCCGCCGCGAGCGGCGGGGCGGGGACCGGGGCCGGGCTGTTGAAGCGCGCGCGCAGGGTGCGGACCCAGGGCAGCACGCGCTCGCGGTAAAACGCGCCGAACCGGGCGCGCAGGTCCGGGGCCGGGGGCACCGGGGCGTCCAGACCGACCAGTTTGGCGATGCTCTGGACCACCGGCGCCCGGTCGTCCTTGAGCGCGGCCGGGATCCCCACGTTTGTGGCCCACCCCATTTCTCCGGGGGCGTGCGGGATCAGGTGCGTCACCTTCACCCCGAGTGCCATTTCCGCGTCGTCCACGGAGAGCTCGTTCGGTAGGCCCGTGTGGTTCATAACCACCTCGATCCGGTCGCGCGGAACGCCCCGCGCGGCGAGGTGGTCCATCGCGCGCCGGGCGTTCCGGATCGCGGTGAAATCGAGTCGGCAGACGAGGAGGATCCGGTCGGCGCGTCCCAGGACCGCGACCTGCTCGTCGTGAATACAGTCCTCCAGGTCCACGACGACTTGGGAGAAGGCCTCGCACGCGAGCGAAACGGCCTGTTCCACTCCGTAGATCGTGAGGGCCCGCGCCTCTTCGTGGAACCGCGGCCCGGCGAGCAGCGCGGTGCCCGAGGGGTGGATCGTCAAGAGCTTCTCGTACATCGTCCGGTCGAGCCGGTCCTCGTTCTGGCAAAGATTCGAGAGCGTGTACTGGGGCTTCAGGTCGAGGAGCGGCGCGAGATCGGCCTTGTTCACGTTCAGATCGATCAGGTTGCAGCGCCCGTACTTTTTCGCGAGCACAACGGCGAGGTTCACCGCAATGGTGCTCGCCCCGCACCCGCCCGACGCGGACAGAACGCCGATCAACTGCCGGGCCTCGGCCCCGCTCGTCAGGTTCAACCGGGTGAGCTCGCTGTCGAGGGCCGGTTCCAGTTCGTCCTGGTCCAGGAACCGGTCCCCGCCGGCTTGCATCGCCCCCAGGATCAGTTTCGGGTCGGTCGCCGGTCCCACCACGAGAACGTGGGTGCCCGTGGCCCGCAGGGCGCGGACGACTTCGAGCGACTCGGCCACGCAATCGCTCGCCAGAATTACGAACACCAACTCGAACCCGCCCTTTTGGGCGCGCTCCGCGGCCCGGTCGAACGTCACGAGTTCGAGGCCCCCGACCCCTGGGCGCGATTGGAGCAGATCCCCGAGCCGGCTCAGGAGCAAGTTTTGCCGCGTGGGGCCGACGAGTAGGGTGGGCATAATGGGGTAACCTGTTCAATGGAGCCGGCGAGTCGGTTCTGTTCGAGTTTTGACGTTCGTAAACACGGCGCTGCGACGGATGCGACCGTAAGCGTCACAACCGTAGAGCCCGGTCCCAGCGAAGCGTGTAGGGGAAACCCCGAAAAGCGGCCGGACCCCGTCTCGCAATCGCACAAGCAAATATCGCCCCGGATTCTTGTGACAATCGTCAGCTTTAGGTATTCTTGAGATTGCTGTGAAAGAAGTTGTTGCGGGACGCCGTAGCAAATTGCCCTTACGAACTCGCCCGGCGCAACTCGGTTCTACTGTGTTCGAGAACTGAGGTTTCCAGCGTACCGGCTCAAATGCCGGCCACTTTCTAAGAAAGTTGCCCGGCATCGAGCGATCCCTGCGATTCGTACCGGTGGCACAAGTATGAGTGAGCGCCCCCGCCCCAGAGATGCTCGTCCCCCAGATACGGTTCCCGCGCGCGTTCTGATCGTTGACGACGACGAGCGCATCCGGCGCTTCGCCTCCAAGGTCGTGACCGCTGCGGGGCACGTGATCGAAGAAGTGCAGAGCGTCAACGAGGCCCTGGCCCGGTTCGCGAGCGCGAGCTACGACGTCGCTCTCGTCGACCTGAACATGCCGGGCCGAAGTGGTTTGGACCTGCTCGCGGCACTCGCGGACCAGAAAATCGATGTGGTCCCCATTCTTATGACCGGGACGACCGACGTCGGCGCGGCCGTGACCGGGATACAGCGCGGGGCGTTCGACTACATCGCGAAGCCGGTCGATCCCGCGGCCCTGTGTTGGGCGATCGAGCGCGCGGCACGGGTCGCGCACGCCCGGCGCCGGGAGCACATCCTGGAATCGGTCGTGTCCGAATGGGCGGCCACGTTCGATGCGTGCCCGGACATGCTCATGATCCTCGATCGCGATGGGCGCGTGGTGCGCGCGAACGAGGCCGTCGCCCGGGTCACCGGAGTACCCCGCGCACAACTCGCCGGAGCACTCGTTGAGGATCTGTTCCCTGGGGAGCTGGGGGGCGCGATCCGGGCGCGCCAGCAACTCTCCTCGCGCGCGGACGCCGACCCGACCGCAACGACCCGCGAACACGACCCGGTCCTTGACAGTCATTTCCTTTTAAGTGCGAATCCGATCCGAACCAACTCCACCACGTGTGCCGTTGTCGTGCGCGACGTCACTCTGCTCGTTCGGCGCGAGGAAGAGCGGAAGCGCCTACTGCAGCGTGTACTCACCGTCCAAGAGGACGAGCGCGGGCGCATCGCGCGCGAATTGCACGACGGGATCGGGCAAGCGCTGGTTTCGCTGGCCGTCGGGCTGGCGACGATTGAGGGCGAGGTGACGTGCGAGCGCGTGCCGCGCCTGCGCCAGATCGCGGCCGAGAGCCTGGACGAGGTCCGGCGCCTCGCGCACGGGCTGCGCCCGACCGTACTCGACGACATGGGGCTCACCGCGGCGCTCAAGCGCCTCACCGAAACGTTTACTCGCGTCCACTCTGTCCGCGCGGAGCTACTCGTTCCCGAGGGGGACGGATTGCGGCTCCCCAAAGACGTCGAGTCGGCCCTCTATCGGATCGTTCAAGAGGCTCTGGCGAACGTCGCCAAATACGCTCACGCGCGAACCGTGGACGTTGTTCTGGAGATCGACGGGTTCGCGCGCGTGTCGATCACGGACGACGGGGTCGGGTTCCAGGCCCCCCGTGGCTCGAACGGCGCCACCGGCCTGGGGTTGAGAGGGATGGAGGAGCGCGCGCATTTGCTCGGTGGGACGTTTCGTGTCGAGTCGGTCGCCGGGCGCGGCACCACGATCGACGTTCGAGTTCCGATTTCTGAGGGAGTGCGATGAACCGTACCAAAGTGGTTCTGGCCGACGACCACGCGATCCTGCGCGAGGGGCTGCGCGCGCTGATTAGCATACAAGCCGATTTGGAAGTCGTCGGCGAAGCAGCGACGGGGTTGGAGGCCATCGACCGGGTCCAGGAGACGATACCGCGCGTGCTCTGCCTCGATCTGTCGATGCCCGGGTGGGGGAGCGGCCCCACGATCGCGCGCGTGAACCAGGTGTCGCCGCGCACCCGCGTCCTGGTGCTGACCATGCACAACGACCCGGCGTATGTTCGCAGCGCGCTCGCGGCGGGTGCGGCCGGCTACTTCCTGAAATCCTCACCGTCCCACGAACTGCTCGCCGCGATTCGAGCGACCGCGACCGGCGCGCGGGTGATCGACTCGGCCCTTCAGGGCGTTCTCGAGGACGCGCCCCCGCCGGCCGGGCTGCCTCAATTCAGCCGGCGCGAGACGGAAGTACTCGAACATCTCGTCAAGGGGCACACGCACCAGGAAATTGCCGACCTGCTGTTCCTGAGCGTCAAAACGGTGGAGACGTACCGCGCGCGGTTGCGCGAGAAAACGGGGCTCAAGTCGCGCGCCGACTTTGTTCGGTACGGTCTCGATGCCGGGCTACTGAACGCGCCCGAGGCGGTGACGGACTCGTTACCCGAAGACTGATCGCGCACCGAACCTCTGCAACGCTCTCGCTCTCGCGATCGAACGTGATCCGAGGGCGCCGTTGAATGCGGCCCGATCTCCCATCTCGATCGTCGCAGAGCCGAACGCCTCGGCCTCCCACGTCTTGTACGCCGCCCGCGCAAATTCCCACGCAACGTTGTTCGGCCGCGCCCCGCGCGCACGTCGGTACTTCCGGGCCCACTTGCGCCCTCGCGCGCCGGTTCATTTCTGGGGCTTTCCCCGACAAGCTCGCGATCGCGACCGGTCTAAGGTTGGGCTCCCAAGCGGCAGCGACCGCCGTTCGTCCCGACAAAGCTCGAACCGCGCCGGTTCTGTTGAAGACCGCGGCTCCACAGAGAGGACCGAGACCATGACGCCCAAATCTTTCGTTCGACTTTTCGCGCGTAACGCTTCAAAATCGTCCCGCGCGCACAAGACGCCCCAGCGGTTCCAACTCGACTTACTTTCCCTTGAGGACCGCTCGACCCCGGCACAACTCTGGGTCGCGTCCGCGGGGGCAATGAGCATCCTTCAGGACGTCGGCCCCGTCGGGCTCAGCGCGGGGGACACCGTGCGCGTCGCCCTGCCGAACGCGCAGTTCACGGATTGCACCTTCGGCACCACCGCGTTCAACACCCTCGATTCCGCCGTACAAACAGCCAACGGCAACGCGGACACATCGAACTCGATTCGGCTGCTCGGGGGCACCTATACCCTCGGCGGTTCGCAGCTCGCGATCACAAAGAACCTCGACCTCGTGGGGTACGGTCCCGGTACGACCACGGTTCGGGCGGGTTCCAACACGCAGACCGGCAGCGGCAGCCCGACCGCGGACACCTCGGCCGCGCTCCTCGTGAACCGCGGAGTGGCACTCAACATCAGTTCGATGACGCTCGACGGCGGGGCCGGATCGGGGCTGAACGTTCCGATTCTGGTCAAGTTCACTAACAGCGGTTCGGGGACCGCGGTGACGAGTGTCCTGAGCGACGTGATCGTCCAAAACGTGGGTACAACGGGAGGGGCTGCGGGTACGGGGGTACTCGTGGCCCACGGGAACGTTCGGGTCATGAACTCCCTCATTCAGAACACCGACACTTACGGTATCCTCTACAGTGGTTCCGGGGCAACGGGCGCCGTCACCGGGACCACGTTGTTCGGCCAGGGCGTGGGCATACGTGCCAACGTCGGGATCGGGGCGCAGGACTCGGGCCCCGTCACCATTCAGGGGAACACGTTCCAGAATTTCCTCGGCACGACGGGGCTCGCGGACTCGGCCGGTGTGTCCGTGCAGGGGGCCGTTCTATCGGTGCCGGTGGTGGACATCGAGAACAACCAGTTCAGTGCGAATCGTATCGGGGTCGGGGTCGGGCTCTCGTTGAACTTGGGCTCGACCACCATCCGCAACAACAACTTCCTGAACAGCACCGTCGCGGGGATTTCGTCCCTTACGGGCGCGACGCTGAGCGGCCTCCAGAACTTCATCCAGAGCACCGTTTTCGGCGCGCAAGGCGTGGTCGGCCTACTCGGGAGCACACTGCTCGGGACCGCGGCGACGATTACCTCGTCGCCGCTGACTTCCGCCACTGTTGCCGTGACGACCGGTGTGCTGAACGGTCGGGTGACCGACACCACGACCGGCAACGGCGTGGCCGGGGTCACGGTGTACCTCGACGCGAACCTCAACGGGCTCCGGGACCAGACCGAGATCGCCATCACAACGGACGCCAATGGGAACTTCACGTTCTCCGGCCTTCCGGTGCTCAACCTGTCATCTCCGACCGGGTTCCGGATCAAACTGGAGGTGCCGTCGGGCGCGACCGCGGGTGGGACGGGCACGGTAAATGTGAACCTGAACCCGCTCCAACTTTCGGTCTCGGGTCTGAACCTGAACGTCACGATTCCCTCGAGTGGGAACGGCGGTGGCGGTAATAACGGCGGTAACAACGGCGGTAACAACGGCGGGGGGAATGGAGGCGGCACGGGCGGGGGTGGCACGGGTGGGGGTGGCACGGGTGGGGGTGGCACCGGAGGTGGAACGGGGACTGGTGGGGGCACCGGGACCGGAGGCGGGACCACCAACTCGGGAGGTACCACCGCCGGCACTCCCCAGGGGCCGGGACGCCCAACAGACGGGTCGAGCTTGCACTTCTCCGCAGGGGCTGCTGGCTCCGGCGCGGAACCGCGTGTGATCGTGTACAACCCGGACGGATCGGTCCGGTTCAACTTCCTGGCTTTCGACGCAAACTTCAAGGGCGGGGTTCGCGTCGCGACGGGAGACATCAACCGAGACGGCGTCGATGACATTATCGTCGGTGCCGGTGCCGGTGCCGGGCCGCACGTCAAGGTGTTCGACGGGGCCACGGGTGAGTTGATCCGCAGTTTCCTGGCGTTCGATGCGAAATTCAAGGGGGGCGTTGCGGTCGCGTCCGCGGACGTCAACCGCGACGGGTTCGACGACCTGATTATTGGCGCCGCGTCCGGGTCCGCGCCGCACATCAAGGTGTTCGACGGGGCCACGGGCGCCGAGCAAATGAGCGTCATGGCGTTCGACGCGAGCTTCAAGGGCGGCGTGACGGTGGCCGGCGGCGACGTCAACGGGGACGGGTGGGAGGACGTGATCGTCGGAGCCGCCCCCGGGGCCGGGCCGCACGTGCGCGTGTTCAGCGGGCGCGATCAGTCGCTCATGCAGAGCTTCTTCGCCTTCAGCCCGGCTTTCGCCGGTGGGGTGACCGTGACCGCGGGCGACGTGAACGGGGACGGGCGCGCGGAAGTGATCGTCGGGGCCGGTGCGGGCGCCGACCCGCGTGTGAGCGTGTTCGACGGAACATCCGGGCGCCTTGTTCGCTCGTTCCTGGCCTTTGCTCCCACGTTCCGTGGGGGCGTGAACGTCGGGTTCGTGGTAAGCGCTGACGGTGACAACTCCATCCTCACCGGTGCCGGAACGGGGGGGCACGCTCACATTCAAGAGTTCGATGCGGGCGACGGGAGCCCGGAGGAATCGTACTTCGCTTGGGACACGACGGACATGAGCGCGATCCGTGTGAGCTAGTTCGGCCCCGGTTCGCTGATAAGTCTTGTGACTGTTCGGGCAAAACGACAATTTCCAACAAGTGTCAATATGTAGTTTGCTCGTTCTGCGAGCAGGGCTCGGCTCCCGGTGCGCGGGAGCCGAGCCCTGCTCGGAAAGCAACCGCTCGCACAGCGGACCGTACCGCGGTTCGCGATCCCATCGCGCCGAAAACCTGCTCTGATCGAGAAGCCCCTTAAGTAAGCATGTCTGACCCGGCGCCCAGTGCAAGTAGCGGAGTTTACCTGACAAATTTTGTTCCCGTCAGGAACTAAACTCGTAGCTCCTCGTAACGGAGCGTGAGAACTGTGTTCCTTAAAAACTCGCTATCCCGCCGGCGCACGGGCGCCGTTCTCGTTAAAGTCGCAATTTGCCTGCCGGTGCTGATCGGGATTTTGGCCCTAAATTTGGACGGCGGGCGCATGTACGACGAGCGCCGGCGGTTACAGTCCACGGCTGATGCCGCCGCCCTGGCCGCAGGCGCCGACCTGTACGAGAACTACTGGGACAACAAGGGCAAGGACGTGTACGGCACGGCCCGCACGGCGGCCGAGAAGATCGCGGTCGCCAACGGGTACCCGGCGTCGGCCGTGACCGTGAACATCCCCCCACAGTCGGGCACGTACACCGGCCTGCCCGGCCACGCCGAGGTGCTGATCGATGCCACGCTCCAGGCGAGCTTCGGGCGCGCCATCACCGGGGCCAACATGCCCGTGTCGGCCCGCGCGGTCGGCAAGGGCGAGCCGCTCAAGTTCGGGATCATCACCCTGAATCCGAGTATGTCGGGGGCGTTCACCAACAACGCGCTCGTGTTCGCACTCGTCGGGCGCCCGCTCATCGTGAACTCGTCCAGCCCCCAGGCCCTGAAGTCCTCGAGCCTGGTGATGCTGTCCCTGAACCGGATCGACGTGACAGGGGGCGTCTCGAACACGGGCCTGTTGTCACTCACGATGAAGGTCCGGACCGGGGTCCGACCGACCCTGGACCCGCTCGCGTTCCTCCCGATCCCGGACACCGCCAGCGCCCCCGTTCGGAGCCCGACGCCGAAGGTCGTCAACGGGCTCGTGGCTACGCTCCAGCCCGGGGTGTACAAGGGCGGGATCAAGATCAAGGGGGTGTCCACCGTGGTTATGGCCCCGGGCGTGTACATCATGGAGGGGGGCGGGTTCCAGGTGGAGGGCCTGGCAACTGTGTTGGGGCTGGGCACAATGGTGTACAACACGACGAGCCCGACCTATGCGTCCGGCCCGATCGCCGTATCCGGGTTGGGCAAGGTGGTTATGACGGCCCCGCTCTCGGGCACGTACCAGGGGTTCAACTTCTTCCAGAACCGCGGGCTCGCGCAGCCCATCTCACTCACCGGGCTGGGACTCACCACGATCACCGGAGCGATCTACGCGCGGTCGGCGCACGTGGACCTGAACGGGAGCGTGGCAATCGGGTTGGACATCCTGGGCGGCGCCTACGTCGTAGATTCCCTCACATCGAGTGGGATCGGCGGGGTCACGATCGACCTGAAAGAGAACCCGCCCCGGGTTCCGGACGTGCGCGTGGTCGAGTGACACGGCCGGCGCTCTGAATTTGACCCAATACAAGCACGAATACGGGACCGAAACGAGTAGGGGACGGTCCCAAATTAGAGCCCCGAAAAATGGCCGAAGCTGTCGGCCGTTCGGGTGGCATACGGTGCCATTTGTAATGGGATTTGGAACCCGGATTCAGCCGGGCGCATCGGCCACGGACCCATTCGGTCTCCTTACAAAATTATTGTTATATTACAATAATTATAATGAACTTGGATTTCAATTTTACGCCATCATGCGTTATATTATTTTTTGACGAATGGCGGATGACTAGCTCGGAGTAATATAATTGTGCCAAGTATTTCAGAACGACGGTACCGGGGGGCCGTTATCGAACCGAATCGTAACGCACTGGAGAACGGCCGAGGCGCGGAGAGCGGTCCCGACGCGGTCATCTTGTTCGGTCCAGGCGGGGGCGTCAGGCACGCGGGGCCGGCCGGCGACCGGCTCCTGGGCTACGAACCCGGCACCCTAACGGGGGCCGACGGATTCGGGCACCTGCACCCGGACGACCGGGACCGGGTCCGGGCCGCATTCGGCGCTCACCTGGCGGACCCGACCGTTGCGTTCGCCGAATCGTTCCGGGTACGGCACTGGAGCGGAACCTGGCGCTGGCTCGAAGCTCGGGGCGTCAACCTGCTCCACGAGCCCGGAATCGGGGCCGCGGTCGTTACGTACCGGGACGTGACTCGGCACCGGGAGGTCGAGGGCGCGCTCCGGTCCGCGATGGAGTGGAGCCTGGACGCGGTCTACGTCCTCGCGTGCGACCGGGCCCCGGACGGGAGCGTTGTGGACTTCGTGTTCACGGACGTGAACCGGAACGGCGCGGACCTGGTCGGGCTGGCCCCGGCACAGGTGGTGGGCCAGCGCCTGTGCGAGCTGCTCCCGATAAACCGCACCGGGGGGTTCTTCGACAAGTACGTGCGTGTGGTCGAGACCGGGGCGCCCCTGGAAGAGGACTTCCCGATTACCACGGGCGACGGGCGCAACTTGTGGCTCCACCACCAAGTCGTCCGGGCCGGGGACGGAATCGCCATCCTCACGCGCGACGTGACCGCGCGAAAGGGCGCCGAAGAAGCTCTGCGGCGGAGCGAGGAGCTCCTGCGCACGGTCATCGCGCACATCCCGTGTGCGGTGTTCTGGAAGGACCTGGACTCGGTGTACTTGGGGTGCAACGATCTGTTCGCCCGCAACCACGGGCTGCCGGGGGCGGCCGCCGCGGTCGGGCACACCGACTTCGAGCTCGGGACCCCGGCACCAGAGGCCGAGTTCTTCCGCGCGTGCGACCGGCGCGTGATGGAATCCGGGGAAGCTCTGTTGGGGTTCGAGGAGCCGCTTACCCGGGCGGACGGGGCCCGGACCGTTCTGCTCACCAGCAAGGTGCCGCTCCGGGACGGAACCGGGGCCGTGGTCGGGGTGCTCGGGGTGTACCAGGACATCACCGAGCGCAAGCGCGTGGAGGACGAACTCGGCGAGTGGAAGGCCCGGTACGAGGCCGCAGTCAAGGCGACCGGCCAGGTGCTCTACGACTGGGACGTGGGGACCAACCGCCTGACCTGGGGCGGGGACTCCGAAAGCACCCTCGGGTACCGGGAATCGGAACTCCCGGACGCACTCGCGGGCTGGACCGCGCTGGTCCACCCGGAGGACCGGGAACCGTTCGAGCACGAGGCCGAGCGGTGCGCGCGGGCGCGGAGCCCGTTCCGCATGGAGTACCGGGTGCGCGGGCGGGGCGGGAGCTACGTCACGGTCCACGACCAGGGGCACTTTATCCCGAACCCGAGCGGCGCGCTGACCGAACGCATGGTGGGGTTCGTGTCCGACGTGTCCGAGCGCAAGCGCCTGGAAGCCCAGGTGCGCCAGTCGCAGAAGATGGACGCGGTGGGGCAACTGGCGGGGGGCGTGGCCCACGATTTCAACAACCTGCTCACCATTATTAACGGGTACGCCGCCATCCAGTTGACCACCCTGGCCCCGGACGACCCGATGTACCCGATGGTCCAAGAGGTCCGGGAGGCCGGGCTCCGGGCACGGGACCTGACCCGGCAGCTCCTCGCGTTCGGGCGCCAGCAGGTGCTTCAACCCGTAGTCCTGGACCTCAACGAAGCCCTACAGGACGTGACCCAGATGTTGCGCCGACTCATCGGCGAGGACATCGAGCTGGTCACGGTTCCGGCCTCCGATGTGCTCCGGGTTCGTGCCGACCCGGGTCAAATCGGTCAAGTGCTCATGAACCTGGCCGTGAACGCGCGCGACGCGATGCCGACCGGAGGGGCTCTGACCGTCGAGACCCGCAACGTGGTCGTCGGGGGCGCGCCTGACGGGCGCGAGGTCCCTCCGGGCCGGTACGCGGTGCTGTCCGTAACGGATACCGGCACCGGCATGTCGGACGATGTAAAGAACCACATTTTTGAGCCGTTCTTCACCACCAAAGATCCGGGCAAGGGGACCGGGCTCGGGCTGGCGACCGTGTACGGCATCGTGAAGCAGTCGGGCGGGCACATCGAGGTGGAAACGGCCCCCGAGCGCGGGACCACGTTTCGGGTGTATCTGCCCGGGTTCGACGCCCCTGTGGTCGCCGACGAGAGGGCCGACGGGGGCGCCGCGCCGGTCGGTGGGGAGACTGTACTCCTGGTGGAGGACGACGCCCGGGTCCGGAAACTCACGCACCGGTTGCTCCAGCAACTCGGGTACACGGTGCTGGTCGCGGGCGGAACCGAAGAGGCCCTGCGGGTCGCGGCCGAGAGCCCGGCCCCGGTGGACCTATTGCTGACGGACGTGGTCATGCCCGGTGCGAACGGGCGCGTGCTGGCCGAGCGGCTCGCGGCCCGGTGCCCCGGGGTCCGGGTCGTGTTCATGTCGGGGTACACGGACGACGCGGTGGTGCGCCACGGGGTCGAGTACGCGCGCGTCAACTTCCTCCACAAGCCGTTCTCCCCCGAGGCCCTGGGGCACAAAGTGCGTGAGGTGCTCGACACGGGCGAGCCGTTCCACCCGGGACCGCCGGGAACCCACTCGTGAGCCCGTCGGGATTTTGTTGTATCCGGTCCGCGCTCGAGATAAACTCCGCGGTATCGCTTCCACCAACGTTCCGCCCCGCCACCAAACCATGAGCGAGCCCGCGCGCTCTGCGCTACACGTTCTGATTGTTGAGGACCGGCCCGACACGGCACAGTCCTGGGTCGATTTGTTGACCTTGGGCGGGCACACGACCCGGGTTGCGTCGTGCGGCCCCGACGCGCTCTCCTCGGCCCAGACCGAGACACCGGACGTGGTGCTCTTGGACATCGGGCTCCCGGGCATGGACGGGTGGGAGGTCGCGCGGCGACTGCGCGCGGACGCATCGGGCCGCCCCCCGTTCATCATCGCGATGACCGGGCGCGGGACCGTGAGTGACCACCACCGGTCCGAGGGCGCGGGCATCGACCTGCACTTGGTTAAACCGGTGGACCCGTTTGTCCTGATTCAACTTTTGAACCAGTTCCGCTCGGTTCGGAACCGTTCCGTCGCCCCGTCCGAGTGACCCTCACCGCGTCCGGCACACACTGGCGAGTGGGGCGTCGGCAGTTGTTACCAGCGATGTTTATTGATGCACCTTCTGTGCAGGTCAAAGTGAAACGGTGTATTGCGTAGCTGCAGTGCGAAACCCGCGCGAGCCCCTCGTCGTGTTCCTATCTACCGCGACGCGAAGCGAATGGGGCCGGCGCTCATTGGCGAGGTGATTTGGGGGATTCCCTGACAGAGATGGCTCGCAGGCGCTGCCAGATTTGCACGCCCCTACCACTTCCAACCGAACGCCCACGCGCGGAGAGGGAAAATGACCGAGTACGAACGGCTGTCCTTGCGGTTGCTCCAATCAATCGCCCAAGGCATCGCCATTCAAATCACGAATGATTCGCTCGAGGGGAAGGGCCAAATTACAAAGATGCACCGCGCGGCGGATTGGATCGCCGGCCTCAATGACCTGATCCGAACTACGGACGAGGCCATTACGTCAGACGCGACCGGGTACCCCGATCCCGAGCACGGGAAGAGATCCCAGGCGCGTGAGTTCAGTTTAGAGTCGCGTTGCTGACGAGGGGCGGTTCGCTGCGCGAGGAGGTCCGTTGTCCGTGCCGCGACCGCTCGCCCGCGGGCTGGCTTTACGCAGTCAGAAGTGATGGCGGGTGAGGCGCTCTCGCACCCTTTCTCATAATCGCGGTACCTTTTGGGACCGAATCACACGAATGTTTTGGTGCGATGTTTACACGAACTACTCGGATCGCTCGTCGGCTACTCGAACAATTTGGAACCCTCTTGAGCCCGCGCAGCGCTTCGCCGCACGGGCGCTCGCCCATGTTCTTTTTCGTGGACCGGGAGTTCGGGAGTCGTGCGGTTTTCCTCGTCGTTGATCCCCGGAACGAGGCCGGCTTTCCCAACCAGTTCCGGGTCACCGAGGGAGCTCATCTTGAGAGCGCACCGGGGCGCGACGGTGACATACTCTTGCGTAGTACGGAGCACCAACCGCGGCCAGCGGTCGGAGTTTCTTCGACCGTTTCACTGGTGTACCGAGCGTTTCTCGACGAGTCGGAAGTGGAAATCACGGGGTACTACACCGTGGCCTTTGGAGCCCCAATCGTGGCCCGGGATTGGGGCGCGTACTGCCAGTTGGTCGGGCGCCCGGGCGCCGGCCCGTGACCCGTCTACTCCCGGATCGATGCGCACCACATTTCTCGCGTTCAGACAAGAAGCGCCTGCTACCCGCTCGCGCCCGGTGTGACGACTTCGGCCACAAGTAGCGGAACAACCCCTTCTGCAACCGCATCAACCCGGACCGTCTCGTCGGCCGGGCTTCGTTGAGAATCGCGTTCCCGCCTCTGCGCGACACCACGCCGGTGAGCTTCCAAACGGCCCACTCATCCTTGACCAGAAACTTCCCATCTTGCTCTTCTGTGCCGGGGCCGGGCGCCAGAAGGCGTTTCCGGAAAGCGCGACCACCTACCAACTGGGAAACGGGCCGAAAGCGGGCATTGGAGCCTATTATGAGGGGTTTCCCTGACACCTTCGCCGTGGTTCCAGCTCTACGTTTTCAGATGCTATTAGTGGCAATGGTGGATTTGTGGAACCCTCAAAATGACACTCGCGTTGATAGTTGCGGTCGTGACCTCTCTCGCCCTCTTAGGGCTCGTGATCGTTCTCTTCCGGCGCCAGGTACGAGGTCGCGATCATGCGGCCACGAGTTTGAGGCTCGCGAACGAAGCCCTTGAAGTGCGCCTCCGGATGCGCACCGCCAGTCTAGTTGCGACCAACGACGAACTGCGCCGCGAGATCGCGGAGCGCGTTCGCATCGCGGACGACTTGCGGCCGAACGCGGAGCGCTACCAGGCACTGGTTACCGCAACGGCCGCGATCGTGTGGGGGGCGAGCGCAGACGAAACGTTTGAAACGGCGCCCCCGGAGTGGGCCGCAAGCACCGGCCACGCGCCCGACGAGTTTCGTGGTCGAAGGTGGCTGGACACCGTTCACCCGGACGATCGGTCCGCGTTCGCGGACGCCCGGGCGTCCGCGAACGCGGACCCGCGTGAGTTTAAAATCGAGTACCGCCTTCGAGATACGGACGGTACGTACCATCGCATGTCCGTCCAGGGCATACCCCTCCAGAACGCAGACGGAACGGTACGGGAATGGGTCGGCCTGCACGCCGATGTAACGTCTGAGCCGGGTCGCGAGTCCGAATGCCCGGCGCCGCTCGCACAACTCGCCCTCCAGATCGAGCACCTGCCTCTCGCGTACTTCGTAAGCGACGCTAACAACCGGTTCACGTACTGGAACCGCGCCGCCGAACGGGTGTTCGGGTTCGCGCGCGCCGACGTGGTCGGCAAGTGCCCGTTCGAGGTCATCGTCCCCGCACGAGAGCGGGGGCTCGCCGAAAGTACGTTCGCCCGGCTCGCAACCGGGGATCGGGACGCGCACGGGCTCTTCGAGAACGTCACCAAAAGCGGGCGCGAGATCACGTGCGAGTGGCACAACGCGCCGCTGTTCGATGCCACCGGTGCGTTTCAGGGCGTGCTCGCGCTCGCGCAAGACGTGACCGCGCGCCAGCGCCTCGGGGACCAGGTGCGCCAGGTGCAAAAAATGGACGCGATCTGCCAACTGGCGGGCGGGGTCGCGCACGACTTTAACAACCTGCTCACCATTATTAACGGCTACACCCGGTTGTTGGCCGGCGCCTGTCCCGACGGCACACCAGACGGGGAGGCGCTCGCGGAGATCCGCGACGCGAGCGAGCGGGCCACCAACCTGACCCGCCAGCTCCTCGCGTTCGGGCGCTTGCAGGTGCTCCGCCCCCACTTACTGAACGTGAACGGGCTGATAACGGAGGCCCAAAAGGTGCTTGCCAAGGTGGTCGGTGAAGGCGTTCGGCTGGTTTGTTCTTTGTCCCCGGGGCTCGAACTCGTCACCGCCGATCCGGATCAGATCGAACAAGTTCTCATGAACCTGTGCGTGTACGCCCGAGAGTCGATGCCCCAGGGCGGCCGATTGACATTAGCCACGGACGCGGTGGAGGTGGGCGCCGGCCCGACGGGGGATCGCGCGGACGTGCCACCGGGCCGGTACGTTCGGCTCACGGTTACCGATACCGGCTACGGCCTGACGGCCGACGTAAAAGCTCAGATTTTCGAGCCGTTCTTTTCGCCGCAGGGGGTCGGTAAAGGGGCCGGTCTCGCGCTCGCGGCCGTGTTCGGCATTGTCAAGCAGTCGGGCGGCCACATCGCCGCGGAGAGCACAATCGGGACCGGAACCGCGTTCACCATCCACTTGCCGGTCGCGGTTCAAACGGCGCCGCCCGCCGGGTCGAAATCGATCGCCCCGCTTCTCCCGCGGAGCGGAGAAAAGATCCTGCTCGTCGAGGACGAGCGCCCGATCCGCGCGCTGGCCGCGCTCGCACTTCGCGGGGCCGGGTACACGGTGCTGGAAGCCGCGAGCGGCGAAGACGCGGTCGAACTCTTCAGGGCCCAGTCGTCGGTCCACCTTTTATTGACCGACGTCGTCATGCCGGGGATGAACGGTCGGGAACTGGCCGAAGTTCTCCGCGAGCAGGAGCCGAATCTGAAGCTTTTGTACATGAGCGGGTACACCGATGACGCAAAAGTCCGCCACGGCATCGCGTCGATCGACGCCGAGTTCCTTCAAAAACCGTTCGAGGTGGACGATTTGCTCCTGAAGGTGCGACAGGTGCTCGACGAGGACGGATCGCACACCCGCTCACAAGAGCTCGCAGGCTCCGCTCCTTGATAACGACGCTCCACGTGCGAACGCAGAGACCTCTACTGATGATCGTGATCCCTTCACCTGCCCGAATAGCCGCCCCGATCGCCACTGTGCTGATCGTCGAAGACGACCCCGGTATCGCCGAGTTGGAGCGGGTGCGGCTCGACGACGCGGGCTATCGGACCGTCGTCGCCGCCACAGCGGACGAAGCCTTGGGGGCGCTCGCGGCCACCGAAATCGATCTGATCCTCCTGGATTATCAGCTCCCCGATACCACTGACGGGCTGGACCTCTACGTTCGGATAAAGGAGGCCGGGTACGACGTTCCGGTGATTCTTGTAACCGGGTTCAGCAGCGAGGCGACCCTCATCCGGGCGCTGCGCATCGGCGTTCGAGACTTCGTCACCAAATCGGTGGAGTACCTCGACTACCTCCCGGACGCCGTCGGGCGGGTGCTCGGGGAGATCCATACCGCGCAACAGTTGGCGAGCATCATCGCATCAGCCCAGGACGCAATCATCGGTACCGGTCTGGACCGCCGAATAACCCTTTTCAACCCGGCCGCGGAGCAGATGTTCCGGTGCCCCGGGGTCCGCGCGCTGGGGCGCCTGATTACCGATTTCATCCCCGACCAGTTCTCGCCCGCAACGGACGCGAGCGAACCGGTCCGGTTCGAGACACAGACGTTGCCCACGCGCGGGGTGCGCCAAGACGGGGACGAGTTCCCCCTGGAAGTCTCGGTTTCGTTCGGATCGACGGGAGGGCAGCGGTACTGCACCCTTATCGTGCGAGACGTGACCGAGCGGGAGCGCATGGCGGCGGAGCTGAGGCGGACGAACGAACTGCTCGCAGCCGTGGTCGAAGGGACTACAGATGCGGTGTTCGTTAAAGACCGGGACGGCCGGTACCTGCTCGCGAACTCGGCGACTGCTTCGTTTATTGGGCGGCCCGCGGGGGAGATTCTGGGGCACGCGGACGCGGATCTGATCGAGGCCGGCAGCGCCGGGGTCATGAGGGACAACGACCAGTTCGTGATGAAAGCGGACCGCGCGGTGACGAGCGAGGAGCCGCTCGTCATGGGCGGCCAGCACCGGACGTTCTCGGTCACCAAAGCCCCGTACCGTGACGCGAGCGGCGCCGTCATCGGGGTGATCGGAATTTCCAGAGATGTGACCGAGCGGAACCGGCTGGCGACCGAGCGCGACGCTCTGCTGGCCCGCCTCCGGCTCCAGATCGAGCGCATGCCGTTGGGGTACGTGTTATTCGACGCGGACGCACGGGTCATTGAATGGAACCCGGCGGCGGAACGAATCTTCGGGCACGCGCGCCATCAGGCGCTTGGGCTGAGCGGGTTTGATCTCGCACCGCCCGCGTTCCGAAGTGAGGGCGAGACCCTGCTCGGGCGCATTCGGAGCGGGGACATGGCGGCCCACTCCGTCAACGACAACCTGACCAGGGACGGACGGGTCATCACGTGCGAGTGGCACAATACCCCGTTACTGGACGAGAACGGGAGATTCATTGGATTTTTGGGCCTGGCCCAGGACGTCACGGCGCGCCGCTCGGCCGAGGACGCACTGCGACTCCGGGACCGCGCGATTCAGGCCGTGACCCAGGGGATCTTGATCTCCGACGCCGAACAGCGGGACGATCCGGTCGTGTTCGCCAGCCCGGGGTTCGCGCGGATGACGGGGTACGCGGCCGAAGACATTTTGGGCCGGAACTGCCGGCTCCTACAAGGGCCGGACACGGACCCGGATGCCGTCGCCCGGCTCCGGACCGCGATTCGCGCCGGGGAGCCCTGTACCGTCGAGTTACTCAACTACAAGAAAGACGGTACCCCGTTCTGGAACGAACTGTCCATTTCCCCGGTGCGGGACGCGGCGGGCAAACTGACGCACCTTGTCGGCGTGCAGACCGATGTGACCCGGCGGCGCCACTTGGAGGAACAGTTCCGGCAGTCCCAGAAGATGGAGGCCCTGGGGCGGCTCGCGGGCAGCGTGGCTCACGATTTCAACAACCTGCTCACCGTGATCAACGGGTACAGTACGCTCCTGCTGAAAGAAGTCGCACTCGAGAACCCGTTGCGGGAGTACGTCGAGGAGATCAAGCACGCCGGGAACCGGTCGGCCGACCTCACCCGTCAGCTCCTGGCGTTCAGCCGGCAGCAGGTGCTCGCCACGCGGATTTTAGATTTGAGCGCCACGGTAAAAGGGTCAGAAAAATTGCTCCGCCAACTGCTCGGGGAAGCGGTCCAGTTGCGGGTGGTAACCGGTCCGAACGTGTGGCCGATTCGGGCCGACTCGGGGCAGATGGAGCAGGTGCTGATGAACCTGGCCGTGAACGCGCGCGACGCCATGCCGACCGGCGGCACACTGACCGTCGAGATACGGAACGTGGAACTGAGCACGAAACACGCCGCGGAGCACCCGGGGGCGCGCCCGGGGCCGCACGTGCTACTGGCCGTATCCGATACGGGAACCGGGATGACGGACGAACTGAAGGAGCGGATCTTCGAGCCGTTCTTCACAACGAAGGAACCGGGGCGCGGGACCGGGCTCGGGCTGTCTACCGTCTACGGCATCGTCGAACAAAGCGCCGGCCACGTGACCGTGACGAGCTCGGTCGGGGTCGGAACCCGATTCGACATCTATCTCCCTCACGTACCGGAAGCGGTCCAGAGGGAGGAAACAAAAAGCGTGGCGCCGCGGCCCGAAGGTGGCCCGGAAACTGTTTTAGTGGTCGAGGACGAGCAAAGCGTCAGGGTGTTCTCCCGTCTGATCTTGACCAAACTGGGGTACACCGTCCTGGAGGCGTCGGACGGGGCCGGGGCCTTGAAAGTTGCGACCGCGCACGCGGGGCCGATCCACTTGCTCCTGACCGACGTGGTTTTACCCGGGATCAACGGACGGCTGGTCGTCGAGCGGCTCCGGGCGGTTCGCTCCGGGTTCAAAGTATTGTTTATGAGCGGCTACACGGGCGAGGCCCTGCTCCAGCACGGGATCCGGCACGAATCCGAGCAGTTCCTTCCTAAACCGTTCTCACCCGCCGTACTCGCTGCCAAAGTTCGCGCGGCTCTCGATCAGCGTGCGTGCTTCGCGGAACTGTGATTCATGTGCGGTACCAACCGGCTTTGAAGTAGCTGGCCCCTCGCTCCTGGACGGGCGTGACCATTTCAATGAACTGCTTCGCAAGGGGAAAGTATCGGCATCGGTACCAGCCCAGCTCCGGGAAACGGCCGCGGTGAGTTATATGGTCCCGATCACCTCGCTGCTCTGTGTACGAGCCCGACTGTTCCCCGGGGGGGGCACCCTTCGGACCGGAGGGGGAAGGGCCCGTGAAGCCCCCGGGTCTGGTTCCTGAACCGGTACTCGCACGGTTTTGCTCATGCCCGGTTCGCGGATGCCGGGCTGATCCGCCCAAGCCGGCCCCGAAGAAGAGGCCTCCCGAGAAGGAGCCGGGCGTCACACTTTTCCCTCGCCGGATACAATCCTTTGGAACTATCCCTCGCTTAACTTCGATCCATTGGCCCCCATGTCCTCAGATGTTCCGATCGTGGTGCGCGTGACCCCAACCTTTCGCGAGTTCCTGCGATTGAACTGGGTGGTTGGAATTCGCCGGATGAGGCTCGTCGCGCTGATCGCACTGTTCTGGCTGGGCGTGCTTGCTTGCGTCCCTCTCATGGCGTTGGTAAAGCCGAACTTGGTCCAGTTACCACAGGGAGTGGAGGGATACGCCTTCGCGGTGCCCGCCCTTCTTCTCGCGGGCGCCGTCTTTGTGTACACCCCAATTGCCACCTACTTTGCGGCTCGGAAGCGGTGGGAGACAGCTGAGGAACTTCGGGAGCCGCGAACCTACACCTTCACGGACGACGGGATAGAGGTAGTAGGGAAAAGTTTCTCGGGGTTTATGACGTGGCCGATCATCATTCGCGCCGAGCGGGCTGGAGGGTTGGTCATGCTCGCCACGAGGCAGCAGCAGTTCTACTTGCTGCCAGTTAAGGCGTTCGAGCAACCCGAGACTTGGGCGCGATTCACCCAGTTAATCGAGGCCAATGTCCGCGACTGCCGGCTCTGAAAAATGCCACCCCAGCTCCTTCTGAGTAGTTGCCGAAGTATTCCATAATGTGAGCGCATTTGGCATTCACCACTTTTGAAGGCTTGCGCTACGCTGCAACAACATCTGGCCCGAATACCCACTTCCGCACGAAGTCGCTGACGGCCCTGAGTCGCTCGTCGCTGATCGTTTCACGGTAGTGGGACGACATGTGCCCGGACTCGTGTGCCATCACGTAATCGACCGCGGGTTGATCCTTGGCCTCGTCGGCAACGGTGCGGAACGTGTGGCGCAGCGTGTAGAACCCGAGCCCCGTTCGCCCGCCGAGCTTGAGTGAGCGGAGCAACTTCCCGAATTCTTTCGCGAGCGTCTGATCGGCGCTGTCCTTGGCCCACGGCAACCCGTACTTCGTGATGAGCACCAGATCCGTATTGGACTCATCTTTCGGTTTCGGGCCGGGGGAAGTCGATCAGCCCGGTCCCAAGGTTCACGGCACTTTGTGGCAGCCGCCCGCAGTCGGAGTCCCCGAGCTCGCCGTTGATACCCAGGAGAATCATCGCTCGCATCGGCTTGTTGGCCACCGCGAGTAACTGGTGGATCACCGCGGGCGCGAACAGCTTCGGCCCCTTCTTGGCGCGATCGACGCGGACTACTTTCCGGGACGGCCGCTTGAACGCCTGGCCGCATCGCACCGGGCGGTCGATCGGGTCATTGTCACTCGCAAACTTGAAGGCCACTCGGATACGCTGGATCACGTTCCCGAGCGTGACCGGTCCCCACTTCTCGGCCATTGTCGCGCGCAGCTCAGCGAAGTCGTCGGGGCCGAGGTCGGCGACGATCCGGTTCTTGCCGAAGTGATCGATATAGATCGCACAGGCAGCCTTGTAATCGTCCACGAGCGCTGCGCCAGTTCGCCGGAGTTGACGAGATTCTGTTTCGCGTTCAGGAACCGGTTGGCCAGATCCTTCACCGTAAACCCGGACTTATCCTCGCGGGGCTTGCGCCCGGAGTGGAGCGCGTCCTTCTGTTCGAGGTACTTGGCCAGCGACCCGTCGGGGGCACCCACGGGCCGAAATAGTGCATCTCCCCGCGGATCTTCTTCGCCCATACTCCAGCAGCGTGGGGAAACAGTGGGAATTCGGGGTAGGGTTTGTTCGGTTTGGGAGACTTGCCACCGGGCGCACCGGGAGTAGAATTCGCTTCAGACATGTGACGGCTCTTCATGCGGGTGTCACGGTGTCGGGGTCAGTTGTTACACCAACTGACTCCACGGCCAAACGATACCATGTGTCAAAGGCCGAAAGGCGAGAAGGCCGAAAGGTGCTGATCGCCTAGGATTGCAAGGGTTTGGGGACGTAGCTCAATTGGTTAGAGTACCGGACTGTCGAACGATCAAGTCGCACTAAAACCCTGGGATTCCCGGGGTTTTTGCATTTCTCAGTGACACCAGTTGCCCTACGTCGCACCCGCGCGCGGGTGTCAACGGGTGTCAGATGCCTGTACCCTTCTACAAACCCTTCTTGGTAAGCAGTTTGCTCTTCCAGTGACGAAGAAGCGCCCCAAGCGTTGGTGTTGGCGGCGCCACTGGGTCGCGTTGGCTTAGAAAGAAAATGATCTGCGCCATCAGCGCCTTAAAGGCAACTTCGCTGAGGCAAGCTACCTTTGAGGAATCCCGCAAGAAGCACGGGTCCACGCAACTCATCCGCCGCAAGTCCACAAAACTCTCTTCCAATAGCCCATCGATAGCCGGCAGGAAGAACCTTGCTTGGTTTTGATTTTTACGGATGATGTCCCGCACTAGTCTCGGGCCAGAATCGGTAGCAACAGTCTGATCCTCGCGAATGGTTGACAGAGGTTGAATCATCGCAATGAAACGATGCTTCGGTACCCGACCTGGCACGAGGTCGCACTCGTGGTTGAGAACGATCGCTTTACTTATCTGACAGTAGGCTGAGACATTTTCCGAGTTTGGTGGTTCAAGGTGAAAAGCACCGCCTTGGACGGACGATTTGGGAAGAGCGGGCGATTCACCAGCAGCCGGCGGCCAGGAATAAAGACCAAATATGCGACGATCAGGTTTGGAAGTATTCGCCTCGCGAACAACATTGATCGTTGCTCGCTGATCAGCTGGAGGGCGGAGGTGAATGTGCGGCACATCCGAAAAAATTTCCCCCTGGGCCGGTTCCAGGGGGAGAGAGCGGTAGAATTGTTCGTCTGCCATTGAGCGACTCGATAGAACTTATCCCTCTAAGTCTGAGGGTAGCTCTATCATTGTACGAGTCGTTGGCCTAGTAATCGCGTCCCACGCGCGTGCCGCCTCAGCAGTTGTGGCGACGCGAGACGTGTGAGCGATTATGACCTCTTGCACATCCTCGGCCGGAGCCGGAGAAACTTCTTCAAAAACGTCCGTGGTCTGCCCAATGGCGCGAACGTCAACTAATCGCTGAGAGCTGCCCGTTTGCTGTACGGTAATAGCTGGCGCGTTCGACGCCGCAACTAACTGTGGCTCGAGAGGGAGCGACAGGGTCTCAGTCACGACGGCAACTTGTAAGGCTCGCACTACCATTTTAGTCTTATTCATCGGGGCGACTCGGCTTAGGATTCGCTCGTGCGTTAATTTGATCCAATTCGCTGAGCATATTCTGCAAGACGGTTATCAGCGATTTCACTCGCTCAGGCTGTATGACAACGGACGCCTCCATTTCCCGAACCAGCCCGTCTTTGCACACTCGTTTTGAGACTATTTCGGCGCCTAGATTACCCGCAGAATCAATCTCGTGCGTCATCACATGTGGGATAGCGGACCGCTCACTGAAAAGAACGATGTTGACCGCGAGACTTGGGGTTAGACCGACCCACGCGCCATCCGAGTGAATCACCCGGAAGTAGTGACTCTTTATGTAATTGATGACCATCTGATCGGACGCATCATCTGGCTTCTCTACCGCTCCTGGTTCGTCGGCCATAGCACGTTCATCCTTCCCGCATTTGGGTTAGAAGCCACCAGCCAAACCGGGGCTGTGAACGATGCAAAAGGGCGTAATTGCCGCAATAGCCAAAACGCAAAAAAGCCGCACATTGTAAAAACCGTTGCAACCGTTGTCAACCTCGGTTGCGGCGGCCTTCTTCATCATAAGTCACAGAGTGCCGGCCGGCAACGCGGCGCGGGCGAGTTGTGTCGCGCGCAGGCTTTGTAGCGGTACTGTTGTGCGCGCCGTGCGCGCGGGATGCGCAGTGCCAATTGAATCAATTATGCGTGAAAAATAGTCTGTGTGGAGATTGCGTTCTCTCGCATTTTGCTCTTGCCTGCAGTTCAAAAGTGTTATTTGAAATCCCAATCATCCCCGGCGTCACTGCGGTCCGATCCCGGGCAGGTCGCGCCGCTTCCCTAGCGATCTTCGCCCGCGGCCCGAGGCTGACGCCCGCGTCCCTGTTCACTCACGGAACATCGTCGCCCGCCGGCTCATCGTGGCGCGTTTCGGGTCGGCACCGACGGCCACGGCGAGCTGGCGTTGCCGTGAGCGTTCCGCGCCCCAGGAAGAGAAGTAGACACCACGGGAACAGAGCGGGCCAGGGAGCAATCCCTGGCCCGTGTCGTTTCACGATTTCGAGCGATTGGTACCGCCGCTACTCCTTCCCGAGCACCACATCAACGACCCAGCACCCGCGCACGTGCGGCCCGGGACCGCGACAGTGATCGAGCATGTCGGCGCTGTCGCACCCGGCGTCTTGGAGAGCGTCCGCCAGGATCGGCATCGCGCCGAAGTCCCGTGACTCATACATCTGAGACGCGAGCGCCAGAACGGTGGAGGTGCGCCACGAAGGGGAGAAGGCCACGGGGCGGAACGGGTTGCCGAAGATGTCGCGGAGCAATCCGGAAAGGAGGCGTTTTGTCTCAGCCTCACCCACCCATTGAAGGTAAGCCCGCTCGTCGTCCGACGAACCCTCTTCTTCACGTAAATCGCAGTAGACTCCAAAGGTCTCATTCACGGTTAAGTCGCTGGCATACCATGCGTCATTGTCATTCTGCACAGTTCGTCCTGCCGCACGTGCCGCAGAAACATGCGCATAGCGGTCTGACGGGAGTTGAGGGACCGCGTCCCATGCTCGGCGGTAGGCAGCGTCCAGTGCATCTTCGCTCTCCCTACCGTCGGCAACTTCTTCCGCCACCCGCACCGCTTCGCGACTCCTCTCGTCAATGAGAAGATCCCAGAATTGGCGAACGCTCCCGGTGGCGAATAGTCTTAATTTTCGGCATGTGACGCCATCCCGTAACCACTCCAATATCTGCTTTGGATCTGGGTACGTCAGCCATTCCGCTTCGGTCACGGTTCACTCCTTGCCGAGCACGAGGTCCACAACCCAACACCCGCGCACGTGCGGCCCCAGTCCGCGGCAGTGGTCGAGCACCTCGGCGCTGTCGCACCCCGCGTCCTGGAGCGCGTCGGCCAGAATCGGCATCGCGCTGAAGTCCCGCGACTCGTACATCTGCGAAGCGAGCGCGACCGCGGTGGAGGTACGCCATGAAGGGGAGAAGATGACCGAGCGGAACGACAGCGGACCAAAGATGTCCCGGATCAGGCTGATCACGATTTCGCTCGTTTCTCCTTCACCTGACCCGAATGCTTTGTCCCTGGCGACTTGCAGCGTTTTCCTGATCACGTCTTGGGCGTGATCCACATAGTTCCTCCCATCATCTGCGCGGCAAACAGAGCGAGCGGACGCGGCGGCAGAGCGCTCAACCCGCTCCGCCGAGGGTAGTCTCTGAAAATCCACGAGCCGTGACGGGGTCGGAGGGTGGCGTTCCACTATCGCGTGCCGTGCGTCGCGGGTTTCCTCCCATGTCGCTAAGCCATCGGCATAGCGCTCTCCAATCTCTACTGCAGCCCTGCCGTGAGGGGCAACCAGATCGTGCCACATGAGTCGGCAGCACGCACAGCCCAAGAGACGCAACTTCCTTTCCCGTAGAACGAAAGTTGCGTTGTGATCGAACTGCACGTCGAAGATCATCAACTCTGGGTCGCCGCATGCTAGCCATTCTGCCTCGGTCATCGGTCGCCCCCTGGAACTGCTCCCAGCATGACCGATCCGGCGTCCGGTGCAAGTGCGAACACCAGCTCGAAACGAACACGGGCCGCCTCAGTGGGCGGCCCGTCGCTGTTCACACTCGACCACATCGCTCATCCGACTTCGGCCACGTCCCGGAGCTTCTCCCGCGCGATCGTCACCATTTCCCGGACCCTTGTTCCGCTGACGCCCAGGTCCGCCGCGATTTCTTCCCGTGGCTCCTCGTGTCCTAAGCGGCGCATCACCACGTCGCGGTACCGCTCGGACAGCTCGGCCCGGCGGAACAGCGTGGCCAGCTCGTCGGCAGCGGCGAGCGCGGCCCCGGTCTCGCGCTCCCGCCCCTTCGCGTTCGTGAGCGGGTCGCGTGCCTTCCCCGTCTCCGGATTGATCGCCCTCGGAAGCGACTGGAACGCCCCGGGGTTGCTCGCGCGCTCCTGCTCGAGTCGCCGGATGACGGCCCATCGCACCGCCTGGCGGACCAGACCGGCGAACCGCCCGCCGCGCTCCGGGTCGGTCTCCCCACTCACCTTCCGCGCGAGCTGCCACAGAGCGTACCCGGCCGCACTCTCGAAATCGTGCGCGAGCCACGGGAACCGGGTGCCCCACTTGCGCGCCACCCCGCCGGCGAGGGGCCACCATCGTTCGACGAGTTCGTTTACCTCGGGTGCGGTCATGCTGCGGCGCCCTCCCGGGCACGGGGTGAGACGGGCGATTACTTGAATCGGAGCCCCTTCGCCAACTCCGCCAACCCCTTGACCATTGCGTTCGTGTTCTTCGCCGTTTCCTCGGCGGCCTTGATCGTCTTTTTCGCGAGCGTGTCGCTCCCGAACCGCTGCGCCGCGTTGTCCGCATCGAACGTGCCCGGGCTGTTGAGCGTGAGCCGCTCGGCCGACGCCACCCCGTTCGCGATCGCGTCGGCGGCCCCGGCCAACTTGTTCAGGAGCTCGATGCGCCCCACCTCGACCTGCGCCCCGGCGAGTGCCTCCTCGCGTACCCCTTGCGCTTGTACAGGGTCGCTTGCTCGGCAGTTGGGCCGAACGTGTCGGCCTGCTCCCGGAGCGCCCTGGTTACGTCCTCGACTTCCTTCACCAGATCCTTCGTCGCGGCGCTCGTGCTACTGAGCAACTTGCCCCCGGCCCCGCCGGGGGGGCACGTACAGCTTGGTTGGAGCAGTGCAGCGTAGGCGTCACATTTGTTGTCGGAGCAGGCGCTCGCTACGCTGGCTTCTGGACTATTTTCGCGGCCGCCAAGTAATCTCAGACCGCCACGAATCCAAGGGAGGCACACCCGAAGTGGGAGCGGCTCCGATGTGCAGCAGAGCGGAAAAAGTGAGTGTATTATCTGACATAAGTGAAGGTTACTGTTGAAAGACCGCGGTGCGCCTTCGATGTACAAATTTGTCAACAGCTTTCGCGACGCCTCTCCGCCTGAACGTGATTTCCGGAAAATAGTCTTGCTCATTATTGCCAGCGCCGTTAACCTCTCAAAACATTCTTTCGACAGCCTGGAATCCTGAGAAATGAAGAGAGTCGTCTTCATAGTCGCTGGGTCAATTATGCTTTTCGCGAGCGCAATGAAGGCGCACGCGCTGGCGCACACCACTGTCAGTCCGCAAAAGATCTCGTCCGATTGGTGGCTGCAAACGGTGTCCGTGGGTGCCGAACTCCTCGTCGGCGCTTGGCTGATCGCTGGTGTTTGGCCCCGAGCGGTTCGCGCCGTGGCGACGCTTTGTTTCGCGGGATTCTCCTGTGTTGCTGCGTTCAAGTTAATCCAAGGGGAAGAGTCCTGCGGGTGCCTCGGGAACCTGACAGTTCACCCGGCGTACACCCTGGCCGCTGACCTGTTGCTCGTGTCTGGCTTGTGCTGGGTCCGCGTCCCCGTGTTTGAGCGCGTCAGGCCCTTGGTGCCCGCCTGCTTCCTTTTGGCTCTGGCGGTTTTGGCTGTCGGTGTCGAAATGAGGATTTACGCATCGGCGACTGAGTTGTCCCGCGGGCTGAGGCTCGACGCGACAAGCCACGAGTTCGGTGAGGTCGAACAGAATCAGATTCTGACCCACGAGTTCACCCTGACCAACAATACAACCCTCCCGGTGGAAGTGGTGGAGACGAGTTCCACCTGCGGTTGTACGACGGTGAAGGATGTGACTGGCCGTGTGATCCAGGTTGGGGAGTCGCTTGTGATTCCCGTCACGCTGAAGACGGGGGAATCCGAAACCCACCTGATCGGTCGGATCACGCTTTACTGCCGACCAGCCGGAAGCACTAGTCCCCCGTCGTTTTTTCAAGAGTTAGCGGTGACCGCAAGAGTCCAGCCGGATTACTGGGTTCGTCCGCTTGTTGTGGATTTCGGGGTGATCGAGTCCGATGCGCCGGTAATCAAGGTTTTCAAGTTGCGCCCGAATCGCAAACCAGACATTCGCATCCGAGAAGTCACCTCGAGCCACCCTGCCTTCACCGTTCGAGTTTTGGACGCACGGAGCGACGAAGGCGACCTGCAGGTCGAGGTGCGATTCTGCGGGCGGAGCCTGACCAACTCGGGAGTGGTGGAGACTCCGCTCCAGGTCGTCACCGACAGCATGAATCGGCCTTCGGTGCGAGTCCTCGCCAGAGCTGTGTTCCGATCCCCAATCACGGTGGAACCGGACAGTTTGGTGATCGCGTCGAATGTGATCGGACCGGTGGAACGCGAGATCGTCGTGGTGGGGGGCAAGCCGTTCGGTATTGATGGCGTCACCCCAACGGGCGCGATGATGACCGCAATCGCTGAGCAGCAATCGGATCGTCGATGGACTATCAGAGTAACGGTTCCTCCCGCAAAGGGACAGGGCTTTCGTGCAGAAGTTCGCTTCCGCACCACCTTGTCCGCTGATCCCGGAACGAACGAGACTCGCGACCTGATTGTCCCTGTGTTTCGCCTTGCCCCCTAACCTGACCGGAGACCAACATGCTTCGCCAGTTCGCATTAGGTGTGTGTGGGTTCGTCGCGCTGACGTGTGGCCTCGTGCTGTGTGTCCAAGCGTTGCCCGCTCTCCAAGCAGCGCCCACACCGGTTACCGTCGGTTGTTCCGTTCCGGACGCGGCCACGGTGGCCTGTAAATCGCCAGCGAAAACCTGTGAGGGCCAAGACAACCTAAACGCGTGCAATCTTTTGCAGGGACTTGATGCGAACACGATAGGCGAGCATGTAGAAATGTTTCCAAAATCCTGTTTGTCAACAACCGATAAGAAGGTTTGCAACGCCCCGCTCAGGAATTGTTCGCGAACCGTGACGTGCATGTGGGACCCTGCAAAACTCCCCAAGTGTCAGGAAAACCCGACGACTACAATTTGGGTGCAGGCGAGTAAACCGGAACTGGGCACGTTTCCCGAGGGCGGTCAGTGTGCAACGGCAACGGCACCGTAAGTGAATTTGAACGACTCGTGCAGTTTCCGATCCGCAAATCGCAAGGTCACACGTCGTAAAGTCGCGCGACTTTACGACGTGAAGCCGCCGGTGCTCCGCGATGGCGGCTTTGGAGTCCGGGTTGAAGTTTGGCTTCGTTCTCTGCTTGTCCGCAAATGTCGGGCCGCGACGTAATAACCCAGCCGGAAGGTCGGTCCTCTCTCCCTTCCAGACCGCTGATCCCAAAAAACGGTTGCCTGCACCGACAGTCTTCCGAGATCTTCGAGCGAGTTCCGTGATTGAGATATCGTCGCGGCACAACTGCCCCCGGTGGAGAGGGCGCTCCCCCAGAATAACCACACAGACCCGCAGCGGAAGTCAGCGATATGGACTCACTAGTTCGGTTGACCATTTGCCTGTGCTGCTTTTTGCTTTGTTCGGATTTGTATGGCCAGTCGGCGGACCCGGTCGCGCTCCTTCGTGGAGTAGAACAGGCAAGGAAACCGCTGCACGGTAAACTCCACCTGAAGTGGGCGACGAAAGCCGGCGAGAATAGAGGCGCTCTTGAGGTCGATGTCGAATTCGACCGGGATAAGTGGCGATTTACTCAAGTTGAGCGTGTGGTCGAGTCCCGTAGCGAGCAGGCCGCGGAGCGGGACCGCGTAATCCGCGCCAACAAGGGGGACCCCGGCGCGGCGGTCAAAGCGGGGTTAGGCAAGTTGGTCACTCAAAAAACCCTGTCGGTGTTCGACGGGAGCAAGTTAGTGCAGTACGCCGACCAACTCGGCGGGTACATTCGCGTCCACGAGAAGGGATCGGCTTATTTGTGTTTTGACGTGCGCACCCTCGGCATCGCCCGAGGGTACACCCCGGCCTATTCGCTGAGCGAATGCTTGGGAATTGACGTTGCCGGGAGCGCCAAGACGGTCGGGAAAGAGGTGGTGGACGGTAAATCGTGTTGGCACGTGATCTTCTCTCACGATATTGCCGAAGTCGATTTCCACTACTGGATTTGCGACACCGAAAATTTCCGCGTCTGTCGGTACGAGTATCACTATCCGCGTGACAAACCGCAGCTCAGGGTTGTGACCCGACTCGAATACGCGAACGAAAAGGACGTGCTTCCCATCCGTGTTACCGCAGAGGAACACAGCGGTGCCGGAACGAAGGTGTCTACCTACGAGATCAGCAACGCCGACTACACGGTCCGGCCGGACGAAGCCATATTCACTTATAAAGGACTGGACATGCCTCCCGGGGCGATGGTCATCGACGACCGGGTGAATCGGGTGGTCGGGTATTTCAACGGGACGGACCTCAGCGCGGAGTTGGACGATGCGCTTCAAAAATCGGCCGCCGTCGCCGCCCGAGAGGTACAACCGCCGGGGACCAGTTGGCCACTTTACACCGTCTTGGCTCTCGTCGGATTGGTGCTCAGTGTGTTTGGCTGGTCGCGTCTCCGTCGCCGCACCTGAGGAACGTCATGCGCAGACGCCAATGCCCAAACGGGTACACACTGATCGAGCTGCTCGTGGTGATCGGGATCATCGCGACGCTCCTCGGCCTCCTCCTGCCTGCGGTCCAAAAGGTGCGAGCCGCAACTGCCCGGCTCCAGTGTCAGAACAACCAGAAGCAACTCGCCCTCGCGCTCCACAATTACCACGACCGCCGGGGACAGTTACCTCCCGGCCTGAGCGTGAAGAGCGAGGGGGCGCGTTTGCCGTTCCTGGGATGGGAAGCACGAATCTTGCCGGACATCGAGCAGGCGAACTTGTGGCGTCAAGTGGAGGAAGCGTTCGACAGCGATCCCGATCCGTTAAAGTTCTACGGCCACGTGCCGCACCACCGATTGCTCGGTAAGCCGGTCCTGCTGTTCAACTGCCCGAGTGACCCACGGTTGCCAGGGCCGAAACCCGGTATGTTCGGCCTGATCGCCTTCACTTCGTACCTCGGAGTGGAGGGTCGAAACCAGGATACGAAAGACGGCATGCTGTTCCGGGACTCGGCTGTGCGCATGATCGATGTCACCGACGGGACCAGCAACACGCTGATGCTTGGCGAACGGCCACCCGCAGCCGACCTGCGGTACGGGTGGTGGTACCGCGGGTGGGGGCAATCCCAGGACGGCTCACTCGAGATGTTGCTCGGCGCTTCCGAACGGAACGTCGTCGGTGAAGGTTGCCCGGCTGGCCCGTTTTCGTTCGCCCCCGGTCGGTTTGACAACCAGTGTGACGTATTCCACTTCTGGTCCCTGCACAGCGGCGGTGCAAATTTTGTCTTCGGCGACGGGTCCGTTCGCTTCCTAAGTTACTCGGCAGAACCTGTGATCTCCGCACTGACGACCCGCGCGGGCGGAGAGGTCGTAACCGTCCCGGAATGATCGGTGGAGCGCCGAGAACCCAGACGCCTCCTGCCTGAGGCAGGAAAGGGGGGCGGCCAGAAAAAGCCTACCCCAGCCAGTCATTGGCTCACCCGGAGGTAGGCCACAAAAAGGCACCCGTTCACTGGGGCACGCTGTACATGCGACCCTAACGGGCTTGTTGGTAGGAGCTTCTTAGCCTTGCCAACAAGTCTTAACAGGCCCTGACAAAACCCCGGATTCGGACCGTTTCCAAGGCATTTTCGAGGTTTTGTCAGGGCCTGTAAGCAAGTCCCGCCCAATGTGGGAGTGATACCCTAGGGCAGCGGTCGTCCGACTATCTGAATTTCGATGGCCTTTCGTCCTGGGAAATCGTCAAGGCGTTTGTTAGACTCGGTGCAATCCCACTACTTTCACTCGGATCAGAGGCCGAAATGCTGACTTGCTCTGAGCACAGAACCCGGCGCGAATTCGTCGGACTGGCCGCGGCCGCACTTACCCCGGCCGCCGCCCTTGTGTTGACGAGGCTCGCCCCCGCAGCCCCAACCAAAGCGGATAATCCGCCGACCGGGGTGGCCGTCCTCGACAATTGTGATCCGATCTACAATGGGAAGGACGCCTACGAAGACAATCTCTCACTGTTCGACGGGGCAGGCACGCTCCGGAAACGGATCACCGATCTGAACGTGTGCGAGGAAATTGGCTCCCCGCACCGGGTGGCAGTCGATTCGCACCGCCGGCGCGTGTGGGTCGCGGAAACGGTCCGCGCCCGGCTACTCGCTTACGACTTCGATGGGGGGCGACGGGTCGAGGTGCCCAACGTGAAGGCATCCGCAGTGGCGATCGACCCGATGACCGGGAACGCATGGGTAACGCTCCATGAGTCCATTGGACAGGGATCGGTCGAAGTGTTCAATCCCGACGGCCGGTCCATCGCGACCCATGAGTTCCGCGGGTACGACATCGCACATGACCCGAAGGGTGACGCCTTCTGGCTGGTCGAGCAGCAGTTGTTGAAGGTCTCGCTCGATGGGAAGGTGCTTGTCCGAAAGGACATTGCCGAGTATTGCGCGATGTCGGTAGCGGTAGACCCGCGGACCGGCGGGATCTGGGCCGTTACGTGCGGGTATGACGACGGGACGAAAGGTCGGAACGAGTTGCTCGGCTTTGACGCCGACGGCAAGTCCCTTGTTACCCGCGCGGTGGACAAGCAACCGATTCGGGTTTCCGTCGATCCGAAGGACGGGGCCGTCTGGGTCGTAAACGAGCGACGCGGGTTGAGTTGGTTCACTGCAGAGGGTAAACCGGGTGACACGTTTAAGATCCCGGCTCTGACGGCTGATGTGGACCGACGGACCGGGCACGCATGGGCCGTGACCGAGTCGGAACTGCTAAAGGTAGACCGTAAGGGTGAGGTCGTTGCGCGGGCTAAGCACAAAGGGAAGACGACCCAGGCCTGGATCGCGTGCTACTGAAACCAGTTGCACTTCGGCCTTTGCCGGAAAGAGTTTCGGTGGCCGACAGTTGCGGCAGGAGGAGAGTTGGCGGTCGGCCCTTGACCCTTTCGGCCTGTATGGCATTGGCCAGAAAGGTCAGCAAGTCCCGGCTCTGCTGCCGTCAAGTGGCGACCGTGGTCAACACTCGCTCGACGAACCGGCTTTCGTCCGGCGAGTCGGTACCGTAGCTCGTCCTCCGCCAACACACGGCGTGCCGCAAGGCCTGCTCGCGCCCCGAACGCCAGCCCCTTGGCCGCGCCGGGTAAGTACACCAAGGCGCGAGCGCGGGCTTCTCCGGCCGCCGTGAGTTGGCATCCGGGGAACGTCTCACTCCGATCCCGTGCGACCACGAGCAATCCCGCATCGGCCAAACCGTGAGTAACCACTCCCCCCCAGCCTTCCGGTCCGCGGTCGCTCCGCTCACGGGTGTCGAGACGCCCCGCTTCGCGCACATCGCGCGCCCGAGGTGCGCCGCGTTCACTCCCAAGCGCCAGTCGCGCACCGTAAGGAATAGCGTGTCAGTCGCTCCAAGTACTCGCACGAGCAGAAGATCCGATTCCCTGAGAGTCACAGTTGTCAAACTCCTGGTGTCACACCGCTACTCTGTGTACGAGCCCGACTGTTCCCCGTGGGGTGCCCCGCGGATCGGGTCGGGGAGGGACCCGTGAAGCCCTCGGACGGGTTCCTGACCCGGTGCCCACACTGGTTTGCTCACGCTTGGTTCGCGGATGCCGGTCCGGTTGTGACGGCGACTAACGGCCCCGGCTGCGTCGTGGCAGGGCGAGCGGCTCAGGCGGCGTTACGGCCCTTTGCCACCTTCCTCGCGCGATCTTCGATCGTCGCGCACGCCGCACGCACGCCCGTCATGTCATTGCGGTGGTGAGCCTGAACGCACCGGCCGGCAACTTCCTGAATCACGGGGTCGTTCCCGGAGATGCCGAGCGACTCGACCAGGCCATCGGCCGCGTGTTCCAACTGCATTGCTTCCGATGCGTCCCATGCGGCAAGGCGGATCAGCAGTTCGGGCTTGTGTCCGATGATGGCCTCTTTCAACGCGAAACTGAGCGGGCTCGGGGATCGGTAGTGGATGTTCCGTCCCTCCGGCCAGAGACGAACACCGGCGACGCTCAGGTCGGTGAGCAACTCTGAAACGGTGAGGGTTGCGGTGGTCATAGCACCCCCTCGCTATCTGGGGGTTCAATGTGGGGTGACTCCCCACACTCCTCAGACTCCCTTCTCTCCCTTCTTTCCCCTTCTTGAAAACTGCTTGTATTTCCAAGAAAGGGAGAGAAGGGAGAGGGGGGAGAGAAGGGAGTCTGGGGAGAGAAGGGAGTGGGCTCGGGGCGGAGCTTCCAGTTCAATGGCTCACCCAACCCTGACCACCATTCGCCACGCACTTTGCCCAGGTTGTGATTCCACAACGCGCCCTCGCTCTTGAGCTGGGACTTTGCTTCCTTCACGTTGTCGAAGGTGAAAGAAGCCTTCTTCGCTGCTTCCATGATCTCGTTGGACGGAAAGGCGTACTTCGCGAGGAACGTCTTGAGCCATTCCTTGCACCGCTCGACCTTCGTTCCGTCCTGCTTCTTCGCCTTCAACGCCGTGTCCGCGTCCATGCTCACCGCGGTGAAGAACCGCACCCGGCGCAGTTGCGCGCGGACCGCGGCCAGGTCGTCGGCCTCGAGGTGGCGGAACTGCTCGCGCTTGACCACGGCATCGGCGTCCGGCTCGCTCAGCGGAGCGAGGCCGAACGGAATGCTGGTGTGCTCGAACCCGGGCAGGTTCTCTTTCACCGGCATGAGCAACCGGCGCGTGTCGTCGTCGGCGTCCTCGCAGATCAGGTACGCGGCCCGGACCGCGTCCCGATACGCCGCGCTTCCCGCGATCCGGTCCACGGCCGCGGTGCCGGCCCCGCCCCCGGCTTTGTTCAGGTGCGCGACCATCGCGATCGTCACCCCGCTCGCCTCGGCCAGTTCGCTCAACGGGTCCAACACCAGGCGCAGCTCCGTCGCGCGGTGGTCGTCGATCTTCGCGCGGCCCACGAACGACGCGATCGGGTCGATCGTCACCAACTTGATCTCGGGCGACTTCTTCAGTTGCTCGCGGACCAGTTCCACGTGCTCCGGGGAGAGCGTGAAGTCGGACTTGGCGCTGCCGCGGCGCACGCCCTCCAAGATCGCGATCCGCGTCAGGTCGGCTCCCTCGGCCAACAGGCCCGGCAGGATCGTGTCCTCGGGACCGTCCTCGGCCGCGACGATAAGCGTCTTGGCGCGAACGGGATTGGGGTACGTGAGCCCGAGCGCGCACCGGCCCACGGACAGGTCGGCGGCGACGGACCTCAGCAGCGTGCTTTTCCCGCTCCCCCCGCGCCCCGCAATCAGGATCAACTTGCCGGACGGGATTCGGCCCGGAATCAAGTACCGAACGGGCTTGACCTTCTTCCCGGTGAGCGGCGTTACGATCAGTTCCGACGGCGCCGGGGCTTCGGCCCCGGGCTGGTGAAGGCGCACGCCTCCTTGCGTGCTCAGTTTGTGTTTGAGACCTTTGGGATTGGCGTTCAAACGAGCACCTCCCCGCGGTTGATCGCGAGCACGCCGTCTTCAACTTCGTCGAGCCGTGCTTCGAGCTGATCGAGGCGCGCCCTGAGATGGTCCATGCCGAGGGCTTTGTTGAGCAGCGCCCGGAACGTGCCAGCGTGATCGTCTTCGAGAGCGACGCGCAGGCAGAATGCGAGGAGTTGCCCCGCGGAGTCGCGGACCTTCTGAACCTCGGTCAGTGCCTCGAGCATGTCGAAAGATGCGAGCTCGCGCGCGTTGTGGTCACCCGTGACGGTCGCGGCCCACTCGCGCTTTTTCGCCTCGTCGAGTTTGAGCAGCGCGTCGGCGTACTGAGCGAACGGCCAGTTGAGTTGAAGGGAGTGATCCGGGTGAGCGAACGGCACCGGTCCTGACGGCACCGTGTGACCAACGTCGCGGCGCACGGGCTTGCTTTTTTCGCGGGTGTGGTTCATCATGTTGGTAGCTCCTCGAAGGCCTTGCCGGGCCAGTTAGTTTGTGTTGTGCGTCACACCTCGGTTACAGCCGGGGTGTCGGCGTTTTCAGGCAGCCTCACTGTCGGGGAAGTAATCGACCAGCCCTGATGGTCGGCGTCGGCGCGCTACCTTGGGCAGCGGCAGGCTACTCCTCTTCTTGCGAAACGCCTCGAGCGCTGAAGCGCTCACGACCCAGCGCGGCTTTCCGCACAGCGCAGCCGCGGTGTTCGTGGCAACCAATTCGCCGCTCGTGATCCACGCGAGCACTTTGCCCTGACTGACACGCAGAACGCTGGCCACCTCGTTAGGGGTCAGACCGGGTGCGGCGTGCAACTCGGTGCGGACCGCTTCAATCACCTCGTTAACGAACCGAGCGAAGTCGTCGCGGCCACGCGCCGGGGCGGGCTCGTTCGGACCATTTGCGGGCTTAACCACGACAGCTCTCCATCTGGATTGCCAATCGATTTTGTAAAAAGTATCGGCACTACCTATTTCAAAGTCCAAAATGAAGCGCGGGTCGGTACCGCGCTCCAGATTCACCAGGTGGTTCAGGCCGCGATCGCTTCGGACTGCAGCTTGATGAGGCCTTGGGCGATCAGCCGTTCCTTGATCGAGTCGATCTTGTCCGAGGGGTACAGGAAGTACCGGGTGTCCCTGTAGATTTTGGCAACGCTCAAGCGGCGGTCCAGAAGTCGTGCCAGTCTGGGGTCTCGATGACGGCCGCCAGTTCCACCAGCGGCCCGACGTGTTCCACGCGCCACCGCGCGCCGGTTAGTTTCATCCGGCGATTCACCAACTGCTTCACCGAACCCTCGATTAACCCGCTGCCGATACTCCGACCATTTGCCAGCCGTTGCGCGTAGCCCAACCGCGTCGGGTGCGAGCCGAGGTAACGCGCCAACGCCCGCAACACGTCTCCGTTGGATTCCGACGGCAACGCGCCGAACGTATCGGCGATCCACCGCTCGATCCCGGCTTTCCCATCCGTCACCACGGCCAACAAGGCGCTCTGCCGACGAGCGGTCGCCTCCGCCGTCTCACCCCAGATCGCCTTCACCGCAGTCCCGATGTGCTCGATCGCGTGATACACGTCCAATACACCGGCGGCCTGGGGCAACACATCGGCCGCCAGATTCCAGATCCACTCCGCGCCGTCACCCAATACCGTCACGTCGCTGGCGGTGGTCACCTTCAGGCGATCCGCCTCCGCTCGCACGCGCTCCGCGAAAATGCTCGCGCCCTCGACGTTGGCCACCACGGTCCGAATCGTTGGGGGCGGCAACACGCGGTCGCTCCACTTTTCGGGCGTCGCGGACTTCCCCCGCTCTCGCTTGCAAACCACGCCCAACTTGATGTCCCGCCATCCGGTCGTGGTGTTCACCTTCCCGGCGTCGATTTGCACCTCGACGACTCCCCCGGCCGTTGCGAATCGTTCGGCGTCGGCGCGATGCTCGCGGGAGGCCCTCAGACTCTTCGCGGCGGCGTGTGTGAGTTGGCGAATCACCTCGTCGTCTAACTCCCAACCGGCCAACTCACGCAGCGTTACTTCCGCACGCGCAAAGGAATCCCTCGCACCGGCCAGAACCGCCATCCGCTGTGCGGCGGTCGTTACATACCCCTCGGCTCCCAGAACGGCATCGGCCGGGAACGCTCCGCCATCGGCGCGGATGGCGTACTGACGGCGGAGGCGGATGCGCCCGAGTGCCGTCAAGAGCCAGCGGGGGCGTCGTCCTTTGAGCCTGCTGCCCGACTTTTTTGGGAAGCATCGGTGGTGTCGGCGCGACTCTGGACGGCGGAAGCCAACGTGTCGCGGACGAGTTCGCGTCCGGAGTCGAGGGCGACTCGTTCACAAGCGGCCAGTACCGTACCATCGGGAGCGGTGGCACCGACGTGTCGCATCTGAGCGAAAAACGCCAGCGCCTGCTCCAAAATCAGTCGTTCCGCGTCGGTCTGGTACTCGATGGTTAGCGTCGGCATCCGTGCCTCCCAGAGTCAAAAAGTGCAAGGACCAACAGCCTAACCACTACCGCCTGCCAAAATCTACAGGGACACCCGGAAGTACCGCCCGGCTTGCACCGCTTCGGGAATGTGGCCCTTGTGACGCAACCGCTCGAGCTTCGCGAAGTGGACTCCGAGGCGGTCGGCAGCGTCCTGTCGGAGCAAAAGCGTCTGGGAACCCATCGTCAGCCTCCCGTTAAGTGTCATGGCACGCGGCACACCATTACTATCGCTCGCCGATTGCCTAAGGCACGCCCCAGAGAAGCCGAAGAAGCCGAGGCAGAAGCCGAGAAAAACCGAGGTTCCGGAGATCCGGGTTATAACCGTCGGATCGCATAAACCCCACCCACTCCCTTGCCGTCGTCGCCTGGTGTGCGGATGTAGTCGGGCAATTCTGCGACGGCCAACTTGTCTTTGATTTGCCTGATGTAATTGGAGTAGTCGGGCGGTACTCCGGCCGCCTTGGAAAGCACTGCACCCTCCTCACCGGCAGCGATCACGAACGCTAGCGTTTTGCGCTGGTTGGCTGTCAGCTTGACCGGTTCTTTAAACGATTCCACAAACAAGTGCTGCCCTTCGATTCGGTACGGACTGAATTCGTCGGCTGATTTTGGCTGTTCGGCATCATTCTTTTCGACCCGTTGCGGCTCCTGGGGCGCTTGGTGTGATTCGTTGTGGTGTGCGGAGGTGGCCCGACGGCGCTCGGCTGCATCAACTTCTCGAGCCCTTCCGTCAAGAATGACGAGCAGTTGGTACGCCTGCGCGTCATCCTCCATGTCGCATTCTTGCATCCCAGCCAAGGTGGCGAGAACGTTCCACTCATACTGGTTCCATCCTGGTGGGTTGTGACCCAGTGCGATCAACTTGCAATTCAGGTCAATCGTCGCCACGGTCTTGTTCAGCCCCCTGATGCAGCGTTCAGCCCATTCGGGGTGAACGGCCATATGAACCGGTTCGGCTCGGAGTCTCTCCGTCGCCTCTTTTTGAAACGCTCGCACATCCGGCCGATGGATGTAGGGGGCAAGTGAAGGCTCGAGAGCCGCCAGGCGAAGGGCGATTTGGTTACGCAAAAACTCAACAGTGTCTGACATTGGTTCCTCGTACTCGGGAGTAGCCGCGCCGGCGGCGGCCTTGGGCGGGCGGGTACGAGACCGCCGTTCCTCGGTCGCCGCCTTCACCGGGTAGCTACTCCCGGTGGCGCGGTGGTCGCACAGTTTACACTCAGCTCACTGGCCGCGCGAACCGCGGTTTGTTCTTCGGCGTGTCGGGGGCTTTGGGCAGCTCCCACATCACGTCAAAGATCGTGACGTAGATCATGGGCAGCAGCGTGCGTAGCGCTACAACACCCCGGAAGATGTCGTCCAGCCGAATGCCCTCGTCTTCGGTCAGTTCCGGGGCGAGGTCGGCGTCGCGGAGTTCCTCTCTGAGTCGCTCTCGCTCCTCGGGTTCCTTGAAGTCCTTGAGCTTGTCCCGGACCTGGAGGATGAGCTGGCACAGCTCGGCGCCCACGAGGTTCGGACCGCTCGCACTGAACACGTCCGCGCGCGAACGCGGTCTCCGTTCCACAGGCTTTTTCCCTTTGGCTTTCATGCTGCCCTCCGCTCGGATGTTTGCCGTTGTTGGTTCGTGGTGATGCCGGGCAGCTCGAGCGCGCCCAACCGCTCCCGCACGATGTTCAGCACCGGTTGCCAGATCCGGAGTTCCTCCGCCGTGCCTTGGATGTGCTCCGGGCCACAACCAGTAAGGGACCGTTCGGTATTAGGATCCAGCCCCGCTGCGACGATGGCGGCGAGTCTCGCAGCTTCAGCCGCGGCATCGTCGGGCCACTGCTCGAGGAACCGGTCCACCTCGGTGGTGAGCAGTCGCAATGCGGTGCCGATCCGGGCCGCGGACTTCCCGATATCGCTCGCCGCGATCGCGAGACCGCGCGCGTGCTGCTGAACTTCCGCCTCCTGGTGTTCGGGGGAGAACTCCTGGAAGTAACGACGCCGCGATAGCGGAGCACGGGCCAGCGCGAGCAACGGCGTCGGGTCTGCGGGGAGCGTGTTCCGCTCACCGGCGAACGGGATGAGATCAGCCATGACGTGCGCCCCCTTTCAGCTCGGCCGGCGGTTCCTCGAGCAGCTCGGACGTGATGAACGCGACCGCGGACTCGAGGCACCACGCGAGGCCGGCCAGGTCGCCGAGCACGTTCTTCGCCAGGGAAGCCGGGTAACCGTCACCGGTCGTTGGGTGAACCCCCGCCCTGTTCAGTTCATGGATGAGCGAACCCGGGGTGTGCTCTTCCTGGAACCGCTCGATCATACGGAGCAGATCCTGAGCGGCCTTCGCGATCACGTTCGCGTCGGTCATAAAGCCGGACTTGGCCAGCGCCCGCCAGAGTTTGAGGGCGTAGGCGAGATCGGGCGCGGGTGCGCGGGGGGGCTTGCTCCGCGGCGCGGAGGCGGGTACAGTTGCGGGCATGGGTCGTTCACTCCTGTTGCAGGGTAGGGACACTCATCACTGGCTCGCTCGGAGTGCTAGCTCCGGGCGAGCCTTTTTCGTAACCACTCATCGGCCGTTTGGTGAACCATAGTCAAGCGCAATTGTCCGGTCAACTGCTCTTGTCGCTTTTTGTAATCGCGTTAAGTTTAAGAGCAGGATAGCCGATACAAGACTTTTGATTCCGGAATGCGGGCGTGCGGTCAGCTATCGCCTTCTGGGAGGGTTGGAACTGTGCTTGTGGCAACCGGCCCGACGTTTGGCGAACGCCTTAAAGAACTGCGTGAGGCAGCGGCCTTATCGCAATACGCGCTTGCCAAGAAATCGGGGGTAAGCAAACAGGCCATTTCACTTCTCGAGAAGGGCGAATCGGAACCGGCCTGGGTCACCGTGCGAAAGCTGGCACGTGCCCTCGGCATCTCGGTCTCTGACTTCGACGTCGGTAACCTGCCCGGAGAGGCGGATAACGACGACGCTGATCCGCCCAAACCGGCCCCGAAGAAGAAGCCTCCCAAGAAGTAGCCCGGCGTCACACTTTTCCCCGCCGGACACGATCCTCTAAAAAAATTCCGCGCTCAACTTCGATCCAATGGCCTCCCATGCCCTCAGATACTTCAATCGTGGTGCGGGTGACCCCAACCTTCCGCGAGTTCCTGCGATTGAACTGGGTGGTTGGAATTCGCCGGATGAGGCTCGTCGCGCTGATCGCACTGTTCTGGCTGGGCGTGCTTGCGTTCGTCCCTCTCATGGCGTTGGTAAAGCCGAACTTGGTCCAGTTACCACAGGGAGTGGAGGGATACGCCTTCGCGGTGCCCGCCCTTCTTCTCGCGGGCGCCGTCTTTGTGTACACCCCAATTGCCACCTACTTCGCGGCTCGGAAGCGGTGGGAGACAGCTGAGGAACTTCGGGAGCCGCGAACCTACACCTTCACGGACGACGGGATAGAGGTGGTAGGGAAAAGTTTCTCCGGGTTTATGACGTGGCCGACCATCATTCGCGCCGAGCGGGCTGGAGGGTTGGTCATGCTCGCCACGAGGCAGCAGGTGTTCTACTTGGTGCCAATTAAGGCGTTCGAGCAACCCGAGACTTGGGCGCGATTTACCCAGTTAATCGAGGCCAATGTCCGCGACTGCCGGCTCTGAAAAATGCCACCCCAGCTCCTTCTGAGTAGTTGCCGAAGTATTCCATAATGTGAGCGCATTTGGCATTTGCCAGTTTTGAAGGCATGCGCTACGCCGCAACAACATCCGGCCCCAACACCCACTTCCGCACGAAGTCGCTGACGGCCCTGAGCCTCTCGTCGCTGATCGTTTCGCGGTAGTGGGACGACATGTGCCCGGACTCGTGACCCATCACGTAATCAACCGCGGGTTGGTCCTTGGCCTCGTCGGCAACGGTGCGGAACGTGTGCCGTAGGGTGTAGAACCCGAGCCCCGTTCGCCCGCCGAGCTTGAGTGAGCGGAGCAGCTTCCCGAACTCCTTCGCGAGTGTCTGATCGGCGCTGTCCTTGGCCCACGGCAACCCGTACTTCGTGATGAACACCAGGTCCGTATCGGACTCATCCTTCGGGTTCGGGCGAACTGCCAAGGCATCCCGGAGCGCCGCGACGGTTTCGGGCCATAGGGCGCACCGGCGCGGGATGCCGGTTTTGGGCCGGGGGAAGTCAATCAACCCGGTTTCGAGGTTCACGGCACTCTGCGGCAACCGCCCGCAGTCGGAGTTCCCGAGCCCGCCGTTGATGCCCAGGAGGATCATTGCTCGCATCGGCTTGCTGGCCACCGCGAGTAGTTGGTGAATCACCGCGGGCGCGAACAGCTTCGGCCCCTTCTTGGCTCGATCGACGCGGACCACTTTCCGGGACGGCCGCTTGAACGCCTGGCCGTACCGCACCGGGCGGTCGATCAGGTCGTTGTCACTCGCGAACTTGAAGGCCACTCGGATGCGCTGGATCACGTTCCCGAGCGTGACCGGCCCCCACTTCTCAGCCATTGTCGCGCGCAGCTCAGCGAAGTCGTCGGGGCCGAGGTCCGCAACGATCCGGTTCTTGCCGAAGTGATCGACGCAGAGCGCGCAGGCGGCCTTGTAATCGTCCCACGAGCGCTGCGCCAGCTCGCCGGAGTTGACGAGGTTCTGCTTCGCGTTGAGGAACTGATTCGCCAGATCCTTCACCGTGAATCCGGACGTGTCCTCGCGGGGCTTGCGCCCGGAGTGGAGCGCAACCTTCTGCTCGAGGTACCTCTTGAGGGCGCCGTCAGGATCCCTCCACGGTCCGAAGTAATGCAACTTCCCGCGAATCTTCTTTGCCCAGCGATTCGTTACGTGGGGAAACAGTGGGAAATCGGGGTAGGGTTTGTTCGGTTTGGGAGACTTGCCACCGGGCGCATCGGGAGTAGAATTCGCTTCAGACATGTGACTGCTCATCATGCGGGTTTCACGGTGTCGGGGCCAGTTGTTACACCAACTGACTCCACGGCCAAACGATACCGGGTGTCACTCCAGGTGTCAAAGGCCGAAAGGTGAGAAGGCCGAAAGGTGCTGATCGCCTAGGATTGCAAGGATTTGGGGACGTAGCTCAATTGGTTAGAGTACCGGACTGTCGATCCGGTGGTTGCGGGTTCGAGTCCCGTCGTCCTCGCTAGAAAACAAAGGACTTACGACGAGTCCTTACCTGCCTTGAAGTGTTCGGTACAGAATCGCGGTACAGAAGAAACCCCCGGCCCGGCTGCAACCGGACCGAGGGCCAGCAACCCGAAGGCTGCCGTGTGGTGCTCCCAACACGGTTTCTCTTGCCGGAGGGTGTTCTGTGGCCCGCACTCCCAAGCCCTGGTTCCGGGCTGATCGCAACGCGTACTTCGTTACAATCAACGGCGACCGCCACAACCTCGGCTCCGATAAGGCCGAGGCGGATCGGCTCTTCCATGAGCTGATGGCGGTCAAAGACCTCCCCGCTCCCACAGTTCCAACCGGTCCCACCACCGTCGAAATCTTCGACAAGTTCCTCGACTGGTGCGAGAAGCACCGGGAGAAGCGGACCTTCGAGTGGTACCGCGACCACATCCAAGACTTCCTGAATTTCTCCCCCGCTGTCTGCCGCCAACCCGTGGCCGACCTGAAACCGTTCCACGTCGTCGAATGGGCGGATTCGCACGAGGATTGGGGACCGGCTTACCGGCGGGGCGGAATCGTTGCCATCCAACGGCCCTTTAACTGGGGCGAAAAACTCGGCTACATCCCGGCCACCCCAATTAAGCACATCGAAAAACCGAAGCCGAACCGCCGAGAGAATGCCGTCTCTCCCGCCGACTGGAAGAAGATCAAGGCCCACTACCCTCCCGGTGATCCCTTCGCCCTTCTGCTGGAGTTCTCGTGGGAGAGCGGGTGCCGCCCCCAGGAGTCGAAGCGGATCGAGGCCCGCCACGTCGAGTTCGGCCGCGAGCGGGTCGTGTTCCCGGCGGAAGAGGCCAAGGGCAAGAAGCGGCCCCGGGTGATCCACCTGACCCCACCCGCCCGATTGATTCTCGCCGTCCTGGTGCGCGACAACCCGACCGGCCCGGTGTTTTTAAACGAGGATGGCGTGCCGTGGACCGCTCAAGCGATGTCGTGTCGGTTCGGGCGACTCAAGAAGCACTTCGGGATCAAATTCGCAGCCTATGACTTCCGGCACGGTTTCTGTGAGCGGCTGCTGGAGAGCGGTGCTGACCACCTCACCGTCGCGGAGCTTCTCGGTCACGCGGACGGTAAAATGGTGGCGACCACGTACAGCCATTTGCACACCGCTGATCGCCACCTTCGGGACACGCTCAAGAAGGCATCTGGAGATGCTTCAGCGTGACCGCCTTTTTGCGGGCCGGGGCCTTTGCTGGTCCCGGCTCACTCTTCCCCACCTTGAACGTTGCGAGCGCGCCGTCCAAATCCTCTACCGAAACTCTGATGGTCCCGCGCTTCCCCTTCCGCCCGAGCCGCACGTGCGGGAGGGTGCCATCGGCGATCCAGGCGTAGATCAGTGATTCCGACACGGCGGCCCGCTCCGCCGCCTGCTTTACGGTGAGCACGTTACCCTCCGAAAAAGGAGGGGCGGTCCTTGCCCATTAATCCTTCAGACAACGGTTTCCGTCACTGCCGGGAATTCAGATCAGGAATCCCCGCTCCGTTTCCTGCCGTCTTCTTGGGTCAGCTTCCACACGCCCCACCCGATGATCGCGGGCAACGTGACGTAGCAGAAGATCTGAGTCATCAGAGCGAGTTCTTCCAGGTCCATGTGATGCTCCTCAGTTTTGCGAAGGTTCGATTGGTCCCCGCCACCCACCCTTCGCGTCGATGTACGCTTGAAAGGCGGTGAGGAGGTAGTCGGTCATCATCTCGTACCGGTCAGCCGGATTCATGCGCATCAGGTCCGGCAGAGCACGACAGATAAGGTCAGCTGATGCGCCCGCGACCGATTTCGCTGTTTCGTCACGGTCTATCACGTCGTTTCCTCTGAGGGGTTTGTGGCGGGATGCCGTTTTTGAGATAAAACTCCCGGTCCATTTGCTTGAGTTTCCGATGAAGCCGCCATTGAATGAACGCAATGCGTGCGACCACCACGATGGCGAACAGGAGCGAGCCGAGGAAGAACGTAATCCCCGGCCAGTAGGTACCGTCGGCGACACGGGCTCGGTCGAAGTCGTTAGCCGGCTCGAACCCGTGGATCGCAGCCCAGCCGAGTCGGGCCAGCAGTACCAGCCCGAGGATGATGCCGGCTACTGCTATGAACGAGTCATACATCCGACTCAGCACTGGATACTCCTCTACAACAGACCAAGTCGCCGTATCTTGTTGTCCATCATGCTTGCTTCTTCAAGGAGCGTGCTGGTGCCGTTTATGAACAGTGCGCCATCCATCGAGTTGGCAGAGCAAAACGCAACAACAACCAACCACGATGACGAAGGACCGTGGTATATCTGCCAGCTATACCCTTCCACCTCTCTGTTGCGCTGGTGCATGATTGCTTCCAGACCAGGATGAACGTCGCGGAGCCGGAATCTAGCATTGCTCGCGACGGACAAGATTGCATGCTCGTCATAATCGTCCAGCACTATCCCATAAGAATGACCATGGCATGAGAACCTGAATATGGCACGGTCTGGGAGCAAGGTTGTCGGCCGCAAGTCAAGCTGTTCGATCACTCGCCTGATCGACGGCTTAACGGGCCGAGTGCCAGATATACTGCCGAGGAGATTTTTCATGATTCGGTTGAACATGGGTTACCTCTCGATTTCTGGGGATTGTTCTTTACCCTTGTCCGACGCCTTTGCCTGTTGCTGCACTTGAGCCCGGATCTCAGCCAGCGGGCTTTTCAGTTGCCCCAGCTCCTGATTGGACACGTTCATGCCCTGCTCCGGGGCGATCTCGGACTGTTGATCTGCCGTTTCGGGCGTTTGTTCAGGATTCTGAGACTGTTGCGTTTCCTGTGAAATCTCCACCTCGGCTGATTTGTCAACCTTTGGGTGCATTCCGTTGTAAATCTCCTGTGGCACAGGGACTAAAGGTGTCCCTGGCTCACCTGCCCCCACTTGCTGCCCGAAGAACACCTGGTGCATGGTGTTGTTGACATCCTTGAGTGCCTCCCGAGCGATCCCAGGCAAGGACTGTTTGACCTCTGGCCAGATCGCCTTCCGACGTTCGGCAATGTGCTCAGTGACCTTTTGAGTCATACTGTACTTTGCGCGACTTCCTGTATTCGAGCGGCTGAGGCTTAGCGTGTAGACAGGCGCCGGCCCGTCCGAGACGATGGGGTTACCACACCACCCTCGCCCCGGACGGACGCGGCCATGCCATCATCGCATCCGCTACCCTCGTCGTGCCACTGGTTTTCGGTTCTCGCGGCGGCGTTAGACCCACGATCGGCTCCGCGGCTGGCATGGTTGCTGGTCGGAGCCGTTCTGGCTCGGGGCCGGCGCACCGTTACGACCTGGATTCGGTCCGCCGGGCTGAGCGATGAGTATCGCCCGTGCTACACCACGGTGGCCGCGCTTGGGGGCCGGACCGACCGCGCGGCGTCACACCTGCTGCGGGAGGTCGTGAGGCCCCTGGCGGCGGAGGCCAGACGGCTCACGTTGGCCCTGGATGACACCCCAACGGAACGATACGGGGCAACGGTACAAGGGGCCGGGGTGCACCACAACCCGACGCCCGGGCCGGCCGGCGGACCGTTCGTGTACGGGCACGTGTGGGTGGTCCTCGGGCTCCTGGCCCGGCACCCCTCTTGGGGCATCGTTGCGCTCCCGCTGCTGGCCCGGTTGTACGTGCGCCGCAAGGACCTTCCGGGGATCCCGGCGAGGACCCGGCCCGGGTTCCGGACCAAGCTGGAACTGGCCGTCGAGTTGGTGCGGTGGGCCGCCTCGTGGCTCGGGCACCTGGGCAAGCCCCTCTGGGTGGTGGCCGACGGGGCGTACGCCAAGGCCCCGGTACTCAAGCCCCTGCGGGAGCTCGGGGTGACGGTGGTGAGCCGACTGAGGAAGGACTCGGCCCTGTGGTCCGTGCCCGGCCCGCGGGCGCCCCACCAGCGCGGACCGAACCGGACCTATGGGGACCAGCGAATCGAGTTGGCCAAGCGAGCCGGACAGACCCGCGGGTGGGCCACCGGGACGTTCGACTTGTACGGGAAACCGACGGAGAAGAAGTACAAGACGTTCGTGGCCACCTGGCGCCCGGCCGGTGGGGCGATTCGCGTCGTTCTGGTGGACGAGCCCACCGGGTGGGTGGCGTTCTTCTGCACCGACACCGCCGCGCCGGTGGGCGACATCCTCGGAAGTGTCGCGAGTCGCTTCAGCCTGGAGATCGCGTTCCGCGATCTGAAAGAAGTTGTCGGGGCGGGTCAGCAGCAGGTGCGCCTCGTGCGGGCCAACGTCGGGGCGTTCCACGTGTGCCTGTGGGCGCTCACGATGACCGAAGCTTGGGCCTGGAATCGGGATGCCAAGGCGTTGGCCGGGCACCGGGCCGCAAGTCCATGGGACGACGGGGAACGGCGACCGAGTCACGCGGATAAGCGCCGCGCCTGGCGCCGTGAGCTACTGCGGAACGAAATTCAGGCGGTTCTGCGGCCCGGGATCAACGAGGCCGAATTACAAGTCGCCGCCGAACGACTACTCGACTTGGCCGCTTAATGGTGATGAAGTTGCGCAAAGAGCAGGTCATAGGCACCGGCTTGGATGACGGCGTTGATGCCTGTTCGGACGGTTGCTTGCTTTGCTCAGTCTGCTTGTTCTCTTCTGCCATGACACACTCCTTGACATGGGCGAATGGTGGTGGTAACGATCAGTCGTCACTGGCCTCCAACCCGTGACCTGGTGATGGCTATCCTGAATCGAGCGCACTCATACGTGGATGGTCATCACTCACCGGACATCTGGCGGAAACGCTCCGCCTGAATGCTTTGCTTCTTCCGTTCGCTCACCATCAGCTCGATCTCGCGTTTCTCCCGTTCGATAATCAGTCCGAGTAGCAGTGCCGATGCGAGCCCGGAGAAGACCATCCCGAAGGCGAGAGGCGGGCTGATGTTCCCGAACACAGCTGTCACGAGCAGCCAGAAGAACACCTCGCCCATAACCTGCACGCTCTGTGATTTCGGGAACCAAACACTGAACCATGTGGTTCCCACATACTCCTCCACCTCCTGACTGCTGAAGCTCATCACCTTCTGAATCACCCATGTCAGGCAGAGGAACCCGGACACGGGGATAACCCATTGCATGCCTTTCTCGATCTGCATGACCGCTGCCGCGATTGGCAGGAAGAGCCCCGCTCCGGCTAGCTCCACCAGGCCGTGCGCACGCCGGCCCATCGCTCCCGGTTTGACCATCAGCACCCGACTAGGTGCGCTCATGAAGCGAAGTGCCAGCGTGATGAAGATCCCGATTCCTTCAGCGGTGAAGTAAGGGATTGGCTTCTGTTCTTCTTCTCGCATCGCTATCTCATTGTTGAAATTAGCGGCAGTACGTGATACTGAATTCCGTGACTGTGGCGGTGGTGTAATACCCAATCATTGCGCCTTGAAAGCGGTGGACCTCTCGGAGCAAGTCCTGAACAAATTCGCTGGTACCCAACCTGGCCCGCAGTCACTCGCGAAAATCGCACACGTGGTATGGCAATCCGTTGAACGTTCGTCCGGCTGAGATCATCACCGCCACGCCTCTGGGCAACGACAAGAACTCCTCGGGCCGGACGTGCGGGAGATACGTCTCGCTCCAATGCACCCCACCACCGCTCACGCCGAGTGCCTGGTCGTACCACCCCGTGGGCTTCTCACCGCCTTTGCCCCCGCCACCGCTGAACTGAAACGTCCGCTTCTGGCCGATGAGATCGGTAATTAATCTATTAGTCTCATGGCAGTTATTTCCAAACCCCAGAACCGTAGCGTGGTTGGCGATGAACGACATGGTCTCAGGCGTGGTGCCCTCACCCCCGAACGCCGTCTTGAGCCCGCTGACGTGCTGCGTGAGGTCGAAATGGATGAGCTTCTGCGAGCGCGCAACTGCCGTCACACTGGCATCCCATGAGGCGTGTACGAGCTCTTGACATTCATCTCTTACAAGCACAATAGCCTTATCCACCTGACGCGGATCGCGTCTGAGGGCGTGCTCCTGAAAACAGAACAGCCATATCGCTTGGAACATCTGGTTCGTGGGGTTGCGTGGCACGATGGGTGCGTCTAGCACGACGATCTTGCGTTCTCGCTCGATGGCATCGAAATCTACGGTCGTCTCGGTGTCAAACACGCCCCGAAATGCTCCGCTTGTCAGCCGTCCAACTGAGCCGGTCAGATCCGCTAGCGGGGCACTACGAGCCTTCTCGCCGATGCCCGCGAACGTCTGCATAAAAAACGTCAGCACGCTCTTCAGGTCGTGTTCGTCCTCCTTGCGGTAGTGCTCGGACGCATGGGCGATGAGTTGCGAGCACAGGCCCATCTTCCCTTCCACGAAGGCCTCGCTCGCCGCGACCTCCAAGCTGGGCGGGCTGGTCTTCACCACCATCATCAGGTCTTCAAGGGTGGGTTCGGAGCCCACTAGTTGTGGCAACCGGATGCCCATCTGTGTGGTCTCGGTAGTGAGTTGACCAAAGAACGGATCGTGCTTACCCTTCTCTCCGCGGGTGCCGATTTCCTTGACGCGGTCCAGGAACTCCGCCGCGCCGTAAGCGTCCTTGTACGAGAGCAGGTGCTTCAGCAGGTGGAGCTTGTGCGGCCCGTGTGGGCTGATTTTCATGAACCGGTGCTCGCACCCTACCTCTCGGCAGAGTTGGAGCACGGTTTCCGGTTCCGTTTGCTTCGCGGCCACGAACACCATCGGGTGCCCGGCCCTCATGAATGCCTTGAGGATGCCCCGCGTACTGAAACTTTTGCCGTTGCCGGTTGTCCCAAGCACCAGGACGTGTGCGCCCAACTCCTCGAGCGAGAGCGGAATCCCGGCGGTTTCAACCGGCTTTCGCCGGCGTAGGCGGTTCAGAATCATGTGAAGCCTCCAGTAAGGCCCCGGCCACGAGCACCGGGGCGTGAGTGTGTTCAGACTTGGTTACCTTCCCGTAGTTTTTTGATGGCGTTGATGATGACGATGACGTCATCAATGGCCCCCACGGGTCCGAAGACGATCTCAGGAACGAGGTCGATGGGCGAGATGACGTAAAGCAAAGTCAAAAGAATCAGCCTGACACGCCACATGATGGCGGCCTCCAAAACGAAGAGATTGAACTGCGGGGACTTACGAGAGGACAGCAGCGAGAGCGTCAGGCGGGATATCGCCGAGCTTGTTTAAGCGGGCGATAAGGGTTTTCAGGTGCTCCACCAGCGCGGCTGCGGCATTGACCGGTGGCAGCTCGAACGAGATCGTAAACTTCTTTTTCTTGGGCTGTTTGGGCTGTTTCTTGCCCTTCATCGAGTTCACGAGGGCAATGGCGTCGTCCTTCTTCAAACCTCCTTCCACGATCTTCCTGGCGGCTTCCCGTTTCATCTCCAGCGTGGGAAGCGTGGCCACGGCGTAGGCGGCATTGAAATCGAGCTTCTTGTCCAAGATCAGCTGACGCAGGTCTTCGGGCAGGTTCCGCACGGTGAGGTACTTACTCACGGTGGGCTGGGGGAGCCCGATCTTCTCGCCGGCCTCGGTCTGTGTGCAACCCTCCTCCTTAATGAAAAGCATGATGTCATTGGCGACCTCCAGCGGTGACATCGCTTTACGGATGACGTTCGCCGTTAAGCGGAGCTTGGCCTGCTCCGCCTTCGTAAACGGCCGGTCCACCTTCACAGCCTTCAGCTTGAGGCCCAGCAATTTACACGTTTCGTTCCTGATGAACCCGTCCAGGAGCATCTGCTTGTCAGGCAGCTCCGGGTGGACGCATACGATGGCGGGTTGCAGTTGTCCTCCGTTGGCCCGGAAGCTGGCCGCCATCGCCAGGACGTCCTCCGTGGTAACCGCGCGGTTGTCGGGAGGCGGCAGGCAGTCGAACGGGTTCAGTTCAATGATCTGCTGCATCATACGCTATTCCTCCTTTGGTGCGTTGTGGGCCAAAACAAGTTGCCAGAGATAGATGATGTGTATAGCACTTGCATGTGATGCAGCTTGTTGAAGCGCATCTTTGTGAGGCCGATCAGGTCGACGTAGCTCCATTGTCAGCATCCCAGTACGTGGCATGGCCCCGCCCGCGTGGACGAACCCGTATTTGGTCAATCGCCGAGCATTTTCAGGTGTTCCGCCGAAACTGATTAGACGAAGTCCAGGACCGGCGTATGGTTCAGGATGAGCTAGATACGCGATCTGCGCCATCAGTCCACGGAAGAGTTCCCATGCAGAGCTGTGACTGCTAATGCCTTTTTGCTTGGGCCGGTCATCACAAGACAGAATGAGCAGATCACGAGATGGCCACGCATAATCTGTAGTAGGGTCCAGATCATTGTCGCTTATTTCGCCATTTCTGAACCGGTCAGCCGCCGCTGGGTTTAGTGGAAGCACTATGCTCACACCCGAGACGGGGGTGTTAATCACGCGATCATTTATGTTCCACCAGCGGCGCATAAAATCTGTGAACTCTGCAGCGGTCCATTTAATAGCTTTTTCACCTTCTTCAAGTTGCTTTTCGAGAGAGAAATTAGCTCCGTCCCGTGCGGTAGTTCGTCCCACACTCCGCACAACATCGAACACACCTTCTTCGAGCTTCTTCGCACTATCGCAGAACGTAGTATCAGCACCGAAGACCTTGCCATGTAACCAACCGATCATCCCTTTGATCCCAACTTGCCACGGATTCACCTGCCGATAGCCACCGGGACTGGAAAGAGTCGGCTTTGCCGCGTCGATGACGAAAGGGTGCAGGTTTAGTTTTTGCTTCGTCCTTTCAAGCATTTCATCCGCAAAAGCATCGAGCATAGCCCAGGGCACCGCCTCTCCCCGCAGCATAGGCCTCCAATTCGTTTCTCTCGCCGAACGCCCATAGTCCTCCCGCATGATCTCGAACCACTTTGACTTCTTCGGGATTGCGTGTTCATGCTCTTTGAGAGCTGCAACGCCTTCGTCGCTAAGTCGTGCATGCGTGCGTCCCTTCTCGGCATCTTTAGCCACGTGATTTTCCTCCGAAGGTCAAGCTTTTCGTTCTTCGTAAAGCTATCTTAGCGCTTGTGTGGGTGTTGCACAGCAGTGACGAGTGCGCGCGCACTGCGACGGTTTGACAGCCGTGTGTGCTGCACAGCGGTTTGAATTGCAGTGAAACTAGATCCGAGGTGGAGAGAAGCAGCCCCCCTGCCAACAGAACGCACGGGTTCCGCTGGCAAGGAAGGCTCTGAAACTGAGTCGTCGGTCTCGGTTGTTGTCTGACGGAGGTGCTTACTTAGCGGGATCGCAGGTCAGCGGTCTCGATCCACTCCGCACAGCCCGGCGCTGGATGCGCCCTGACGGTACGATCGCACCGGACTTCTGACAATGGAGCCGGTGCAAGTGTCACTTACTGGAGGGTCTTCCTGCGGTGCCGCTGCCGGTCATGTTCCCGGCCTCCTTTTTTTTCGCTTGACGCGAACTCCCGATTTACGGCATAACTGATCTTGCAGGTATCAGTGCCCTATCTCTCCCGAGGTAGGGCACTTCTTTTTTACACGATACTTAGATACATTGCAATTCTTTTGATCCACCCTGCGACTAAATCACTCGATTTCTGATTGCACCCACCAGATGTGGCGAGGGTCTTTCCCCTAGTACATGGCCATGCTCCAGTTATAGATTGCGTAGATCCAGTACGTAATTACAGCAATAATGGCTCCAACCACTGAAACAGAAAGTCCGAATGAAGTCACGATCAGGGTCGCCCCGACCTGGTCACCGGCACCGACCAGTATTGCCACGAGCACCCCTGCGCACCCCATCATGAACCCGACTACCGAGCCTATCGTTGCTGCGACTACGGTCATGCTCGGCCTTCGCCCGCGTGCCAGGCCGATGGCCACGGGAATCAGCGCGAGCCCGGCCAACACGACGTAAACCACACACGCGATGAGGAACGGCATGCGTAAACCTCCGATGGAACGGGAGCTGTATCATCCTCCATCCACTAACTGTGTGCAACGGTGTCCTGATCAAAAGGGCGCACGAACAGGAAGTTCACTTCCCAGCAAGCACGTTGGGAGCAGCGGAGTAATAGGAGTTCGACGGCCGGTCACAGTGACAGCAGTGGCACCCGGTGGTCATGAATGAGAGGGCGGCTATCGTCAGGATGAGAGTTCGCATGATGAATCTCCGCAGAGGGCGACGCGGGAGGTTCATGCACCAGCCGTGCCCGGTGAGTGCCTGACACGAGTTCGCAGTGTGGCGGGTGCGTGGCAAAATCGGTATTCCCGGAGAATTGACAGCCGCTCGCGATCTGTGCTACTCAGGAGGTGCTGCGGCGAGGAGAAGAAAGAGGGCTACTGCTCGCAAGGTAAGTCACGCCTCAAAGCCGACGGGGCGCTGTTGGCCCGCAGCAAAGGAATGCCGAAGGCCGTGGGGCTGATACCACGGTAAGCAGTGGTCGCATTGCCGAGCGGGTGGGAGGCCCGTAGCTCACACGTCCTTCAGATCTACGCAATCGATTCGTCAGTCGCGGACTGGGGGTTTCGGTCTGTTTTGGCCCGGTGGCTCTGTCGGCATCACGTAAGGGCCAGGCTCAAGGACGCCTTTTTCCAATCGCTGGATACGCTTCTTGAAATCCAGCTCCCACTCTTTCAGCTGTTCGATTTGGCTCTCCCGTCCCTTCGGAGATTCTTCCAATCGTTTCCTCAGCTCCGTTGTCGCCACAAGTGCCCTATGATAACCCTTCAGCAATTGCTGCGTAATTTCTTGTCCGAGAACATCTGGATGCACGGGCTTCAGCAGTGGTCCTAGTAACAAGAAAATCCAAGCAAATATCGCAGTTGCAGCCGTTCTGACTTTGGCAACAGCACACATCGTGGCACCGGCATTTAGCCAAAGGTGAAGGTGTAAATTCGCTCACAAGAGAGCGTTTTGAGCGTGATCATCTCCGATTAGTATCCCCGATTCAACTACGCCTTATTCAGCAGGGCATCGACGTGGCAGCCACGAACGTGTGGCCCCGGTCCCCAACAGTGCGCGCCTTCGCTCCGTCACTTGGCTTTCATCCGCTCCAGCGTGAGCAGCATGAGGCCGTCGTCCTTGCCGGACTTGAACTCCTTGGGCCGCACGGACGGGTCCGGCACGAAGTACGGCATACAGATCGTCAGCCGGTCCCCGTCGAGTTTGTAAATGCACGCAGCCGTCGTGTCCTTCTCCTGCCCGTCAAGGGAAGTCAGGTCGAGGTGCTTGGGCGCCTTGCTCGGGTCCAGCTTGATCGTCATCTTCCGCTCGCGCCCGGCCTTCGCGGTGCTGCTGAACGTCAGCCCGTCGGCCACGATCACGATCCGCATGGCCTTGGCCTCGGCATCGTCCTTGGTCAGCTTCTTGCCCTGTAGCTCCACCTCGACCGCCCGCCACTCGCCTTGCAGCCTTTTCTGCTCGTCGGCCGCCGGGTCCGCTGCGGAGGCGGTGGTGCAGAAGGTCGCGAAGAAGATCACGAACGTCACGCGGCTCATCGGTGCTCTCCTGGTGCGGGACACACGGTCCCGATGTGCGTCACTGCCGAACCCATGAAGAGACGCCGGAACGAGTGGTTCATTCCACCGGGCTCGGAAGTGATGACGCCGCGCGGGTGGGGTTGGTAGGAGTGCATGCCCCCGGCTTGACCGGGAGTGCGGCGAGAAACAAGTGCCGGGCGTTGCCTTCGGCCTGTGCTCTCCAGAGCTTCGGTCATCGGTGAGCCCGCTCGGTGGCGATTGTACCAGTAATTCGGAGGCTGAACGCCTCTCTGCCCGCCGGGTGCTCAGGCGATACCGCAGTGCTCGAATCACCCGGGCCACCATCGGACGGTATCGGTAGACCGAGAGGAGCAATTGAACACGAGGATGGGTATGAAACGTGTGGTGTTCCGCTCGTTGGGGCTTCTGGTCGGGGTGCTTTTTCTGTTCGGAACAGGGGGGATGGTGCTTGAGGGGCGATACAAAGATGCCGTGATGATGGGCTGCCTTGGGGTGCTGTTTACCACATACGGGGCGTTTGGGGAGCACAGGATTCAGTGGATGTTCGCGATGCTCTTTGGCGGTGAATACAAGCCGAACCAGAAGAGCGGACGGGGGAAGTTCACTGAGTGAGTTTTGATTCTCCGAACGATTCTTGAAGACGTGTGGGCGAGTCCTTCGGACCGGGCTCTTCCGCGACTCCGCTGTTCGCTTCGGTGCTGCGCACGCCTTCGGCCCGCTACGATCCCTCTCGCAAGATCAGGGGGAATTCTCCCCCTCCCGCTGCAAGCCCGCCGCTGCGCGGCCCTGGCGGCTGCGCTACGAGTATTTTCCCCTGTCCGCTGCGCGGCCATTCCTCGCGGACGCTCTGCTTCAAAATACCCTTCGCTACGGGGCCTTCCGCTCCTCCCCCGACGCTTCGCCAGCGGGTCAGAAGTTAATGGCGGCTTTGCTCGCCATACACTTCAGAACCACGAAAGGAGCCGAATCATGACCCACTTCACGTACCACACCGCAATCCGCGAAATCATCATCCCGAACGAGCCACTCAACGTCGTTCACGAGCGGCACCTCGTCTGCCGGGGGTTCTACCGGGAAAAAGGCGTGTGGGTTCGCCGCAGCTACGACAAGGGGCCGTTCGACATCAGCCGGATCTGGGGCGTTGGGATGCCCGGCCATCCAAAGCCCGAGGAACTGGGTCAGGTAGAAGTCGGGGCGAGCTGAGTTGCGCGACGCATTGAAACGTGATACGAATGCGGGACGACGGTATGAGGCCGCCGCCCCTGTACAACCGCTAAATGGAGTTAGCGATTATGACTGATTCTAAACATATTTCCGAAGAGAACGCAAGGAGCCTACTGGCCGCCTTGCAAGCCATTCTTCCCTACGCGAAAAACGAGATCGGGTTTATCAACCTGCGGAATGACGGAGGCTGGAAGGACGAGGCCGAGGCACGGGAAGCGAACACAGCCCTCATACATGCTGAAAGCGTGATCGTCGAAGTGAAAGGGCTGGCCGCATGAGCACAAGCAACGCCACCCGTGCCGAGCGCGCACAGGCCGCTCTCATGTCTTATGTCGAGGCAAAGGGCGAAGTATTTGAGAATAGTGGCAGTGAGATCGGCGACCTGATTGCCGACCTCCTTCATCTTTCTGTCCAGATCGAGGACAGGGATAACGGACCGACCACGGTGTTGCGGATCGCCCAGATGCACTTTGGCGCCGAGCGCGGCGACCCCGAAGAGGAGGCTGCGTGAGCTGGCCGAACGGTGCAGGAAGGTACCCCACCTGACCGCAGAGAGGAAGTTGGGTAACTGACTCTCCCCAAGTCGCCGAAGGGACTGTGGTTACCCACAGCTCAGAGCCCTCCGCTTGGCCACTTCATCTTGCTTCCCCAAACTCTTATCGGGTATTCGTCAGATCCTGGAGGTAAAGTCATGCTTGCAGTCGTCGTCCTGTCGGTGCTCGCCGTACTCCCCGATCCGACCGAGAAGTGGCCGGAGGCGGCTCGCACGGAGCTGAAAAACCTTCAGGGACACTGGCGGGTGGAGAAGAACATCAGTGCCGGGGATGAAATGATGCCCCCGGAGGAGCAGATCGCCCAGTTCAAGGGGCGGTTCCTGATCAGCGAGGGCGGGGACGTGGTCGAAGTGGTAGCCATCGACCCAACCACCGACCCGAAGTGTATCGATTTTCGGGGCATCTTCCCGGACCGACCGAACGCCGTCACCGAGGCCGTCTACAAGTTGGACGGGGATACGCTCATCCTGCATCTGTACATGGGCGAGGGAAAGAGCCGACCGGCCGGTCTGGACCCTCAGAAGGAGAAGGGATTCGAGCTGGTGGTGCTCAAACGGGTGAAGAAGTGAGTTAACTGCCTTGCAGCCTCACCAGTCGCCTGGGAGATTGCTCATGCAGTCCACGCCCGACCTCGGGCGTGTCCAACTTCAACAACAGTTACGGGCTCAGACCGCCTTCCGCCGACGGAAAGCAAGAAGCGTAACCGCACCGGTGGCGAGAAGAGTGAGCGAGGCGGGCTCAGGAGTGGGGGTGATCGGTGCGGTGACACCGGCACTGCCGAAGAACTGGTCGGACTGGATACCGCTCGTCGGATTCGGCCCCAAGGTGATGACCGTCGTGGTAGTCAGGTCGAATGGGGACGGCTGGACCCCAAGAGGCGTTGTGAACCCCAGATTCGAGGTGTTGAACGGTCCCGCTCCATTGGGAGGGATGAAAACGAACAAGGGTGAGGTCACGAAGGCACCGCCCGCCGCCGTCGCGTCGAACACGCCCTGAAATGTCCGCAAGTCACCGGACGTGGTGTTCTGAAACGTGTCCGAGACAGAGGTCACTAAGCTCTTCGGGTTACCGGACGTGAATCCGGTATCGCCCGAGGTGATGGTTACGGTGCTAAAGTCCGCGCCCGGCAGCCGGGTGACCAAGCCGCTCACCGTCACTTCAGCCGGACCGCCGCCCAGTAGGCTGGACGTGCCGCCGAGGGATGAGAACGAGAAGTTCGTCAGCAGTGCATTCAGGGATGCGGTGTCGGCGGTGATCGACCCGTTAATCAGCCCGTCCGCGTCGAGCGCGCCGCCGTCGGAGATGGCGATGACTGGGCCGCTGGCTTCCTGTACGGTGACGGTGAACGCGGCGTTCCCGGTTGCCGGTGCGGCGAGCAGGAGGGCGAGGGCGAGCGGTCTGAGGTACTTCAAGCTGATTCTCCAAGGGCCGGAAGAGGGGCCACTCGAAACGGGCATCGGAACTCAGGGCCTGTGCGGAAACGCCGAATTTGGCCAAATTTTCAATCAAATTTTCGATTTATCGCACAAACTCTCGGGCCATCGTACAGGCCTGTCAATTCCGGAGCTAGAAGAAAACCGCCCTGACATTTGAGCACGGGCGCGAACTGATCTTCAAAGCCTCGAAGTGTTCCGGGGAGGGATGTCGAAAGACATTGAGGAGAACAAGCCGCGTTACGCCTCGCGCAAGCGGCTTGTTCCTTACTACCTCCAACAAAAACCGCACGTACCACAGTTCACTTCGTCACTGCGGTGATCGCCGACTTCGTTTGGGCAGATGAGGGTTAACCCGATCCGAGACGGTGAGTTCTTCCGCAACGGGAAGTCACGAAAGATCAAATCCACTTCCGGGATCGGTTCCTCCTCTTCAACCATCATCCACGCCACGCGCACGTTTTCTGGCAGCTCCGGCGGTGCTCCGGTTTCAGAGTCCGCCGAGAAGAACAGCCGCATGTTGGGCTGCTGTGCCAGCTCGCAAAGAGCGGGGTAGATGGCCTGCACGCGCCAGCTCCTCGAATATCCGAAAAAGCGCGTGTTCGGCGAACCCTTCACCACCTCGATCCATTTGCGGACGTAGGACGGTGAAAAAAAATCTCCGGCGCAATGGATGCGAACGACGAACGCCGCACCCTTCCGCCGGATCTCCTCGATCATGAGCGTCGGAAAGTCCTTCCGCTTGCTCACCTCGTAGCAGTATTGCAGCCGCTCCTGGACCTGGGGGAACAGGTAGCGACGGCGTAGTGCGTAACACTTTTCCCTACACAACTCCGACGAACCGGGGCATGTGAGGGCGGCAGGTAGATCCCAGTGAAAGATCGCCTGCGAGAGTTTCTGATTCCCTTGAATCAACAAATTACGAACGTCCCGAGCCATGACAGACTCCAGCCGTTTAGCCCTCTCCTGCGTCCCAACGTGGAGCGAAGAAGAAAGGCAGAAACGGGTCAGGAGTGGCACGAAATATTCTGACTGTCGATTGAATTATTGTGTTGACACGACCGTTACAACGCGCTACGGTCGTCTTCAGTAACCGAGGAAGAATTCACTTACCGAGGTAAGCAAAAAGGAGAATAGACATGGAAGTCATTGAAACAGGGCACATTTATAAACCCGCAGTTCGCAACGCAGGTACTCGTGGCGAGAATGCCCCCGCAAGTGCAGATCGTGATGCCCGTGAACAGCGTTTGATCTTCGTCAACAAGCAGCCAGGGCAACAGCACGACGGCACCACCACACAGGAAGTGATTCGCATTCTGATCGACCGTACTCGTCACTGTGCCAACTGCATGCCGCACCCAAACAACGAGCGGATCGTCTACCACCTCCGCATGGCGTTGGTGCTCCATGAGGCTCGTGCGTTGGAGAGGAAGACCGAGAAAGGCGATTTCTTGCCGGAGTACTTGACCACCGGTGACGACGGGCACATTGCCGTTTCGGAAAGAGCCGCAGGGGACCTCGACACCACCGTGCTTATTCCCCATCGCCACGATTGGGACCGTCAGTGCAACCACCCGGCGGCACCAACCACCGGCCCAAAATTAGTGAAGACCCACGGATAACAGTTTGGAGCAACGATGACTGAGAAGGAAACATGCTGGAACTGCGGCAAAGAGATGGATCGAAGGAATTGCTGGTACAAGCGATTCTGCACGACCATCTGCCGGGTCAACTGGCACCGCAAGCAGAAGAAAGCACTTTCAACAACTCAAGCCAAGGAGCAGGACAATGCAGACAATTAAACAACTCAACGAGTTATTCGATTCGGTAATACCAGCACACCCTGAATGCACCTCGGAGGAGAAGGCAGCAGCCCGCGTGCTTCACGCGGCAGCGGTGGAATGGTCAGCCGCCTATTGCCTGCTCATCGCACGCCGGATGCTCGCAGCAGCCAAAGACGCCGAGATGACGCCGTTCTTCGAGCAACACGCCCCGAAGGCCCACGTGAGCATCAATCCGGGCACTCCCACTGATTTTCCGATTTACTGAGGGAGGTGGTGATGAGTGCTCGACTGGTAGACGAAAAGCCGCTGTTCATCCCGCTGAACTCTGAGTTCTGGTACGCATTCCGCCGCGGGGAGAAGACGGACGAGCTTCGGCTGTACGGGCCACGGTGGAATGAGAGCACCTGCCGCGTCGGCCGGAAGGCGGTGTTGTCGAAGGGGTACGGAAAGGCGCATCGCATCTCCGCCGTAGTAGCCGAGTTTCACAAGCGAGACGCACGCTCATTCGGGAGCACCACCCAGGCCAACATCCTGCGGCTCTTCGGCAGCCTGGACAAGCCCATCGCCCAGATCAAGTTCATCGATTTCGACAGGAGCAAGTACCCGATATGACCGCTCAAGCATTTCCTTTGTCGTGGCCCAACTCCTGGCCCCGCACCACCTCTCCAGCTAAAAGCCAGTTCAAGACCAGCCTGACTACGGCAATCGACAACGTGCAGAGCTCACTCCGCCGGTTCTCCGCCGACAGCGGAAAGAAGGTCGAGAGCGTGCTCGTGTCGAGCAACGTGACGCTGATGGACCGCAACCCCAAAGACGCCGGTGTCGCGGTGTACTTCACCTGGGACGGCATCTCGACGTGCATCGCCGTGGACCGGTACCAGCGAATCGAAGAGAACCTTCAGGCGATCCACCACGTCATCGAAGCCGAACGGACGAAACTCCGGCACGGTGGCCTGAATCTGGTCCGTGCTGCCTTCCGTGGGTACGCTGCTCTTCCGCCGCCACAGACGTCGAAGGCGGACCCCTGCACGGTGCTCGGCGTGAAACGCGGTGCTACAGTCGCCGAGATTGAAGCAGCCTACCGCGAGAAGGCGAAGAAAGCTCACCCCGATGCCGGTGGCAGTCACAATGCAATGGCGGATCTGAACGCCGCCCGGGACGCTTTGCTGGGGCAAAAGCCATGACCAAAGAACCGGATACGAGGCTCGTTGAGGGATCATGTGAAGATGTTCATGGAATGTCCTCAGATGAAATGTATGCCAAATCTTCGGTAGGTGCGCCGCGCTGTCATATGAAATCCATGCATACCGAGTCCAGCGACATCGAGTATGGGTGTGAGTTATGGTGGCAGTGTCGGGTTTGTGGACACACAAAACGGAAAGGCCGGGAGCCAAGGTCATGACAAGCAATATGAACACAACCCCCATTCCCGAAGGCCTCCTCTATCCCGCCTACTCCCTCGAAGACCTTGAGGCCGAGCTGGATCACGCGAAACGAGCTGGAAACAGAAAGAAGATCAACACGATACGCGAGGCGATCAGGCAGCGCGTGGCAGAGAGATGGAAGGAGTCCGAATCATGTATGTGACGAGAACAATTAATTATGGATGGCACCAGATAAAAGAGGTGTATTCTGCCACTTGTTGCCGATGTGGGCAAAAGTATAAGAGAACGGCATCAACGGGCTACAACAGCCTTACTTCTTCCGGGAAACGGGCAGAGTACCGCGCCACGCTTAAGGCGGACGCGGAGCGATTAAGCAAAGAGCCCATTACGTGTAATGCCTGCCAGAAGGCCGAGATGGCAGCCGTATCGCCTGTGGAAATTGTAAGTAAAGCGACACTTGATGAGATTTTAGCCATCGAGACGGAGCGAGAAAAGCTCAAACAGCGAGAGGCCTCAGTTGAGCGAGAGTTCAGCTCGCACCGTGATCGCCTCTTTCTTTACCAAGACGAAACATACGCACAGTCGAGTTGCAGCTTCGGCTGGGGTGATGAGCGTTTTACGGTTTACGGCTGTCGCGTGAGTAAAACACGACCGTGGGAAACCACCAGCGACACAGTTCATGCCCCCATATCGGAAATCACCTACTTAAACGATACCTTGGCCAACCGGAAGGCTAAGGTGAAAGGCCTCCAGGAGGGGGCCAACTTATGACCAGAGAACACCGAATCGACATCCTTCGCAGTCAGATCAATTACTGGGCTGGCGAGTCCTATAGTCCCCGACTGACGCGGGAGGAGCGTAACTGCATCGAAGCCAAGATTCAGGGCTTCAGGGATGAACTGAAAGAGCTACAGGAAGGAGCTTAGAGTATGAAACCAGAACAAATCAAAGCCGCGTTGAGCAAGAATGTTACGGTCAGTGCTCGTCGTAAGCTTCATATAGCAGCTAGCCGTAAGGGATATGTTCCTTTTCGAGACGCAGCTTATATCCTCGAATCAGCTATTAACACAACTCTCACCACCGCGCTTGTGGATGAGATCAGGGCTCTGCGGAAGATATTGAAGATAGAGGCCATAGACTCAAAAGAGAGCTGGGAGCTTTTTCGGGAAAAGTATTTTAAGACTGATTTAATGCAGCTTGCCAAGGAAGCCATCCACCGCACAGCCTGGGTAGATGAGTTGGAAGCAGACAACAAGGAAGGAGCATAGACAATGACGACACTGGAGGAATTGGAGCCCTGTCCGTTTTGTCTAGCAAAACTGAAAGCACATAACTACATCCCTGCACATTGCGAGCATCCTTATAATGGCTGCAGTATTCAGGGGAAAGATTTTCCATTTTACAGTCATAGGAGCTGGAACACCCGCCCCCGTGAAGCCGAACTCGAAGCACGCAACAAAGACCTTGAGCGGAAGCTGGAGGTGGCTGAACGGGGATTGAAATGGGCAAATGGATATGTCCGTGCGAATCGTGGCCAGCTCGACCTACCCCCTGAATCACCCACCCCAACACTGCTAGACGAAGCCCTCTCCCTCATCTCCACCCCATCGGAGACGGCGGCAAGTGATAGCGGGGAGGTGGAGAGCCTGAAGCGGCAGTTAGAGGCAGCTCGCGTCCACGCCTACGTGACCGATGCTGGTCGAATCTGCGACGCTGACAAACGCATCAATTACCGCGAGCAGCTAAAGCGTTCTGAGGAATATGTGAACCTCCTCATTGCAAAAGCAGCAACCCCACACCCCACCCCAGCAGAGGAGGCAGGCCATGAGTGAGCTAATTGCGAAGATCGAGGCGTTGTATCTGGCTGGCGACGAACACTGTGAACACTGCACGGACTGGGAGCAAGCGTTAGAAGCGTGCAGAGTGCTAATCCGCCAGCACGAGCAGCAAGCCGCCCTCGCCTGGGAGCGGTCGCGGCCGGTGAAAGTATGGGATATCCAAACTTTGTTACTATCGCGGCTTTCGGCAACAGAATGGCGAAGCGGATCACTCCGTGATTTGACACACAATGTTATCGAAATTCTCCGCCCCTACCTCCGCACCCCTGAGCCAGCATCGCAGGCGGTAGTGGATGACATGCTGCTTGACCCTCGCCGCTGGACGCTTGAGATGAACGAAGCGTGGCATAGGGCGATACCAGACTTACACGCCGCATTTGCCGCGTTGCGGGCGTTTCGCACCCCACCACACCCCGCACCGCAGGCGGCAGGGTGGTTTATCCCACTGGACTGCATGAGCGGGCTTGCTGAGGACACTTTCGTAAAGATGATCGCCACCATCCGCCACGGCGGGGAAGTTGACGTAATCGCCCGGATCGACGGGAAGGAATACCGCTGGGAGTGTGACGGGCTGAAATACGCCAAGCTCCGCACCCCACCACACCAAGCCGACGGGTTTGAGGCGTCTCAAAATCAACGGTGTCGGGCGGAGGAGGCAAGCCATGCAGAATGAGATAGACCGGGAGGCGTTTCAAGCAAGGCTTAACCAGGATGATTATGGCTATCCAGAAGGGATGGAGCCGCACTTGTTTTGGTATTGGCAAGCCGCCCTCGCTTGGGAGCGGTCGAGGAAGCCGCTTTTCGTCGATGACATCCCGCCTCCACCACCAGACAAGGTTACTTTGATCAAAGCCTACCGCGAGAAATGGGGCTGCACCTTGCTCGAAGCAAAGACCGCCGTTGAGGCTCATCTTCGCACCCCGGAGCCAGTAGAGGTGCCGCCGGGACAGGGGCAGATGCCGTAATGTGCCCGCGAAGCGGATAATTTTAATTCCGTCCGAATTCCAGTAGATAAAAATTTCTGAAAGCTTTAGAGTTTGAAGTCGAGCCGCGTTCTTGCGGTTCCCCCTCTGGAGCGCGCATGTCAACCTGGAAGGTTCTTGTCATCGGCTTGTTCTTCGTCACCTGCCTGGCCCTCGGGTTGGCCACAATCGCAGTCCCGCTCGACATGAAGGGCGGTGAGCGGTGGGCGTGGCTGGGTGGGCTTTTTGCCACGACGGCTTTCACCACCACCCTATTCATCCTGTTCTTGAAGTACGCCGAGCGGAACATGGATGCGAAGGCCAGCACCGTCCGGTACTGAAATCACCCGGGATATTACACCTCCGGTTCGATCCCTTTGCCCTTATTCTGTTCCTGAGCCTTCGCTGCATTGACCGTTTGGCGGATCTGGGCAAGCGGATCGGGCGTCGGGGGTGGGAACTGGGGTGTTTCCCCACCTATCTCGGCACTGCGGGCTTTTTCTTCACTCAAAGTCGGCTCCTGCCACCGCTCAGGCGGCCTCCCGTCCACGGCGTTTTCAATTATTCGGTTCAACGTCTGCTCGCTCATGCCCCGATTGACGTAATCCGTCCAGTCGATGGCGAAGCTCAGGAGCTCAAGCTTGCCGTCGTGGTCCAGATCGGAATACAGAACCCCGTCCCTTCTCCCCCCTTCCATGTTCCCCTGTACCTCGGCGACGGCCTCCTGGAACAGTAGCTTGGCGTCAGCCTCGGTAATCCCCTCCCGCTCCCGCATCTCCCACGCATCCTCTGCTCGTTCGTGCTCGCGGCCAACATAAGCGTGGGCCACAGCTAAATGGATCTGTATAAGTTTACGCCACTGCTCATCCGTCAGACGAGGCTCCGATCCCGGCTCCAGCTCCAGCTTCAGCTCAGGTTGCCGCCTGATGCTTACCTGCTGCAACAGCTTCTGAAACCAGCCCATGATCATTCCTCCTCAAAGGTGACCGACTCCACAACTGCACCAGCAGTTAGCTGTAACCAGGTGTTTGAACAGGATCAGCCGCCGTGACTAGGCCTTAGGCCAAGTGGATCACGTCTGCTGCCCACCAGCCCGCTCCGTGGTGTTTCGGTTCCATCCCTCCACTGCTGTCTAACGATCCACCGAGCAGCATTTGTACGTCGAGGAATAAACGATCCCGCTCGGCTTCGGTGAGGCGGCCGTGCCAGGTTAGAAGCTGTCGCACCTGCTTGCCTCTTCTATCTTCACCCGCGTGAAACAGAGCGAGCTTCCCGATGCTAAGGTGATAGGCCGTTCCGCACCCGAATGTGTCGACAGCCTCACCAAAACGTTCTGCTCCATCCGGGACGGTACCCTCAGCGAGCAGGATATCGAACAACTCGGCATCGTTGCCGCGGAACTCACGCACGAATGTAAACATGGCTATTCCTCCTCGAAGCTAATGGATTCCACAACTCCACCGGCTATCGGCTGCAGGTAGCTGATTCGCCCCTGGCAGACGTAATCATAAACGCTGAGCAGTTCCCGCCCCTTCACCTCCAGCACCAGCTTCACATCCGACAGAAACACCAGCCGGAACGACGTGCCGTCACCAGCCGCAGAACACCGGCTGCTCGCCAACTGCATGTACACCGCGAGCCCGATCTCCCCGGCATCGTCCTTGACGTGCAGCACATTCAGCGGCTTGTTGCTCTGCCGTGAGTGGCATTTGCCCGGTGCGAACAAAGGACCGTCTTCACCACTCTCGTCCGCCACGGCTGCGCGGCGGAACCCGGCCAGTTCTCGTGCATCAGCCATACGCGATGTACCTCTCCCGTGGCTGCGATTCCTGGTTCTGCTGGCGGGCTTTGAACCACGCGACCTGCCGCAGCTGCCGCATCCGCACCATCCAGTCCGGCGGAGTGGGATTCAGCAGTGAACTCAGGGCCTTCCGCTCTGAGTTAGTCAACCGACTCATCCACCGTTCCTTCTGCTCTCCGGTAACGAACAGGTCGGGACGCTTCGGCAACCGTTCCCTTGCCGCGAGCCGGGCCTTCTTCTTCTTGCTCAGCCCCTCGCCTAGCCGATCCAGGAACGTCGAGCGGTTCGAGAATTTCTTAATCATGCCCGGCGTGACGCCCTTCAGCTCCCACCCGGCGTTGTGGCGTGCGGACCGCGTCTTGTACCCGAGGGCGTGCATGTTCTCCTTGAGCTTCGCGTGAAACGCCTTCTCCATCTCCGGGGCCTGCTCCCACGCATACTGCGACTTGAGGGCGAACCACCCCTGCCGGTCGTTGTTCCACGAACTGTTCCCGAGCGTGGCGTGCAGGTGGAATCCGGGATCGGACTGTTTCGTCACCGGGTCCGGCCGTGTCGTCTCGTGAGCGTGGAGCACCCCGAGCCAGTTACCGGTGGTGACGATGTGTGACTTCTTCCCGTTGCTCGCATCCTGCACCGCCGCGTGCTGCTCACCGAGCGACAGTGCATGGAGGGCCGCGTTCTGAACGGCCTCGATCAACCGCTCCCGATCCCCCGTCAGGCTGATCGCAATCGCCACGCTCTTCACCGGGGACAGCGTCACATCCGTCAGGCACACCTGCGTCTTCCTCGGAGTCAGCTTCACGCCCGTCGTCGGGTGCAGGCCATCCACCAGTCTCGAAAATTCCTTGTGCGAAACCTCCCCCTCGAGCCCGGCCATCTCCGCCGCCTTTCCGAACCACACCGGCGTCGCGGCTTGTTCAGTCATGTAGTAAGCTTTCGCGGTTTTGGCGTTGTAGCGCGCCTCGAAGTTCAACATGGTGGGGCCTCGGCTGGGGTGCCGATGCACTATAGGCGGGTTGGTGGAGGGCGCAAGAAAATTGGACTAGCAGACACTCTCCTTGATCTGGGATATTCACCGTGAATATGGCTCTAAAACGGGGCTTCTGAGGTGCGGTGAATGACTTCGCCCCAGAGGTTGTTTATGTCGCCCCAGCGAGGTATGAAACTCTCGGCACAGTCAATCGCCGGTAAAGAAGCGCGCTCGCCGTGCGACTCGAATGTAACAATAAAGGTGATGAGGGAAACAATAAACAATTCTTCTGGTTGTTCACTCGCTGCTACCATTCACGATGTCGTATCGGCGATCCTCTGACCTTGCTAGATCGCCAGGCGATAGAAATCAAAAGGAGATCGGCTCGTGAAGAAATTCCTATTGGCCCCCTTAATTCTCGCTGCATTCGGTGCGGCTTCGGCTTTCGCGGGCGGACGCCCGGTGATGTACGTCGTCGTCGATCGGGTCGAAACGACTCGAGACCAGTCGTCGATTTCGATGATCAGAATCTGGGGCAGTTTTACCCGTGCCAAGAGCCCGACCCTACAGCTAGCCGAGTTCAGTAAGCCGATCGATGGCTACGTCCAATTCGGCCGCGGAAGCGACAAGGAGGCCCCAAAATGGCAGAAAGCTGCTGGGACCGGTAAAGCTGTTCTCGTCGGCAGTTGCGCTGGAGCGGGGGGATTTGAGACGGTGGCGATTCATCCGGCCAACGAAAAGCCAAAAGACGTCGGAGACAACGATCCGTATCCGACTGGCCGGATCGAACTTTTCGGCGACATGTTCGCCGGCGGCCGCGACAACCATCTGCCCGAAGTGAAAACCCTGTTGGCATTTGTTGCAGCCAAACAGAAAGTAAGTCCGCTCTGTAGGGGCGCAGCAGCCATCGTTGCGCAGAATCGAGGCGCGCAACCGGTCGATGACGCCTGGGTTGGGCAATGGACTGTCGAATTTGCGAATGGGGTCGTGGAAACGTGCGACCTCGTCAAGGGGGGCACGGCGAATGTCACCGAGCCAAAGCGGCGTTCCCCGGGAAAAGTCCGCGACGCAATGAACGGCGTTGTGGTGCTCGCGTTCGATGATGATCGGATCGAGCGGTGGACCAAGATCGGAAATCGGATGGTCGTGGAGCACTGGGCTTCATCGGATCAATTTCCTGGCGGTGTACCCGTATTGGGAATTGCGGAGCGTGCCGCTGGGGCGAAGAAATGATACTCGCCGTCAGGAAAACTCGGTTGGGCAAGTTGAATATTGCGACCTGTGCTCCTTTGGTTTGTCGGAGGGGCCGAAACCCCTCCGGTCAGTTAGCTGACTGGCCTCAGATCGGAACGTCATCGAACGCCGGGTGCCCGCTCGTTTGGCCGCTGGCTCCCAGGCTCTGGGGTAATTCCGGCTTAAAGTCGGTCGGATAATTCACCGTCAATACGTCTTCAAAACAAGGGTTTTCTGACGCGGTGAATGACTTCGCCAGAGGTGTCGTATTGAGCTTCATGTGAATTGAAAGTACGGTGTGACGAGGTTACAATCGGCGAGGAGCCAACTTCAATAGATCGTCTCCGGCCGCATACCAGGAATCACGATGTCCAGGATTTTGGTGTTCATTCTGAGCACGCCATTTCTTGTCGGATGTTCATCCGGGTCAGCGCCACCCGAGACGTCCGAAAGAGAGGCGAGTGCTTTGGTTTCAAAGCTGGGCGGGAGGATGACTCAGGAAGTCGAGTTGCCGGATAAACCGATATCCGTCTTCCTTGTTAGATGCCAAACAATAACCGAAGAGGATTTGCGTAAGCTGGCCGGGGTTCGGAGGCTTCTTACCCTCCACCTTATGTTGGCAGCGGTAAATGACGACGCACTGAAGGGATTGACCGGGTGCGAGAATCTAGGGCTGCTGGACCTTTCTGGTACGCTTGTGACGGATGAAGGCTTAAAGGTGGTAGCCGGACTAAAAAATATCTCCCATCTCGATTTGTCGATGACGAAGGTTACAGATGCGGGTCTGAAGGAGTTAATCGTGCTCAAAAAGCTAACCAACCTGAATTTGAGCGAGACGAAGGTAACGGAAGCGGGAATCGAAGAGCTGAAGCGATCTCTGAAGGAATGCGTTGTCGAGAGGTAAAAGCCTGCCGAACTTTTGATTACCGATCCCGTCCCCGAACCTCCGGCAGCACCTGCGAGAACACCACGCACGGGAGCAGCATCACGGTGACCGCCCCGACGAACGCCAGCAGCGGTACGCCTTCCCGTTTCGGTTCGGAGAGCTTCACTGCGAGCCGTTTCGTCTGGGCGGGTGTCACTCAATCCTCCAGCTCCGGCCAGAAGAACGGTTTTCCGTCGCGCTGGATGATGCGAGCGCGACCTTTTCTCAACATCTCTGTGGCAAAGAGCATTGCGATGTTGTGGCCAAAACTGATGTAGTCCACGTCGCTGTCAACGATTCGGGCGATTGGCAGCCGGCCAGTTTCAACCAATAAATCCCCAATCCGTGGCTCCAGCAGGTGCAGCGAGTCGGGATGGACATAGAACCTGCCGCGGTCAGATCGCCACCAATCATCCTCTCCTGTAATCGGCACTTCGTACTCACGGAAGTCGGACCTCTCATCAAAGAATCCAAACCGCATCCCGATATGCTTCGCCATCCACGCAGCGGCGAGCGGATCGGTGTAAAAGTGCCTCTTCACGCCACCCCCGCTTTCTGGCGCTCAGCGATCTCCTGCTGGTCCAGCGCGTGCTCCATCTTTGCAAGAGCGTCCTGAATCAAACGCCAGCACTCCCAATACGTCTCGATCGTCTGTGCCTGCTGCAGGATGACCTGCGATTGGTCGGTGATTTTCTGCCGCGCAAAGGCGAAGGCTTCCTCCGTTGAGGCGAAAAAAGGCCCGTTGGATCGCACTGTCCCCGGCCCTCCTGATGCCGTCAGCGGCAGTTCCGGCTCCTTTGCCGTGGCGTATTCGATGATCTGCTGAGCGGTGAGCCCGTCTCGGACCAGTTTGGTGACCTTCCAGTGCGACAGGCCGTGAACGTGAAGTGATCGGGAGATGTGCGTTGGATGTGTGTTCAGATCGGTGGCGATGGCCATTTGGCTCTTGCCCTGAACGTAGCCTTCTATCACGTGCGGGAAGAGGGCCGGGTAGTCGATGCGTGGTTTCGTCATGCGGGTTCTCCGTTGGTTCGTTGGAGGGGCCGAAACCCCTCCGGTCAGTTAGTTACGTGACTCAGTAGCCGGGGCCTTCATCGAAGTATGACGGGACGCTGTCATCGGTACGAGGCGAGGATGAGGCCGAGTGCATCCCGGAGCCGGAAATCGTGGCGTATTCGTTGGACTTCTCGATCGTCTTCCGCAGGTACTCGGGCAAGGCCTCGAACACCGCCTTATCCATTCTCCTCTGCTCCAGGTACATCCAGAAAATCAACGGCTCGTGAACGTGGGTTGGAGCAGGCATCCCCTTGGGCAGCGGCATCACGGTGTCAACATTCGCGTAGGTTTTGTCGTCGTTCACGGAGTGACGAACGTTTATCATCGCCGGGCGGCCGAGCAGTTTGGTGAAGTCGATGCCTTCGCTCAGCGGGTCACCGCCGACCCATCCGCGCACCATTTTCGGTAGCTGTGATTTCTCGGTCATCGTCACGCTGTAGCGGTTACTGACCAACAGTGGTTTGCCGTTCTCGGCCAGCTCATCGGGCACTTCCCAGGCAAAATCCACCTGGCGGCGGATGTTCCCGAAATTGTTCTGGTGGCTGCCGAGGTCAATGATGCGAACCAGCACTGCGATGTGTGGGCCTTCTGTAACTAGCTTAAATTCACGTTTCTCCTGTGGGGCGATATAGGTCATAACTCATGTTCCTTCTGTTGAGACAATTCGATTAAAAAACTCTCGGTACTCTGAACGGTTTTTGCAATAGCATCCCCGAAATCGAATTCGAGGACGGGGTACTGTTTCAGGCGTGCTATGTCATGGGCGTGCTCCTTCAAAATCATGTCGAGTTGAACCAGACTCCGCGCCCCTATGATCGCATCGTTAACCATCGTGTACACACGCTTGCGTTCGCGGGCTGATGGAAAGGGCGGAAGAATCTGCATTACGGCCGCGAATCGAAGCGGCGTTGCTCGTTGGCTCGCCGGATGATCCGCAGTACCTCACGAGCGTGGCTCATCGTCTGTTCGGCTTCCTCCTCGGTGATGACACCGCTCAGGACGTGCGGGTCCATCAGCGTCAGGGCCTCCAGGTTGGTGGTCGCCGTGAAGTGCAGTTGCTCCGCGTACACCATCGGATCGACGTTTCCCACGCGCTCTGCCGTGTCGAGGAAGACTTTGTCGGCGTGTGGAATTGGACCTTTGTTTTCAGTAACTAGTTTCATGGTGCTTCTCCTGTTGTAAACATTGCTCTATTGACGCCTTTTGGTTGCCTCCTTGGCATCGCTTCACATCGGCGATTGTCAGCCCAATGATCAGGGCAACAAGGATGAATATCAACATTGGTAGACTCAACTCTGGCATAGCTACTATCCTTCGCATTGTTCGAGTTGGTAGCCTTTGGTCTTGGCTTCAACGCAAACCATTTTTAGTTGTTGATAGCCATTCTTGAAGCCATCCAAGTAAGCCCCAAGGCTCAGGCCGAGTACACTGAGCAAAAGTGCTCCGATGAAGAACGAGACGATCAGCGCCATCTTCATTGCTTACCACCCTTCTTCGGCGCGATACGATCCCAGCAGTCCGGGCCGTACTTCTCCGCACATTCTGCGATGTCTGCGAGCCAACCGTATTCTGCTTCACGGGCGGAGCGACTGACTTCCACCGCCACTTCGTTCTTCTCGATGCCCTGTGAGCGGTTGTGTTCGTCCAGTACGTTCTGCGTGAACTCGGTGAGCGACATCTCCGACTTCTGCTGAGGAATCACCCCGTACCGCTCTTCCGCCTTGATTTGCAGGGCAAACGCCGACACCAGGGTGATGCAGAGTGTTACTGCGAAGGAGAATCCCCACAGGTCCATTCCCTGAGCTTTCGAGGAGGTTTTGCGGCGACGTGTCTCGACCCGCACCAGCTTCCCGCCGATGCGTTTCCATTCCACGATGGTTTGCTGCTTACTCATGAACGCCTCGCTTCGATTTGCCGCCCTTACGTCCCAGCAGGCTTGCGGCAGCACTCCTCTGTTCCAGTGTGGCGTCCGGGTTTCTCAGTACGCTGGCAGCGTCGGAAAGGGCCTGATCGACCTTCTTCTGTTCGCCTTCCAGGCTGGTACCGTTAATGTCTCTCATCATGGTTTTGCTCCGTGTTGATGTGAAATGAGTTGTTGACTTGTTCCTTGCTCTTGTGGGAAGCTATCACGGTTAGAAATATCAATCAAGCGTTATTTACATCAATGTGAAGTGAATTATGGGATACCTAGAGACTTCAAAGACTTACACGCTCACGGACGCGGCCCGAATGATCGGCATGGACCGTGGCAACCTCAGCTACTACGTCCGAAAGGGAAAGAACCCGCCGCCATTCGAGCAGATCGGCGAGCGCTATTATTTCGACATCGACAAGCTCAGGGAGTGGTACAGGACCACAAGGCACTGCCGGAGGAACCAGTCATGATCGATATCGCGCGCAAGATCGACGAAGCCGCCAAGAAGCTCGCCACCGGTCCCACCGTCACCTCAAAGGACACTGACCGAGCGTTCCGGGTGGTGTTCGCGGAAGAGATGGAAAAGATGTGGGATGCGATCCGCAAGCTTCAAGAGCGTCAGCATCAGCAGCAAACGAGAGGCTGGGACGAGTGAAGCGACGCGGAGCCACTCCCGAATCGAAAGTGCTCAGTGTGGTCGTCGCGTGGTGCCATCACAACCGAGTGTTCGTGTGGCGGAACAACACAGGGGGTTTCAAGCACCCGGTCACCGGCAAGTACATCCGCTTTGGCTTTCCAGGCTCACCAGATCTTCTCGGGATGACTCGTTCCGGCCGGTTCCTCGGCATCGAGTGTAAACGTGAGGGCGGACGCCTTGAGGATTCACAGAAACGCTTCAAAGAGCAGTGCGAGGCCAGTGGAGGCATTTACCTGGTGATTCGGTCCATCGACGATCTGGAAGCGCATCGCGAGGCGATTCTTCGTGGCTAGAAAACCCGCCTCAAATCACCCCTGGCACAGGCAAAAAGGGGCCGCACAGCTCATGAAGCCGATCCGGGAGTATCGAGATCCCGATGGTACGCTTGTCCGCGTTTATCCGCCATTTACCTGCGTTGTTGCCGATGAGCGGTATTTTGAAGAGTGGCTGGACGGAGAGGATTAGCCCGCGATAAACGGCCCCACCCTTCCGCATAAATAGCGCATCAAGAAAACGCTTCCCATTCACGCTGAATCGTGCTAACGGTTGCTGAAGGTCAGGGATAGCGTGGCCGCGCGAAAAGCTACTCCCCGAAGTAGTTTCCCTGATCATAACAGATTCGGGCGACCTTTCGGGAGGTTTATGACCAGCATCCACACCATTCCTCTACATCTCGGCGATTTCCTCTCCGACACGGTGCATCTCTCACCAGCCGAGCTTGGCGCATATTTCCGACTTATTGCCTTCCACTACCGCTTAGGTCCAGACGGACTTCCAGACGACGAGACACAGCTCCGCCGCGTCACCGGCATGGACAACAAAAGCTGGCGCTCATCGCGTGAACTGATCCTCGGATTCTTCGAGAAGAGTGGTGACAGAAGGTGGGTACATGCGAGGGTACAGAAGACCCTATTTGGAATTGCACAGAAGACGGGACAGAATCGCGATAAGGCATTGAAAAGGTGGAATTCACCAAATGCCGCAGCATCAGATCAGCAATGCCACGGCAATGCCATCCATAAGCCATAAGCCAAAATCCAGGAGAGAAGGTAAACCTTCTCTACCCCCTACCCCCCAGTTACCCGATTTCGTCAACCCGACAATCTGGGCGGCGTTCAAGGAAATGCGACGTGTCATGAAGAAGACCATGACGCAGGAAGCGGAGCGGTTAGTGCTGCGGGAATTGGAGCGCCTTAAGGATCTGGGCCATGATCCGACCGCCGTTCTTGAGCAATCCATCCGAAAAAACTGGCAAGACGTATACCCCCTCAAAGGAGACACACATGATAACCCTCGCAGATTCACTGACAGCAACACTTCAAACGCCCCATTCTCTGGGGCAAGTAGCCACCAAGCCAAACCCACATGGCGCTCCGAAGGTGAGCGACTCGCCGCCAAATACCGAGCGGAGGCGGAGCGCGAGCGACAAGGAACGCCTTAGCATTGCCCTTTCTCAGGTCTGTGCCCTTCAGAAGCAATATGGAAAAACACAAGCCGAACTGGAAACGCTCGTGGAAGGGTTCTGCTGGGCGCTGGAGGATTACCCGATGGACCGAATTCTTGGAGCCCTCGCTCAGTACGTCCGCACAAAGTCCGACATCCCGGCTCCAGCCGACCTTGTCGCCATCATCGACCCTCCACGCGAGCCGCTTTCTGCCGCTGTTTACGTCGGGCTCAAGCAGCGGATCACTGAGGGCTATTACCCCCTCTCTGAAGAGCGGGCTTTCATGCGTGCCTTTGAAGCCCAAGAAATCGACAAGGCCAAAGGAACGACGGAGTACCAGCAGGCATGGGAGAAGCACCCTCGGAAGGGGGCGCTCATGATTGGAAGCGAGGAATGGCGAGCGAAGAAAGAGGCCGAGGATCAAACCACTCTTGCAGAAATCGAACGGTGGCGCGAAGCGATCGCCGATCCGACCCCTCAACCCGTTCAGCATTCAAAAGAGGAGCGGGTGCGTCTCACGGCAGAGGAGATGCGACGCACGGGGGCGAGCGAAACCGATGTGCAAGAATTTCTGACTTCGATCACTGCGGGCAAGGAGGCCACATGACAAACATAAGTAACGAACTCAGAGAATTGCTGGAGGTGAATGCCCCGGAACTGCTAGCGGAGCGAGAAAACGAGGATGCTGAGGCGATGCGACAAGCATGGTTCCGCGTCATCGAGGGACATCTGCAGCGGCAGGCGAAGCGTGAAAACGCGCCCGATGTATTACACGCGACTGATGAAAACCCCAACAGAATCAATGGGGAAGTATGGCAGGACGGTGATCGTGTATTGCACGAAAGCGTTCCCGACCATTCCGAGCAACAGCTCGACATGGTGGAGCGGGTGGCGATGGGTTCAGAACAGGTTCAATTGGGTTCAAAATTGAACCTATCGGAGGAGCTGGAGACGGCGCTCAAGCATCTCGTCGCGCTCAAAGATCACAAGGAAGCAGCTGGCGGCAAGACGCTCTACTACGAACGCGAACAGCCCCTGGCATGGGAACAGGCACGGCGAGTGCTCGTCGCTGTCGAAGAACGGCGGAGTATGAGTTCAGAACAGGTTCAGAATAGGGACACATTGAACCTATCGGAGGCAGCCCGACTCACACCAACAGACGCGATGCCACTCGCAGCTTCGGCACCGTTCGAGGAGCCGGATGAGGGTACGATGGACTGGAAGGAACTTGCCTACGAAATGGCAGACCAGCTCGGAATGGCATTGCTGAGGCTGAGGCACACCTCAGAGTGGACGGGCACTCTTCGCAACCACGAAACTGGCTTGTCCTACACGTGGGAGGAGTCCTTCGCTCGCTCCATCGAGAAGCTACCGGGCCTTTCTGTTGACAGGCGTTACTTGGAAGCGAAATCACTTCCAGCGAAAGACCGACGTGCAGAGTACCGACGACTCGACGCGGAAATAGCCACCCGAGACCTCAAGGAAATCGCAGACATCAGGAGGAAGCCATGATCTGTCACATCTGCGAAGGCAGCGGATGCCTCCTGTTCATCAAAGTCTGGGAGTGGTGGCCGTGCCCCTGCTGCGGAGGTGCCGGCGTCAGTGTTCAGTACGGACCTGCGCTGATCGGGCCGGGAACACGGAAAAGGAGGAGGAAGCCATGAATGAAAAACATCAGGGTGCTATCGCCAGGTGGAAGGAAATCATTGTCGCTTGCGATGCCGACACGTCGGAAGAGGAACGCCGGTACATGGACTGGGTCATGAAAAATGCAGTGGTCGAATGGGCTGACGGCGAGATCGTGGAGCATATCGTCGAGGTTGCACCATGACCCAAGATGAACAGATTCAGGACCGATTGCAACGCATCGTTAACGCTCTCATGTCCCGCGAAGCCAAAATAGACGGTCTGAGAGCGGCATCCGATTTGGCCCGCATTCTGGGCTATCGGCTCGAACCATCCCTAACCAGCAAAGAGGCGTTATGAAAAACATTTATCAGCTTTTAGCACTTGTGACGATTTGGGCATCGTCAACCGTCGGGGCTATCGCGACCGGCACGCCGCAAGTTTACATTGTCTCGGGGCTCGCCAGTGCGGCGTTGTTCCTTCTGATCGGCGCGACGAGCTAGCGTGAACGTCGCTGTGAAACACATCCACCTCGAACCGCAACCGGACGGTAGCTTCATCGACTGGGGCAGACACTGGCGTCGCCGTGGAATCCCTGGAGACGGACCGGCGCTGTGGTACACTGGCGAGGCTGCGGAAGTGCTGCGACTCGAACTCAGGCACACTCAGAGGAGCTGGCAATGACCGTGACCATCGTCGACGACTGTGACACGATTCGTCAGATTTGCAATGTGGTCGCCCGGAGAATGGATTTTCGGACCGAGTGCTTCGTGGATGGACAAGAGTTCCTCGACAATTACACCCCAAAGGCTGGTGTCGTGCTGCTGGGCATCACCATGCCCCGCAAGAACGGTATCGAGGTGCTTATCGAGTTGAGGGAGCTGGGGTGGAATCTGAACGTGGTCGCAATGAGTGCGGGCTACGGCAAAAAGGATACCCCGTATTTCCTCGATCTGGGTGCAAAAAGTTTCTTGCCAAAGCCGTTCAGACCTGCAGAAGTGGCAACAGAGATTAACCGGGCGTTGGGGAGGGCTGTGTGAGGGTCGAGGAAGAGAAGGGATACGTTTTGCTGGAGGAGTATCTCTCCGGGAGAATCACGCTGGAAGAGTTCGAGCGGGGAACAGCCTGCATGCCGTTGGGCGCGGCTATGAGTACGCGCTTCATGGCAGTGATGCGATTGCTGGAACGTATCGAGAAGGGCAAGAACCCATGACCCGGTTCGAGGAGCGAATTGAACCGACTAAGGAGCGGTTGGATAAAGGCGATATCGAGATCATTGAAACGGATCGCGGCGGGCGGGAGGTTCGGTCCCGGCGGACGTTCTGGCCCCTCAACCGCTACTTCGGCATGAAGCAGATCACCCGGGATCAGAAGTGGTCCGGGGAGCGATTCTCGCAACTCTTCGCCATCGGCGGCGAGCGATCACGATATTCGCAGTGGAAGTACGGGGTAACGCCTGGTGAGTTCGATCCCGATGGCGTTCAGAAGGCCCGTGATGAGTTCAATGCAGCCCGAGCGGCGATCCGTGGCGTGAAGGAGCAGCGAATCGCGTTCGAGGTGTGCTGCCTGGGTGAGCGTGCGGGACGCGGGAACCTCGTTTACTTGTGCGCGGCTCTCGACGATCTGTGCACGCATTTCAAAGGTCAAGACGACGCGCGCCGAACGGGTGCGGATCGTGCTGTACAATTCGGGGCGGGGGAAGAGGCGGATTGGAACCAGTCGTAAGCGATCAGGAAGCGGATTATGAGCCCTGAGTCCCAATCGAGCCCGCCTATCGGCATCTTACGGTGTGCCAAATGCGGAAGAGTCGTGGAGTGCTCGATCGAGGAACTGCACCAGCACATCCGGAACGGGTGGCCCAAATGCTGCACCGAGGTGCAGACGCACGTGTCCGGCACGGATAAACCGCCCGCCGTCCCCAAAGCCGAACAAACTTGATTCTCACGACCGACGGCGACTCGGCCCTCTGTCGAATGAGTCGCCTCGCCCACGCTCTCGGATCTCATCCGGTCCGCCTACTCAGCCAACAGATCGACCAGTTGCTTGAGGCTCTTCATGCCGCCGACCTCGTCGGCCAGGCCTTTGACCCGGATGATGATCTCCACCGGGTTCGTTAGCCCCGAGTTGCGCATCCCCTGGGCGACGGCGTCGCGCTTGGCCTGGCGCTTCTTCTGGTTGGCCTTACTCTTGACGAAGTAGATCAGCGACGGGGCCACCTTGATCCCCCGCTCGGCCAGGGCCGTGATGATCTCCTTCGACCCCGCCTTCGGGTTCTTGGCCAATTCATCCCGAACGGCATCCGACTTGTTGACGGGCGTGCCGCTGGGGGACGGGCCGGTGGGCTTTGGCATGAAGTGCTCCGATCGGGCGAGCAGATTTGGAGTGTGACTAAGGATTAGAGGTACGAACTAAGGTCTTAGTTGGCCAACAATGCCCCGGCCCCGCCGGTCCGCGCCGTTTTTCCATAGGATGACCGTGCTCCCAGTATTCGGCTCGCGCCGATGCGCCGGGAGCGTCCACAGGGGTCGATTAATGGCGAAGAAGAAGGCGGCGGCTAAGGGGCAGCAGATCCACGAGACCAGCCCGTCGGGGGTGGAAGAGGCCCACGCGCTGGCCGCCGGGGCGGCGTTCGTCTGGCACTCCGGCCGGTTGATCGGGCTCGGGAGCTACGCCGAGGGCGGGCGAGGGGTGACGATCACGTGGGACGAGGGCGGGACCACGTCGCACGTCGGCGACATCAGCGACGCCGAGTGGGAGGTGTTCACGCTGGCGTTCACGGTCGGCGGCCGGGTGGCCGTGCTGAGCGACCTGCCCGAGTGGGATTGGATGTACGACTACCGATACCTCGAGGCATTGCGGTAACCGGTTCCCGGTCCGTCTCTCCTCGCGGATCGTCCTTGCCGGTCCACAATGATCCCGCCTGCGCGGGTGAGCGTGGCCGACGCGACGCGGCCGGGGCAGCAACTCCGGCCAAGCGTTTTCCGCGACACCCCGTCCACTCACACCCCCGACGCGCCTCCGCTCCACACTTCGCGCGGGTCACCTCGGCTACTTCGACACTGAGTAAGCAGCGGCAAAAGCATACCGACTGCGCCGGATAGAGCTCAACGCGGGTTGAGATACTCGGGCGTGAGCAGTCCGTGGCCGGACGCGAGATGCCCGCGGCACGTGAGGCGTGGAGCGTGGGTGTCATTCTTTTATCAGCTGGTCCTCTAACAACGAAACAAATGCTCACAATTGCCACGGGCGATCAACGAACGCACCCGTTACAACCTCAACCCAGAACTGCATTTAGCCTTCCGATTTTTCTTGCGCGATTCACCGTGAAGTGGCACAATTCGGCAGAATCGAATTTTTGCCACAGAAACACACCGCCGCCTCCGGGCGGCTTTTTTATTGCCCCGATGGCCACAGAACTGACCCCCAAACAACAGCGATTCGTCGAGGAATACTTAATCGATCTGAACGCCACCCAGGCCGCGATCCGCGCCGGGTACAGCGAAGATACGGCCGGATCAATGGGCCACGAGAACCTCAAGAAACCTGAAATTCAAGCCGCTCTCAAAGAGGCAATGGACGCTCGCTCGCAGCGCACCCAGATCACCGCCGACATGGTGATGGCCGAACTGGGCCGCCTCGGCTTCTCGAACATCCGCCATTACATGAGTTGGAACGATAGTGCCGTTCAACTCGTGCCGTCCGAAGAGCTGAACGACGACGCCACCCGGTGCATTGCCGAGGTCTCCCAGACGGTCACGGCCGAGGGCGGGACGGTCAAATTGAAACTGCACGACAAAGTGTCCGCGCTGGAGAAGATCGCACGGCACCTCGGCATGTTTAACGACAAGGTAAAACTGGAGGGCGGCATTACGCTCGCGGGCTCGGTCAACGTGTACCTGCCGGATAATGGCCGAGACAAGCGGGATTAAACCGCAACCGGGGCCGCAGGAAGTCTTCCTCGCGTCGCCGGCGGACCTCGCCATTTACGGCGGTGCAGCCGGTGGGGGCAAATCGTTCGCCCTGCTGCTCGAAGCCACTCGGCACATCAACAACCCGAAGTTCGGCGCGGTCATCTTCCGCCGGAACTCGACCGACATCCTCAAGGAAGGCGCACTCTGGGACGAGAGCCAGCCGCTGTATGGGGCCGTTGGTGGCGTTCCCCGCGAGGGCAAGCTCGACTGGTCGTTCCCGTCCGGGGCCGCGATCAGCTTCAGCCACCTCGAACACGAAAACACAGTTTACGCGTGGCAGGGGTCGCAGATCCCGCTCATCGCGTTCGACGAGCTGACGCACTTCACCAAGAAGCAGTTCTGGTACATGTTCAGCCGCAACCGCTCGACGTGCGGCATCCGCCCCTACGTCCGGGCGAGCTGCAACCCCGACCCCGATTCGTTCGTGGCCGGGCTCGTCGCCTGGTACATCGACCCGGAAACTGGGTACGCGCTTCCCGAGCGGAGCGGCGTCATCCGGTACTTCGTCCGCCAGGGCGAGGACATCATCTGGGCGGACCACCCACAGGAACTGCTCGACCGGTACACCGACTTGACCCGGCACGACGTGAAATCGTTCACGTTCGTCGCGTCCAGCGTGTTCGACAACCAGATCCTGCTCGACAAAGACCCCGGGTACCTCGGGAACTTGAAGGCCCAGGACGTCGTTAACAAGGAGCGCCTGCTCCGCGGGAACTGGAAGATCCGCCCCGCAGCCGGGCTCCTATTCAATCGCAGCAATTTCCCCCTCGTGGACGCCGCACCGGCCGAAGCACGAAGGGTGCGGAGCTGGGATCTCGCGGCAACCACGACCGAAGAGGGCGTCGATCCCGACTGGACCGTCGGGCTGAGGCTGTCACGGGACGCGCACGGGACGTTCTACGTCGAGCACGTGGAGCGATTCCGGGGCGACCCGAACACGGTCGAGAGCAAGATCATGAACATCGCCGCGAATGACGGCCGGGGCGTTCACATTCACCTCCCACAAGACCCCGGCCAGGCTGGGAAATCGCAGGCGAAATATCTCATCAACAAATTGGCCGGGTACAACGTGACAGCGGAACGAGAAACAGGTGACAAGGTGACGCGCGCGTCACCGGCATCGGCACAGGCGGGTGCGGGTAACATCCGCGTGGTCCGGGGTGCGTGGAACGAAGCGTTCTTCACGGAACTGGAGAGCTTCCCCAGCCCGAATACGCACGACGACCAGGTTGACGGCCTGTCCGGTGCGTTCAACGCGCTGATCGGTCCCAACGCCCAACCGAACATCCGGTCCCTGTGATCTGGCCCTTCAGCCGAAAGGCCGCCCCCACACCGCCGGAGAAGAAAAACTACGGCACGGTGCTCACCGTCGCACGAATGACCGCCCCGCCGTCGTACAGCTACGACCGCATGGCGTCGGAGGGCTACGGGCAGAACCCGGTGGTGCGCCGGTGCGTTGACATGATTTCCACGAGCGTCGCCAGCATCGAGCTGGTGTTGTTCCGGCAAAAAGACGGCGAACTGGAGCGCGTCGAGCGGTTCGAGGAACCCGATACCTCTCCGGCGATGCAGCTGCTCACACTCATGGACCGCCCGAACCCGCTGCAATCGGGCAAGGAGTTCCTGCGGCACCTGACCAGTTACTACTGCCTGTCGGGAAACGCCTTTGTACTCGGCAATTTCGGGCTCAACGGCCGCCAGAAGATACCCCTCGGGCTCGACCTGCTGCTGCCCAAATGCGTGCAGGTGATGGCACCGGACAGTGGCATCATGCCCAGAGCGTACCGTTACCGTACCGGGGCCAATGATTTCATCGAGTACCCGGTGGATCAGCTCACGGGCCGCAGCTCTGTGCTTCACCTCAAAACGTTCAACCCGCTCTCCCCGTGGTACGGCCTCGCCTCGCTCGAAGCGGCGGCCTTGGCCGTGGACCAGCACAACGCCGGGAGCCAGTGGAACTACTCGCTGCTGAAAAACGGTGCGAAACCGGACGGCGCGCTGGTGGTGAAGAACCAGGACGGCGGGCAGGGTTCGCTCACCGACGAGCAGTACAACCGCCTCAAGGCGATGATCGACCAGCAGTTCTCCGGCTCGTCCAACGCCGGCCGCCCGCTCCTCCTCGAAGGGGGCCTGGAGTGGCAGGAAATGTCAATGAACCCGAAGGACGCGGATTTCCTCAACGGGAAGCACGCGGCGGCCTCGGACATCGCAATGGCGTTCGGGGTTCCCCCGCAGCTGATCGGCATCCCCGGGAGCCTCACTTACGCGAACATGGAACAGGCGAACCAGGCGTTTTGGAACGGCACGGTGCTCACCACACTCGGCGTCGAACTGGAGGCGTTGAATCGCTGGCTGGTGCCGCTGTACGGCGATGACCTGTTCCTGTGGTACGACCCGGACACGATTGATGCACTCGAGCCGCTGCGGGCCGCGAAATCCGACCGCCTGAACAAAGCCAGCTTCCTGACCCCGAACGAAAAACGCGAGGGCGCGGGTTACGACAAACTGGATTCCGAGATGGCCGACACGCTCCTGGTTCCGTCCAGCACCGTGCCGCTTGACTTACTCGGTGCGATGGACTTATCGGAGCCCGGCAGTCCGGCCGATCCGAGCCCACAACCCGAGCCCGCTCCTGCACCGGAACCGGCCCCACAACCAGAGCCTGCCGAATGATCACGAGCTTCAGCGAAGAGGACGATAAGGTGATCCGCCTGCACTACACGCCCACACGTCCCATCGCTGGCGCCGATTTGCAGCTCCTCTATCAGGACGAGCTGGTGCGCCTGTACCGCCTCACCGTGTGGATCGGGATGATGGAGTGGATCGAGCACCTGATATTCCCCGGCGAAACCGATGAATCGCCGGACGCAACTTAACGCCTGGCTCGCCGCGATGGCCGTGTTCGAGCGCCGGGCACTGGGCGACGTGGGCCGCGCCCGCAACGCCATGATCCTGTACGCCGCGAGCACTTACCAGCGCCTCGGGTCCGTACCGAGCTTCGTCAAAGAGGCACATCGGAAGCGGCTCGAAGCGGTCATCACGCAACATTACAAACGGGTCATCCCGCACTTCGGCAACATGGCACTTTCACAGATCAAATCCCGCCCGGTCCCGCTGCAAACGAAGCGCCGCCCGTTCGCCGACCTCGCCGCCGAGTGGATCAAGCGTGAGGCATTGCGCAAAGCCACCATGATCGCGGCCACTGACTTCGACGATGTCCGCAACGCCATCCAGGACGGGTTCGACGAAGGAGAAGGCACTGACGCAATCGCCCGCCGCATCCGCAAGGTGACCGCACTGACACCGCACCGTGCCGCGACTGTTGCTCGCACGGAAACGCATGCAGCGGCCACGTTCGGCAGTGTCGAATCGGTACGCGAAGCCTCGCAAGAGCTGGGCGTGACGATGAAAAAAGAGTGGCTCGCCACGCGCGACGACCGCACCCGGCCCGATCACGCTGCCGCCGATGGTCAGCAGGTCGGCTTAGATGAGAAGTTCACCGTCGGCGGCGTGATGATGGACCGCCCAGGCGACCCGTCCGCACCTATCGAATCGATTGCAAATTGCCGCTGCGCAATGACCTTTGAAGAGGTCTGATGAAGTTCGACGTAATCTTTCACATGCACTACTGGCGTTGGACGCCGAAGTTCTGGAGATATCGGAATCTAACATGTTTCCGCTGGTCCCTCCAGTGGGGGCCAATGCTGTTCACGCGCTTCGCTTGAGTCAGTCGCTCAACTGAATACACCCCACCCCGCCACGCGCGGGGTTTTCTTTTACCGCAACCGAGGAACGACATGGAACGCAAACACATCGAGCTGACCGAATTCGAGGTCAAGTTCGCCGACACCGGCGTCGCCACCATTGAGGGCTACGCCTCCACGTTCGGGAACGTCGACAGTCAGAACGACATCGTGATGCCCGGCGCGTTCAAGGACTCGCTCGCCCAGCGCATGCCCAAGATGCTGTACCAGCACGACCCGCACCGTATCCCCGGCGTGTGGGAGAGCGGGGCCGAGGACAGCAAGGGGCTGATCCTGGTGGGCAAGACGCTCAACACCACCCTGGGGCGCGACGCCGCCGAGGAACTCCGCAGTGGGGCCATCGACCGCCTCAGCATCGGGTACTCCCCCACCAAGTCCGCTTTCGACAAGGCCAAGGGCACCCGCCGCCTGGAACAGGTGAAGCTGTGGGAGGCTTCGCTCGTGACGTTCCCGGCCAACGAGCGGGCCGTCATCACGGGGGTGAAAGGCGCGCACGAGAACGAGCGCGAGTTTGAAGAATTCCTGCGAGAGGCAGGATACAGCCGCGACGCCGCGAAGATCATCGTGGCCAAGGGGTTCAAGGCACTGTCCGGTCAGCGAGAGGCTGGGGGCGAGGAGGCCGTACTGACACACATTCTCAACCAATTCAAGATATAGGTAGCACCATGTCACTAGAAGAAATGAAACCCGCACTCGAAAACGCCCTCAAAGCGTTCAACGAGTACAAGGGGGTCGTGGAAACGATCCAGACCAAGACCAACACGCTCGAGGGCAAGCTCGACGCGCTCGACCTGGCCAAGTTCGACAAGATCGAGAAGGCCATCGGCGACGCCGTGGAACTGAACCAGAAGACGGAAGCCCGCGCGAAGGCCCTGGAGGACAACCAGAAGGCCCTGGAAGCCGCACTCAACCGCGGCCCGCTCGGCTCCGTCACCGACGAGAAGGCGACCCGCATCAAGTTCAAGAAGGCGATCAACGCGTTCGCCCGCAAGGACACCGGCCAGAGCGGCAAGAGCCAGCTCTACTTCGACGATTTCGTGAAGGAAGAATACCCGAACGACGTCGAACTGAAGGCCCTGTCCGTCGGCACCGACCCCAACGGCGGGTACCTGGTGACCCCGGAAATGGGCGGCATCATCAGCACCAAGGTGTACGAATCGTCCCCGATGCGTGCCCTGGCCTCGGTCCAGCAGATCGGCTCCCTGGCTTACGAGTACATCATCGACAACGACGAGGCCGGGTCCGGCTGGGCCGGCGAAACGTCGTCTCGCCCCACCACCAACACGCCGACGCTGGGCAAGATCACCATCACCGCGCACGAACTGTACGCCAATCCCAAGGCGACCCAGACCGTGCTCGATGACGCGAGCATCGACATGGAAGCGTGGCTCGCCGGGAAGGTGGCCGAGAAGTTCGCCCGCGACGAGGCCACGGCGTTCGTCACCGGCAACGGGATCGCCAAGCCGCGCGGCATCATGAGCTACACCTCCGGCACCGACATCACCGCCGAGCAGGTGGAGCAGGTGAACTCGGGTTCGGCCAGCACGTTCACGTATGCCGGACTGGTGGACCTCCAGAACGCGCTTAAGGAGCCGTACCAGGGGAACGCCCGGTTCCTGATCCGCCGCGCGTCCAACGCCTTCCTGCTGAAGCTCGTCGACGGCGAGGGCCGCCCGATCTTCAACATGTCCTACGACAAGAACGCAGGTCTCGAGCCCACCATCATGGGCAAGCCCGTGAGCTTCGCGGCGGACGTGGCGGCAGTGGCCTCCAATGCGCTGGCGATGGCATACGGGGACTTCCGCGCGGCGTACCTGATCGTGGACCGCATCGGGCTGCGCGTTCTGCGCGACCCGTACACCGACAAACCGTATGTGAGCTTCTACACCACGAAGCGCGTCGGCGGGGCGGTCATCAACTTCGAGGCCCTGAAGATCCAGAAGATCAGCAGCTAAGCATCGTAACCGGGGCGGGAGCGATCCCGTCCCTTTTCGCATTCCACTGAAAGGATTCATCCCATGAGAGACTTTACCAACCGCATCCAGGTGAAGCGGGTCATCAGCCCGGTCACCCAGACCAACAGCGACACCGCACTGGTGGGCCAGATCATCGACCGCCAGGGCTTCGAGTCCGTCACGTTCGTGATCGCCACCGGCGGCCTGACCGACGCCGACGCCACGTTTACCGTGCTGCTCGAAGAGGGCGACAATTCGGCCCTGAGCGACAACACGGCCGTCGCCGACGCCGACATGATCTCCCAGAGCACCAGTGCGCCCGAAACCGCCGCCAGCTTCACGTTCACTCACGACGATCAGGTGCGGAAGCTCGGGTACATCGGCACCAAGCGGTACCTGCGCCTGACCATCACCCCGAGCGGGAACAACTCCGGCGCGGCCCCGCTGTGCGCGATGGCCCTGCTCGCCAACGCCACCATGCAGCCGGTCGTTCAGGCAACCGCTTAACTCACGTCGGGAGGGTTTCGGCCCTCCCACTCTTTCCCAAAGGAGGGGACCATGAAGTTACACATCCTCATCGCCGCCGTGCTCGGGCTCTTCGCCACGGGTGCATCCGCGGCGACCTGCACCACGCCCATCTGCAAGACCGACGGCACGCTCTCCGTTAACAGCGGCGGCACCATCGACTTCGAGTCGGGCTCTGCCGTTGAAACCAGCGGGCTCACCTTTTCCACCGCCCTGACCGGCAACCCGCTGTTGCAAGTCACGAAGGCCACGGTCACCACGGCCCAGGCGAACGCCGGGCAGACGATCCTGGCCAGTGCCACCGGCAAATCCATTGTCGTCGGCGCGGGCTTCGGGTTGTACGCGAGCGGCACGGCTTCCGGGGCCACCTCGGTCAGCCTCAAGTGCTCGGGCGGCAACATTATCGCGACCTTCCCGATTGCGGCCCTGGTCGACGCCACGCCCGTCGGTGCGTTTTCCTCGGTCAACGGTGCGTCGATTACCCGCGGCACGGCGCTCGTGAGTGGGTGCCCGTCCGGTGAGGCGGTGCAGGTGTCCTCGGCCGGTACGCTCGCCACGACCACGCACCTGTTCATCAACTTGCCGTACACCGTGCAGTAATGCCGGTTCTCGTGCCCGCGCTTCTCCACGCCACAGCGCTCATCGTCGCCCTGCTCGTGCAGACGACGGCGAGCCCGCTGGCGGGAGCGTGGGTGCTGTTCTTCATCGCCGGGTGCGCGGCTCTTCTTTACCGGGGTGACTTCCGGGGGAGTAAGCCCGCCACCTGGCACTTCACTTTGATCTGGCTCGTTGCGATCAGCGCGTCCGCGTTCCTGTTGGCACCGGTCCGCGGGGGTGCCGCGACACTGGCGATCCTCGCCGCGATGCCCGCCCTGGCCCTGTGCCTGAAGCGGGAGGATCTCCCGAGCTACTTCGGGTGCTTCGGCACCGTGCTCGCAGTGTACGCCGCCGGTCTCATCACCCAGTACGCCCTCGGGGTCCAGTACACGGAATACAACTTCAACGGCGTGGCGTGGCCGCTCTTGAACCCGAACAACGCGGCGGCGGTGCTCAACTGCGGGCTGATCCCGGCCTTCTGGGCGGGCTTCCGCAACACGAAATACTGGCTCCTGGCGATTCTCTTCGCTGCAGCCCTCTACTGCACGCAATCGTTTGCCGGTGGGGCCTCGGCGATCATGGCCTGCGGGCTCATCCTGATCGGACAAATCGGGTTCCGTCCCGTTCTGGCACTCGGTGCGGCCGGTGGTTCCGCTCTTGCGGTCCTCTGTCTCGTCTCGCCCGGTGTGTACGAATCGCTTTTCGGCGAGGCCGTGAAATCGTTTACCTACCGCTTCCCGATCTGGGGGGCGTCGGCGTCACTGCTCCAACTCGCCCCGCAGACCGGGCTCGGGCTCGGGAGCTTCGCGTACTACTACGCACAGGTCCGTACCGAGGGCCTCTCCAGCGGGTTCTACGCGCACAACGACGTGCTCCATTTGGCCGTGGAAGCGGGAATCCCGGTCGCACTGATCTTCTGCGCCCTCGCGGCGTGCGTTGCTATCAGCACACGGAAACACAATGTGGCCCCCGCCTGCGCCCTGTTCGTCGTGTTCCTACAGGGCATGGTCGAGTTCCAGTTTTATGTCCCGGCGGTGAGCATCCTCGCCGGGCTCACCCTCGCGTGGCACGCCCACGCACGAAAGGAGTCACTCGCATGAAAAACTACCGCATCCTGAAGTCCTTCAAGGGCTCTCAAACGGGCCACGATTGCCACGAGTTCGAGGCGGGCACCGAAGCCCGGCTGTCCGATTCACTGGCCGAAGTCGTGGTGAAAGAAGGTTGGGCCGAATTGATTGCTCCAGTTCCCGAACCGGAACCCGAAATCGAAGCCGTCGTCGACGCCGAAGCCCGCGAAACGAAGGTCATTAAACCGGAAGAAACCAAGCCGGTGAAGCCGCTGCTCACCAAGAAGCCGAAGAAGTAAATGTCGCTCCGCCGCCACATCCGCGTTACCACGCCCCCGGCCAGTGAGCCGGTCACCGTGGCCGAGGCGAAGCTGTGGCTCAAGGTCGACGGGGACGATGACGACGACCTGCTGACGGGACTCATCGCCGCCGCTCGTGAGGCCGCCGAATCCTTCACTGGGCGCGCGTTCATAACCCAAGCCGTGACCCTCACGCTCGATCTCGGGTGCTCGGGATGGGCGAACGAGTTGCCCGACGGAGTGTACGACCTGCCGGTTTCCGCCCTGTACGGCGCACTCCCGCGTATCATCTCGCTCTCCCGCCCGCCGGTGAGTGCCATTACGTCGGTGACGACAACCGATACCACGAACACCGCCACCGCCTTTTCCTCCGCCAACTACACACTGGACGCCGCCGGGAGCCGCCTGCTCCTGAACGACGGGAGCTACTGGCCCACGAATTTACGCCCCGCTGCCGCGATCTCCGTACTGACCGCCAACGGGTATGGGGCCACCGGCGCGTCAGTGCCGCAACCGATCCGCCACGCGATTCTCATGCACGTGGCGAGCATGTACGAATCACGCCTCGTGTGCGACTTACCTGCCGCCTGCCGCGCCCTCCTCCAACCGTTCAAGGTGTATGGCGAAGTGTAGCGCACCGCTCTTTGCCAAGCTCGACAAGCGGGTCACCCTCCAGACCGAGACGCAGACCGCTGACGGCCAGGGCGGGTTCACCACCGCGTGGTCGGATGTGGTCACGCTCTGGGCATCCGTTGAACCGCTCAAGGGATACGAGCGGATGGTCGCCCAGCGCCTCGACACGCACCTCACGCACCGGGTGACACTCCGCTACCGCTCGGAAGTCTACACGGCCCGCCGCCTGGTGCTCGAGGGCCGCGTGCTCGACATCAAGGAAGTGCTGAACGAGAACGAAGCGAACCGGTACCTGAAGCTCCTGTGCGCCGAGCGCCTGGAGGACCGCGGGAGCTGGGAGACGACCCCGGGCAACTGGGAAACCATTGACACGCCGTGGGAGGCCATCGGGTAACACATGACGACACTGACCGGCACGAAGCCGAGAAACACCTACAAGGATCTGCTCCAGATCTCGAACGGCAACGCCGGGATCGACGCGACGCCCCGCGCGGTCGAGGACGGCGAGGGAACGCCGAGCCCGCTCCAGCTGTCCAGTAACGCGGTCAACATCGAATCCGGGTTCAAACTCGGGGGCACCGCCGTCTCCGTGGCCGGGATCGCTCTCCTGACCGCGACCGACGAGGCCGCCCAGCGCGCGGCCCTGGAACTGACCGTGCCCACCTATTTCACCGGCGACAACACCGGCGCGACCGACGTCGCTTCGGCCGTCACCACCCTATTCTCCGCCGACGGCACCTACGCCTTTCCCGCCGGCACGTACACGTGCGGGGCGGTTTCCGTCACCGGCCGGAACCTGACCATCGACTTCGCGGAAGGGGCGGTTCTCGAAGCTCTGTCCGGCACGGACGTCGTGTGGACGTTCACCAATTGCAACATCCGCATCAAAAACTTCAAGGGCGACGGCAAGAACCTCGCGCAGAACATGATCAAAATGGACGGCGGCACCTTGATCGGGGCCGACAACGTCCAGATCGTCAACATGGGCCGCCCCGGTACCACTGCTACCAATCTGGTCACCGGGCTGTGGCTCAAGAACCTGACCTCGGCCCGCATCGGCCGTGCCGTGTTCGCCGACTTCGCGTGCGTGGGCAACGGCACGCTGGGTGACGGCGTGGGAGCCTGCCGGGGCATCTACATCGAAGGGTGCGGGTGGGTGGACGTCGATCACTTCGAGATGAGCGGGGGGACCGCAAACGAGGACTCCGACTTCTTCCAGGTGCAGCTCAACAACGTCGGCGGGGTCATTAAAAACTTCGTCGCCCGGTACAACGGCAACACGCGCCGCTGTTTCAAACAGCAGTCCGGCCGGTGGACCATCCTCAATGCCGACATCCGCCCCGGGTCCGATTTCACCGCCGACAGCGTTTCCACCAGCGCCGGCACGTACAACGTGAACTGCGTCGATTACGCGGGGACCGGCACGAGTGACACGCTCGACGTGGTCAGCGGGTACATCGACGCCTCTGGGTACGCCACCGGCGTGAGTAACAACTCGGGTGCGAGCGTCCGGGTCCATTCGGGCGTCCACCTCAAGGGCGGCACGCTGGACGTGATCCGCACGAACCCGGATTCCGGCTCCCCCCAGAACCAGACCTCGATCGGGTTCTACGCGAGCCCGACCGCCGGACACAGCGGGGTGCGCGGCGCGCGCATCCAGAACTTCGGCCGGGGGGTGGTTCTCCAGGGCAATTACACCTACTGCGAGAGCGCCGAGTTCATCGACCCGACCGCGTTCATGGCCGAGGTCGGCACCTCCGCCCAGAAATCGAACATCCGGTTCACCGGCAACCGGTGCCGCACCCAGACCTCGGGCTACCTGAATCTGACACGCATCGTGCGCGTGTTCAACGTGCTCAACTTCGACGTCAGCAACAACGAGCTGATCCAGGACGGGAACACGGGCCACGCGACCCGGTTCATCGACTTCACCGACGCAAACGCCGTCGGCCGGTGCCACGGGAACAAGGCCCCGAGTGGGGTCACGGTTCAGAACGGCACCGCCGTCGGGCTCGAGTTCTCGGGCACTAACGGCGCGGTGCTCGTGCCCTCGGTCAACACCGCCGCCGTCGGAAACGTGGGCACCGGTGAGGACAACCTGCGCACGTACTTGCTCCTGGCCGGCAGGTTCAACACCGCCGGGAAGGGCATCCGCATCACCGCCTGGGGGACGGGGGCCAACAACGCCAAGACCCTCAAACTGTACTTCGGCTCCACCGTCATTCTCACCGCGTCCCTCACCACGAGTCAGGCGAACCGCTGGCGCGTCGTCGCCGAAGTCTATTCCACCGGCACCGACGCTCAGGATTACGTGGCCCAGTTCATCCAGGGCGGTACCGTCTCGCAGGCGGACGTGAACGTGGGCTCGTCTACCGAGGACGACGGGGCCACGATCACCATCAAGTGTACCGGCGAGGCCACCACCACCAACGACATCGTGCAGGAGGGGCTCCTCATCGAGTCCCTGACCGGCAACGCCCTTTAACCCGCCCGCAACGGAGGCCCCATGCCCAACTCCTATGAATTCCAACCGAACGACGCCTACAACCTGACCGCGACCATCGCCAGCGGGCAGACCACGAGCGCCGAGATCGACCTCACGGGGGCCGACTTGTGCGGGCTGTTCATGCCCGCCGCGTTCACCGGCACCACCATCAAGATCCAGGCCGCGCCCGCTTCCGGCGGCACCTTCGTCACCGTGCAGTCGGGCGGGGCCGATTACGCGCTCCCGGTCGCCGCGTCCAAGTACGTGCCGATTGAAAACCTGGCGGTCGTCGCCGGGCTCCGGTTCATCAAGCTCGTGTCCGGCTCCTCCGAAGGGGCCGACCGCAGCATCACCCTCGCCGTGCGGCCCGTGTAAATGTCCGCTCTGCTCACCCTCCTCAGTTCGATAGGCTCCGACATGTCCGTGATCTCAACTACTTTCGCCAATCTCCCATCCGCCGCTGCTGCCGGAAACAATATCTACCGTGTGACCGACATCGGAGGTGGGGCACTCTTCATTTCCACCGGCACGATTTGGAAGCCGGTCGGCGGGTCCTGCGTGCTCGCGTCCTCCTCCGTCTCTGGCGTGAGCGTAACCGGCACTACCAGTGAAACGACGCTGGCCACGGTGACGATCCCCGCCGGACTGATGACTGCCAACGGGGCGCTGCGGGTCCGCACGCTCTGGAGCTACACCAACAGCGGAAACAACAAGGTTCCGCGCATGCGCCTCGGTGGCATCGGGGGCACGGTCTTTATGGGGCCGACGTTTACGACCACCGCCTCGGCGCAGATCGACAGCGACGTCCGTAACCGCGGGGCGGCCAACTCGCAGGTGAGCTGGAACTTCTCCAGCTTGGGCATCGGCTCGTCGACCGGAGCGCCAACAACCGGCTCCGTCGATACCGCCACCGCCCAGGACCTGGTATTCACCGGGCAGCTCACCAACACCGGCGAGACCATCACGCTGGAGAGCTACCGCGTCGAGCTGGTGATCCCGTAATGGACTTTACCGTTTCCGTCTCCGGACCCGATCCCGCCAAGTGGGGGGCGAAAGCCAGAGTCATCGAGATGGAGGTGAAAAAGGCCCTCCTCGCGTCCGCCCAGCGGGTGGAGAAGGAAGCCAAGGAATCCATCGCCCGCGGCCCGAAATCCGGGCGGTTGTATCAACGCCGCTCGGTCACGCACCGCGCGTCGGCCCCGGGCGAGGCCCCGGCCACCGACACCGGGCGGCTCATCAATTCAATTAATTCGTACCTCGACAGCACCGCGCTCAGTAGCTTCGTGGTCGCGGGTCGCGGCATCGTCACCTACGCGCGCCACCTGGAATACGGCACCGCGAACATGGCCGAGCGCCCGTTCATGGCCCCGGCACTGGAGCGCAGCAAACCCTTCATCCGCGAACGCATGGCGAAAGCCGTGAACGACGGCATCCGCAAATGACGCTCGCCAGTAACGCCCTTCAAAAAGCGATCTACGACCGACTCACGGATCAGATCACCGACACGCCGGTCTACGACCACGTGCCGCAGGGTTCACCCATGCCGTTCGTCCGTATCGGCGCGATCACCGCCCTCAACTGGGACACCAAATCCGACACCGGCGACGAGCTGAGCGTGACAATCCACGCGTTCGACAGCGCGGCGGGCAAGAAGGGCGTGCAGACGCTGCTCGGGCAGATCAAGCAGGCGCTGCACCGGCAAGAAGCCAATCTCACGCTCACCGGACACGCGCTGGTCACACTCGAATACACCGCTGCCGACGCGGACGTGGAACCCCAGGGCGAGGTCGAAACCGACCGGTACCAGCACGGGGTGATCCGGTTCCGCGCGCTGGTGAAGAACAGTTAACCAACGGGCCAAGGAGGGCTTAACACATGACAAATTATAAGGGCAGGGACTTCCTGCTGAAGAACGGCACGTGGAGCGGGGGCACGGCTATCGCCGACTGCCGCACGCACAGCTTGCGCATCAACCACGAACTCGTGGACATCACCAACAAGAGCAGCAACGGGTACCGCACACTTCTCGAAGGGGCGGGTGTGAAATCGGTCACCGTCACGTTCGGCGGGGTGATGACCAACGACACCGGGTTCGAGACGTTCCAGGGGTACGCCAACGCCGGGAGCATCAACGCGCACGCGCTCGGATGGGCCGACGGGGACACGCTGGAGGGCAGCTTCCAGGTATCGAGCTTCGAGATCACCGGCGAGTACAACGGCGAGCAGACGTTCACCGCCACCCTCGAATCCAGCGGCAGCTGGACCTTCACCGGCGCGTAAGGGAGGTAGCACATGGCAACGCTCACACAGCAGACGGCGGTTTTCACCGGCCTCAACTTCACCTACGATTCCGCGTCCACCGGCGACGTGTTCGCCAACGACGGCAAGACGGTACTCGTGTTCCTCAACGCCAACGCCTCGAGCCGCACGCTCACCATCACCGGCAACGCCTTCTCCAAGCCCGGCTTCGGTGACATCTCCGCCGCCGACGCGGGCGAAACCGTGACCATCCCCGGCTCCGGCACCAACGGCGGCAAATGCGTCGTCGGCCCGTTCCCGCAGGACCGATTCAACAACTCGAGCGGTCAGGTGAGCTACACGCTCGACAACGCCACCGGCATGTCCGTGGCCGCGATCCGGCTGAACGGTTACGCATGACCGAGCACTTAGTTTCCCCCGACTACTCCTTCACCCTCGCGGATCGCAGCTTTACGCTCGACGGCAGTTTCGCCACACTCAAGGCCGTGCAGCACGCCTTCAAAGAGGATCTGCTCGCGGTACAAGCCCGAGTACTGGAGATGCGTCAGGACGAGATCGCCCTGCTGCTCGCCACCGGGTGTGGTGAGAAAGAACAGGACACCGGTGCGTGGCTCCTCGACGAGGTCGGGGTGACCGGAACCGAGTACCAGCTCCTGCGCGGGCACCTGATGGCCTGGCTCCTCGTGGCCATGACGCCCAAACGTGAACGCGCGGAGCGAAAGAAAACGATGGGGGAGCTGATCGGGCGGCTGACCGCCCCGTCCGGTTCCTCTGGAACGAGTACCAGGAACTCGCACTCGGCGTCCTCCGCTGGCCCCCGCCCGCGTTTTGGCAGAGCAACGTCTGGGAGCTGACCCGCGCGTTCGACGGGTTCGCCTCTTATAAGGGGGTGAAGAAGAAGTTTGATCCGACCGCGTATCCCGATGCGAAAAGCCGGGACGCACTGAAACAACGATTGGAGAGGGAACAGCAGCACCGTGGCGACGCTTGACGAACTGAAGATCACCATTACTGCCGACTCGGCCCAGCTGGAGCGCGCGTTGAAAAACGCCCAACAGCAGACCCAGGACACGGGCAACCGGATGAGAGCCGTGCTCACCGATCTGCGGGGGCAGTTCGCCGCACTCGTCCCGGCGCTCTCCGTCGCGGCTGTGGTGAGTTTCGGCCGGCAGGCGTTCGCCGCCGCCGACCACATCAACGATCTGGCCCAGCGGACCGGGTTCGCCGGGAGCACACTCTCCGCCCTGAACACCCCGCTCAAGCAGTCGGGATCGAGCCTGGACGAGTTCGCGGGGGCAATGGCCCGGCTCAACAACGCCCTCGGCGAGGCCCAGACCGGTAACCATGAGACGGTCAAATCGTTCGACCAGCTCGGGCTCAGCGTCACGAAACTGCTCGCGCTGCCGCAGGAGGAACGCTTCTTCGCCGTCGCACGAGCACTGTCGGGTCTGAAGGACATCACCCAGCAGCAGGCCGCCGCACAGAATCTGATGGGACGCGGGGCTGCCGTGCTGATCCCGCTCATCAACGAGCTGGGCGGCAATATGCAAAAACTTGTGGACGATGCCAAGCGCACCGGCAAAGCGATCAGCGACGAGGATCTGAAGCGCATCGACGAGTTCGGGGACAAGTGGACCGCGGTCGTGGAGCAGCTCCAGGTGAGCTTCACCGCGTTCACGCCGGTACTCGACGCGGTCGTGGAAGCGTTTCAGACGCTCCGCGTGCTCAACCCGGTCGAGCTCGGTTCCCGGATCGGCCGGACCATCGGCGAGGAATACACCGGCCAGGCCGGGTACGGACGTAAGGCGAAGGCCGGCGGGTTCGCGACCGAAGCGACCGTGGTCAGCGGTTACACGTTCGACGCCAAGGGCAACCTGGTCCCGCCGGGAGCGAAAGCGAATCCCGCCGCCGGGAGCAACGCCGGGCTGCTCAAGGGCACCGACAAGGACACCGAAAAAGCGGTCGAGGACTACGACACGCTCAACAACGAGATGGAGCGGTACCTCACGAACCTGGAGAACGAGCGCGAGCTGGCCGGGCTCTCGGGCAAGGCTCTGGAAGTGCGAAAAGCCATCCTGGAAGCCACCGCGATCGCAACGAAGGACGGCAATCTCCTGTCGGAGGAAGCCGTGCAGCAGATCACCGCCGAAGTCGAGGCGACTTACGACTTACAGGAGGCCCAGCGGAAGCTCGAGCAACAGACCCGGGATGCGACCGAAACCCAGCGTGAGCTGACCAACGCGTTCCGCGACGGGTTGACCGAGATCGTTCTCCACTTCGACAGCGCCCGGGACGCGGCCAAGAACTTCTTCGAGGAAATCGCCTCACAAATCATCAAGCGCAAGATCACCGGCCCGCTGGCCCAGGGGATTGGCGACGCACTCGGGGGTGACATCTTCGGGAGCATTGGTGGACTGTTGGGCTTCGCCGACGGCGGCCGTCCCCCGGTCGGGCGTGCATCGATTGTCGGTGAAAACGGTCCCGAACTGTTCGTGCCGGATTCCGCCGGGACGGTCATCCCCAACGGGGCGATGGGCGGGAAGTCCGTCACCGTTACCAACGTCTTCAACATCAGCACCGGCATCCAGGGCACGGTGCGTCAGGAACTCATGAGCATGATGCCCGCGATTACGGCCAACACCAAGGCCGCCGTCTTCGGGGCCATCGAGCGCGGGGGCAGTGAATCACGCATGGTCGGGAAGCGCAACTGATGCCCATTGATATGCCCGCCGCTCCCGGATTCGTTCGCAGCTCGTTCGGACTGGAAGCCCACACCCAAACCTTTACCTCGCCGCTCACCCGCAACACCCAGCGCCTGGTTCTGACCGGGGGCCGGTGGCGCGCCGATTACACGCTGCCCAAGATGAACGCCCGCCAGGCCGGGCCGTGGATGGCGTTCCTCGACCAGTGCGAGGGCATGGCCAACACGTTCAACGCTTACGACCCGGACCGCCAACGGCCGCTCGGTGCGGGCACCGGCACCCCGCTGGTGAAGAACGCCTCACAGACCGGATCAAGCCTCACCACCGACGGCTGGACCAACAGCACGCTGGTACTCAAGGCCGGGGATTATTTCTCGGTGAATGGTGAACTGAAGCGGGTGATCGCCGACGTGACCAGCGACGGGAGCGGGAACGCGACCGTCACCTTCAAGCCCGCCCTCCGCAGCAGCCCCGCCGACAACGCCCCGCTCACGCTCACGAAGCCGACCTGCACGATGATCCTGGAGAGCGACCAGCAAGGATTCTGGGAGTGCGACCACAACGGGATTTACCAGGAGAAAACCTTCAGCGCCTACGAGGTGTTCTGACGTGACCCGCAGCATCTCGGCCCCCAACGAATCCGCCTCGCAAGCCGCGACGATCTATCCGGTGTACTTCGTCAAGCTCCAGTTCGATACGGGCGACGTGTGCCTCCACACCGGGCTCGGCTCGATCAGTTTCGGCGGCGACACGTACACCGGCACCGGGGCCATCGGCTCCATCGGTGGCGTCGACGAGGACGCGGACCTGAGCCGCACCACGTTGGAACTCACGCTCCGCGGGCTCCCGACGGATCTGGTTAGCGTCACCCTCAACGAATACTACCAGGGGCGGCGGGCGACGCTCTATGGGGGCTATTTGGATGCTACCAGCCAGCAACTCGTCGACACCCCGTTCATACTGTACCGCGGGCGCATGGACACGGCGGCCGTCGAGCAGGAGGAAACCGTTTCCATCCGGCTGACCGTCGAGAGCCGGTTCGCGGCCTGGGACCGGCCACTGACGCGCCGGTACAACGGTGCCGACCAGCAGCTCCGGTACCCCGGCGACCGTGGGCTGGAGTACGTCGAGCAGACGACCGAAAAACCCCTGTTCTGGGGCCAGAAGGCCCCGGCATGAGGACAGAAGGCTGGGAATCCCTTCTCAACGAATACGTCGCGGCCAGCGCGGGCAAGGAGTTCGACTGGGGCGAACACGACTGCGGCCTGTGGTCCGGCACGTGGGTGCTGCTCTGCACCGGCCGGGACTTCGTTTCCCGGTGGAAGGGCACGTACCGCACGACTCGGGGCGCGAAGCTCGCAATGGCTCGGCTCGGGTTTAACGGAGTCGAAGCCGTTGCCGCCGATGCTCTTGAGGAAAAACCCGTACCGCTCGCCCGGCGCGGCGATCTCGTGCTGCACCCACAGGGGGCGCTCGGGATCTGCAACGGCCGCGTGAGTCACTTCGTCACCGCATCCGGTCTCACCACGATTGATACGCTCGCCTGCACGCGCGCGTGGGGCGTCGACTAATGCCCGCCGTCATCCCCGTCGTTGCTGCGGTTGCCGGTGCGGCCACCACCGCCGCAATCGGTACCGGGCTGCTCGCGTCGGCCGCCGGGTTCGTAGTCTCCGCCGCCGTCAACCAGCTCGGCTCCCGTGCCCTGACCAAGAAAGCCAAAGCCCCGTCGTTCTCCAATGAGGCGAGTGGCCGATCGGTCACCGTCCGCAGCAGCGTCGAGAGCCACAAGATCGTCTACGGCCGTGCCCGCGTGTCCGGCCCGCTGGTATTCGCCCACACCGCGCGCGGGATCAACTTCCTGGGTGATGCGGTGGACCGCGACAACGCGTTCCTGCACCTCGTCATCCCGCTCGCCGGGCACGAGGTCGATTCCATCGGCGACATTTATTTGAACGACGAAGTGGTTCCACTCGACGGGAACGGGTGGGCCAGCTCCGGCTCCTACTTCACCGAGGGCAACGCCTGGGTCCGGGTGCTGAAATACACCGGTGCCGCCGATCAAGTCGCTAGCACCGAGCTGATCCACGAGTGCCCGAGTCTGTGGACCGAGGCACACCGGCTGCGCGGCATCGCGTACATCTACGTGCGCCTCCAGTATTCCATCGACGTGTTCCCCAACGGCATCCCCAACATCTCGGCCGTGGTCGACGGCAAGAAGCTGTACGACCCGCGAACGGGTTTGACCGTCTGGAGTGACAACGCGGCGCTCTGTATCCGCGATTACCTGACCGCCGATTACGGTTTCGGGTGTGAGGCGGACGAGATCGACGATTCGTACTTCATTGCCGCCGCCAACGTGTGCGACGAGAGCGTCACGCTCGCTTCCGGCTCCACGCAGGCCCGGTACACGTGCAACGGGGTCGCGGACACCGCCACCGCGCCGCTCGAGAACCTGCAGCAGCTCGTCACATCACTCGCCGGGGCCGTGACCTACGTGCAGGGCGCGTTCCGGTGCCACGCGGCCGCCTACGACACACCCGCCGGAAGCATCACCACGGCGATCATGGCCGGACCGCTCCAGATGGTCGCCCGCGCCCCCCGCAAGGATCTGTTCAACGCGGTCAAGGGCACGTTCGTGGACCCGGACCAGAACTGGCAGCCGACCGACTTCCCGGCCGTTACCAACAGCACCTACCAGGCCCAGGACAACGGCGAACAGATCGTCCGGGACATCGAGTTACCGTTTACGAACCACCCGGTCGCCGCCCAGCGCATCGCCAAGGTGGTCCTCGAGAAGGGCCGCCAGGGGATCACGGTCACCGTGCCCGTTATGCACCACGCCCTGAAATACGCGGTCCACGACGTGGTGACGCTCGACAACGCCCAGCTCGGGTGGAGCGCCAAGCCGTTCCGCATCACCAAGTGGAGCCTGCAACCGCCCGGTCCGGTGGTGCTCACGCTCCAGGAAGAATCGAGCGCTAGCTACGACTGGAACAGCGGCGAAGAAACCACCGCCGACGCCGCCCCGGACACGAACCTGCCGAACCCGCTCAACGTTTCGCCCCCCGGCCCGCTGACCGTCACCGAGTCCAAGTACGTGACCCGCAACGGGGACGGGGTGAAGGCCAAGGCCACGCTCGCCTGGGTCGCGTCCCCCGACGCGTTCCTCGCCGCCTACCAGGTGCGGTACCGCCTCACCTCGGCCGCCGAATGGACGTACCTCCCGCGCGTCTCGGGAACGAACTCGACGGACATCGAGGACATCGTCCCCGCCAGCTACGTGTTCGCCGTCGCCGCCGTCAACACCCTCGGCGTGCTGTCCGAATATTCCACGCAGCCCCAAGCCATTAACGGGCTGTTGGACCCGCCGACCGAGCCGCAGAACCTGACCATTGCCACGATTGGCGGGCTCGCCATTCTCTCCTGGGACCCGTTCACCGGGCAGGACAACCTGGACGTGCGGATCGGGGGCAAGGTCGTGTTCCGGCACTCCCCGAACACCGCCGACGGGTGGACCGCGAGCACCACCATCGGCACCGCCGCTGCGGGCTCCGCCACCAGCCACGCCCTGCCACTGAAGCCGGGGATTTATCTCGCCAAGTGCGTGGACGCGAGCGGGATCGAATCCACGACCGCCGCCAGCGTCACCACGGTTCAGGCCACGGCCCTCGCTTACGCCAACGTCACCACCCTCACCGAGCACCCCACGTTCCCCGGCACCAAGACCGACTGCGCGGTCGACGGGAGCACGCTCAAGCTCTCCGGGAGCGGGGACTTCGACGACATCCCGGACCTGGACGCGGTCCCGGACCTGGACGGGTTCGGCGGGGTGGAATCGAGCGGCACCTACGACTTCTCCGGGGGCATCGACCTCGGGTCGGTCCGCCGGGTGCGACTCACCAGCCACGTACTCGCGGCCATCGACAACCAGCGGGACCGGCTCGACGACCGCACATCTCTCATGGACGACTGGCTCGACTTCGACGGGGCCGGAGCGGCCAGTGCGGACGCCAAGGTGTACGTGCGGGCCACCGACGACGACCCGGCGGGCAGCCCCACCTGGGGCGCGTGGCAGAAGCTCGATTCGGGCGAGTTCTACGCTCGCGGCTTCGAGTTCGAGTGCGAGCTGACCTCGTCCGACCCCGCGTACAACATCCTGATTTCTGAACTTTCTGTAACCGCCGACGAGGTAGCTTAAATGAGCCAACACGACATGGTCATCGACAACGCGAGCGGAGCAACCGCCCGTGCCGACATCAACGCCGCGCTCCAGGCGCTCGCCAGCACGAGCAGCGGAAATTCGGCCCCCGCCACCCCGTACTCCGGGCAGCTCTGGCTCGACACGAACACGCCCAGCACGACGCTCCAAACGCTCGCCATTTACGACGGCACCGATTGGATCACGCTCGGGTACGTGGACGTGACGAACAACAAGGCGTTTTCGTTACAGGGCGGGGTGCCGGGAACCGCGGCATCGGCCGGAACCGTGGATCTGAGCGCGGTTTACTCACGCGCGGTGGACGTCACCGGTACGACCACCATCACCGCGATAACGTTGGCCGAGGGCGACTGGCGCATCGTTCGCTTCACCGGCGCGCTCACGCTGACCCACGGCTCCAGCCTGGTGCTCCCGGGAGCCGCCAACATCACCACCGTGGCCGGGGATTTCGCCGTGTTCCAGGGGTACGGTTCCAGCGTGGTCCGGTGCGTCGGGTACTTCCCGACCCTCGCCCCGCCCAGCGAGGGCACGTACACGGTGGCCCTGACGTGCGGAACCAGCGGCACGATTACCGTCAACACCTCCAACGACACCGGCTCCTACGAGCGCCACGGGAACATGGTCACGGTGCGAGGAACGGTCGCGGTCTCTTCCGTGTCTTCCCCGGCCGGTCAGCTCCGCATCTCACTGCCGTTCGCCGCCGCCAACCTGGCCGAGGGCGGGAACGCGGGCGCGGGCATCTGCATCCTGGACGGGACCGTCTCCTCGAACGCGGGTGTGAATGCCGCCGCGGTCTCCGAGGGCAACACGTACATGACGTGCTACACGAACACCGCGACCTCGCTCTCGAGCCTGCTCGCGAACCAGATCCAGGCGGGCACCACCGTCATCTTCTCGGCCACCTACCGCGCCGCGTAAGGAGGGCCTATGGCATACCGAGCAAACGTCGTCGATTCCGGGGCTACACTCGGCTACACGTCCGATTCCACCGTCCGCGCGGCCAACAAAGCCGCTCTTCTGGCGGCGATTTCAACCGCGAAAACCATCGAGATCCCGGGCGAACTCTATCTGCCCGCCAACGCCGCCATCGACTGGCCCGCCGCCCGCACGCTCGAGGGCTGTGGGCAGTGGGAGGGGCAGGCGGCACTCATCGGCGACGGCAACATTTTGACCCTCACCACGGCGGGCGAGAGCCGCACCATGCGCAACCTCCGCCTCGCGAACGAATCGACGCGAGGCAAGCACGTGTACGCCACGCTCCCCTCGGCGCTCGGGCGCGTCGAGTTCACCAACGTCACCTTCGGCAAAGCCCAGCAGCACGTGTACTGCACCGGCGGGTTCGCCGTGGACTGGGTGTTCGACAAGTCCAAGTTCGAGGACGCGAGCAGCTACAGCCGGTTCTTCGACGGCGGGGTGTCGAGTCTCAAGGACATTGCCGTCACCTGCACGAACAATTACCGGCACGTGTACCTGTCGGCCGAGACCGGGGCCTACGTCGTGACCGTGGCGTCCTTCGGGTCCATCTACGAAGGGGCCACGAACGCGGGATGGTACCTGCTCGCCAGTTCCGGCGACATCTATTCCGTCGAGTTCCACGGCGCGCACTTCGAGCACAACGGCACGGCGACCGGTGGGGCGGACGTGGAGCTCCTGGCGAACAGCGGCCGAACCCTTCACAGCGTCGCCTTCTTCGGGGGCGGGTTCCACGCCCCGAGCACCGGACAGTCCCAGCGCATCGGGATGTACGAGGGCGGCACCATCGGCCGCGTCCTGGTCAACGGCACCATTGTCGAGGGCAACGTCGTACTCGCCCCGAACAGCAACAAGATCCACGTCAACGCCGTCCGCCACGTCGGCAACTCGCCGCAAGCCGCCTGGAAAACCGCAACGTACAGCTGAGCCCTCATGCCCCCTCACGAACGAGAGATTTATGAACGCACCGCCAAGCACGAGATCCGACTCGACGGCCTGGAGCGCCGCGTGGACGATCTCGAGCAGTCCTTCGAGAAGGCCAGCGAGAGCCAGCAAAAGAAATGGTTCACATTTGAAATGATCAAGGTAAAGTGGTCGAGCTTATGTTTGGGATTCTTAATCGCGGGGACCGTTATGGGGGGAAAAATCGACGAGAACAGGGCCATCGCGTTCCTGCGCAAGCTCCTGGGTATCGAGCCGTGACCCGGGTCGCCACGCGGTTCGTGCTCCGCACCCTCATGTTCGGTCAGCTCGTCACGTTTCTCACGTTCGGGCTCGTGAGCGGGGTGGCGATCAAGTACCTGGTCAACGCGGCCCAGGAACAGGCCCGGCTCGACGGGTACGCACAGGTGATTCTCCAACTCCCGCCCGCCGCACTGACGCAACTCACCGTGAAAGACAGCATGTGAAACACTACTATCCACACTTCCGTGACGTTCCCGCAGAAATTTGGCGCTGGCCGGACTTCACGCCCGCCGAAATTGCCTGCAAAGGAACACAGGCCATCATGATCGACTTCGACGCGCTGGATCGCTTGCAAGATGCCCGAACCCGCGCGGGCAAGCCATTTATCATCAACTCCGGATATCGCAGCGAGCAGTACAACCGCCGCATCGGAGGAGCCCCGCACTCCATGCACTTACATGGACGCGCGTTTGACATTTCGCTCTGCTCCCGCAGCGGACGCATGCTTTTTACCAAGCAGGAACTGCTCTCGGTGCTGAAGTCAGCAGGATTCACCGGCTTCGGGGTGCATTACAACAGTTTTGTTCACGCCGATACCGGCACTGCAAGGGAGTGGTAGCAAATGACATGGCTTATCAGACGGCTCAAAGAGCCCAGCACGTGGCGTGGGTTAACGATACTCCTGGTCATGATGGGGTTCGAACTCACGCCTGAGCAGAAAGAAGCTATCGCGATAGCAGGTGTTTCCATGATCGGGCTGATTGAGGTGTTACGAAAAGAGAAAGAACCACCTCCTCCCCAAATACCCGAAATGCAATCCGCGTGGCCTCCACCGTGGGCCAAAGACCAACAATCCAACTGAAAGGACTGACCATGGACATATTATCGATCATCAAATTGTGGTTCGCTGGCGTCAGCGCCCGTGTCGCCAAAGCCCTGAAAGCCACCAGCACGCTCATCATGGAAGGCGGTGGCGACTTGCTGCTGGACCTGGCCGCCGAAGCCGTTAAAGCCGCCGAAGCTACGGGGGGCAGTGGCGAGGACAAATTCAAGGCCGCGAAGAAGGTGGTGATCAAAGGCCTTCAGCAGCGCGGTCGCAACATCGTCGTCAGTGCGATCCACAGCGCTATCGAAATGGCTGTGGCCGAGATGAAAACAGGAAAATGATCCGGTTGATGGTGTTCCCACTCCTCGTGCTCCTGACGATCTCCGTCATCTCACTGACCGGGTGCGAGATCTTTCGGGTGACGATCCCGATTCCCCCGAAATGAAGACGAGCTTCGCAGACCGGATCAACTACGCCGAAGTTCGGCGCGCGAAGCCCATCGAGTTCAGCTTCGTTGAGGAATGCGTGCTGTGCGGCTTGGTGGCGGCCGGCATGTTCCACTTCGTGACGAGTATCCCGCTGTGAGGCGAACCCCACCTTCTCGGACTCGGCTCAGGCTCAAGGATGGCTTCCAAGACAGGCCTTCACCGCCGCCTCTGCATCGCCTCTCCGTCCGGGGTCTGCGGCGGCATTTTAAGCGCTTCGCGCTTTACCGCCTCCGAACCCCGGACTTCGAGGACGACGCGACGGCGACGGGAAGGCAAGTCAGGGGGCGTATTCACTGGGAATAAGTTACCCGCGGAGCATCTGCCGAGTGTTCGAGTGCTCAACCAGCTTCCACACGCTCTCCGCGACTTCCTTGGCCTCTTTCGCCCACGCCTCGGCGAGCGGGTTGTCGCTCGGGTAGACCACTTCCACCACCATTCGCTGGTCGTGCTGAACCGTCAACAGGCTCGCGCCTTCCACGCGCCCAATGGTCTCACGCAGCTTCCGCTTGAACGTCGAGCACTGGGTGACGCTGGCATTGCCGCAGGAGGGAGAGGAGCCGAGGTGGAGGCGGGAGATCATACGCCCCGCAGATCAATATTCGCCAGGCGTTAGGATCGTTGTCGCGCTCCGGTCGTGTTCGGTCAAAACCCACAGCTTCTCGCCGCTTTCCGTTTTGTAGCTCGACAGGATTCGCTCCCCGAATTTGACCGCGTGCTCGTTGGCTTTTGCGTCTTCGGGGTCCACGTCTCCCCAATCGCCGTGCAAGTGACGGCGGAGCATTTCGGCCATCTGGAAGTGGTTGGCGATCTGCGTCGCGCCGATGGTGGCAACCACGGTGCCCGGTTGAAACCGAATGGCGGGTTCCTTTTTGTTTTCTTGGTTCTTCTCCTGGGACATACCACCTCTCTTTCGGCACGCAGGGTGGCATAGCGCGGCGGATCGCGCAACCGGAAAAATCGCTCAACGTGGATTGCGCTTTCTTCCTTTTCGCGCTCTGCTGGAGGCAAAGGAGGATCGTCATGAAGACCTGTTTTTGTTGTCTGAAAGGCGAACAGACCACGTGCCGGTGTCAGGGCGAGACGTGCCGCCGATGCACGTACTGTCTCGGCCATTGTCGGTGCAGCCCGCCACCGAAAGATCCTCGGTGCGGTTTGCCGAAGAAGCCGCCCGTGAAGTGAGTTAACAACAGAGCCCGCCAATCCTCCATTGGGGACGGCGGGCGTTTTCGTTTCTCGAAGCGGTGCTTACGCCCCCTCTTCTTTCTCCTCTTCCAGTGCGTCCGCGGCCGCTACGGCGTCGATCACGTCTTTGGCCTCTTGTGGACCACCGGCCAGGCGGACGAGCCGCCGGACCGCGGCCACGAGAGCGTGGTGAACGTCCCAATCAGCCGCTGCTTGCTTGAGCTTCTCTGGATCGTACTTCCGCGCCATGATCGCCTCAGGAGATGAATGGAAGGGCCGAGTTATTGTAGTGGCACAAGGGTTGTGGACGTGGGTGGTGAAGTGCGCGCAAAAAAAGGTCGGCCGCTAAACCACCACACTGTCGCCCATTCAGTGTAATGATCGCGGCCGACCCGAGGTGAGAATACTCGGCCTGAGACCGCGGCTTACGCGTAAAGAACAAAGAGACCCGGAAATTTCCTGAACAGGGTCTCACAATTCGTGCCACAGTCGCAAAATTCAGAATCGGAAAGAATCCCCCGGCCTTCTCATCTTTCCTTCGCAACTTTCCTGATAGGATTGTGTCACGCCTACCGTATAGCCTTCGCTGCCACTAACACACCCGCCCTCGCCGCGACCGCGACCCGGCCGCCGGAATGCTGCACGTACTGTCCCGGCTCGCCCTCGGGACGCCGCCCAGGTTGGGTGAGGCCGCCCCGTGCGCCCTTGCTTCCCCGACCTGGGCGGTTCTGTTTCGGATTACGGCACGCTTGGTCCCTTGCGTCCAAAAATCAGTGCGACCACGGCCAGGATCAGGAAGATGACCAGCAAAATCTTCGCGATCCCCTCGGCCTCTGCGGCAATCCCCCCGAACCCGAACACGGCAGCAATAATCGCCACGATGAAAAACAGGATGGCCCAGCGCAACATGATCGTCTCGCCCGTTAGTATTCTTTTCCGCTCGAAACCGAGGGACTGAGTGCATTTCTAAGGCCACACGCTAAGAACCGGTCCGGCATTTGCTCATTACTTTGCTGGCGGGGTGACCGCAGCGGGTTGAATGGGCGACGGCCCACCGCGTGTCACCCCGCTATTTTCGTTTTCAGGCAGATGCCTTCCCAAGCCGATACGTTCACTTCCCAGCACTGCGCAAACCTACCACTTTGACCGCAGAAATCCCGCAATCCGATTTGCTTTCCCAACCGCTATAGCGCACTTAGGTATACTCACCTCGAGGGCGCGGGTTATGGGTAGCGTGCTTCTGACGTTGAACGGTTCGGAGATGTGGGCTTACGTCGTCGCAACCGACGAGGGCCTGCGCTTGCGCCTCGGGATCGACGACTGGCAGCGATTGAACCTCGTACCGGGATCGCGGGTTCCCATGCGCGAGTCGGGTAAGAACGAGGTGTGGCTATTCGTGACCAACGTGACCGAGCAGCCACCTGTGGTGTGGGTCACGATGGCGAGGAGAGTGCGGGTCGCAGGGTAGCGGTAATCATCTTTTCCCGAACCGCTTCCGCAACTGACTTGGACACGCCTTTGCGGAGGCTCGAGAATTCACAGTATTTTGAGCAGACCCGCTGAAGAGGTTGATCACTGTGAGCCCCACTATCCGCGAGGAAAACGGCAGGTTCGTCGTCGAACTCCCCGAGTGGGGTGTGGAGGAGTGCTCGACGCGCGAAGGGGCCGAGGCAATCGGTGAAGGGTGGAGTGTGTTGCGCGCCCCGAGTGTACCGCCAGAACAGGTCGAGGCCACTCTGAAGCGGTTGGCGCGCTCGGACATCTGGGCTCACAACAACCGACTCGCGCGTCAGGTCTTCGGGCGGTTGGAGTAGCTGCGGCGCGCGGACGATCGTGCTCATGCGCCCTCGCCGAGCCGATGCTGGACCAATTCTCGCTGTGCGGCTTGAAGCCTCTCGAAGGCACGCTTCCACAGGGCCGAGTCGCCGTGCCGAAGCACTTCGAGCAGTATTCCCTTCTCACCGAGATACGTTCGCGCGAAACCCTTGTCGTGCGCCACGATGCTGGACGTGTTGTCGATCAGGTCGGCCAGCTTGATCGTCGCCCCTTCCGGTGACGAGCGGGCCAGGTGCTCACGGGCGGCCTGCTTTCGCACCGCACGGTTCCCCTCGACTATAGGGTCGGTCACCTCGGCCACCAGCGCGGCGACTCGCTCGCCGAACACGTTCCGAAGTTCGGACTCAGTGACTTCGGTGTCTTCCAGCACATCGTGCAGGATGGCTGCGGCGATCACGGCTTCGTCCGAGGTGTACTCGGCGACGATGCGGGCAACGCTTGAGCAGTGGTTGACGTAGGGCTCACCCGTGTACTTCCGCTTCTGTTGGTGATGGGCACACGTAGCGAAGCCGAGGGCAAGCGTTGGAAGATCAGTCAGCGGCTGTTTCATTTCACCTCTCTTCCATGCTCCTCGGCGCAGCGGGCACGAGTGTACTTTGCGAGTGACCAGCACCCGCTGCACGGAAAAGCCTGTTGGGAAAGGGAAACGTCACTCGCATGAGCCAGAGAATGGCACAGGACGGAGTTTCGCGCAAGAGGATTCGTGCTGTCGGTGTCAGCAGTGCGACCGAAGTCCTGCCGACCGCTTCGGGCGATTACGCCCATTTGTCACGTCCAGTCGATCTCGACAGGAAACACCCCTTTGGGCATACCTGTTCTCCATCACGCATCCCGGCAGGTGGCGGCCAGCAGATGCTCGTGCGTCAGGAAGAGTGTTGTGAACCCAGCGATGGCGATACCGCTCTAATGAGGGGAAGGCATCTGTGCCGTCAGAACGGCCAGTGCGAGTTGTCCGCACAGCAGCTAATTTGGCATCTTCTGCCGTCACCACCGTACCTGTCGTGGGTAGTGGGGGGGTGGCAAACATTGTGCGGCGGGTAGTCCCGCCGCTCGCCGATTGGTACCATGACGCTGCGACCCGTGCCGGTCTCGGAGCTTTCGCCCGCTCGGACCTGAAGGGAGACCGACGTGCAACGACACCTCTTCTTGCCTAAGCAATCGCTCAAGGACGTGCGCGCGCTTTTGCGGCTGGATGAGGGTCAAATTCAGGCACTGGATGAGTTGCTCGGCACCGGCGAATCGGTCTCTCTTGGGCGGCCGAATTTCGCTCAAAAAGTAGCGGAACGTCTTCGGCTGGAACAGGAGGCGGCCTCGTCGGTGACGTTGGTGGGCCAGTTTCTTCTCACCGTCGTTGAGGAGGGGCACCCGCCGGATGAAATCATTGACGACATGCGTCAATTTCTGGAGCAGTACCCCGAAGAAAAGGGCGCGCTATCGAGCCTCGATGCAAAGCGCAAAGCCCTTGTGGCCATGCTCACACAAAAGCCTGAACGTGCACGGGCTCTGAAAGTGCGCTATCTTCAAACTGTATCTCCCCTTGCGGAGTCCTTCCGCTCCGTCTGCGAACTTCGCCCGGTGTTCAAGCGTAACGAGAGCGGGGCGGAAGAGGAAATCGTCGGATACGTACCGACAGTGCAACTGCGAGTAACGGAGTGTGACACAGACGGGAACGAGACGTTGAATACTTTCAACATGTCTCCGTCGGCGCTAAAGCTGCTGGCGGAGGTCATTGGTCGAACGGAGAAAAAATTAACCGCCATCCGGCAACGTTTCGGGAATGAACTTCTCGGCGATGTGGCTCAAGGGGATCAGTCATGACTAAATCGAGAAAACGCAAGACCCCTTGGGATACTCCTTCCCTCACCGCCAAAACCCGGTCTTCTCCTCCTTCGCACCGAGATCCTGATCTGCCGGCTCGTGAGCCAGTTCAGGACGTGATTTGCATGCAGGGGTTGTGGGTTTTCGATCCGATGGCGAGTACGTCGGAGGATGCACGGAATTTTTTGTGGACCGGGCTCCAGTTGCTCAGAACTAAGGCCAAGTCTCTTGAGCTCACTGACGATGAAGTTCGTCAACTGATGCTCACCTCTTTCACTGCGTTCCATGATGCGGCCAACGGCCTGTGGGGAGCGCTGCAAGAGATGACGGCGAAGGGTGGCTGCGGGTCGCTTGCAGCTGTCGAGGCATGCTGCCAGATTAGCACGGGGCACGGGAGTGGCCGTCTCTCGCTCCCGGCACCACGAAATGCTTTGGTACTGCCTTCGCCCAACTGTCTGCCTGTGCCAGTCGTGCCCAATACCTGTGAAGGCGTAGGGCCGTTAGCGGCAACCGCGCCCTTGCTGGAGACGGAAAGCACGAATATGACTTCGGAAGTCGAATCGTATCCGGTCGCCGACTTCCCTGAGCCTACCGAATTTGGATGGACGCCAGAAGGGTACGAAGTCCGCGCGGCCTTCAAGCGGTACAGCGAATCCAACCATGCCGATCGTTGAGTCGCCCGTGTTGGGATATCCCCTTTCACAAGGGGATATTTTGCGTGGCGTCACGCTGTTCCTAACCCGAGCGAACGGCACTGAGGCCGCTGCTACCAAATTCAAGTTTTGCCTCGTCGTTTCTCGTCCGTGCGTTCTTGCACACAAACCACAAATCATCGTTGTCGGCGTGAAAGAATACTCAGAGGGTGTGCCGCACTCGGTGAACACCTTTGAAAAAGTCATAGATTTCATGACGGTCCAGAGGGACGGCGACGGGTCTCCTGACCAGTTTTATTTAGGGCAACTCCCCGGCGAATCAGGCAGATTTTGCGCACGCCTCGACTCGTTTCACACGATCGAAATTCCGACACGAGCAGATGCCCGTCAACAGTTTGTTGATGGGCACCGAATTGCGGCACTCAGCGCCGATTTTCAGAGGGCATTACATACCCGTATCTTCAGTGCGTTCGCGGAGATGGGTTTCGATGATCACGCGTGGCCATCAGATACTGATTTGGAGTGGTTAGTCGCTCAAGGAAGGGCGGACATTAAGAAATTAGACGGCGAGGCAGAGCAGCTTCGAGCGGCCAAGAGCTCTCACGTAGCTGCTGGAAAAGAATTTACTCAAGACGGCCAGCTAGAGAAAATCGAGAAAAATCTTGAGGTCCTACAAGGGAAGGTCGCACCCTATGAGGCAGAGCTTGAGAGGCGATTGAGAACCCGAGATTTACCGATGGTAGAGGCTCCACCACCTCCACCGCAGTGAAGTTGATGTGCGCGGCGGGTACAGAATCCGGTACAGAAAGCATCGCATTCCGTACCAAAACAGGATAAAATGTGGGAAGTCGCGGCGTCTTCTGAATGCCTGTGACGCGATCTAAACCAAACACCCAAGCCAGGTTACGCCGAGAGGGCGTGGTAGCGAGTATCCGGCTGTCGATCCGGTGGTTGCGGGTTCGAGTCCCGTCGTCCTCGCTGAACGCAAACGCCGCAAGGGTAATACCTTGCGGCGTTTGCGTTTGCCTGTTAGTAGGTCGCCATCCCGTATCGTTGTTGATGTCAATCCGGTCACGGCTCAACCGGTACGGCGATCGACACCGTACCCACGAGTTTGAAGAGCGACGCGCCGGTCCCGAGTTGGGAAAGAACGGCGTCGGGATTCGGGGCGCAAGTCTTTTGAACGTTGCTGCGGGTCTTGTGCCGCTTCCAGAAGCTTCGCGCCCCACTTCCGCTCACTCGCCAGATCCTTTTTCAGCTTCGCGCCCCGCTCCTTCGGGATACCGATCCGGCCGCGCGGGTGAGTCTTCTCGCAGAACCTCGGGCGCGGGTGACGGGAGCGCGCGGGCGGGCTCCGCGTCGGAAGGTACTGCGGGCGCCCCCTGCGGCAGCAGACTCAGAGCGACGTCCGCCGGGCCGAATCTCGGACGGGTGGGCCGGTCCGTCGCGGCGGGTGCGGGATCCGGGTGGGTGGTCCAAACGCTCACCCACTCGGCCCACGTCAGTTCAACTCTGCCGAACACTAACCGACGGGTTTCCAACGTTGGACCGAGAACCAGGCGCCGGCCCGCCGGGGTGAGCGGCCGCAACTCGGCCCCCGGATCGAACAGGTCGTAGAGCACCGGCGGGGACGCCTCGCGCGACCCGTACCACACCAGCAGGCCGTTCGGGGCCACATCGAAGTGAGCCGTCGGTGGTAGCACGATCCGCACCTGTTCGCGGATCAAATCGACCCCGGCCCGGCGGTGCAGGTAGACCAGGGCGTTCTCGAGCTCCCGGGCCGGACCGGGAGCGAGATCGGTCAGGAACCCGGCCCCGACCCACCCCGCGACCAGCCAACCGGACCGGTCCTCCCACTCGAGCCAGGCGGGTTCGCCAGCTCCCCCGGCGATCAACTCGAGCCGGATGCGATTCGTACTCAGGTGAATGTCCCCGACCTTCAGGGCCGGGCCGCCCCACCCCGCGCTCCCGGGGCCGGGATTGAGAACCGCGACCAGCTCGCGCGTGACGAACCGGCGGACCGCCTCCTCCAGCTCCCGGAGGGCCTGGCGGTGCGTCCGGGCGTCCCGCCAGTTGTCCGTCCGGGCGGCCTCCCGCTCGGCGCCCCGGAGCCGGGCGTACAGCCGGGGCAGCGTCCCGGAGTGGAACCCGCGGTGGACCAATCCCTTCACCGTCTCCCCGTGCGGCCCGACCGCGGCCGCTCTTAGGGCCGCGGGCCGGTTCGCACGGAACAGGCGCCAGTTCTCCCGCATCTCCCAGACCAAGTAGGTGAGCGCGTCCGGCAGCAGCCACAGGGTGCCCATTACCAACAGGAACGCCAGCGCCTCGCCGAGGTACGGGGCGAGCGGCGCGACCAGCGGCGAACCGTACCCGAGGGGGGAGCCCGGGTCCCGCACCAGGATCTGGGGCGACAGCAGGAGGAGCGGGTAGACGAACTTCGCGCACAACAGCGTGAGCGGGAGCTTCAGCGGGTTAATCATGGGCTCGATCAGGACGACCGTGTAGAACCGCACCAGGAACGCGAACGGCATCCAGATCAGCCCGGCGAGCACCCGCACGGTAACCGAGAACGCCCCCCCGCGCCCGCGGAGCCGGAGCCAGTCTTCGGCCCGGGCGAGCGCCCACTCGAGGGCGTACAGCAGGTCCCGGAACAGGTCGTTCACCCACTCCAGAATGGCCGGGACGGACCCGAGCAGCTCCAGAACCTCGCGGGCGGCGGCCAGCAACAGTTGTTCGACCGCCCGCCCCGGCCGACTGTTCACCGCGAATACGGCGGCCGCGAACGTGACGCCCCGGGCCGCCCACCCGCCGTCCCACAACTGCTGCCGGAACGCGATCCAGAGAACCCCACTGAGGGCCAGCGGCTTGAGGCCGAGGTTCAGCAGGGTCTGCACCCCGGCACTGGCGACGAGCGCCCGCGCCCACGGGGTGTTCCACACGCGCATCGGCAGGTCCCAGCACACGAACCGGGCGCCCCGGTACCCCGCCCGCAGGGTCGACGACACGGCCGCCCGGACCGCGGCCGAGCGGACGGCCGTCAAGAAAAACGCCCCCAGTAGTACCCACCCGAGGTGGAACCACCACTCCGCGTTCCACCCGCCGAAGAACGACGGCTCGGGTTCCCCGTCCGCGAGCGCCCCGGCCGCGCGCCGGTCGAACACGAGCATCCAAACGAATTCGGCCAGCAGGAACGCCCCGAGGAACGGGACCGCGACGTTCGTGACCGCCCAGCGCCCGGACCGGGTGCCGAACGCGATCGCCGTCGCGCCCTCCAGTAGCCGGGTGTACGATTCGCCCCGCCGGTACACCCCGTCCATCTGGGCGGCCAGGCGCTTGTCCAGCCGCAGCAGGGGGTCGGCGCCCAGGTACTCTGGCGCGCCGCTCAGGTCCGGGAGCTTCATCTGCCCGCGCGCGAGCGCGTCCCGGACGTCGGCGAACCGGAGGAACCCGGCCGACGAGATGCGGTCGAGCAGCTCTTCGACCGCCTTCTCGAGGGCCGCCCGTTCGGGCAGCGCCGCGGGCTGCAGCCCGGCGTCGTGGAGCGCGTCGGTCAGGACCGGGCGGAACCGCTGGCGGAGCCGGGCCTCGGCGCGGTCGAGGGCCCCGCGCAACAGGGCCGCGAGGGCCTGCCGGTCCGCGTCGCTGAGGCGGGCCGCGGTCAGCCGGTGGGTGGCCTTGCGGAGCTGCGCCGGGACGCGGACGAACCGCTCGCTGTCCAGGGGCCGGCGGACCGGGCGCTTCCCCGCGGACATCAGCCACTCGGCCGCGTCCAGAGCGTAGATCACGTCCTCGTGGTCGCGGCAGGCCCGCTGGAGGTCGTACAGGATCGCGGCCTCGACCGGCCGGGTGCCCTGGTCGGCCTTGTCGAGGAGGGTCGGCAGCACCCGGCGCCAGCTCTCGGCCTCGGTTTCGGTCGGCTCGAGGGCCCGGCCGAGGCGCGCGACCAGGGCGTGGATGTCCGCGCGCGCGGCCTCTTGTGCCGGGACCGTGAGGGCCACCGGGGCGACCCGGGCGGCACGGGTGTGGAGGATCGCCGCCGCGACCGTGTCGCCGCCCGCGCCGGCGCGCCGGGCCTGTCGCGTGAGTTTGTGGTAGAAGTCGTGGGACTCGTCCGACTGGTCGTCGGTCCGCGGGGCCGGGTCCGGGGCACCCGGCGGGCGGGTCTGGAGGAACAGTCCGAGTCCGTCCACGTCCCCGGCCAGGGCCGCCGCCACCGGGGCCGCCGACAGCCCCGGGAAGCACACCGGAATCAGGGCCGGGTTGAAGAACCGGAGCTCCAAGAAGTGCGCCGCGAACTCGAAATACGCGGCCCGGTCGTCGGCGGTCGGGGCGAGCTGCCCGTCCTGTTGAAGGACGTTCCGGACCTCCTCGAACTCGGCCGGCCCGATCGCCTCGATCCGCTCCCGGAGCCCGGCCGGGGTGAGGCCCTCCAGCCGCTGCCCGAGTTCCCGGTGGACGGACGCATGGAACAGGAGCCGCCAGTACCGACCGAGCAGGTCGTCGCGGTTCCCGGAGAGCGCTTCGGGGGACGGGCGCTCGAGCAGGAGGACGTGCTGGGGCAGCGAGTGGTCCGAGGGGAGGTAGAGCTCCTCCGGGTCGGCGTGCTTGAACAGGGTGAACCGGTCGACCACGAAACAGTGGCTGTGGGGCACGCGCCAGACCGCCCAGGTGAGCCCGGTCACCTGCTGGACGACCCGGGCGAGGACGGGTTGGTCGACGAGGACGGCGGCCGGGTCGAGGTCGCGCAGGATCCGGCCGAGTTCTTCAAATCTCATCGCCGGGCTCTCCTGTGGGGTCCGGGTTCGGGTCCGGGCCGCGCGACCCAGTTCGGGGCGCCCGGCTCGCGGAGAACCGGACCGCCCCCGGGACGTAGCTGGTGGGCCGGGCCGGATATCCGGCCCTTGGAGAGGGTCGTATGGCGCCCGCTCGTGGGGACGGTCGATCCGCTCCCGAGTGCGGGTCGGAAACATCCATCATAGGTGAGCGAGCCGTTTTGGGTGAGATTGCGGGCGGCGCGCAACCGGTTCGCGCCCGGCTCAGCATTCTGCGCCGCGTCACGTCCCCGGCTCAAATGCCGTCCGGTCGATCGTCCCCGACCGCACGGATCTCAAACTCGGAACCCAGCCGATCAGTTGTTCTCGCAGGGTGCTGCGAAGGGCGACGATCTTGCGGTCAACTACCGGGCCCGCCCGTCCGTCTTCACCTGTGGGGCCGAGCGCCACCGCCGGTGCCCGGGCCGGGGAGATATTTGGTGAGTCACCCCGCACTCGTATCGTGTACCGGGTGGGGGCGCTCGCGCCGGGCGCCCGCGGGTTCTCACGGCGACTCCCCGACGGTACGGCTTCGCAACCAGGAACGACGACGCATGGACGAATTTCCCCTCATCGCGACCATCGCCGCGGGATTCACCGCGGCCTGGGTGCTGGGGCTACTGACCCAGTGGCTCCGGCTCTCGCCCATCGTCGGGTACCTGCTGGCCGGGGTGCTGATCGGGCCGCACACGCCCGGGTTCCAGGGCGATCTGAACTTGGCCCACCAACTGGCCGAGGTCGGGGTCATCCTGCTCATGTTCGGTGTCGGCCTCCACTTCCACGTCGAGGATCTGATCGCCGTCCGTGCCATCGCCGTCCCCGGCGCGGTGGTACAGTGCCTCGCCGCGACCGCGGTCGGCGCGGCCCTGTTCGTCGGGTTCGGAATGGAGACGCGGACCGGGATCGTGATCGGCGTGGCTATGTCCGTCGCGAGCACGGTCGTGATGATGCGCGTGCTGATGGACGCCGACGTGCTGACCTCACCGGCCGGGCACACCGCAGTGGGGTGGTCGCTCGTGCAAGACGTGCTGACCGTGGTCGTTTTGGTCATGATTCCCGTCCTGGGGCGCCCCGCCGCGCCGGTCCCGGAAAGTGGCACCGGGACGGACCCACTGGTCGCCGTCGCGGTCGCCCTGCTCAAACTGGGCGCGCTCGTCGCGGTCGTGATGTTCGCGGGGTCGCGGGTCGTCCCGTGGGCCCTCACGCAGGTCGCCCGGCTCCGGTCCCGCGAGCTGTTCACACTGACGATCATGGTCTTCTCCGTCGCGCTCGCGGCCGGGTCGTTCGTGCTCTTCGGGGCGTCGATGGCCCTGGGCGCGTTCCTCGCCGGGATGATGGTCGCCCGGTCCCCGGTCAGCCACCAGGCCGCGGCCGACGCGCTCCCGCTCCGCGACGCCTTCGCGGTCCTGTTCTTCGTTTCCGTGGGCATGCTCTTCGACCCCACGTTCCTGCTCCGCGAGCCCCTGATGATGCTCGCCGCACTGGGCGTCATCCTGCTCGTCAAGCCGCTCGTCGCCGTACTCGTCGTCGCGGTGCTCGGGCACTCCTCGCGCACCGCACTGACGGTGGCGCTGGGGCTCGCGCAGATCGGCGAGTTCTCGTTCATCCTCTCCGAACTGGCCCACAAGCACGGGCTGATGCCCGAGGACGGGCACAACGTCCTCGTCGGCGCGGCGATCCTCTCGATTACCGTCAACCCGATCCTGTTCCGCTCCCTGGACCGCATCGAGCGGTGGCTGCGGCGGCGCCCCCGCCTCTGGGCCTTACTCAACAGCCGGGCCGAACGGAGCGTTACCCGAGCCAATACCGAGGTCGCTGAACAGATGGCGACCCACGCGACCCGGGGCACCCGGCTGGCCGTGGTCGTCGGGTTCGGGCCGGTCGGTCGGACGGTCGACCGCCTGCTCCGCGACGCGGGGCTGACCACGGTCGTGATCGACACGAACCTGGATACCGTGGCCGAGCTGCGGCGCCTGGGGCAAACGGCCGTTTTCGGCGATGCGTCCCGGGAGTCCATTTTGGAGGGCGCCGGTGTGGCCCGCGCGTCGCACTTGGTGCTAACGCTCCCGCACGCCTCGGCCCGGGCCGCGATCGTCGCCGCGGCCCGGAACCTGAACCCCAAACTGAAGACGTTCGTGCGGGCGCACTACCTGCGCGAGCGGGAGGAACTGGAACAGGCCGGCGTGACGGCCGCGATCTTCGAGGAGGCCGAGGCCGCGGTGGCCCTCGCCCGGCTCGTGCTCTCGGACACCGGGGCCGGCCGGGAGTCGATCGAGACCGCCGTCCGCGACATCCGCACGCGGCTCATTCTCGACAACGTGTCGAGCCTCCGCGCGCGCCCGGTGCGCAAGATCATGGTCCCCTGGACCCGGGTCCGGCGCCTGTCGACCGCGGCCACCCTGGACGAGGTCCGGCGGCAGGTCGGGCTGCAGCGGTTCTCGCGGTGGCCGGTGGTGTCGGCCGAGACCGGGCTGCCCGTCGGCTACCTGCTGGCGAAGGACCTGATCGGGCTCCACTCGGGCGGCTCGTGGACCGCCCTGATCCGGCCGCTGGGAACGGTTCGGCCCGATGACGACGTCGAATCGACGCTGGTCTACTTCCAGCGGGAGGGCGCCACTTTGGGTCTGGTCCGAGACCACGAGAGCCCCGTGGGTATCGTCACCATCGAGGACCTCCTCGAACAGGTCGTCGGCCGGATCGAGGACGAGTACCCGCGCCACCAGCAACTCGTCTTACACGACCTGGTGGTGACGGACCGCGACCTGCTGAACCTCTCGGGCCGGACGCCCGAGGAGGCGATCGCCGAAATGTCGGCCCGGATCCCCGCGGGTTACCTGCCGGCCGGTGCCGACGTCGCGGCCCTGGCCATCGCGCGCGAGCGCGAGCTGCCAACGAACCTCGGGCTCGGCGTCGCGATCCCGCACGCGCGGTGCCCCGACCTCGCGAACCCGCTGGTCGTGTTCGGCCGGTCCGCGGCCGGCGTCGCGTTCGACCAGCAGTCCCCGGACCTCGTCCACCTGATCTTCCTGCTCGTCACGCCCGCCGAGCAACCGAACCTCCACTTGTTACTGCTCGGTCAGGTCGCCCGGGTCGCGGGCGACCCCGAGAAGCGGCGCAAGCTCCTGGCCGCCGAGACCCCGTCCGAAGTCAGCGAGCTTTTGGTGATCGCCGCGCCGGTCGCCCCTTCGAGTCCGGCCAAAATGGTTTGACGCGGAAACGAGCCGGGGTGACCGGACCGCGTCGCCGCGCCGACCGTGTCGGCATCTCGCCCGCCAACTCGTGCGGTACCCGGCGAGGGGAGCCCGATCGGTCGCTACTCGCCGCCCTCCCCGCGGTGGAGGTACGCCCCGCACGACTCCCGGACCACGAGCCGGGGCGACAGTGACACCCCCCGCGCCGGGAGCCCGGGATCGGTCACCCGATCGAGCATCGCCCGGAACGCGGCGGTCGCGATCTCCCGGCACGGCTGGTGGACCGTCGTCAGTGGTACGGACAGCAGGCCCGCGTACCGAACGTCGTCGAACCCGACCACCTGCACGTCCCGCGGTACCCGGACGCCCTCCCGCGCGAAGGCGCGCAAGAGTTCGGCCGCGAGGTGGTCGTTCGCGCAGATGACCGCGTCCGCGCCGCCGGCGCCGGTCAAGTCGCGCACCAGGGAGCGGTCGGCCGGGTCGCCGATCCGCACGAAGTCCGGCGGGGCGCCCGGTCCGCGGGCGATCACCGCCTCCCGGGCCCCCGCAATGCGGGCGGCGACGGTCGGGGCCGACAGCGGACGGGCCAGGTAGACGGGCCGCCGGCACCCGAGGCGGAGCAGGTGGTCGGCCTGCAAATACCCTCCGGCAAAGTTGTCCACCCCGACCAGATCGAACGGACTCCGGGCCGGGAACGGGACCACGTCCCGGTCCAGCAGAACCACCGCGATGCCCGCCTTCTGGAGCCGCTCGGTCACCCGCAGGTTAACGTCCCGCGCCCGCGGCGCCTGCTCGGCCGGGGCGAAGAACACCCCGCTCACCTCCCGTCGGACGATCTGCTCGCAGATCGCTTCCGCCGCCTCCGGGGACGTGTCGCCCTGCGCGCCGGCGAGGCTCCCACCGCCCCAGAACAAGCCGTACTCGTGGACCCGTGCCAGTCCGGCCAGCTCGCCGCAGACCGCCTCGAAGAACTCCGTCGTGCCCAGCCCCGGCGTCAGCAGCCCGAGTTGCCGCAGCGCCCCGGGTGCGGCCGGCGCGCGGCGGCTGACGAAGCTGCCGGACCCGACCCGCCGCTCGATCAGCCCTTGCTCCTGGAGGTCGCGCAGTGCCCGCGCAACCGTCGGGCGGGACGCGCCGAACCGGGCGACGAGCTGGGACTCGCTCGGCAGGCGGCCGGCCGGTGCGTACCGGCCCGCGGCAATTTCCGTCATCAATTCGCGGGAAATCTGACGGTGCTTGGGTTCACTCGGCATGATGCCTGCCAGTGACAGGTGGAACAATTGTTATGACAGGTATTTTAGCAGGAATGGCATCCTGTCAACACACAGGGCGATTACCGGGCTAAAGTGCCAATGGAAGAATGGCCTGTGGCGGGCACCGACGAGTTCCCCCTCCGGGACCATCCGCCGCCACAAATTGAAGAGCGCGGTGGGGCGTAAGGTCGCGTTCCGTGTCACCAGCGAGGGGCATTCGATGGATCGGGTTCTGGGCGGGTCCGGCGAGCGGCGGCGGGCGGTCTCGCAGTGGTTCCTGATGAACGGGTTCGTGACCGCCTCCTGGGTGGCCCACGTGCCCCGCCAGTCGGCCGCCCTCGACGCGCCCCCCGGGGCACTCGGCCTCGCCCTGTTGTGCATGGCCCTCGGGTCCGTCGTCGGAATGGCACTCGCTCCGCGGGCGATCGGGCGCTTCGGACCCGGACGGACGGCGTGGGCGGCGGGCCTGGTTTACGCCTTCTTGCTCCCGCTCCCGCTACTGGCCGGGTCGGTCCCCGCCCTCGGGCTCGCGCTCCTGTGTTTCGGGGCGGCACACGGACTGATGGACGTGACCATGAACGCGGCCGCGGCCGCCAGCGAGAAGGCCCTCGGGCGGCCGGTCATGGCCGGGTTCCACGGGTGGTTTAGCGTCGGGATGGTGGCGGGCGTGGGCGGCGGGGTGGCGGCGCTGGCGGCCGGGGGCGGGCCGCTCGCGCACGCGGCGGTAACGATCGCCCTGGCCCTGGCCCTGCTGCTGACCGGCCGGCCGGCGCGGGGATTCGCCCCGTCGCCCGCGGCGCCCGGACCGAATCGGCCGACTGGGGCCGATCGCCGCGTTCTCGCCCTCACCGGGCTGGCGTTCGCCTGCCTGTTTCTGGAAGGAGCGATGGCCGACTGGGCCGGGCTCCTCGCCGTCGCGTTCGGGGCGGGGCCGGCCGTCGCTCCGCTCGCATACGGGGCGTTCACCGCGGCCTGGGCCGGGGGCCGGTTCCTCGGCGACCGGTTGACCGCGCGCGCCGGAGACGTGGCCGTGGTCCGCGCCGGCGGAGTGCTCGCCGCGGCGGGCATCGGCCTGGGCCTCTGGGGTGGAACGCCGGGCTGGGTGGCGGCCGGGTGCGGGGTGGTCGGACTGGGGCTCGCGAACGTCGTTCCGGTCCTGTTCCGGGCGGCCGCGGGCGACACGTCCGGCCGCGGGCTCGCCCTGGTGACGGGAGTCGGGTACTTCGGGTTCTTGGTCGGCCCGCCCCTTGTAGGCTTCACGGCCGAGGCGGTCGGGCTCCCGCGGGCCATGCTGCTGGTCGTCGCCGGCGGGGCCGTGTTGGCCGCAGGGGCCGTCGCCCTCCGCCCCCGCTCGCTGGGCGCGAGTGGCCAAGTACCCGATCTCGGCCACCCGCGGACGAATTTACAATCCATTGAGGAGACCGATCGTGAACGACCCGAACGCATTAGCGTGTGATGCCGCCCCGCCCCGGCCCGACGAAGACCGATCGGACCGCGGAGCACCGCGCCCCGACTCCGGCCCATCGCCCGAGATGCCGCCGGCCGCGGGTGCGCCCTTTTCCCTCCTACCGGTCTGGCGGAACCTCATGCTGCCGTAACCACACTACGTGGGCCACCCAACTGGCACAGCACTTGCTGTAATTACCTCTGCCGAATCGCCCGCACTGACAGGGGATAGATCATGGGCAAGAAGAACAACACCGCCCCGGTGCCCGCTGGTAACCGGACGAATGCCGGAACTTCATTCGACGAGCCGAACTTCGAGGAGCCGAATCAGGACGAGTCCGGGAAGACCGCTGCACCCCAGAGCGAACAGGGGCTGAAAAAGGGGCAAGGCGAGGACGACGCGACGCGGCTCAGCAGTGCGAAACGGGACGAGCCCCGCCCGATGTGACCGAATCGTTCGAGCACTCAGCAAGGAGCCGCGAGATATTTCGCGGCTCCTTCGTTTGGATTCACCCCGGCACCAGTTCTGCGAACCCCTTCGCGATCTCATCCGACGGCGGCCGAACCGCTTGGCTCACGACCCGACCGTCGCGCAGGAACACCAGCGTCGGCCACAGTTTGACCCGGAACGAGCGCCCCAGCGGCTTTCCCTTGCCGTCTTCGACTCGAACGTGCCGCACCTGCGGGTACTTGGCGAGCAGGTCGGTCACGAGCGGCTGAATCGCTTGACAGTACGGGCACCAGTCGGCTCCGAACTCCAACACGACCGGCCCGGTCATCTGGTCCATTTCTTCGCGCGTCGGCTCGGACATGGGAACCTCGGTCGGGGGCGCCACCACGAACGCGCCGGTTACCCTTCAGAATACGCCGCCCGCGCGGTGCGGGATACACTCAGTGCCCAATGCAAGTGGTGCAGATCAGGTGCTTGACACATTTCAGATTGGCACATCACTTGCGTGACCATTTCCCGCACTCGCCCGCACAAGTGGAGAACGCGCCATGAGCAAGAAGAACCATAGCCCCGGACCGGTGCCGCCCGCGAACCAGCCGCACGCGGGCACGTCGTTTAAACCGCAAGACGACGAGCAGAACACGGTCGATCAGGACGGCACGGGCTTCCAAGAGGAAGACCCGAAGCGTCGCTTGGGCGACTTCACCGGCACGGGTGAGCACGCGAGGCAGCAACCCGGCCCGAAGAACGACGGCGGACAGCGGCACGGCGAAGACGCGGGGTGAGTCAACCACTGCGCACCTGACCCCGCACCTAAGGAGACACTCGTGCCAGAACGCACCCAGCGTGGCGAGGAAGACCGGCGGGCGTCGCTACAGTGGGGCCGGTCGGGAACGTTCGGTACGCAGGCCCTGAACGCGACCCGGATAAGGGCGCTCTACCCGCCGACGACTACCAACGCGGGGCCGACAAGAAGAGCTAAAGTCAAACGCGCCATTGAAGAAGCCGCGACATGGGTTCGCGGCTTTGTTCGTTTGGCGCCCGCCATCGGAATCGGCCTTGCACCAGCCCCGTGCCAGAGTCTACGCTCTCCCACCAATTCTACTGTTCGGAATGGAGGCCGACATGAAGACCCGTTATCTGATCGCCGTGGGTGCCGTCCTGCTGGCCGTGGTGGGGGCGACCGTCGCGCAGCAGCAGACCCAGCCGAAGCCTGTGCCGGGATCACCGGACGCGGCCCCACCGACCGCGATTCGGCCGGAGAGAACATTGCTGCCCTCACCGGCAACAGACCCGCTCGTCGTGGTCGGCCCCGCGCCCCGCACGCTATCCGCCGAGACCAAGCCGGAGTCCATGACCATCGAGCAGTTGATCGACGCGGTGGACGGGTTCCGCGAGCAGAAGGCGGAACTGGAGAAAAAGGAGCGGGCGTACCTCAAGGTGCTGCACCGGAAGGCCGAGAAGCAGAAGGAGCGGATCGACGGGCTGGGCGGGGACGTGCCCCATCTGCCGCCGACGCTGAACCCCGTGCCGATCGCGCCGTCCAGTTCGTACTAACCGTCCGTCACGCTGCTGAGGAAGAGCCGCGACCGAGTTTCGTGGCTTATTTGTGGCGCTCGGGTAACAGATTTTGGAAGCGATTTTGGAGCGATCAGACACCTTCGCCGATTGATCGCAAAAAACGCCACCGTCCCCCGCCTACCTCGGTGCGCGAGGGACGGTGGCGTTTGTGGGCCGGTTCGGGCACCGCAAAGGACAGGTTCGGGCGGGGCAATCGGGGCGAAATCCGGGATCGGCATTCGCGCGGGGCGATGTGCAGGGTATAATTCCCCTACGCGGGTCGACCGATCCGCATGTTAGGAGTCAACGCCCTGTTTTGCCCTCTTGGTTTGCCCTCTCTGAGTCAACCCCTCACAGTCCCCAAGACCGCTAAACTGTCGGCGCGGTACCTAACCGGCCCCGGCCATTCCGGCCGTCTGCCGTCCGTATCCCGGGCTCCGGCCCAAAAGGTGAGTGCATTTTGAAGAAGCTGTATGTTGGCAACCTTCCGTTCGACGCCACGGCCGACGAACTGCGGGAGCTGTTCTCCGCGCACGGCCGGGTGATGAGCGCGACCATCTGCACGGACCGCGAGACCGGCGCCAGCCGCGGGTTCGCGTTCGTCGAGATGGTGGAGGGTGCCGAGGAAGCGATCCAGGCCCTAAATCAGGCCCGGCTCGGGAACCGGAGCCTGACCGTGAACGAGGCCAAGCCCCGTGAGGATCGGCCGTCCGGCGCGGGCCGCGACCGGTACGCCCGGACCAACTGACCGGCCGACCCGGTGAGATAAACAGCTCCGGCGCCCACGAGGGATGCCGGAGCTGTTTGCGTTTGTGGGGCCGCAGCTACTTGCCCTCGCCTTGTCCCTCGTCTATCGCGTTCGCCGCCGCCAATGGTGTCGATCACGTTTTCGGCCCCCTGAACCCCGCCGGAGAGTCGCACCGGGCACCAACCGCGGCCACCAGAGTGTGGTGGACGTCCCAGTCGGCGGCCGCCGACTGAGTTTCTCCGGGTTGCACTTTCGCGCCGTGGTTGCCTCGTGGTAAGAACGGGCGCCCCGTGTCATTCCAACGGAGCCGGCTCTGCCGCGTGCGGATGCGCGGGTCGCTCCAGTTCCGCCAGCGGCACCACCCGCGGGCACCACGTTCTATTCGGTTCGGCGTCAAGTCGGGCGGCCCACCGAATCGATCTCGCGACCAGGCCCCGTACCAGAACCCTCCCGTCAGGCGCATGAACACTACGACACAACGACCCGCTCTGTACGTCCGAAAAGTCCGCGGCATGGGGCGCGGGGTGTTCGCCGGCCGGTCCTACCGGGCGGGCGAGGTGATCGAGGTGTGCCCGGTCATCCGCCTCCCGGCCTCGCCCGAGGGGGCCGGCGGGAAGGCGCTGGAGCACTACGTGTTCCAGTGGGGCGAGGGCACCGGCGAACTGGCCGTCGCGCTCGGGTACGGGTCGCTGTACAACCACTCCTCGGACCCGAACGCCCGGTTCAACCCGCGGGCGTCGCGGGACGACATCGTGTTCCGGGCGCTGCGGGACATCGAGGCCGGCGAGCAAGTGTTCATCGACTACCGGTGGGACGCGACCGAGTACGAAACGTTCCGTGAGGGCTCGTGACCGATCACCGGGACGTGTTCCTGGGCCAGCGCGTCCCGCGGTCCGGTCGGGGCGCCACCACCCGGGAACTGCTGTCGCGCGACTGTGCGGTTCCCCCACAGAAAAAGCTGACGGCGCGGGGACTCGCACACGGAGCTGAACTAACTGGCCGGGCCAAGAGGTGGTGTAAGCGCGCCGAGGGGAGCGGGGAATACTGCTTGTTGTCGGGTCGGGGGCGGGTAATATCTTAACACCAGGGCACGCCTTAAAGAGCCAAAACGCTCACCGACCCCGACGCACGTCCGAACCGCACGCGGAGTTCCCATGAGCGCTACCCCTCCGGCCGCGAACCGCACCCCGGAAGCCGCCACCGCGGTGGTCAAGTTCCATGCGTCGCTAAACGTCTCGGATCTCGCGAAATCGGTCGAGTTCTATACCGCACTGTTCGGTACGAAGCCGGTAAAGGTGTACGCCGACTACGTCAAGTTCGAGGTCGACGTCCCGCCGCTCGTTCTGTCGCTTAAACCCAAGCGGGCGTGTGCCGGCGGGCCGCTCAACCACCTCGGCCTCCGCGTGGTCACCGTCGAGCAATTGCGGGCGATCCAGGAGCGGTTGAAGGCGGTCGGGGCGCACATGGGCCAGCAGGATGATGTGAAGTGCTGCTACGCGCACCAGACGAAGATCTGGGTGACGGACCCGGATCAGACGATGTGGGAAGTGTACGTGCTGCACGATGATGTGCCGAATTGGGGCGAAAAGGACAAGAAACTCAAGCTCCTCGTTCCGCCGTTCAAGGCACTCGGACTGTGGGGTTCGATCCGCCGCGGTTGGAACAACAAGTTCGGCCGGAAGGCGTCTGCCACTGACGGCGGGGCTTCGATCGCCGAACACGCCGAACCGGTCGCGGCCCCCGCGCCGGTGAGCGCGGAGTCCTGCACGAGCGTCGCCGCCAAATGACCGCGAACCGGCCGCAACTCGGCCGTGCCGAACCCGCTGCGGTCCCCGCGCGCCGACACTGCGACGGCATCGGGTACTGGTTCGGCATCCCGTTCCGTTGGCTCTACCAAATGGGGCACAACGGTTTGGGTATCGTGCGCGTTCTCGACATCACAAAATTCCGCCCGATGGCGCACGGGCTCGTCGATGCCGATCACCCGTGGGTGACCGGCATCGACCCGGCCACCGGGCAGTACATCTGGCACGACAACGTCATTTTCCGCTCGCCGCGCGGCCCGAACGAGGACGCGCTCCCGATCGACGACTTCGTTGTCACGAAGACGGGCCAGTTCCTCGCGTACCGCGTGGGGCTGTCAACAGGTCCGGAAGAACTCCCGATCGGTCCGCGACGCCGGATGCCGCACGGCATCAGTTACATCCACGGCACCAGTCACTACAACAGCGGCCAGCTCATCTTCACGGACTTCCCGGACGCGATCTCTTACTTCAGCGACACGAAATTCAAACGCGAGATCTACCGCTTCGTGCGCGAAGAGCGCCGGGAAGTGCTGATCCTGTTCCGCAACCGCGAGTACCGCCCGCGCGACTACGCCTACTTCGTGTGCTGCCTGCGAACGATCTTCCCGTGGTTCTGCAACGCGAACGGCCCGAAGGGGAAGGTGCTGTGGGGTAATTCCGCGCCATATCCCGCAGCGAACCTGATTACCGGCCACTGGGCCGACGACGTGTACGCGGTCAAAAAAGACGGTGGGGCCGAAGCCGTGGTGCGCCCGGCCATCGAGAAGGGACGGTACTTCCAGGGAGAGTACGGAGGCGGTCGGCGGTTCGTGCGCTGGCCGGAAAAGGCGCTCGCTTGGGTGACGTACTGGCGCATCCGGATGCGCGGCGGAAAGGGCGGGTTGTTCTTCGTGAACCGCCAGAAAGCGTATGCGGACCACCTCGAACGACTGAAGAAAGTCGGCGTGGCCGAAGAGCCCATCGCGCGGATGTGAGCGCAGACTACTCTTTCTGCTGGTCGTTCAGCTTCCAGTCGTAGGGCAAAAACTCTACCCGGGTCGGCATCGAATCGATCTGATCGCGGGCCGCGTCGGGGAGAAACTTCCGTATCGCGGTCAGGAGATCTGCGGGCGTGGAGGTGAAGTCGGGTCCGTACCACTTGAACAACTTGGAGAGCGAAACCACCTGCTTCTCGGAATCGATACGGACGGCGTCCGGGCGCGCGAAGAACTCGCGGGCGCTCGCTTCCAATTCGTGCTGAACGGTGTCGCCAGTGAAGGCCCGCGGGCGCAGGACCGGGCAACTGTTGGACGCACACACGAGCGCGAAGTGAACCCGCGGGTCGCTCAACAGTCGCAGAACGCCGTGCTCGATTTCGGAGAGCGAAAACGTGCGATCGCCGATGTGCAGCCGGAGGTTTTTCCAGATGTTGAACCCGAACACGCGACCGGTGTGATTCCGGATGCTCGTGGTCGGGTACATGCGGAGAATGCCCGCGAGCGTGAGTGCGTTGTAGACGTTGATCCAGAACGCGAGGGCGGATTCGTGCGGAGCGGGGCCGTCGATGTCGGCCCGACCGACCGCGGTGAGGTACTTGTGGAGGGCACTCACGTCCGCGTCGCTCGCCTTCCAGTCCGCGTAGGCTACGCGCCCGTTGCTATCCACGAACTTGGCGAGGAGCGCGTCGAACGGGCCGTGATCCACCTCCGCGAGCGGAACGCGGTTCTCGCGAGGGCACGGTTCTCCGATGAACACTGTCGGGGCGAATAGCGGGAACTGCACGCGGCACCTCACTCGCGACGAAGAGACAACATACCTCTCCCACTGGATACCGACGAGCGCCCGAGCGCGGGCCACACACGAGAGCGCGAATGTTCGACGCCCGACTGCGCCGGCTGATTGATGATCCCCTGGACCGACTGGCCGCGGTGATGGCCCGGTGCGGGCTGAGTGCGAACGTTGTGACCGTGACGGGGTTCGCGTTCGGCGCGGCGGCGTGTGCGGCTCTGGCGTTTTGCCAGTACGAAGCGGCGCTCGCGCTGATCGCGTTGAACCGCGTCGCCGACGGACTCGATGGCGCACTGGCTCGGCGCCTCGGCCCGACCGATCTCGGCGGGTACCTCGATATCGCGCTCGATTTCCTGTTCTATTCGGGCGTGCCGTTCTTCTTCGCCGTCGGTCGGCCGGAATTCGCGCTACCGGCGTGCTTTCTCGTGTTCAGTTTCGTGGGCACGGGCAGTTCGTTCCTGGCGTTCTCCGCGTTCGCGGCCAAACGCGGCATCACCACGGAAGCCCGCGGAAAGAAGGCGATTTACTACCTCGGTGGCCTCACCGAAGGCGCGGAGACGATCGCGGTGTTCGTACTCGTCTGCCTGTTCCCGGACTTGTTCGCGTGGTTCGCGTGGATCTTCGGCGGGATGTGTTGGCTCACCACCGCGACGCGCCTCGCCACGGCGGTCGAGACCTTTCGCGTGACGAAGTAACATCAGGGCAGGTGTCGTGAATTTCCTGAAAGGTCGTTGACGCCGGGTGGTAATCTCCGCAACATAGTGATTATACGGCATACGTGAATGTTTTTCCGCCAGCTTGCTCTTCACCCGGGAGATCCCATGACCCGTCGTCGCGGGTTTACGCTCATTGAATTGCTCGTCGTGATCGCGATCATCGCGATCCTCATCGGACTGCTCCTCCCCGCGGTCCAAAAAGTGCGCGAGGCTGCCGCACGCATGAGCAGCCAGAACAATCTGAAGCAACTCGGACTGGCGTTCGCGAACTACGAGAGCTCGTACAACCACTACCCCAACGGGGGCGGGTACGATAACCCGAACACCAACAACACCGACCCGCTCTGCTCCACCGGGTTCCCCGGCGGCTCCAGCTACGTCCCGCGTTGGGGTAAGCCGAACCGAGCCGGTAAGTACCAACTCGGCTCCGCGTTCTACTCGCTCCTGCCTTACGTCGAGCAAGATGCGCTGTTCAAAGATCCGCTGGCGTGCTACCGGACTCCCGTCAAGACTTATTACATGCCCTCGCGGCGCTCGCCGACGGCCCAAACGGTGCCCGCAACGGACTCGGTTAACATCGGGTACACGTATTTCGACGCCGGCCTGGGAGCCAGCGCGCGGTCGGACTACGCGGCCAACGACCAGGTGTTCTGCACAACCTACGGCGCGAATTGGGGTAAGGTTTCGACCGTGGCAAGCGTCGCCGACGGGTTGTCGAACACGCTGTTTATGGGCGAGAAGGCGATGAACCCGCGGTCCTACGGCGCCGGCACTTGGTACTGGGACGAGCCCTACGTCATGGGTGGCACCGGTGGCACCGGGCGCTGCGGGGACGGTATCTATCAGGACCAGACGCTGATTAACTTCCCGACCCGGCCGGAAGAGCGAGGCTGGACGGAAGGCTCCGAGTATTGCGGTGGGGGCACGTGGGGCTCGCCCAGTCCCGCGGGGGCGCAATTCGTGTTCGGCGACGGGAGCGTTCGCACGGTTAACTACAGCATTACAAACGCCGTCCTGCGGTTGTTGATTCGTCAGGCCGACGGTCAAGTCATCCCCCAATACTGATTGCGCAATCTCACCGAGGCATTTCATAATGCGTTGTTTGTTCCTGGCCGTGGCGTTCGTCGCCGCGGCCCTTGTCGGGTGCGGGGGCAAGGGTGCTCCGAAACTCGCGCCGGTCACCGGTAAGGTGACTCAGCAAGGAACGGGACTGTCGGCCGGGGTCGTGTATTTTTACCCGGCCACCGGCAACACCTGGACCGGCGAGCCGCCCACCTCGCAGCTCCAGTTAGACGGTGGGTTCACAATAAGCACCTACCCGCACGGAGAAGGTGTGCCACCCGGGGAGTGGAAAGTGACCCTGTCGCCCGCTCTCGCCGGCCGCATCAAGCGCCCGGACTACGCCGATCGCAACAAAACGCCGTGGTCCCTCAAAGTGCCCGACGAGGGCGTCAAGGATCACACGTTCGAGGTCAAGTGACCGCACTCGCCCTCAGAGAGGCCGCACGTGATTCGGCGAATCGCTAACATCGCGTTCGGGACCGCGCTCGTCGCAATCGTCGCGGGGCTACTGCTCCCGGCGATCGCCAAGGCGCGGGCCGCGAACGCCGCGTCGCGGTCAAAAGAGAACCTGCGCACGATCGGCCAGGGGATGCAGTCGTTCACCACGACCTACCGCTTCTTCCCGGGGAACGGCGGGCCACCGGCCGAAGCGGTCACTACGCCCGACTGTCGAACCGGGTTCCCGGACAGTGAGACGTTCCGCTGGGGCTACGGGGATCCCAAGCGCGCGGGTCGGCTCCAAACCGGGTGCTGGGCGTACAGCATTCTGCCTTACATCGGCGAAGAAGAAGCGTTCCGCAAGCAGGACTACACGCGGGCGGTTCCGACCTACTACATCGGCACCCGGCGCCCTGCCGAAGCCCAACAGGTGCCGAAGGTCGATCCGATCTACGCGAAGTGGACGTACCAGGACGCGGGGCTGGGACCGTGGGGCCGCACGGACTACGCCGCCAACGATCAGGTGGTCCGCGGCGGCAACGGCAACATGATGAAGCCGGAACAAGTGAAGGACGGCCTCGCCGAGACTGCGCTGATCGCCGAGAAAGCGATGGACACCGACGCGATCAAGGCCGGCGTCTGGTACTGGGACGAGCCGATCATCTTCGGAGGGAGCGGCGGGACCGGGCGCAAGGGCGACAAACTGCTCCGCGACGCCCCGAAGCTCATCGAAACCGTTTCGGACAATTGGGGGTCGCCCGACCCCAACGGCGTGTGGTTTCTCTTCTGTGACGGACACGTGCGGAAGTTGCCCTACTCCACACCGAACAAGACCGTCGCGGCCGCCATATCGCCTACGGCCGGCGACGTGTTCGATCTCGAATGACCGCGTGCGGCTCGCACCGTTCCCGTCAGGACCATCACGCATGATTCGCTTCGCGCTCGCGCTGTTCGCCACCGCTCTCGGGATCAGCGGCGCGACAGGGGCCGCACCGGACCCGACCCAACTCGCGGCGCAAATCGACGCCCGGATCGATGCGAAATTGAGCGCTCACGGCGTGAAGCCGGCCGCGCCTGCGTCGGATGCGGAGTTCCTGCGCCGCGCGTCACTCGACATTGTGGGGCGCGTCCCCACCGTGGCCGAGGCACGTGCGTTCCTCGACGACAAATCGGCCAACAAGCGTGCGAAGCTCATCGACAAACTGCTCACCAGCCCCAGCGCAATCAACCACGCCGCGGCGGTCTGGCGCCTCGCGTTCGTGCCGCAATCCGCGGTCAACCCGCGAGTCCAGTTCCTCAACATCAGCCTCGAAGCGTGGATTCGCGACCGGCTCCGGGCCGGGCGGAAGGCCGACGAGTTGGTGCGCGACCTGCTCACGGCCCCACTCGACTACCTCGACCGCGAAGCGGACGGGCGCCCGCGCCCGGTCCCCGGCCCGTCGGCGCTTGCCTTCTATCAGGCGAACGACCTCAAAGCCGAAACGGTCGCGTCCAGCGCCGCACGGGTGCTGCTCGGGGTGAAGATCGAGTGCGCCCAGTGCCACAACCACCCATTCGACAAATGGACGCAGCAGCAGTTCTGGGAAACCGCCGCGTTCTTCGCCCCGGTGCCACCGCAGGGACCGGAAGAGAAGGTGGTCCCGGCCACGCAACTGCTCCTTCGCAAGACGGTCCCGGTCAACGACACCAAGACCGAGGCGACGCCGAAGTTCATTGACGGCGCCGACCCGGACTGGAAGGGCGTGACTGATACGCGACAGCAGTTCGCGGAGTGGGCCACGGCGAAAAAGAACCCGTTCTTCGCGCGGGCGACCGCGAACCGCATCTGGGCACAGTTCTTCGGCATCGGGATCGTTGATCCCGTGGACGACTTCAACCCGCAAAACCCGCCGAGCCACCCCGAGTTGCTCGACGATCTGGCTGCGGCACTCGTGGCCGCCGACTTCGACACCAGCGTCCTCGTGAAAGCGATCGGCCGATTGGCCGCGTATCAGCGGAGCAGCAAAGGGGCTGCGAAGACGCAGAACGACCCGCGATTGTTCGCGCGAATGAACGTGAAGGGGCTTTCGCCGGAGCAGCTCTTCGACAGTCTCGCCCAGGCGACTGGTTACCGCGAAGAGATCCCGGCCGCGTCGCGTGTCGCGTTCGGCGTGACTGCGGAATCCCCACGCGGGCAATTCCTCGCGAAGTTTGCCGGAGGTGGTCAACGTACCGACGCCCAGACGTCGATCCTTCAGGCGCTGGCGCTCATGAACGGCACGTGGCTCGCGCGCCAAACCGATCCCGAAAAGGGCGAGACGCTCATTGCGGTCGCGAGTGCCCCGTTCCTCACTGACGCGGAACGGATTGAAGTGCTGTTCCTCGCAACATACGCCCGCCGACCGACCGCCGCGGAGAGCGAGAAGTTCCTCGATCACCTCACGCGCGACGGCGACGCGGGGCGCAAGGCCCAACTCGCGGACATCCTCTGGGCGCTCGTGAACAGCCAAGAGTTCCTACTCAATCACTAACGTGGGAACGGGGAGCGCGGAATTCGGAACGCGGAATACGAAATACGAACCGAAATCGCCTTCGCTTTCTCACCTTCTCTAACACCGGGTGTGTCGTGTCTTCACTCCGCGCTCCGCACTCCGCATTCCGCGATTCTGTCGATCGGCGCCGGCTGATGCAACTCGCGGCCGCGGGCGTCGCGGTCGGGGAGGTCAGTTCACGGTTTGTTGGGGGCTAGCAGTGTTTCGAGGGCGGGATAGGAAATCCCCAACCCGTCGTCGACGCAACCTCAAGGCAGGACGAGCCATGCCGACGCCCCGCTTCACGCCCGAGGAACTCCGCCAACTCCACGACCTCGCCCGGCAGTGGGCCAAGATCGTCTCCAAGCGGGCCTTCGGCGACGACGGCCCCGGACTCGACGTGGACTTCCGAGCCATGGAGCAGATCGCCACCGCCGCGGCCCGGGGACTCACCGAGGGCACACTCGAACTGCTGCTCCAACAGCAGGCCGACAAGCTCTCCACCGAACAGCCGTGTCCGGCGTGCGGCACGCTCTGTCCCACGACGCCGCACACCCGACCGCTCACCGCGGACGGAGCCGAGGTCGAGCAGACGGAACGCAAGGCCCACTGTCCCGACTGCCGCCGGGACTTTTTCCCCCCTGCGGACGGCTCTGGGCCTGGATGAGCACGGGTACAGTTCCTCCGTCCTCGAGCGTATCGTCACCGCCGCCGCCCGGTTCGCGTCGTTCCGCGATGCCACCTTCGCCGTGCAGATGTCGCGGGTCGGCATCAGCGAGAGCCAGGTCCGCCGGCTGGCCCACAAGGTCGGGGCGGAACTGGTCGCCGAACGGGACCGGAAGGCGGTCGAGCACCGCCGCCGGCAACTGGCCTCGCGGACGGGGGTGGTTCCCGAGGTCGTCGTGGTGGAGGTCGATGGGGGGCGCATCCGTACCCGCGCGGCGGGGGCGGCCCCTGGTGTCCACGAAGCCCAGAACAAGGAGGACAAGATCGCCGGTCTGGCCACGTTGAAGGGTCCGACGTTCGCCGCCGACCCGTGCCCCGAACCGCCGGAGTCGTTCCTCTGCCCCCGCCGGGTGCAACGTCTGGTGAGCCAGATGAAGGGGCACTCGGGTCGGGACGATACCCAAGAAACCCCGGACGAATCGACCACGGCCGGAGTCGAGCCGATCGCGACCGGGTCGGCCGGGCGGTGGTCACCGGAGAAGTTGGTGCGGACGTGTGTGGCGAGCCTGGGATCGAGTTGTTCGTTCGGCCCGTTGGTGGCGGCGGAGGCCCAAGAGCGGCACTTCTACGAGGCGAGGCGCCGGGCGTTCGTGGCCGACGGGGCGGCGTACAACTGGTCGATCCACGAGGGGTACTTCCGGGACTTCGAGCCGGTCGTGGACCTGTTGCACGTGCTGTGCTACGTGTACTCGTCGGCGCGTGCGGTGGGCGGGGACGAGTCGGGCGGGTGGCGACAGTACGAGGCGTGGATGCGTTCGTGTTGGAAGGGCCGGGTCGCCGAGGTGCTGGTGGAGTTGGACGGGTGGCACGAACGCCTGGGAGAGTCGCCGGCGGGTGAGGCAAGGACGGCGGAGGACCGCCGTGACCCACGTCGGTTGGTGGCCGAGGCGAGGTGCTACCTGAGGAACAACGAGAAGCGGATGGACTACCCGAGATACCGGCGTGAGGGGTTGCCGACGACGAGCAGCCTGGTGGAGTCGCTGGTGGGTGAGTTCAGCGCTCGTGTGAAAGGGAAGCAGAAGCACTGGAACCGCCCGGACGGGGCCGAATCCATCCTGCAACTCCGGGCGGCCGTTCTGAGCGAGGACGATCGCTTGAGTCGGTACTTCACTGACCGATCCGGAAGCCCGTTCCGGAAACGGCAGCCAGTGGAGAAAGACGACACCCCAAACACGCAAACCGCGGCGTGACCTCGCGGTCGGGGCACAGGGCGGGTGGTTCAACCGGTTTGCTGAAGCCGCGGCCGCGGACCCGAAGCGGAAGCGCTCGTGCATTCTGTTGTGGATGCCCGGCGGTCCGTCGCAGCTCGACACCTTCGACCCCAAACCGGGCGAAGAAACGGGCGGGCCGTTCAAGGCCATCGAGACCGCGGTGCCGGGCATCAAAATCGCCGAGCACCTGCCGCTCGTCGCGAAGCAGATGAAGCACCTCGCGGTCGTGCGCTCGATGTCCACGAAGGAGGGCGACCACGACCGCGCCGCGTACCTGCTCCGCACCGGGCGCTTGCCGCAAGAGCCGCTCCAGTATCCGACGCTCGGTTCGCTAGTCTCGAAGGAACTCGGCGACCCAAAGGCCGAGTTACCGAATTACATCAGCATCGGCGGGCGCCGCGGATTGAGCGACGGCGGGTACAGTTCCGGCTACCTGGGGCCGGACTACGCCCCGCTCCTGGTCGGTGACAGCCCGGACGCGCCGTACACGCGGCGCCCGGGGTTGCGCGACCTGGCCGTTGCGGACATCAAGCCCGCCGTCGAGAGCAGCCGTGCGAACGATCGCGTGAAGCTGCTCGAAGGGCTGAACGCGGACTTCGCGCCCGGGCGCGAGGGGACCGTCACCGCGAGCATCCAGTCCGCCTACGAGCGCGGGCTGCGACTCGTGAACGGTTCCGCGAGCGCCGCGTTCCACCTCGACGACGAACCGGAGAAACTACGCTCCACTTATGGCAAGAACCCGTTCGGCCAGGGGTGCCTCATCGCACGGCGCCTGGTCGAGCGCGGCGTGCCGTTCGTCGAAGTGACGCTCAGCGGCGGGTTCATGGGCAGTTGGGACACGCACGCCCGAAACTTCGATCGCGTGAAGACGCTTTGCGACATTCTCGACCCGGCCTGGGCCGCGCTCGTGGCGGATCTCAAGGATCGGGGGCTGCTGGACACGACCACGATCGTGTGGATGGGCGAATTCGGCCGCACCCCGCGCATCAACGGAAACCTCGGCCGCGACCACTACCCGAATGCGTGGAACGTGGTGCTGGGCGGCGGCGGGATCAAGTGCGGCCAAGTGATCGGCCGAACGAGCAAGGACGGCTCGACGGTCGAGGAGCGCCCGGCCGACGTGCCCGACCTGCTCGCGACGATCTGCAAGGCGGTCGGCGTCGATTACGAGAAGCAACACCTCTCGAACATCGGGCGCCCCATTCGTATCGTCGATAAATCCGCGAAACCGCTGACGGAGGTGCTCTCGTGACCCCGGCTGCGTTCGCGCTAATCGCCCTTCTCCCAGGTACTGATCCCGCACCCGCCCACGACGTGCTGCTCGAAGTCGGCAGCGCGCCGGCGGTTCGCGTGCGGCTGAAAATCGAACTCGGTGGTTCGCCACTCGCGAAACTCGACGCCGACGCGAAACGTACCCGCGAAGCTCTGAAGGGCAAGCCCGGCGCGAGTGCGCTGGACAACCTCATGCCAGAGGGTTCGCTGTTTCGCGCCGAAGCACTGACCGCAACATCCCCGCACCCCGCCGCGCTTTCCCGCGCGATCTTCAGGGCGCTCGATAAGGACAAGGACGGAAAGCTCTCCGCCGATGAACTCGCGCACGCGGAGAAGGTGCTGCTCAACAGGTTCGACCTGGACGACGACGAATGTATTTCGCCGCTCGAACTGGTCCCTGACCTGCAAACCGTCGTCCCCGAAAAGCGTGCGACGCCGAGAACAGTGCGAGCGACCGTTGTTCCGGTGGAGGGCAAAGCCGACATCGAGCAAACGGTGAAACTCGGTCGCGATGCCTCGTACTGGCGCGGGAAGATCGGCGGAACGTGGGTGGAGATCCACGCGCGCCCCGGACTTCCCACCGAGAAGCCGGTTGTGCCCAAAGCACTCGCCGCCGGGCGCGAAGAAACCAAAGCCGCGTTCGAGAAGATCGCTCGCGGAGTTGTGTCGCTCACCGCGGTGCCGGGACCGGTCGGGCTGTTTGATCTGCTCGACGCCGATCGCGACGGGCAACTCAGTGTGGCGGAACTGCGGCGCGCGAAGACTGTGCTCGTGGACGCAGCGTCCACCGACACCGGCGTGTCGCTCGTGATCGTCTCGGGCATCGCGAAGCCGCCCGCCGTTCCGCTCATCCGCACCTTCACGCGCGAAGCCGGGCCGCAATGGTTCCGCGCGATGGACCGGAACGGCGACGGGTTCGTTTCGGTCCGCGAGTTCCTCGGCACCCCGGAGCAGTTCCGTAAACTGGACCGTGACGGCGACGGCCTCCTGAGCGCCGAAGAAGCCGAAAAGGTCGAGAAACCTTGAGTCGCACTTTTGTTTCTCACGCAGCGAGCACCGAGCGCTCGGCATGAACCCGCCCACAAACGACGGCGTGCGCCTCGACGCCATCACGTTCGGATACGGTCCGACGACTGTCGTTCGGGACGTTTCCCTAGCACTTCCGGCGGGAAAGCTCCTCGCGCTGCTCGGTCCCTCCGGGTGCGGTAAAACCACACTGCTGAAACTACTCGGCGGCTATCTCGCACCGAGCGCGGGGCGTGTGTTCCTGCGCGGGCGCGACGTGACCGCGTTGCCCCCAGAAGCTCGGAACGCGGGCACGGTTTTTCAGAACTACGCTCTCTTCCCGCACCTCACGGCCCGGCAGAACGTCGCGTTCGGGCTCGAAGTGCGGCGCGTGGCCCGAGCCGTGTGCGACCGGCAGGTCGATGACATGCTCGCCCGCGTCGGGCTGTCCGCGGAGGAGCGCGACCGCAAACCGGCCCGGCTCTCCGGTGGGCAACAGCAGCGCGTCGCGCTCGCCCGAGCGCTAATTATCGAACCAGACGTATTGCTTCTCGACGAGCCACTCGCGAACCTCGACCGCCACCTCCGCGACCAACTCCGCACCGAGTTGCGCACGCTACAACGGCAAACGGGTGTAACGGCAGTGCTGGTCACACACGACCAGGAAGAAGCGCTCGCGGTGTCGGACCTGATCGGCGTGATGGCCGCGGGGCGCGTGCTCCAGGTAGGTGCGCCGGCGGACGTCTACGACCGCCCGCGCACGCCGTTCGTGGCGAAGTTCCTCGGCGCAGCGAATCTGCTTCCCGGCAAAATGGTTGGCAGCGCGGCCGAGTTCGTCATGGTTCGCCCGGAACACTGCGCGCTCAATCCCGAAGGCGGGCGGTGGACGTGGACCGGCCGCGTCGCCGGCGTGACGTTCCTCGGTGCGGATTTGCTTGTTGATGTGACGTGCGACAACGGCCTGTCCCTCCGGGTTCGTTCGCGCGCCACCGAGCGCGTGCAACCCGGCGATCTGGTGACCGTGGGCGCTGCCGAACACCACCTGTGGCCGATCCCCGATGCGGACCCGCCCGAAGTGACGCTTACAGGCGCCGGAGGAGATGCGCTGTCACCCACATTCCCGCCAGCGTGAACAGCACGGTCACACACGACGCGGCCGCGAGGAGCGGGGTATCCTTATCGCGCGCTTCCGGCCAGAGCGCGGCGGGGAGCGTTCGCGCACCGGGAGTTCCCAGGAAGACGGCGAACGTGAACTCGTTCACCGACAGGATGAACGCGATCACGGCCCCGGCGAGGATCGCCGGCGCGATGAGCGGAAGGGTCACGCGCCGGAACGCGGTCCACGGCCTCGCTCCCAATCCGCGTGCCGCGCGTTCGAGTTCGGGATCGGCTTGTGCTAGTGCGTTGCGGAGCAGGAGAAACACAACGGGCAGGCTAACGAGGCAGTGCGCGGCAGCGAGTGAATAAGCCCTCCCCTGCAAGCCGGCGAGCATCACGAGTGGCAACAACCCCATTGCGAGCACCACTGCGGGCACGAACATCGGTAGCAGCACCGCGCTACTCAGAATGTACCGACCGCGAAAATGGAACCGCGTAACCGCGACCGCCAACCCCAACCCGCCAACGAGCGCACCTGCGACCGAGAGCGCTGCGACTTCGGCCGAAGTTCGGAGCGCCCGCGTCCACTTCACCGAGCCGAAGAACTCGCGGTACCACCGAACCGACCACTCTCCGGTCGGCGGTTCCAGCAATTCGCCCGGCGCAAACGACATCCACACCGCGCACACGAACGGCGCGACGAGCGCGAGAAGTGTGAGCCCACCGAGTAAGCGACCGAGGAGCCACACCGGTTTGAAGGCGCAATTAAGCACTCGCGCCTCCTAACCGGCGCAACGCACGCGCCGGCCACGAATACAGCGCCACGCATACGGCTACGGTCACCAGGCTCAGCACGGCCGTGGTCGCGGCCCGCGGCCAGTCGCCGTACCCCATACCGTCTTTTTGCACCTTCACGGCGAGCGTCGTTTGTTCCGGCCCACCGAGCAAGAGCGGGCCGACGAACGCGCCCAGCGCCCAAATCAAACACAACTGCCCCGCAACGGCCACGCCCGGCAAGGATAGAGGTAGCGTGACGCGGCGGAACGCGGTCCACGGTCCCGCCCCCAACCCGCGTGCGGCGGCAATAAGGGACGGGTCGATACGATCGAGTGCGGGCACCAGAACGAGGACCGCGTAGGGCATGATGAGGTACGTTTCGGCAACAAGTACCCCGAACAGATTGTGCGTGAGCAAGAGCGGTTCGGAGGTCAGGCCCAGTGCGAGGAGTACGCGGTTCACGGGACCGGTGCTCCCGAGCAGCAGGTTCACGCCGTAAAGGACGACGAATACGTTCGTCAGCTTCGGGAGGATCACCGCTCCGAGTGCGAGCGCCTTTGCGCGCTTGGGGAGCGAGTGAATGAAAAGTGCCAGTGGGTAGCCGATGGCCACACTCAGTGCCGCGACCGTTACCCCGAGCACGACCGTAAACGCAACGATGCCGCGCCCGAAGCGCTCACCGAGAAGTTCGGAATACGCGCTGAGCGACCACGTTCCAGGTCGGTAGAAGTCCGCGCCACCCGCACTCTGGTAAAAGCTGGTGCGGATGAGAATAAGAACCGGCCCCGCGAACAGTGCAATGAGGAGCACGATTGTGGGTGCCGCAAGCAGCCACGGTGTTGCTGAGTGGGTGGGGCGTGTCGTCACGACTTACGCAGGATCTCCTGCTCCCACGTCTTCTTGATGTGGTCCCAATCCTTGAAGTACGCCTCGTAGGGGAAATACTTCATCGTGCGGAACTGCTCGTCGGTCGAGGGGTACGTCCGCGCCCACGCCGCGTCTTCCTTCGCAACTTCCCGCGCGGCCTCGACGTGCGACGTTCCCGCGCCGCGCCGGGCCATCGCCGCTTGCACGTCCTTGGTGAGCAGGAAATCGATGGCGGCTTCGGCCAGGTCCGCGTTCGGGGTGTCGGCCGGGATCACCCACATGAGTTGCACGAACGCGCGATCGGTTTCGGGCGTTGTGAACCCGACCGTATCGGCCTTCTCTTTCGCCGTTTGTAGCATCGTGACACTGTGGGCGTTACCCGCCGCGAAGTTCCCTTGCAGCAGATCCTGGAACATCTTCGGGCCGGTCGGCCACCAGAACCGCACGCGGTCGCGCTCGCGCTTCGCAAAATCGAGCACGCTCCCGATGTCGTCGGTGAGAATTTTGTGCGCGGTTCCGGGCTTCCTGTCCGCAGCCGCCTTCATGCACGCGAACGTGTAGAGCGACATGTAGAACCACTCGTACAGCGCAACCTTGCCGTGTAAGTCGGCGCGCATCAGGTCGCCCCAACCGGTCGGCTCCGCGCCCACCTGCTTGTGGTTCCACGCAAGCGTCATTGCCGACTCGTGGAACGTGACCCCGTACCGCTCCTTTGCCACCCAGTTGTCGAGCGCGCCGGGAGCGAGCGCTTTGTGGTTCGGCACCTTGTCGAAGTCGATTTGCCGGAACATCCCGCTCTTGATTGCAGGATAGCCTTGCGTCGCGTCGGTCAGCACGAGGTCGAACGCGGGTTGTCCCTTGGGCGACGTTTTCAACTTGGCGATCGAATCTTCCCAGCCGGGATCGAGCACCACCGTCGCGCCGGTCTTGGCTTCAAACGGCCCGGCGAAGTGCTCCTGGAAGATCTTGTCCAGCCCGGAGTACACGAACACCGTGAGCGTGCGCCCGTGGAAGTCGCCCCCGCCCGGGGCGGGCTTCGAGCACCCACCTATAAGCCCGCCCGCGCCGAGCGCAGCGCCCACTGTTTTCAAGAACCCGCGCCGGTTCACATCGTGACAGTTCATAAGGTGTTACGATATCAATCGTCGATTGCGGTAACAAGCAACTGAAGCCCTCGGACGCACACAATCGGTTTCAGACCGCTCGCCCAGCCACGTCGAAGGCGGAGCCGGGATTAGCTGTCCCCCGCAGGCGTGGCCCCACGGGAGTAAGCGAGCGGTGCGGGCCGGAAACGAGCCCCGGCCCGCTCCGCTCCCCGGCACAGTTGCCGCTTTCATTCGCCGGCCCGTAGCATGTCCCGGTTGCACTCCATTCTCATCCGTCCCGCGTCCGAGTGTAACCTGGGGTGTAACCGAAACGGAAGGCACGCGCCAAGTGCTTAAATTCCCGGGTAGTCTGGTTCAGGTTGAGCAGTATACAACCCAAATCCACCCGGAGAACTTTCGATGCGCGAAGTTGCCGACGCGCTGGCCATCGTGCTGAAACACGCGAAGCCGCTAAAGCCCGAAGTGACCGCACTCGCAGCCAATGCACTCGGGCAGGTACTCGCAGCCGATGTCGTTGCGGACACGGATTCACCACCGTTCTCAAAGTCCCTACGCGATGGCTTCGCGGTACGGGCTGCGGATTGCGCCTCACCGAACGCGGAACTTCGGGTGATCGAAGAAGTGCCCGCCGGGAAGATGCCGACGAAATCCGTTGGGGCCGGCGAAGCGAGCCGCATCTTTACGGGCGCACCGATCCCCGACGGCGCGGACGCGATCGTGATGCAGGAGGACACTCAAACGCTGGAAGGCGGTCGCGTTCGCATTACCGATCCGGACGTGAAACCGCGCCAGTACGTGTACGCACGCGGCACGGAGATGCGGGCCGGCGAACCGGTCATGACCGCCGGTACGGTGATTAACCCGGCCGCATTGGGCGTGCTGGCGAACGTCGGACAGACCGCGGTCCCCGTGTTCCCGCGCCCGCGTGTCGGCATTATTGCCACCGGCGACGAACTGGTCGAAGCCGGTACGAAGCCAAGTGCCGGGCAAATTCGCAACTCGAACGGGCCGATGCTCACGGCCCAAACCGTTCGCGGCGGTGGACTTCCGCAATATCTCGGTATCGCGAAGGACGATCGCGTCGTCACAAAAGCACTCATCGCGAAGGGGCTCGCCGAATCCCAAGTGTTGCTGATCGCAGGCGGGGTGTCGGTCGGCGATTTTGACCTCGTCCCCAACGTGCTCAAGGAACTCGGAGTCTCCTTTCACGTGCAACAAGTACGCATGAAACCGGGCAAGCCACTGCTGTTCGGCACCACCGAAACCGGCGTGCTGGTGTTCGGGTTACCAGGCAACCCGGTGAGTTCGTTCGTGGGCTTTGAACTCTTCGTGCGCCCCGCCCTCCGAATCCTGGGTGGACACGAAGCCCCCGGTCCGCGCAAAATCCGTCTGCCGGTGACGGAAGGGTTGGCTGAGAGTAACGACCGCCCGACCTACCGACCAGCGCAGTTGGTGCCGGGCGAAACGGGTTGGAGCGTGCGGCCGCTGCCGAATTCCGGCGCGCCGGATCTGGCTGGCTTGCAACCGGCCGATGCGCTGCTCGTGCTACCCGCCGGCGAAGCCCGCGTCGATCGCGGTACACTCATGGAAGTGGTGCTGCTGTAACTGGCACCCCTGCCCGAATTTGGAAGGATTCCGCGTGAAGCTTCGCGTATTCCTGCCCGCGATCGCCTCCGGCGTATTGCTGTGGGCCGCGTTCTTCCCACTCGACCTGGGAATGCTCGGTTTCGTCGCGCTCGTTCCCTGGCTGACGCTCGTGCGCGCGCCCGTCTCGAACCGCTGGCGCTACCTCGCGGCCTACGCCGGTGGGGTCGTGTTCTTCGCGCTCGCGACGAAATGGGTCCGCGTCGCGCACCCCATGATGTTCATGTCGTGGATCGGGCTCGCGGTCGTGATGCCGGTATTTTGGCTGGCGGCTCTCGCGATCCTTCGGCGCCTCGATCGCGTCGGGGTGCCACTGGCGCTCGCGGTCCCGGTCGCGTGGGTGGCACTGGAATACTTTCGGATGCACTTCCCGACCGGCTTCCCGTTTATGAAGCAGATCGGCGCGTACCAGATGATCGGCTTCGGCTGGTACTATCTCGGCTACACGCAGCACTCGTTCCTGCAGCTCATTCAGATCGCGGACTTCGGCGGCGTGTACGCGGTGTCGTTCGTCGTCGGCGCCGTGAACGGCGCGTTGGCAGAGTGGATTCGACCGGCTTCTGCCCCCCTCTCTGAAGCGAAGGGAGAGCCTACTTCGAGTCCCCCCTCTCGCCAAGCGAGAGCGGCCCGAGTGGGAGGGCTCGTCTTCGCTCTCGCGCTCGTTGGTACGAGCATCGGCTACGGCTACTGGCGCTTCGATCACCCGGCGTTTACCAGCGGTCCGCTGGTCGCGGCGATCCAGGGGAACGTGTCGCAGGGCGACAAGATGGGGAATAAAGACCTGCTTATAGAATCGTATTTTTCTTTGCATCTCAAGGCGGTGAACTGGGACCAGGAGCGCAAAGCGTATAACGGGGCGCCGGTCCCGGATCTGGTCGTCTGGCCGGAGACGTGTTGCTCGACGGACTGGTGCGATGTCGGACCGGGCGCGAGAGCTGAAGATGCGCCGGACGTGTTCCAGCGGAAGCGGGCGTTCGCGCGGAAGGAGTTTCTCGGCAATCCGTGGGGAACATCGACTCTGCTCGGGCTGAACGGTCTCGAATGGGACGGTGCGCGCGTGTGGAAGTACAATTCCGCATTTCTCGTGAAGCCGCAACCGAAATCCGAAATGTGGAAGCCGGGCGATCCGACTCTGTTCTACACCATTCCGGTCGATCGTTACGACAAAATGCACCTCGTTCCGTTCGGTGAGTACGTTCCGCTCGGTGAGCAACTGCCGTTCATGAAGTGGTTCACGCCCTACGAAAAGGGCTACGAGTGTCGGCCCGGCGAAAAGTGGACGCGGTTCCCGCTCACCACGCGCGACGGGCGTTCCTTTACCTTCGGGTGCCTCATCTGCTACGAGGACTCCGACCCGTACCTCGCACGACAGTACGTTGCGACCGAGCCGGTCGATTTCCTTGTGAACATCTCCAACGACGGTTGGTTCGATGGCACCGAGGAGCACGAACAGCACCTCGCGATTTGCCGGTTCCGCGCCATCGAAGCCCGGCGCTCCGTGGTGCGCAGCGTGAACATGGGCATTTCTGGCTTGATCGATGCCGACGGGCGCGTGGTGAAAATTCCGGGCGAAACGTGGGGGCAATCGAAGAAGGTGGAGGCGGTCGTGACCGCCGTCGTACCGATCGACACGCGCCGCCCGCCGTATGCGGCCCTCGGTGACTGGGTGCCCGCCGCGTGCTGGCTGATCGCGCTCGTGGGCGTGGTCGCCGGATGGGTGAAGCGGAAATTGGTGTAACACTACCGATCGCGCAGTAGCGGGCAGGATGCCCGCGGTCCCGGGTAAGGAGGCCGCCGATTCGACTCGCGTCGCTAATTCGCGTTCGCTTCCCGCTTCCCGCAGTGCGGTTGGCGCCCGCGTTCGTCGCGGGGTGGTGCGCGTTCCTGTTCCTGTATGGCGCTGCGGCTGGTCCCGTTTACCGCACGGAATCACTGCGAGCGATCATCGGCCGATCGTGTTTAGAAGGCCACTGGCTCTACCCCGTTCTGTACGGCGAACCGTTCCTCACGAAGCCGCCCGGTCACTACGTCGCGATCGGGCTGTGCAGCCTGCCGTTCGGTGAAGTGACCGCTGCGGCCGCGCGGCTGCCATCGGTACTTGCGGCAACGCTCGCGGTCGTGCTCATGCACGGCATGTTTCGGCGCGTCTTGGGCGAACGGGCCGCGCTACTCGTCGCCGTCCTATTACCGTGCTCGGTGTTGTGGCTCGACAAAGTGCCGAGCGCGGAAATCGACATGACACTCGTCGGCTGGGTGACGGCCGTGATCGTGCTGTTCCACCGCGCGCTGGAATCGCGGGAGCGCGAGTCGTTGTGGCTTATTGTCGCAGCGCTACTCTGCGTCGCGGGCGGCACCCTGACGAAATGGACCGCGCCCGCGTTCTTCTACCTCACCGTGGTTCCGCTACTCGCATGGCGGCGGCAACTCGCGCTCCTTTTCGGCTGGCGGCACTTGCTCGCGGTGGGTGTCGCGTGCGCGGCGTGTGCGCTGTGGGCCGGCGCAGTAGTGCGAGAGGTCGGCTGGGACGCGCTCGCCGATACGATTCGCAAGGAAGCCGCGTACCGCTTCGCGCCGAAGGCGAGCAAAGGTTACCCGTGGACCGACGTCGCGACGTACCCGCTCGCCGTGTTCGCCGCACACTTACCCGTGTCCGCGTTCGCGCTGCTCACGTTCCGGCGCAGCTTCTGGGCGCAGTGGGACGAACGCGGGAAGCTCTTGCTCCAACTCCTGCACTGCTGGACCTGGCCGAATCTGTTGTTCTGGACGCTCGTGCCGAACCACAACGTCCGCTACGCGCTCCCCATGAGCGCGGGGCTGATGGGGCTGGGTGTGATGGGGCTGATCGCGTGGCTCAAGCGACCGAGCCGCCTTGAAGTGAAGGGGGAGGAAAGGCAACCTAACCCCCTAACCCCCTTCCCTAAAAAGGAAGGGGGAACAGAACCCACGATGGTTTTAAGCCCCTCTCCCCTTGGGGGAGGGGTTGGGGAGGGGTTACAGCCCCTTGCGGGCAGGGTTCGCCTGATCGTGGCCTTCCTCCTGTGTTGGCTCGTTGCGAAAGTCGTGTTCGTCGAGGTGGTAATCCCGCAGCGCACGGCGGGTCGCAACGCAGAAGCCACCGGTGCGGCGCTGCGCGAGCACGTGCCGGTCGGCGAACCGCTGTTCGTGCTCAAGCTCAAGGACGAGGGCGTCATGTTCTACTACGCCCGGCCCGCGTCGCGCCTGACGGACGTGCGGGCGTTACCACCGGGTGCGTTCGCGGTTCTCATCCGGCAGGAGTGGGAAGATCGGGCTGCATTCGGTCACCTGGAATTGGTATCGTGTATGAACGATCAGCAGGGTGATCCGATTTACCTTGTGCGCAATTCCCTGAAGTGATCGGAAAGTAATTCTGCCGCGCCGGGCCGCGAGGAACGAATGAGCGCTGTCCCCAAAACTGCCGTTCAGCCGCTCTCGGTGTCGCAGCTCACGGCACAGGTGCGCGGGACGCTGGAAGCCAAGTTCCTCTCCGTTTGGGTCGCGGGGGAAGTGTCGAACTTCACGCGGGCCGCGAGCGGGCACTGGTACTTCACCCTCAAGGACGCGAACGCACAGATCAAGACGGTCGCGTTCCGCGGGATCAACTTACGCCTGCGGTTCGATCCGCGCGACGGCATGGAGATCATCGCACGCGGGCGGCTCACGGTGTACGACCCGCGCGGCGAGTACCAGTTCATCGTCGAGGAACTACAGCCGAAGGGCGTCGGCGCCGCGGAACTCGCGCTGCGTCAACTCAAGGAGAAGTTGCTCGCGAAGGGCTACTTCAGCCCGGCCCGCAAGCGCCCCCTCCCGCGCCCGCCGCGTCGCGTGGGGTTGGTCGCGAGTGCGACCGGCGCCGCGATCCGTGACATGATCGAAGTGTTCGCCCAGCGGTGGCCTTTTACGGAACTGATCGTGCGCCCGTCGCGGGTTCAGGGCGAAGGGGCCGCACACGACATTTCGCTCGCGGTGCGACAACTAAACTGGCTGCACCGCAACAATAAGCTCTCGTTCGACGCGATCATCCTCGGGCGCGGGGGCGGCAGCGCGGAAGATTTGTGGGCGTTCAACGAGGAAGCCGTCGCGGACGCGATCTTCAACTCGAACGTGCCTGTCATTTCCGCAGTGGGCCACGAGATCGACGTCACAGTGGCCGACCTCGTCGCCGATCACCGGGCCGAAACACCGACGGCCGCGGTCGTTGCGCTCACACCCGATCGGCAGGAGTTGCTCGCCGCGCTGCGCGACCTCCGCACGCGGATGGGCGACGCCGCGGAGCGCCGGATCAAGTACGCCAAGCAGCAACTCGATCAGATCGCCACGCGCCCCGTGTTCCGGCTCCCGCTCCAGCGCATCGAGACCCTCGGGCAGCGCCTGGACGACACCAACGAGCGCCTCGCCCGGGTCGCGCGCCAGCGCCTCATTCAGATGAGGGAAAAACTCGCGTCCCTTTCTGCCCAACTGGAAACACTCAGCCCCTTGCAGGTTCTCGCTCGCGGTTATAGTCTGACGCACACGAGCGACGGCCAACTCGTTCGCGACGCGGGCGCCCTGCGCCCCGGCGACCTGCTCGTCACGCGGGTCGCCTCCGGGGTGATCCGGTCCCTCGTCACCGGCGCCCAAGGCACGGAACACGAACACTCAACGGCTCACGGCGAACCGTCACCACCGGGTGACGGATAAGTTTCGCCCCACTCGCGGGTGAAGTTCGCCGCCACGGACGGCTCCACGCTCCACGCACGGGACGCGCACTCATGCCCGACCCATCCCCGGAAGCTCCGTTGCGCTTCGAGCAGGCACTCGCCGAACTCGACGGCATCCTGCGCGAACTGGAAGACGGTACCACCACGCTCGAAGACGCGCTCGCCCGTTACGAGCGCGGGGTGGCACTCCTCCGGCAGTGCTACGGCCAGCTCCGCGACGCCGAGCAAAAGGTGAAACTGCTCGCGGGCGTCAGCGAAGATGGTGGGGCCGAACTGAAGCCGTTCGACCACGTCGCTTCCATCGAAACCGCGAAGGCCGCTGTGCGCAAACCCGCCCCCAAGTCCGCACGCGACCCGGGAATAACCGAATGACGCCGGGATCAATTACAGACGGCGCCCAAAGTCGTCTGGCTTTGCAACGCAAAGTTGATAACATTGAATCTTCCTCCGGAGCGGACCGAGGGTCCGAGGCGCGAGCGGGCGATCGGTTAATGGCCGATCTGAAATCGCGCCAGGACCGGGTGGAGCAGGCGCTTCGCGCTGCGCTCCGGGAGGTCACGCGGGACGCGCCGCCGGCTCTGGCCGAGGCGATGGCGTACAGCCTGTTTTCGCCCGGCAAGCGGCTCCGGCCGCTCTTGGTGGCGCTCGCGTGTGAGGCGACCGGGGGCTCGCTGGAGTTGGCGTTGCCGTCGGCGTGTGCGGTGGAGATGATTCACACGTACTCGCTGATTCACGACGACCTGCCGGCGATGGACGACGACGACCTGCGCCGCGGACAGCCGACGTGCCACAAGAAATTCGGCGAGGCTCTGGCCATCCTCGCGGGTGACGCGCTCCTGACGGGCGCGTTCGAGGTGGTCGCTGCGGGTTACCCCGCACGCACGGCTGCGGTTAGTTGTGTAGAGCTGGCCCGCGGCTCCGGGGCGGTGGGAATGGTCGGCGGTCAGACGCTCGACCTGGAAGCCGAAGGGCGATTGTCGGGGGAACCGGTTTCTGTCCCTTCGGAGGGAGATCGCGGGGTCGATCACCTCGAGAACATTCACCGCCGCAAGACCGGGGCGCTGTTCCGCTCCTCACTGCGGCTCGGGGTATTCGCGGCGCAGGCCGATCGGCCGACGGGAACCGACCCAAACGCGCTCAAAGCGGCTGATGACTTCGCCGCGGCGTTCGGGCTGGCGTTTCAAGTTACGGACGACCTGCTCGACGTTGAGGGCACGGCCGACAAGACCGGCAAGCGGGTGGGCAAAGACGCCGCCCGCGGAAAACTGACCTATCCGGGGCTCCTTGGAGTCGAGGAGTCCCGGCGCCGGGCAGAGGAGCTGGGCCAACACGCGGTCGCGGCGGCCGAGCAACTCGGTAGCGCGCTGCTCGCGGACTTGGCCCGGTACGTGGTCCAGAGGGATCGGTAGGCACGCACCGCCCACGAGGGGCGGATGACGGCCTCCACCCACCGCTCACACGGGCGGGGCTCGCCCAAGGGGAATGACATGACAAACTTGTTACCGCAGATCAAGTCCCCGGCCGACCTGCAGGAGCTCTCGGACGAGCAACTGCAGACCCTCTCCCACGAGATCCGCGACGAGCTGATCCGGGTGCTCACCAACCGCCCGGCGCACTTCGCCAGTAACCTCGGCGTGGTCGAGTTGTGCCTGGCGCTGCACCTGTCCTTCGACTTCTCGAAGGACAAGGACCGGCTCATCTGGGACACGGGCCACCAGATCTACCCGCAGAAGCTCATCACCGGGCGCTACGAGCAGTTCCACACGATCCGCACGAAGGGCGGGTTGATGGGGTTCCCGCACCCCGGCGAGAGCGAGTACGACCTGTTCATGACGGGGCACGCGGGCTGTAGCGTCTCCACCGCCTCCGGCCTCAAGGCCGGCGACGAACTGATGGGCCGCAAGGACAACCACGCGGTCGCGGTCATCGGCGACGGCGCGTTCCCATCAGGCATCGTGTTCGAGGCGCTCAACAACATCGGCGGGATGAAGCAGAACACGCTGGTCATCCTCAACGACAACAAGATGAGCATCTGCCCGCGCACCGGCGGGGTGGCTCAATACTTCGACCAGTGCCGCATGACGGGGCTGTACCAGGGGAGCAAGCGCAAGCTGAACCAGCTCCTCAACAACATCCCCGTAATAGGGGGTATGGCCCACTCCGCCCTGGAGCAGTTCCGCGACGGGCTGAAGGCGTTCTTCAAAGACGGAATGCTGTTCGAGGAACTCGGCTTCCGCTACTTCGGCCCGGTGGACGGGCACGACCTCGTCGGTCTACGGAAGATCCTCCGCGACCTGAAGTCGCAAGAAGGCCCGATCCTGCTGCACGTGTTCACGAACAAGGGGCACGGCGTCCCGCAAGCGGCGGAAGACCCGGTCACCTACCACACGCCCCCAGTGTTCGAGCAGGTCGGCCCGAACCGCGCCATCGTGTCCTTCAAGAAGGGCGGGGCGAAGGGGTACACGGACGCCATCAGCTTCGCGCTGCACCAGGCGATGCAGGACGACCCGACGATCGCGGTGATGACGGCCGCGATGTGCCAGGGGAACAAGCTCGAGAAGGTGCGCGAGGACTTCCCGCAGCGCTTCTACGACGTGGGGATCTGCGAGAGCCACGCGGTCGCGTTCGCCGCGGGCATGGCGAAGGCGGGCGCCAACGCCGTGGTGGACATCTACAGCACGTTCCTGCAGCGCAGCTTCGACCAGATCTTCCAGGAAGTGTGCCTCCAGAACCTGCACGTCACGTTCCTCATGGACCGGGCCGGGCTGACCGGGCCGGACGGCCCGACGCACCACGGCGTGTTCGACGTGCCGTACATGCGGCTGTTCCCGAACATGGTGAGCATGGCCCCGGGCGACGAGACCGACGTCCAGCCGATGCTGAAGTTCGCGCTCAAGCACACCGGGCCGATCTCCGTTCGCTACCCGAAGGCGAATCTGGAAAAGGTCGAGCGCACGGAAGCCCCGACGCCGATCGAACTCGGCAAGGCGGAAGTCATCGATTGGGGCGAGGACGGGTGCTTCGTCGCGTTCGGCACGCTGCTGTCCAATTGCACCGCCGCCGCGAAGAAGCTGAAGGCCCAGGGCATTCACATGGGCGTGATTAACGCCCGGTTCGTGAAGCCGCTCGACAAGGAAACCATCCTGCGGGCGGTCGAAACGCTCCCGCTGGTGGTGACGGTCGAAGAGGGGACCGTTGAGGGCGGGTTCGGCTCCGCGGTGTTGGAAGCTGCGAACTCGGCCGGGCTCGATACTCGGAACGTGGTGCGCCGCGGTATCCCCGATAAGTTCATCGAGCACGGCGAGCGCAACGAGCTGCTCGCGGACATCGGGTTGAGCGTGGACGCTCTGGTAGAACTGGTGCTCACGAGCCGCGCCGCTGAAGTCGCGAAGTGTGGGTAGCACACCCCAGATGGTGAACCCTGCCCGCAAGGGCAGCGGGTAATCCATCGGGCAGGGATCAGCTCCACCCGCTCGTTGACACCCGCGGTTCGCCATACGACTTAGGCGAACCGCGGGTGTCAACGAGCGGGTGGAGCTTTAAAGCCCCCCATCGCCCTTGCGGACGGGTTCGCTTGCAGCCCCCCGAACTCGCAGGCGGGGTTGACCGTCCATTCTGGTGTCATTCACCTATAATCACGACATCTTAGCGCACACTAGGGCGAAGCAATGTCGCTTTCGATTGAACAGGTCACGAAGGTCGCGAAGCTGGCACGGCTCGAAATGTCCGAGGCGGACCTCGCGCGGATGCAGCAACAGCTCTCCGCGATCCTCGACTACATCGACCAACTGAACCAATTGAACACCGACGGCGTCGAACCACTCGCGCACCCGCTGCCGGTGCAGAACGTGTTCCGCCCCGACGAGCCGGTCCCGTCGCTCCCCGTCGAGGCCGCGCTCCAGAACGCGCCGAGCAAGGCCGGCGAATACTTCAGCGTCCCGGCGGTCTTCGATACCGACGAACCCGTGAGCCACTAAGCGGCCGGTCCGCGCCCCTCACAGCCAAAACTCATCGAACCAATGCTTCACCGGCCGGCTCATACCGGCCGCTCGCCAGGACACATCATGAGTCTCATTGAGAAGACCGCGGCCGAACTCATTGCCCTTCAGAACGCGGGACAGGCGAGCGCGCTGGAAATCGCGGATGCGTTCCTCGCTGCGTCCGCCGTGCGCGAACCGAAGCTCAAGTCGTTCATGCTCCCGCCCGATCCGGATACGGTGCGCGCTCAGGCCAAAGCCATCGACGCGAAGCGCGCGGCGAAGGCCCCGCTGGGCAAACTCTCGGGCGTGCCCGTTGCGGTCAAGGACGTGCTCTGCACAAAGGGTGTCCGCACCACCTGCTCGAGCAAGATTCTGGAGAACTTCGTTCCGCCCTATGATGCGCACACGGTCGAGCGATTGAAGGCGGAAGACGCGATCGTCTTCGGCAAGACGAACATGGACGAGTTCGCGATGGGTTCGTCCACGGAAAACAGTGCTTATCAGGTCACCCGGAACCCGTGGGACACGGACCGGATTCCCGGTGGGTCGTCCGGTGGCAGCGCGGCGTGCGTCGCCGGGTGCCAAGCGCCGCTTTCGCTCGGAACCGACACCGGCGGTTCGATCCGGCAGCCCGCGGCGCTGTGCGGCATCGTCGGGATGAAGCCGACCTACGGCCGCGTGTCGCGGTACGGTCTGATCGCGTTCGCGAGTTCGCTCGATCAGGTCGGGCCGTTCACGCACGACGTGACCGACTGCGCCCTCATGATGGAAGCGATCGCGGGCCACGACGGGCGCGACAGCACCAGCGTGAACGAGCCGGTGCCCGCGTACACGAAGACGGTCAACGACCCGGTGAAGGGGCTGCGCATCGGCGTGCCGAAGGAGTTCTTCGGACAGGGCCTGGACCCGGAGATTGAGGCTTCCGTGCGGGCCGCACTCGACGAGTACAAGAAACTGGGCGCGACGCTCGTGGACGTGTCACTGCCGCACAGCCCTTACGCCCTGGCCGCGTATTACATCGTGGCGCCGGCGGAGGCGTCGAGCAACCTCGCGCGCTTCGACGGGATGCACTACGGGCACCGCACCGCGAAGAAGGGCGACCTCATCGCGACCTACTCGAAGTCGCGCGGCGAGGGCTTCGGCCCGGAAGTGCAGCGCCGCATCATCCTCGGCACCTACGTGCTGAGCAGCGGGTACAAAGACGCCTACTACGTGAAGGCGCTGAAGGTGCGGCGGCTCGTGAAGAAGGACTTCGACGAGGCGTTCGCGTCGTGCGACGTGGTGATGGGGCCGACCACCCCGTCGGCCGCGTTCAAGGCAGGCGAGAAGTCGGACGACCCACTCGCGCTGTACCTGTCGGACGTCTACACCGTGTCGTGTAACCTCGCGGGGATTCCCGGGCTAAGCATGCCCTGCGGCTTCACGAAGACCGGCCTTCCCATTGGTCTGCAACTGCTCGGTGCCCCGTTCGCGGAAGAGAAGTTGCTCCGCATCGCGCGCATGTACGAGGCCGCAACTGACTGGCACACGAAGCGCCCGAAGGTGTAGAATCGGGTCGTGAGTACCACGACGCTTCCCAGCCCCGCTCGATTTACAGCGGGGCTTCTTCGTTCGTATTCCCGACTTCCCGTTATCCCAGATTTTGCTGTGCTTGTGGGCGATCTCCTGCCCGTATGACACCCGTGCGTGTTGTCTCTCACTTTTCCGCGTGCGATAATCCTTGTGCGCTGTGGATCTGCTGCAGCGCCACCCACCACTGCGAGTTCTCCCATGCGCACCGCGTTGCGTTCGTTCGCCCTGTTTGCAATCGTCGCGGCACTGATCGCGGCCGCCGGGCTGTCCCCCGCGCCGGCGCTTCAGAAGAAGGCCGAGGAGGTCGGCACGATCGAGGTCTACAAGGCGAAGGACGGCTGGCGGTTCCGGGTTAAGAACACCGAGGGCAAGTCGGTCGCGATCGGCACCGTCGGCTACGAGAAGAAGGAAGAGGCGATGAAGGAAGTCGAGTTCCTCAAAGCGACGCTCGCGCGGGGGAAGGTGGTCGAGATCAAGGAAGAAAAGAAGTGATCTGCGTCGCAGGTCGTAAGGTCACAAAGTCGTAAAGTCGCGAGCCTTCACTGCTGAGATTTTCGACTTTACGACTTTCGACTTTTCGACCTTACGACGCGGCCCGTCAGGGGCCGCCAACGGTGAGCACCGTCCAAGGGTGCGGTTCGAGTGTCACAATTTCCGGGTAGTCGCGTTTCTGCTCGTCGGTCGGCTTCCACGCCTTGCCGTGCGGCGGGCCGTACATCGCGTGCGTGGCCAGCTTTTTCGCCATGTCCGCGGTGGCGAATTTCGCGTCCAGTGACGAGTCCTGGGCCAGCGTTTCGTTGGTGAACGCGACCTTCGCCGCCGCCGCATCGATCTTCCCCGCGTACTCCTTGTAGAACTTCAACCACGCCTTGTCGCGCTCGTCGGGTTCCCACTCGGTCTTTTCGGGGCGATCGTCCGCCTCCGCGGGAAGTGCTTCGAGGCGCACTGCCAGATCTTTCGCGTTGTTGTTGCCCCAATAGAAGCCCTTCGTCCCCTCGAACCATTCCTCTTTGGAACTGCGCCACAACTTCGTGGCCCTCGTGCCGAGTTCAAACATCGCGATTTCGTTCGTCTTCAGATCGCCGATGAGCCACTCGTTCGCGTACAGCCCGTTGTTCTTCTCGGAGAGCGCCTTCACGACCGCGTCGATGCTCTCGCCGTACTGAATCGCCTTGCGCGCCCGGCTCGTCAGGGTCATGCCCGTGGAGTCGAACGGCGACTGATTAATCGTCGTTTCGCACAACACGATGCCGGCGTCGTTGATGTAGTAGTCCTGGCTCGACCACACCCCGCCCGGGAACGCCTGCATCACGAACCGGTGCCCCTTCTTCGGCACCACGTCGATCCACACGTTGACGAACGGGGCACTGGTAAGCCCCGACATCGTGATGTGGCCGAACACGATCTTCCCGTCGGCCGTTGCGGGACCGGTCGCGATGAACGCCGAGCAGTGGTCCTTTTTCGCCGGCCGCGGCGCGGGGGCCTTGGGGAGCCCCGGGCGCGGGAACACTTTGTCTTCCAGACCGGTGGGCATCGTGTTGAGTGCGGAATCGAGCGACTCGAGTTCCATCCAGGTGTTCAGCACGACGATGTCGAGCAGATCAATGTCGCGCTGCTCGTAGGTCGCGCCGGCGTCGGTCGCGCCCTCCGCGATCCCCTTCATCTCTTCGAGGACTTCGCGATCGATCTTGCGGAGGAACAGCGCGTTGGCGAGTTGGCGGGCGGCCTTCCACCCGTCGGCGGGGGCCTTCACGCTGCGCTCGGTCGCGACCATCCGAATGTACGCGGCGATCTCTTTCGAGAGCAAGCGGCCCTGTTGGTACCCGCGGGTGTACGGCTCGCCCTCGACGTGGAGCACCACCCACCCGGCTTGCGGGTAGCGGTAGCCGTCGCCGTAGCGAACGACGGCCTTCGCGTCGGGCTTGTGTGCGGCGGGGATCTCGACCGCAACGGGCGGGGCCGAGATGGTGGGAGAGGCGACAAAAAGAGGGGAGAGGAGGATTGGAAGGAACAGTGCAAGGCGACGCATGAACGGAAGCCTCATCGTTTGGAAGGCAGCGTTGGGGCCGCACCCAGCATCGCACATTACCCAGTCGGTGGAAATGGCGAAACGGCTTACAGCGGGCAAGACCGGAATCGGGTACAACGTTCTGAGGCTGCTTTCCGTTACTTATCAATCCATTCCATCTATGCGCAGCGCACACTCATCTCCTACGCCCGACCCGAAAGATCTGAGTGCTGCGGTCGACGGTTTGCGCGCGTTCGCGACCGATCTGTACGCTCAACTCCGAGCCGATAGCGGCAACCTGCTCGTTTCCCCGTACAGTATCGGAACCGCACTGGCGATGGCTGCCGCGGGTGCGCGCGGAAGTACATTCGACGAGATGCAGAAGGTGCTGCACTTGCCGGCCGCTGAGAAGTTGGGAGCGGCGTATCGTGGTCTGGCCGCAACTATCGCGACCCCGCAATTGGGGGCGGGACGCACAGAACTGATCGTCGCAAACGCGCTCTGGGCGCAACAAGATCACCCGTGGAAGGTGGAGTATCTCGCACGAGTTCGCACCGATTTTCAGGCCGAACTGTTCGGCGCCGATTTTCGGACCGCGGCCCGGGACGTTCCCGCGCGCATCAACCGTTGGGTCGAAGAGCGCACGCGGAACCGAATCAGGAACCTGATCGCGCCCGGGGTGTTCGACCACAACACGCGGGCCGTACTCACGAACGCGATCTACTTTAAATCGCGCTGGGCGAACGTGTTCCAGACGCACGATACCAAACCGGCCGATTTCATCCTCTCAACGGGCGCGCAAGTGAAGTGCTCGATGATGTACCAGCGGACCCGTTTCGGGCTACTGGAATCGGAAGCTCTTCAGATATTACGGCTCCCCTACGATGACTTCTCCACGAGCATGTACATCCTGCTACCCCGAGAACCGGACGGGCTGCCGGACCTGGAGCGGCAATTGACCGCGGTACATCTGACCGGCCGTGCCGCAATCAACAACGCGACTGACGTGAAAGTGTGGCTGCCGAAGTTCACGTTCCCCGTGCCGACCGAACTCACCACCACACTCCAAAGAATGGGGGTGACCGAGGCCTTCGATTCACAGAAAGCAAATTTCCAAGGAATGACCGACCACCCCGAAGGGCTATTCCTCAATCGCGTCATTCACAAGGCGTTCGTCGCGGTGGATGAAATCGGTACCGTCGCGGCCGCCGCAACTGGGTGCGCTGGCGGCGGTTGTGCCGGCCCGCGAACGCCTCCTCCACCGCCGAAAGAGTTCCGCGCCGATCACCCGTTCCTGTTCGTCATCAAGCACGAGGAAACCGGGGCCGTGCTGTTCATGGGGCGCGTCCTCGACCCGACGCGCTGACCACATATTCGCGGTCAGAAAGCAGAAAGGGCGAGCCAATTGGCTCGCCCCCGCTGTTTCAAGAACGCCGCAGCGCATCGAGTTTACTTCTTCTTCGCCATTGCCTTCTGCACGGCGCTGCCCAGGTCGGCGGGCGTGGGGGCGACCTCGATCCCGGCCTTCTCCAGCGCCGCGATCTTGTCGGCCGCGCTCCCGCTCCCGCCGGAGATGATCGCGCCCGCGTGGCCCATGCGCCGGCCCGGGGGGGCCGTCTGGCCCGCGATGAACGCCGCCACCGGCTTCTTCACGCTCTTCGCTACGAATTCCGCCGCCGCTTCTTCCGCGGTGCCGCCGATCTCACCGATCATCAGGATCGCGGACGTCTGTGGGTCGTTCTCGAACATCTCCAGGAGTTCGATCTGGTTCGTGCCGATCACCGGGTCGCCGCCGATGCCGACGCAGGTGCTTTGCGGGAGCCCCAGGGCCGTAAGTTGGAACACGGCTTCGTAGGTCAGCGTCCCGGACCGGCTGATGACGCCGATGCCCTTTTCGCCCGCGCCACACGGCTTGTGAATGTGCCCCGGCATGATGCCGATCTTGCACTGCCCGGGGGTAATCACCCCGGGGCAGTTCGGCCCGACGAGCCGCGCGCCGGGCTTGGTCTTCAGGTAGCGCTTCGCGCGGGCCATGTCCAGAACGGGAATGCCCTCGGTGATGGCGACGATGAGCGTGACGCCCGCGTCCGCGGCTTCCATGATCGCGTCGGCCGCGCCGCCGGGCGGGACGAAGATCATGCTCGCGGTCGCGCCGGTCGCCTTTACCGCTTCGGCCACGGTGTTGAAGACGGGGAGCTGCTTTTCCGACTTCTCGCCCTTCCACGTCGTGCCGCCCTTCTTGGGCGTGACCCCGCCGACGAACTGCGACCCGTACAGCAGGCACTGGTCGGTGTGGAAGCTCCCGGCCGAGCCGGTGATGCCCTGGCAGATGACGCGGGTGGACTTGTCGACGAGGATGCTCATAGCGAGGGTCCGGATTTTTGTTGCGCGCGGATCAGGTCCGCCAGGTGCGCGGTGAGTCGGTTATTCGATTGATACAAGTGACTGCGGTGTCCGGCGAGCGCGAGGTACCCGCCGAGTGTGACGAGCAGCACCGGGCCGAGCCACGCCCACAGCGGAACTTCGGTTTCGGGGCGCACGGCGAGTTTCATCCCGCCGAACAGCCCCGCGGCTACCACAAACAGGCCGAACAGGATCTCCAATTTCGCCCACAGCGGGTTGAGCCGCTTCAGGCCGAGGTCGCGGTGCAGGCGGTCGAGCGAGTCGCCGGGCGACATTCTTCTCCCCCGAAGGGACCGACCAGGAGGCACGTGAAACAACGCGGTACGTGTTCCCACAGCGAAACATGAGACGTTCGCCGTGGGGCCACGCGCACGGCTACCTCGCTTCGGCCACCTCGCTCACGAGCCACTCGCCGGGGGTGGTGCCCTTCACGAGCTTCACGACGATCGTCTTCTTCCCGGCGGGCTTGGTGAGTTCCGCGCTGAACGTGAGGTCGGCGATTTTCGAGACGCTGAACTCCTTGGTCCCGCCGCCGTACTCGGTGGCTTTGACCGTCAGTTTGCCGGTGCTGTAGTCGTACCCCTGCTTGGTATCTCCCTCGAACGGGGGCGCCCACGAAACCCGAAGCGCGGGGACCATCGCGTGTGCGAGCGCCGGCGCACGGTTCTTCGGCTCCATCCCGCTCGCGTCGGCCAGCAGTTCCACGAACGACGTCGCCGCGAACTCCTGGAGCGCGGCGTCCGCGGTGCCGGTCGCGATGCGCCCCTTAATCTCAACGGACGTGATGACGAGCGCGTCCACCTTCCACGCGCCGGCGTCCTTAATCAGCCGTAAAGAGTACCCGCCCCCCGCGGGCGGGAGCTGGCGCCCGTTAACTTGCCCGCGCCAGTAGACCGCGTCCCCGGCCTGTTGCCGGTCCAGCACCAGCGAGAAGGTGTACCCCTCGCCGATGTACTTGAGCCACCGGGTCGCCGCGTCGGGGCTCACCCCATTCTTGATGTCGTCCGGCAGCTCGAGCGGCTTCCCCACGGCCTTGAGGAGCGCCGGCGAGAGCGCGTCCGCTTTCGCGGTCCCCTGGCCCAAGTCTTTCAGGAAGGCGTCCGCCATCGTTGCGGCGGCCGGCTCGACCGGACCGAGCGCGTTCTTCGGTTCGGCGACGGGCGTCGGGCTCTTTTTCGGGTCCGCGTCGGGGCCTTTTTTCGGGTCCGCGTCCGGCCCCTTCTTGGGTTCGTCTTTCTTCTCGTCCTTCTTCTCGGCTTGGGGCGCGGACCCGCCGCACCCGGGCAGCGCGGCCCACCCCAGCAGTGCTGCGAGAAGCGCGGCCGCCGCGCGACGGGACCTCACGGGGACAATCATCTCGGGTTCCTTTCCGGAAGAAGCGGGTAAGTCACTTGCTCAGCTCGACGATCAGCTTCGCGGCGCCCGTCAGGTCGGCGGCGGTCTTCAGGGTGGGGAGGTCGGCGGCCGCGGCCGCGAGAATGGCCCGCGCCTTTTCGACCTCGTTGCCCTCGAGCCGCACGACGACCGGCACCTTGAACCCGACCTCTTTGCCGGCCTTCACGAGCGCGTCGGCGATGGTCGCGCAGCTCGCGATCCCGCCGAACACGTTCACCAGAATGCCCTTCACCTTCGGATCGGAGAGGATGATGCGGAACGCCTCGACCGCCCCGGCCGCGGTCACGCTCCCGCCCACGTCCAGGAAGTTCGCCGGGCCGACGCCGTGGGCCGTCCCGTGGTAGTTGATGATGTCCATCGTGGCCATCGCCAGGCCCGCGCCGTTGACCAGGCACGCGATGGTCCCGTCGAGCTGAATGAAGTTCAGGTTGGCCTTGCCCGCCCGCAGTTCGGCCGGGTTCTCCTCGCTCTCGTCGCGCAGGGCCGCGACGTCCTTGTGGCGGAACAGCGCGTTGTCGTCGAAATCGAACTTCGCGTCGAGCACCACGACGTCGCCGGACTTCGTGACCGCGAGCGGGTTCACTTCGGCGAGGGTCGCGTCCTTCTCCAGGTAGACCTTCGAGAGCGCGAGCATGATCTTCTCGGCCTTCGCGACCTGGTCGCCGGTGAAGCCGAGTTCGTAGGCCAGGCGCCGGGCCTGGAACGCGAGCAGCCCGGTTTCCGGGCTGAACGGCACCTTGATGATTTGTTCGGGCGTGTCGTGCGCGACTTTTTCGATGTCCATCCCGCCGGCCGCGGACGCCATGAGTACCGGCAGCCCGATCCCGCGGTCGAACACGACGGCGACGTAGAACTCCTTGTCCGGCTCAGCGTCGGCCTGGACGATGAGCGTGCGGATCGGCTGGCCCTGCGGCCCGGTCTGGAGCGTCTTCAGCGGGTGCTTCAGCATCGTCTCGGCGACGGTGCGGGCCTTTTCTTTGCTGCTACAAAACTTGACCCCGCCGAGCTTGTCCGCGAACCCGACGAGCTGTCCGGCCCCGCGCCCGCCGGCGTGGATCTGGGCCTTCACCATGACCCCGCCGCCGTTACTGAGCTGGTCGAACGCGGCGGCGGCCTCGTCGGGCGTCTTACAGACGACGTGCCTGGGGACGTTCGCGCCCGCGGCGGCGAGCAGCTCTTTGGCCTGGTACTCGTGAACCTTCATCGTGCGGCTCCGGCAGTGAACGAGGGAGTTGTGCCGTTATAGCGGTAGTTGTTGATCGCTGAAAGAGGGACGAGGATAATGCTACCAACCCGCGTTGGCACACGGGCGCCCGCCGCGCGTAGCGCCGCCGCGGGGGGGCGATCCGGCCCCCGGTTCGGGGCCGCCCTTTGCAAAGACCGCGCTCGGGGTACATCAGACCTCATGCTCCCACTGCCACAACTGCTCGCCGAACTCGTGCGCCTCCCGTCCGTCAACCCGATGGGGCGCGCGGACATCGATCCCGCGCTCGTCCACGAATCGCGCGTGACCGACTTTCTGGAAGCTCAACTTCGCGCGATTGGGTGCGAGTTCTACCGCCAGCGCGTCGCCGCCGGGCGCGAGAACCTCGTCGCCACTTATACGCCGCCGGGACCGGTGCCGTTCCACGTGCTGTTCGAGGCGCACCAGGACACGGTGCCCGTTGACGGCATGATCGTCGAGCCGTTCGGCGCGAAGATCGAGGGCGGGAAACTTTACGGGCGCGGCTCGTGCGACGTGAAGGGCGGTGGGGCGGTCATGCTCACCGCGTTCGCGCGGCTCATCCGGGAAAAGCCGGCCGGCTCCGCGAAAGTGACGCTCGCGTTCACCGTGGACGAGGAGCACGGGGGCGCCGGGATTCAGGAACTGATGGCGTCCGGGTTCCGCGCGGACTGCGCCATTGTCGCCGAGCCGACGCTGCTGAACATCGTGAACGCGCACAAGGGCGTCGCGCGCTGGGCGCTCGAAACGACCGGGCGCGCGTGCCACTCGTCGCGGCCCGAGCAGGGCGTCAACGCCGTGTACCGCATGGCCCGGCTCCTGGGCGGGATCGAGGAGTACGCGCAGAAGTTACAAAGCGCGCCCGCCGATCCGGTTCTGGGCTCGCGAACGATCTCCGTGGGCCGCGTGACCGGCGGGGTGTCGCCGAACACCGTGCCGGACTTTTGCCGCGCGGACGTGGACCGGCGCTTGCTGCCCGGTGAGACCTACGAGAGTGCGACCGCTGAACTCGAAGCTGTTTTGAAGGCGCTACCGGGGGCGGATTTCCCGTTTGTACTCGCGCGCAGTTCCGCTGGGTGTCTCCCTCTCAGTCCGGCCCTCTCGGTGGACCTCGTGAAGCGGTTCGGCGCGGCCATCGATTCCGTTACGGGGGGACACATCGTTCACCCGGTGCCGTTCGGTACGGACGCCGCGACGGTCGCGGCCGCGGGCGTGCCGGTGGTGGTGTTCGGCCCGGGCGACATCGCGCAGGCGCACACCAAGGACGAGTGGATCGATCTCGCGCAGTTGGAACCCGCGGCCGAGATCCTGTTCCGATTTGCGTGCGGAAAATGAGCGCGGGCCGCACTCAAAGGCTCGGGCACCCGTGACAACGCGCCGAGTGTGACTTACACTAGTTCACGACGACCACAATTACTCGCACCAGGGGCTGCCATGAGCATCGTTCGGATGGGGATGTCGGAAGACAACAAGTTCGGCGAAGGGTACGACGCGATCTTCGGTACGAAGAAGCCGGGCGCCAAGAAGCCGGCCGCGAAAGCCGCTGTCGCCAAGAAGCCGGCCGCGAAAGCCGCTGTCGCCAAGAAGCCGGCCGCCAAGAAGAAGTGACCCGAACGCCGAAGCGACTAAGGACAGGGATTAAGAGTCGGACCCGCCGACTCGTCCCTGTCCTTCTCTTTTAATCACACCCGTCACTCCGGTTTCATTTCGTCGGGCGCAGTGGGCAACTTCTCCGGATCAGCGCCGACTTCGACCAGCTTCGAGCCGATCAGTTTCGAGTCGAGCGGGTCGGGGAAGTCGGCGTCCTTCACCACCACGTCCGCTGGCTTCACCGTAGCGAGTTCTTTCAGCCCGATCGGGAGCGCCGCGAACGTCACCTTCCCGATGCGTTTGCCGGTCACAGAGGCCGGTTCGCCCACGTTGCCGACCCAGTCGTCCCAGCCCCATTCCTTTGCGATCCCCTCACCGTGAGGGCGGATCAGCGCGACCACGGCCGAGGTATCGAAGTTCGCGTAGCGGTTGGCTTTCTTCACCTGCCAACTCAGTACCGATTTCCAGTCGGTCGGCTCGACGCCGTCGAGTTCCACGAGCGGGCGCCCGGCGAGCGGCACCGCGACGAACAGGCACTCGTCCGCTTCCACGTCCAGTTTCGTGAGCCCCGCGGTGCGCATCGTGTCGGCGGACTTCCCGCCGCGCATCTCGACAATCGGCCCGGCCACCAGTGCCGTGACGCGCAAGAACTTCGCGGTACTCGTACTCGTCGCGACCGGCTTGCCGCCCGCTTCGGACAACAGCACCGGGCCGTCGAGCGCGGTGAGCGTGTCGCTCAGTTCCAGGTTCAGCGGGCGGGTGACTTCGACCCACACGCCGCGCCCGCGCCCGCGGACCACGCAGTGGTCGAACGCCACCTTCGGCACCGATCGCGCGACCGGGTCCATCTCCATTACCGGCTTGAGGTTCGGCAGGTACACCGCCGCGACCTGGGCGTCGTCCTTCTCGGCGAGGGTGAACGTGCAGTTCTTGAACGTGCAGCTCCGGCCCCCCAGAACCGCGACCGCGGCCGTGACCTCGTTCTTCGCGCGGCTCGGCTTGAGTAGGAAGTGGATCCCGTTGAACGTCACCTCGCCGGACTTCAGTTTGAACAGGCTCTGATCGATCTCTTCGTCGCCCTGGCTCTCCAGAACGAACTCGCAGTTGGGGTACGGCTCGAACGTGACGCGGAACTCGCCCTCGCTCGGCTTGGTCGCGGCCTTCAGTTCCTCGCCGTCTACCCGCAGCACGCCGTGGTGCCGGATCTGGATCGTGTCGCCCGGGCGCACCACGCGCAAAAGAGTGCGCAACTCGGTGAACTCGCCCGGCGCGAGTTCCGTGCCCGCGGGGGCCTTGGGGTACCAGACTTTTCTCGGTCTCTCGGCGACCGACACCGGGCGCTTCGGCGGCCAGAACTTGATGTCCGGGTACGCCAAGCGGCGGCCGAAAGGTTTTTCGTCCTTCTTGTCGAACACGACACCGAACGGCTCTGTTGTCTCGCCCTTGTTCTTCATGAACAACAGGGGGTCGTCCTTCACATCGTCGTCCACTTTGAGCCGAAACGCCTTCCACGGCGCTTTCGAGACCACCGCCTCGACCGGCTTGCTCTCCGACCAGGGACTCTGGTCCAGACCGACGTGGTTCTTCTCGTCGGTCCGCAAGCCGAATGCGGCTTTACATTCCTCGAACGAGAACGAAGTGTTCGGTGCTCCGATCGGGTGGACGCGGTAGAAGGCGTTCGCGCGCCCGGGCGGAACGGAAAACTGCATGCCTTTCAGCTTCTCCAAATTCAACTTGTCACCGCGCACGCGCGTCACGACGCCGGCACCGTATTTCGTTGCGTCCGTCGAGGCGAACGGGGCGCGAAACGTCTTGTTGCCGACCAGCGCGAACAGGCAGTCGAAGGCGCCGACCGACAGGCGGCCCGGCGCGCCTTCCACCGCGGCCCCGTTGGGGTCGAGCATGAACGAGGAGCGCTTGAGCGTAACTACGGCCGGGGCCGCTGATTCGCTCACCGGTGCGTCCGTGATTTGCACGGCCGCGGTCGCGTGCGGGGCGAACCCGCTGTCGGTTACGTCCGCCGTCGAACCCGCGGGGAGCGCCAGCCCGACCGCGCCGGGGGCGAACAGGCACCGCGTTACGGTGACGGCCGCCGTGCCCTCGGCCGCCGGTGTGCGCGTAACGGCCACCGCACGGGCTTCGTGATTCGGCTGCGGGCTCTCCGGCATGAACACGCAGTCGGTAAGTTTGATCTCGGCCGCGTCCTCGATCTGGACCCCGACCGGCGTATCAAAAGTCAGGTTCTCCGTATCGGAACGCAGCTCGAACCACACGCCGCTAATCGCAACGGTGCGTGCGCTCACGGTCAGTGAACCCGAGGTGTCGCGATTCGTACTCGCACTCGCGTTCACAATGATCTTCGTCAGCCCGGCGCCAGCCCCCACGAGTTCCAGCGCATTTCCCTGGAACAAAATACCCTGGGGCAAGCGCCGCAAATCGAACTCTCCCGGCGCAAGTACCACCTTCGTGGTTGCCGGGTCTTTGAGCTTCATCGCCAATTCTTCGATCTTCCGTACTGGCACAACGGAGGCGGCCGGGTTCGCGGGAAGAGTCGGTCCCTTCGTGGCCGGGTCGCCCCCGTTATTCGCGTCTTGGCCGTTACCCTTCTCTTTGCCTTTGTCCTTAGCAAATGTGCCGGCGGTCCCGGGCAGGCCGGGTGCGGGACCGGGATTGCCGGTAGACACCACGAACGCGACCACCGCCAGGGCCACGGCCACAACGGCCATCACCCACCACGGGCGGAGCCGAGGGGTTTCGGGCAGGAGCCGGAGTTCGGCGGGAACCGCCTTCGTCGCGCTGTCGTGTGCGAGGGGATCGGCGACGTGCAGTCGTTCCGCGAGTCCCTTCAGGTGCGAAATCAGCTCGTTCGGCGTTTGGTAACGGGCGGCCTGGTCCTTCATCATCATGCGGGCGAGGATCGCGGCCAGTTCGTCGGAGATCGCGGGGTTCAGCTCGCGCGGGTCGAGGAAATCGTCCTCTTGGTGCGCGCGGAGCTTCCGGGCCGCGGTCCCTTCGGGAACGGGGGGCCGCCCGGTGAGCGCGTGGTAGAAGGTGCAACCGAGGGAGTAGATGTCGCTCCGCACGTCCGCCCGACGCGGGTCGAGTGCCTGTTCCGGCGAAATGTAGTCGAACGTACCGAGCGTCACCCCGGACTGCGTGACGGTGCCGTTCACCAGTTCCGAGCCGAGGTACCGCGCGAGCCCCATGTCGACGATCTTCGCGCGCCCGTCCGGGGTGATGAGGATGTTCGACGGCTTGATGTCGCGGTGAACGACGCCGCGCTCGGCCGCGTGGTTCAGCCCCGCGGCCACCTGCATCATGTAGCGCACGCACTCGCCGGGGGGCAGTTGCCCGCGCCGGTCGATAATGACCCGCAGGTTGTCGCCCTCGACGAACTCGAACGCGATGAAGTTCAACCCCTGGTCTTCGCCGAAGAAGTACACCCGGGCGACGTTCTCGTGATCGAGTTTCGCGGCGGACCGGGCTTCTTGCTTGAACCGCGTAACGCTTTCCGGGTCGCGTGCGGCTTCGGGCGGCAGGATCTTCAGCGCGACGATGCGCCCGAGTTCGAGGTCGCGGGCCTTCAGTACGGCCGCCATGCCGCCGGACCCGATGGCCTCAATGAGCTCAAAGTGTCCCAGGCGCCGGCCCGCGATCGAGGGCGGTTCGCCCGCAACTGTAAGCGGAACCGGCGGAGCGGGTTGGGCCTGCTTCGTGTTGTGCGTGATGACCGTGGGTGCGTCGTCGGAGTTCGCGGCACCGCCCTGCGGGTGCGCGAGGAACTGTGCGATATCGGACTCGTTCGACCGGGTCCGCGACGAGCCGCCGCTTTGAATCAGATCGGAGAGCGAATTGTTCGGTCGGTGCGAGTCCGTGGACCCGTCCTTGATGGGTTTCGGCTCCGGCTCACCCGACGACGGTACCGGCCCAGCAATTCTCTGCGAGGACGGACGGCCGGTCGGATCGGTCGGCGTTCCCATTTCGTTTCGTACCACGGTCGCGGGACGCGGCCCGCAAGAGTTCCAATCGGCCGCCCCGAAAGAAGGGATTGGCGGCTCATTTGAACGGCTTCCCACAGAAGGGAAACCAGCATCTTGCTCGCACGAGAGCGGACATCCGGCCCGCACGCAAAGACGCGATCACGAATTGAACGACTTAACTATAGCTTATTGCGCGCCCGGGTGTCAATTCGCACAATTTGTGACGACCGGGCGAAGCGCGTAACCAGCCCATTGTGTCGCGCCCCGTGCCGGGGCACAATGGGCGTCGAGATTCTACCGCGCGGAGCCAAAGATTACACCGAGATCGGCGTCGCAACGACGAAGCGAGATGGGCGAACCGTGCTGGGTACCGATGTTCGGGACGCGGGTCCGGTTCTGGGAGTGTGAATTGAGCAAAATCATCGTTATTACGGGTGCGACGCGGGGACTGGGCCGGGCGCTCGTTTCGGCGCTCGCGGTGGCCGGGCACACTGTCGTCGGGTGCGGGCGCAGCGACGGGCACGTGCGCGCCCTGCGCACCGAGTTCCCCGCTCCGCACGCCTTCAAGCAAGTGGACGTAACCGACGCCAACGCCGTGAGTTCGTGGGCGCACGAGGTGCTATCTCAATTCGGCCCGCCGGACCTGCTCGTCAACAACGCGGCGCTCATGAACACCCCGGCCCCTCTGTGGGAGGTGCCGGCGGACGAGTTTCATTCGATCATTGATGTGAACGTGAAGGGCATCTTCCACGTGATCCGCGCATTCGCTCCCGCGATGGTGGCGCGGAAGGCCGGCGTGATCGTGAACCTTTCGAGCGGGTGGGGGCGCAGCACCGCGCCGGAAGTGGCCCCGTACTGCGCCACGAAGTACGCGGTGGAGGGATTAACGCTCGCGCTCGCTCAGGAACTCCCGAACGGCATGGCCGCGGTTCCGCTAAATCCGGGAATCATCGACACGGACATGCTCCGGCAGGCGTTCGCGGGCGGCGCGAGTAGTTACCCCAAGCCCGACGCATGGGCGAAGCGCGCTGCACCACTCCTGCTGAATTTGAGCGCCAAGGACAACGGCCGACCGATGACCGTTTCGTAACCGGTTCGCGCCCAAGTACGCAGAAGGAGGCTTCGTGTTCCACTCACGGCTCGCGCGCACCGCTCTCCTCGCGGCGATCATCAGCACGTTCGTGCTCTCGGCTCCCGTAGCGCCCAGCGCACCGGTTCCGAAGCACCTGATGCCGAAGGACGAACCGGTGTGCTTCCCGACGCGGGTCGGTGACCGCATGGTGTCCGAGTTGCGCGGGCAAGAAATCGTCTGTGTCGTCACAAAGGTGGAGAAAACGGACGACGGGATCGCCGTGACACAGGAGTTTGAGGACAAACAGGGCGCGCGGATGCACGATCAAACGGTGATCGCGTCGACCGCGGGGTTGAAAGTCGTGCGGTACGCCGGCACCGCGATCGATAAGCCGGTGTGGTGGTTGAAGCTGCCGCACGGCGCCAACAATACCTGGACCGACAACTTGGGCGGGCAAGAAACCAAGACGGTCGACTGGGAAGAGATCGAAGTTCCCGCCGGCAAATTCAAGGCGATTCGCGTGGACCGAAACGATAGCCCCGATGGGTCCGCGAAGACGTCCTACTGGTTCGCTCCCGGCCTCGGTTGCATCAAATGGGCGGACGCAAACGCCTCGCGCGTTCTGACGTCATTCACACCGGGCAAGTAACCTCACTGTCCCCAATTGGAGCCTCTCCCCAATGACACCCGATCGCCGCACGTTCCTGTCCGCCGGCGCAATGGCCGCGCTGGTCCCGTCGACCGGCCGAGCCGAACCCGAGCCGAAAGTCGCCAAACCGGGGCAGACCAAGAACACGAAGTTCGCCGTCAACATCGAGATGTGGTGGCGCAAGGAGCGGGACTACCTCAAGCGGCTCGAAGCCGCGGCCGCGCTGGGCTTCAACGCGGTCGAACTGTGGCCGTGGGAGAACAAGGACCAAAACGCGGTCGCCGAGACGTGCGAGCGGCTCGGGATCAAAATCGTGCAGTTTACTGCGTGGGGCTTCAAACCCGGTCTCAACGACCCCAAGAACCACAACCAGTTCGTGGAGAAGATCGAGAAGGGGTGCGAGGTCGCGAAAAAGTGGAAGTGCTCGATGATGTGCGTGGTGGCCGGGGACGACATCAAGGGCGTGCCGCAAGAGAAGATGCACGAGAACGTCATTGAGGGCTTGAAGAAGGGCGCGCCGATCGCGGAGAAACACGGCATTACGCTCATCCTGGAGCCGATGAACGTCCGCGTCGATCACAAGGGCCACTGCTTGTACGGCTCCGCGCCGACCATAAAGATCGTCAAAGCGGTCAACTCGAAGCACGTCAAGATTTTGTGGGACTTATACCACATGCACATCACCGAGGGCGACCTCTGCGGTCACCTGCGCGAAGGCTTCGCGGCGGATGCCGTCGCGTACATCCAACTCGCCGATCACCCCGGGCGCAACGAACCGGGTACGGGCGAGATCCATTACCCGCGCGTGCTGAAGGAACTGAAGGCTCTCAAGTACACCGGGTACGTCGGCCTCGAATGCACACCGAAGGGCGCGGAAGAAGCCGCCGCACAAGCCGTTTACGCCGCCGACAACTGGTAATCACCTGCCGCAAAAGACCGCAAAGATAAGCCGCCACGGATAACACCGATAACGCGGGTTCAAACCAAGACGGATTGGCCACAAAAAAGCACAAAGGGCACAAAAAGAACAGCGTTCAGAAGGCAGAGGACAGAAGGCAGAACCGCGGATCTCGCAGATTACGCGGATCAGACAAACGAATGATTTCCAGCCCCGATCGAGGCTCAATCAACGCCTCCGGCCTTACTGTCTTCCGCGTTCTACTTCTGTTTTCTGATCTCTGTCTTCTGCTTTCTGATCTCTGCCTTCTGTTCTGCCCTCTGCTTTTTTGTGGCCAATCTGATTTAGTTTTGATCTGCGTTATCTGCGTTCATCCGCGGTTCATTCCCCCGCTCCCCGCCTCCCGCCTTCGAGCACATCCCCATGCCCAAGAAAAAGATCGCGGCCGTTGTTACCGAGTACCGCAAGTGGTCGCACGCGGACGTGATCCTGCGGAACCTTCTCGGCGGGTACCCTGGCGGCGCCAAGCCCGATCTCGAACTCGTGGCGCTCGTCACCGATCAGGTGCCGAAGAACGACATGAGCCGCGATCTCGCCAAGAAGCACGGCTTCAAGATTTGCGACACCGTAGCCGAGGCGCTCACGCTGGGTGGGAAAGGACTCGCGGTGGACGGTGTGCTCTCCATCGGCGAGCACGGGCAGTACCCGACCAACGATAAGGGCCAACTGCTCTACCCGCGGCGCCGGTTCTTCGACGAAATCTGCAAAGTGTTTGAAGAGACGAAGAAGTCCGTGCCGGTGTTCAACGACAAGCACCTCGCGGCGACCTGGGACGATGCAAAAGCGATGTACGACCGCGCGCGGAAGCTGTTCGTGCCGCTGCTCGCGGGGTCGTCGATCCCTGTGACGTGGCGAAAGCCGAACGTCGTTCTGCCGAAAGGCTGTGAGATCACCGGCGCGGTTCAGATCGGGTACGGCCCGTTCGAGGCGTATGGGTTCCACGCGCTCGAAGGTTTGCAGTGCATGGTCGAGCGACGCAAGGGCGGTGAAACCGGTGTGAAAGCCGTAACGTGCCACACCGGGAAGGCGATGTGGGACGCGATCGACAAACACGAGTGGACCAAGCCGTTACTCGAAGAGGCACTGAAACTCGCCACCGCACACGCGGCCGGCGACGTGCGCGCGCTCACCTCGAAAACTGATGACGCGGGCACGTTCGAGGTCGAGTACCGCGACGGGTTCCGGGCGTTCGTCGTGATTCCCAACGGCTGGGTCCACGAGAACGACGGCTCGCCGTTCATCTTCGCCGGTCAGCGCAAGGGGCAGGACAAGCCCGACGTGTGCCAGTTCTATTTACAGCAGCCGGACCCGTTCGCGCACTTCGCGGAACTCACGCGGGCGATCGAATCCCTCATCACCACGGGGCACGCCCCCTATCCCGTGGAGCGCACGCTGCTCACGACAGGCGCCCTCGACGCGGCGATGACGAGCAAGCACGAAAAGGGGAAGCGGATCGAGACGCCGCACCTGGGGATCGCGTACAAGCCGACCGAGTGGGGACCGGCCAAAGGTGACGTTCCGAAGCCGGACAAGAAGTGACCCGTGGGGCACAACTCATCCCACGATCAGCCGCCCCGCGACGAACAGCAACCCGGCCAGGAGCATGCACGCGGGCAACGTGAGCGCCCACGCGAGCACGATCTTCTGACACGTCGCGCGCTGGACGCCGGACCCGTTCGCGGCCATTGTGCCGGCCACGCCGCTCGAAAGTACCTGAGTCGTGCTGACCGGCAGGTGAACGAAATCGGCGGCGAGGATCGTGACCGCGGCGACGCCCTCGGCGGCGGCCCCCTGACCGTATGTCAGGTGCGATTTGCCGATTTTCTCCGCGACCGTCACGACGATGCGCTTGTACCCGATGCACGTCCCGGTTCCGAGCGCCAGTGCGGTACACACCACCACCCAGACCGGCACGAACTCGATAACGGGCGCGATGGCCGTTTTTCGGACCACTTCCACCTCTTTTCGGAACTCGTCCGGTCCGGTGCGCCCGGTCCCGACGCGCTTGAGTTCGCGGTTGGTGCGCTGGAGCGCCTGTCGCACTTCCCACCGCACGTTTACGAGGGCACCGGCCTCGTCCCGTTCTTCCAGCTTGGCCAGTTCGGTCAGGCTCTCGCGCCCCGCGAGCCGGTCCGCGACGAACTTCAGGTCTTTGTCCAGTTGCTCCGGCAACGAGATTCCGTGCTTGGCGTAGATCGCGCGCACGTTGCCGATCGCGGCGCACACGCTCGACGCCGTTTCCGGCTTATTTACCGTCAGCGCGTAGTGAACCGGCATGAACCCGATCAGCACGAGCAGCAAGAGCCCCATCCCCTTTTGCCCGTCGTTCGAGCCGTGCGCGAAGCTCACCCCGCCGCACGTGAAGATCAGCACCACGCGCACCCAGGCCGGCGGTCGGTCCCCGTCCCGCGGCGGTTCGTACAGCGTCGGCTCCCGGAGCACGCGGCGCATCACGAGCAGGAGCGCCCCGGCCGCGAGAAACCCGCACAGCGGCGACAACAGTAACCCGAGCCCGACCTCACCGGCCTTCGCCCAGTTCACCCCCGCCAGCCCCTCGTTGTTCCACAAACTGTTCGCCACCCCGACCCCGAGGATCGAGCCGATGAGCGTGTGCGAACTCGACACCGGGAGGCCCTTGTACCACGTGCCGAGGTTCCACACCACGCCCGCGAGCAACAGCGCCAGGACCATCACGAGAGCGGCGTTCGAGTCCGCTCGGATGAGCAAATCGACCGGGAGCAGGTTCACGATGCTGAACGCGACCGCGGCGCCGCCGAACAGAACGGTGACGAGCGCCCCGGTGAAGTTCATCAGCCCGGAGTACAGGACGGCCGGTGTCGCCGGGAGGGTGCGCGTGTAGATGACCGTGGTGACCGCGTTGGCGGTGTCGTGGAACCCGTTAATGAACTCGAACGCGAACGCGACGAAGAGGGCGACGATCAGGAATACGAGCGGCCAACCTCCGAGCTCCCCGACGGCGGTCCAGAAATTCATGCGCGGTCCTTGAGCGAGTAGCGAACCAAAGATCCGCAAAGGCACTGTGTCACGAAACTCCGGGCGCCCCGGGGCCGCGACTCGTCTCCGTGAATCTTCGATCCGCTTTTTCTACGGAACCGGTGGCGCGATTCGGCACACGGCTTGCATTACTTCCTGCAGGCCAGTCACGGACGGCCGACAATGGAATCATCGTCCCACTTCACTCCGATACGGAGATACCGATATGATGCCGCAAGACGAAGCCACTACTCGCTGGGGCAAAATTCGCTGGGGCCTAGCCGCACTGCTTCTCGGCTTGCCACTACCGGTGGTCATCATCGCGTTCCTCGCACCGGGCTGTGGCCGGTAACAGGCGCGCGATAAACGCGAGCGGGGCGGGGGTGGGAACTTGTCTTCCCACCCCGCCCCGCTCGCGTTTGTGAGCCACGGAAAGCTCACCGTGTCTTTTACGGCTTTTTTGCTTCTCGCGGCGGTGGGGCAATGCGCTCGGCCTTTTCCTTCAGGCTCTCCGCGAGATTGGCCTTCGCCGCGCTGTTGTTGGGATTGAGCCGGAGCGCTTCGCGGAACGCGGCGATGGCGCCGTCCAGATCCCCCGTGTCCTTCAGCGCGTTCCCCAACCCGTTATGCCCGGCGGAATGGTTCGGATCGAGGTCGAGGAGTTTGCGGTACGCGGCGATCGCGCCGGGCGCGTCGTCACTTGCACGCAGGGCGATTCCCAAACCGTAGTAGGCGCGTGCGTACTTCGGGTCGAGCCGGATGACTTCTCGGTACTCGGTGATCGCACCGGGCAGATCGCCCTTTTGCTTGAGGAGAAGCCCCAGGTTGTAGCGGGCGTTGATGAAATTTTTGTCGCTCGCGACCGCTTTACGGAAGCACTCTTCGGCTCCCGTCAGGTCGCGCGCATCCCACAACGCATTTCCCAGGGCGTTGAGCGCGTCCGGCATATCCGGTTGAATACGGACGGCTTCACGGTACTCGGCGAGTGCTCCTTTCAAGTCCCGCTGCGATCGTAACACGTTTCCCAAGTTGTACCGGGCGCCGGCGTATTCGGGATCGAGTCGGACGGCCTCCCGCAGTTCCGTAAGAGCGCCCGCCAGTTCACGGTTCTCGCCGAGCGCGCTCCCCAGGGCATCGCGAATTCGTGCTTCACCAGGATCGAGCCGGACGGCCTCTCGGAGCTCGGCGAGTGCGCCGGGCAAATCTCCGCTGTCCCTCAGTGCCTTCGCCAGGTTGTAGCGGCACCAAGCGTTCCCGGGTCCGAGCCGAACCGCATCCCGGAAGCACCGGATCGAGTCACTTTGTTTCCCCTGATCCCAGAGGGCGATACCCAAACTCATCCGCGGAACGAACGATTGCGGGCGAACCGAAACCGCCGCCTGGTACCACCGCACCCGCTCACCGGCCACGTCGGGGGCGGTATTCGGGTGCGCCCCGCCGAGCCCCATGAGGACCGCGAAATCGTTTGGAGTGCGGACCACAGCTCGCTCGAGAAGCGCCCGGCGCCGCTCCCGGGAGATTTCGGGGACGATCCCCACAGCCGCGACGAAGCGGGCCGGTTGCTCGAGCGCCGCGGTCCCGTCGGCAATGCCTTTGACCAACTCCCCCACCCGGTCCCACGCTTTGTGGCGCACATCCGCTCGAATCGCGTCTCGAACCGGATCGGCATCGGCCGCGTGGAGGATCTCGGTCAATCCGGGAACCGCGCCGAACAGGTGCCACAACTCCAGAGCCGCGAGCACGCGCTCCCGGATCGGGGAGTGTTCTAACAGCCGGCTCACGTCCGCAGGCGCCGTGGTTTTGGGAACGATCCCGTAATCGGCGAAGGCCCGTGCCCAGTGCGGGACCGCGGTCGATGGGGGCGGCACGGACCCGCGGGTCGGGGTCCAGCGCTGGTCATCGATCTGATTGAGGCGAACCAGCATCGCGCGATCCTTACGGCAGCGTTCGATGCGCGCGCGAAAATCTTCCGCGCCCGGCGCGCTCGCCCGGCGGTCGATCTCCACCAGGGCTGCGCCCGCGGCGAGTTCGCCGTTCGCGCTCAGCGCCTCCTCGCACCGCTTCACGAGTTCGGTGAGCGCCTGACGGTTCTCGGCCGCGGCCTCGTTGTCCTTCACCTGCTGACGGAACGCAGCCTCCCGTTTCTCGCGCTCGGTCCGTTCGATGTCGGCCCGGTGCTCGGCGGCCTGCCGGCTCGCTTCGAGTTTGCGCTCGGTCGCTTGCTGCTCTTCCCACACCGCGAACCCGGCGGCGCCGAACAGTAGCAGCGTCACCGCACCGGCCAGAGCGACCTGCACGCGGCGCCGTTTGCGTAACTCGATCGCTTTTGCCGCGTCCGCGGCGCGCTGGCGCTCGGACGTTCGCAACCGCTCCTCCACACCCGCGCGGTACGCTGCGACCGCGTCCGCTACGACCTTCCCGTCGGCGGGGCGGCCGGCCGCGTTCGGCGCCAGACAGCGCTTCGCCAGCGCGACCAGTTCGGCGTCCGCGCCGCACGCGGTCAACCGAGCGAGCGCGTCCCCGATGTCGTTGGCCGCCGCGCGCGCAACCGCCTCGGCCGACGTTTTCCCCGCAAACAGGCGCGCGCCGGTGAGGATCTCGGACAAAATCGCACCGAGGGCGAACACGTCGGCGCGGCAATCGACGGGTTCGCCCCGCGCTTGCTCCGGGGGCATATACGCAGGGGTACCCATGATCTGACCGGCCAGCGTTTCGTCGCCGGCTTCGTACCCGGGCGAATCCGGCCCGCGCTCGTCGGTTCCCGCCACCGACTTGGCCAGTCCCCAATCCATGACCTGGACTTCGCCGAACGCCCCGACCATGACGTTCGACGGTTTCAGGTCGCGGTGGATCATGCCCTGGGAGTGCGCGAAGCCGACGGCCAGGCACACCTGCTCGAACGTCCGCACGAACCGCGGAAGCTCGTCGGCCGGGGACGTTCGGTCCCGGAGTGCCACCGCAAACGTGGAACCCTCGACCAGTTTCATTGCCAGAAAGGGGGAACCGTCGGCGAGGGTTCCGAGGGCGTAAACGGGCGGGACGTTCGGGTGCGGGAGCCGCGCGGTGATTTTGGACTCGGTCACGAACCGCGGTACGGCGTCGTGTGTCGCGGTGCCCGGGAGCAGCACCTTGATGGCGACCTCGCGGCCGAGCGAGAGGTCGCGTGCGGCGAGCACCCGGCCCATCCCGCCCCGTGCGATCTCCCGCAGCACCTCGTAACCGGGAACGGTCGGCAAGCCCGGCGCCGTTGGACGCCACGAGCGGAGTGTCGAATTGCCGAGGAGCGCATCGGTGGCGGGCAAGTCGGCGGGGCGGACGATGGTCGGGGACGGTTCGTCGGCGGGTAGGTGATCGGTCGCGGGCAGGCGCGTGACGTCCGGATCGTTTGACACGGCGGATCTCCGGGGAGCGATAGAGAGATCATATCTCTACCCCCCGGACCGGTTACATCTTCTTCGTCGGCCCGATCGTTCCGCTTTTTGTCACGCTCAGCCCTTCTTCCACTTGGACTTGCGCTTGGCCCCGGCCGGCTGACTCACGGGGACGCTCTTGTTGCCGAGCACGCTCGGCGGGGCACCCGTACCGTGCTTCTTCTTGAGTTCGCCTTCGAGCTTCACGATCTGGTCGCGCAGCGCCTGTGCCCGCTCGAAGTCCAGGATTTTTGCGGCTTCGAGCATCTCCTCGTAAAGGCTCTGCACGTACTCGACGGTCACGTAGTCTTCCGCCGCGGCGGTGCTGCCGGTCGCGGCGGCCTGCGCCATCTGGTGCGCCGCGATCTCGTCCTCGATCTCGTTCTTGATCGCCGTTTTCACCGTTGTGGGTGTGATGTTGTGTTCCACGTTGTACGCGAGCTGAATCACGCGCCGGCGGTTCGTTTCGTTCATCGCGCGGCTCATCGAATCGGTCACGGTGTCCGCGTACAGAATGACTTCCGCGTTCACGTTGCGGGCGGCGCGGCCCATTGTTTGAATCAGCGACTTGTCGGACCGCAGGAACCCTTCCTTGTCCGCGTCCAGGATCGCGACCAGTGACACTTCGGGAAGGTCCAAGCCCTCACGCAACAGGTTCACGCCGATCAGCACGTCGAACTGCCCCTCGCGCAGTTCGCGCAGCACCGTGATGCGCTCGATGGCGTCCAACTCCGAGTGCAGCCACTTGCACCGCATCCCGGCGTCGCGGAAGTACGTCGTCAGGTCTTCGGCCATGCGCTTGGTCAGCACTGTGACGAGCGTGCGCTCGGTCTTCGCGGCGCGCGCGCGGACTTCCGCTTCCAGGTCTTTCACCTGTCCGCGGGCGGGTTTGACGTGAATGACCGGATCGACCAGCCCCGTCGGGCGGATCACCTGTTCGACGACCTCGCCGCCGACTTTCTCCAACTCATACGGACCGGGTGTAGCGGACAGACAAATACACTGCTTCATCCGCCCCTCGAACTCGTCGAACTTGAGCGGCCGGTTGTCGAGCGCGCTGGGGAGCCGGAAGCCGTGCTCGACGAGAGTTTCCTTCCGGCTGCGGTCGCCGAAGTACATCCCGCGCACTTGGGGCAGCGTGACGTGTGATTCGTCCACGACGAGCAGGAAGTCTTCGGGGAAGAAGTCGACGAGCGTGTACGGGGCTTCGCCCGGCGCGCGCCCGCTGAACCACCGGGCGTAGTTCTCGATGCCCGAGCAGTAGCCGACCTCGCGCAGCATGTCGAGGTCGTACCGGCAGCGCGCTTTGAGGCGCTCCATTTCGAGAATCTTGCCCTCGTTCTTGAACTGCTCGAGCCGGGCGTTCAGTTCGTCTTCGATGCCCTTCACCGCGGCCTGCACGCGCTCTTCGGGCGTGACGAAGTGTTTGGCCGGGTAGATGTACAGGTCGTCGAGCGGTTTAATTGTCTCGCCCGTGAGCGGGTGAATCACCGAGAGCGTTTCGACCTCGTCGCCGAACAGCTCGATGCGGTACGCGAACTCTTCGGACGCGGGCCACACGTCGATGGTGTCGCCGCGCACCCGGACCGTCCCGCGCTCGAACGCGATGTCGTTGCGCTTGTACTGGATGTCGATGAGCCGCAGGAGCGTGTTGTCGCGGTCGAGTGCCTCGCCCTTCTGGATGTAGACCACCATCCGCTTGTAATCGGACGGGCTACCGAGGCCGTAAATGCACGACACGCTCGACACGATGATGACGTCCTCGCGGCTGACGAGCGCGGCCGTTGCAGCGAGCCGGAGCCGGTCGATGTTCTCGTTGATCGAGGAGTCTTTTTCGATGTAGATGTCGCGCTGCGGGATGTACGCTTCGGGCTGATAGTAGTCGTAATAGCTGACGAAATAATGGACCGCGTTGTTCTTGAAAAACCCCTTGAACTCCTTGTAGAGCTGCGCCGCGAGCGTCTTGTTGTGCGCGAGCACGAGTGTGGGCTTCTGGAGCTTCTCGATCATGCAGCTCGCGGTGAAGGTCTTCCCGGTGCCGGTGGCTCCGAGCAACACCTGCATCTTCTTGCCGTTGGCGAAGCCCTGCGTGAGTTGCTCGATGGCCTTGGGCTGGTCGCCCGCGGGGGCGTACTGGCTGGTGAGCTGGAACTTGGCGGCCATCGTCTCGTCTCCGGTGGATCGCGCGAGAAAGAACTGGTAGCGTAACGCTATCAGACCGAGGAACGGAAGGTCAGTAGGGCTTGGGAGCTTGCGATGATTCACCGGGCGAAGTTCCAGAACTTCAAGGCGCTGCGCGACGTGGAGGTCACGTTCGACTCGCGGCTCACGGTGCTGGTCGGCCCGAACGGGAGCGGGAAGACGAGCGTGCTGCAGGGGCTGGAAATTGTCTGTCGAGTTGTTTCAGGTGGCGGTGACGGCTCACTTCCACACCCGCCACGTCCCGGAGGAGTGTTCAGCTCTTCGACATCAATGCCCCAAGTCGGAATCGAAAATCTCACGGAACTGGCCGCTTGTCGGTCCAGTAGTCTCCGTGAGTTTAACTTGACGTTGGGGTGTTGGATGCGTGACGGTCGAGGGGCTGAGGTAACAGCGGGAATCGAATGTTCAAGGAACTCGTCACGGGATGAAGTGCAAAAGAGATTTGTCAACCCGTCGAAACAAGGCGAGATGTTCAGCCGCGCGCTGCTCCTTCGCCTTGATCCCGCGCTACTTGCTTCCCCTTCTATCGTAACCTCAAACCCGCCACTCATGCACCCGAGTGGCGCGGGCCTTCCTTCAACGCTCGCCTACACCGCTCTGAACCAACCCGATGATTTCAAACTCATTTCCGACGCTCTTCGAGTCGTGATCCCCGCAATTGATCGCATTCGCTTTGACAAGAAATTGACCGGCGGCAGCTACGGCGGCAGCTACGGTGACAGCATCATTTTTGACTTCCGGGGAGCACCGAGTATTGGAGCCGCCCACGCGAGTAACGGTACCCTCTGCGCTTTAGGGTTATTGACTAGCATTCTCGGTCCCGATCGCCCGCGCCTCGTGTTACTTGACGACCTCGACCACGGCTTGCACCCGAAAGCGCAAATGGAACTCATCGGGGTTTTACGGGCGTTACTGGCTCGATTCCCTGATCTCCAGATCATCGCGACTTCGCACTCGCCGTACATCTTGAACCAACTTGCGTGGAACGAAGTGCGGGTGACGGGACTGCGCGATGACGGCTCGGCTATTTGTGCGCGGCTCGAAGACCACCCCGAAGTCGAACGGTGGCGGGAAGCGATGACGCCCGGCGAGTTCTGGAGTCACATTGGCGATGATTGGGTGAAGAAACTCGACAAGCCTCAAGTTGAACAGCCACAACCCGCGCCGGTCGCGTTATGAGTTGGTCCATCGCCCTAGTTTGCGAAGCACCGGCCGATCGCCAAACGGCCGCCGCGCTCACGACCCGCGTCGCGTGCAACGCGGTGGACTGGATGGAGCCGGAGTACCTTCAGTTTCGCGGGTACAAGCCGGATGATCCACAACTGCTCTGGCGCGAGGTGAAAACTACGGCCGTCGCGAACAACGTCTCCGTCGTCGGCTTCATCAACGGCCTTCCGGCGTCGCCCGATGCGCACAACGCGATGCGGGCGCTCATCCTCTTCAATCGCCTCGATCCCAAGCCGGATGCGGTGTTGCTCATTCGCGATTCGGATAACGACCTCGACCGGCGCGACGGGCTTCACCAAGCCCGCTCTGCGGAACCGTGGCCGTTTCCCGTCGTCATCGGGTTGGCCCACACCAAGCGCGAGTGCTGGCACATTGCGGGTTTCGAGCCAAAGGACGAGGAAGAGCGCGAGCGATTTGAAAAAGAAAGGCTGTTTCTCGGATTCGATCCGAGAGCGCGCTCGCACGAGTTGACCGCCAAACACGACGAGAACAATGACAAGCGCAGCGCGAAGCGGGTGTTGCGCGTGTTAATCGCTGACGACTTTGTGCGAGAAGCAGAGTGTCTCACTGTGCTCACGATACTCCACGAACGCGGTGAGGAAAATGGGCTTCGAGAGTTCCTCCGAGAGATCGAGGACGCTCTCGTACCCATTTTCACTCGTTGATACTTCGCAGATTACTCTCCACCGGTCCAGCGGCACATGATGTCGGTGTGCATCACGTGCTTGCGCCGCGTCCGGTACCCCGCTGCGATCCGTGCGCCGCGGGAACACGCTTCGCTCACCCCAAGATCAGTTCACCTCGACCATCGCTTTGACGACGCCGGTTTCCGGCTTCAACCACGTCGGGAAGACGCCGATCAGTTCGCTCATCGGGGCGCGGTGCGTGATCCACGGCTGCGTGTCCAGCATCCCGCCCTCAATGAGGCGAATGATCCGCGTGAACTCGTGGCTCAGGGCATTGCGGCTCGCCATGAACGTCATCTCGCGCCGGTGCATCAGCGGTTGCGTGAGCGTTAATGGGTCTTGGGTGATGCCGACCCACACCAGCCGACCGGTGAAGCCGACGAAATTGTACGCGCTCACCATGCTCCGCGCGCTGCCCGTCGCGTCCACCACCACGTTGCCGAGCTTCCCATCGGTCAGGTCGGTGAACGTCTTCACGTCGTCTTCGAGAACGCCCTTCGACAGGATCGTTTCGGTGACGCCCATCTTCTCGCGCACGAACGCGAGCCGCTGTTCGTTCAAATCCATCACGATAATGCGGGCGCCGGCCAGTTTCGCGAACTCGATCACGGAGAGGCCGATCGGACCGGCGCCGATCACGAACACGGTTTCGTCCGCACGCGGGTTCGAGCGGTTGATGGCGTGCAGCCCGATCCCCAACGTTTCCACCAGTGCGAGCTGCTCGAACGTGAGCTTCGTGGAGACGTGCAGCTTCCGAGCCGGCACCGTGAACAGCGGGCGCAATCCGCCGTCCACGTGGACGCCGAGCGTCAGGTGGTTCTCGCAGCAGTTGGTGTGGCCGCGCGCGCACGAATAACACCGCTGGCAGTTGATGTACGGCTCGACGGCGGCCTTATCGCCAGGTTTCACGTTAGTTACGCCGTCGCCCACCGCGACCACTTCGACGCCGAGTTCGTGCCCCGGGATGCGCGGGTAGCTGAAGAACGGCATTTTGCCGAGGTAGCCGCTGTAATCGGTACCGCACACGCCGACGCGGAACACGCGGACGACCGCGTCGCCCGGTCCGGGGTGCGCCGGCTCGGGCAGGTCGATTTCGCGGAAGGCTTTGGGCTGTTCGAGTTGAATGGCTTTCATGTTGGCGGGGGTCGCTGGGAGGGGTGAATGGGCCGCACGGTGCGTGCAGAACAAAGTGGTCCGAATCATAGAGATGATAAGAAAAAAGGCCGGCCCGCAATCGGGTCGGCCTTCGTTCGGGCGCGATTCTCGGTCCCGGCGCGATCAGCCGAACCGCCCGGTGATGTAGTCCTCGGTCTGCTTCTCGCGCGGCTTGCGGAACATCTGCTCCGTCGGGCCGCTCTCGACCAGCTTCCCCTCGAAGAAGAACGCGGTCTGGTCCGAAACGCGGGCCGCCTGCTGCATGTTGTGGGTGACGATGAGGATCGTGTACTCGCGCTTCAGCTCGGCGATCAGGTCTTCGATGGCCTGAGTGCTCTTGGGGTCCAGTGCGCTGGCCGGTTCGTCCATGAGCAGCACTTCGGGATCGGTCGCCAGCGCCCGGGCGATGCACAGGCGCTGCTGCTGCCCGCCGGACAGTTCGAGGGCGCTGGCCCCCAACCGGTCCTTGACCTCGTTCCACAGCGCCGCACGCTTCAGGCACCGGGCCACGATCTCGTCCAGTCGCGCCCGATTCCGGTCCCCGGACACGCGCGGGCCGTAGGCCACGTTCTCGTAGATCGACTTCGGGAACGGGTTCGATTTCTGGAACACCATTCCCACCCGCCGACGGAGTGCTGACACGTCGTGCCCGGAGGCGTTAATGTCCTCTCCGTCGAGCAGAATATTGCCGGTGCGCTGCGTTCCCTCGATCAGGTCGTTCATCCGGTTCACGAGCCGCAGCAGCGTGCTCTTACCGCACCCGCTCGGCCCGATGAGCGCCGTGACCGACCGCTCTGGTACGCTCAGGTTGATGTCGAACAGGGCCTGCTTCGCGCCGTACCAGAAGTTCACCCCGCGGACCGCGAGCTTTTCCGACACGGAGTCGGCCGCCGGGAAGTCCGAATCGTTTGTAACGTGCGGGAGGGCCAAACCGGGAAGTGTCATAGTCACGCTCGGCCCTCGTTCGGCAACGACGGTCATCATGCCAGAGTTCTACCGAACAATTGTGAAGACCGAGAGTAGATGAAGTGAAGACCCGGAGTTTCGTTCTCCGGCCATTCGCCCGAATTGAAGTGGTCGCGCGCATCCCGATACGGCGCCATATGATCGGCGCCCGGTACGCTATCGCAAGTCCGCGCGCAATATCCGCTCGATGTGTGATTTTAGAGCGGCGATCAGCACCCGGGCCTCCTGATCGCGGTACCGTAGTGCGAACACTGCGAGTTTAATGGTGTCACTTGCTTTCAACTCACCCGCAACATCCGTGGTGTCGTAGGACGTGCCACAGTGAACGAGCCAGTGCTGTCGGAACCGCTGCAAGAGCGCGACGTGCTTCTCCTGTAGGTCCGACACGGCGATCTCAAAATACGGCGTGCCCCCGGAGAACGCGGTAATGTCGCGATCGGGGTAGCCGACGGTAGTGAGATAACCCACGTGCGCGCCGCGATCGTGAACGGCGGTGCGCACGCGAACCGGATCGCCCCAAGCCATGTGTGGACCGAGGAACAAAGCGCCGCGGATCAACGCAGATAACACGGATCAAGACAATAGATGATAAGAGAAGGAGGTCGCACCCGAAATAGGGTAAGCGTTCCTGACTTCACTCGATCTTGTCTTGATCTGTGTTATCTGCGTTCATCCGCGGCGGCTTTTCTCTGTCTTCTCCGCTTACTTCAAAATATCCTTGACCACGGTGCCCGCGACGTCCGTGAGGCGGAAGTCGCGCCCGCTGTAGCGGTACGTCAGTTTCTCGTGGTCGATGCCCATCAGATGGAGAATGGTCGCGTGCAGGTCGTGGATGTGGACCTTCTTGTCTACTGCGGCGAACCCGAACTCGTCGGTCGCGCCGTAGGTCATCCCGCCCTTCACCCCACCGCCGGCCATCCACACACTGAACCCGTGGTTGTTGTGGTCGCGCCCACTCGCGCCCTCGCTCGTCGGGGTGCGCCCGAACTCGCCGCCCCACAGCACGAGGGTTTCGTCGAGTAGCCCGGTCTGCTTCAGGTCGCGGAGCAGTGCGGCCACGGCCTTGTCGCTGTCCTTCGCCTTCGCGCGGTGCCCCTTCTCGATCTCGCCGTGGTCGTCCCACGGTTGCCCGCTGCCGTAGAAGACCTGCACCATCCGCACGCCGCGCTCGACCAGGCGCCGGGCCGTGAGGCAGGCGTCCGCAAAATACCCCTTACCGTAGGCGTCGCGGACTTTCACCGGCTCGCGGTTCACGTCGAACGCTTCCTGCGCCTCGGTCTGCATCCGGTACGCGATCTCGAGCGACTGGATGCGCGCTTCGAGCTGGTCGTCGCTGCCGCGCTTGTCCTTGTGCAGCCCGTTGAGCTGGTTGAGGAGGTCGAGCTGCTCGCGCTGGGTGCCCGCCGACACGCTCGTGTTGCGGATGTGCTCGATGACCTTTTTGGGGTCGAGGTTCTGGATGTGGCACCCCTGGAACACGCCGGGCAGGAAGCTGTTGTTCCACAGCGCGGGGCCGACGACGGGCTTCCCGGGGCACATGACCACGAACCCGGGCAGGTTCTGGTTCTCGGTGCCGAGGCCGTAGGTGAGCCAGCTCCCCATACTCGGGCGGATGGGCTGCGTGTTCCCGCACGTCATGAGCAGGAGGCCCGGCTCGTGGTTCGGGATGTTCGTGTGCATCGACCGGACGACGCAGATGTCATCGATGCACGAGCCGACCTCGGGGAAGATCTCGCTGACCTCGATCCCGGACTGGCCGTACTTCTTGAAACTGAACGGAGACTTGTACAGCGGGCCGGTCTTGCGCTCGGTCTTCAGGCCGGCCGCACCGGGCTGCTTGCCGTGCTGCTTGGTGAGTTCGGGCTTGGGGTCGAACGTGTCCACCTGCGACGGGCCGCCGTTCATGAACAGGTGGATGACGTGCTTGGCCTTCGCCGGGAAGTGCGCCACCTTCGGCGCGAGCGGGTTCGCGCTCGCGGCGGGCGCGGACCGGGCCTCGTTCGCGAGAACCCCCGCGAGGCCGAGTACCCCGAGCCCGGTGCCGCTGCTCTTGAGCATGTCGCGGCGCGAAATCCCGAAATCACGCATCGGCGGAATCCTCGGTACCTTCGGTGTCGTCTTCTTCGATCTCGTACAGAAACACTTCGGAGTCCACGAGCGCCTGCTCGAAATACTGCAGGTACTCGGTGCCCGCGAACTCGGCCCGGGTCGCGGCCCGGTGCTCGATCACTTCCGCGACGTACCACCCGTGCTCGGCAATGTTGCCGGCGGCGATGTGCATCGCGTTCCCCTGGGTCTGGTCCTTGATCCAACAGTGGACTTCTGCGGTGCTCCCGTCGGGCTCGTCGCTGTTCGGGGCCGGCACCTTGTTCTCGTCGCCCTCGGGGGCGAAGTCGAGGCGCTCGGCCGCGAGCCGCAGGTACTGCATGGGCAGTCGCACCCAGTCGTTCTCGACCGGGTCTTCGCCCCCGGCCCGCGCCGCGGCCTCGAAAATGCGGCTCGCGAGCTCCTGCGCCTGATCGGAGGTCAGGGTCGCTCCGCCGGCGGGCGCCTTCAGTGTCACCTTGTCACCGTCTTGCGAAACTTCCACGTCGGCCCGGTGGTGGGGAGAGGCTTCCGGTTGACTGCTCATTCGACACCCGCTGGTTGAGATGGTCCCGCCTCCTACGGACGGTCCACCTCAGTCTACGCACACCGGCGGGAGTGTCCGCACCGCTCGGTCGCCCCGCCTAGTGGGAGCGCCCACTCAGGCCCGGTACACTTCGCTCCTTAATCGACGTACAGCAGTTCGTTACTGGCCAGAAGCACCTGGGCGTACTGCTGCCAGCGCGTGAGCTTGTCATCGGCTTTCGGCGGGAGCTTCAGGAACCGGAGCGCCAGCTCCCGTTCGGCTTTCTCCGGGGCGCGGCCGAAGATGGTGCGGTACGCGCCCGTCACGCGCTCCTCGTCCGTCGTGCCGAGCTTCTCGACGCGCGTGGCGAACGCTTTGGCCTGCGAAACCATGAAGTCGCTGTTTAGCGCGAACAACTGTTGCTGCGGGACGGTGGTCACGGTGCGCTTGTCCGCGGTCACGTTCGCGTCGGGGAAGTCGAACAGCCGCAGCAGCCCGTCGAGTTCGTGGCGGCTCACCTTCGCGTAGAGGGTCCGGCGCTTCGCGTTCGCGTCGCGCAGGTCGAACGTCGGGCCGCCGAGCTTCGGGTCGAGGGTTCCGCTAACGGCGAGCAGCGAGTCGCGCCAGTCCTCGATTTCCAGCCGCTTGCGGGTTCCGCGCCACAGGTACACGTTCGCCGCGTCTTCCGAACGCGGATCGCGGGACGCGGAGCGCGGAACGGAAAACCAGAACCATTTCTCCGGTTCCGCGCTCCCCGATCCGGGCTCCGCGTTCGACGAGAGTTGGTACGTAGCCGCGGTCATGATCTGTTTGTGGAGCCACTTCATCGACCAGCCGTTTTTGACGAAGTTCACCGCGAGCCAGTCGAGCAGTTCCGGGTGACTGGGCTTGTCGCCGAGGTTCCCGAAGTTGGACGGCGTGCTCACCAGCCCGCGGCCGAAGTGCCACGCCCAGACGCGGTTCACGATCACGCGCGCGGTCAGCGGGTTGTCCTTCGAGCCGATCGCGTTCGCGAGATCGAGGCGGGTAAAGGTGCTCCCCGCGGGTGTGGGCGAGGGCAGCACTTGCAAGAAGCCCTTGGGCGCGTTTTCGCCGGGGGTCGCGGGGTTCCCGCGAATGTACACTTTCATACCGCTGCCGTTACCGCTGATGACGTGTGCGACCTGCGGGGCCGGCGGCATGTTCTTCTTGATCTTCGCGAGCTCTTCTGACGTCGCTTTTAGCGCGATTAGTTTCGCGACCTGCGTGGCCCACGGATCTTTCTTCGCTTTGAGTTCGGTCTGGGTCTTCTTGAACTTCTCGTTGACCTTCTTGAGTTCGGCTTGCGCCGCGGTGTACGCCTTCACCTCGTCGGGCGGACCGAGCGGGGCGTCGCTCATGGCCGTGCCCATGTAAATGCCGGCGATGGAGTAGTAGTCGCGCGTCGGGATGGGGTCGAACTTGTGGTCGTGGCACCGGGCGCACGAAACGGTGAGGCCGAGGAACCCGCGCGTGAGCGTATCGACGCGGTCGTCGAGTTCTTCCGCGATGGCCTGTGCCGCTGCGGTGTTCTTGTAGTATTCCGCACCCAACCCGAGGAACCCGAGGCCCGCGAACTTGGTGAACGGGTCGCTCGGCGCGTCCGGCAGCATGTCCCCGGCGATCTGGAGCTTCACGAACTTGTCGTAGGGCATGTCGGAGTTGAACGCAGCAACCACCCAATCGCGGTAGCGCCAAGCTTGGGCCTTGGGCTTCACCTCGAACGTGTGGGCCTGGTCTTCCGCGAAGCGGGCGACGTCGAGCCAGTGCCGCGCCCACTTTTCGCCGTATTGCGGCGACGCGAGCAGCGCGTCAATGACCTTCTCGAATGCGTCCGGTGCGGTATCCGCAACGAATGCGTCCACGACTTCCGGCGCGGGGGGCAACCCGGTGAGGTCGTAGTACGCGCGGCGAATCAGCGTGTGCTTGTCGGCTTGGGCAACGGGCTTCAGCCCCTTCTCGGCCCACTTCGCCCGAATGAATCCGTCGATCGCCTGCTTCGCGTTCCCCGGAACCGGCGGTTCTTTGGGTTGCTGGAGCGACCAGAACTGCTTCCCCTTCTCGATGTCGATGCCGGCGGCCTTCGCGATATCGCCCCCGCGCGGATCGGTGGCGCCGTCGGCGATCCACTGCTCGAAGTCCTTGATGACCGCGTCCGGCAATTTGCCCTTCGGCGGCATCTTCAGTTCGTCGTCGTACTTCAGTGAGTGGAGCAGCGTGCCCTTATCGACTTTACCCGGCACCAGTGCGGCGCCGGTTTCGCCACCGGCGAACAAACCGGCCTTCGTATCGAGCTTCAAGCCGCCCTTGAGTTTCTTGTCTTTTGCGGCCTCTTCGGAGTGGCACTTGTAGCACTGCTCGATCAGCACCGGCCGGATCTTCGTCTCGAAGAACTCGACCTTCTTCGCATCGAGCGGTGCGGGGTCCGCGGCCAGCGCGACCGACGGCGCAACGAGCGTGACGACGAGTGCGATTCGCAGCATAGGTAAACTCAGAACGAAGTCCGAACGCGGGTTCGTGACGTTTGGCGGGGTTCTGCGCGGGGCGGGCGGGGAGAGGCCATTCAGCCGTGAATAATATTACCAGAGCCGGACGAATGGAGCTAGCAGGAAATTACTCCCGCGAACCGGCGCGCGGTCCTTTTCGCTTGCTCGCGCCGATGACATCACCTAAACTCAAGTGGATTACCGCTCGCTGCCCGCCTCACTCGGGGTTCGTTCCCCGCTCGCCAACTCATCCGTGAGTTCCCTATGCCCCGGTTCTCGTACCTGCTCACCGCAGCGCTCGTCGGCGTTTCACCCGCCGCGTCGGTTGCGGGAGAAGTACCCTCGTTTACCGCAGATGTAATGCCTCTGCTGACGAAGGCCGGGTGCAACCAGGGCGCGTGCCACGGAAAAGGGGCCGGCCAGAACGGGTTCCGGCTGTCGCTCCGCGGGTTCGCGCCGGACCAGGACTACAAGTGGATCACGCGCGAGTTCAGCGGCCGCCGGCTCGACCGCACGCACCCGGAAGAGAGCTTGCTCCTGCGCAAAGCGACCGCGGAGACGCCGCACGAGGGCGGGCGCCTCTTCTCTACCACGAGCCGCGAATACAAACTCCTGCTCGACTGGCTCCGGGCCGGCTACCCCGGTCCGGACAAGAACGAAGCGAAAATCAGCAAACTCGAACTCACTCCATCGGCCCAGGTACTCAAGCCGGGGGAGGCGGTACAACTCGTCGCGACCGCCACGTTCACCGATGGCACCACCCGCGACGTGACCTGGCTCACCAAGTTCGATTCCAACGATCCGGCTTATCTCGAAGTATCGGCGGCGGGGCGAGCGAAGGCGGTCCGAAACGGCGCGAGCGCGGTGCGCGCGATGTACCTCACCGAAGTGGCCGTCACGGTGTTCAGCATGCCGTTCGATCGCCCCATCGACGAGAAACGGTTCGCCGCGGGCAACAACTTCGTCGATACGCACGTCGCGGCCAAACTCAAGGAACTCCGCATCGAACCGAGCGATCTCTGCACCGACGATGAGTTCATCCGGCGCGCGTTTCTTGACGCGCTGGGCGCCTTGCCCACACCGGCCGAAGTGACCGCGTTCGGCGCGGACCCGGACCCGAAGAAGCGCGAAAAGCTGGTGGACGCGATCCTCGCGCGCTCGGAATTCAACGACTACTGGGCACTGCAACTGGGCGACCTGTTTCAGAACCGCAAGGAGCGCGACCACGACGTGCGCGGAACGAAGGGCGTGCGGCAGTTCCACGACTGGCTGCGGAAGCAGGTCGCGGCGAACCGGGCCTGGGACGATATCGCGCGCGACATCCTGACTGCGACCGGCTCGAACGTCGACAACCCCGCGGTCGGGTACTTCATCGTCACGGTCGGCGAGCAGCGGCACGGCGAAAACTCGGAAGCGCCCGAATCGATCGCCCAAGCGTTCCTCGGGACGCGCATCGGCTGCGCGAAGTGCCACAACCACCCGCTCGAACGGTACACGCAGGACGATTTCTTTCACTTCGCCGCGTACTTCAGTCGCGTGAAGCTCGACCGCACTGAGGCGAAGATGGGGCCGACGCGGTTGAACGTCAGCCACCCGGACCAGAACCAAAACAAGAACCCGGTCGGGGTGAGTCAGCCGCGGACGGGTGCGTTCATGCGCCCGCAACCGCTGGACCGTACCGCGGGCGATGTGAAACCCGGTGACGACCCGCGCGTCGCGCTCGCAAAGTGGATCACCGATCCGAACAACGAGTATTTCGCCGGCGCAATGGTGAACCGCGTCTGGCGGCACTACATGGGCGTGGGGTTAGTGGAGCCGGTTGATGACCTGCGCGCGACCAACCCGCCGACGAACCCGGCGCTGTGGAAGGCGCTCAACAAGGAGTTCGTGGGGAAGAAGTTCGATCTGCGTGCGCTGATGCGCGTGATCCTCACGTCGCGCACCTACCAGCTCTCCAGTTCGACGCGCCCGGGGAACGAAACGGATGCGCGGTTCTATTCCCACTACTACGCCCGCCGGTTGCCCGCAGAGGTACTGCTCGACGCGATCAGCGACGCGACCGGCGTACCCGAGCGCTTCGACGGTTACCCGATCGGCGTGCGAGCCGCACAAGTGCCCGATCCCGGTTCGACATCATACTTCCTCCGCGCGTTCGGGCGGAGTGAGCGCGTGACCGCGTGCGCGTGCGAGCGCGTGGGTGACGTGAACCTGCCGAACGTGCTGCACCTGATTTGCGGTGAAACCGTGACCAACAAGGTGGGCAACGGTAACGGGTGGCTCGCGAAGCGTCTGAAGGATGAGAAGGATGACGCGAAGCTGCTCGACGAACTCTTTCTGCGTGCCTACGCGCGCAAGGCGAGCGCAGAGGAAACAGCGAAGGTCACCGAACTCTTGAAGGACAAGGACACTTCCCGCGACGAACTCTACCGCGACGTGTTCTGGGCGCTGCTCAACAGCAAAGAGTTCTTGTTCAACCGGTGATGGTGAGGTTACGGAAGTTCCCAGTCCTCAAGAGCCAGTCCCTGTATCCGCGCGAAATCGGTCGTGTTGTGGGTTACGAGCGTTAACCCGTTGACGAGGGCGATTGCCGCGATCATCAGGTCGAGGTCCGCAATCGGCAGCCCTTGCGCTTCAAGAATCGCACGGAGTTCGGCGTAGCGGCGAGCTGTGGTGTCATCGAAGGGCAAGCTCTGGTACGGCCCCAAGAACGCATCGACGCGGCTCACTTCCGCAGCGGGATTGCGGCTCTTGGCCGCACCGTAACACAATTCTCCCACAACGATCGAGCAAACTACCACATCGGACGGTGGGTGAGTGCCGAGCCGATGCTTAACAAGCAGACTCCCCTTGGCCCGCAGACACTGGACGCAAGCGTTCGTGTCGAGAAGATACTTCATTCTTGGTCCAGGGCTGAAATCGACTTGGCCGGTTGCCGCGGTGGAGCCGCGAACGTCTCGTCCTCGATCGAACCAACGACTTCATCGAAGTAGTTCGGCGGCCACCCGAGCTCTTCGGATGTTTTTGGTTTTGTGCCGTTCGCGGTCGGTTTCGGAGACACGACAACGGCGACCTCGAAATCGCCCGGTGCCCCGACCGGGATCGTGAGGTGCAGCACCCCGTCGGGTCCGGACGTCGCGGAAAGACGGATCACGTTCACGTGTTCGCTCCGAGGAATCGTGGGCACGTGTGATTCTAGCCTCCCCGACCGCGGCCCGAAATCCCGCTCGGCACAACGAAACACGAATTGGTGTCCGCTTCAAACCGCGATGCCGCTCTCGGTCGGAGCGGGTGCGGTCAAGTAGCCCGCGATGGTGGTCGCGAGGCTCTTGCCGATCCCCGGCACGCGCTCGAGTTCGCGGGGACCGCCGCTCGCGAGGAGCTCGGTCACGTCCGCGGGTAGGCCGAGAACGGCCATCGCTGCCGAGCGGAATGCACGCACGCGGTAGAGGTTGTTCCCCGCCCGCGCCAGTTCGTTGGCGTGTTCGCGCAGTCGTTGGGCAATGTCCTGGTTGGTTAACATCACAATACACCTCCTGTTATAAATATCCCTCAAGGGACATCCGTACACAAGGTCAGTGGCGGATTCGCGACCGGCACGCGCGACACGACTGGACCGCGGCCCCCGGGAGGTGTTAAAAGGGCACTCCTTCACTGACGCACCGAGTTGGCCAAAGGAGGAGCCGTGGCCGGATTTCGCACACACATCACGGTGTCGAGCGCACTGGGCATCGCCTACGGCGGTATCGCCGTGCAGCCGGTGGGGTACACGACCGAGGCCGGTATTCTCGCCGCCGGTGTTACGGCCGTCGGCGGGATGCTGCCGGACCTCGACAGTGATTCGGGGATCCCGGTGCGCGAGATGTTCGGACTGATGGCGGCGGTCGTGCCGCTGATGCTCGTCCCGCGGCTCCTGCACGCGGGCGTCTCGCGCGAGGGCATCCTCGCGACGCTCCTCTTCGGCTACCTCTTCATCCGCTACTTCGTGGCGAACCTGTTCAAGCAGCTCACGGTTCACCGCGGGATGTACCACAGCATCCCGGCGATGCTCATCGCGGGCTTGTGCGCCTACCTCGCCTACCCGGATCGCGGCGTGCGCATCCTCCTGGGCCTCGGCGTGATGGTCGGGTTCCTGTCGCACCTGGTTCTGGACGAAATTTATTCGGTGGACTGGCGCGGGCTGAAGCCGAAGTTGAAGTCCTCGGCGGGAAGTGCCGTGAAGTTCGGCTCGTCGTCGATCCCCGCGACCGCGACGTGTTACCTCATCCTCGGCGGGCTGGTCTACCTCGCGTACCTCGACTTCCAGAAGAAGGGCGGCGACCTGGGGTGGTGAGAAGAGGTCGTTTTTGTAACGACCGGGCGTTGCACGGTCAGTCTTCCACCGCGACCACTTTACCGACCACGGCGGAGCGCGGTACCCAGCCGTTGATCTTGCCGACGTTGTTGCCGATCAACAGTTGATCGCCCTTCGCGTCTTTCACGATGTGCAAGAGGAAGCCGCCGCGCCAGGCGACCAGTACCGCATCGTCAACGTTCACTGCGAGCGGATCGATCGGGGCAATCGTGACGAGTTGGCCGCTCTCGATGCGCCCGCGCATCGACCCGCCGGTGGGTCGCACTTGCACCGTTCGGCCCTCGGCGAGACCGCCGCGCGCATCGTTCACCCAGCCCATTCAGTACCCTCTGCACAAGTACCCCGGCCAGGAATTGAACCCGGAACGTCTCGTTAGAAGCGAGATGTGATGTCCGTTTCACCAACGGGGCAAATAGCGGAAGGGACAGGATTTGAACCTGCAAGGGCTCGCGCCTCGTCCGCTTTCCAAGTGGGTGCCTTCGCCAATTGGCTCGCCCTTCCATGCTCTGTGGGTGTAGACAAGCGAGGCGCGCGAAAGGTTCGCTCGGGCGGAAATGCGCGTGGCGCGGGCCGAATGGCGGCGCCGGCGTTAAAGCATCTCGCGCACGGTCACCTCGCCGCCCGACACCCAGTCGAAGAGCATCAGGGACGCGGGCTGTCCCGCTTCGATTTTCGTTACCGGTAGCCCGAGGAGCTTTCGCGGCTGAGCGGATGCCAGGTCGATCGCGTCCTTCAGGCTCATGCCGGTCATACGAATCACGTTAGACACGCACACGTCGGTGAAGTGCCCGCTGCCGGCCAGGAACGGCGTCCCGGCGACCACGATTTTGCCCGACGGGAGCACTTCCAGGTCCGTGCCCCACTCGCGGTACTTCCCGGGGGGCATCCCGGCCAAACTACCCACATCGGACGTAATCAGTAACCGGTCCGCGCCCTTTACGCGGCTGAAGCACTTCACCAGCGTCGCGGGCAGGTGGTGGCCGTCCGTAATCATGCTCGCCCACAAGTCGTCACACGCGAGCTGTTCCCAGATGTAGTTATCGTGCCGCGGGAGAACCGCGTGGCACCCGTTGCCGAGGTGCGTGCTCGTGCGCGCACCCGCGTTTACTGCATCGCGGATTTGCTGGCCGGACGCGGCCGTGTGGCCGATCGCGACGACCACGTCCGCCGCGGCGAGTTTCTCGATGAGCGCGAGTGCCCCCGCGCGCTCGGGCGCGAGCGTGACCATGCGAATCCGCCCGCCGGCCGCGTCCTGCCAGCGGCGGAACTCGTCCCAGTCCGGGTCGCGTGTGTGCTCCCGGGGGTGCGCGCCGCGCGGGCCGTCTTCGCCGGACAGGTACGGCCCTTCCAGGTGGAAACACGGCATGATTCGCGCGAGTTCGGGGTCCGTGTCGAGTGCCCCGGCGAGGGTGGCGAACCCGTGGTGCAGCGCCTCGAAGCTGTTCGTGACGAGCGTGGGCGCGAACGCGCCGATGCCGTGCTCGCGGCACACGGTCGCCACCGTGCGCACCTGTTCGGGCGCGAGCGCGGGCGAGTTAAAGCTGATGCCGAGGCACCCGTTGATTTGCGGGTCGAAGAGCGCGGGGGCGATCCACGAACTCGGCTCCCGGTCGGACGCACTCACGCCCGCGATGCACCCGCGGGCGACCGTTACGGCGACCGGCTCGTTCGTGGCGTAATGGCGGGCGTGAAGGATCATCGATTTTGCCATTGGTGCGGGCGGACGGGCGCAGGTAGATTAAAAACTTATCGTTCCACACTTCACCACACATCCCGGGTGAACGCCATGCCCCGATGCGCGCTTCCAGTGTCTACAATCGCGATCCTGTTCGCGGTTCCACTGTTCGCTGCGCCGGTGCCGCCGACGAAGGGAGAAGACCCCGTTGTACCGTCCGCCGTCAAGCTCCTCCAGCACCGCAAGGTGCAGAAGGAGCTGAAGATGACGGCCGAACAGCGCATCGTCGTCCTTGACGGCCTGGCCGACCTCGAAGAAGAACACGAAAAGAAAATCGAGCAACTGTCGCGGTCGCCGAACGTGGCCGAGGACGCATACGAAAAGCTGGACAAGGAGCGCAAAAAGGGGATCGACCGGTTGCTCACGGACACGGTCGCGAAGAGCTTGACCAGCGCCCAGAGGAAGCGACTCGCCCAACTCGATCGGCGCGTCCAGGGCATCGGCGCGTTCGGCGACCCCCGGGTACAAGGCGTGCTCCAACTCACCGACGCGCAAAAGAAGAAAGCGGCGGAACTGGTGGAGCGTCAGAAGGGCGAATTGAACCGCTACTTTGAAAACGCCGGCAACGAGGACGACGTGAAGCGGAAGGCCGATCTGATCGCGTTCCGCAAGGACGTGTTGAAACAGATGGAAGACGCGCTGACCGCGGACCAAAAGACCGGTTGGGCCGTGCTGCTCGGCGACGCGGTCACCGGGCTCGCACCCGACGATCTCTGGCTCCGCATCGAGGACGAAATGGATCTGACCTTGCCGGGGCTCGGGAAATAGGCAAAGGCGAAATTCCCGGCGCCCCGCACGATCTCACTTCTCTTCTTCCGTCGGCTCCGATTTCCGGCGAAGCGCGCGGGCCAGACCGTAGCCGATCCCGACCGCGGACAGCACCCCCGTCGCCCCCGCAGCGAGCATGATCCAGTCGCGTCGGTCCGGTTGCCAGAGCGGGCGCACGGGAGGGACCGGCACGGGCCGCGCGAGGGGCGCCCCCATCGGCTCTGTCACGAGTTCGACATCGACTTCTTCAACCGCCGGGATGGGGATAGGAACGGGCAGCGGCAGTGGTGCCGGCACGGGCACGGGGGCCGGGCGCGCGGGAGCGGGCTTGGCCGGAAGCGATGTCGTACCACTCTTGGGAGCGGGTACGGCTTTACCGGGGGACGACTTTGAGGTAGCACTTATTGCGGGGCCGGCGGCTTTCGCGGGGACCGCTGCGTGGGGCCTTACGATCGTGTCCTGAAGAATCTCTTTCGGCATTTCCAATTGCGATTCGCTCGCCAGCCAGTCCTTGTAAGCGGGCGCGATCTTCGACGGTGCGGCCGGGGCGCCGCCGGTGTCGAACGGCTTCAATGCCGCGGCCGCTTCCGCCGGAGTTTGGAACCGCTCGTTCGGCGCTTTGGCCATGAACCGGTCGACCACCTGCTGGAACCCGGCGGGCAGATCGGGCACGATCGAGCCGAGCGGCGCCGGCTTCTCGGTCGCGTGCTTGAGGATCTGCGCCATGATGTTCGCATCGGGGAACGGCGTCCGCCCGGTGACGCAGTGGTACAGCACGCACCCGGCGCTGTAAATGTCCGCCCGGATGTCGGCCGAGCGCGCGTCCTTCGCCTGCTCCGGCGCGAGGTAGTCCGGCGTGCCCAGAACCGACCCTTCTTGTGTGAGTTGCGTATCGATCTGCCCTTCCGGTATCTCGTCGTCGAACAGTTCGCGCCCGAGCCCGACGTCCAGAATCTTCGCGGTCGCGTCCCAGGTGGTGTCGGGCTTCCCCTTCACCGGCTCCGGGACGAGCATAATGTTGGTGGGCTTCAGGTCGCGGTGGACCGTGCGCCGGTCGTGCAAGTGCTGGAGCCCGTCGAGCACCTGGCGCATCAGCCGCGCGGCCTCGGCCCACGGCAACTGTTTCCGGCGCTCCAGCGCCTCGCCGAGCGTCTCGCCCTCCAGGACCTCCATCGCGATGTAGTGAACGCCGGAGCTCTCGCCGACCTGGTAGGCGCGGACCACGTTGGGGTGATCGAGTTGCGTGAGCAGCCGGGCCTCGCGCTGGAACCGCCCCAGCGTGTGCGGGTTCTTCGCCTTCGACGCGGGCAGGATCTTGAGTGCGACGAGTTGCCCGAAGTTGTGAACGGCCTTGTACACGCCGCCCATCTGCCCCTTGCCGATGCGATCGAGGATCTTGTAGCCGCCCAGGAAGAACCCGTCCGAGCGCCCGCGCTGGAGGAGCGCCGCCTGGTAATCCGTGAGGCACTTCCGCGCGACGAGGAACCGGCGGAACGAGTCCACGCGGTCGTCCGATCCGGGGCGCTCCTGCTGCCACTGCCGGTACTGCGCCTCCACCTCCTCCGGCGGGAGCAATTTGCTCTTCGCGAGCAGCGTGCGGTACTCGCGGGCGGTCGTGGCGGGTGTGGCCATGAGTAGAGAGGTGAGTAGGGATCGGGAATCGGAATCGAGGACCGGGCGAAAAGGAGCAGAGATCGTGCCCCTCCGGGTTTCACGCTACCCCATTTTCACTTCTTCCGGGCGTCTTCGACCATCTGACGCACGACCGGGTCGCCCTCGGCGAGCGCGAGCAGCGCGTCCCGGATCGCACGGGCCTCCGCCCCGCGGCCCTGTGTGTCGAGCTCCTTCGCGCGTTCGAGCGCTGCGCGCACCGGCTCGCGGTCGAGCAGCTGGTGCGGCACTTGGGCGCCCGGTTGGGCCAGGAGCGCCAGCCCCGCACGGGCCAGTTCCACCCAGCGCGCCTCACTCTTCACCGGACCGAACGCGGTCACGACCCCGTCCCATGCGGCCCGCGCTTGTGCGTGCTCGCCGATCTGAGCGAGCCGCAACCCGCGCAGGTAGCCGCGTGCGGCATCCGTGCGCGGATCGGCCTTCGCGCCGTCGCCGATCGCGCGCCGGAGCTCGCGCCGGTCCTTGACCTTCCGCCGCGCGTCCGCGACCTCGTCCTTATACCGGTCGGGGTACTTCCGCGCAAGCGGTTCCAGGTACTTCTCCGCCGCGTCCCAGTCGTCCGGGTTCTCCGATTCGATTAGCGGTCGCGCGGAGCTGAACAGCTCGTCGGCCGACGGGGACGGCCACGCGAACGGCAGCACGAGGGCCGCGACCACCAGCAAGAACAACGGGATCACGATCGCCGGGCGCTTGAACAGCGGCCGCGTTTCCGGTTGCGCCTCCGCTCCCTCACCGACCCCGCCGAGGGCCGCGGGCAGTGCCGCCATTTCCGCGGTATCGGGCGTGAGCTTCATGGGCCACGTCAGCTTTTCGCCCTTGCGTTCCAATTTCCCGCGAATCCGCTCGAGTTCTTCGAGAAGTGCCCCCGCGGTACCGGGTCGGCGCGCCGGGTTCTTGTCCAACAGCGTGCAAATGAACTCGTCTACTTCCGGTGGCAGATCGTTCACGAGCAGCGCCGGGCGCTCGGGGAGCGTGTAACACTGCTTGTGCATCAGCTCGACAACGGACCCCGCGGAGAACGGCGGCCGACCGGTGGCGAGAGTGTAAAGCACGCCGCCGAGCGAATACAAATCGCTGCGCCGGGTCAGTGGCTTCCCGCTCGCGGCTTCGGGCGGCAGGTAAGCCGACGACCCGATCGCGGGACTGTGGCCGGGCGGAGGGGGGAACACCTTCGCGAGCCCGAACGCGAGAACCTTCAGCGTACCGTCGTCCGTTAGAACGAGGTGCGCGGGCTTGAGGTCGCGGTGCAACACGTTGCGGTTGTGAGCGTGTTTGAGGGCACGGGCCGCTTGCACCGCGACACTGAGCACCTCGCGCCACGGCAAGCGCCCGGATTCGAGGCGCTTCGCGCAGTCGGTGCCGTCGATGAACTCCGTGGCGACGAACGCCAACCCGCCGTGCGTCCCGCAATCGAGCGCCTTGGCAATGTTCGCGTGGTCCAGGCGCTGGAGCGGCAGCAATTCCGCCGAGATGCGCTGCACCGCGGCCGGGTCGCGGACCTCGGTAAACACCTTGACCGCGGCGAAGCGCTCGGGCTCGTCGAACCCGCGCGCGCGGTACACCACGCCGAGCGGCCCCCGCCCGATCTCCACTTCCACGAACCAGTTGCCGACGCGCGCTCCGAGCATGGGCCTAGTATAGAAGAGACCTATCGCCCCAACCCCTCTTCTAAAAATACGAGGGCCGGGCGCTCCGTTTCGCCCTCTTATTTGGAGAGAGTTCCGTGCCAACCGCGCTCTTACTCATCGCACACGGCAGCCGCCGGCCCGAGGCGAACGCCGATCTGGAGTTCGTCGCGTCCGCTCTGCGCGAGCGCGGGCGGTACCCCGTCGTTCGCGTGTCGTACCTGGAACTGGCCGAACCGAACATCGAAACCGGCGGCACGCACTGCGTGGAAGCCGGCGCAACAGACGTGATCTTGCTGCCGTATTTTCTTTCGCCCGGTATCCACGTCGCCGAAGACCTGACCGAAGCACGCGACACGTTGAGCGCGCGCTTCCCCGACGTGCGGTTCGTGCTCGCGGAACCGCTGGGCCGGCACCCGCTGCTGGTCGACGTGGTGGAACAGCGGGCGGGTGAATCGCTGGGCGGACGGCCGGCGTGAGCCGGCTGGCGGAATGAGGGGAACGACGAGTCGCGTTTGCGATTACCAGCCGACTCACGCCGGCCGTTCGCCCAGGCCGAACGCCCCCCGCACGTCTGCCGCACGCGGGTGCGCGAACCAATCCAACACGGTGCCGCTCGCTTCGCGCAGTTTGAGTGAGTCAATGAGCGGAGCGAACGTGCCGCCGCACAGCCCCTCGGCGATCAGCGCGGCGCCCTGCGCCGCGTGCTTCACCCACGCGCCGGGGAGATCGCCCGCGTAGTGGAATTTGAAAAAGCTTTGCGGCAATTCGCCGAGGGCCTGCTGCACGAGGTCCGAATCGCTGCGGAGCAGACTGCCGCTGTAGTACACGTCCTGACAGCCGTGGACGTTGAGTAGGCCGTACACCGCCTTGCAGAACGATTCGCGGAACGCGGCGCGGCCCGTTTCGCGGTCGGGCACATCAGCCACTCCCCCGCGGAAGAGGTCCGCTTTCTGGAGCGGCGCAAGGAGGTACGCGGTTTCGCCGTCCCACGCCCCACCGCTCCGCGCGCCGAGCGGCCCGCACGTTCCGCCCAGCCCGTCCACGATCTGCTTGCCCTTTAACACCATCAGTGCGGTGAACGCGGACCCGAACTCCACGACGAGGGCCGGCTCGTCGCGATTGTGTTGCGCGAGTGCCAGGGCTGCGACGCACAATTTGTCCGCGGTGCCGAGGTCGATCTTGTTCAATTTCCGGTGAGCGGGCACGGTCGGGAGGTGAATCACGCCGGGCAGGAACGTCACGGGCAGCCCGGAATCGCGCAGCGCGCGGACCATTGCGGAGAACCCGCCGACGCCCTTCGCGCCGCGCTCGTCGGGCCGCACCAGCGTCATCAAATCGAGTTGCGCGTCGGTGCAGTCCGCAGCGCGCACGAGTGGCAGCCCGTAACCCGACGGCCCCGCGATGAGATCGAACGGTCCCTCGGCACGGAGCCACTGGACGGGGACGGTCGGGTCGGCACGCAGTTCGTCCGGTTCGATGCTCACCTGGGCCACGACGCGCCCGCCCTCGAGCGCGATCATGTCGAGCGAGGACGTTCCAGGGTCGCAGCCGGCTACACGTGACATGAGGAGAGTTCTACCAGGTGCGCCGCAATCGGCGCAAACCGAGCGGCGCCAGGCCCAGAACCATGAGTGCGAACGTGCCGGGTTCCGGGGTGAGCGTGGCGGGCGGGTTCGCCCCGACCCAAACCGAGAGCGCCGGCAGTTCGGTCGTGTACAGTCCCTGGCTCCCCGGCCCCCAAATGGTGTAGTCGTTGCCGCCGAGCGTCACCTGTTGGACGCCCCCGAACCAGAAGTACGTCGTCCCGCTCCACTGGCCGTTGCCGTACACGTTGTACATGTGGGCGCGCCCCCACGCCGAGAACTCCGCGGACTCGCCGGAGGCCGCGTCCGTGAGGCTGTAATCGACGCGGAAGTAGCCGTCGTTGTTCCAGTGGGTCGTGCCGTCCGAGTGAACGTCGATCGGCGCCGGTTGCGCCAGCCGGGTGGGATCGTACCCGACCAGGGGTACGACCGACGGGGCACCGGTCGCGGGGTCGAACGTGTGGCACGTCCCGGACGGCAGGAGCGGGTAGAGCGCCGCGGAGATCGCGGGGGTTCCCGGTTGAACCTGCAGGCCGGTGGGGGCCAGTTGGAACTCGATCGGACCGGCCGTACCGAGCGCCGGCGCGCCGAGGAGCCCGAAGAGAACGAACGCGAAGCCTCGAACGCGCATCAGCCGCTCCTGGTGTGGTGGGCGGCAGATGATTCATAATCGGCGCGAACGAGTCAACCCGAATTGCGCACGTTACGGGAGTTGCAGCGCGAGACTGTACACCTCTTCAATGTCCAGCACCGCGTTGTTGGACTCGAAGAGCTTGTTGATCGCGGCGCGGTGGACCTTCATCTTGGTACCGCCGACCCCGAGCGCGCCGTAGCAAACGTGGCCGTCGCGATCCGCGCCCTTGTCCGGGAGTTCGACGCCCTCAATGCCCGCCGGCGGGACGCCGTTCAGGTCGATCGCCACCTTCAGTGACTTGCACGCGAGCCGGAGCTTTTTGGGGAGCAGCACCGCGCCCGCGGCGCCCGCAGCGACCACCAGGTTGCGCCCGTCGAGCGCGGTCGGGGCGTCGGAACTGGAGGCCACGCTCACGGCCTGAATGTCCGCCCCGGGGACGTGCGCGCGGATCACGGCGCACACCGCTTCCGCCCGCTCTTTCTGCCGCGAACCGAGGCGAACGTTCCCGCCCGCCCGCGCCAAAAGGCGCGCGACCCGCTGGCCGACCGGTCCCGTGCCGCCGAGAACGAGCGAACTCGCGCGGCTCAGATCGAGGTGCCGACCGGCCGCGCGCACGGCGGCCGCGGCGGTGGTGTTCGAGCCGTTGGAATCGAGCACCAGTGACACGCTCAGCCCGTACTGCGGGATGAGGTGCTTCTTGACCTCCGCGAGCACCGCTTCGCCCGCGGTCACGTCGGACCCGCCGACGAAGATCGCGGTCCGCCGGAGATCGGCCCCGCCGCGCGTGAAAATGCAGCCGTGAACGAGGGGCATCACGTTCTGTGGGGTCACCCCGCCGTAGCTAAAAATGTGCTGAACCCCCGCGTCCACCGCGACGACGCGGTCGAACACGCTCGGGAGCGGGTCGGTATCGAGTTGAACGAGGATCGTGGGTTTTTCGGACATGGCTGGTGCGAATTGGGGTTCGGCGAACGGCCGGTGTGAGCCGGCTGGTGAGAAGTTCGTGCCACAGGTGGCGCGGAGTTCTCACCAGCCGGCTCACACCGGCCGTTCGTTTGGTCGGGTTACTTCGGGCTGAACGGGTGCTTGACGGTGTCCTTCTTGGCGGTGATGTCGGCGACCTTCGGCTCGCCGGTCATCGCGCACTTGATGGCCAGCTTCGTGGCCTCGTAGTTGTACTGGAAGATCTTGTTGTCGTCGGCCGCGTCCCAGTGGATGAACACGCCGCAGACGATCACGTAGTCCTCGGCCTTGCTCGCGGGGATGACCCCTTCCGCGACGCTGTCCGCGACCGCGCGGGCGACGGCGGCCTGGGCCGGGCCGAACATCTGAACGGCCTGCTTCGCGCCCTTGATGGTCACCTTCGTGATCATCACCGTGGCCGGCTTGCAGATCAGGTTCGGGGCGATGACCGCCAGCAGGCTGGAGTGCCCCTGGCTCTGGGTCGCCAGCGCGTTCGCGAACGCGACGCCGACCGGACCGGTCTTCTCGCCGATCAGCAGGTCGATGTGCGCGATCTCGTTGCCGTCGCCGACCAGACCTTCGCCGATGAACATGGACATGGAAATGCCTCGGTGGTGAGAGAGTGTAATTCGTGGACCGACGGCGTAGATGGTAGCGGCCGAGCGCGCGAAGGCAACCATGAAGGCCGAAGAATGCGGGGGTTCGGCCGGTGCCGACGCGGGACACGGGTGCCGATTCGGGCAAGGAACACGTGCCCCACCCGAACGGCCGCGGCCGTGTTTACGCGAGCACCTCGCGGATGGGGTTCCCCCACGGGCACAGCACGAACGGCCGGGCGAGGCGGTCGCGCAGTTCCAGATCGTGCGGCACGCCGAGGCACTCGTACACCGTGGCGATCACGTCCGCGGGGGTGACCGGGTTGCGGCTCGGCTTCGCGCCGATCTTGTCGCTCGCGCCGTGAACGTACCCGCCCTTCACCCCTCCACCAGCCAGAACCAGCGAGTAGCAGAAGTTCCAGTGGTCGCGCCCGCCCCCGTTGGTGTTGATCTTCGGCGTGCGGCCGAAGTCCCCCACGACCACGACGAGCGTGCGCTCGAGCATCCCGCGTGCGTCGAGGTCGTCGAGCAGGGTCGAGAACGCGGAATCGAGTTGCGGGAGCAGTTCGCCCTTGAGCTTCGTGAAGTTGTTGCCGTGCGTGTCCCAGGTGGCGTTCGCGTCCGGTGCCCACGACACGCACGCGACACGGGTGCCGGCCTCAATCAGCCGGCGCGAGAGCAGAACGCTCTGGCCGTAAATGTTGCGCCCGTAAGCGTCACGGAGCTTGGCCGGTTCGCGATCGATGCGAACCGCCTCGCGCATCGCCGGCGCAGTGAGCAAGTCGTAAGCCTTCGCGCGGATACCTTCCAGGTCGGGGTCGGAATTCGTGGCGCGCGCGGCGCTCAACTTCTCCGAGAGCAACTTGCGTGCGTTGAACCGCGACGGATCGATGTCCGGCCCCAGCGTGAGTTCGGGGAGCGCAAAATCGGCCGCGTTCGGGTCGCGGAGGATGACGAGCGGGTCGCGCGTCTTGCCCAGCCAGCCGCCGAAGAAACCGGGTTGCGGCGGCCCCCCGGCACCTTCTTTCGTGATGTACGGCATGAGCACGTGGGGCGGGACCGCGTTCGCGGGCGGGCGCTGCGTCCCCACCACCGAGCCGATGCACGGGAAATCGTCGGGGCTCGCCCCGCCGCCGATTTCACCGCGATCGTGCCCCGTGAGGGCACAGTACACGGCCGCCGCGTGTGCGTTGTTCACGCTGTGGTGCGCGGAGCGGATGAGCGAACAGCGGTGCATCTGGCGCGCGAACTTGGGCAGGTGCTCGCCGAACATCACGCCGGGAACGCTCGTCTGGATCGGCTTGAACTCCCCTCGCACCTCGGCCGGCGCATCGGGCTTCGGGTCCCACATATCGAGGTGGCTCGGTCCGCCGTCCAGGAAGATCACGATGCACGCATCCGCGGTCGCCGAGGTGCTCTTCCGCGTGTCCTTCGCGCGAAGTAACTGGGGGAGCGAGAGCCCGAGGTACGATGCGGCCCCGGCCTGGATCATCTGGCGGCGGGAGATGCGCGGACCGGGGCAGCGCGATTGCATGATGGGCCTACTCTGGCGGAAGGAGATTTCGGCGGGTGCTTGAATTGTGCGGCAACGCAGGGCGAAACGCAAGCGCGAGGGCGTGGAAGAAATGAGTGCCCAAACTCGGGGCGAGCCACGGTCAGGAAGAAGTGCCGCCACCGGGGTCGTTCTTTCGACCGAGCCGCATGGCCCCGCCGAGGAGCACCACCACAGCCACGGCGCCCGTGTAGGCGGCTTCGCACACATTCCCACGCGCCGCGCTGAGGACCGCGACAAACGCGGCCCCCAACCCTCCGAATAACATCAACCCCGCGAGTGGTGAGCCGGATCGGGCTTCAGTGCCCTCCGAAATCGAACGGCCGGCCCCGATAGGCGGGGGCGGAGGGTCGTCGAGTCGCCTGTCACAACCGGGACAATATGCGTCAACGATCCAGGGCAATTTCTCTCCGCAGTGCGGGCAGACTTCAAGTTTCTCGCTCACCCGTGCTCACCGAAGTGGGGTATTCGGTCTCGATCTCGGTCATCGTCAAATACGGTTCGGCCGTGCGGCACCTCTGCAACCAGCATCTCACGTACCGGGACCGGGGCCGAGCGCCCGCGCCTACGGGATCTGCACTTCGGCCGGTTGCAGCACGAACTCGTCCGCGCCCTCGGCCGGGGCCGCGAGTTTCATCTCTTTCACGCGCCACCCCGGGTGCTGGATCGCGCCCTTAAACGGCGGTTCGCCGGTCACATTCCCAACCACGCGGATCGCCGACGGATCGAACCCCTTCGGCACGGTCACCTGGTCGTCTTCGTTGCCGGGCAGGACCGGTTCGAGAACCAGGTGCTGTTTCAGCGCCGCTTGTGCTTTCTTGTGAACTTCCCGGACCGCCTGACCGATTTGTTCGTCGCCCGCGCCCTGGATGTCTTCGAGCAGGAAGTCCACCAGCCGCGACTCCGCCTGCAGCAGCGCGAGCAACCGCAGCGGCGCGCCACTCGGTTTCACCGGCTTGGGCGGTTCCGCTGGCTTGATTTCCGCGCCGGTCTGAATCGCCTGCAACTTGGCCGCGAACGCCGCGTCCTGGTTCGCCCGCCCCGCGAGTGAGAGGCCCGCGATCGCCTTGCCCAAACTCCCCGCGCGCGCGATCGCGAGCCCCAGAGCGGCCAGGAACCCGACCGGCAAACCGATCGCTAACCCGATAATAATGTCCATTTTTCCCCTTCGTACTTCTGCGGAACGCGGACGTGTTCCGCCCGCATTCGTTTCAAAATTACAACGAGCAATCACTTGAGTGCGCAGGGCGAAAAGGCGCTCGCGGCCCCAAATGGTGCGAATCGCGGCTGTTATACGGATGGGTGAGCTAGGCGAACTGCGTCGGCGCCACCGGTTATTAAGGCGGGTCGGGAGGAACGAGGGGCCGTGCGGCGCTGGCGAACCGGACCGATAACACTAAAATGCCCGGATGGATTTGATGTGCCGGGTGTGCCGGAGACGATGAAAGGTGAACATGCGCCGGGACGTGCGCGGGCGGGTCGTACTGGTCACCGGGGCTTCGCGGGGCATCGGGCGCCGCGCCGCGGAACGGCTCGCAAAACTCGGCGCAATTCTCGCCCTGACCGCGCGATCAACGGACGATTTGGCCAAGCTCGTCGGCGAGCTCCGGGCGACCGGGGCGCGGGCCGAAGCGTTCGCGGGCGACATCACGAAGCCGGAAGACCGCGAGCGGATCGTCGCCGAGACCGTTGACCGTTTCGGCCAACTGGACGTGCTGATTAACTGCGCCGGAGTGTGCAGTTTCGGCGAATTCAGTTCGTCGAGCGAAGAAATCGTGCGGAAGGTGCTGGAGGTGAACTTTTTCGCCCCCATCGAGATGATCCGGGTGGCGGCCCCGCACCTCACGCGCAGTTTCGAGACCGCCCGCGGTGACTGGCGCCCGGCCATTGTGAACGTCGCGAGCATCTGCGGGCGGTGGGGCATCCCGTCGATGTCCGAACACTGCGCCAGCAAGCACGCATTCGTCGGGCTGACGGAATCCCTGCGCGGCGAGTTCGAGCGGTTCGGGATCGATGTGCTACTCGTGTTGCCCGGACTGGTGCGGAGCGACGATTTACAAAAACACTTGCTCCGAAACGAGGGGAAGATCCATCTCAACTTCGGGGGCGCTCAGCCGTCCGACGAAGTTGCCGATTCGGTGGTGCGGAGCCTGCTTAAGAACCGCGTGGAGGCGGCGGTCGGGTTCGCGTCGTGGTGGGTATGGTTCGGCAAGCGCATGTTCCCGCGCGGGGTGCGGTTCTTCATGCAGCGCAAGGTGTGGAAATACGCGAGGCGGGAGCGGGCCAAAACGGTGTAGTGCGATGGGAATGGGATTCGAGATCGTTGACGTCACGTTCACGGACCCCGCCTTCCTCGCGCTCACCGATGACGAGCGGGCGGACGTCGTGCGGCGGCTACTGGCCGATCCGGTGATGGCCGAGTTCAGCCGGGTGTCGAAACGGCGCGGCCGGCGGATTTTTTGGCGGAGTTTCGGTGTACTCCTGGCGCTGTTCTTCGGACTCGATTTCGTTCGCCGCGAGGTACCGTTCTCCTCAACGATCTATGCCGTGAGCGTACTCGGGCTCAGCACACTGTGGGCCGCGGGCGAGGTGGGTTTGTGGGTTCGGTGGATGAAACGGGAGTCGGCCCGGCGTATGCAGTCGCTCCTCCGGGTAGAACTCAGCCGGGTGCGTATCAAGAACCGACTGCCGAAGGACTAACAGCGAGGCGTTTTGCATGTGTGGGATCGCGGGGATGTTCGACCTGAGCGGCCAGCGGCCGGCGCCGGCGGGCGTTGTGCATGCCATGGCGCGGGCCATCTACCACCGCGGCCCGGACGAAGACGGATACCTCGAGCGCCCCGGGTTGCACATCGCGAACCGCCGGCTGTCGATCGTGGGGCTCGCGGACGGGCACCAGCCCATCGCGAACGAAGACCAGAGCGTGTGGACCGTTTTCAACGGCGAGTTCTTCGACTATAAGGAGAAGCGCGCGGCCCTCGAATCGAAGGGCCACGTTTTCCGCACGCACACCGACACGGAACTGATTCCGCACACCTGGGAGGATCACGGCGCGGACCTGCTGCAACACCTGAAGGGGCAGTTCGCGATCTGCGTGTGGGACAGTCGAACCAATGAGGTTTTACTCGCCCGCGATCGCAGCGGAATCTGCCCGCTGTTCTACACGGTGGTGAAGCACGACGGTTCCGACTGGCTCCTGTTCGCCTCCGAGATGAAGGGGCTGTTCGCCTCCGGTCTCGTCGAGCGCAAGGCGGATTTGCAGGGGCTGAACCACGTCTTCACGTTCATGGCGATGCCGGGACCGACCACGGTCTTTCAGGGCATCCAGTGCCTCGTGCCGGGCCGGTACCTGCACTTCAAGCTCGGTCAAACGACGGTCGAGCACGCGACGGCCCAGAAGACCTACTGGCAGATCACGTACCCGGACCGCGGGCACGAGGACTACGGCGCGGACGAGAAGAAGCTCGTGGACGGGTTCGAGGAAGTGCTGTTTAAGGCCGTGCAGCGCCGGGTGTGGGCCGACGTGCCCGTGGTGTCGTATCTCAGCGGCGGGGTCGATTCGAGCCTCGTCGTCGCGATGGCGAACAAGGTGATGGGGCGCCCCATCCCGACGTTCACCATCTCCGTGACCGACAAGAAGCTCAACGAGAAATCGGAAGCGCTGCAGGTCGCGAAACACCTCGGGTGCGAGCCGGTCGTGGTGGATTGCGGCCACGACGAGTTGCGCACGGGCTACCCGGAACTGATCGCGGCGGCCGAGTTCCCGGTCATCGACACGTCGTGCGTGGGGCTGCTCCACCTCGCGCGCTCGGTCCACCAACAGGGGTACAAGGTCGCGCTGACCGGCGAGGGCGCGGACGAGTGGCTCGCCGGGTACTCGTGGTTCAAGATCCGCAAACTCGTTGGCTGGATGGACAAGATCCCGGGCGTGCCGCTCGGGTTCGCGGTACGCCAGCTCTTCCAGATGGTGAACGGCCAGCCGCGGTTCCCGTACTCCTCGTACCGCAACACGATGCGGCACATGGGCGGCTCGAACGGCTGGCTCGACGTGTACGGACTCGTCAGCACGAACAAGTTGCGGTTCTTCACGGGCGCGGCGCGCGACGCGATCCTGGCGCGGTCCCCGCTCGACGACCTCGGAATTTCCCCGGACCTGAACCGGTGGCACCCGTTCAACCGACAAATGTACTTCGGCGGGCGCGTGATGCTGCCCGGTCACCTGCTCGCGAGCAAGGGCGACCGCATCGCGATGCACTCGTCCGTCGAGACGCGGTACGCCTTCCTTGATGAAGACGTGATCGCGTACATGGCGAAGATCCACCCGCGCTGGAAGCTCCGCGGCGTGATGAACGACAAGTACATCGAGCGCAAGGTCGCGGAGCGCTGGCTGCCCAAAGAGATCGCGTGGCGGCGCAAGAAGATGTTCCGGGCCCCGATGGACAGTTGGGCGGACAAGGGGCCGGGGGGCAACAACCAGCAGCCGAACGCGCGCCCCTCGGAATCGTGGATCGACCAGGTGCTCTCGCCGGAATCGGTCCGCAAGGCCGGGTACTTCGACCCGAACGCCGTCGCGAGTGCGCGGCAGAAGCTCGCGAAGCCCGGCGGCGGGTTCGCCCGCACCAGCGTCGAGATGGGGCTCACCGGGGTGCTCGCCACGCAGTTGTGGCACCACCTCTATCTCTCGGGCGATCTCTGCTCTTTGGAGTCGAAAATCGCAAGGTCGTAAAGCTCCCTCGCGGGACGACCGGCGGCCCGATTGCTTTTGACCTTACGACTTTTGACCTTACGACTTGTGACAGACTATGTCCTACGCCCTTCAAACCCTGTGGCACGAGCGCTCGCGGTACGCATCCGGCGTGCTGGCGGTGACGTTCTCGGCGGTGCTCATCGCGCTCCAGTGCGGGCTGCTCCTGGGTTTGTTCAAGGTCACCTCGACGCCGGTGGACAACACCAGAGCGGACCTGTGGGTCGGGTCCACGGAGGTGCCCAGCGTGGACCTGGGGAAACCGATCCCCGCCTCTTACGTGTCGCGCGTCGCGGGGGTTCCCGGGGTGACCGACGTCGAACTCTACATCGCCCACTTCGCGAACTTCACCAAGCCGGTCGGTGGTACCGAGTTGTGCTACCTGCTGGGCAGCAGTTTGGACGAGGGCGCGGTCGGGGCGCCCGGCGTTCTCACCCGCGAACAGCGCGACGCCCTGACCCTGCCGGACAGCATCATCGTGGACCAGTCCGACGTGGAGCGCCTCGGGCTCGATAATTCCGAGGGCAAAGCGAAGATCAACGGCAAGGAAGTGAAGCTGGTCGGCACCGTGCGCGGGCTGAAGAGCATCGCGGCGCCGTGGGTGCTGTGCAGCACCCACACCGCCCGGCACCTGCTCGGGTTCCTCATCCCCGCGGACAACGTGACGTACCTGTTGGCCAAGTGCGAGTCCCCGCAGCGCGCGAAGGAAGTGGCGGCCGAACTGCAGGCGCAGTACGGCTCCGAAATGGGCGCGTACACCTCCGAAGGGTTCTCGCTGCGGTCGCGGAAGTATTGGCTCATCCGCACGAAGGCCGGCATCGCCATCGGCTACGCGGCCCTGCTCGGGCTGTTCGTGGGGGCCGTCATCACGGCTCAAACGCTCTACTCCGCGACCACCGCCAGCGCCCGGGAGTTCGCCATCCTGTTGGCACTGGGCATCCCGCGGTGGCGGATCTCGCTGATGGTGCTGGCCCAATCGTTCTGGGTCGGGCTGATCGGTATCGTGCTGGCGTACCCGACGTGTCAGGGGTTGCGCTACGCGGCGCGCCAGGTCGGCGCGGAGGTGGACCTGCGCTGGGAAGTGCTCCTGGGGACCACGGTCGTAACGATCGGCATGGCCCTGCTCTCCGGCGTCTTCGCGCTCAGGAGCGTGCGGCAGATCGAGCCGATGACGTTGCTGCGTTAGTACGTGGCCCCGGTTCGCGGGGCGAGCCGGGGGCGCGCGTGACGCGCCCCAAAAAGGACGACGGGGTTGGTGACCAGTGACCGCGACGAGGACGCGCGATGCCCGGTTCCGGTAGCAGTGCGACGCCGAGCTTAAAAGGGGTGAACCTGGTTCGCACCTACGGCGACGGTACGGCCCGGCGCGCGGCCCTCCGGGAAGTGTCGATCGACCTGTTCCCCGGCCAAATCGTGCTGCTGATGGGGCCGTCGGGGAGCGGCAAATCGACGCTCCTCGCGATCCTGTCGGGGCTGCTCGAGCCGGACTCCGGGCAGGTGCTCGCGGACGACGACGGCGTGCTGCGCGACGTGTGGCAAATGACCGCCAAGGAGCGCGAACAGTACCGCCGCGGGCACACGGGGTTCATCTTCCAGGGGTATAATTTGTTCCCGGCCCTCACCGCGCGCCAGCAACTGGAGATCGTGCTGAAGTGGGGCGAGGGCGCTAGCCCCGGCGACGCCCGCCGGCGCGCCGACGAGATGCTCGACAAGCTCGGGCTGGCGAAGAACAAGCACAAGAAGCCGGCTCAGTTGTCCGGTGGGGAGAAACAGCGGGTCGCCATCGGGCGGGCGCTGGTGAAGAACCCGAGCTTCATGTTCGCCGACGAGCCGACGAGCGCGCTGGACTGGGAGAACGGCCAGAAGGTGATCGAGCTGCTCCGCGACGCGGCCCACCAGCGCGGCGCCTCGGTGCTGTGCGTGTCCCACGACTCCCGCATCCTGCCGTTCGTGGACGTGTACTACCACCTGGACGACGGGCACCTGGAGCGGCGGGAACTGCCGCGCGAATAGCGAATCGCTGTTGGCCGTTGGTCATCAGCCGAGCGACAGCCGAGGGGCACGCGGGTGCCGCCCGGCTGTCGACCAACGGCTCACACCGGAGGAACCCCATGAATTGGCTTCGCAAGGCACGGCCGGTATTAATCATCACCGGCCTGGCGCTGGTGATCGGTAGCCTGGTCGGTGCGCGCGAGTTGACTCACGGCGCCAGCACCGACGCGCCGGCCAAGGGCGACGCTCCGCGCGCGGCTGGCGGAACGATCGTCCTCGCGACGGTGGACACGGACCCGGGACCGGTTTCTTACGGCCTCCCGCCCGTGCTCCCGTCGGGCACGGTAATCAAGGTCTTTGTCAAGGACCGCGAGGAGGTGAAGGCCGATCAGCCACTCTACGCTTTCGACGCGACGCTTCCGCAAGCGACCGTCGAAAGCGCGAAGGCCGCCGTTGCTCTCGCCGAGACGAAGGTCGCCGAGGCCAAAGAGGGGAAGAAGCGGCACGCCAAGAGCATTGAGGTCATGAAGAAGGGCGTCGAGGCGCTCGATGATCGGGCCCGCGACGTGCTGGGGTACCGCAACCTCATCAAGAAGAATTTGGAGGACTCCTACAAGCGAAACGGGTTCCCGGCCGAAGAGTGGGAGGTGAAGTTGAGCATCGACCCGACCTACGCCGACGCCCAGATCAAGTACAGAGGGGCTTACAACGAACTGGAAGTGGAAAAAGCGAAACTCGGCGCGCTCGAAGCGGTCAACGCCCAACTCCCGATCGATCAGGCCGAGGCCGCTGTGAAGCAGGCCGAGGCGGAGAAGGCCAAAGCTCAGGTCGCAGTAGACATGTGCGTGGTGAAGGCGAAGACGGCCGGGACCGTGGAGCAGGTGTCGATCAGTCAAGGGACCACGCTCGGTATCAGCACGCGGGCACCGGCACTGTGGCTCATTCCGGCCGGTCCGCGTGTGGTTCGCGCCGAGGTGGAGGCCGAGTTCGCCCACCGCATCGGCAACGACCGCATCGGCAAGCAGGTCACCATTTCGGACCACAGCGACTCGAAGTTGACGTACACCGGGACCGTGCGCGGCATCGGGAGCACGTTCCTACCGAAGCGCTCCACCGCGGAGAACCTCCTCGGTAGTGACACGCGCGTGATCGAGGCCGTGATCGATGTGACCGACCCCGCCCCGGCCGGTAAGCCGCCGCTCCTCATCGGCCAGCGCGTCCGGGTGAACTTTGGCCAGTAACTCGGCACGGACGGCCGGAAGAACGAAGGGCCACGGATGAGGGATGAAACCGACACGTTTGAAGCCGGGCCGGGCGTTCTGGCTTCATCCCGCCCCCTTCCTCCCTCGTCCCTGCGAGCGTCTTTTGCCGCGTGCCGCGCGATCACGTCCGCGGCGAACAGTTCCTTTCCGTTCGCGTTTCGGCTACTCCCTCCGGCCAAGCGCGCCGCGATGTACGCTCTGTACGCCTACATGCGCGTGACGGACGACCTCGCGGACGAACCGGCCGACACCGCACAGAAGACCGGCGCGTGCTGTAAGCGGGCCGGCGCTGCAGCGCGAGGTAAGCTCGCGGCGTGGCGCGGGAGCCTGCGCGCCGCACTCGCGGGGCACTTCACGCACCCCATTCACCCGGCGCTCGTGCGGACCGTGGACCGGTTCGACATCCCGCCCCAATACTTGTTCGACGCCATTGACGGCATGGAGACCGACACCGAGCCGGTGCGGATGCGCACGTTCACAGAGCTGTACCCGTATTGTTACCGCGTCGCGTCGGCCGTCGGGTTGGCGTGCGTGCGCATTTGGGGGAACCGCCCCGGCGTGGCGCCCGTCGCGTCCGATCCGAGCGCGGAAGCGGCCGGGATCGCGTTCCAGCTCACGAACATTCTGCGCGACCTCGCCGAAGACGGCACCCGCGACCGCGTGTACCTGCCCGCCGACGAACTCGCGCGGTTCGGGTGCCCGCCGGACCGGTGGCGAGATCCTACGGCGGCCGAAAACTTCCGCGCGCTGATGCGGTTCCAAATCGCCCGCGCGCGCGACTACTACCGGCGCGGCGCGGGGCTCCTCCCGCTCCTCTCGACGGAGGGGCGCGCGATCTTCCACGTGATGCACGCCACGTACCGCGGACTGCTGGACGAGATCGAGCGGCACGACTACGACGTGTTCACCCGGCGGGTGCGCGTGCCCAAGTGGCGCAAGGTGCTCGTCTGCGGGTCCGGGTACTTCGTGAAATGGGGCTGGCTGTAATGGCGACAGCGTCCGCGGTGGTGGTGGGCGGCGGCCTCGCGGGTCTGGCCGCGGCCGTGGGACTGGCCGGGCAGGGGGTCCGGGTCACGGTGCTCGAGTCACGGGGGCGGCTCGGCGGGCGCGCCGGGTCGTTCACCGATCCGACGACCGGGCAGATGGTGGATGCGTGCCAGCACGTCAGCATGGGGTGCTGCACGAACCTCGCGCACTTCCTCCGCACCGCCGGCGTCGATCACCTGCTCGCGCCGCAACCGAAGCTCTACTTCGTCACGCCGGACCGCCGGACGAGCGTGTTCAAAGCGGACCCGTGGCCGGCCCCCTTTCACCTGGGCCGCGCGCTAATGGGCGCGCACTACCTCACGCCGCTGGACAAGCTCCGGGTGGGCTACGGTCTGGTGCGGATGCTCGCGGAGCACCCGGACGCGGACCCGCCGCTGTTGCCGTGGTTAAAAGCGCACCGCCAGAACGCGCGCACCATCGAGCGCTTCTGGGCGATCGTGCTGACGAGCGCGCTGAACGAAACGGTGGACCGCGTGGGCCTGAAGTACGCGCGGAAGGTGTTCCGCGACGGGTTCGTGCGCCACCGCGACGGCTTCACCGTCCACGTTCCGACGGTGCCGCTCGGCCGGCTCTACGGCGACGAACTGCGCGCGTGGCTGTCAGCGCATAATGTTGAAGTGCGCGAGAACGCGGGCGTGAAGCGCTTGGCGATGGGGGAAAAGGGGCTTCGGGGCGTCGAACTGCGCGACGGTTCCACGCTCTCCGCCGACTGGTACGTTCTGGCGGTGCCGTTCGATCGCGTGATTGATGTGCTGCCCGAAGAACTGGTCGCACGCGAGCCGTATTTCGCCAACGTGAAGAACCTCACGGCGTCCCCGATTACCAGCGTTCACCTGTGGTTCGACCGGCCCGTGATGAAGTTGCCGCACGCGGTCCTGATCGACTGCTTGGGGCAGTGGGTGTTCGATCGCGGAGAGGTCGCGCCGGGCGAGTTCTACTTGCAAGTCGTGGTGAGCGCCGCGCGCGACCTGAAGGGGCTCGGGCGCGACGAGATTCAACGGCGGATCGTGGACGAACTCGCGCGCGTGTTTCCACCGGTCGGGTTGGCGAAGTTACTTCGCGCGAAGGTGGTCACCGAGCACACCGCGACGTTCAGTGCGGTGCCGGGCATCGACCAGTGGCGGCCGGTACAGGCGTCCCCGGTGGCGAACCTCGCGGTGGCCGGCGACTGGACCGCGACCGGGTGGCCCGCGACGATGGAGGGCGCGGTGCGCAGCGGGTACCTCGCGGCGGAAGCGATCCTCGCGCGGGCCGGGCGGCCGGCAAAATTGGTACAGCCCGAACTCGGCGCATAACCGCTCGCGCGCCGGGGCGGGACCGAGAACCGAAGGCGCCACTCGGATTGGTTGTTTCGCAACTCCGGGGCCGAACCCACCGGGTCCGCGCGGGCAGTTCCGTTGACCCGCCCCCTTCGCGCCGGTTAAACTCACTGGGTACAAACCTTTGCACACGCCCCGCCGATGTCGCGGGTCAGGAGCTTCAGATGAGCTTCGGCGATGAAGCCAACGTAGAATTTGACACCGCGAAGGGCCGCAGTTGGCCGAGCGTGCGCCAGTTCAACGTGTTCCTCGCGAACCGCATGGGCGCGCTGCTCGATCTCGTTCGGCGCTTCGAGCAGACCGACGTGCGCGTCGTTTCGCTGACCGTGGTGGAAACGGCCGACTGCGCGATCATCCGGCTCGTGCCGAGTGACTACGAGCGCGGGTACGAGATCCTCACGTCCGCGAAGTTCGCGTTCACCGAGAGCGACCTGCTCGTGGTGAAACTGCCCGACGACGACCGCCCGCTGCTGACGATCACCAAAGCGCTCCTCAGCGCGGAGATCAACATCTGCTATATGTACCCGCTGCTCATCGGGGTCGGGCCGCTGGGCAACACGGCCATCGCGGTGTATGTGAACGATTTCGAGAGCGCGGCCCCCGCACTAGAGGGCCAGGGGTTCACGCTCTTCACCGAAGACGACTTGAGCGAGTAAGCTTCCCCCAAGACCGCGGGCGTCCCGCCCGCGGTCCCTGGAAAGGCCGTCCGTCACCACCCCATGCAGCACCCCGCGCCGCTCCCGCCCCCGATGAGCGGCAGAATGCGGCGCTCGAACGGCAGCTTCAGGTAGTCGGCGCGATCGTAGACGACCTTCCCGCGCATGATCGTCTGCGTGACGTGCGTCGCGTGCTCGAACGGGTCGCCGTCGTACAGCACCAGGTCCGCGACCTTCCCCACCTCGATGCTGCCGTACTCCTTCTCGATCCCGAGCAGTTTCGCCGCGTTGATGGTGATCGCACGCAGTGCCCGTTCTTCGCGCATCCCGGCGGCGACGGCCATCGCCGCTTCGTGACGCAGCACGCGCGTTTTGGGCACGTACCCCTCGAAGCCGGTGCAGATCGTGACCGGGACGCCCGCCTCCTCCAGCACGCGCGCGGTCCCGGTGTACGAGTGGAGCGTTTCCATGCTGCCGCCCGCGCGCTGCATCGTCGGGTGAACCACGACCGGCACGCCGGCCTTCTTGAGTTCTTCTACCATGCGGTAGCCCTCGGTGCCGAGCGCGATCACGGGTTTCAACTTGAACTCGGACGCGAGGCGCAGCGCGGTCTGGATGTCGTCCTTGCGGTGCGCGGCGAAGTACACGGGCACTTTGCCTTCGAGCGCGGGGATCAGTGCGTCGTGCTTCGCGTTCTTCACCGCTCCCGCTTGTTTCTGGTAGCTCTGAGCGTCCGCGAACGCCTTCCGCACGAGCGCCGCCACGCCCATGCGCGACGTCGGCGTCTTGCCCTTCGACGACTCGCCGAGGTTCACAACCAGTGAGCCGACCGGGACAATCGCCGCGCTATCGACCGTGGCGCCGTCCGCCCGGAACACCCCGCCGCGCCCGCCGATCGGGTTCTGCCGGCCCGGGGTCGCGTGAACGACCGTGGTGCCGTTCGCCTGGAGAAAGTCGAGCAGCGGTTCGCGCGGGTTGAAGCCGTCCAGCGCCCGGAGGTCGGACTGGTTGGGGTCGCTCGATTCGTCCTGGTCCTGGTCCGCCGGGATGTTCCACGCGCCGCTCAACCCGACCGAGCAGAACGGGTCGATCAACCCCGGCGTCACGTGCTTCGCCTTATACACCGGCATGTTCTTGAACGTGTGCTCGCCGCGGAGGACGTGCAGCACCTTCCCGTCTTTCGCGATGACCGTGCCCGCGAACGCGCCGACCGGCCCCGCGGTGTGGATGTGGTCCGCTTGGACTGCGATGGCGCCTTTCAGTTCGGCCGTGTTCCCGTCGAACGTGCGGTTCTCGGTTTTCGCAACGGGCCGGCGCCCCTCCCCGAAACGCACCCCCTCGGAGGGCAATTTCTCGCCCGCGGGCAGCGCGAATCCGCCGTCGCGGTAGGCCCGAGCGGTCGTTTCGTCGAACACCTTCTGACCGTCGATCCAGGTTTGCTGCACGCGCGTGTGGACGCTGAACGGGTCGCCGCTGAGGATCGCGAAGTCCGCGTCCTTGCCCTTTGTCAGCGAACCGAGCCGGTGGTCGAGGTGCAGTAACTTCGCCGCATTGATCGTGACGGCCTTGAGTGCCTCCGCTTCGCTCATCCCACCGCGAAGGGCGATCGCGGCCGAGCGGAGCATGAACCGCGATTCGGTGATGCTGTCGTCGGTGTTGATCGTGACCGTCACGCCGGCTTTGTTCAGAACGGCCGCGTTCTCTTCGAGCAGGCCCATCGTCTCGGCCTTCCCGCCGGGGCTGTCGATGATCGTGAGGGAAACGGGAACCTTCTTCTTCGCGAGCACGTCCGCCACGCGGTACCCCTCGGTCGCGTGTTGGAGCACGATCTCGAAGCCGAATTCCTCGCTGATGCGGACCGCGGTGAGCAAATCGTCGGCGCGGTGGCAGTGGAAGTGGACCGTGCGTTTGCCCTCGAGCACCTCTACGAGCGGTTCGAGCGCCACGTCGCGATCGACCTTGGTACCCGCATCGATTTTGGCCTTGTACTCCTTCGCTTTCTGGAACGTCTCGCGCTGAAGTGCCGCGACCTTCATGCGCGTGAACGGCGCGACGCCTTTCCCGCGCCCGTACCCCTTCGGGTTCTCGCCGTTGGCCATCTTCAAGCCACCGACAATCTCTTTCTCTCCCGCCCGACCCGTGACCCGCATCTCTTCGATGCTCCGCCCGCGGTACTTCACGTACACGGTCTGCCCGCCGATGACGTTGCCGGACCCGGGCATCACGTTTGCCGTGGTGACGCCGCCGGCGGTGGCCATGCGGATGCCGGGATCGTCCGGGTTGAACGAGTCGATCGCCCGCACGCCCGGCTGCACGGGGCCGCTCATTTCGCTGAGGTCGTTGTTGGCGGACACCCCCGGGCGGCTCGCGACGCCGACGTGCGAGTGCGTGTCCACTAACCCCGGAATGATGACCGCGCCTTTGAGGTCGATCACCTCCGCGCCCGCGGGAATATTGACATCGGGCGCGAGCCCGAGATCGACGATCTTGCCGCCCCGAATGACGAGGGTGCCGTTTTGCAGGGGCTTGTCATCGACCGCGGTGTGAACGGTCGCATTTTTGAATGCGATCACCTTTTCGGCGGCCGCGCTCGCGCTAACGGTCGGCATGAATTCGCACGGGGGAACGAAAGGCAGTGACAAGGCAATGACAATTGGAGCGAGTGCAGCGAATCGGCGCATGCGGACCTCATGGGGCGGTGTGCGAGAGATTCAACAACGCTAACCTGTTGCAATGCACCGTGCTAGAGTTATCATCCCGAATGGAAGACCTGTCGCGCAGCACGTCACACCCGCGACATTATTTAGGAGGCAACTCTCATGAGCTTCAAGATGCAGCGTGTCCACCTCTTCCACGCGGAGGTGGAGGACAAGCCGGGCGGAGCGGCGGCGAAGTTGAAGAAACTGGCCGAAGCCGGCGCGCACCTGGAGTACGTGTACAGCCAGCGCTCGATCAGCAAACCGGGCATGGGCGACCTGTACGTGGCCCCGATCCACGGCACCGGCGAGATCGCCGCGGCCCGGGCCGTGGGGCTGCACGAGGTCGGCGAGCCGATCGTCATGCGCGTCGAGGGCGACGACAAGGCCGGTCTGGGCGGGCGCGTGACCCAGGCCTGGGAAATGGCCGGCATCAACCTGCACGGGCTGGTGATGTCCGTTGTCGGCGGTAAGTTCATCGGCTACGCGACCTTCGACACCGTCACGGACGCGAACAAGGCCGCGACCATTCTCGCCGAGTTGGGAACGGCTTGAGCGAGGGTGCGGAGTGCGGGGCGCGAAATGAAAATGGTTAGGTCGTTGAATTTGGGGTGTTTTTCCGTTTCACTTCCGCGCTTTGCACTCCGCGCTTCCAGGTATCCGGCATTGCTCACCCGGCGGGGGACACGTTAAAACAATAATTCTCACACACCGCTCCCCGCCGAGGACGCCCCGGTGCCGGTTGTTACTTGTCCCAAGTGTCCCACCCAATTGAAGATCCCCGACGGGGCGAAGGGCAGCGCGAAGTGCCCCAAATGCGGCACGATCTTCCCCATAATTGAGTCTCAAGCAAACGCATTCGAGGTGGCGGATACCCCCGCACCGAAGGCTCCCGCACCGGGATCACGATCGCTCGCAGTTCCGAAACCCACAAAACCCGTTGTCGCAGACGACGCGGACTTTGAGGTCGTGGACGAGAAGCCGCGGAAGGGGCTCGGGCACTACAAGGACGATGGGGACGAAGACGACTGGTCCCGGAAGAAAAAAACGCGCTCTTACGAAGATGACGAAGACGATCGCCCGCGGAGCAAAAGCCGGCGCCGCGACGAAGACGAAGATGAGGACGATCGGCCCCGGAAGAAAAAGAAGCGCCGCGACGAAGACGAAGAGGACGAGCAACCGCGCTCCGGCAAGCGCGCGGCGTTCGCGAAGGGCAAAGTTGCCGCGCTACTGCTGTCGATTTCTTTTTGGCTGAACCTCGCGGCTTACGGGCTACTCACTCTGTACGCACTGATCGCGTGGGTCGGGGTGGCCGCGGCGACCAGTTCGAGTCCTTCCTCGCGAAGTAGCAGCGGCGGAAGTGGTGGCGGCGGCGGGGCCGGGGTGGAATCGGCCCTGGAGATCCTCGTCGTCCTCCCCGGTCTGATCGGGCTGGGGGCCTGGATCGTGGGGCTGGTCGGGTGCTCGTTCGCCATTGCGGGGCCGGCCAAGGCGCGGGGAATGGCGATCACCTCGACCGTCCTGTCGAGCGTTCACCTGATCTTGTTAGGCGTCACGTTCAGCAACTTGCACGGGGGCAGCGGGATCGGGTTCGCCCGCGGGTTGGGCGGGGTGGGGTCGTTCGCGTGGATGTCGATGGTGTCCGCGCTCCCGTCCGTGGGTGCTTTTTTGCCGGTACTCTTTTACCAATCGCGAGCGATCGGCGGGGAATACATCGTTTCGCTGTTGGCCGGGATTTGCGAGGTGTTGCGCCTGATCTTCGTGCTGATTACACTCAAAGGTCTCGCATCAGCGGCGCGCGATTATGGTGCGGCGGAAAAGGCCCAAACGGGGGTGATGATCTCGGCGTTTGTCCTCGGTGGGACCGTGCTCGGAATCCTGTTCATGACGGTTCTGCTCGCGGAGGCAAAATTCGGACCCTCGACAATGGCCCACCTCGGGATGCTGATGATAGTCGCGACCCTCGCCGCGTACACGTTCATGATGCTCACGCCCGCGCTGGCGGCTCTCCGAACCCGGGACGCCTGCACCCGCCGGTCCTGACCCACACGAGCACGAGAAGCCCACGTGTTACTCACCTGTCCCGACTGTGGTAGCGGACTCGAAGTGCCCGACGGGACCACCGCCCTGGTGCGGTGCCCCGCGTGCAAGACCGTGTTCGCACCGGCCGACGACCCGGCGCCGGAACCAGAGGACGACGAAGACGAGGACCGCGAAGAGCCGAGGGCACGGACCCGCAAATCGGCGCGAGTTGACGACGGGGACGATGACGACCGGCCGCGCAAAAGAGCGAGCGCGAACCGGGATTTCGATCCGCTCACCGAGGAAGACGAGCGAGAGCGCAAGAAAAAGCGCCGAAGGTCGGGCACGCACGAAACCCTCGCCACCCACGAAAAGGCGGCCCGGCGCCGCGCGTTCGAGCGGGCCGCGTGGGGGTGCCGGCTGATCTGGATCTCGTTCGTGCTGTTCATGCTGTCGATGGTGCTGATTATCATTTTCTTCTTCCAGCTCGCGCTGCTCCGGTTCATCTCCCCGAGCATGATGTACATCACGCTCGCGGGCATTCTGGGGCTGATTAACTGGATTCTCGCGGCGGTCGGGATCGGGCTGTGCCTCTCCGGTCCGCGCGCGCCCGGGCACTGGCAGTACGGCATCGCGGCCGCGGTCGCGACCGTGATCCATCTCGTTCTGGTGCTCACCCTCGTCTCTCAGGGCAAGGAAGTGGGACTTCTCGCCGCGGAATCGACGGACGTGTCGCGCTGGGAGTTGCTCCCGACTCGGCTCGATGCCACCATGTTCTACCTCACGATGGCGGTCTACCAAGAACAAGGGTTCACCCCGAAGGGGCAGTTCGTCGTCTCGATGTTCACGGGCGTCGTGGAAATGGTGCGCACCGTCCTCATCATGATGATGCTCTCGTGCTTGGCGCGCGCGGCCCTGGACGAGGAACTGGCCCACAAGTGTACCCGCACGGCCGGGGTCGCGGCCGGCGGACCGGGGTTGATCGCGCTCATCATGTTCCTGGTCGTGGCGTCACTCATCGAAACGAACGCGGGCGTGAACCTGTTCACGCTCGTTCTGATCGTCGCCGTTAAAATGGGGATTTATGCGATCCTCATCGGGGTGCTCTTCCCGGCGTTCATGGCCGCGCGCGAGGTGGACGATGCCTGCGTGGAGCCATTCCAGTCGCTGATCCCGCGGTTGTAATCGTTCCGGCGCGATTCCGTGCATGGGGCGCGCGTTCCCGGTACAATCCGGCGAAGCCCCACCCGCACGGAATCACTCATGATTGCGACCGCACTGCGCGCGTGTGCCATCACACTCGCGCTACTCACACCAACACTTTTCGCGACTGGCGCTGAACCCCAAGCGAAACTCGTCTCCGCGAAGCCCGGCGCGCCCCCCGTAGTCGAAATCGTGGGCGTCGAGAAGGCACACCTCACCACACTCGCGGACGCAAAGTTAACTGCAGCCGAGTGGCCGCAGGTGGCGCGCCTAGTCGTGGACGAGGGTTCGGCGGACGAGGTGGCCAAGAAGCCGCCGGTCGCGGGTTCGTGGAGCGTTACGGCCGACGTATTGAAGTTCGATCCCCTGTTTCCGCTCGTGCCGGGGACCAAATACCGCGTGTTCTGCGATCTCACCGCAGCGCCGCGCACGAAGATCGAGTCCGCGCCATTCGCGCTCGCGGTGCTCATCCCGAAGCCGCCCCCCGGCCCGCGCGTTAGCGTGGTCGGGGTGTTCCCGTCGGCAAATCGGCTGCCCGAGAACACGCTCCGCTTCTATGTGCAGTTTTCGGGTCCGGTCGCACGAGGGGACGTCTACAAGCACGTCAAACTCGTGCGCGCGGACGGCACGCGGGTCGAATTTCCCTTCCTGGAGATCGATGAGGAACTGTGGTCCGCCGACGGGCTGCGGCTCACGCTGCTCTTCGACCCGGGGCGCGTAAAGCGCGGGCTGAAGCCACGGGAGGAAGACGGCCCGATTCTCGAAGAGGGGCACCGGTACACCTTTGAAGTGGACGCGAACTGGCACGATCTCGACGGGCGCCCGCTCACGGCCGCGCACAAGAAAACCTTTGACGTGCTCGCGCCGGACGACCAACCGGTGTGGCCGGACGACTGGTCGGTGGTCGCGCCGCGTGCGCGTTCGGACGCGCCGCTCGTGGTCAAACTGGCCAAGCCGCTCGACCGCGCGTTACTCGGGCGGATGCTGTGGGTGACGGACGCGACCGGCAAGACCGTGGAGGGGACGCTGACCGTGGGTGGAGGAGAGCGTGTGGTCACGTTCGCGCCGAAGAACCCGTGGGCGCGCGGGGAGTACAAACTCGTTGTGGACGCGCGCCTGGAAGACGTGTGCGGGAACCGCGTCGGCGAACCGTTCGAGTTGGACGTGCTGAAGCCGATCCCGTTGCGCCCGGTCACCAAGATCGCCGAGCGCACGTTCGCGGTAAAGTAGGCCGGCGCACCGTTCGTAAATGCCGAAGGGGTTGCCTCTCATGGCTCTGGCCACGAGAGGCAACCCCTTCGGCGCGAAACGCGATCCTCTACTTCTTCTTGTCGGCCGCGAGAATGGTCGTGATCTCACTGTGCAGGTCGTCGATGTGCGCGACCGTCAGCGGGTCTTTGGCTTTGCTCTTCGCGGCCTCGAGTTGACCGGCCAGCGTGCCGAGCGCCTGGCGCCCGACGGCGCGCAACTCACTCGCCGGGCGCGGACCGGCGGCCCCGCCCCCGAGCCCCGCCGGGCCGACCGGCGCTGCGGACCCGGTCGATTGGAACTCCGCCTTCAGCAAATCGACGTACCCGCGCTGGAGTTGCCGACGCAGGGGATCGATCTTCGGCGCGTCGGTCTTCAGTTCCGAGAACAGCCCGGTCTGAACGTCGTTCACCAGTTCCACCGCGGTGTAGGCTTTGTCCGGCGCGAGCAGTTCCGCGTCCGCGAGCCGCGCCAGTCGGCCCGCGCTCAGCAGGCTGCGGAGCATGAGCCGCTGTTGGCCCGAGATGTCGCTGCCCGTGCCCGAGAACTTGAACTGGTTCACGAGGCCCGGGTTGAGCAACTTCGTCGGCGTGGTGAAGGCGTTGTCCAGCAGGAACTTCACGGCTTCCTTCTGCTTGTCCTTCGGCACGCGGACGAACGCTTCGCCCCCGCGCCCGCCGAGCGTGCGGTTCTCCACCACCCCGCCCACCTGCTTCGCCACGGCCATGAACCAGCCCATGCGCGCGTTAAGGAGTTCTTCGTACACCTCTTCGAGCAGCGCGTAGTCCTCGCCCTTTTCGGTCGTCGCGGCGAGCATGTGTTCGAGCACGCGGTCCAAATTCTTCAGGCCGCACGTGGTGACCTGGATCGGGTCGCTCCCGATGTTCTCGGTGAGCACGGTCGGGTCCACCATCGACGGGCCGTCCTCGCCGCCGAACCGCAGGAACGGGTTGTCCAGTTGCTTCGCGGCCCACTCGTCGAGCGTCTTGCGCTCGTCGTCGGGCGTCTTCGCGCTCGCGACCGGCTTGTAGCCCCACTCGATGGCGAAGTTGTCATACGGGGCGATCTTCGGCAGCAGGGTCTTCGGGTCCACCTTGTCTTCGGGCTGCGCGACGTAGTTGCACCGGCCGTAGGACATGATCGACGCGACGCTGCCGTACTCGGCGCAGAACTTCGGGTCGCGCAACTGGCTCACCGAGAACGCCTGGCTCGCGCGGTGGTTGTGGCGCAGCCCGAGCGTGTGGCCCACTTCGTGCGCGCACACGTACCGGATCATCGCGCCGGTGGTGTCGTCCGGGAGCGGGAACTTGCGGGCCTTCGGATCGACCGCCGAGCACTGTACGAAGTACCACGTCTGCGCGGTCTTCACCATGTCGTGCCAGAAAATGATGTGCGCGGAGATGACCTCGCCCGAGCGCGGGTCGTGGACGTTCGGCCCCATCGCGTTCTGCACCGGCTCGGCCACCCAGCGGATGACCGAGTGGCGCGCGTCTTCCGGGTCCCAGTTCGGGTCTTCGGCGCGCGTCGGCGCGTCGCGGCAGATGATCGCGTTCTTGAACCCGGCCTTCTCGAACGCCGGCGCCCAGTCCTCGACGCCCTGCTTCATGAACGGGCGCCACTTCTCGGGGATCTCCTTCGACAGGTAGAACGTGATCGGCTTCACCACTTCGCTGACCGCCGCGGCCGGGTCCTTCTTTTCGAGCCGGAACCGGGTGATGAACTCACGGGCCACGGCCCACTGTTTGGAGTGCGAGTAGTCCACGAATTCTTCGGTGAAGTACCCCACGCGCGGGTCGGCGAGCCGACCCTGCATCGGCGTCTCCGGCAGGATCGCGAGGCTGTGGTGAACGAGCGCCGTTACGCTCTTGGCGCCGCCCAAGCCCCCCGGCCCGCCGAGCCCGCCGCTGGCGCGGAACGTAATCAGCGCCCGCACTTCGATGTTGCCCGGGAACGCTTTCACTTCGGAGAGGTACGACCGCGCCGAGTCCACGCTCGCGCCCGCGGCCCCCGCAGCCCGGGTGATGGGCAGGTCGTTCAACCCGAAGATGAATGCGTCCGACACGTTGATGACCGCGGACCGGTCCTTGCCCTCGCACTCGACGCTGAACACGCCGATGATGGAGTCGGTCGCGCTCGCGTCGATGGAGGCCTGCACCGCCTTCCCGTCGGACCGCTTCGCGAACCCGACTTTCCACAAGTAGAGCTTGTTGGCCCGGCGCTCGAACTTCAGCACCGCGGAGCCGAGGGCCGCGCCGCCCCAACTGCCGAACATGCCGCCGCCCGGTCCCTTCGCGACCTCGGCCTGCCACAGGAACAGGCGCCCCTGCTTGTCCTGGGGCACCTCGAAGTACAGCTTGTCGTCGTGCCGGTGGACCGCGAACACGCCGGTCGTCGTGGTGAAGTCCTTCGTGATAACGTCGTCGTACTTCTTGAGGTCACCGGCCTTCGGTACGGTCTTTGGGGGTGGTTGCTTCGCGCCGACCGGCGCGGCGTGTAAGGAGAGTATCGCGAGCGCGGCGATCAGGCCGGCGCGCAGCAGCAGGCGGGTGCGCATGAGGTGCCTCGGACGGTGGGCAGTCAGGTTGGGATAACTGGGAATATCTTACCGTCTGGGTAAGTAATGGTGACAGTTCCGATTGAAAAGTTATCCGCACCGCGCCGCTACAATCGGTACCATCGGCTCCGAACCCCGAGTGCCTCCCCCGGTTGCAGAGAGAGGAGGAACGCGGTGGGGCGCAGCGATCGATAAATAGAAACGTGGTTCTGCGCCCGCAACGGAGTTCCCGGCATGACGCCGCTCTGTCTGGTAGCCCTGTGTGCCATCGGTAGCGATCCCGCGCCGTACCCCTACCCGAGCCAACCGCCCCTCACCCCTCCTCTGGCGAAGGAACGGCGGGTACCGTTCTACTTGAAGCCCGTCGAGGCCCGCATCCGCGAGAAGGTCGCGAACCTCGCGTTCCCGGGTTCGGGCAAGCCCGAGCCGCCCGGCTCGTACTTGTGGCGGCCGGTCTTCAAGGAAGATCACCTCTTGCGCGGGCCGGCGCGCCCGTATGTGCCCCAACCGGGCGACATCGTACTGAGTGCGGACGGGTCGATTTTCTGGAAGCTGATGCACAACTTCGCGGGGACGAGTCACCCGACGCACTCGATGATCGTGTTCGCGATGCCCGACGGGAAAATGGGCATCCTCGAGGGCGGGCCGCACGACACAATGAAGTGTCGCGTACTTGATACGCTGCCGCACATGTTCAGTTACGAAGCGGAGGGCCGCGTGTGGGTGCGGGCACGCTCGTGCCCCCTGACATCCGAGCAATCCGCCAAGCTCACCGAGTTCGCACTGGCGACCAACGAGCGGGAGTTCGCCATTCGGCGGTTGGCCGGGCAGCTCACGATCTTCCGCACGCGCGGGCCGATCCGCACTGCGTTCGTTGGTAAGCCGCACGGCATCAACCACGAGAGCTACTTTTGCAGTGAACTCGTCGCCGAGGCGTGCGTGTACGCGGGGCTCCTGGACCCGCTCACCACGCGCCCGTCGGCGACCTACCCGCGCGACTTGTTCATGGATCACTCGCTCAACCCGTATTTGAACAAGCACCTCAAACTCGCGCCCGCCTGGGAGCCGCCCGCCCGTTGGACGAGTTGGGCGAACGGGACGAACGCGCCGTGCGGGTCAGCGGTTGAACCGAAGCGATAAATCGGTGACAATGGCGCGACCTCACCCGCCTCGTGGTCGCGCCGAGTTCACCATGCCGCGCACTGTCCTTTCTCTCATCTCCTTCCTGTTCGTTTCCAGCGCCACGGCCGCGCCGCCCGATTTCGACAAGCAGATCGCGCCGCTACTTGCTGCGCGGTGCGTCGATTGCCATAGCGGGCCGAAGCCGAAGGGTAAACTCGATCTCTCGCGCAAGGCCGGGGTGTTTGCCGCGGCCGCGCCAGCCGTTGTGCCCGGCAAGCCCGCGAGCAGCTCACTGTGGGAGCGTGTCGCGGCGGGCGAAATGCCGCCCAAAAAGCCGCTCCCGGAAGCCGAACAGAAGCTGCTCAAGGAGTGGATCGAGAGCGGGGCGAAGTGGGGCACGGACCCGATCGACCCGTTCCGCTTCACGACGGACGCGCGCGCCGGGTACGACTGGTGGGCGCTCCAACCCGTGGTGCGCCCGAAGCTCCCCGAAGCCCCGAACACGAAGCACGAGACGCGAAACGCCATTGATCGCTTCGTGGTCGCGAAGCTGAGCGAGAAGGGGCTATCCCCCTCATCGGAGGCGGACCGGCGGACGCTCATTCGCCGCGTGTACTTCGACCTCATCGGGCTGCCGCCGACCCCGGAAGAAGTCGAAGCGTTCGTAAAAGACAAGGACGCAAACGCTTACGAGAAAGTGGTCGACCGCCTGCTCGCGTCACCGCACTACGGCGAACGGTGGGCGCGCCACTGGCTCGATGTGGTGCGCTACGGCGAAACGGACGGCTTCGAGCGAAACACGCCGCGCGAAAATTCGTGGTACTACCGCGACTGGGTGATTCGTGCCATCAACGCCGATGTGCCCTACACCGAGTTCGCCAAACTGCAACTCGCGGGGGACGTGCTCAAGCCCAACGATCCCGACGCCGTGCGCGCGACGGGATTCCTGGTGGCCGGCGTTCACAACACGGTTCTCGGCAACGATCAGATGCGCGCGGTCGCGCGGCAAGACGAACTCGAAGACATCGTCGGCGGAGTAGCCCAAACGTTCCTCGGGCTGACCGCGAACTGTGCCCGGTGCCACGACCACAAGTTCGATCCCATCTCCCAGGCGGACTTTTACCGGCTCGCATCCGCGCTCGGCGGCGTGGGCTTCGGCGAACGCGCGGTGCCCGATGCGAAGGTGAATGGTGAAATCGCCAAACTCGCCAAAGAACTCGACGCGCTCACGAAGAAGCTCGCAGCCATCGAGGAACCCGCACGCAAGGCGGTTCTGGCCGAGAAGGGCGCGGGGAAGTCCGACAAACTCGCCCCGTCCCCTGTCGCCGCGTGGGATTTCCGAAGGGGTGGTGACGATCTCATCGGTAAACTGCACGCGAAGCCCGCCGGGAACGCGAAATTGACCCCTGATGGCGCGGTACTCGACGGCAAGACCGCGCTCCTGCGCACGCCCGTTTTACCCTTCGACCTGACGGCCAAGACCCTCGAAGCCTGGGTGAAGCTCGATTCCCTCTCGCAACGCGGCGGGGGCATCATCTCCGTGCAGACACCCGACGGGAACGAGTTCGATGCGATCGTGTTCGGCGAAAACGAGCCGGCCCGGTGGATGGCCGGCAGCAACGGGTTCGTGCGCTACAAGTCGTTCGGCGGTTCAGAAGAAAAGAGCGCGACGAACGAGTTCGTTCACTTCGCCATCACGTTCAGCGCGGACGGCACCATCACCGGCTACCGTAACGGCAAGCTTTATGGCACGGGCTACGCACCCAAAGGCCCGCTCGGGTTTCGGGCGGAAAAAGCAGTGATCGTGTTCGGCTGCCGGCACGAACCGGCCGGCGGAAACAAGATGCTCGCCGGCACGGTGAGCACCGCGCGACTCTACGACAAGGCACTCTCACTCGAAGAGATCGAAGCCTCGTTCCGGTCCGGCGGTGGGTTCGTCAGTGAGGCCGAACTCGATGCGAAACTCACCCCCGAAGACCGCACAACGCGGACCACGCTCCGCGCACAACACGACACGCTCACGGGGCAATTGGGCGCGCTCCGTCAGCGCGCCGCGAACGCAAAAATCTACGCGAACATCCCCCAAGCACCGGGCGTGACGCGCCTCCTGATTCGCGGCGACCTCGCGACGCCCAGCGCGGTCGTGGCCCCCGCAGGGCTCGGGGCCGTAACCGGACCGAAAGCGGATTTCGGACTCGCGCCGGACGCGACCGATGCGGACCGGCGCAAGAAGCTCGCGGAGTGGATCACCGCGCCGAACAACCCGCTGTTCGCCCGCGTCATCGTGAATCGCGTGTGGCACTACCACTTCGGTACGGGCATTGTCGAAACGCCGAACGACCTCGGATTCAACGGCGGTCGCCCGTCACACCCCGAACTACTCGACTGGCTCGCGAGCGAGTTCGCGGACCACACCTACAGTCTCAAAACGCTCCACAAGCTCATCGTCACCTCGGCGACGTACCGGCAATCATCCGCCGCCCGAAAAGACGCGAGTGCAAAAGACGCCGACAACCGCTTGTTGTGGCGGTACAAGCCGCACCGACTGGAGGGCGAAGCGGTACGCGACACGATGCTCGCGACCTCGGGGTTGCTCAACCCGGAGGTCGGCGGGAAGGGGTTCAGCGACTACACGATGCGCGACTTCAACGGCACCGCGTACTTCGATCCGTTCGATCCGGTGGGGGCGGAGTTCCACCGGCGGAGCGTGTACCGGTTCACCCCGCGCGGCGCGAATCAGGGCTTGCTCGATACGTTCGACTGCCCCGACCCGGCCGCAGCCGCCCCGCGGCGCGCGGTCACCACGACGCCGCTTCAGGCACTCGCGCTGTGGAACAACGGTTTCGCGCTCCGCACGGCCGATGCGTTCGCAGCTCGCGTCGCGAAAGGCGCCAACGGGGTGGAGGAGCAAGTCACCCGCGCGTGGCTGCTCGCGTACCAGCGCGCCCCGACCGGAGACGAACGGAAACTCGCGGTGAAGTTGGTCAACGATCACGGACTCAAGGCGCTGGGCCGCGTGCTGTTCAACAGCAACGAGTTCGTGACCGTGGAGTGAGTTGAGTCGTTGCACGGGTGCGACGCGACTGTAGTCGAGCAGGCTAACATCGGGCGGTTGCAGAACACAACAAGCCACAACACGGACCCCACATGATGCTCCCCTCTCGACGCGACGTTTTCTCCTGGTCCGCGAACGGCCTCGCGTCTGCCGCTGCGCTGCACCTGCTCGCGCGCGACGGCGCGGTCAGCGCGAAACCGCACCACCCCCCGAAAGCCAAGCGCGCGATTCAGATTTCGCTCGTCGGCGGGATGAGTCACATCGACTCGTTCGACCACAAGCCGGAACTGACGAAGCGGCACGGTAAGTCGCTCGGCAGCGACAGCAAGCCGGACGTGTTCTTCGGGCAGGTCGGGTTGCTGCGAAAGCCCGATTGGGCGTTCAAACAGCGCGGGAAATCCGGCCTGTGGGTGTCGGACCTGTTCCCGCACATTGCCGGGGTCGCGGACGATCTCACCGTCATCAACTCGATGACCGCGGACAGCGCGAACCACACGCCGGCGCTCTTCGTGCTGAACAGCGGGTTCCAGTTCAACGGGTACCCGGCGCTCGGCTCGTGGCTCAGTTACGGACTCGGGACCGAGGCCGACGACCTCCCGGCTTTCGTTGTGCTGCCGGACGGGCGCGGCGAAGCGAACGGCGCCGCGTCGAACTGGTCGAGCGGGTTCCTCCCGGCGCAGCACCAGGGCGTCGTGTTCCGCGGCGGCGATTCGCCCGTGCGCGATCTGTTCCCGGAGCGAGCGATTCCCGCAAACGAAGAGAAAGACGCGCGTGCCGCACTCGACGCGCTCAACGCGATGCACCTGGATCGCAGCGGCAACGAGGGCGACCTCGCGGCCCGCATCAACAGTTACGCTCTCGCGGCGAAGATGCAGCTCGCGGTCCCCGCGGTCGCGGATCTGTCAAAGGAGCCCGCGAAACTGAAGGCGCAGTACGGGCTCGATAACCCGAAGACTGCGGACTGCGGGCGCCGGTGCCTGCTCGCCCGGCGCCTGCTCGAAAAGGGCGTGCGCTTCGTGCAGATTTACAGCGGCGGGCCGATCGCGGGGACGCCGCGCACGAGCTGGGACGCGCACGAGAACGTGCTGGAGAACCACTCCGCAGAGGCCGGGCGCATCGACCGCCCCATCGCGGCCCTGCTTCAAGACTTGAAGCAGAAAGACATGCTGAAGGACACGCTGGTGATTTTCACCACGGAGTTCGGACGCACGCCGTTCACACAGAGCGCCGGGAACGTGGTGGGTACGGGCCGCGACCACAACAAGTACGGCTTCTCGTGCTGGCTGGCCGGTGCGGGGTGCAAGCCCGGTACCGCGTTCGGGAGCACGGACGATATCGGCTGGAAGGTGACCGAACACCCGGTGGCGTGGTACGACTTCCACGCCACGGTGCTGCACCTGCTCGGCATCGATCACGAGAAACTGACGTACTACCACAACGGCATCAAGCGCCGGCTGACCAACGTCCACGGCGAAGTCGTGAAGGGGATACTCTCCTAACCCACTGGTACCGAGACGCTCCTGGTCATCAAAACCGGCACCTCGACGTGCGACGGTTGGCCCCGGAGCGTGAACCGTACCGTCGCTACTACTGTGCCAGCGCGGTTCTGACGCACGTCCGTAATCTCCCCGAGGCAGTTCGCGAGCGCCCCCTCAATAATCCACACCGAATCCGCAGCCGTTCGCTCGGTTACGATTCGTACCCAGATTGGATCAAGGGCGCGGCGAATTTGTGTCAGGCGCCGCTGGTTCGGTTTTTCAGCCGCGACCAACCGCAGGTATTCGGCACGCGGATCGGAGCGTTCGTCGAGCCAATCTGCGTAAACGAGTAACGCAGTTCGATCGTCTGGGGCGGCGAGTATCGCCGCGATGAACGCTGCATCTTCACTCATCTCAGCCGCGCTCTTTAGTGGATTGCAGGTCAGGACGGAGTGGCCACAAAAAGGCACAAAGGGCACAAAAAAGAGAGCAGAGATCAGAAGGCAGAGGACAAAGGACAGAGCAGCATTCAAGAAGGCAGAACCGCGGATCACGCAGATTACGCAGATCAGACAAGAGAATGATTTCCAGCCCCGATCGAGGCTCAATCAATGCTCTCAGTCGTACTGTCTTCCGCGTTTTACTCCTGTCCTCTGCCTTCTGACCTCTGCTCTCTTTTTTGCGCTCTTTGTGCCTTTTTGTGGCCATTCCGTCTTCTGCTTTAATCCGCGTGATCTGCGTTTATCCGGGGCTGTATTTCTCTCGCTGCATTCCTCACTTGATTACGCCAACAGTGATGCGCGACGGGTGTTCTGCGTCCCGATACACCTTGTGCGTTTGCTTCTTGAAGTCGCTCGCGTCCGCCTTGTAGATGTCGCAGAACGTTTGCGGGTTGCGGTCGACCAGCGGGAACCACGTCGATTGCACCTGCACCATCAGTCGGTGCCCGGGACGCAGCGTGTGGAACACGTCCGGCATGGTGAACTTCACCTTCGCCACTTCGCCCGGCTTGAACGGCTCCGGCTTCGAGAAGCTGTTGCGGAACTTGCCGCGGAACGGTTCCCCGCGGATGAGTTGCTGGTAGCCGCCCATCTTCACGCCGGTCGGGTTCGGGTCCGGGTCCGCCAAGTCGTCGGGGTACACGTCGATCACCTTCACGACCCAGTCCGCGTCGGTGCCGGTGGTGGAGACGTACAGTTCCACCTCGATCGGCCCCGCGATGGTGAGGTCGCTCTTGAGCACTTCGCCCTGGTACACGAGCACGTCCGGGCGCGCGGACGCGAACCGTTGGTCGGCGGTCATGTACTCCTTCACCATCCCGATGTCCGTCTTGTTGATGAACGGTACCGGCTTCGCGGGGTCGGATACGAACTCATCGAACGCGGGCGGTGGGGTCGCTGAATCGACCGCATCTTTTCCGAGATGAGCGTTCCCCCACAGAACGCCGCCGGGATGAGGGTAGAAGCTCGTGGCTTTGGCCGTCTTCGGCGGCCACGTATCGTGCTTGCGCCACACGTTCGTGCCGGTCTCGAACACCCACGCTTTCGGATGCTTGCTCTCGCCCACCCCCTTCAAGTGGTACTCGAAGAACGGGAACTCGATCGTCTCGCGGTAGAAGTCGGACGTCTTCGCGTTGAAGCTGACGTCGCCGAGGTGGTCGCCCTCCCCGCGGCTCCACCCGCCGTGGACCCACGGACCCATCACAAGGTGGTTGAATTGGGGCGGGGTGTTCGCCTCCGCGTGCTTGTAGATTTCGAGCGCGCCGAACAGGTTCTCCGCGTCGAACCACCCGCCCACGGTGAGCACGGCCGGCTTGATGTTCTTGACGTGCTGCCGGATGTTGCGGGCCTTCCAGAAGTCGTCGTAGGTGCCGTGTTCCATCACCTCTTTCCAGAACGCGATCTCGCCCTTGTAGTATTTCGCGTCCGCGTTCTTGATCGGCCCCATTTCGAGGAAGAACTTGTAACCGTCGGGCGTGTCGTGCTCGAAGCGGTCGCGCGCCCCCTTCTTGGTCGGCTCCGGGCGGTTCTTGCCGAACCCGTACATGAAGTTGAAGCAGTGCGGCAGGAACAGACAGCCGTTGTGGTGGAAGTCGTCGCCGATGAACCACTCGCTCACGGGCGCTTGCGGCGAGACGGCTTTCACAGCCGGGTGCGCATCAATCATCCCGCACACCGTGTAGAAGCCCGGGTACGAGATGCCAGTGATCCCCACCTTCCCGTTGTGGCCCTTCACGTTCTTGGTGAGCCACTCCACGGTGTCGTAGGTGTCGCTGCTCTCGTCGATTTCCTTCCCCTTCTTCGCGGGGTTGTGCGGCCGGACGTTCACGAACTCGCCCTCCGACATCCACCGCCCGCGCACGTCCTGGTACACGAAGATGTACCCGCTCTTTACGAACTGCGCGCTCGGGCGCAGGGCGTCCGGGTACTTGTCCGCACCGTAGGGCGCGACGCTGTACGGCGTGCGCGTCAGCATCATGGGGTAGGTCTGCGCGTCGTCCTTCGGAACATACACGGCCGTGAACAGCTTCACGCCGTCGCGCATCGGGATCTGGTACTCGTACTTCGTGTAATTCGCACGAATGTATTCCTTCAGTTCCGCGCCCGCGAGCGGCTTCGACGCCGCCGTGGGGCCGGGCTGCGCGAACACTGGCGTAGCGAACGTACCGAGCGCAAATGCGGCGAGCATCAACCAGCGCAACATGAGTCCACCTCGGAATAAGACTACGGGGTAAAAATCGTAACCCGTGCTGCAACTGCGGCGCGGGTGAGAGTGGCGTCAACTGTGGCGAGAGGGAGAGCTGTTCGCAGTACGAGTTCAAATCGGCGGGGCGAATGTCGGGAAGATCATGCGGCGGGCGACTCCGGTTGCGCCCGTTCTCCCGGCGTGCCGGCGGGCGGGAACGGGATGCCGTCTTCTTCGTGCCACTGCGCGATCAGACGGGACAGCGTACCGATTTGCTCCTGGCGCGCGGTTTCCGTTTCCGGTGTCGGGGGCGCGAACGCGGGGAGGGTGAGCGCGGCGAGCGCGATACCGTTTTGAACGATCAGTACGTGCTCGCCCCGGGCCACGAGGCCGATTAGTTCCGGTAGCCGAAGGCACGCATCGGCCAGGGTGACAGTGGTCATTGTTTTGCCTCCTGCGCTCACGCCGGGTTCGCTTTCAAGTACCCATCTATCTCACCGATCTCGGCCGGCGTCAACCGCCAATCGGCCGCGCCGACCAGTTCCTTCAGTTGGCCCGGCTTCCGAGCACCCACGATGGCACCGGTCACGGCCGGGTGGCGCAGCGCCCATGCGATCGCGACCTCGCCCGGCGTGTGCCCGTGTCGCGCACCGATCGTTTTCAGCAGCTCGACGAGGTTCAGGTTCCGCGTCAGCAGCGGTTCCTGGTAGTGCCTGTTCTTCTCCTTGCGCCAATCGTCCGCGGGCATTGCGGCAATGCGCTCGCGCGTCATCGCGCCGGTCAACAGGCCGCTCGCCATTGGCGAGTACGCGATCACCCCGATGTTGTTCGCGAGACAGTACGGCAGCACGCTCGCTTCCACCTCGGGTCGGATCATCGAGTACGGCGGTTGAAGCGAGGTGATCGGCCCGAATTCGGACACCTGCGCCATCTGTTCCGCGCTGAAATTCGACACCCCGGCCCAGCGGATCTTGCCCTCTTCCTTGAGTTTCACAACGGTCTGCCAGCCCTCGTCGATGTCTTCCGGCGGTTCGGGCCAGTGGACCTGGTACAGGTCGATCACGTCCACCTTCAGGCGCTTGAGACTGGCCTCGCACTCCGCGCGGATGCTCGCGGCCTTCAGGCTCTTCCCGATTTGCCGGTGCTCGTCCCACACGCGGGCGCACTTCGTGAACACATACGGGCGATTCTTCACGCCTTCGAGCGCCTTCGCGACCACCTCTTCCGAGTGCCCCAGCCCGTACACCGCGGCGGTATCGATCCAGTTGATGCCGAGGTCCAGCGCGCCGCGGATTGTGGCGATGCTGTCCGCGTCGTCCTGCGGTCCCCAACCGAACGCCCAATCGCCGCCGCCGATGGCCCACGCCCCGAAACCGATCGTAGTGATATTCAGGTCCGAATTGCCGAGTCGTCGCGTCTGCATTTCGTCGCTCCTCGCTCCCGCCCTGACGGACGGGCTTCGCCTCGATACCGTGTTCGTATGCAACCAATCGTACTAATCAACGCGGTCGGTCTTACGCCCCGGCTCCTCGAGCACGCCCCGCGCCTCAAAGCGCTCGCGGCGACCGGCTGGTACACCGACATGCCGGAGGTGCTCCCGGCCGTCACGTGTACCGCACAGGCCACACTTCTCACGGGCGTGATGCCGAACAAGCACGGGGTGGTTGCGAACGGGTGGCGGTTCCACAGCACGAACGAGGTCCGGTTCTGGCAGCAATCCAATCGACTCATCCAGGCCGTGCCCGTGTACGAAACGGCCCGGCAGCGCGCGAAGGAGCGCAACAAGGAGTTCAAGAGCGCGAAGTTGTTCTGGTGGTTCAACCAGGGCGCCGCGGTGGACATTTCCGTGACGCCGAAACCGCACTACGCGGTGGACGGTAACAAGGCGTTCGGCATCACCGGCTCGCCGCCGGAAATCGCCGAGGGCCTGGAGCGCGTGTACGGGAAGTTCCCGTTCCCGTCGTTCTGGGGACCGATGGCCGGGTTGAAGTCCACGCAGTGGATCGCCAATGCCGCCGCCAACGTCATGCAGTTCGAGAAGCCGACTCTGACGCTCGTGTATTTGCCGCACCTCGACTACGACCCGCAGCGGTTCGGGCCGAGCGGCTGTGACATGGCGAAGTGCGTGAAGGAACTCGACGACGCCTGCGCGCCGATACTCGATATGGCCACTCAACTCGGCGCGCAAGTGTGGGTGGTGAGTGAGTACGGGCACTGCGACGTGACGCGCCCGGTGTACCTGAACCGCGCGCTGCGCGAAGCCGAGTTACTGGAAGTGCGCCAGGGGCCGTTCGGTGAGCAGCTCGATCTGTACGGCTCGCGGGCGTTCGCGGTGGTCGATCACCAACTCGCACACGTCTACGTTCGCGATTCCGAAGACCTCGCCCGCGTGCGCGCGGTTCTCGCCGCGGTGCCCGGCGTCGCAAAGTTGTACGTCGGTGAGGAGCGCGCCGAGCTCGGCCTCAACCACCAGCGGAGCGGCGACCTCGTGCTGCTGTCCGAGCCGGACGCCTGGTTCGCGTACCCGTTCTGGCTCGACGACGCGCTCTGCCCGGATTACGCCCACGCGGTGGCCATTCACGCGAAACCGGGCTTCGATCCGTGCGAACTGTTCTTCGACCCGCGGTTGCGGTTCCCCAAGCTCCACAGCGCGCGCCGGCTCCTCCAGAAAAAACTCGGGTTCCGCACGACGTTCGACGTGGTCCCACTCGACGGGGCGATCGTGCGCGGCAGTCACGGCCTCGCGGCGGCCGACCCATTGGACCGGCCCATCCTCATCGGCCACGGCCCGATGCCCGCCGCGAGCGTACCTATGACGCAGGTGAAGGACATGCTGCTGACCGCGCTGGGACTGGAGCAAGGCGAACCCGGCCCGCACGGACCGCAGGTAAGGTGAACCCCGCCCGCAAGGGCGGGGGGTGCCGTTCCACGAGAGCGCCACCCGCCGCCCTTGCGGGCGGGGTTCGCCTACGAGTGGGGCCTGTCACCCAATCAGCTTTCGCAGTTCTTTGACGTGCTTCGGCACGGCGACTTTCGGGTCTTCCTTCCCCTCGTACTCCAGCGCGACGAACCCGTGGAAGTTCGCGTCCTTGAGGATCTTCACGACTCGAGCGAGGTCCGCGTCCTGGACCTTCCCACCGGGGTACACCTCGGTCTTCACCTGCGACACCACGCCGTAGGGGGCGATCTTCGCAATGTCCGCGTAGGGATCGGTGGTTTTGAAGTTGCCCGTGTCGATGTTCACACCGAGGGCCTTGCTCTTCACCGGTTTCACCAGGTCGAGGAGGTGCTCGGGTGTGTCGGTGATGCCGCCGTGGTTCTCCAGCGCGAGTGATATGCCGTGTTTTTCGGCGACTTCACAGCACTCGTTTACCGCCGCGACCACGCGCTTTTGCGCTGCTTCCAGAGTGTCGCCTTTTTCGAGCGCGCCGGCGAAGATGCGCACGGTCGTTGCGCCCACCTTCGCCGCTAGCACGGTCCAGTCCTTCACCTTCTGAATTTCCAGCTTGTACTTGGCCTCGTCCCGCACGCAGAAATTGTTGCCAACCGGTACACCCGAGATCGCGAGTTTCTTTTTGGTCGCGTGTGCTTTCAGTTTCTCGGCATAAGCGTCGGTCGTTTCCGCCCAGTAGTAGGACGTGAGTTCGATCGCGTCGAGCGGCAGGTCGGCCGCGAGGTCGATAAACTCGAACAGGGTCATCGTCGGCTTTTTCAGGTCGAGGAACTGCCTCATGCTGTACGCGGCCAGTGCCAGTTTCAGGTCCGGCTTGTCACCGGGACGCTTGATCGGATCGATGGCGGCACCAAAGCCCGCGGACGCGACGGTGGCGGACGCGGCAAGAAACTGGCGGCGGGAAAGCGACATTGTGAACCTCCTGAGTAACGAGCCGGCGCCGCCAGTTTACACGCACGCGGAACTCAAGGTGTCATCCGTTTCGCCCTTCATCTTCAGGGAGACGCCGGTGCTACGGTTCTGTCTTGTGCGGGTGCTCGCGGTGGTCGCACTCGGCACGGCCACTGAATAAGCGCGGGCGATTTACTTGCGGGTCGAAACTGAAAAAGTGTCGGTCGAGCGGCTCGCGAAGACGTGAGTGGCCCAATGTCTTCGCGCGAATCCCTTCAATGGCGCCGGTCTTGTGAACCGGTGCCCTCGAATCCGGTCACACCGACGCGACGACGGGCAGCACATACGGCCCCTTTGGGATGACGGCGAGCGTCGCGTCGGGGCCGTACTCCGCCAGTGAATCGGCGACGGCTCGCTCCACGGATTCCACCGGTTCCACGCGGCAGCGGCGCAGCACATCGGCCGGGATTCCGCCACTGACCACTTTCACGCGGCAGTGCGAGAGCACCTTCTTCAGCATCACCAACTGCCATTCGTCCATCTCGCACGTTTCGGACGCCGACGGCCGATCGTATTCACCGTTGGCTTCGTAGCGCTCCAACTGTTCACGGAACTCGTGGCTCCCCAGTCCTTCCGTGAGGCTCGCGGCGAGAACAATCGTGCCGCCCTTGCGCACGATGGGTAGCGCACCGGTCAGCCCCTTCACCGCTTGGTACCACGTCGTATCGAGCGGGTAGCCGGCGCAGCTCGTCACCACCACGTCGACCGGCTCGGGCACGCCCGCGCGCACCACGTCGCGACAGAAGCGCACCCCCTCTTCCCAGGCCGCGATCATGTCGCCGGCCCACAAGCCCGTGACGCGGCGCTGACCGTCGATGCACACGTTCACGATGAAGTCGCACCCGGCCATGAGCGCGATTCGGGTGTTCTCCTCGTGGACCGGGTTCCCCTCGACACTGCCGCAATCGGCGCGCGGGTGTTCGAGGAACTTCGGGCCGTGCCACACCCTCACCGTTTCGAGCGCCGCGATACCCGGGCAGATGAGTTTCCGCCCGCCGCTGTAGCCCGCCATGAGGTGCGGCTCGATCAAGCCCGTGGTGATCTTGAGTTCCGCGCGCGTGTAGCGGTGGTCGATCCAGGCGGGCACGCCCTTTGGCGTGGTGCCCAAGTAGTCGTGCTCGTCCTTCACCTTGCCGTGGTGGTTCTCGCACCGATAGTTGGTGGCGACGAATTCCCCCACGAGTTCGACCAATTCCTCGCCCTCGTTCGGCCGGTGCAGACCGGTCGCCACGAGAACCGTGATGCCGCTTCGCGGAACGCCCGCCGCCTCGAGCGTGCGCAGGAGCGGCGGGAGAATGAGCTTGTTCGGTACCGGTCGGGTGATGTCGCACACCACGACGCACGCGGTCTTCTTCCCCCAGGCCAGTTCCGCCAGCGGGCGCGTGCCGATCGGGTTCGCGAGCGCCGTTTCGAGGGCCGCAGCCGGGTCCGGGAGCGGGGCCGCGGGCTTGATCGCCAGCGGCGGTGCAACGAGCCGGTTGTCCGGGAGCGTGACGGGAAGGCCGGTTTTGCCGTAGTCGAGTGTCAGTTGCATGGGCAGTGTTCGGGCCGGGGCCGCGGGAAGACGGAGAGGTTGGCTTGCCGTCTGAATGTAGGGGTTATAGTATCACATTTCGCGGTGGTCGATGGCCCTGTCGCCCCGACCCCGAACATTGAACACCGAGCACCGAACACGACAATGTCCATCGACAAGAGCTTGAAGCGCAAAGCCGGCATGTCCCGTCAGCGGTGCGTCCTGACCCGCGCCGAGCGCATCGCGAAGATGTTGGAGAACGGCCAATTCGGTTCCGACCGCAGCCCATACGGACTGCCGAAGACCCGCGTTCAGAAGGTCGCACTGAAAAAGAAGGTCAAGAAGGAAGCGGCCGAAGGCGACGCCGCCCCCGCAGCCGGTGCGAAAGCGGGCGGGAAGAAGTAGTTGCCGTTCCGGGGCGCCGGTTCCAGTTAAGGTACTACAAGGGCTCAAGTGCCCTTGTGGACCGTGTACCGACACTGGCACCCGCGAACTATGGCACTCGCACACATTGCGCTCGGCTCCAATCTCGGCGACCGCTGGGCCACACTCTCCGCCGCCGTTCAGCGCCTCCGTGCTGAACCGGGCTTGCGCGTGGTCGCGCGGTCCGAGTTTTACGAAACCGCACCCGTAAACTGCCCGCCTGGGTCCGGCGAGTTCCTGAACGCGGTCGCTATTGTCGAGACGGACCGTTCCCCTCAAGATTTGCTCCAGCTCCTGCACCGCATCGAACGACAGTTCGGCCGCGTGCGCGCGGAAACGAATTCTCCTCGTACACTCGATCTCGACCTCATCCTGTACGATAGTGCCGTTATCGACACCCCGGAACTGATCGTCCCGCACCCGCGGATGCACGAGCGCGCGTTCGTGTTGGTGCCGCTCGCGGAGATCGCGCCGGACGTGGTTCACCCGATATCAAAGAAGACGGTCCGGGAACTCGCGTCCGCGGTCGCGCGCGACGACATCCGCGTACTGGCGGCCCCGCGCGGGTCGGCGTCGCGCGAGCTGTCCGGGCTCCGCGCGCTCGTTACCGGGTCCACGTCCGGCATCGGCCGGGCGATTGCAACTGCGTTCGCGGATCACGGCGCCGACGTGGTCCTGCACGGGCGCGGGTTCATTCCGCCGTCACTCGACGAACACGAGAGCGACGTAATCGCATTTGGGACGGCTACGGACGCGGTGCTGCGTTCGTACCGCGACAAGGGTGTCCGGGTTACGGGCGTGGGCGAAGACCTGAGTACCCCGGGCGCAGTGGAGAGACTCGCGAACCGCGCCTGGGACGCCTTTGGCGGCTTGGATATCCTCGTGTGCAACGCGGGCGCGGACACACTCACCGGCGACGCGGCGAAATGGTCCTTCGACGAAAAATTGGACGCCCTGCTCGCCATCGACCTGAAAGCCACGATGCACCTCTCCCGGGACATCGGCGCGCGCATGAAAGAGCGCGGGCGCGGGTGCATCATTACCATCGGGTGGGATCAGGCCGAAACGGGTATGGAAGGCGACAGCGGGCAGTTGTTCGCGGCCGTAAAGGGAGCGGTAACGTGCTTCACGCGCAGCCTCTCACTTTCCCTCGCGCCGGAGGTTCGCGTGAACTGCATCGCGCCGGGGTGGATTCGCACCGCGTGGGGCGAAACGGCTTCTCCGGTGTGGCAGGACCGTGTGCGGGAGGAAACGCCGCTGGGGGTATGGGGGTTGCCCGAAGACGTGGCGGCGACTGCACGGTGGCTGGCGAGCCCGGGCGCCGCGTTCGTCACCGGTCAGACGATCCGCGTCAACGGCGGCGCCGTCCGGGCGTGATTGTAAAAGAAATGGCGAATGGCTCACACTTTAAATCTTATTCAGATAACGCTTGCCGGGACTACCTATTCGGGCTTGATTTGCACAAGTAGCGGCAGGAAAATTTATGAGTCGCCAGTTTTGATGAACCTCACCAAAACCAGTGACTGGGCGTGTTTGAAAGGCGCTCCGAGCACGAGTTGCGAAAAGATCATTTTCGGAGCGGCGAATACCAGCCTGATTGCTTTCACCACGCCTGTGGGCATTCCGATGCGGGGCCGAACATGCGGTTACAGCGATTGGCACACCGAAGTTCCGCTATTATCTTCGGCGTACTCACCACGGCGTTCGTCGTGTGGGTATGGGAGGGCTCTAGCGACGGTCAGCCGCAAATTGTCGGCCCCCGTCCGCCCGCGCTGGGCGTAGCCGGGGCGACACTGACGACGGACGAAGACACCGTCGCCCCGGTCGGCCACGAGGCGAAACCCGCCCCACAGGGTACGACCCAAATGTTATTCAAACTCAAGCCCGGAATGCTGCGAACCGAGGTCGAGTGGTTGGTCGGGGTGCCCGCTCCGCAGTGCGTACATCCAGCCACGATCACGGCCGGTCGGGTGACCTACCACACGAGTTACGAGGCGGACCTGACACCGCTCTCGACGGTGCGCCCGCCGGCAGGGCATGTTCCATTTACGCAGGAGCAAACGCGGGTGCGATTGGAGTTCGATGCCACGAAAATCGGCCACCCATTGCTCGATATTTACTACCCTGATCCTCTCTTTTGACCCATCGCGACCAATTATTTCAGTGATAGCCGGTAACGGGAAATGGAACCGGCGCGATTTTCGGCGCGCCGGTTCCATTTTTGTTTAACCGTGGCAGCCATGTCCTCAATCACTTTTGCCCTTCGGAGCAGATTTTCCAGCACCGGCAGGAGTTTTCATCTCCAGTTTCGGGGCATCTGCCGGTGCTTTGGGGTTCACTTCCTTGCCATCACTTCCGCAGCCCACGGTACTCATTACCAGCGCCAGGAGAAAACCACTCACCGTCACCCGTACCACACTGCGCTTCATGATTATTGATCCTGTTAGGCACCCTCGAACGGGAGCGAGGGAAAATCAGTTCTGGGGGACGACGACGCCATCGTTCATACCGCTGAGATAGACCCACGTGCTGAAATCGATGCTCGGGCTGAGGGAGCGCACGGAGCCGTCGCCGTAACAGATGTGGAGCCGGCCACCGGTGTGGGCCCCGCTAAAGACCCCCCACGCGCCTGCTGCACGATAATCTGCAGCCGGGCTGCCGAACCCGGTGTAATTGAACCCGCACGACCATGCCGCACCCATAATGCCGTCCGGGATGCCGCCGCTACCGCCCCACGCGTTGTACCCACCGGCGTACTCCGCGAACATCATCGTGTTGCTCGAACCGTCACCGATGGTCTCGATCTTGGTCTTCGACTTGAAAGTGAAGATGCCCGCCAGAGTCGGGTTGCCGGGGTAATAGCCGGCGACACCGAGGTAGTTCGAGTGCCCAAGCACCAACCGACCGGGGGCGGACGAGAAAACGTGACCGCCGTTAGAGCCGGCGTAGTCAGTTCCGGACGTCCCGTAGTTGACGGCCATGAGAACCGTCGTGACGCTGTCCGGGGTGGCCGGGCAGATCAGCGATTTAATTTTCGCTTGGGTTCCGTACATGGGCAGGGGGCTCGGCGGCGGCGGGATCGTGTCGGTCCCGGTGGAGGGGGGGCGGTTAGCCGGGTCGTTCCAATAGTTCGTGTAGGACGCCGGTTGGAACGAGAACAGCTTGAACGCGTTATCCTGTTCGAGATACGGCAGGAGGTACACAACGCACCCAGCGTTCTGGACATCGGCTCCCGGGGGCAGGACGCCGTTACCGCTCTGGTAATTGTGTGCCGCCAGACCGAGCTGTTTGATGTTGTTCGAGCAACTCATCCGCGCGGCCGCTTCGCGCACCTTCTGGACGGCGGGCAGGAGCAGCCCAATGAGGATCGCGATAATCGCGATTACAACGAGGAGCTCGATCAGCGTGAAGCCGACGCGGCTCCGAACGAGACGGAACATAGCGAGTCTCCAAAACGGGGCGCACGTCCGGCCGGAAGGGAATAATCGCAATCAATTCCCGCGCGACAGTGCGCTCCCATTGTCGGTCGAACCGACGGGACAAAAGAATGGAACAAAAAACGCCGGAAGAGTGGCGCGGGGTGGGAGAAGGAAGTTGACGGTAGAAATGGTGGTTGCGAGTACCACCGCATGCGAGTCGTCAACCTAGGGGTCCGCCCCGGGTAACGCACATCATTGCTAAATTCTCGCGAACGTCAATCCTATTTTTTCACATTTTCCACACACATGCGAGTTCGCGCAAGGAACCTATCGCACATGAACTCGTGGTGAGGTGGCGAAGAGTCTCGCAGACCAAAATGACTCGCACTGACTCACTTCACGCACGGTCTGTCCCGCCCTCGCGCCGGGGTGGATTCGCACCGCGTGGGGCGAAACGGCTTCTCCGGTGTGGCAGGACCGTGTGCGGGAGGAAACGCCGCTGGGCGTATGGGGATTGCCCGAGGACGTGGCAGCGGCCGTTCAGTGGCTGGCGAGCCCGGGCGCCGCGTTCGTCACCGGTCAGACGATCCGGGTCAACGGCGGCGCCGTCCGGGCGTAAAGCGAGCCCGAGTAACTCACTCTTAAGTGTGTTGCTCGGGCTTCAACGAACCGCCTTCGCGGAAGTTATTTTGGCGGCGGCGGGGGCGGTGGAGCCGGGGTCGCTGGGCCGCCGGTGCCAGCACCGCCGGCTTGTGGCTTCATATCTGGGCCGGGCGGCGGGATGAACTGCTTCGGTGGTTCGGCCTTGTCGCTCTTTCCGCACCCCTGAGCAGCAGCGAGTACGGTTGCGACGAGACAGCACACCTTGAGGACGCGAGAATATTTCACGAATTCACTTTCGTCTGAGGGTTTAGCGGCGGGTACTCGCGGCTAAGGGTTTACGGCCGGAAGGGGTTGCTGTTGGCCTTAACGTCGCCCTCGGCCCGCCCGCCCATCTGGTTGAACCCGTCCCACGGGCTCCCGCCGGCCCGCCGGAGCGACAGCACCGAGCCATCAAGGAGGGCACAGTTTACGATTCCAGTGTGCTTGCTCCCCGCGGTCCACCAGTTCAGCGAGGCGTCGTCGCTCGGGAGCCCCCAAGCGGTCGGGAGCCCGCCCACCGCGATCCAGGCGAAGGTAAAGTTCCGCGGGCGCGGGTTGCCGCCGAGCGTTTCAATAAAGGCGATCGTGTTCGACGTGCCGTCGGAAACGCTCACCAGCTTAACTTTCGAGCGATTGTGAAACGCCCCCGCGTAGGCGTTCCAGCCGCCTTCCGCGTTACCCATACCGCCCCCGCAGGAGACGTAGTTCGTCTTCCCGATCGACGCGTTGCCCTCCCACGTCCCGAAGCTGCCCACGGTCATGCTCCCGCTGCCGCCCGAGCCGTAGGCGTGAAGCGCGATCGCACAGGCGTTGCTGCCCGCCTCGTCTGGATTGTCGGAGGGGCAGAGGAACGTCTTGACCTTGTACTGTGCCGCGGACCAGGCGCCCGTGTTCCACCAGTTCGTGGTCGACGTCGAGTCCGGGTTCCAATCAATTCCGGTCATGAGTTTGAACAGGTTATCCTGTTCGACGAACGGGGCCAAGTACGCGAGCGTTCCCACGTATTGCCCGCTCCACGAGAAGCCGGTGTTGGTCGTCGGCCCGTGGTAGCCGGGCGGGAGGACGCCGTTGGCGCTCTCGTAGTTGTGCGCGGCGAGCGCGATCTGCTTGAGGTTGTTGCTGCACGACATGCGCGCGGCGGCCTCGCGCACCTTCTGCACGGCCGGCAGTAGCAGCCCGATCAAAATGGCGATGATGGCTATCACCACGAGCAATTCAATAAGCGTGAACGCGGTGCGGGCGCGCCCCAAGCGAGCATGGGACATCTTGCCTCCGAATTGGGACGCGCGTTTCGGCCGGAGAGAATGAACGAAATCGGTTCCGGCGAACCCGTGCGGTCCCGAGGTAATGCCGACATTGTCGGCGGTACAAAGAAAGAGAACGCAGCGCCAGAGAGTGGCGAACGCTTGTGGGGGTGGGAGAAGAAGGGTTAGTTTAAAGTCGGTGGGTATTGCGAGAGAGCCACCGACGCGAGTTACCAACCAGGATTGATCCAGCCCCATGTCATTGTCGTCAGACCGGTCCGGGTGGCCACCTTATTTTTTCACAGTTTTCACATGTTGCACCGGCGGGCCGTGGGCGCTAACCATCGGAGCAGAACGCGGTGAGGTGCCGGAGAACGTCGCGGACCGAGATGACGCCCACGGGGCGTCCCGCGTCCACGACGGGGAGGTGGCGGTAGCCGCCCGCGTCCATCTTGCCCAGTGCGAACGCGAGCACGTCCGCGGGCGCGACTGTTTCCGGGTTCGGGGTCATGAATTCAGCGATCGGAAGGGTCTCGAATCCCGGCGCGCCGGCGATCTTCGCCAGGAAGTCGCGCTCGGTGAGAATGCCGACCAGTTCGCCGCCCGCGCCGGTCACGAGAACGGCCCCGACGCGGTCCGTAATCATCCGCCGCACCGCGTCCCCGAGGGTCGCGTCGGCGGGAACGGTCAGCGGCGGGCGCGGGTCGAGGATCGACACCGGGTCGTTCATCAGACTGGTTTCGACCGGTCCGTTCGGTGCCGGTACGGACAAGTGCGCGAGCGCCAGTTCGCAGTTCGCGCACTTGTCCGCACCGGGCGGGTTCTTGTCGTGGCCGCAGGCGGGACAGTACATCGCTCGATCCGTTCGCGCGGCGTGCGCCGCGGTCAAAAGTCGCAAGGCTGAAGGTCGAAGGTCGTAAGGTCGAAATACAGAAAGCCGCGACCGCCGGGAAGCAGGGCCAGTGGCTTGCCTTCCGGCGGTCGCGACTTTACGACTTTCGACCGCGGCGCACGCCGCATTAAGAGACGGTCCACACGTCTTCGGCCTTGAAGAGATCCTCGATCTTGCCCGGCCCCTTCTTTTCGGTCGCGGTCTTGATGCGGGTGTCGAGTTGCTCTTCGTAGGTGGGCTTCTTGATGCTGCGGAACACGCCGACCGGTTCGGGGAACGGGTTCGGAACCCCGGCCTTCTGGTCGTGAACGAACCGGCTCAGGAGGTACGCCAGTGTCGGTTCCTCGCTGTGCTCGTCGTGCGTCAGCAGGTCGTCGAGCTGGCAGTCCTTGCCGATCGTGACCACTTCCGGCTTCAGCCCGTTCAGGCGAATGCCCTTGGACTTGTCCTTACCGAACACCATCGGCTTGCCGTGTTCGAGGTACAGGATGTTGTCGGCCTTCACCGCCTTGTCGGTCGCGTACTTGTACACGTCGTCGTTGAAGATCACGCAGTTCTGGTAGATTTCGACGAACGCGCTGCCCTTGTGCGCCGCGGCCTTCTGGAGCGTGGACACGAGGTGCTGCACGTCCACGTCGATGGTCCGCGCGACGAACGTGGCCTCCGCCGCGAGCGCGAGCGACAGCGGGCGCACGGGCGTCTCGAACGACCCGCCGGGGCTGGTCTTGCTCGGCGTCCCCATGCGGCTCGCCGGGGAGTACTGGCCCTTCGTGAGCCCGTAGATCTCGTTGTTGAACAGGAGCACCTTGAGGTCCACGTTTCGGCGCAGCGCGTGGATCAGGTGGTTCCCGCCGATGGAGAGCCCGTCGCCGTCGCCGGTGACGACCCACACTTGCAGGTCGGGGTTGGCCAACCGCAACCCGGTCGCGAAGGTCGGCGCGCGGCCGTGGATCGTGTGGAACCCGTAGGTGTTCATGTAGTACGGGAACCGGCTGGAGCAGCCGATCCCGGACACGAACGCGAGCTTCTCGCGCGGCACGCCCACCGTGGTGAGCGCCTTCTTCATTTGCGCGAGGATGGAGTAGTCCCCGCAACCGGGGCACCACCGGACTTCCTGGTCGGTGGTGAGTTCTTTCGCCGTGAGTGGGAGAGCAGTAGCCATTGGTATTTGTGGTGTTTGGTATTGAGTGTTGGGTTTTGGTGTTTCGTCTTCTCGCGTACCGGGAGCGGGGATCACTCCCGGTACGTCATGACGGCGTCAGGCGACGGGCGACAGCCCCAGCACCTTTTCGATCGCCGCTTCGATTTCGGAAACCAGGAACGGCTTACCCTGCACCTTGTTCAACCCCTCGGCGGGCACCAGGTACTTCGCGCGGAGCAGCCAGCAGAGCTGACCGGTGTTGAGTTCGGGTACCAGGATCTTCTTGTACCGCTTCAACACGGCTTCGGTGTTCTTCGGCATCGGGTTCAGGTAGCGGAAGTGCGCCTGCGCGATTTTCAGCCCCTTGCGCCGGGCGCGCTCCACCGCGGTCGTGATGCTGCCGAAGGTGCCGCCCCACCCCACGACCAGCAGGTCCGCGTCCGCGTCGCCGGTCACCGCGAGCTCCGGGATCGTTTCCGCGATGTTCTCGATCTTCTTCCAGCGCGTGTTGGTCATGTGCTCGTGGTTCGCCGGCTCGTAATTGATGTTGCCGGTGATGTCCTGCTTCTCGATGCCGCCGATGCGGTGCTCGAGGCCCGGGGTGCCCGGGATCGCCCACGGCCGGGACAGGTATTCGTCGCGCTTGTAGGGCAGGAACTTACTCGCCGCGCCTTCGCCGACTTCGTGAACGAGTCCCGTGCCCTCGCTGTTGTGCTCGGTCGGGTGCGTGATTTCGATTTTGGGGAGGCTCTCGACGCTGGGGATCTTCCACGGCTCGGAGCCGTTCGCGATGTACCCGTCCGACAGGTAGAACACCGGGCACATGAACCGCGTCGCGATGCGCACGGCCTCGACCGCCATGTCGAAGCAGTCCACCGGCGATTGCGGGGCGACGATCGCGACCGGGCTGTCCCCGTTGCGGCCGAACATCGCTTGCAGCAGGTCGGACTGTTCCGTCTTCGTGGGCAGGCCGGTGCTGGGGCCGCCGCGCTGCACGTCCACGATGATGAGCGGCAGTTCCGTCATCACCGCGAGGTTAATGGCCTCGCTCTTGAGGCACACCCCGGGGCCGCTGGTCCCGGTGACGCCGATCGCGCCGCCGTAACTGGCGCCCATCGCGACCCCGGCGGCCGCGATCTCGTCTTCCGCCTGGAACGTCTTCACCCCGAACCGCCGCAACTCGGTCAGCCCTTCGAGGATCGAACTGGCGGGCGTGATCGGGTAGCCCGCGTACACGATCGTCTTCTTCGCGAGCTGACCGGCCACGGCGAGGCCCAGGACCGCGGCCTCGTTTCCGGTGATCTTGCGGTAGGTGCCGGGCGCAATCTGGGCCTTCGCGACCTGGTACTGCACCGGGAGGATTTCGACCGTTTCGCCGTAGTTGTAGCCGGCTTTGAGCGCCTGTGTGTTGGCCTTCAGGACGGGCAGGTGCTCGGGCTTCTTGCCGAACTTCTCCTTGATCCACTTCAGAGTGGCTTCGAGCGGGCGCTCGTACATCCAGTACACGAGCCCGAGCGCGAAGAAGTTCTTGCACCGGTCCTGTTCGCGCGGCGTGAGCCCGCAATCCTTCACCGCTTCGATGGTGAGCTTCGCGACCGACACGCGGATCACGCGATAGCCCTTCAGCGAGCCGTCGTCGAGCGGGTTGACCTTGTAGTTGGCCTTCTTCAGGTCGCTCGTCTCGAAGCCGTCGGTGTTGACGACGAGGATCCCGCCGGGCTGTAAGTCTTTGACGTTCGTTTTGAGCGCCGCGGCGTTCATCACGACGAGCGTGTCGAGGTCGTCGCCGGGCGTGTGGATGTCGGTGCTGGAGAAGTGGACCTGGAACCCGGACACCCCGGCGAGCGTGCCGGCGGGCGCGCGAATTTCGGCGGGGAAGTCGGGGAAGGTGGCGATGTCGTTGCCGAGCAGGGCCGAGGTGTCGGTGAACCGGGTGCCCGCGAGCTGCATCCCGTCACCGGAGTCGCCGGCGAATCGGATGGTAATCGACTCGCGTATTTCGGTCTTTCGCGGGTGGCCGTTCACGTGGCCGTTGGTGCCGTTCGCGCCCGTTGTGGGCTGCGCTTCGGCGGGAGAGGCGTTCTCGGAACTCATCGCCCGATCCTTTGAATATTGGGAGGAGAGTTTTTGCGGGTAGCCCGGTGCGGTTGAATTTATCTTACACAGAGCGCCGAAAACGGGGACGGAACTTCGGCGCCGGACGCCCGACCATTTAAAAAGGAATACGCGGCACGAGGGGTGTGTTTGACGGGGAAACGGCGCGTGCGCTGGGGCTCAGAACGACCGAGCGGAAGCGCAGTAGATCGGGCTGTGCCCGACGCAACCTTCATAATGCCACAGATGTCGGGCACAGCCCGACCCGCGAACAGTAGATTCGTCCCGGGTCATTACGCCCCTTCGGGCGATTCGGGGTAGCGGTCCGGTTCGGGCGGGAGATTGAAAACCAGCCCCGGGAAGTGTTCGACGAGGTAGTGAACGACGCGCCGGGCCGAGAGCATCCCGACCGGGCGCCCGGACTCGTCCACCACGGGCAGGTGCCGGTACCCGCCCTTCTGCATCCGCTTCACGGCAGTGCGAACCGAATCTTTGGGGGCCACCGTGACCGGTGGCGCGGTCATGACCGCACGGATCGAGGCTTCGAGCGATCGACCGGAGGCGAGCACCCGCGTCAGCAGGTCGCGCTCGGTGAAGATGCCGACCACGCGCCCGCGCTCGGTGATGAGCAGGCAGCCGACGTTCCCGCTCCGCATCTCCTCGACCGCGTCGGCGACGGTCCCGGTCGCGTCGATGGCGCGCGGCGGCGCCGGGTCCAATCTGGACACGCTGTCCACTTTCAGATTGCGGGACAGCTCCATCGGGTACAGGCCGAGCGACGGGGCGAGCGGACGGCGACGCGGATTCGGTGCGAAACTCATTCGGCATTCCGGCGGGCGAAAGCGACGACCTCTCGCGCCGTGCGAGAAGCGAGGGGCACCGCCCCGGAGAGTAGTTGAATGCACTGCGAAGAACATTCTCCGAAAGTGAACTACTCGGACAAGAGCAAGTGTCCCAATGTTACGTCACGTTACTCTTCCGCGCCGGACTGATTTCGCACACGGCCGCGTGGTACAATGTGGGAATCACGCTCCAGCCGAGGACCGTTCGTGCCCGCGCCCGATCGCATGTTGACGCACCTCCGCCAGGCGGTCGCGCTGGTCCGCGCCACACCCGGGCGGCGCGGGCACACCGTGGCCCTGGAGGGGTGTACCGAGGTGCTCGTCGCCGGAGACCTGCACGGGCACGTCGCGCACTTCCAGACGATGCTGAAGTACGCGGACCTCGCGAACCATCCCACGCGGCACTTCGTTCTGCAGGAGATCATTCACGGGAAGTTCCGCTACCCGAAGGGCGGGGACAAGTCGCACCAGCTCGTCGATCTGTTCAGCGCGCTGAAGGGCCAGTTCCCGAAGCAGGTCCACTACCTGCCGGGCAACCACGAACTGGCGCAGTGGACGAACCGGCCGGTCATCAAAGCGGATGAGAACCAGAACGCGCTGTTCCAGGAGGGCGTGAGCGAGGCTTACGGCCCCGCGTTCGGGCCGAAGATCTACGCCGCGTACCTCGAACTCTTCCAGGCGCTCCCGGTTGCGCTCCGCGCGCCGAACGGCGTGCTGATTTCGCACAGCTTACCGGCCGCGCGGTTCCTGCCGCTGTTTGACCCCGCGCGACTCGATCGCGAGGCGTACCAAGACGAAGACCTGCAACCGGGCGGCTCGGTCCACAGTCTGCTCTGGGGGCGCGACACCAGCGCCGATGCCGTCGCAAACTTTCTCCGCAAAATGGGCTGCGACTTGCTCGTGAGCGGGCACATTGCCAGCGACACCGGGTTCGCGGCCCCGAACGACCGGCAACTGATCCTGGACTGCGCCGAGACGCCCGCCGGGTTCGTACTGTTCCCGGCCGATCGCAAACTCACGCACGCCGAACTGGTCGGGTGCGTGAAAACGATCTGAGCCGGCGTGTTCGGCGCTCGGTGTTTCGTAAGACTACGGCATGGTGAGCGTGCTGCACGAAGCGCGCTCATTCGGACACCGGAAACCAAGTACAACGCGCAATGCCACCACGCTTTCACTGCACGCCGCCCGAAGCGGTCGCCGAGACCGTTCGCGAAACGGTGTTCGTCGGCGATTACACCTTCCTCATCGATCGGCCCATCGACTCCGACAAGTTGCTCGATCTCCCGTGGTGCCGGTCCGCGTATGTCGCGGACGAGTACGTCCCGTACTGGCCGACGCTCTGGCCGAGCGCGCGGATGCTCGCGAAGGCGGTGGTGCGCGAACCGTGGGGGAACTACGCGCACCCGGTCGAGGTGCTGGAAGTCGGGTGCGGGCTGGGGCTCGCCGGGGTCGCGTGCCTCGCGCGCGGGCTGCGCGTGACCTTCTCCGATGTGGACGAAACCGCACTCACCTTCGCCGCGGCCAACGCCCGCCTCAACGGTTACGCGCACGGCTTCCGAACGCGGCCCATCGACTTCCGATGTCCGCCGGACGACGTGAAGTACCCCGTGGTGATCGGGTCCGATCTGATGTACGAGGAGCGGCTCGTCGGCCCGCTCGTAAACCTGCTCGAAGCCGTTCTCGCGCCCGACGGCGTGTGCCTGATCGCGGACCCGGACCGCCTGCCGGCGCGCGTCTTCCGGTGGAAGCTCGAAGAGGCCGGGTACAGCGTCACGCCCGACTTCGCCCGCGCCGGCGAACCCGGCGGCGAGCGCACGAAGGGCACCATCTACCGCATTAAAAGGAACGTCGAACGAGAGTGATCCCGTCCCAATCGGCCCACAGTGGCGCGAATCGGGGAACGGCTTCGGATCTCCGCTCGCGCCCCCAATCTACCCCTTCCCGGCCGTTCTCACGGTTCCTATAATCACGTTTCCGAGTTTTTTACCGGTCGCACCAGGCGCCCGGTTCCGCGAACCGCCACTCGGACCTTCGGGCGTTCCCGGAGGGGCGGTTCTAACCCCAGTGCCACGGGGAACCTAAGACGGAGGCTCGACCTCCGCTCCCCCGCACGGAGCATTCGGATCATGGCCACCAAGAACAAGACGAATAAGAGCGTCAAAAAGCGGGTCCGCGTGACCGCCACCGGCAAGCTGAAGTACGGCAAGGTCGGTCGGCGCCACTTGAACGCCCACATGAAGGCCAAGCGGAAGCGCCAGCTCCGTCGGGCCGGCATCATCGGCGACCGCCCCAAGGTGCAGAAGAAGTACAAGATCGCCCTCGGCGTTCTCTAAACTCGCACCGTCCGGCTCTCACTTCGCTGAGGAGAGCGCCAAACACTCTTATTCATCAACATTCTTCATAAGGGATCACGGTCATGGTTCGCGCTCGTAGTAAGGCAACAACGGCGGCCCGTAAGAAGCGGACGCGCAAACTCACCAAGGGCTTCCGCCTCGGTCGGCACAACCTGTTCCGGATGGCGATGACCACGCTCATCCGGTCGCGCGTGTACGCGTTCCGCGACCGCAAGACGAAGAAGCGCCAGTACCGCCGCATCTGGATCGTCCGCATCAACGCGGCGTGCCGCATGCGCGGGCTGCGGTACAGCGAGTTCATTCACGGGCTGCAACTGGCCAACGTGATGCTCGACCGCAAGTCGCTGTCGGAAACGGCCATCCACGACCCGGCCGCGTTCGATAAGCTGGTCGAACTCGTGAAGGCGACCCTCGCCGAACACGCGCCCAAGACGGCGTAAGTTGAAAACGACGAACCGGGGGCGCCCATCGCCCCCGGTTGTTTGCTCACTTCCCGACCGATAATCATTCAGCAACCAGCACTTTACCCCGCGCCGCGAATCGTGCGCATCCACTCCAGCGCCAGCCCCAGCGATTCCATCGGCAAGCCGACCACGTTACTCACGCTGCCGTCTTCAATTGTCAGGTACGGATCGTGCGGGAACTCGATCGAGTACGCCCCGCTGCACCCCTCCCACTTCCGCGTCTTCAGGTAGGCATCGATCTCGGCCCCGGAGAGCGCCTTCATGCGCACGAGGCTCCGCTCCTGCCAACAGATTTGTCGGTCGCCGGGGCGGAGCCAGAGGCACACGCCGGTCCAGAGTTCGTGAACGGTCCCGGCTAGCGCCGTGATGATGCGCCGGGCGTCGGCCTCGTCTTCCGGCTTGCCGATCACTTTGCCGTGCAGCCAGCCCACCGTGTCGGCCGCGATGATTAACCCATCGGGCTCGGCGAGCGCAACGGCTTCGGCCTTCAGCCACGCGAGTTCGCCGACGTAGTGCCGGCAGTCACCCAACCGGGCTTCCGTCGGTTCGTCGATGTTGGACGGTTTAACTTCAAAGGGGTAACCGGCCTGCTCCATGAGCCACTTGCGGCCCCACGAGCCGCTCGCGAGGATCAGGCGGAACGGGAACTGTGTGTTCGTTGCCATGTATCCAGTGTCTCCGCCAGGCGGGGCCAGAGCCGGTCCGCGGTGAGCTCCGGCATGCAGATCATGTTACCGCATTTCTTGAGGTAGCTCCCACCGCACGCGACGGTTGTTTCCACACAGTTCGCGGCTTGCTGGTACGGCCCGTGTCGCACCACCCGCGTACAGGTGTACGGCGCGACGCACGGGCGCCCGAGCGCCGCACCGAGGTGCAGCGGACCGGTGTCGTTCCCAACCATCACGTCCGCGAGTGACAGCGTTGCCGCAAGCCGCGGGAGCGAAGTCTTCCCGGCCAGATTCAGTGCCGGTCCGCGTAGGCTCGCGATCACCTCTTGCGAGAGCGCGATATCGTCACTCGCTCCTACGAATACCGCGGACCCGCCAAAGTGCGCCTGTGCGCGCGTGAGAAGCTCGGCGAAATGTGCCACGGGCCAGCGCTTCGTAAGCCACTTCGCTCCCACAGCGACCGCGATCCACGGCCGCGGCAGCGACGCGAGTTCGTTCCGTGCAGCGATCAGTTCCCCCGGCTGAAGGGGAACCCGGAACGTTTTCGACAGGTGCCCGACGCCGAATGCCTCCGCGACGGCCCACATCCGATCGACCGCGTGCGCCCGGGGCGAGGCCAGTTTGTGCGTGTACATGTACCGACTGCCTTCGCGGGCGTTGCGGAACCCGACCCGCACCGGTGCGCCGCTTGCCCACGCCATCAAACCGCTTCGCAAAAGCCCCTGCATGTCGATCACGAGATCGAACCGCCGCCGGCGCAACTCGGCCGCGAACGACCACGCGGTCGCGAACGCGCGCCGGCCCTTGAACGCGCCGCGATCAAAGGGGAGCGTGTCTGTCAGGTCGGGGTGGCCGGTGAGGAGCGACTCGTAGCCCGAGTTCACGACCCAGGTGATGCGGGCCGCGGGGAACCGCGTGCGCAGCGCGGTCAGCACCGGGAGCGAATGAACGATGTCGCCCAGTGCGCTCGGCTTGATGATCGCGATCCGTCGCGCATCGATCCGGTCCAGCATCAGAACCCTTCCGAAATGCCGGCAGAAGAAGAGCCGCGGATAAACGCCGATGAAGACACGATCAGACAAGAAAAGAGTTTTTGACAGGATCAACGGGATAGACAGGATTGAAAACTATGTTTCTCTTGATCCTGTCTATCCCGTTGATCCTGTCAAAAACTCTTCGCGATTTTGTCCTTTGCCTTCATCGCGTTATTTATCGGCGTTTATCTGCGGCTCTTCCTTCGCTTTCAACCGCGGGAGCAGCGCTGCGACGACGAACAGCGTGAGTACCGCGCCCAAGTACGGTAGTGTGCGCGAGGCGTGGGCGTCGAACAAGACCGATCCGAGGAACGGCCCGAGGATGCGCCCGAGCGACGCGAACGACTGGTTCACGCCCAGTACCTCGCCTTGCCGCGTCGGGTCCGACCGCTTCGACACCAGCGCCGATACCGACGGGTTCACGAACGCGAACCCGACCACTGCGACGGACATCGCGACGTAGAACAGGGGCTTCGCAATGTCGCTCGTGCTTCCCCCCGGAGCCAGCACGAGGTACGCCACGACCCCGATCCCGGCGAGACCGATCGTCATCGCCCCGACGCCGAACTTGAGCAGCCCGACTTCGGACCGCTTCTTCACCATCGGCCGGTACGAGCCGCCCGCGACCATCAGCACCGCGCCGACGAACGCGAACACCAGGAAGTTGTCGTCGTCTTTGAGCCCGAACACTTTGTCCGTGAACTGCGCGAGCGTGGCCTCAAAAGTACCGAACGCGAAGATCGCGAGGAAGTAGATGAGCACCAGCGTGCCCACGGTCGGCATCGCCAGCACCTCGCGCGTCTTCGCGAGACTGAAAAACTCCTTGGCCGCTTTGTTGTTCGAGTTGCGCGTTTCCTTAAAGATCGCCACTGCAACGAGTAACGCGATCAGCGACAACCCGGACGCGAGAGCCCCCACGCCCCACGGCTCCCGTGCGAACAGCGCCAACCCGAAGTACGCGATGAGCGGCCCGAGCGTGAACCCGGCCCCGAACGCGATCCCGATCAGCGCCATGCCCTTTGCCCGCTTATCGGGCGTGGTGCAGTCCGCAATAACGGCCGCTGCGGTGCCCACACTCGCCCCCGCAATACCGGCCCCGATGCGCGCGAACAGCATCAGACCGAGCGCGAGTTCCGCCTGACCCGCCGGCAGCGAGACCGCGAAGCCGTAAAGCGCGTAGAAGACGACCGAACCGAGCAAACTGATGAACAGAACCGGGCGCCGACCGATTCGGTCCGACACGCGCCCCCACATCGGCGAAAACACGAACTGCATCAGCGAGAACACCGAGAACAGCACGCCGATCACGGCCCCGCGAGAGACGTCCGAGAGCGCGAGCGCATCGAGGTACGGCTTCGCCTGGCGCGGGAGCACGGGCAGAACGATGCCGAACCCGAGCAGGTCGATAAATACGACCAACCACACGATCAGGAGTGCGGATTTCTTGGGCGCGTGGGGGGCGGGAGGCGCGGCACCGCCCGGTGGCAATTCGGTGGGATTCATGACGTGAGATTACGGCTTGTCGCGCCGCCCGACCACCAAGGCGGGCAATCGGTGCTCCCCCTCCGCCCGCTCACTATTTCCACCCGGAACCAACACGGCGCAGGATCGCCGGCCCGCGCCCGATCTTTCAACCCGTCGCGCCGATCCGCGCTGCGCCGTCCGCACAGTCCGCGCCGCCGGCGCCGGCGATATAAGTGGCGCGGGGACGTTGAGCCGGTAGCGGGGTTTGAGTCGGTTGGAGTTGACCACAATCCCTGTTTTGCCGACATTGCTAGATGAACCGCTGTTTAGGTGCCAACGCATGCCCCTCGCCGAAACGAATACGCGCCCGGTGTCCGCGGACACCGGGACCCGGACCGCGTTCCTTGTGGTGAACAGCGCGAGCGCTCCGGACGGGCGGTTACTCGCGGCCGTCAAATACCCCGGCGAGAATCTCTCGCCGGACGACGCGATCGCGCGCGCCCGTGAACCGGGCGATCCCCTGCCGGTAACCTTCCAGGTGCCGGTGTGCGTGTGCGTCCTCCGCGTGGGGCCAGATTTTGGCCTGCTCAACTTCAAGTGCCTCGACGAACCGCACTTCCGGCCGCGCGAGATCGTTAATCAGTTCTGGTTCGGGGTGACGCACTACAAGGCCCGGCTCGTGACCTTTAACGGGCGCGGGTTCGACCTGCCCCTTTTGGAACTGGCGGCATTTCGTTACGGCATCCAGGCCCGCGATTACTACCTCGCACGCGACCGCTACCGCGGTCCCATTGACTTGACCGACTGGTTCACGAACTTCGGCGCGTGCCGCTTGCCCGGCGGCCTCGACGTCCTCGCGAAACTCCTCGGCAAACCGGGCACGTCGGTGGAGCAAGGACCGACGGAGGGCACGGTTCAGGAGATCAACGACCGGTGCTTGTGTGACGCGCTCGATACCTACTTCGTGTTCCTCCGCACGCGGGTGCTGACCGGCGATTTGAGCACGGAGCAGGAAGCAGAGCTCGTTTCCAACGCGAAGACCCTGCTTCGCGACAAGGCGGCAGAAACGCCGGCCCTCCGGGGTTACCTCGATAATTGGACCGATTTTGCATCAATGTGAGCGCGCGTGCCGGGGGAACTTCTTCCGCCCCCGGCTTGCGCCCCCTGTTACCCGAGCGGTACCGGCTGGTGGCCGGACGAGTCCGGGTCAGGGAGTGGGAGTAACGGAGAGGGCTCGCCCGGCAACGCAATTCCACTCGGGAGTTGGGCAATTCGTTTTTGTCACCGCGTCTCGCGGAAGAGTTTCGGGGCGAAGTAGTACAGGTCCACCTTCCACACCGGCCACTCGTGCTTGCCCTCACTCAAATGCCACTCGTGCGGCACCTTGAGTTCGTCCAGGCTCGCGTGGACTCGCTTGCTCACATCAAGGATGAAGTCGGCGTCGCCACACGATACCCACAGGAGCTTGAGCTTCTTCGTGGTTTCGGACGGGCTCTTGACTAGGTCACCAATCGGCTTCGTATTCGGAGCCGAGGCGAACCCACCGACCCACGCGAACGTGTCCAGGTTCGTCAGCCCGAAGTTGAGTGACTGCCCGCCGCCCATCGAGAGCCCGGCCAGCGCCCGACTTTCGCGGTCGGACTTCACCGAGTAGTTCTTCTCGACGAAGGGAATCAGGTCTTTGAGCAGATCCTTCTCGAACGCCTCAAATGCCGGCCCCTGCTTGTCCCAGGGGGTTCGTTGGGTGACGTCCTTCGCGGCCCGGCCGTTGGGCATCACGACGATCATCGGAACCAGTTTCTTGTCGGCGAACAGGTTGTCGAGGACGACGTCGGCCGCGCCCAGTTTCGTCCACCCCGTTTCGATATCGCCGATGCCGTGCAGCAAGTAGAGCACGGGGTACTTCTTGTCCTTGGAATAGCCGGGCGGCGTGTAGACCACGCGTTCCGCTTGATGCCGACGGTCGTCGAATCGTACTCAACGGTCTCGGCCTTCCCGCGCTCGATCCCATCACGTTTCGCGTCGAACCCCTTCGGCGGGGCCGCGAGCCGCTCATCTTTTGCGGACACTTTTTCGTCCCTTCCTGCCGGCTTCGCGACCCGTTTCTGTTTGAGGAGCCACTCGAAGAGTTTCTGGTCTTCGTAGGTTTCGGTCCACGAGTCGTGTCCGGCCTCCGGGTACACCTTGAGTTCCGCGTCCACCGCACCGGCGTCCTTGAGCGCTTTAATCATCGCTTCGGCCGTTTGCAGGCGCACGATCGGGTCTTTGCCGCCCTGGAAGATGCGGATGGGCAGATCCTTGATCTTCTTCGCGTCGGTCGGGTTCCCGCCCCCGCAGATGGGGACGATCGCGGCGAACCGGTCAGGGCGCGACGCGGCCAGCGCCCATGTACCCATGCCGCCCATGCTCATCCCGGTGACGTAAATGCGGTCCTTGTCCACTTTGTGCTTGGTCGTGATTTCGTCGAGTAGCGCGTGGAGCGTGTCCGGGTCCCAACCGAACCGCCGCGTTTGGGGCGAAACGAGGATGAACGGGAACTCCTTGCCGGCCGCGACCAGTTTGGGCGGCCCGTGGATCTTGACCTTCTCCAGATCAGTGCCCGTTTCCCCGCCCCCGTGGAGGAACAGCACGAGCGGCCAGTCCTTGTCACCCTTCTCGTACCCCTTTGGCAGGTACAGCAAGTAATCCATCTCGACCTTGATCTTCACCTCGCGCTCGAACTTTTTGGGTACGAGCTTCTCCGGTTCCTTGTCTCGCGCCGCGACCGGGGCCGCCGCGCAGCCGAGGAGCACCGCCCAAGCCAAAAAGTGTCCGTGCATGGCTCACCTCACATCGGGGATGAAACTGTGCTCGTTACGAGTTCTGTTTTGTCGTCCGAACGGCCGATCTCGCGCGAAACGCGCCCGAGGAGCGCGAGTACGAGGGCCGCGTTCTGCTCGCCAATGGTCGCCAGCAACTGTTCTCGGATTCGTTCACTCGCGGCCCACAACTGCTCGTACACACGACGCCCCTTCGCGGTGAGGGCGACGGTGCGGGCGCGGGCGTCGGTCGGGTGCGGTGCCCGCGCCACGAGTTTCCGTCTCTCTAGAAGCAGGAGCATCGCCCGGACCGTGTTCGGGTCGGACGCGGCGCGCCGGGCGAGTTCGCGCTGCGTGGTCGCCTCGCCGCGCGCCAGCGCCGACATCAGAACAAACTGATCGGCGGTGATATCGTGCTGCGCGAGTACCGCGTCCGTGCCCCGGTGCATCGCCAGGTACGCGCTCCGAAGGGCCATCGCGAGATCGTGTCCGGTCGTCATGTGATCCCAGTGAATTTCATACGTATACGTTCAATGCGCGACTGAGTGTAGCCGCGAACGTGCGTGGGGACTAATGAGAAGGAGATGAGAGTGGGTTTTGGAAGCAAGCCCGCACCGAAGGCAGTTACCCGATGTGGGCTTCGATCGCGCACCGCGACGCGGCGCGGACAACGAGTTCAACGTCGCACGCATAAAGCCACGAGCAACTGAAGCTGTTCAGTTCGACGAGTCGCAACCCATCGACCGATTCGCACACATCGAGCATGAAAACATTATCCGGGCGCCATTCCACCGCGTCGAGCATCGCGCGTGCGAACGCGAGTACCTCGTCCGGGCACCCGGCCGCGACAGACTTCGCGCCGGCTTCCGCGTACCGGCTCGCGGCAACCACGTCACCATTCGCAATGACCAAGCGCCACTCCGAGCCGAGTTCGCGCGGTTCCGCAATGACGACCTTTGTTTCGGGGTCGTACCGCGTTGGCGCCAGTGCGGTCTCGAAATCGTCTTCCGCGATGAGCCGACCAACGAACAATTTGTGAACGCTCGTCGGCCGCGCGAACACGCACCCATTGTGGCCGAACGTATGAAACAGTCGCTTCTTCTCGCGGACCGCGTCCGCGCCCGTAATGATTTCGTGCCGCTGATTGAGCAAGAAATCAGCGAAGTGTGGGTAATACGTGGCGCAATCGAGATTCTCCGGTGAGCACCACCCGCCCGGAGTCCAGCCGAGTCGGAGCATCGCGTGCCGCACGGTGGGGTACGTGCCGTAGGTGATCGCGCAGGAACCGGGCGGTAGCGGAGTCGGCCCCTTCACGATCTCGCGGTACGCGACGAACCGGCACTCCATTCCCTGTCGCCGAACTTCGGCCGCGAGCGGCTCGATCTCGGAACCGTACACAGCGGACTCGATGAGCCATATGGGAAGAGTCATGGTATTGCCGACGGTAGTACGGGGTCTGCCCCGGCAATCGGTGGTGGTGGAGGCAAGATGAGTTCGAGGAACCTGCGGAGCCGATCGTGAGCGGTCCTGGGTTCGACTTTCGGAAGCACCTTCCCGCGCCGTCCGTGGGAAATCCAGTTGCGGTAGCGCCGAACTTGTCGAACTTGCTCGGCGATGTCGGCGTGACCGCCTTGCGAGTAAGACTTCAGAATTTCGGCGAACGATCGATGCTCTGCCGCCTCGACCGCATTTCTTGCCGCCGCTTTCAGCATCGGATGCGTTAAACTAACGGAAACAGCTCGGACCTGTTCGGCAATCAGAGTGCGAACGATTCCCTCGAAGATCGAGAACAGTTCGATAATCGCCAAATCATCGAGTCGGGATTCGGCGCTATTCGCGTCGGCTGAAACCGTTTCTCGTTCGAGTTGACCGAGGAGATTATCCCGTTCCAGTGCCACTTCGCCTTGCCAGGGCAGATCGTTCCAGTATTTCCGGGCCAGTCGGTCGAGCCGGCGCAGACTCGCACGAGCCGCTTGGTACCACTTCCACCCGTTATCGAGTTCGTCGAGGGGTGTCATGTGGGGTCACGTCACGATGCGCAGGATCGCGGCTTCAAATCCGTCTCGGTCGAGTTCCTCAACGCTACTGTCGCTGGGGTCGGCATTCCAGCGCGCCACGCTCTGAATGTACCAGTGATCTCCGTCTACTTCCCTCAGCCGAAAGAGGTAATAGTCGGCCATGTTGCCGTCCCGAAGTTCGATCATTCCGTCTGCGCGCTGGGGTTCTTTCCCCGGTGGTTTGATCGTTGCGATCACGTGTCGCGCGCGGGGTCTGATCTCGGCCCGGCGGCTGCTCGCAACGGCAATTTGGAGGCACTCCAGTTCGTACACGCCCAGGCGCGGTTCTTGGAACGTGGCGCGCGGCGCCCGCACAACCTTCAGGAGGCCCGCGCCCCCGTCGGCGTCTTTGACCCATTGTTCAATTTGACCGTACAATTTATAGATAGATGACGTCCACTCTCGTACCGATTCTTCGCGTTTGTAGATCTCCTTCCGCAGTTGCTCCGCTTCCTTCCGCACGTATTCACTCAGCACACCCATGATCGTACCTCCTCGGGTTGTCCCCCATTCTACTTCCCCTCGCGGGCGTTAAACTCCAGTTTCCAGCGGTTCTTGCCGTCGCGCGATTGGAGCCACAGTTCCAGTTGCCCCACCGCGGTTACCTTGCTGTGAAGGTGGACCGGTACCACCTGTCCGCCGGCTGCCGCGCCCTTCGCCTCCAGGGTGGTCTTCACCGGGGAGAGTTCGTCGACCTGGCCCTCCCACTCTTCGACAACCACGCCGGCGGCGTCGCGGCGCACCGTTGAACCGAGGAACCGGAACTCCGCCTCCGTACCCACGCGCACGCCGACTTCGTAGCTCGGGATGTCGGCTTCGGTGCCCTCTTCCATGCCGAACGGCGCGACGCAGATCGCCTTGATCGGTGGCGCGAACCCCGGAACCGCGGGCATGTTCGTTTCCACGCCGATGTAGTACGCGCGGGCCGTTCCCCCGCGGATGCGCACGCCCTTTCCGCGCTTCACCAAGCCGTAGTAGGCCGCCCCGCGGGCGACCGCGAGGTCGAGGTCCGCACCGGGGAGTTCGCGGGTCGCATCGGTCTTGGCGGATTTGGCCCAGGCCCCCAACACGCCCAGCAACCGTGTGCGGAGCACGTCGCCCTTGAACACGCCGCCGTTGAAGAGAATCGCGCCAGGGATACTGGCCGCGTCCGAAGTGGCTTTCTTCTTCTTGTTCGCGGCGGCCGGTGCTTCGCGGTTCGCAAGCGCTTCGGCTTGACGCGAGAGGAACGAGGCGAGGTGTTTAGTGATACCCGCATCTGCGACGTAGGGCAGGCCGAGTTCCTGAAGGCCCGAACTGCGACCCAAGCCCGGCGTTGCGTCACGTGCGCAGTCCGGGAAGAAGCCGTCGACCAGCACCTTCTCGACGTCGGCGCGCGAGAGTTCGTGCTTGATCGTGCCGCCGACGATGGACCGCCCCTTGCCCAGTACCGTTACTGGCGCGCTCTGGAGCTTGGGGCGCGCGAAGAGTTCTTCCTTCGCGTTGCGGCAGGCGTAAGTCAGTTGCACCATCTGGCCCGCGTCGAGCTTCGTGCCCTTCGCGGCCAGCGTTTGGGCCGCGTGGTGGGCGAGCGTGAGGTCCATGTTGTCGCCGCCGAGCAACAGGTGATCGCCGACCGCGAGGCGCGTGAGCGCGAGATTGCCGTCTTCCTCGCCGACTTCGATGAGCGTGAAGTCGGTCGTTCCGCCGCCCACGTCCGCGACCAGCACCAGTTCGCCGACGGCCACCTGTTTGCGCCACTCGTCGCCGGTGCGGTCGAGCCACGCATAGAACGCGGCTTGTGGTTCTTCCAGAAGTGTGAGGTGCTCGAACCCCGCAGCGCGGGCGGCTTCCACTGTGAGTTCGCGCGCTCCTGCATCAAACGACGCGGGTACGGTCAGCACGATGTCCTGGGCTTCGAGTCGGTTCGTCGCAACGTCTTTCGCGATAACGTGGTTCCACGCTTCCGCGATGTGCTTCAGGTAGCGCGTCGTGGCATCGACCGGCGACACCTTTCGCGCGCCGGTATCTGGGGCGCGGTGCGGAAGGATTTGGGCTTTGCGATCTACGCCGGGGTGACATAACCACGACTTCGCGGACGCGACCAACCGCGTCGGCACCTGCGACCCGAATACGCGGGCGAACTCGCCGACGCAGTAATCGCGCTTGGCGTCCCAGGGGAGCTTCATCGCGCCGGCCGGCTGTTCCCCGTCGCCGGGCAGGTACAGAAACGATGGCAGCAGCGGCCGGTCCTCGACCGAGCCTTGCGCAACGACTTGCGGGACGGGGAAGGGCGTCACCTTCGCGTCCTTGCCCGCGCCGGTGTCCACGTAGGCCAGTGCGCTGTTGGTGGTGCCCAGGTCGATACCGACGACGAAGCGGGAAGACATGGGTGTCCTCAGTGTTTGGTGCTCGGTGTTTAGGACTTGGTGCTGAATGGTAGGGCGCTCGTATTCTTTGGTCGCTCATCCGCCGGCGTGGGGGCCGGCGGGCGACAGGAGAGGCGCTGCGACATTGGAGCGCCGCAACGAGAAACAACACGAAACACACCACTAAACACCAATCACTACCCCAACATTCTACCGTTCCGCCGGAACCTAATGGCCGTTCGGTGGTTCCAAACGTAGCTTTGCGTGCAACATACCACCCGCACTACCGGACTTTGAATAACCCCTATGAGTAGCGCACCCGCTCCGGTCCGCGCCTCGATCTCACTGCCGGTCGGCCGGCTCGTGGGTGTCGGGGCGGTCGTCTTTTTTGCGAATGCCGCTCTCCTCGTGCTCCAGTTGGTCGCGGGGCGCTTGCTTAGCAAGTTCTTCGGTTCCAGTTTGGAAACATGGACGTCCATCATCGGCGTGTTCCTTGCCGGTATCGCTATGGGGAACGCCTTCGGCGGCCGACTCGCGGACCGTTACCCGACCCCGAAGGCGCTCGCGGTGCTACTCGGCGTCGGCGCGGTCGCGGCATTGTGGATCTACTTTTTCCCGCAAATACTAGTGTCCACAGAGATTTATAAGTCGATCCCGCTCGGGCCGCGAATCCCGATCCTTGCCGCCGTTTTGTGCTTGCCTGCGAGTTTGGTTCTCAGTCTTCTTACTCCACTCGCAATTAAGCTCGGGTTGCCGGACGTGGCTCACACTGGGCGCGTCGCGGGGTTGATCTTCGCACTCAGCACGCTGGGCAGCCTTCTCGGTAACTACGTCACTGGCTTCTATCTGATCCCCACGTTCACTCTCAACATGCTCATATTGGTCTCCGCCGGTTCGCTTCTGGTATTGGCAGTGGTGGCGCTGGTCGTGGTGAAACCTCCTCCCCCGTCCCCCCTCCCTGAAGGGAAGGGGGAGCTGGCGCGCCCATCCGCTGTGCAAGCGGCGTCCGCGCCCGATGATTCTTTCTCCCCCATTCCTTCAGCGAGGGATGCGGGGGTAGGTTCTTCCAACCCCCATGCGTTCCCCGACATCCGCCAGGCGTACCTGATCGTCTTCCTCGCGAGCTTCTGCGGGATGACGCTCGAACTCACCGCGTCGCGGGTGCTCGCGCAGTACCTCGGCGTGTCGCTGTTCACCTGGACCGGGATCATCGGGGTGATGCTGGCCGGTACCGCGCTGGGGAACTTTACCGGCGGGCAGATCGCCGACCGCGCGGCGCGGCCCGAGGCCAAACTCAGCCCGCGCTTCTTTCTCGCGACCACGCTGATCGTCGCCGCGGCCGTAACCGTCCTCCTGTTGGTGACGATGGCCCTCGTGTCGCGCTACGAGGTGTTCGAGGGCTGGGACCCGATCTCGCAGGTGATGGGCTGGACGTTCAGCATGTTCTTCCTGCCCATGTTCATGCTCGGGCTGGTGTCCCCGCAGGTGATCCGGCTCGCGGTCCCCAACGTGGCGCACGTCGGCGAAGTCGCCGGGCGCGTGTACGCCTGGAGCACCGCGGGGGCGATCGTCGGCACGTTCGCCGCGGGGTACGTTCTGCTCTCCACGCTCGGCATGTACCGCACGGTCCTCTGTACGGCCCTCGTGCTCGCGTGTACCAGCTTCCTCGTCGTGAACATCTGGAAGGACACCCAGAGCGCGATCCGCGCGGACGACAAGACGATCGCGTACAACTCCGCCGGGGCCGGTTCGCTGCTCTACCTGTTCAGCATCGTTCTCGGCGGGATCTTCGGCGGGTTCATCCTCACCTCGCGCCCCAACCGGGACGAGGGGTTCGTGGCGCAGGTGGAGTCGAACTACTACACGATCAAGGTGAACCGCGAGAGCCCGGACAGCCCGCGGTTGAAGCTCACCCTCGACCACCTCGTTCACTCCAGCGTCGACCCTTACGACCCCGAGTACCTGTACTACCGGCACGAGCACACCCAGATGGAGTTTCTGCGACTCGCCCGCACCGGAGCCGCTGAACCCAAAGCGCTGGTCATCGGCGGCGGCGGGTACACGTTCCCGCGGTACGCGGTAGAAATGATGCCCGAGGCCCGGGTGGATGTTGTGGAGATCGACCCGAAGGTGACTCAGGTGGCCCGCGACTACCTCGGGCTGAAGGACTACCCCGGCCTTCAAGCGATTCACATGGACGGGCGCCAGTTCGTGGCGGAGAAGGCGCAACCCGGTTCCTACGACTTGGTCATTCAGGACGCGGTGAACGACCTCTCGGTGCCGGCGCACCTGATGACGAAGGAGTACAACGACGCGGTGAAGGCGTCGCTGAAGCCGGGGGGCGCGTACCTGCTCACCATCATCGACTCGATCGCCTACGGCAAGCTGTGGAAAGCGGCGATGGCGACCCTGACCAAAACGTTCCCGGCGGAGAACGTCGTGCTGCTCACCGCCGAAGAACCGGAACCGGCCGGCACCCCCGCCGGGACCGCATGGGACCGGACCCGTCGGGTGCTGGTAATTTACGCCTCTGACAAACCCTTCAATCTCGACGCGGTTCGCGACGCGGTCGTGAATCAGGCGTCGTTCGAGCGGCGCATGAAGTGGACGGGGGCATCCGTCGCGATCGGCGCGTCCGGACTCCAACCCGACGAGGACGACGGCCCGCCGCCGAAATTGGGGATCGCACGGTACCTGCACACGGTGTACACGATCGAGGTGCCGGCCGCGCGCCTCAAGCCGTACACCGACCGTGAACCGGGCGTCATTCTCACCGATCAGTTCTGCCCCATCGACAACCTCATGGCCGAAGTTTTCCGCCAGCGCTACAAGTAGCCGGGTGGTAAAGCAGCAGAAGCGCCGCAGATGACGCGGATAAAGACACGATCAGATAAGAAGAATTGAATTAAAACAATCTTCGGTTCTGATCCGCGTTCATCCGCGTCATCTGTGGCGCTTTCTGAATCCTTCTACAGTACGCGACTGATGAGGCACTTGAGGTACCCGGATTCGCGGCACGTCACCGCGACCGGGTGGTCCGCGGCCGGTCCGCGGCGCTCGATGATTTGCAGATCACGTCTCGCTTCGACCGATACCTGCGCGAGCAACTCTTCCAGGTCCGCCATCGCGATCAGTCCGGTACAGCAGCACGAGACGAGGAGCCCGTCTTTCGCGAGTAGCTTCATCGCGAGTTGGTGCAGCCGGCGGTACCCTTTGAGCGCTTCTGGGACCGCGGCGCGGTTGCGCGCGAACTTCGGCGGATCGAGAACCACCACGTCGAACTGGCGCCCCGCAGCGACCAATTCGCTCAGGTGCTTAAATACATCGGCGTTGGCGAAGGTGATGTTGCTCAGTTCGTTGGCGGCGGCGTTCCGACGGGCCAGTTCCAGCGCCGGTTCGGATGCGTCCACACCGAGGACTTCGCTCGCGCCGGCCTTCGCCGCGTACAGCCCGAACCCGCCGGAGTAGCAGAACGCATCCAGAACGCGCTTCCCGCTACACAGTCGTGCGACCGCGGCGCGGTTGTCGCGCTGGTCGAGGTAGTAGCCCGTCTTCTGGCCCTCGGTGAGGTTCACGAGGAACCGCATTCCGTTTTCCGCGATGCTCAAATCTGCGGGCGGCGGTTCGCCCCAGAGCAGTTGGTCGTGCAGCTCGACGCCTTCAAGTTTGCCGATGCCCTTTTCGGTGCGGAGGTAGATCCCTTTTGGGTTCAGCAGTTCGCGCAGCACGTCAATAATGATCTCGCGCCGCTTCGCCAGACCCAGCGCGGTGAACTGCACCGTGAGCCAGTCGCCGTAACGGTCCACCACCATGCCCGAGAGATAGTCCGATTCACTGAAACAGACGCGGTACCCGGCTCCCGGAGCGTTGAGTTTCAGGACGTCGTGGCGGAGCTGGACCGCGCGCGAGATCCGGCTGTGAAAGAACGCCCGGTCGAGCGGGACGTCGGCCTCCCAGCAGTAGAGGCGCACGTTGATTTTGGATTGCGAGTTGTACAGCCCACGGGCAACGAAGTTCCCCCCATGCGAGACGAGTTCGACTTCGTCGCCGTCCGCGGGGGCGCCCTCGACGCGCTCGATCGCGCCCGCGAACACCCACGGGTGTCGCCCGAAGAACGGCTGGGCGCGCTTGGCTTTGAGAATGACTTTGGCAGACATGGTGGTCCTGGCGAACGGCCGGTGTGAGCCGGCCGGTAACGCATTTGGAGTTGAGACTGTTGCGGAGTTTGGTCGAAACGTCTTCTCGCCGGTCGGTGCGCCGGGCGCTCGCCGAGTCCTTGTGACGAGCCGCGACCGCAAGGGAGCGGTGACGCCTCCCGCTCCCTTGCGGTCGCGGCTCGTCAGGCCCGCTACGATCACGAAACGAGTCTAAAGGCCCTGTTGCACCCGCCCGATGTACGCGAGCGCGCGGTCGGTGGTCGTTGGCTCGTGGCGGCTGGCGAGCATGGCGTTCACGCGGAGCACCAGCTCGCGCCCGCTGATCGGCTTCGTGATGAAGTCGTCGGTGCCCGCGTCCACGGCGGCTTCCACGTCGTTGGCCTGATCGAGCGCGGTGACCATCAGCACGGAGACGTCGCGCGTCGCGGGGTCGGCGCGGAGCCGGCGGCACACCTCGAACCCGCTCATCTTCGGCATCATGACGTCGAGGAGGATGAGGTCCGGCTTCCAATCGCTCGCCGCGGCGAGTGCGTCCACGCCGTTGTAAACGAGCTTCGTCTCGAACCCGGTGCCGTCGAGGTGGGCGTCGAACAGGTCCGCGTTGGACGGGTTGTCGTCGGCAATCAGAATCCGCGGCATGATGCCCTCTTGTGTACCTTTTGCTTGATGAGCATTATACGGAAGCCCCGCGCCGCCGGTCGGCGGAGTTTCGGGTTCCGCGTTGGCAGTCAACGAGTATTGACGTAGTGGGCTACTGGCTCGGCTTCGATTAACTTGGAACGCAGAACACGGAACTTGGAACGAATTGAGCCGGAGGCGGTTGATGCGAGTGATTCTGAACCCGAAACACGCGGAGCACGTCCCGCCCGGTGAAGTGGAGGGCGGCGCGGTCATCCCCTCTTACGAGGCGCCGGCGCGGTTCGAGGTGATCCGCGCCGCGCTGGAGGCCGCGGGCGGGTTCCGCTTCGAGGAGCCGCCGAAGCCGAACGAGGAGTGCGTCACCGCGATCCACCACGCGGCGTACATCGCTTACTTGCGCGAGGCGAGCGCGGAGGCAAGGCGCGCACGCGACCCGGCCGCGAAACAGCTCTGGCCCACGGTGTTTCCGTTCGGCCCGAACCCCCGCGCGACCGGCGCGCGCGCCCTCCGCGGGCAGTTCTGCTTCGACACCTACACGCCGATCCTGCCGAACACGTTCGCCGTGGCCCTCGGTGGCGCGAACGCGGCCGCGCGCGCCGCGGACCTGATCGCGGACGGGGTCGAGCGGCATGTGTACGTGCTGACGCGCCCGCCCGGGCACCACGCCGAACATGATCGCTGCGGCGGTTACTGCTACTTCAACAACGCCGCGGTCGCGGCCGAGCGCTTCTCGAAACGCGGACCGGTCGCGGTGCTCGATCTCGACGTTCACCACGGGAACGGCACGCAGCACATCTTTTACTCGCGCGCGGACGTGCTCACGGTTTCTGTCCACGGCGACCCGGCCGGGCTGTACCCGTTCTTTAGCGGATTCGCGGACGAGACCGGGACCGGGGCGGGGCTCGGGGCGAATGTGAACGTGCCGCTCCCACCCGGTACCGGCGTCAAGGAGTACCGGCCGGCGCTCGCCGCCGCGATCGAAGTGGTCCGCCGGTTCAAACCCGCGTTCCTGGTATTCGCCTTCGGAGCGGACGCGCACGAATCCGATCCCATCGGGGGATTCAAGTTGCCCACGAAGTTCTTCGCGGAGATGGGCGCGGCCGTGCGCGAGCTGGGTTTGCCGACTGTGATCGTACAAGAAGGCGGTTACAATCTCACAACACTCGGCGCGTGCGCGGCCGAAGTGCTGAAAGCGATCGACGCGACCTGACCGGCGACGGGGGTACGATGGCGTTCCAGTTCAACTGTCCGACGTGCGGAACCGGGATGATCGGGACCGCCGATCGGGTCGGGCGCGACGTCCGGTGCCCGAGTTGCCTCAACACCTTTCCGACCCCGGAACCGCCGCAGTTCGACCGGCACGAGCCGGCCCCCGAGGACGATCGGCGATTCGACCGCGAGCCGCCGCGCGAGCCCCGGCGCCGGGAACCGCGTGGCGACTACGAGCCCGATTACGATCGGAACCACGACGACCGTCGTGAATACGACCGCGATTACGACGAGGAGCCGCGCCCGCGTCGGCGCCGCCGGCCCCCACCCCCTCCGCCCGGGCGCGGGCCGCTGTTCTGGATCGTCATCATTTTCGGCGTTCTTTTGCTCGGAACTTGCGCGTGTTGTGGGGGCGGGTTCCTGCTCCTGCCGGGCGAGAAGTGGCACAAGCACCAATCGCCCGAAGGCGGCTTCGCGGTCGATCTACCCGTTCCCGCGAAAAAGGGTTCGCCGATTCCGGGAATGAAGCTGGAGCCGGGCCAGCAGGCCGAGGGAGCGGTTCTCTGGAAGCGCGGGGAGGTCTATTTGATTTCTTACGTGCCCGTTCCCCCGGTCGGTCAACGGGCGGCGACCGAAGAGGCGCTGCTCGATCAGGCCGTGCAGGAGATGAAAAACGATCGGAATATTAAGCGCGTCGTGCGGAACGAGCGAGTCGCCGTGTCCGGGTTCCCGGGGCGCGAGGTCGAGTACCTTTACGAAGACAACGGAACGTATGTGGGGCGCATCATCATCTCCAACCGGAGGCTTTACATCGTCGTCGCGGGCGGGCGGTTCGTGAGTCCCGGCAACGCCAATGTCCGCCGGTTCCTCGACTCGTTTGAAATCACCGATCCGGCCCCTCAACCGAAGGGTAAGTTCGGGCGGCCGTAAGGGAATGCACCGGCAGTACAAACGCCGACGCCCGGCTCTCGCCGGGCGTGAGTGGTCGTTGCGCGGGCTCCGGTGCCTTACGCGAGGGCGCTCTTGATCGCCTTGATCGGGCGGATGTTCACCTTGTTGAACGCGGGGCGCGACTTCGTGGTGTACTCCTTGCCGTTGAGCGGGTTCTTCTTCACTTCGCCGCCCGGCCGCGCCTTGACTTGCGTCAGCGACATGCGGGCCAGACCGGGGAACACGAACTTCTTCGGCCCGCCCGAACCGAGCTGCTCCGTGACCGCGTCGACGATCGCGGTCAGCACGGTCTCGATCTGCTTCTTGGTCAGTTCCGTCTTTTCCGCGAGCTGGCCGACGAGTTGCGACTTCGTCAGTGCCTTCTTCGCAACGGCCTTTTTCGGCGCGGCCTTCGCAGCCTTTGCCATGACAACACTCCAACACGGGTAGAGGGGAAAATCTGAAACTGCTTGAAAACTAAGTGCTTTTGCAGTGTGTTGTCAACAAGACAACGCAAATTCCCTAGAAATATCCAGCATTTCCCATCATCGGACCCTTACGGGGGCGATTTTCGCCAGGATTTTCAGGCTTCCGCGACGCTACATGCGCTATTCGCGCCACTCCTGGACCCGCCGAACACGAACCGCCGGCCCCCGGCCCGCGTCACCATTCGGGGGAACCGCGCGTGCGGTTGTTCCGGTTATTTGGATTGTGCGGAGTGCGCCGGATGAACCTGATTTCGCGCGTGTCGCTGTTGGCGCTCGGCCCACTGGCCGCGGCCGCGTGCCGGGCCGCGGGTGCCGCCGCGGTTTCGGACGGCGTGTCCGCCGTTGCGCGGGTGCTCACGGAGCGCCTGACGGACCAGAGCCGGCGCGTCACGGACGCCCTCGGCGCCGCGTCGGACCGGGCGTGGCGCGCGCTGGAACTCGCGCTCGCGGGCGACTCGGTTCTCGCGCTCGCGGACCGCGCCGATGACCGGGCGTTCCGCGAGCAGGTGCGCCTGTTCCTTCTGAGCGCGCAATTCGACGGCCGGGCCGCACGCGATTCCGACTTCGCCGCGCGCTGCCTGGACGAACTGCGCACGGCGCGCATGTCGGGGGCGTTCGGGGGCGAAGCGGACCCGAACGCGCTCGCGGCGCGCCTCGGCGACCTCACGCACTTCAGCGACCCCGCAGCACTCGTGCGCGGGCAGTGGGCGCTGGCCGATGAAATTGGGGCCGAACTCCGCGCCCGTGGGTTCGGTACGCTCGCGGCGTTCCTGGTGCTCCGCCCGGCGGCGGACCCGAACGCGGACCCGCTGCTGGCGGTCGCGGTGCGGTACTACTTTCGCCGCGCGGTGGAAGACGACCCGCGGCTCTTCCAGGGGCTCGCGTTCTCGCAGTTGGAGCGCATCGGGCGGGCACAGGAGGACGCCGCGAGCGCCCTGGTGGGAGTGATGACGCGCCTCGACGCGCTGCACGCGACGCTGCGCGATCAGGATCTACCGCTGGCCGAGGAGTTCGTGGAGGTACCGGTGCCGTCGGTCGCGGATCGGTTCCGCGACCAGACGAACGGCGTGCTCGCAGTGTCGCCGGACCAGTCGCGCGTGCTCGGCGGCTCACTTTACGATGGCAAGTTGCGCCTGTTCGATGCACGCACGGGCAAGGAACTCCGGCGCTTACCGGGGCACGCGGGCTGGGTGACGTGCGTGGCGTTCGTGCCCGATGGTTCGCGCGCGCTGTCCGGCGGCGAGGACGGCGCGGTGAAGTTGTGGGACGTGACGAGCGGGAAACTGCTCCGCACGTGGCCGCAAAAGGGCACGAAGCCGAACGCCATCGCGTTCACGACCGACGGGCGCGCCCAGATCCGCGGGGCGGACGGAGCCGTGTTCGTGTGGAAGGTGTGAAACTGACAGTTCGGAGTTTTCGGCGGGGTAATCGGATGAACGGGATCGGACGGGCTGATTGCGTTTATCCCGTTATCCTGTTGAAAACTCTTTTGCTTGCGCCGCGGGTCACCTCGTATCATCCTCGGTAGCGCTATTCCCCCCCATCACGAGAGACTCCCATGAGCCAATTCACCGCGCTCGATGTGACCGCCATCAACACCATTCGCACGCTCGCGATGGACGCGGTGCAGAAGGCCAACTCCGGGCACCCCGGTGCGCCGATGGGCCTGGCCCCGGTCGCGTACACACTGTGGAACAAGTTTCTTAGCTACGATCCGGCCGACCCGATGTGGCCGAACCGCGACCGGTTCGTGCTCTCCAACGGGCACGCCTCGATGCTCATTTACTCGCTCATTCACCTCGCGGGTATCAAGAACGTCGATCACCACGGCAAGGTGCTGGACGAGCCCTCGCTGCCGCTGGACCAACTCAAGCAGTTCCGCCAACTGAACAGCAAGACGCCGGGCCACCCGGAGAACGAGTACACCGCCGGTGTGGAGACCACCACCGGGCCGCTCGGCCAGGGCGTGGGCAATGCGGTCGGAATGGCGATCGCGCAGAAGTGGCGCGCGGCGCACTACGGCCGCCCCGGGTTCGAGGCGCTGTTCGAGCACCGCGTTTACGCGATCTGCGGCGACGGCTGCATGATGGAGGGCGTCGCCAGCGAAGCGGCCTCGCTCGCCGGGCACCTGAAGCTCAACAACCTCACGCTCATCTACGACGACAACGGCATCACCATCGACGGGCACACGCACCTCGCGTTCAGCGAAGACGTGCCGGCGCGGTTCGCGGCTTACGGCTGGAACGTGCTCCGCGTCACCGACGGCAACGACCTCGACGGCATGGCGAAGGCGATCGAGGCCTCGAAGTCGGCCGACCGGCCCACCCTCATCGCGCTGAAGACCGTCATCGGGTACGGCTCGCCGAACAAGGCAGACACCCACGCGGCCCACGGCGAGCCGCTCGGCCCCGACGAGATCAAGCTCACCAAGAAGGCCTACGGCTGGCCGGAAGACTCGTCCTTCCTGGTGCCGGACGGCGTGTACGACCGCTTCAAGGACGGCATCGGGAAGCGCGGCGCGGAAGCCCGGGCCGCGTGGCAGAAGCTGTTCACGGACTACAAGTCGAAGTTCCCCAAAGAAGCGGCGGAACTCGAAACGATGGAGGCGCGCGACCTGCCCGCCGGGTGGGACAAGGACATCCCGGTGTTTCCGGCCGACGCGAAGGGCCTCGCCACCCGCGAGAGCTCGGGCACGGTGCTGAACGCGATCGCGAAGCACGTGCCCTGGATCGTCGGCGGGTCGGCGGACCTGAACCCTTCGACCAAGACGTTCATGAAGTTCCCGGACGCGGGCGTGTTCACGTCGAAGACCCCGGGCGGGCGCAACGTTCACTTCGGCGTGCGTGAGCACGGCATGGGCGCCGTTATGAACGGTATGGCGCTCTCGAAGCTGCGCTCCTACGGCTCCGGGTTCCTCATCTTCTCCGACTACGGGCGCCCGCCGATCCGCCTCGCCGCGATCATGGGCCTGCCGGTGGTGTACGTGTTCACGCACGACTCGATCGGCGTCGGCGAGGACGGCCCCACGCACCAGCCGATCGAACAGATCATGTCGCTGCGGGCGATCCCCAAACTGATCCTGATCCGCCCCGGCGACGCGAACGAAGTGGCCGAGGCGTACAAGATCGCGTTCCGGGAAAAGCACCACCCCGTGATCCTCGCGATGACGCGGCAGGCGCTGCCCACCCTCGATCGCACGAAGTACGCGCCGGCGTCCGGTCTCGCAAAGGGCGGCTACGCGCTGAATGATGTGCCGAGCCCCGACGTGCTGCTCATCGGTACGGGTAGCGAGCTCTCGATGTGTGTGGACGCGGCCGAGAAGCTCGCGGCCGAGGGCATCAAGGCCCGCGTCGTCAGCCTGCCGTCGTGGGAGCTGTTCGAGAAGCAGGACCAGGCGTACCGCGACAGCGTGATCCCGCCGGCGGTGACCGCCCGCGTGTGCGTGGAGATGGGCGGCGCGTTCGGGTGGGAGCGGTTCGCGGGGAGCACCGGCGCGATCATCGGGATGCGGTCGTTCGGCGCCTCGGCCCCGCTCAAGGATTTGCTCAAGCACTTCGGCTTCACCGTGGAAGCCGTCGTGAAGGCGGCGAAGGGACAGGTCGGGAAGTAGGGGCGACTTTTCCCCGGGACCGCGGGCGGGTTGTCCGCGGTCCCGGGGAAGATCGGTCAGGACACCAGATCGAAGAACAGTTCTTCCAGATCGTCTTGCTTGTACATCTCGCGCAGCTCGTTGAGCGTTCCACAGACGATGACCCGGCCCTTCGCCATCACCGCGACGCGGTCGCACAGCTTCTCCACCTCGCGCATGATGTGCGTGGAGAAGATGATCGTTTTTCCGCGCTCGCGGAGCTGCTTGATGTTGCTCAGCACCGCCCGCTGAACGAGCACGTCCAGGCCCGCAGTCGGTTCGTCGAAGATCAGCACGGGCGGGTCGTTCACCAGCGCCCGGGCGATCGACAGCTTCTGCTTCATGCCCGTGCTGAGCTTGCCGCCGCGCACGTCGCGGAAGTTCGTCATCTGGAGCGTAGTGAAGAGTTCTTCCATCCGCGGGTACAGCTCGTCGGGCGGCACCTGGTGCAACCGGCCGTAGTACTCGACCAGTTCCCACGCGGTCATGCGGTCGTACACGCCGGTGTTCGCGGAGAGGAACCCGACGTGGCGCCGGACCTCACCGGGCTCCGTGACCACGTCGTGCCCCGCGACGGTCGCGGTCCCGTCCGAGGGCCTGAGCACGGTGCAGAGCATCCGCAGCGTGGTCGTTTTGCCGGCCCCGTTGGGACCGAGCAGCCCGAACACCTCGCCCGGGTGAACCGAGAACCGCACGGCATCGACGGCGGTGACGCGCTGACCGTTCGGCCCGCGGAACCACTTCGACAGGTCGCGTACTTCGATCATGGGTGCCTTGTAGTGCCTTGTAGGGTGGGTCCAGGCTTTGCGCAGGCCCACCAGCCGGCCTTCGGCAGCCGGGTTGGTCGGTGGGCCGTGTGCGGTTTTCGTTCGCGCTCACGTTACCCGGGGAGTTGGTGGGCCTGCGCAAAGCCTGGACCCACCCTACAAGAATTCCAAGTGCCTTGATCCGACAAGAATTCCGAGCGCAATCACGCCGGGTGCGGGGCAGCGAATTCGGCCATCCAGCGCGCGTAGTTCGACCAGCTCGCGTCGTCGAGGGTGAACTCCGGGTACGCTTCACCGTAGATGCGGAGCAGCGCCTTTCGGCGCCCGCCCCCGCGGTCACTTTTCTCGCGCACGAGCGTGAAGTCGTCCGGCCCCGCGACCCACACCGCGCTCCCGTTGTTCGCCACGAAGAAGGCCGTGCTGCCGAGCAGTTTCACCCGCCAGTGAGGGGTCGTCGGCAAATCGAGGGCGAGCGGGTCCGCGTGCGGGTCGGACGTCAGGATGTCGTGTACCAGCTCGTCGAACCACGCGATGTGTTCCGGCGCGGGGCGCTCCGCGAACAGCCGGCGCAGGTTCGTGTAAGCTTTGAACCGATTGAACGCCCCGAACAGCATGTACAAGCCGAAAAATATAAAGGCCGGGTTCGGTCGGCCCCCGCCGACCGCGATAAGGCCCTCCCAGCCGAGGTTCCACCCGGCGAACAACAGCAGGACGATCGCGTCGAGCAGTACCCCCTCGGCCGATGGCGCGGCCCACTTGATTAACCCGACGAGCAGCTCCCCCGCGGCAAGAAGGCTGTAGAGCAGGATCGCGAGCCAAAAGGCGCCGGCGGTGTGACTGAAGTACGCGAGGCCGAACATAATGAGCGCGAACACGACGTTCTCGCGCCCGCTTCTTTGCACGCTGCGGCGCAGCTCGCGGTAGGCGGCCACGGTTTGGAGCCGCAGCCGCATGGTGGCTTCTTCGGTCATTCACGTCTCAGAATGGCACGAGGGGACCCGCGCCGCGCGCTCTTGCCCTTCAGCGCGAGGGCGCGGCGGAACACACCCATTGTGCCGACTCAGTTCAGTACCGGCAATGACGTGTGTGGAACTTGGGCGCTGCCCCCGGTCGGGCGCGGTTCGCTGTGCGGAACGGACCCCTCGTCGATCAGTTGGTAGAAGACGTTCCGCTGGCGCGGTTCCCAGCCGGCCTCGCGGATGCTGCGCTTGATCTCTTCGAGCGTGAGGTAGTGGACCGTCCCGGCCGACGCGACCACGTTCTCCTCGATCATGAGTGAGCCCATGTCGTTGGCGCCGAAGAAGAGCGCGACCTGCCCGATCTTCCCGCCCTGCGTGACCCACGACGACTGAATGTTCGGGATGTTATCGAGGTACAGCCGGCTGATGGCCTGGGTGCGGAGGTACTCGAACGCGCCCATTTCGGGGAAGTCGGCCATCTTGTGCCCCGGCTGCATGGTCCAGCAGATGAACGCCGTGAACCCACCGGTTTCGTCCTGGAGGTCGCGGAGCCGCGTCAGGTGCTCGACGCGCTCGGCCTCCGTCTCGATGTGGCCGAACATCATCGTGCAGGTGCCCTTCCCGCCGAGCGTGTGCCACACGCGGCACACGTCGAGCCACTCGGACGCGAGCGCCTTGCCCTTCGTGAGTTCCTTCCGCACGCGATCAACGAGGATCTCGCCGCCACCGCCAGGCAGCGAGCCGAGCCCCGCGTCCTTCAGGCGCTTCAGCACGGTTTCGAGCGGCAGCTTGTTGATCTTGTGGAAGTGCCAGATTTCCGGCGGGCTGAAGGCGTGCAGGTTCACGGTCGGGAACCGGGCCTTCAGGTCGCGGAGCAACTCTTCGTACCATTCGAGCTTGAGCGACGGGTGCATCCCCCCCTGCATGAGCACCTGATCGCCGCCCAAAGCGATGGTCTCCTCGATTTTCTTGTACAGCTCCTCGCGCGACAAAACGTAGGCGTCGGAATCGGCCGACTTGCGGTAGAACGCGCAGAAGTCGCACACCGCCGCGCACACGTTGGTGTAGTTGATGTTCCGATCAATGTTGAACGTGCGGTACGGCTCCGGGTGCAACCGCGTCGTGACCGCGTGCGCGGCCCGACCGAGCTTGTGCAGATCGCGACACGCGAAGAGCGCCAGGCCCTCGTCGGGCGTCAGGCGCGTGCCCTCAACGGCTTTCGCGAGGATGTGGTCGATGGTGTTCATGGGGTGCCCTTGTCTAGCGAACCCCGGCCGCAAGGCCGGGGGTGCGGCGTTGGAGGCTATCAGCGCCTCCGACCTTACGGTCGGGGTTCGCCAAAACACCAACCCCTTCGGCCAATTCGCGGTACTTCTGCATCCCGGCCAGTTCCACGGGGCCGAGATCGTAACGAAGCACGTTACTCATGTACCGGCGGCAGAAGCCCGGATCGAGTCCGAGTGCCGGCGCCTCGCGCTGAGCGATTAAGCCCGCGTTCGCGAGACCGTATTCTTTTGCTTTGTGAAAAGCGAGTTCTGCTTCGCCCAGATCGACGCCGCTGCGAACCGCCCACACCGCGAACACCATTGGCAGGCCGGTCCACGCGGTCCACTCTTCGCCGAGGTCGTAGGCGAAGCGGTAGCCCGGTAAACACGCCCGCATCGCGCGATCGCCGATGAGTAAAACCGCGTCCGTGGTGAGATCGTCCGCCGGGGTGTCGATGGGGAGTTGCTGAATGACGGGTTCGATGCCGTACCGCTTTTCGAGGATGATCCGCGTGAGGGCCGCACTCGTGCGCGAGCCCTCATCCAGTGCGACGGTGCGAATCTCTTCCCAGGGCACTTTGCTGAACAGCGTGACACTCAGCACGGGGCCGCGCGAACCGATCGCGATGTTCGGGACGAAGGTGTAGTTGTCGCCGCGAAAGAATTCGACTACGGGAATCAGCCCGACGTCGAGGTCGCCCGCGGCGAGTTGGTCCGCGAGCCGACTCGGGAGATCGAGCGACAACTCGATCCCGGGCGCAAAGTCCGTGAGCCGCTCGATTAGCGGCTTGGTGTTCAGGTAATTGACCGCGCCGACGCGGAGTGTGGTGGACATCGGCCCTCGCGTTTCCGACGGCGTTTGCAGCCGTCGTTATAAGAACCGCGAAGGGGCGGGCAAAGGCAACAGCGGCCGGTGCGGGGCCGTCTAACACGTGGATGTGGCCACTTCCTCAAGAACTAATCTCGTTTCGAGATCCACATAACGTCCGAACGAGCCGCGACCGCAAGGGAGCGGGGCTTCCGGTGCGTGGAACCGCGACGATAAACGGGGGCGCCTCCGCTCCCTTGCGGTCGCGGCTCGTTACAAAGAAACGGAAACGGGACTGAACGACTCTGCGCACGGGGCGGGGGCGATACTGCGACGTGAAACGACTCGCGCAAAATAAAAACACCCCCGGCACTGCGGGGGTGTTGAGTGGTTGACTCGATCGCTTACGGGCACGGGTTGCACGTCGGGACGCACACCGGCACGTAGCGCTTCACGCAGTAGCTCACCGTATACGGTTCCATCTGGCAGGTAGTGTGCGGCACCATCTTGCAGTGCGTTTCGGGGATCACCTTGCAGGTGGTGTGCGGCACGCAGCGGACGCGCTCCTCGCACACGTAGTTCACGCGGCACTGGCGAACCACTTGCTGCCGCTCTTCGCACACCATGCGGCAGGTGGTCACGGGAATGTGACGCACGCACACTTCGGGCACCTTCTCGACCACGCACCGCGTTTCGTACCGCACGTGATCTTCCTTCACGAGCCGGCACGTCGTGTAGCACACCTGCCGCGTCACCGTTTCGGGGATCATGGTGCATTGACGGCGGGTCACGTAGCGCACGTGCTCTTCCTTTTCCCACCGGCAGGTCTTGTACGGGATCTCGCACGTCTTCACTTCGGGTACCGTGTAGCACCGGGTGCGGTTCACCATCTTCACGTGCTGCTCGGGGACCATGCGGCAGGTGGTGTAGCACACCTGGCGGACGTGGTGCTCGGGCACCGTGTAGCAGCGGTACCGGGTTTCGGTGCGGGTGTGCTGCTCGGGGACCATGCGGCAGGTGGTGTAACACACCTGACGGACGTGGTGCTCGGGCACCTTGTAGCAGTTCGTGCGGGTCTCGTACCGCACGTGTTGTTCCTTCACGAGCCGGCAGGTGGTCCGGGTGCAGGCCTTCATTTCGGTCTGAGCGACCTTCCGGCACACCGGCACTTGCACCGTGGTGCAGACCGGCTTGCACACCATCCGGCAGTCCTTCACCACGCGGCACTCTTCGTGCGGCACCCACACCTTCTTGCACACGGTCCGGCCCGGGCACTGCACGGTTTGCTGCGTCAGGCAGCCCGGAACGTAGCGGCTCGTGCAGGTGCAGGGGTCGAAGACGCACGAGCCCGGCGTGCGGACCGCGCGGGTCACAACGGGACCGGGGATGTACTCGGTCACCGTTTCGTACCGGCCGCTGCACACCTTCTCGACGCGCTCCGTGACCACCGGCTCGGTGACGTAGCTCACGCGCTGCTGCGTGACGTAATCCACTTCCGTGCGGTAGGTGGTAACCGGCGTGTAGTAGGTCTGCGTCTCGTACTCCGGGCGCACCGTGCAGTACGGGATCGCGACCTGGTACTGCTGCGTCTCGGTGCGGTAGGTCGTGTACGGGATGTCCTTGACGTGCTGCTCGTACACCGGCTTCATCACGCAGTACGGGATCTCCACGCAGTACGGCTCGCGCACTGCGCGGTAGGTCGTGTACGGGATGTCCTTGACGTGCTGCTCGTACACCGGACGGTTCACACAGTACGTGACCGCCTCCTGGTAGTTCTCGACCACCGGGCGGTTCACGACGTAAGTGTGTGTGCGGACGTGCTGTTCGACCACGGGGCGCATCGTGCAGTACGGCACCGCGACCTGGTACTCTTCGACGTGCGGCCGCATGACCGTGTGCGACACGTCCTTGACGTGCTGTTCGTACACCGGGCGGGTGGTGCAGTACGGGATCGCCACCTGGAAGGTGCGCGTGACCGGCTTCATCACCGTGTACTGCTGCTCTTGCAGGTGCGTTTCGTACACCGGGCGGTTCACGGTGTAGTTGCGAACGGTGTCGAAGTGCTCGACGACCGGGCGCTGCACCGTGTACTTCTCGGTGGTGTAGTTCGTTTCCTGGACGGTGCGGTACGTGGTGTACGACTCCGCACGGTATTCCGTCTTGTAGACGGGTCGGTAGCACACCTGTTGGTGCTGTTCGATTACGGGCTGGTACTGAACGGTGCTGGTCACGACGGGCGTCACGCACTGGTCGGGCGTGACGCACCCGCGCGGGTAGCGGCAGATCCCGCAGTGCCCGGCGAGGGCCGGCTCCGCCAACCCCATCAGTCCGCCGAACGCGAGTAACCACAATCCGAGTTGGTTTCTCATTGGCTGCGTGCTCTTGTCTCGGTGCAAATCATGGTGACGCGGAACCGCGAACGGCCCCGCGTTATGAGAAATGTGCGCGACGGAGGGGCACTGTAACAGCCGGCTTACGCGGATCACCCCAACCTTCTGTCACCCGGAACCCGCGGGACCGATTCAAAGGCGCTAATCGGCTCGAATCTCGCAGTCGGCACCACCGGGATAATCCGGCGAGACGCGCTAGCCCCACCAGATTTAGGAGGAATGAAGGCCCGTGAGGGGCGTTGTGGTAACGAAGGTGGGTAAAAGAATTCTCGTTCCGCCTTCATCACTTCGGGGCGAAAGCAGGACGTACCACACAACACTTCACCACAACGTTACACTGAAACCCATGAGCACCGCGACCATCCTCGACCGCGAAGAGTACATCGAGCAGGCGTACCTGTTCCGCACCGTGCGCGAGCGGGTCGCGGACAACCAGCCGGCGCAAGAAGTGTTCCAGCGGGTCGGCGAGGAGCTGCTGTCCAGCACGCGCCTGCCGTATGCGGTGCAGTTCGTGGCGTCCGAATTGAAGCACACGGGGCTGGTCGCGAACGGGTTCGCGAAGCTGCCGCACTACTTCACCGCGTTCCAGGCGTTCGTCGTGCGCCAGGCCGAGAGCGAGAAGTCCCGGCTCCCGATGCCCACGGCGTTCCTCATCCTGGAGCGCGAGGCCACGTATCGGGCGAACAACCCCACGAAGCCGGGGCTGTTCGTCTACCAGTTCGAGACGATCTCGCGCAACCGGCTCGGCTACCTCGACGGCCTCGAAGCGCTCGCGCTCGACCCGTTCTACGACGCCAACTGGCACGCCTACTTCGACGATTTGCGGAAACAGGTCGGCGAGATCGACTTCAGCGACCTCGTGTACTTGAGGTCCGAGCTGTACGTGATCGAGGAGCGCCGGCGGAACCCGGCGTTCGAGCCGGGCCTTCCCCCAATCTTCGGCGAGAAAGAGGGCAAGATCGCGAAGGCCAGCCGCAAGCGCGACCCGTTGTACCTGTTCGCCGCGCTCCAGCGGCAGTTGGGCTATCCCGAGGTGCCGCGCTACCACGTCCGCAACGACGCGACGACGAAGCTGGAGCAGATCCAGACGAAGCTCCGCGAACTGGAACTGCGGATCAAGCTCACCGAGGGCGAGTTGCGCGGAAGCGTGGACCTCAGTCAGTTCGGCAAGCCGGACCTGCTAAAAGATGATGACGATTAATTGCGGAAGTACCGACATCGAAGAGGCCGAAGCAGAAGCCCGCCAATCGCAATAGGACGCTCGCCACGGGCCGAACGGCGTCCGGTAGTTTGCACCGTGGCCGAGGACCGGTCATGCTGGGAGCGGTTCCAGGGGGCGACCGATGACCGAAGCGGAGTGGCAGGAGGGTCGCGACCTTCACCCGATGCTGTTGTTCACGGCTGAACGACTGACTGGGCGGAAACTCCGGCTGTACACGGTCGGGTGTTGCCGCCGACACTGGGAGTTATTCAACCGGGACGAGGCGAAGCGACTCGTCTCTGATGCGGAGCAACTTGCCGACGGCATCGGAGACGAAGACGCGGTGCGGCAACTCGCTTGGGACGCCCTCCGGACCTACCTCGACCTCACGCTCCCCTGGGTCCAGCGAACGCTGACGCAGGCGGCTCGGGGATGTGTGACTTGCTCCCCGCCGGATTACTGGGGCCATGCGTGGTCGGCGCTACACAACCTGGTCGATGTCGTCGCATTCCTCCGAGGAGGGGTTCGGGACGAGGCCTTCCGTGAACCGGAGCGGGACGCGCATCGACAACTGTTCCGGGACGTCGTCGGCAACCCCTTCCGCCCCGTCACCTTCTCCCCCTCCTGGCGCACCTCCACCGCGGCTTCGCTCGCGTCCCAGATGTACGACTCCCGTGACTTCAGTGCGATGCCGATTCTGGCCGACGCGCTCCAGGACGCCGGGTGTGACAGCGCCGACGTGCTCGACCACTGCCGCGGACCGGGGCCGCACGTGCGCGGGTGCTGGGTCGTGGATCTGGTGTTGGGCAAGGAGTAGCGCCCACGTCCACTCTGGATCACTGACCCTGAAGAGGCCGTAAGTCAGAGCTGCTAAAAGACGACGACGAGTAGGGCGGTATCCCTCAATAGCCCCGTTTGAAACTGAGACCGGAACGAGCACCAATGAACCTCTTTTCCAAGTTCGAGGCCGGGTTACCCATCGCGGAATTCCTCGCGAAGTACGGCAACGAATCGCACCGCGCCCGGTGGCAGTCCGCGACCGCGCAAACGCTTCTTACCGACGAGCAGCAGAAGTTGCTCCGCACGTTCACGCGCCGCACAAACGTGCTCGTGCTCGCCGGGGCGTGGTGCGGGGATTGCTCGTCACAATGTCCCATTTTCGAGCGAATCGCGGAAATTGCGCCCGTCGTCGTGACGCGGTACCTCGACCGCGATGAACACGCCGACGTGCAGGCCGCGCTGCAGATCAACGGCGGGAACCGCGTGCCGGTCGCGGTGTTCTTTTCCGAGGACGGCCAGGAGGTCGCCCGGTACGGCGAGCGCACGCTCGCGCGCTATCGTCAACTGGTGTCGCAACTTACGGGCGAGGGGTGCGCGACCGGCTTCGTGAAGGGCACGGACCCGGTTCAACAAGCGGTCGTTCAAGAGTGGATCGATCAGTTCGAGCGCGTGCAGTGGATTCTGCGCCTGTCCCCGCGACTTCGCCGGTTGCACAACGATTGAGCCCTGAATTCGTGGGCGATTTGGGGACGAGTTTTCGCTTGAGTTGTGGTACTTCGAGCCTGAGCATAAGCTAGGATTGGTCTCGGACGAACGCCCGACCAATGCCAGTGCCGTGCGCCCGCCCGGAGTTGTCGATGATTCGGTACCGCTGCCCGCACTGCGCCGCACTGACCGTCGCTCACGAGCGCCGGGCCGGTCAGTCGAGCGTGTGCAAAGCGTGCCTGAAACCACACCAAATCCCCGCCGATACCGCACTCTGGCTGACGGAAACGGGCGAATTGCTGAACCCGCCCGCGCCCGCGATACCGGTCGAAGTTCGCTCCGCATCGTTTCCCGAAATCGAATTACCGCTCACCCCACACGAAGACGCGCCCGCAGAAGTCGAAGTCGCGCCTGTGGAGGAGCCGATTGCTCCACCGACGGAGCCGATTTACCAGGATGTCGCGCATCCGGCCGAAATTGAGCCGGTGCGGGAACTGGTCGCGTCGGCTCCCGTTGTGGACGAACCGAACGAACTCCCGCAAATCCCCGATCTTCACATGCACGGGCTGACCCCCGTGGATGTCGAGCACGAGCCGGATGGGGCTCCCGAAGAACCGCCGGCTCCCGTACCGGTCGTATTCGATCCCGAACCCGTTGCACCGCGAATCGCGCGCCCCGCTCCGCGGCTGCTACAGAGTGAGCCCGAACCGGTTCACGAACCCGAGCCGGAGCCCACCACCGCGATCGCGATCGCGACCCCGCCGCCGCAACCGGCCCGCAACGTACCCTCCGCGCCCGCGCCAACTCCGCGTGCCCCTGAGCGGCCCGCTCCCCCAGCTCCCGTCGCACGTGCGGTCGATGCCCCGTCGCGCGCCCCACGCGCTGAACCGGTGCGGTTGCAAACACAGGTTGACATTGCTGTTGCACTCACCGCCGCGCTCAGCAGCCGGATGCGGCCGCCGCCCGCGCCGCGGCGCGACTTGCGCCCGTCAACGGCCGCGTGGATGTTACTCACCGGCATCGGTGTCGCGTGCGTACTGGTCACGCTGTTCACCGACCCGAGTTTGTGGGTGTCGGGGTTGGTGGTCGGAGTTTTGCAGATCGTCATCGGGTACGCATGGATCGTCTTCTTGACGTACATGCGCGACCCGCAGCGCGGACTCGTGTGTGCGATCCCACCGATTACGCTCTACTATCTCACGCAGTACAAGTACGCGAAGTTTCGCCCCCTCCGGTTCGTGCTTACCGGTGTTGTGCTCGTGGGGCTGGCTTTCGCAGCAGCAGCTTTCGCGACCGTCGCGCAGTCGTTTTTGGCGAAAAACGATCAGAAGGCCGCACCGGACCCGGTCGCGGAGTCGAAGCTCGCGCAACTGCGCACGTTCCGGGACCAGCGCGCCTACGATTCGCTCATCAAGCTCCTGGAAATCCTTGCGAAGACCGACCCGATTCGGTCCGCGGACGCCAACGACCGCACGGAACTGGCGGCCGAATTAAAAGCGTTGTGCGCACACCAGTTAACCGATGTGCGGGTCGCGGCGATGGCTGCGCTCACGCAGTGGGACCCGGACCCGAACGCGGCGAGCGCGCGGGCGGCGTGCCTCGCGGCGATCCGGTCGCCGACCCAGGAGGAGCGCGTCCGCGCGCTGCGGTTACTGCCGCGGTGGAAGGACCCTGAGTCCGCGCGCGCGGTCCAGTCGCTCATCGGGCGGGCCGGCGAGGAAACGAATCAGGCGAAGATGTCGCTCCGGGAAATCGGCGGCGCGCCGGCGGAACAGGCCGCGCTCGCGCTCCTGAAGCGCGCCGACGACCAGACCACGCGGTTGACCGCGATCGGCATTCTGGAGGCCGTTGGAGGGGGCGAGTCGGCGGAGGAGTTACGCACCTACGCGATGGCGACGGACGACCCCGTGGTGCGCACCCGTGCCCTGGCTGCTGTCACCGTGATCGAGGCCCGCGTGCGCAAATCGTCCCCGTGAAGTGGTGCCGGTGTCATGCCGCTTGCCTGGGCGATTTTCTGTAACTGCCCTGTCACACAACGGATTGCAAACTTGGGCTTTAGTCGGCTTCGGATTTTTGCCCTCTCCCCTTGCGGGAGAGGGTGGTGAGGCTTTGCGAACCGGGTGAGGGGTAACCTCCTGTATCGGGAAGCAACCCCTCACCCCGCCGCGAAGCGCGGCGACCCTCTCCCGCAAGGGGAGAGGGCACAACCAATACCCCGCTCACGGCCCAGCGCTATCCGCGTTTGCAATTGGTTGACAGAGGCCGGCTACGGACAGGTAGCTTTTCCATGCGATTAGATGCCGTTCACCAGTCACTCGGTGGCGGTCACGGGGCCGCCCGTGAAGCCACGCTGGGCGAGTAAGCCCTGAAGCTTCGTGACAATCGAAAGCATTTGGCCCTGTTCCTCTTCCGTCAGATCGCGGAACAGGGCCGCGATCATCTCCAGGTGCGCGCCGCCCGCCATCAGGCACCCGTGCCGGGCGCCGGTTTCCGTCAGTTCGACCACGGTCGCGCGCCGATCGGTCGCGTGTGGTACCCGGCGAACGAGCCCGTCCCCTTCCAGTGCGTCTACCAGTGCCGTCACGTTGCGCGCTGTGACCCCGAGTTCGTCACTCAGGCTGCTCATGATTTGCGGCCCCAACTTGTGGAGCACAGCGAGCAATCGCATGCGCGCAAAGCTGACGCCGCACGCAGCGAATTGACTTTGGACCCACTTGAAGTAAGCGGGGCCGAAGTTGGCGAACGCACGGGCCAGTCGCAGCGCGCCGTCCCCCGACAGCGCAGTCTCACTTGACATTGCTGAACCTATACAATATCCGTAATTACAGAATCGAGTCCGATCGCAGATCGTTCGCTGTCACATTGTTGCATCCCGTCGCCCGAACTCAATGCCAATGAGGGAGCTATGGCTGATCCAACCGACTGGGCGCCCGAGCCCGCACCGGTCCGGGCCGGGTGGCGGCGGGCGCTGGTGGTGGCGATCGTCTTCGGGGCCAGCATGTACGGCCTGGGCCGGCTGGCGGGACGGAACGACTCCATCCCGATCCCTTCGCAAATGATGATGCTGATGGTGATGCTCGGCCCGGTCGTGGCGCTGCTCGGGTTCGCGCTGTGGTGGGTGGCACTCGGCGACGGAAAATTCGGGCGGCGCGTTCTCGGGGTACTGGTAGTGGCGGCGGGTATCGCGATTGCGGTCGTTGGCGCGGACTCAAAGATGCGCCCGTTCGCGGGCATCTGGGGGATTCCGCTGACCGCGGCGATCACCGGTTCGGTGCTCGCCGTTGTCCCCGCCGCCCGGCGGTGGCCGGCGGCCGGACTGATCTCGCTGGCGGCGGTGTCGCCGTGGTTGGCGCTCCGGCTCGACGGGGTGACGGGGACGTTCGAGATGGACACGTCGTACCGGTGGGTGCCGTCGGTTGCCGAGAGCGCGGCCGAACAACTCGCGGACCGTGCGACCGTGGTTCCGACCGGTACGGTTGCGGAGTTGGTTCCCGTGTCACCGTTGGATTGGCCCGGGTTCCGGGGCGCGCACCGCGACGGTGCGGTGGCGGCGGCAGCGGTGCGTGGATGGGACGGGACCGCGCCGCGCGAACTCTGGCGAAACACAACGGTCGGGCCGGCGTGGTCCTCGTTCAGCGAGGTCGGCGGGTTCATCTACACGCAGGAGCAGCGGGGCGATTCCGAATCCGTTGTGTGCTACCGGGCCGATACCGGTGATGTGGTCTGGGCGCGCGGCGAGCCGGGCAAGCACGCCGATGCGCCGAGCGGCGTCGGCCCGCGCGCGACTCCGACGTATGCGAACGGGCGCGTGTTCGCCGCCACCGCGAGCGGCGCAATCATGTGCCTCCGCGCGACCGACGGTGAGCCGGTCTGGGTCGTGAATTTGGCCGACCGGTTCGGAGCAACGAAGCCGACGTTCGGGCACTCCGCGTCGCCACTTGTGGTCGGTGATCGGGTCATCGTTCACCCGGCGTCCAAAACCGGTCCGCGCCTCGCCGCACTCGATGCCGCGACCGGGGCGACGCAGTGGGCGGTGGAGGCCCAGGGGACGGAAGGCTATTCGTCCCCGCACCCGGCAACGATCGCGGGCGCGTCTCAGGTGCTGATCTTCAACGGTGCCGGGCTGTTCGGCCACGACTCGGAAACCGGTCGGGAGTTGTGGAAGTACGACTGGGTGACGGCCCAGAACGAGCCGACCACGGTTCAGCCGCTCGTGCTCCCGGACGGGCGGATCGTGATCGGCGGCGGGAACGTCGGGATCGGTACGCGGTGCGTGAAGGTGAAGAACGAGGGGGGCAACTGGTCCGCGTCGGAGGTGTGGAAGGCGTCCAAGTTCACCCCGAAGTTTAACGACGTCGTGCGCGTGGGCGAGCACCTTTACGGTTTGGACAGCGGGTGCCTCGTGTGCCTCAAACTGGCGGACGGCTCGCGCGCGTGGAAGGACGGCCAGTACGGGGCGGGGCAAGTGCTCCTGGTCGGCGACAACTTGCTCGTCGTGTCCGAAACGGGGCAGTTGGCGTGCGTCGCGGCCAAACCGGACGAGTTCGAGGAACTGTGGAAGGTCGACGCGGTGAAGGGAAAGACCTGGAACCACCCGATCGTCGCCCGCGGGCGGTTGTACCTCCGCAACGCCACGGTGATGGTCGCGTTCGACCGGCCCGGGTGGACCGCGGGTAAGTGATACGAGCGACTGAAGACCGTTTGTTTTGAATGTGGCCCGCTCGCTCCGTGCGCGGGCTTTGTTGTTTGGCCGAATCGTGAACACTGTTAAGGGTTACGAGCGACTTTCTGATCCCGCTCGTGGAGCGCGCGGACCACACTTTCTAAGCTCTTCTCGCGCGATTATCTGGCCCGAATATTGAGGCTCGATCTCGCGCTAAAGTGGCGGTAGCATATCCGGCACAGCGCCCGACCCGTGAGTCATTTCTGTGAGCGCGTAATTCGCTCACACGGGGCGGCGAATTCGATCGCGAGGCGGTCTTCGATGAACGTTCAAATCCCCTGCGGGTGCGGGCAACACGTCGCGGCCGATTCGTCGCAAGCGGGGCTCGCGGTGCGGTGCCCGTGCGGGCGCGAGGTCGAGGTTCCCGCCTGGCGAAGACCGCCCGGGGGCGATGATCGCGAGCGCGCCGGTTCGAGGCCGTCGCGTTTAACGGAACTCGGTTGGGTGTTTGTGATTCTCGCCGTTGTTGTCGTTCTCGTTACGGGTGCCGCAGCGGGCTCGGTCTGCGAGTTTATCGGGTTGCAAGGCACTCGGGACGCGAAGAACTTCCGGGTGATTATGAGCGGCGGCGCGCTGGTCCTCGTGTGCGCGGCGGGTGCCGTTCTCCGCGTCGTGTTCGGTGTGCGCTTCTACCGGGAGTAGAACGGGGCACGGGGTATTCATCGTCGGTGGGCGCGGCGCGCGGTTCGTGTGATTTCACCCCACTCCGGTGGCGGAGATTTTTTCGCGTTGTGCTTCGCGCGGCGCGGAGATTGGGTATAATGTATTCAAGTTCACTAGTGGCGGGCCGCGGCATTCGTCCGGTGTTTTGTGCGCTCTCGTGCTGTTGTGGGTTAAAAGCGGCGTGGACCCGGGCGGGAGCCCGAAAATGTTAGCGAATGTTAGTCGCGCTCGCCCCCCAGAGGAGAAAAGTCCAGCAATATCGCAGAATTGACCCGGTCCGCGACCGGCTCCGCTCGACGAAAAAGCCGTTCGCAGAGGTGGGAATGTTAGTGATTGTTAGTAATCAGTGACCCGCGTCGATGTGCTGGGCATCGATTGATCCGAGAAACGGCTTGAGCCCGCACCGCAATGAACGGTACGGGCTCGATTGTGTTCACTGTAACAACAAGTTCGGCTGCAGATTAGGGCACGGTCACCGTGAACTGGATCTGGGTGGCCGAGCCATCGAGGTCGGTTGCGGTCACGGTGATCGTCGTCGTACCGCTCGCGACCGCGTGGATCGTCAGTTGGCCCATTGGGTTTACGCTGGCCGTCGCGACACCCGGGGCCGAACTCGTGGGCACGAAGCCCATCCGATCGACCGCGGCCAGTTCGCGCACGGTGGTCACAATCGCGATATCGGTCGCGTTGACGTTGGCCGGGAAGTTGGTCGTGTCCGCTCCGCTCCGAATCGGGAACGGCGAGGCTTCCGCCCCCGCGCCCGGGGAATTGAGGCTCCGGAAGACGGAGAGCCCGGCGATGGCGTCCACCACCTGTTGACCGCCGTGCATGACCTGCCCGAACACCGTGAACCCGCTGTTCTGGGCGTCGAGGTTGCCCGAGTTGTCGCCCAGGTTGAAGAAGAACTGGTTGGTCGCACTGTTGGGATCGCTACCGAGTTTGGCCATCGCGATCGTGCCGCGCGTGTTCGAGACGTTCGGTTCGTTCACAACGGGCGGGGACGTAGTGATCGGCGGGAACGCCGTGGCCGTGGTCGTTCCGCTGTCGTTGAACGTGAACCCGCCGCCCTGAAGGACGAAGTTCGGTTCCAGTCGGTGGAAGACCGTACCGTCGTAGTTGTACGACAGGAAGTTCGCCACGGTCGCGGGCGCGGCGCTCGCGAACAGATTGATGTCGATCGCCCCGGTCTGGCCGGTCGGGTAGGTGGTCGTCATCCGGACGACCCGCTCCGCGTCGGCGAACCTGGTGGTGAGATCGAACATCAGGTCGGGCGCGCCGACGCCCACCGTTTGCGGGGCGATCGGAGAGGTAACGGTCGGCGCGGTGTTCCGCGTGAAGGTCTGGGCGAGTGCCGTACTGGTGTTACCAAAGCTGTCCACGGCGCGAACGGCCAAACTGTTGGGGCCGACGTTGAGCGCCACGTTGGTGAAGCTGTACGTTCCGTTCCCCGCGGCCGTTACCTCTCCGATCTGTGTACCGATACCCGATACACCGGAAGCAATGCGGTACAGGCGGACGATTGTTCCGGCCGGGGCCGTGCCGGTGAGGGTGACCGTGCTCGCATCGGTGCGGAGGTCCCCAACCGTCCCACTGTCGGACGCGGCGGCGAGATCGAACGTCGAAACGGCGGCCGGTGCCGTTGCGTCCAGTACCAAGCCCGTGGGGGATGCGGCCGTGCCGATGTTCCCGGCCGTGTCGGTGGCCGTCGCAGCGACCGGGTAGGTGTTATCGGCGAGCGCGTCGGTCACGGTCGCGCTCCAGGTCGTCCCCGTCACGGTCGCGGTGTACGTCCGGTTGTTGACCGTTATCCGCACGATCGCCGTCGGATCGTCCACGGTGCCCGTCAGGGTCGGGGTCGTGTCGTTGGTCGACAGGGTGTTGATCGTGATCGCCGGGGCCACGTCGTCGAACGTGAGGACCACCGTGTTCGACGCCAGGTTCCCGTTACCCGCCGCGTCGCTCGCGCCGTTCGCGTCGACCGTCACGGTGATGGGCCCTTGTCCCGCGGGGGTGACCTGGACCGAGTACGTTCGCGCGTCCTGCGCCGTCACCGACGCGACCGTGCCGTTGGTCACGATCAGGTCCGCTGCGTCGAACCCGGTCACGTCCTCGTCGAAGGAGACCGTCAGCGCGATCGGGTTCGTGTTGGTTCGGGCCGAAGCCGTGGTCGTAACGGTGGCGGTCGGCGCGGTCGTGTCCGGGGCAGGGGCGGGGCCGTTGGTGACCGTACCGACCGTTACCGGGCGCGTGATGGTGGAATTCTGGTTGTCGAAGAAGTCGTTACCCGACGGGTTGAGCATCCCGAAGTTGATGACGCCGATGCGCGAGGCCGTCACGCTGTCGTCCCCGGCCCCGGTGTCGAGGAACAGGTACTTGCGGAAGATGGACCCGTTCAGGATCACGTTGTCGTTGCCGGCCCCGGTGTGCAGGATCGTCGCGCCCCGTTGCCCCGCGTCGGAGACGCCCAGGATGTCGTTCCCGTCGCCCGTATCGACGTCGAGCGTGCCCCGGTTGCGCATCCCGGTGACGAGCAGTTGGTCGTCGCCGCCGTACAGCCGAACGTAGAGGTCGTGCCTGATCCCGCCCACAGAGATGGGGCCGGCCTGCCCGTTGATCGTGGTCGTCGCGTCGAGCGCGCGGATCGTGGCCCGGTCGCTGCCCGCGCCCGCGATCCAGATCTTGTTGCCCTGATCGTCGCCCGCGACGTAAAGGGTGCCGTCGAACACGGTGACTCGCACGTTCCCCGCCGGGACCGTGCGGTCCTCAAGTCCCTCCACGCGGGGCACGAACTGGCGGGGGTTGGGGGGCGTGCTTCGGCGCGAACTCATGGCACTACCTTCAATTCAAGAACGCGCAATCGCGCAGTTGGATCGACCGCAGTTGTGAGGGATCAACTACTATGGTCGGCCAGAATTATCGTAGAGAGTCGGTGATATAACTTCGGCAATCGTACTTGTTGGTTCGAGATACCGACTATACGGGGGCTTAAGTCGCAGTGCAAGAAATTGCACCGGAACGGTTCGTGGTGGGCTTACAAACAGGGCGCGTTTTGTGCTCAACGAATCGATTATCCGGTTTGTGCGGCCTGATCTGTGTGTGGAAACGAAACTGCCCGCGTCGAGCGGTGGGCGAACGGGCGCTCGACGCGGGCAGCGTTCCGAGGGCGAACCGGAACGGAATATTGATAGTGTGGGTGTCCAAATGAAACCCGGCCGTGGGCGTGCGGCCGGGTTATCGCTGGGCGAGGGCGACGCTCGTGGGCGGGCGAACTTTGGGCGAACCAGGGCGATGGTGGGCGACTACCGGCGGGCTGGGCGAACCAAGTTTGGGCGAAATTGGGCGATTCTTTTTGGGCGATCCTGGGCGACGCGGTGATGCAAAGCACGACTCGTACCACGAACGGGAAATTTCCGGATGATTGGTGCAAAGTAATAGTAATAAACGATTTGTGATCGACGAATTTGTTCGGCACCACTACTGGGGGCGCTGCTTGAGTCGTCGTGTAATCCGACACGTGCGGAAAATGAGTCCGACTTTCCGCCGCCCGAAGTTGACCAACTGTGGAACGCGGAGTAAAGATAGAAGAAGACCGGCCGCGAGTTTTGAACTGAATGGGCGACAGTTCAGGACATCGCGGCCGGTTCTTTCATTTCTGCTCATCAACTCCCACACTTAATCAACTTCCACACGACACTCCGTCCGACCTCATCACGATCGGCACGCCGGAATACATTGGTCGCGGGGCGGTCGAAGTTCATTCGCGACATCCGGTCTGTGTCGTCCCGAACATACGACAGCGGTTCACCGTCGGGTGTCGCAATTGTGAGTTCGGGCTACACGGCCGGGGTACAATTCAAGACGTGTCCCTACCCGTTCCCGAGGTGACCCGTGTCCAGCCCCGTTCCCGATCTGCCGCCGATCAAAGAGTACAAATCGCAGCAGTACGAGTTCAACGACGAACACAACCGCGAGATATCCGCTCTCGCGGACGCCATGCGGGTCACGTCCGGGCTCATGCTGTTGGTCGGGCTGGCGTTCGTGGTGCTGGCCGCGCTGACGACCATGCAAACGGTGAACTCCGGGGGGAACTACGGTCCCGCGATCGGCCTCGGGTCCGCGGCGCTGTTGTGCCTGTGCATCGGGTTCTGGACCGGCGGCGCGGCCACGTCGTTCCGCAAGGTCGTGGAAACGAAGAACGAGGACATCTGGCACCTGATGAACGCGCTCGGCTCGCTGCGGTCGATGTACGGCTTGCTTCGCACGCTGATCTTCGGTGCGCTCGTGCTCACGGTGATCGGCCTGGGCTTGGCCGCTTTCGCGCTAATCGGTAAGTGAAACGCTTTTCGATGGAACGAGGCTCCTACTTGGCGTTCGGGCGCATGGCATCAAGCGGCTGGCGCAATTTCTGTTGCCGGCTTCTACCTCTCGCGGTTGATACCCCGGAGCGATTCTCCTCCGGGGCATTTCCCAATGAAGATCGTTATTCCCGGTGGATCCGGGCAGGTGGGCACGATCCTCGCGCGGCACTTCCACGCAACGGGGCACGAGGTCGTTGTCCTGAGCCGCAAGCCGGCCCCGACCGCGTGGCGCACCGTACCGTGGGACGCGCGAACGATGGGGTCGTGGGCGGACGAACTCGAAGGCGCGGACGCGGTCATTAATCTCGTCGGGCGCAGCGTGAACTGTCGCTACACGCCCGCGAACCGGCGCGAGATCGTCGAATCGCGCGTGCGGTCCGTGCAGCTCGTCGGGGACGCGATCGGGAAGTGTAATCGCCCGCCCCGCGTGTGGCTGCAATCGAGCACCGCGACCATCTACGCGCACCGCTTCGACGCGCCGAACGATGAAACCACGGGCACCATTGGGGGCACCGAGCCGAACGCGCCCGACACGTGGACGTTCAGTATCGATGTGGCCACTTCGTGGGAAAAGGCACTCGATTCGGTCCAAACGCCGCACACGCGAAAGGTCGCGATGCGCTCGGCGATAACCCTGAGCCCGGACCGCGGGGGCGTCTTCGATGTGCTCCTGGGACTGGTGCGCCGGCGCCTCGGCGGGCGCGCGGGCGACGGTCGGCAGTTCGTGTCGTGGGTCCACGAGCACGATTTCATCGCGTCGGTCGAGTTCCTCATTCAGAACGACACGATGCGCGGGCCGGTAAACATTGCCGCACCGGAACCTCTGCCGAACGCGGAGTTCATGCGGGCGCTCCGCGAAGCGTGGGGCGTGCGGTTCGGGCTGCCCGCCGCGAAGTGGATGGTGGAACTCGGCGCGTGGGCGCTGAGAACGGAATCGGAACTGGTGCTGAAGAGTCGGCGCGTCGTACCGGGGAAGTTACTGGAGGCGGGGTTCGCGTTCCGGTTCCCGTCGTGGCCGGAGGCCGCACGCGATCTCTGTACCCGGTGGCGCCAGCGGGTGCGATAGTTCCGGCACTTCACTGCTCGTGCGCGGTTCGCCAATTGTGAGGCGAACCGCGCACGAGCGGACAAGGCACTCACTCGGCTTTTGGCTTCTCTTCTTCCTTCTTTTCTTCTTTCGGCTTACCCGTGCCCAGAGCCCTGTTTACCGTATCGAGCAGGCGCTCCATCGCGAACGGCTTGCGGATGTAGTCGATGACGCCGAGGTACTCCGCGTACACTTTGTGCCGGCTGCCCTCGTTGGCCGTGACCATGATGATCGGCGGCGCGTCGCCCTTGTCCTTGAAGTGCTCGAGGACCGGGTAGCCGCCCATACGCGGCATCATCATGTCCAGGATCACGAGGTCGGGCCGCGCGTTGTAGATCGCCTGCTTACCCTGGTGCCCGTCGTGGGCCTGGATCACTTTGAAGCCCTGGCGCTCCAGGACCGCGCGCATCGCGTCCACCAGCTCGCGGTCGTCGTCCACCACCAGGATCAGCTTTTGCTCGGCCATGTCCGGCCCTCTTCTTTCGGTCGCGGTTTTGCAACGTCCACAATACCAATTGCGCTGCGCGGTCACAAGCAGCGTGGGCGTCTCAGGGGTGCCGGCGCTCGGGCGCGCCGGCGGGATCACTTGACCCAGGGGGCGATGCGCTGCCAAACGGCCCAGAGTTTCGCCGTGAGCGCGCTGGCCTCGCCCGCCACGCACGACACCACGCGGCGGTACGCGCGGGCCGCCCCCGCGGGCACGTCCTTCGCTGCACACGCGGCCGCGGCCACGCGCAGCGTGTCCTTCGCTTCCTTGAAGGCCCCGGCCTTGCCGTCCGGCCCGGCCTGCTTCACCATGACCACCGCTTGCGCCATCGCCAGAATCAGGCGCGTGCTGTCGGGCACCGTGACGGGGTCGATCTTCGCCGTGTGCGCGGTGGCTTCCGCTGTTTGGCCGCTGAGCGCCAGATCGAGCGCGAGCCACGCGCGGAAGTCCGCGAGTACGTCTTCGGTGCCGCCGAGCTTCACCGCGGCGCGGCACACATCGGCCGCGCGCTCGTCCTGGTCCAGCAGGCGGAACGCCATTGCAAGCGGGCGCAGCATCCACGCTTCCACGTTCGGGCGGTCGCGCCAGTCGGCCAGCCACGCGGACGCCATGCCGTGGTGCCCGGCCGCGACCAGTGCGGCGCCCGTTCGTGCCCAAGCGGTATCGTCGGCGCGCAGGATTTCATTGTGTTTTTGAACGGTGCCCTGCACCGGCTTGCCGGCCTCGGCGAGTGCCCACAGGTACGCGAGTACGACCTCGCGTCCGGCCGTCGGATTCTGCACGAGCAGGTCCGGGAGGCGCTCGGAAACCGCGTCCGACGTGCCCGCCGCGACCGCGCGGTCGGCCCACAGTCCGGCCACGTCCGCGTTCACATCTGCGGTGAACGCGAGTTCTTTGAGTTCATCGGTGAGTTTCGCGCCCCACCCCTCGCTGTCGAACGCGAGGACGGCTTCGCGGAGCGTGCCGCGCGTCACCTCCGGGTCGGACGCGAGTTCGCGGAACTGGGACACCGCGAGTTCGAGTGCCCCCTGGCGACACGCGACCTGAATCCCGCGCAGGCGCACGAGCGGGCCGCTCGCGTGCTCCTGGAGCGCGGCCAGCGTGCGCGCTGCGGAATCCGTATCGCCCGCGGCGAGTTGCTCGGTGATGAGGTTCAGGCCCGCCGCTTCAAACGTCGGGTCGAGGTCGAACGCCTTCTGGAAGTCGGCCAGCGCGCCGCGCCGGTCCGCGACGCTGCGCCGCGCCTCACCGCGATAGATGTACGCGAGCGGGTTGGCCGGTTCGAGCTTCACGAACTGCTCGCTCGCTTCGAGGCAGTCGCGGGGCCGCCCGGTCGCGTCGAACCACGCGGCGAGTTGCCGCCAGCCCAGAACGAAGTGCGGGTGCTCGGACACCAGTTGCCGCATGATAGAAATGGCCTTCGCCCGGTCCCCGCGGCGCGCCTCGATCCAGGCGCCGCGCCCGCGCAGTTCCGCCGGTAACGGGTCGCCCATCTCGGCGGGCTTGCACGCGGCGAGCGCCTCTTCGTACCGCCCTGCGAGTGCGAGTTGCTCGGCCTTGCAGTCGTGCCCGGGCATGAACTTCGGGTACGCCTTAATGACCGCCTCGGCCGCGCGGAGCCGGTCGCCGGGGTCCGCGTCCTGGCCCTCGGGCGAATCGATCCAGAAGATCGGTACCCACGGGTGGAACGGCCCGCCGCTCTGCCACGCCTCGCGCAGCACGCGGTGCGCGCGGTCCTCCCAGCCCGACCCGCGCAGTTCATTGAGCGCGGCCTGAATGGGGAACGCGGACGTTCCCGGCCCCTCGCAGATTTCGCCGAACGCGCGCGTGGCAGTTTCCGCGTCGTCGGTGCGGCACGCGAGCTGGATCTGTTTCACCGCGACTTCCGGCCCGCCCGCGTGCTCCTGGAGCACGGCCAGCGCGACCCGAGCTTCGCGGAACTCTTCGTCCGCCAGGTGCGCATCGAACAGGATGGCGGCCGCCGGCGAGTAGGTCGCGCTGATCTTCAGCGCCTCGCGCAGGTCGCTCTTGCCCCCCTCGCGCTCGCCGGTCTGGAGCTTCGCCTCGCCGCGCATGGTCCAGCCGGTCGGGTGGTGAGGTTGGAGCCGGACCAGTTCGGACGCGGCCTCGAGGTAGTTCTCCGGGCGCCCGGTCTCGTTGTACCAGTCGGCCAGTTGGTGCCAGCCCCACACATACGACGGGTCGACCGCGACGAGCGCCTGCATGGGCGGGATCGCGGCGGCGTAGTTCCCGCGGCGCGCCTGGACCCACGCCTCGCGGCCCTGCAGGATGATCGGCCGGTCCTCGGCGAACTGCACCGGTTGCGCGGCCTCGAGTGCGGCGTCGAATTTACCCATCTCCGCGAGCCGCTCGGCCTTCAGGTCGTGTGCTTCCACGTTTTTCGGATCGAGCGCGATGGCGCGGTCGAGCGCGGACAGCACCTCGTCGTTGTGCCGCGGGTGCCCGAGCATGCGCGCGAGCCGCAGCCACACGCGCGGGTCGCCGGCCCGGTCGCGCGCGAGTTCGCGCGTGAGGTCCGCCGGCTCGTCGGGCTCGTCCAGCCGGTCGGCCCACATCTGGACCGCGTGCCAGGCCCAGTCGTAGCCCGGTTCCAGGCGCACCGCGGTCTTCGCGCGGTCGAGCGCCTCGCGCGACCGGCCCTCGTCCCAGAGCCGCTCGGCCAGGAACCCGTGGGCGAGCGCGTCGAGCGGGTTGCGCACGGTCGCGCGCTCGAGCACGGTAATGGCTTCCCCGCGCAGCTCGGCGTCGTCGAGCGCGTCGGCCAGTTCGCGCGCTGCCAGCGACCACCCCGGCGACACCGCGACCGCTTGCCGCAGCGCTTCGAGGCGCCCCTCGGCGTTGCCCATCGCGTGGCACACCTGGGCGAGATCGAGCCACAGTTTGCCGAGTAGGGGGAAGCGCTCGGTCGCTTCCAGGGCAAGGGAATGGGCCTCGTCCAGGCGCCCCATCCCGGCCATTTGCTGGGCGACGACGGACCAAGCGTGCCAGAGATCGGGCCGGTCGTCGAGGACGTGCTCGAGGGTTTCGAGTAAGCGGGCGTGGTCGTCCGCGTCGCCGTTGCTCTGCAGCACGTGGTGCGAGGTGCCGACGAACGCCATCAGCCCCTCGCCCGTGTGCGGTTGCCGGCGCAGTTCGGTCTCGATGAACTCGAGGGCCTCGCGCTTCTCCCGGCGCCCGCGGCTGAGTTGCACGAACTCCGTGATTAGCGGCTCCTGGTCGATGTTGCGCCGCAGCCCGTCGCGGATCGCGGCGAGCGCGTCGGCGGTGCGGTCCGCGCGCTTGTAGACCTGTGCGAGTACCGAAAAGTACCACGGGTGGTTGGGCTCGATTTCGCCCGCGCGCGTGACGTCCTGAAGGGCCTCGTCGGTCCGCTTGCGGTCCGCGAGCACGAGAGCACGCTGGCGGAGCGCCCAGGCGTCGTTCGGGTACTCCGTGAGCACGTCCACGAGCGCGCGGTCCGCGTCGCCGTCGGTATCGCCCGACAGGAACTCGGCCCGGAGCTTCAGGAGCGGGTAGTGGTGCGGGAACCGCTGGCACACTTGCGCGAGGTGCGTGCGCGCCGCAGCGCGCCCGTCGGTGTCGGCGAGCAGAGCCGTGAGCGTGCGGTGCGCGTCCATTGAAAGCGGTTCGAGTTTAACCGCTTCGAGGTAGTGCGCGCCGGCGCTGGCGATGTCGGGCTTGGTGCGCGCGACGCGGGCGGCCGCCTTGTGCCACGCAACGGGCGGAACGAGCGGCTTCGCGGCCGTGAGGTCGGCATCGGCCTCCGCGAACCGGTCCGCGGAGGCGTGGCACTCCGCGCGGAAGAGGAGCAGTTCGCCGAGTGCCTGGGAGCGTTCGGAAGAACCTACCCCCCCGGCCCCCCTCCCTGAAGGGAGGGGGGAGAAAGAACCGGCGCGATCTACCGGCGCAGTTCCTGTTACGGAGGTTTCGCGCGCCGGCTCCCCTTTCCCTTCAGGGAGGGCCGGGGGAGGTTCCTGCAACTTGCGGATCGCCTGGTCGACGGCGGCTGCGGCCTGCTGCGGCTCGTCGCGGTCCATGAGCGCCTGGAAGAGCGCGCGCGTCGCGGCGGGCACCGGGACCGCGGCGCGGCCCGCGCGCTGTTGGAACAGCCGGAGCGCTTCGGGCACCTGCTCTGTTGCGCGGGCCGCACGGAAGTAGGCGTCCGCGAACTGGTCCTCGCGCTCTTCGAGCGTACACGCGAACCGGTACAGTTCCGCGGCCTCGTCGAAGTTTCGTTCTTCCCACCACTGCGTCGCGAGCAGGTAGTAGCCCGCCGCGGCCGTCGGCCGGTCCTGCACCGATCGGCGCAGGAGGCGCGTCGCGTCGGCCTGGCGGTGCGGGTACGGCAGGATCGCCTGTGCGAACGTCTGCGACACCATCGGTTCGGCGTCGAGGCGGGCGCTCTCGGCCCCGAGGAGCGCCTCGCGCTCGGACATCCGGTTCAGTTCGCGCAACACGTTCGCCTTCGAGAGCACCCACGTCGATTCGTGCGGGTGCTTCGCGAGGAGCGCGTCGTAGATTTCGAGGAGGCGCAGCGGTTGCGCGTCGAACCGGGCGAGCGCGAGTTCGCCGTAAGTGGTGAACTTGCTGTCGGTGAACTGGTCGCGCATGACGCGCAGGGCGCTTTCGGCCGCGCCCCGATCGTGCGCGATCAGCGGCTTCTGCACCTGGTGCAGCGCTTCGCGCTCACTCGCATCTGTAAACGGCACGTCGTCGAGTTTGCCCGCTTCCGCCGGCGGTACGAGCGCGAGGCAGCGCGGGCCGAATGGTCCGAACCGCTTCACGAGGGAACCGACCGGTGCATCGACCGGCCTGCGGTCGGAACCGTCCACCACGGATACCGATCCGCGCATCGCGTCCGCACCGACACACAAGCGGGGTTGCGAAAACCCGGCCTCGACCAGCGTGATGATGAACGGCACGCGGCGCTCGATGAGCGCGACGGCGGCGCCGAGCGAGAGCGTGAACTCGCGCGCGACCCAGCCGGCTTCTTCCACCCGCTGGCGCTCTTGGGCGTCCGGGAGCCCGTCGGCCGGCGAACCGCCCTCGCTCGTTCCCGGGAGCGGGTGCTGCCAGAACCGGGCCAGTAACTCGTACACGCTCGGCGCAGCGGGCGCGGGCGGGAAATCGAGTTTGATGATCGTTCTCGGGGGCTCTTCTTCCTTTACGGGAGCGGCGGGGGCACTCGCTCGCGCTTCCAGTCGTTCCGCGAACTGGTTGTAGAACTCGTCCTTCACCTCGCGGGCGAAGCGCGCTGCGACTACCGGTTCACCGAGGAAGTACGCGGAATCCGCCCGGCGCGCGGCCAACCACTTCGACACTTCCGGCTCAATCAACGGCGACAGTTCCACGTAGCGGTCGAGCGTGCGCCGGGCGTCGGTGTAGTGGCCGAGGTCGGTCTGAAGTGCTGCGAGTTGTGCGGAAACTAACCCGCTTTCGAGGTTCCGGTCCGCTTCCGTGAGGAAATCGAGTGCTTCGCGGTCCCGGCCCTGTCGGAGCAGCAGGTGCGCAACGGATTGCACGCCGGGCCGGAACCACGGGTGGAGCTCCAGTGACCGGCGCGCCGCGACCATCGCGTCGTCGAGGCGGTCGGCGAACTCGTAGGCGCTCGAGCGCTCGATGCACGGCCACGGGCGGTCCGGGGTGATCGTCTCGGCGCGGTTCAGCAGGCGCTCGGCGCGGTCGAAGTCGCGCAACCGGGCGACGATGAACGCACTGAGGGCGAGCCAGTCCGCGTGCAGTTCGGGCGGCGCGTCGGACCAGTCGGGGTTGTTCCGCATGAACCGCCACGTGGACAGCGGGCCGAAGCGCTCCATGCGGTAGCGGGCGTGGTAGTAGATCGCTTCGGGGTACGCGGGCGTGGCGCGGAACGCGGCGAGGTGCATCCGGCGCCCGAGCTTCGGGGCGGCGAGCTGGATCGCGAGGCGCCCGCCGATGAGCCGCGCGGTCGTGCCGGACCACTCCCGTAGGGGTCCGAGCGCGGTCGCCGCGTCGTGCGCCTGGCGGTAGCGGCCTTGTGTGTACAGTTCGCGAACGCGGGTCAGGTCGGCGGGTGCGATTTCCATGCAGCGAGTCCGGAAGGATGGAGCCAGGGTAAACCGGTCAGCGGGTGAAGGGGTAAGAAAAAACGGAGCGCACTGTTACCAGTGCCGCCTCCCCACCCGTTCAATCCCGGTCTCGGTCACCCTTTGTCCGTCGAAGAGGCATCGGCCAGCGGCGTGAGTTGGTTCACGATGTTTCCCATCTGGGCCAGCTTCGTGCCGTAGCGGTCGAGGAATTCGGCGAGTACGAATTCGTCGGTCAGTACCTCGGCATCGTCAGTGAGCTTATCCGTCACTTCGCGAACGAGTCCCAAATACGCGCGCTCGATCGCCGGGAGCACCTGCTTACACGCGCCACCAATATTGGGGAACTCACCGGTCCACCGCGCGAGGAGCGCGCGCCACCGACTCGACGGGTCGTGGTTGGTGCTTTGCGCTTTGAGCAGCGACACCTGTTCTTGTTGCAACGCGATCAGTTGTCGCAGCAGGTCCGTCAGCTCGGTGGGGGCGGGGGCCGTCTGAGCCGGGCCGGTCAACAGCGGCGGCAGCACGTAGACGGGGGCACTCATAGGTGCGCTCGCGAGGGTAATGGGTACACTGACGTGATTATACGGAGTCTACCGGTGTGAAAGATAGCTGTTGCGTGTCCGGTCGTGAACTCGTGTTGAGGTGAAACAGGCAGGGAAAAACGAGCAAGCCGCCCGGTTGGGGGACCGGGCGGCTTACTTGGGGGGATGGAGGCAAACCGGATGCGGAGGCGGCGGTGTATTTGGGGGAACCACTCGGCCTCTGTCGGGGTTCTGGGGGAGAACCGTTTCGACGAATCAGGTTAAAGCACGACCCGTGCCAGATCGGAGTTTGTTTCCAGTGATTTGTCGCAAGTCGTTTCTGAATAAGACGAAATGGCTTATCAAGCTACTGAATTGATGTCGAATGCGGCTCGGTAGCTTTTAACGCGCTTGCAATTTCTCGCGGTCGCGTTGCAACTCTTACCGGTAAGGATTACCCGGCCGGAAAAGATGACACCCTGTTTGGATGGCAGACGACTGGGCTGGAAGTCCGTCCGTGAGGCTTTTGACTTCACGGGTAACGGGCGGTTGGTAGCCGAAGTGGAAGTCAGAAGCAGAACGAGTCCCGTGGGGGCGACGGACCGGCTCGAAAGCCTCCATCGCCCTCACGGGGCTCGTTCTGCTTTTAACGGGACCAGAGTTTAGCTCGCTGCGCCCCATCAGGGGTTCAACACGCCACAGGCGTTTATATTTCTGCCCTTTGTTTTCGGGCTTTCCGTTCGCCACTGTCCCCGATCACGGGGCGAACGCGAACCGCCATTCGGGAACGTAGGACGGCATCACCCCGGCCAGGAACGCTTCCTCGCCGATGGCCTCGCGGAGCTTCTTCAGGGCCGCCCGGCGCACCGTCACGTAGTAGAAGTCGCACTGCGCGTCGCGGATCGCGTCCCAGTGCTGGTAGAGCCGATCGGTTTCCTGCATCGTCTGGGTGAACAGGTCGCTGCGGTCCTGCTCCCACACCTCGCGCTCTTCGAGGTGCTTGCGGAACGCGCGGTTGAACTTTATCAGTTCGTTCACGGTTCTGCGGTCCGGCAGGCGCTGGCACTCGATGAGCTTCGGCGCGTCGCTCAGTTCCACGTACCGCTTCCGCAGCAGGTTCAGATCCGGTTCAAAGTCCTCGCGCACGGCCAGCAGGTACCGCTCCTCGCGCGGGTCCATGATTTCCCAGCGGACGGCGGTCTTGTGGATCGCCTCGCGGACCGCGGGCCACCGCTCCGGTACCGGCACTTGCTCGGGCGTGCCGACCGGAGCGGACAGTAATATCGCGGCCAGAACCAGATCAGAAGGGGACATAGGCGCACCGTAAGTTGGAACGCGCGCACGGAGGGCGTTGCCGCGTGTGCGGTTGGTAAAAAGACCCGTGTAACGACACCTGTGAGTGTCGGGTCGGGGAGGTGCGGGCGGCCGATGTGGAAAGGGGCCGCTTCGTTATTCACGTCGCGGCAATCGGCCCGGGGCCTCGGCGATCCGGCTACCCACCGCGAAATGCACCTCGGGACACCTCGCACTTGGGTGGTGCGAGTGGTCGGCGTCGGGCTTCCGCGGCGTAGTGACATGCCTATAAGCAAGTCACCAGAATTATACAATACTTTTTGTGAATCAGGGTTGCCGCTGAGTCAGGCACTTCCTAAAACGCGGCCGCTCACACCTGAATAATCGAACGTTGCGGCCGCAAAGTTGCTTCAAATTGCCGCGTCATCTGCAAATGAGACGCCCGATTCGCGCACACTTGCCCGCGCCTTGCACATTTTTCCGGCAGCACCTCTTTATTCCGCGCGATCCATAAACTGCCCGCAACAAACCACGTGTCGAGTCGAGGGGAGTCGATGGCAGGAGCATTCGCGGGGAAGGTGGCGCTCGTCACCGGGGCGTCGAGCGGTATCGGCCGGGAACTGGCGAAGCAACTCGCGGCGGAAGGGGCAAAAGTCGGCGTCGTCGCGCGCCGGGCAGAACCGCTGAACGAACTCGTCTCGCAAATCAGCACTGTGAACGGTCGGGCACTCGCCGCGCCCGCGGACGTCGGGCACCGCGAGCAAGTCGAATCGGCGTTCGCCCGCGTGCGCGCGCAACTCGGCCCCATCGATCTCGTCATCGCGAACGCGGGCGTCGGGCGCCCCACGCTCCGCGACCCGGTGAACATGGGCGACGTCGAGGACACGTTCCGCATCAACCTGATGGGCGTGATCTACACCCTCTCCGCCGCGCTCCCCGAGATGCTCGCGCGCAAGAGCGGGCACCTCGTGGCGGTGTCCAGCCTGGCCGCGTACCGCGGGTTGCCGGCCGAGTCCGCGTACTGCGCGAGCAAGGCCGCCGTCAACGTGTACATGGACGGGCTGCGAATGCACCTGCGCGGCACCGGCGTGCGGACGACCACCATCTGTCCCGGCTTCATCAAGACCCCGATGACCGAGACGAACAAGTTCCACATGCCGCAATTAATGGAAGCCGACTACGCGGCGCGAAAGATGATCCGCGCGATTCGGGCCGGTAAGAAGGTGTACAACTTCCCCCGGGCGCTGCACCTGCTCATCAAACTGAGCCGCTGGATGCCCGACCGCGTGATGAACTGGGCGATGGGCGACTACGACAGCGAAGCCCAACAAGCCGTCGCGGACCGGCAAAAGTAGCAATCCGAGCACGGGGCCGATACGTCTTTTTGGGGTGCGGGCAATTGCTCGCGTCGCCCCATTTAAGGGTTCAACCATGCGAAGCGCAATTCTGGCGACACTGTTTCTGGCGGCTCCGGTTCTGGCAGCCGAAGAGAAGTCGGTGGTGAAGGAGATCCCCACCAAAGACCTCAAGGTGAAGGTGCCCGATGGCGGGAAGGCGAGCGAGCCGACGGAGATCAAGACCGCCGATGACCTCGCCAAGTCCCCGGTGCTCAAGGACGCGGCCGACGACGTGAAGAAGTCGGTGGACTTCTCGAAGGAGAAATTGTTAGTGTTCGCGTGGGCCGGGTCCGGCGGGGACAAAGTGGCCCTCACCGGCGATACGAAAGACGGCAAAACCGCGCTGGCGGTGACCTACACGCGGGGCCTCACCCGCGACCTGCGCCAGCACGTCAAGTTGTTCGTGGTCCCGAAGGACGCTGAGGTGAAAGTCGCACCCGCGAAGTGACACAATTGCAACGTGAAGGCGCGGATAATCAGTACGGCTTGAGGCGCACGGCTGGTGTGAGCCGGCCGGTGTGAACCACGAAGAGTTTTGGACAGGATTCACAGGATCAAAAGTACCACCCGCTCGTTAACACTCGCGGTTCGCCAAGCGACTCCAGGCGAACCGCGAGTGTTAACGAGCGGGTGGAGTGGGCAACTGCTCTGCGCGCATCTAAAAAACGGTAGCGGGCCAGAAGCACAGTGACTTCTGGCCCGCTACCGTTTATCGCGCATCTTACTTCTTGAGATCCCATACCCGAACGGTGCCGTCGCGCCCGCCGGCCGCGAGCGTGGTGCCGTCCGGTGCGAACCGAACTACATGAAAAGGCCGCGACCCGCGGTACGCGAACGCTTCCTTACCTGTTTCGATTTCCCACACCTTCACGAAGCCGTCGGACCCGGCACTCGCGACCCACTTCCCGCAGTTGCTGAAGGCCACCGACCAGGCGTCGCCGTCGTGCCCCTTGATGGACTGGAGCTGCGTTCCGGTGGTCGCGTCCCAGATCCGGACGTACCCGTCCCAACCCGAGCTGGCGAGTTTCGACCCGTCCGGGTTGTACGCGACCGAATAGACCGCCCCCCGGTGCTCACTCAGTTCCATCAGCAGCTTGACCGGCGCGTCGCGCGTCACACCGACGTCCTTCACGTCCCACACGCGCACCTTACCGTCGGACCCGGCACTCGCGAGCCGCGAACCGTCCGGGTTGTACGACATCGAGTGGACCGTTCCGCGGTGGCGCAGTTCGACGAGCGGGACCTGACCCGCCCAGTCCCAAATGCGAACCTTCGAGTTCCGGTTCCCGGTCGCGAGGTGCCGACCGTCCGGGCTGAACACGGCCGTCTTGGTCGAAACCGATTCCGGGAACGACAGTTCAACGGACAGCGTTCGGAGGTTCCAGAACGTAACGGCCGAGTCGTCGGACGCGGTCATCAGGTACTTCCCGTCCGGAGACAAAGACGTCGACCAGATGTTCCCGCCGTTGCTCTCTTTGTGATCGAGTGTGTTCCGCACCGTGGACTTCTGCCAGTCCCAGATTTTGACCACACCGGACTCGAGGCCCATCGCGAGTCGTTCATTGTCGAGGAACGTGAGCCCCCACACCGGTCCGCCGTTGCCGTTAAGCACGACGCGCGGTTCAGGTCCGGATTCCACCGGCATGACGGAGGCCACGGGCGCCACCGACGGGGGCGGCTCCACGACGGGGGCGGACTTGCTACCCGTGAAGCCCCAAAGTAACCCAACGGTCAATCCCCCGAGGATCGCCCCTCCCACCCACGGTTTGGCGCGGTAGCCGACCGCCTTCCAGCAGATCGGTTGGCGCGGGGCACGAGTGGACGACGTTCGCGACCCGGCACACACTTCTGCCGGCACGTCCAGTGGCGAGAGCAGGTGCATCTCGGCCAGCCCGGACGCGAACACTTCGGCCACTTCGGACGCGGTCTGGTACCGATCGGCCGGTTCCTTCTGGAGCAGTTTGTCCACCGCGTCGGAGAGCCACTTGGGGATCGAGCGGTTGATCCGCATCAGCGGCATCTGCGTTTCGTCGGACACGCGCCGGAGCACGGCGAGCGGCGTCTTCGCGTCGAACGGCGCGGTACCGGTCGCGGCCTCGTAGAGCACGGTGCCGAGCGAGAACAGGTCGGCGCGGGCGTCCACTTCGTCCCCGCGGGCCTGTTCCGGGGCCATGTACAGCGGCGACCCGGCCACGAATCCCGTGCGCGTGAGTTTCACGTCTTCTGCAGCGCGGGCGAGCCCGAAGTCGGTCAGCTTTACGCGATCGACGGGCGATTCCAACAGCATGTTCGCGGGCTTGATGTCGCGGTGAATCAGCCCGCCGGCGTGCGCGGCGGCGAGCCCGGCGGCGGCCTGCATCCCGAGCCGCGCGACTTCGCCCGCGGTCAGTTTTCCGGCGCGCCGGATGCGCTGTTCCAGCGATTCGCCGTTCACGAGCTGCATCACGAGGTACGGCAGCCCCGAGGGCTCGTCCTCGTTCACCTGGTGGACCGCGACGAGGTTGTCGTGCGTGACGGCGGCGGCGGCGCGGGCTTCGCGGCAGAACCGCTGGCGCGCGACCTCGTTGTTCGCGAGTTGCGGGTCGATGACCTTGATGGCGACGTCGCGATCGAGCGACGGGTCGTAGGCGTGCAGTACGACGCCCATGCCCCCGCGCCCGACCACGCGGATCACGTCGAACTGCGCCAACTTGCCGAGGCGCCCCGATTTTTCGGGCGGCTGAAGGAAGTCGAGGTTCAGTTCGTCTTGCGGAACCGGGGTGTCGGCCAGCCCGTTGTCCGGGAACGCGACCGTGCGCCGTAACTCTTCTTCGGCATTGGCCAGGGCGCGCCAGTACGACGAGTCAGTGGGCGGAGTTTCCTTGTCCGCTTCTCGCAGGTGGTCGGTGAGGCCGGAGCCGGACCCGGACCCGGTGAGCGCATCGAGCCGCTTCTGGCACGCGGGGCACGCACCGACGTGGTCGCACAGCGCCGACGTGCGGGCGTCGGTGCAGCGCCCGCGCATGAGCCGTTCCAGCTCATTCAGCGGCGGGCACTCGGTGGTCGTCGTCGTGTTGGTTGTCATATGTTGCTTCCGGGCGAATCCGGCTGCGGAACCGGTGGGCCGGGCGAACCCCGGCCGCGGGCCGGCGGATGATTGTACCGGGCGGTCGAGGGGCGCTAAATCAGGCCGCGTCTTCCTCGACCATGATTTTCTGCACCTCGTCGCGGAGCCGGGCGAGCACCCGGCTCTTGGCGACGTACACGGCGCCGGGGCTCATCTTCAATTCGGTCCCCACTTCGGCGGCGGACTTGCCCTCCACCGCCGTCTGCCAGAACGCGGACCACGTGTTGGGCTGGAACTCGCCCTTAACGAGTTCCATCGCGCGGGCGCTGAGCCGGCGCTGGTACTCTTTTTCCCAGTCCGCGTCCGGTCCCTCTTCCTCACGGGCCGGGGTCGCGTCCAAGCGCTCCTGGGCGTCCGCGTCTCCGGTCCCGCGGGGGCGGTTCCGCTGGCTGCTGAGGAAGTTGTAAATCTTGTTCCGCGTGACCGTGTACAGCCACCCGCGAAAGGTGCCGCGCTTGGGGTCGTATTCCATGCGGTGGGCGTTGCGAGCGACGCTCCGCAGCACGTCCTGCATGAGGTCGGCGGCGTCGGCGTCCTGGAGGCCGCGGTTGCGTGCGAACCGGTACACGACCGGGCCGTAGAGCTGCACGAACTCCCGCCACGCATCGGCGTCGCGCCCGTCCTTGAGACGGGTGAGCAGCGTGACGCGAGTGAGCGGTGGCTCGGCCATGCGTAGACTTCCCAACAATTGATACAGGTTCGTGGCTGGCGACTTACGCGCTCCTGGGGGCGGTTGTGCGCGGAAGGGAATACGGACCCGGTTGTCACTCATTTTACGACTCGTGTGCCCGGTTGCGACATCGGTCCTCGTCGAACCCGCCATTGCGACGTATCGTTTCCTTCGATACCTCACTTCGCAAAGGCGTAACTCCATGTTCGGCCGCCTCATCGCGTGTGCCGCAATTCTGTTCATCGGCGCCACGATTGCGCGTGCCGAAGACAAAAAGGACGACACGACTACGAAGGTCACCGTTACGGTGATCGTCCCAAAAGATGTCGCATCGTTCGACGGGCGCGTGTTGGAACTCCGGCTCTATAGCATCGATAAACGGATTGCGGACAAGGCCGCGGACCTGGTGGAGAGAGTGGAGATCAAGGATTTTACGCACGCGACCGGCAAAGAGACCAAGAAAGAGTTCACCATCGGCGCGAAGGGCGAATTAAACGCCAACAACCGCTACTACGTTACCGCGTTCGTGCTGAAGGGCGAGGAACGCACGCACATCGGTCAGGCCGACCACGTGAAGGAACCGTTCAACAAGGTACTCACGGACGGCAGCCCCCGTGAGGTGACGATTCGGTTCAAGGAAGTCGGCAAGAAGTGAGGCCGAACGCCTCCGTTTAGGGGCACCGAATTCGGGTGCTCGGGTACGTCGAGGTGGCGATTCAAACGTGTTCTCCGGCATCGAGTTGGCACCCATTGAGAACGCTGGCTCCATTTTCTAATTTTACTGGATTTCCGTTCACAAATTGGTCATAATTACATTATCTATCAAGACCGACCGGCCGGGCGTGCCGGGAGCACTTTGATGCGATCCGTTGCGGAAGTTAGCGTGGGCTGGCGGAGAACGTTAGCGTTCATTAGCAATTGTTAGCCGTGTTCGTCGTTCAATGCAGAGGCGAAATAACGCGGTCGAACTGGAAATGTCAGCAGTTCGTATTACACCCAGCGGAGGCGATCCCTCCGCCGGGCCAAAATGTTAGCAAATGTTAGCCTCCGTACCGGTGGGCGAAGTTTGAGGGCGGTTCGAGTGCCGTCATCAAACTTCACCCACCAGATATTCGACCGCGTGGCATTCCGCGGGAGTCGGCACGTCGAGCTTGTCGAATAGCCGCTCCCAAACGCGCTCGGGAACGCGCTTCGTGCGGCCGGTGTTGCGCGAACGGATCGATGGAATCGGCGGTTCCAGGTACACCACGCGGATTCGCGCCTTGTACGCCGCGCTCAGGTCGATCACTTTGCCGCGCAGCATGCGGGACACGTTCGTCGCGTTCCACACAAACGATTCACTGCGACGCAGTAGCACTTTCGCCCGATCGTAAGCCGCCGCGACCACCGCACTTTGGTTGTCGCCCGGTTCGACATCGAGTTCGCGGCGAATGTCGTCGAGCGAGATGACTTCGTGGCCGTCCGCACGTTCGCTCACCCACGTGTCCTTTCCGCTACCGGGCAGGCCGCTGAGAACTGTGACTTCGCATTTCGAGTCATCGAAGAGGTGCAGTGTCGGGTGCTCGCTCGGCGTGCGGAAGTAGTGGAACCGCGACACATCGTTGGCGAACGCACGCGGACCGTCCCACGATTCGCACTCTTCACAGAAGTCGCGGAACAACTCGATCCGCGTCATCGTGTCGTCGGCCTTCTTCACGATGCGCCCGCGGTGGTCGGCTTCGGCGAGAATCGTGAGCAGATCCATGCGCGTCGTCAGGCCGGTGAGGATCACCGCGCGCTGCGGGTCCGGCTTATCGAGGTAGTTCGCGGGGAGTCCGTGCCAGCGCACGAGCGCGAGAATTTGCTCACGAATCTCGAACGGTGTGCCGAGCGGCGCAAACGCTTCGTCGTCCGTGAGTATTCGCCGTGCCTTGTACACGCCCTTCACCGCGTGCCCGGGCGACCGCACGCGACCGTCGTCTTCGATGCGCGTGCATTCCGGCTTCGAGATGTCGTGTAGCAGCGTGCCGGCGAAGACAATGTGCCGGTCTTGCTCGGTCAGCGCGCGAAATGCCGGGAGTGCGGCGAGTTCCGTGAGCACCATACCCAGGTGCGTGAGTACGTCGCCTTCCGCGTGGAAGATCGGGTCTTGCGGGCACTCGCCGAGCGGTTCGAGCCACGGGTAGAGTTCGCGCAGCGCCGCTAAGTCCACCGTCCAATCGGGTGGCTCCGGGCAGCCCGGAATGCGCCATATCTCGGCCATGACAGAACCTCGTTTGGACCCGCGCCGCGAAGATGAATGGAGATGGTGCGACGCGCGAAGGTTCACCCAATTGCGAGTTCGGGCCGGTTGTACGCATCGGGGCTCAGACGGCGGACGCGGCCGGCCCTACAACAGTCGCGTGATCGACATCCAGAACCTATCCATTCGGCAGGGCACGTTCGCGCTAAAAGGCGTGGCGCTCACCGTCCCACAGACTCAATACGCGGTGCTGATGGGTAAGAGCGGGTGCGGTAAAACGACCGTCCTCGAATCGATCGCCGGCTTGCGAAAACCGCAAACCGGCACGATCGTCCTCGCGGGCCGCGACGTAACGCACCTGCGCCCGGCCGCACGACACATCGGCTACGTTCCCCAAGACGGCGTGCTTTTTTCGACGATGACGGTGCGCGATAACATCGGGTTCGCCCTCGCGGTTCGCGGAGACGCTGCGGCCGATGTCGCGAAACGGGTCGCGGAACTGGCGGAGCGGCTCGAAGTCGCGCACCTGCTCGACCGCTTCCCGTACTTTCTGAGCGGCGGCGAGAAGCACCGCGTGGCGCTCGGGCGGGCACTGGCGAGCCGCCCGCCGGTGCTGCTGCTCGACGAGCCGCTCGCGTCCCTCGACGACGACACGCGCGATCACCTCGTTTCGGTGCTGGCGCGCGTGCGCGACACGCGAGAAGTGACGGTGCTGCACGTCACGCACAATCGCACAGAAGCGGAGCGCCTCGCGGACGTAGTGTTTCACTTGAAGGACGGGGCCGTGAAGTGACTGGCGACCGGCCGGTGCTGGCACAGGGGGTACAGGGCTTCCGCCCGGTGCTACGTCAGACGGCCCCTCCGGGGCGAAGACCAGAGCCTTCAACGCCTTTCCGCCGCGGAGCGGCCGGCGCTCGTAGCACAGGGCGGAAGCCCTGTGCATTATTGGCTATGCTCCTTCACCACCACCGACGACGCGGACGGGTTTGCCGTCTTCGTAAAGGTCGAGGCGCGTTTGGTAGTCGGCCCGGCGCTCCGAGTCGCTCAGGAGATCGATCGCCTTCTCCTGCCACTTGATCGCGTCGTCGAACTCGCCGCACTCGGCGCACGCGGCAGCAAGGGTGTCGAGGTAACCCGGTTCGCTCCATTCGGTGAGTTCGCACGCGCGCGTGGCGCACTCGCGTGCCCGGTCACCGTTGCGCACGTCCGGGTCCGGGCAGGTGGCCCAGATCCACGCGAGCTGGTTGAACGTGCCCGAACTCCGCGGGTCGCGCTTCAGTGCGTCCATGTGGTCGCGAACCGCCGCGGTGTACTTCTTCATCGCGTAGTTCACGCCGGCGCGAAAGTTGTACGGCATGACCGCGCTCGGTGCGAGTTTGATCGCTTCGTTGAAGTCCGCTAGTGCGCCATCGAGGTCGGCGAGCGCCTTGCGCGCGTTCCCGCGGATCTCGTAGGCCTTTACCACGCCCGGCAACTGCTTAATCACTTCGTCGCCGTCGGCCGTGGCCCCGACGTGATCGCGGAGCAGGAACCGGCAGATCGCGCGGCCCAAATGCACGAGCGGGTCGCCGGGTTTCAGTTCGAGCGCAGTGGTAAAGTCGTCCGCTGCTCTCGCGTAGTCGCCCCCCTGCTGGCGGATCGTGGCCCGCAGGCGGAACGCATCCGCGTTCTTCGGGTCGGCTGTGATGACCGCGGTCACGTCCTCGGTCGCGGCGAAGTAGTCTTCGATGTCGAGGTGCAGTTGCGCGCGCCACAACCGGTAGCGAGGGGCGTTCGCGTGGTCCGCGGTGATCGCGGTCTCGAAGTCTTGAAAAGCGGACGCACTGTCGCCGCGGTCCGCGTGGCACCGCGCCCGGAGTGCGATCAGTCCGGTCCGCGTGGAATCGAGCTTCAGCGCGCGGTCGCAGTCCGCAATGGCCTGATCGTACTGCGTTTGCGCGAACAGTTCGGCCGCGCGATCGGCGAACAGTTGCGCGTCGTCCGGTTTGAGGCGAATGGCGTGGTCCAGGTCGTTGAGGGCGCGCACGCGGTCGCCCATTTCGAGATAGGCGTGCGCGCGGTACCGGTAGCCGGCGGAATCGCCGGGCCGCAGCCGGATCGCGCGCGAGTAGCACTCGATGGCTTCCTGGTAATCACCGGCGGTGAGCGCTTTGTGGCCGCGTGTGAACAGGTCTTGGGCGTCGTCGGTGGCGCGGTCGCGTGACATAGCTACCGTGGGTGTCCTGGGGCGGTACGGCGAACCGGAATCGCGCGAACGGGTGCCGGAGCGGGCCGGTGGCGCGTGCAGCCGGTTCGGGTATCTTATCCGAGACGCACCGCACAGTGAAACCGAGATGCCGCGCCGCGCGTGTTCGGGCCGCACCCGTTCGCTTCTGGCCCGGTGCGCGACTTCGGGCGGGCGCTCAAAATTAAGCTCTTCTCAGTGTAGCACTTGTACGTCCGCGGTTCCGCCGGTGGCACCTCATCCGTTCTCGCGATCGGCATACCCGCTCGGTGCGCACGCTGCTAAAACACCCATTCACAACACCCACGGCGCGGAACGTTGGTTCCCACAGAAGGCATCACGCATGACTGCCCCGCAAACACTGCCACACACGCGAACACGGACCGTCAAGTTCCCGACTGCTGCGGTCGCCGCCCGATACGTCGCGAAGGAGATCGACAAACTCGTCCGCGCGCGGAACGCCGCCGGCAAGCCCACCGTGCTCGGGCTGGCTACCGGGAGCACGCCCGTCGGGTTGTACCGCGAACTGATTCGGATGCACAAGGAAGAAGGGTTGGACCTGTCGCGGGTCGTGACGTTCAACCTCGACGAATACTACCCGATGCCGAAGGAGAGCCAGCACTCGTACTTCCGGTGGATGCACGAAACGCTCTTCGGGCACGTCAACATTAAGTGGGAAAACATCCACATTCCCGACGGCACGCTCAAGCCGGAAGAAGTGGACGCGGCGTGCGCCGAGTACGAAGAGAAGATCAAGTCGTTCGGCGGGATTGACATCCAGATTCTGGGCATCGGCCGCACCGGGCACATCGCGTTCAACGAACCGGGGAGCCCGCAGAACAGCCGCACCCGGCTCGTGACCCTCGACAGCATCACCCGGCGCGACGCGGCGGACGGGTTCTTCGGCGAAAAGAACGTACCGCACCACGCGCTCACGATGGGCGTCTCCAGCATCCTCGAGGCCCGGCGCATCTTCCTGATGGCGTTCGGCGAACACAAGGCCGGCATCGTTTACAAGGCACTGGAACAGGCGCCCACGGAAGTCATTTCCGCGAGTTTCCTGCAGGACCACAAGGACGCGACGATCGTTCTCGACGAGGCCGCCGCCGCGGAACTGACCGCGATCAAGCGCCCGTGGGAAGTCGGGCCGTGCCAGTGGGCGCCGGAACTGGTCCGCAAGGCCGTCGTCACGCTCGCGCTGACGGTGAAGAAGGGGCTGCAAAAGCTCAACGACGACGACTTCCGCGACCACCACCTGTACGAACTGCTCCGCGAAAAGGGACCAGCCGAACAGATCGGCGAAGCGGTCTTCCTCGACCGCATGGAGACGATCAAGCCGTACCCCGCGGGCCGCGTCGCGCCGGTCTCGAGCGTGGACGGTGACCCGCGCCTCGGCCGGCGCAAGGGCGACATCCAGGCGCCGAAGACCGTGCTCGTGTTCTCGCCGCACCCCGACGACGACGTGATCTCGATGGGCGGTACGATCATCCGGCTCGTCGAGCAGGGGCACAAGGTCCACATCGCGTACATGACGAGCGGGAACGTCGCGGTGTTCGACCACGACGCGCGCCGGTTCGTGGACTTCGTGGACGAGTTCGTGCAGTCGTTCGGCAGCGCCACGGAGCAGACCAGCGCCGGCACCATCAAAGAGCGCGTGTACCAGTTCCTCGACGCGAAGAAGCCGGGCGAACTGGACAGCGCCGATGTGTTGAAGGTGAAGGCCGTGATTCGCACCACGGAGGCCCGCGCCGGGGCGCTCGCGTGCGGCATCCCGCCGGAGCAGTTGGAGTTCATGAACCTGCGGTTCTACCACACCGGGGCCAAGACCAAGAACCCGATCCACCCGCAGGACATTGAGGACGTCGTCGAATTGCTGAAGCGACTGAACCCGCACCAGGTGTACGTCGCGGGCGAGTTGAGCGACCCGCACGGTACGCACCGCGTGTGCGCGGAAGCGATCTACGCGGCCACGCGACGGGTGCGCGCGGAAGGTTTCGACCCGGACGTGTGGTTGTACAAGGGCGCGTGGGAAGAGTGGGAGCCGCACGAAATCGAAATGGCGGTGCCGCTCAGCCCGGAAGTGCTGGAGCGCAAGAAGCAGGCGATCTTCCGGCACCAGAGTCAGAAGGACAAGGCGATGTTCCCCGGCGGCACGGACCGGCGCGAGTTTTGGCAGCGCGCCGAGCAGCGGAACATCGCCACCGCCCGCACTTACGACGCACTGGGGCTGCCCGAATACTACGCTCTCGAAGCGTTCGTGAAGTGGAGCGACGAGTGAGGCAGGAACTGGCGACGTGTTTGTAGTTCCGGGGGCGTGTAGGCGAGGATTAACCCTTGACTACGCGCCATCATCATCTCTTCGGGCCTTGTGCGCTCGGCACCTGGGTTCTTCTTTCCTCGCCGGCGCGCTCATCGGCGCGTTCCCGTCGTACTTTTGGCGCTTCTGGATATCGCGGGCCGCGCGGCATTGGCCGATTGCTCGACTACTGCGCGGATTGTGTGGTCTTCAAACAGGTTTTGACAATGTTCGGTGGGGGGCACCGAAGCCGATCCCGAACCGCGGTGGATCTTGATCGACCCCTGATCTGGTTAGTCGTTCGCGCCGATGCCTTTCGGGTCCGGGTTCTTCTCTTTCAGGGCCAATTCCTTCGCGAGCGCCACCAACTCGGCGAACTGCTTGCGGTGCCCGTTCGGGTCGACACCGATACATCCCTGGGCTTCCTCCAAGACTCCCGCATAGGTCATCACACCGCGGAACTTCGAGTCGCGGAGCAGCATGCCGAACGACGCGGCGGTCGCGGCGAACCGGAAGTCGTCGCTGAGGTCTTTCGCCACCTCGCCTGTGTGCAGTTTCGCGAGTTCTTTGCTCGCGTCGGCTTCGGGCTGTTTGTACCGCATTCTCACCGTGAGCCACTCGTCGGAAACGTTCGCGGGCACTTCCTTCGGCTTCTGGTACTTGCTCGGATCGACTTCCGGCAAATCGATCTTCACGCCAACGGGGACGATTTCGTAGAGCACAGTTACTTGGTGCCCGCTGCCCATATCACCCGCGTCCTTCGCATCATTCTTGAAGTCTTCGTCCTTCAGCAACCGGTTTTCGTACCCGACGAGCCGGTACGCATTCACTTTTTCCGGGTTGAAGTCCACCTGGAACTTCACATCCTTCGCGACGCACACCAGCGCGCCGCCTTGCTCCACGAACACCTTTTTCGCTTCGTCGATGGTGTCGATGTAGGCGTGGTGCCCGTTGCCGTGGTTCGCGAGTTCCTTGAGCCGGTCGTCCTTGTAGTTGCCCATCCCGTAACCGAGGATCGTGAGGAACACCTTGCTCCGCCGCTGTTCTTCGATCAGCTTTACCAGCTCACCGTTATCGGTGACGCCGACATTGAAATCGCCGTCGGTGCAGAGAATGACGCGGTTCACGCCGCCCTCAATGAACGTGTCGCGGGCCGACTGGTAAGCCTTCTTGATCCCACCTTCGCCGTTGGTACCGCCGTTCGCGTCGAGTCCCGTTACCACGTCCATGATGGTTTTCTTGTCGCTGCCCTTCGTGGGGCCGAGGGCCACGCGCGAGTCGCCCGCGTAGGTCACAATGCTCACGCGATCCCGCTCGGTGAGTGTGCCCACGAGCAGTCCGAGCGATTGCTTCACGAGTGGCAGTCGATTGAGGGCTTGCATGGAGCCGGACGTGTCGATGAGGAACACGAGATTCCGGGCTGGCAGTTTGTCCGCCGGAATTTGGTACGCCTGCACCCCGACGCGCACGAGGTGGTGCTGCCGGTTCCACGGGCACGGACCCATTTCGACGTGGAACGCGACCGGATCGTCGCCTTTGGGTTGCGCGTACTGGTAAGGGAAGTAGTTCACGAACTCCGCGAGGAACACCGCGCTTGCGGGCGGCAACTTGCCCTCGTTGAGCATGCGCCGAACGTTCGAGTACGACGCAGTGTTCACGTCGGCAGAGAACGTGGATAGCGGCGCAACAAGCGGCGAGCGGAACTCGTTCTCGCGGTACACGCCGTAGGCTTCTGCGTTCTGCGCGTTGTGCCCGCCGCCGACTTCGGGGGCGCTGTTGTTGACGGGATTCGGTCGTTCGTACCCAAAGGCTGAATTCGTAGGCTTCGCTACATAGAGGCTTCCGCGTGCTGAAGACTTTAGTTTTGCCAGAAGCATGTCGCGCGTAATTGATTGTGCCGAGGAATTGGGCTTTGAGCCATTGGCGGAGAGGTTCTCATCCGTGGGTTCGCGCTTACTTTCGATGCGCGCCGTTTCTTGAGCGATTTCGGCGTCTCGCTTTCCGCACCCAACCAACAGTACGAGAAGCAGCGCTGGGATTCCTGCGGTGAACGACCGCCGGCCCCACACCGTGAAACGGGACATGGTGGCACTCCGGTGATTGGATGTGTGTGACGTGTCGCAAGTACCAACGCTACCCGACCGGCCGGCGTTGGCGAAGAGATGAGCGGAGGTCGTTACGAACGTGAAGTAACTGCGGGAATTGTTTGCTCACTGCCACCGGACCGTGAGCTTCCCCTCTTCACGGGCGCGGCGCTCCAGGCGGCGCAGGCTCCAGCGCGCGATGAAGAAGAACACGACCGCGAGCGAACCCAACACACTCAGCTCGGTCCACACATCGAACAGGCCGGCCGAGCGGAACAGCACCTGGCGCATCGCGTCCATGCCGAGTGTGAGCGGAATCGCACTCGCGACGAGTGCCACCGCGCGCGGCAGCACCGACACCGGGAAGTTCGTGCCGCTCATCAGGTAGATCGGCTCTTGTAACAGCGCGACGAGGTGCCACGCCTCGCGCCCCCACATCAGAAACACGGACGCGAACAGCATCCCCAAACCGTACAGCGCCGCGAGCGTGATGACGAAGCCCAACACGAGCAGCCACCAGCTCGATGGGTCGATCGGCACATCGAACAGCAGTATCCCCGCGACCGTGATCGCGGTGGCGCGAATAATGGTCGTGGTCATACCGCCGAGCGCCATGCCGGTGAGAATGGCGATCATCGGGGCCGGCGACATCACGTAGAGTTCGAGGTTCCCGGAGTCGCGCTCCCAGTAGAGTTGAGCCCCCATGCCCCACAGCACGTTCAGCCAGAACGTCGTCATCGCGGCGCCGAGCACGAGGAACCCGGTGTACGCTTGCGGCGCCTCCATCGCGCGGTACGCATACGCGAACGCGGACACCGCCAGAACCGGCAGCACGGTTTCCTGAATCATCCAGGAGTTGCTGCGGAACAACCACGCCAACCGCGGATAGGTTCGCGCCTGAACCACTTGAAGGAAGAGCTTGGCTGACACCGCGAACCCTCTTTCCGCATTCGAGACGATGACCCGTTCCCAATCCCTTTCGTCCGCTCAGCCCTTCGGCCCTTCGTCTTCCGTCAGCCCGTGGCCGACCAGTTCAATGAACACGTCTTCGAGGGTCGGCTCCACTTTCTTCATGGTGAGAATGCGTCCGCCGGCGGTGACGAGGGCCTGCACCACCGCACCGATGGCCGGTTCTTCAATCAACGACACCTTAAGTTCCACCGTCGTGGGTGTGGTGGTTGTCGTGGCCTGGTGGACGCCGGGGAGTTTGCTCACTTCGCCCCAACCTTGATGCCCCGGTGCGAGGCTCAGCTCATAAATCGGGTACTTCTGCACCTGGCGCTTCAGGTTGGCGGGCGTGTCGCACGCGAGCACCTTGCCCCGATCGATGATCGCGAGCCGGTCGCAGAGTTCGTCCGCTTCGGCCATGTAGTGCGTCGTAAGGAGCAGCGTGCGGTCCGGGCGCTCCTTCATCCAATCTTTAACAAAAGTGCGAATTGCGCGCGCACTCGTCACGTCGAGCCCGAGCGTCGGCTCATCAAGGAACAGGATTTTGGGATCTGTGATGAACCCGCGACAAAAGTTCATTTTCTGTCGCTGGCCGGTCGAAAGGTAGCTGATACGGCTCGTTGCTTTGTCGGTTAACCCGACGACGCCGAGCATTTTGTCGATGCGTTCTTCCGCAACGGCCGTGGGTACACCGTAAATGCGCGCGAAGAGCCACAGGTTCTCGCGCACGTTCAAGATGCCGTACCCGCTCGACTCGCCGCCGGACACCATGTTGATGCGCGGGCGGAGCAGCTCCGCATCGGCAATCACGTCCAAACCGTCCACGCGCGCGGAACCGGATGACGGCGCGAGAAGGGTCGTTAGGATCTTGATGAGCGTGGTCTTCCCGGCACCGTTCGGCCCAAGTAGCCCGAACAGCTCACCCGGGCGGACCTCGAGGGACACTTGGTCGAGGGCAACGAAATCGCGCTCCTCGGCCCCAACAGGTTTTGATTTGGACCACCACCAGCGCCGCTTGCGGGGCTTGCGGTACGTGCGGGTCAGACCTTCGGTGCGGATCGCCAGGGGTTCCATCATCGCATTCTACGCGCAGCGGTGCCGGTCAGGGAGCGGTGGTAATTCGGGTAACCCGCCCCAGTACGTGCGCTGCTGGCGGTCGATCGGGTCAGGTACGAGTCGATTCGCATTCAGGGAGGGGATGAAGTGTAAGGAGATCTTCACTTCGGCAGTAATGCGGGGTTAAACTTCCTCGTTCACTGGCGAAGCCGTATTGACCGCCCGTCGCAACGCCGGTAAATACGCCCGGAATGTAAACGTTCGGCTCCCCCGTTCCGAACCTCGCACACATCAGGTGACTGATGCTCCGACGCGCGTACTCGCCCGCGCTTCAGGTTGAGCTACTGGAAGACCGGCTGAACCCAGCCGGTTCCATTATTCCCGCCGGAGAGTTCAACTGGACCCAGTACAGCCCCACGGGCGAACTGGGTCAGTTACTCTGGAACGGCGGGAACCTCGTCTACCAGTCCCGTGTAGCGGGCGCTTGGTCGGCCCAAACTGTTGCCACGTCCGGCGCGTTCACCGCGGCCGAGTACAACTCGGCCGATGCCGTGGAGCGGGCGTCGCAAACGGCGCAGCTCGTGTTCACGTCCGACGGCACCCCGCACGCGCTCTTCCTCGAGAAACAGTGGAACGGGGGCGCGGGCCGGTACCAGACGCTGATCCAGCACTACGCTCGCACGTCGGCCGGGTGGCAGAAGGTCGAGACGATCACCCCGAACTGGATGAGCCAGTGGGGGCCGAACAACCTCGTCGCGGAAGCCGGGGCGAACAACTCGATTCACCTGATCTTCACCGAGACCAACGCTGCGGCCACGGGCGTGGGCAATTTCGGCACGGGCACGCTGATGTACGCCACCAACGCGGGCGGCGCGTGGGGCTTCGCCAAGATCGCGGACACGGCCGACCTGAGCCAGGACGTGTGGTTCACGGGGGGCCGGTGGACCCCGCGGTTCCTGTCACTGGCGGTCGATTCCACGAATCACGCGCACGTGACCTACACACCGCAGTTCTACATCGCGGGCGCGTTCTCCACGGTGAACAGCACGCTGATGTACGCCACCAACCGGGGCGGTGCGTGGGCGTCGCAAACGGTGATGGCCCCACTGGACAGCACCGCCGACGCGGGCCTGGGGGCGAGCGTGGCTGTTGGACCGGGCGACCAAATCGCGATCGCGAGCTACTACGTGGACCGGTACAACACCGGCTCCCCCCAGAGCTCGAAGCTGATGTACCACACCCTCACCGCGGGCGGGTGGACGCACGCCACGGTCACGAGCACGCCCGACGGGTACGTTGCGGGGGACGGCGCGCGGTTCACCGGATTCGCGCCGCAACTGTATTTCGATGCCTCCGGGCGCGCGAACATCGTTTTCTCTGACGAAGCGGGCGAACACCTTCCCGTGAGTTACGCGAACGAGTTCGCGGGCCAAATTCGGCTCGCGACGCTCAACGGCTCGGCGTGGTCGCTCTCAACGGTGTTCCGCCAAACCGACCCGATCCGCAACCAGCTCTTCTTCCCGGTCGCCGCGACATTCAAAGGGCAGACAACGTTCGCCGGCTTGCAAGCGACCAGCACAGTTGATGGGAACAAGAACCCGGTCCGCACCGATTTCGCGGTGGTTGACGTGAACGCGCCATACGGGTCCGCCTTGCCTCCGGTCTCGAACTCTCCGCCGGTTGCGCCCTCGCCACCGATTGTCACTTCCCCACCGGTCGCGCTGCCCGTATCGTCGGGCACCTCAACAGCCTTGCCGACCGGGTGGGCGGTCGCGTCCGGCGCCGGTGTCACGACGACGCAGGTGCTCGTGTACCGGCCGAACGGCAGCCTGGCGATGACCGTGAAGCCGTTCGGCGACGGCTACCGCGGCGGGGTGCGCATCGCGCGGGCGGATATCAACGGCGACGGGGTCGCGGACCTCATTACTGCCAGCGGCGCGGGCATCGCCGCGCGCGTCCGCGTGTGGGACGGCGCGACCGCGGCCATGATCGCGGACTTCGACCCGTTCCCCGGGTACCAGGGCGGGCTGTGGGTCGCGGCCGGCGACCTGAACGCGGACGGCGTGCCCGATATCGCGATCGGTACTGATCTGGGCAACGTGCCGCACGTGAAGGTGTTCAGCGGGCGCGGAATGACCGAACTGGCGAGCTTCTATGCCTACGCGCCGGGGTTCCTCGGCGGGGTCCGTGTGTCAATGGGCGACCTGAACCGCGACGGGTACGCGGACCTCGTCACTGGCGCCGGGTACGGTGCCGGACCGCACGTGGCCACGTTCGATGGCCGGTCACTCGCGCTAGGGCAGGGGCCGCGGAAGTTGGTGAACGACTTCTATATGTATTCACCCACCATGACCGCCGGGTTGAACCTCACGGTGGGCGATGTGGACGGCGACGGGTTCGCGGACATCATCGCCGGGCCGGGCAGCGGCCCCGCGCACCTGCGGATCGTCAGCGGGCGAGCACTTACCACCGGGCAGGGGCAACTCGACCTGGTCAGCACGATCGCCTGGACCGGGGACACCAGCGGCCTGCGCGTGACCGCGGTGGACGCGGACGGCGACGGGCGCACCGACGTCATGCTCACCTCGGGCAACTCGACCAACGGGCGCGTGGGCCTGGTTACGTCGGCGAACCTGATCCCGCCGAACCCGACCGGGGTCCAGTGGATCGATGCGTTCCCCGGACTCACCACCAGCGTGTTCGTCGGCTGAGTAAGTTGTCAAAGACCGGACATTTGGGGCGCCCCCGCTCATCCTGAGCGGGGGCTTTTTTGCGCACCCTCGTGCGGGTACCATGTGCGAATCTGCCACTCACCCGTGTTGAGTTTTCGCACATGCCTCCTCACGCTCGACTCCTCCGTGTGGCTCTCGCGTTCGTCGCGCTTGGCTCTTTGATTCTCGCAGTGGGCTCTGGCAGTTCGTCCCGTTCACAAACCGACGCAAAGCCCGAACGCCCCGTCCCGGAACCGTACAAGCAGGCCCCACCGAGTCACTTCGAGTGCCGCTGGGCGGATACCCCCATCGCCCTTGATGGCGTTGCGGACGAGGCGGCCTGGAAGCACGCACAATCGATTAACGCATTTCACGTGCCGTGGCTCGGGGACGCGGCTCGCATGGCCCGCACTGCGACCACGGCGAAACTCCTCTGGGACCGCGAATACCTATACTTCCACGCCGAGATGGAAGACTCCGACCTCTTCGCGGACATCACCGAGCACGATGGCGATTTGTGGAAGAACGACGTGTTCGAGCTCTTCTTGCGCCCGGATTTTGAGAAGACCGGTTACTACGAGTTCCAGGTGAGCGCTGCGGGCACGCGATTCGATGCCTTTTACCCAAAGTACGATCTGGACTCGATCGCGAAGCAGTCGAAGGTGGGCACGTTCCGAATGGAATCGAAGGTGAAGTTAAACGGCACACTTAACAAGCGCGATGACGTCGACAAGGGGTGGAGCGTGGAGGGCCGAATCCCGTGGACGGACTTCCTGCGCACCGGGGGCCGGCCGGTCGCGGGCGAGAAGTGGAAACTGAATCTTTGCCGGTTCGACTACAACACGAACTGGAAGAACGAAGAACTATCGTGTGTCGCGCCGATCACGAAGAAGAAGATCCCGCCGTTCTTCCACCAAAGTGAAGACTACGCGACGCTCGCGTTCGTCGGCCCGGACGCCACCACCGCGAAACCGTTCGGGATCGAGAATCGCGCGCCGCTCACCACGTCCACGGTCGTTGGTTTTCCCGATCCCCCGCCGCCGTTCATCGCGGTCCGTGCCCTCGACAAGTACCGACCGGAGTTCCCGATTCGCGTGGAGCCGATTCCGGGTACCGCGGATCTGCTCCTCATCACGCAACCGCAACCCTACGGGCCGACGCAGATGTGGCGTGCCGCGTATGGTGCAGCGACGACCAACAAGGACGCGGTGAAGCTGATGGAGACGCCGAACGGCGGGACCGCCTATGACATCGCGTTCCACCCGAAGTTCGCGGAGAACCGGTACGTCTACATCGGCTGGAACGGAGCGACACCCGGGCGCAAGGGCAAGTGGAGCACGATCACCCGCTACACGATGAGCAAGAACGCGCCGCACGATCTCGATCCCAAGAGCGCGAAGACCATCATCGAATGGGAGTCCGACGGCCACAACGGGTGTGCGGTGTGTTTCGGGAGCGACGGCACGATGTTCGTCACCAGCGGTGACGGGACTTCCGACTCCGACACGAATCTGACGGGACAGCGCACGGACCTGCTTCTCGCGAAGGTGCTTCGCATCGACGTCGATTCACCCGCTGAGGGGAAAGCGTACAGCGTACCGAAGGACAACCCGTATGTGGGCAAGAAGGACTTTGCCCCCGAGACGTGGGCATACGGGCTGCGCAACCCGTGGCGCATCACCTTCGACGCGAAGACGAAACAGCTCTGGGTCGGCCAGAACGGGCAAGACTTGTGGGAACAAGCCTACTTGGTGGAGAAGGGCGACAATTACGGGTGGAGCGTGATGGAGGGCAGCCACCCGTTCTACCCGAACCGCAAAGCCGGCCCGACGCCGATCAGTAAACCCACCGTGGAGCACCACCACTCGGAAGCGAGATCGCTGACGGGTGGGGTGGTGTATCACGGCGCCAAACACCCCGACTTGAAGGGCGCGTACATCTACGGCGACTACAGCACCGGGCACATCTGGGCCGTGAAGCACACCGGGACGAAGATCGAGTGGCACAAGAAGATCGCGATCACCACGCTGAAGATCACGAGCTTCGCACTCGATCCCGACGGCGAACTTTTAATCTGCCACCACTCCGCGGCCGGTGACGGCGGGCTTTACACGCTCGCACCCAACACGGCCAAGCACGCGGGCACGTTCCCCAAAAAACTGAGCGACAGTGGGCTGTTCGATTCGGTGAAGGACCACGCGATGAAGCCGGGCGTGATCCCGTACTCGGTCAACGCGCCGTTCTGGTCCGACGGGGCGCACAAGGAGCGCTTCCTGGCGGTGCCCGAAGGCACGATCCAGTTCAAGCGCAACGGCGGGTGGGACATGCCCGACAAAGCCGTGCTCGTGAAGAGTTTCGCGCTCGAGCTAAAAGAGGGCGACCCGAGCACCCGGAAGTGGATCGAAACGCGGTTCATGACGAAGCAGGACGGCGAGTGGTACGGCTATTCCTACGTGTGGAACGAGGCCGGGACCGACGCCACCCTTGTGGACTCCCCGGGGCTCGATCGCACGTTCACGGTCGCCACCGCGACCGGTGCGCGCCAGCAGGCGTGGCACTACCCGAGCCGGGCCGAGTGCATGGTGTGTCACAGTCGCGCTGCAAACTACGTTCTGGGGCTGTGCGAAGTGCAGATGAACAAGGACTACACCTACCTCAGCGGGCGCACGGACAACCAGCTCCGCGTGCTCGAGCGCCTGGGCCTCTTAAACGTGGCCTGGGCCGGCGAGGTGGAGGGGGCAATAAAGGACGCTACGAGCAAGCAGCAGCCGAACCAGCGCGAGCCGAAGCCGACCGGGATGTTACCGGCGCCGCCCGCGGGGCTGAAGAAGTTGGCCGACCCTTACGACAAGACGCAAGACCTGACCGCCCGCGCGAAGGCGTGGCTGCACACGAACTGCGCGACCTGCCACGTCGAAGCCGGCGGCGGGAACGCCCAGATGCAACTCGACTTCCCCACCGAGTGGGACAAGATGCGTCTCATCGGCGCGACCCCGGTTCACCAGACGTTCGACCTGAAGGGCGCGAAGCTCATCGCGCCGGGGGCACCGGAGAAGAGCGTGGTGATTCACCGCATCGGCCAGCGCGGGCCGAACTCGGGTCAGATGCCGCCACTGTCGTCGAGTCGCGTGGACGCGCTCGGGGTGGAACTGATGACCGAGTGGTGCAAGAGTTTGAAGAAGCCGTAAGTGCGGCTCTTCGCGCTCCTTTCCGTGTTTGATCGGGTGACCGAGAGCGAGTAGAGGGGCACCGCACCGTTCATTACGGTGCGGGGTCGAGCGCCACGCGGAACCCGGTGTCGAAGGTGTGCGACTCCAACCGCCCGCGGTGCTCCCGCAGCGGAAGTCGGGGCGAGTAATAGCAGCCCCCTTGAATCACGTGAAATTGGTGGTGCGTGCCGAGCTTCACGTAATCGGTCCACGCCCCCGCGGGGAGCGCGTCGAATTCATCACGGCAGATCTCGCGGACGTTTCCGAGAATGTCGTGTACGCCCCATACGTTCGCGCCGCGCCCGCCCACCGCTTTCGGCGCGGGCGGGGTGCCCGCGTTCGCGCGGGTCCACTCGTCCACCTGCCAGGGCGCGTCGAACGGCTTGGCCCTCAGCACCGGTTCCCCGACCTCGCTCTCGTTCCCGCACCGCGCCGCCCAGACCCACTCGGCCTCGGTCGGCAAACGGTACCGGCGCCCGTCGGTGCGCGACAACCATTCGCAGAACGCTACCGCGTCGTCCCAACTCAGGTGAACCACGGGGTACCGGTCGGTCGCTTCGGGGTGCCCTGGCGTGCGCCAATTGAACTGCGGGCCGCGCTGGAACTTCTTGCCCGCGGGTGCGGCAAAATCGAGGAAGTAGCCGCCCTTTTCGTCCACCTCGGCCGCGGTGCGGTGCCCGGTCGCATCGACGAACCGCCGGTACAGCCCGATCGTCGTTTCCGTCGTCGCTAGGTAGTACGGCCGGGTAATTGTCGTGCGGCACTCGGCCGTCAGCCCCAGTTCGCCGGGCGGGATCAGCACGAAGTTCATTCCGTGCTGGTTGGCGAGCCGGACCGGAACCTGAGAATGATCGGCCCACACGTCCTGTAATCGTTTCGCGGTTCCTGCGTCGAACGGCAACCGGCCGATCGCGGGAGCCGGGGCCGGTACGGGTGGAGAGGTTTCTGGATGGTGCGGCGCGCGGAGCGCCATTCCCGCGGCCCCCGCGACGAGAGTCGTAACGAGTACCCCGACCACCCGAATGACTTTGCGCCGGCGCGGGACCGGCCGAAACAAGCGCACCGTGACGGACCGAGCGGACGGCAGGCGCGCCCCCGGGTCGTTCGCGAGAAACTGGTGCCACACCTCGCGGGACAGTGCCCCAGGGAGTGACCCGTGTGGCAGCCCGTGGCGCGGCGGCGGCGTGCCGGTGAGCAAGAACCAGAGCGTCGCGCCGAGCCCGTACACGTCCGCCCGCGCGTCCACCGCCCCGGGCGCGGTCGCCTGTTCGGGGGCCATGTAATCCCGGGTACCCATCGCGCGCCCGGTCCGAGTCAGGCTCGATCCGTCGACCGCCGTCAATTCGGCGCCCTCCGTCGAGGTGCGCTCCGGTGCCGCGTCCGGCAGCGCCGCCAGTCCCAGGTCGAGCAACTTCACCGTTCCGTCGGGCGTTAGGATCGCGTTCGAGGGTTTCACGTCTCGGTGGACGATCCCGGCGGCGTGGGCGACCGCCAGCCCGGCGGCCAGTTGGGTGATCGCGGCGCGCGCCCGGTCGAGCCCCATCGGGCCGCCGGACCGCACGACCTGTGCGAGCGTTTCCCCCGGAACGTACTCCATGACTAGGAAGTGAACGCCGTTCGCCTCGCCCGCGTCGGAGGCGCGCACGATGTTCGGGTGGTCGAGCCGACCGACCGCGCGCATCTCGCGATCGAACCGGGCGACGGCGGCTGCGTCCCGCGCGCCCCGAATGACCTTGAGCGCAACGACTTTGCCCAGCCGCACGTGAACCGCCTTGAAGACCGTTCCCATGCCGCCCTGCCCCAACCGTTCCATGACGCGGTAGCCCGGGATTTCCGGCGGCACGTCCGCGGGAGCCGGTGGCGCCCCCAAAACGCGCCCGACCGCAGCGGCGAGTGCCGCCGGCGCGCCGGAAGAAGGGTCGCGCGCCGGGCACCGCGGGCCGGGACGCGCGAGTCCGTCCAGCCGGTCGAGGCACCGGTCGCAGTGACCGAGGTGCTCGACCAGTTCCGAGGCGCGCGCGTCGTCACAGTCCCCGGCGGCGTACCGGGCGAGTTCGTTGGGCGGGGGGCAAGGTGTTGGCATCGTGGGCCTCTCCCCTCCACTTAACGCGGACCTCTTACGCGACTGGGAAAAGATTCGTGAACGACGGGTCGTCGGCCGCTCCGATGAGCTCGAGCTCCTGGCGCAACCGCTTGACCACGCGGAACTTCGCTTGGTGTACCGCGTTCGGGGCCATGCCCAGGGCTTCGGCCACGTCGCGCGCCGGTTGCCCCTGCACCACCATCCGCCAGAACGCCTGCCAGGTGCTCTCCTCGAAGTCGGGGCGCACCAGGTCGAGCGCCCGGTTCAGCCACTCCGCGGAATCGGCGTCGACGGCGTCCGGCGGTTCCGCTTCGGGAACGTGGTTGAGTATCTGTTGCGCGTCCGTGCCCCCGGCCGCTGCCGCGGACTCTTCGCGGCGCCGCGCGAGGTCACGCACCTTGTTACGGGTCACCGTCCAGAGCCAGCCGCGAAAGGTGTCCGTCCGCCGGTCCCGGCGGAACCGCTCCAGGGCGGAGCTGACCGAGGCCCACACGTCCTGAACGATGTCGCCCGCGTCCTCGTCACTCAGGCCGGTGCGCTTCGCCCAGCGGAAGATCGCGGGGCTGTAGAGGTGAACCAGTCGGCGCCACGCCCCCGGGTCGCGGTTCCGCGCGTCGTGCAGCAGTGTTGGAGAGGTCGCGTCGTCGGACGCGGGCGCGGACTCGCTCATGGCGTGAGTATACCGATCCGATTTCTGTGGAACAATTCTCGCGCCCGGTGACATGGAGTGGTCCGGTTATTGGATCGGCGCGCCCGTGCGCCGGGTAGGGGTCTCGGTGCTCCTGAACACTCGCCCGTGCGGTACTTGCGCAAGCGAATCGCCCCGCGCCCGCCGGACACGAAATTATTCGCGTAAGGCCCTCGCGTTGGTACCGGTGAGCGGTTCGCCCGTCGCCGCTCTGCCCGTCAGGTAGGAACTGTCCCATTTCACTACGGCCCGGTTCCCGGTCCCGCCGCGCGTCGCGGCCCCGGTCCCGGTGCGCCTGGATTACGGAGGAACGACATGACCCGCTCCGCAGTTACGTTGATTCGCGCGGGCACGCTGCTCGCGCTGCTCGCCGCGGTTCTGCTCATCGGTACGGAGGCGGCCCCGGCCGGAGCCACTCAGCCCCCGGCCCCGCCGGACGCGGCCGCCGCCCACACTTTCGTTGGCACCATCGCCGGCGCGCCCGAGTCGGCGCGGATCGGCGTCGTGTGCGACGGGAAATCTTTCTTGGTTTATGCGTGCAGCGACGACAAGGGGTTCAACGCCGACCACGCGGCGTGGTTCAAGGGGGCGTCGGCGGGCGACAAAATCGAAGCCGTCAACGGCGCCCGCACGCTCAAGGCCACGGTCACGGCCGACACCGTGAGCGGCGAACTCAGGTCCGGCGACACGGCGCTGACGTTCACCGCCAAGCGGTGCGACGATCACGTGGTGGCCGGGTTGTACCGCGCCGAAGACGGCGACGGCCTGTTCGGGTGGGTGATCGACGAGGACGGGTTCGTCGCCGGCGGGGTGCAGCGCCCGAACACGAAAGGGGCCGGTGTAGTTCCGAATAATGGGGTGATCGGGGGCGTGAAGGCACCGGCGGGCAAGAACGGGGCACAGGTCGCCGGGCAGCGCGTGCAGAACCCGGCCCAGCCGCCCAAGGGCAAGAAGGTGAAGGGGTTCTCGCCAGCGCGCCGGGCCGAGTTCCTCGCCCGCATCCAGACCAAGACGCCGCAGAACGGCAACCCGCTGCTGCCCGCGCTGATTCATATGGTTAAGCGGTTCAACACCGGGGCCAAGCCCGAAACGAAGGTGGAAGAGGCCGCGTTCGCCCAGCTCCGCAAGCTCCCCAAACAGGCGATCATCGACTACGAGAAGAACTGGGAAAAGATCCCCGTCGCGGTGCGCCAGCGGCTCGCCGGCCCGGAACTTGCGAAGATGGACCCGACGAAAGCGCTGACGGTCGAGCGCATGGGCGAACTCGTGAAGGCCGCCGGGATCCAACCAGCCGCGAAGACGCCGCGGTCGAACACCGCGCCGACCGTCTCCCAGGTGTCGATTAAGGAGCTCCGCGCGCTGGACACGACCGGTGAAGTCAAGGACGAGATCTTCGCCATCTACGTGATTGGTGCCGATAATCAGGTGTTCACCAAGACGACGGCGGTACTGACGGGGATCGGTAACGGGGACACCAGGACCTTCGCCGCGGCCGACCGCGTTGTGTTTCCCCCGGCCGAGCAGCCGAACCTGACCTCCGCCGGGGACGTGCTGGTGACGGCCACGCTGTTCGAGCAGGACAACAACATCGGCCTGGTGAAGACGCTGGTGAAAGCGCTCGTGGACGTGGTCATTGTCACGGTCGCGATCGTCACCGCTCCAGCGGGGGCCGCGGCTGGCGGGTTCGTGGTGCCGGCGAATCTGCTCATCGACCAGATCGCGGCCGGGTTGCCGGATGCGCAAACCCTCGACACCGACACGTTCCGCGCCACCCCGGACGGAAAGCTGCTGGCGATCGGGAACAACAACGTGAAGAGCGAACTGAAGTTCAAGACGGCCGAGAAAAAGGGGCCGGGGCCGTTCGACTTCCGGCTCACCGGGCTCGACGTGAGGACCAAGAAGTAACGCCCCGGTTCGCCCCGGGCCGGCGCTCCAAGCGTGGCGCGCCGGCCCGCACCGAGCACCCACGTTGTTTCCCAACTCGCGCGACGTGCGGTTACGCGAGTTGGGGGACAAGCGGTCCGCCGGGCGCATCGGCAGCAGGAGCGAGTATTTCAGGGGTTTCGCTCACCGCGGCCGGGGGCACCGGCCCGTTCGCGCTCGACAGTACCAGCACCGCCGACGGGTGCCGCCCGCGCCCGCTCCGGGTGCGGACATCGCTGTGACCGGCGTGCGGCGGAGCCCAGCGCGCTTCGCCGCTAATTTCCATGAACAGTTTGAGGGGAGCACCGTGCCCATCGTCGCCGACCGCATCATGATTGACACCCCGATCGTTCTCCAACTGGGGCCGATCATGGAGCTCGCGAACCTCACCCAAATCCGCGACATCGCCGCGTACACCGTCTTAAACGTGTTCGAGAAGCTCGAGATCCGTTACGACCACATCTGCCTAGCAATCGGCCCCACGGGTGCCGTGCTGATGATCGAGTGAGGAACCCCGATCTGAAGTTCCCAATTACTTCGGTAGACCGGTTTCACCGACCGGGAACGAGCAAGGGCCGCTCGTCGCCCGACCGCGACTTCTTTCCGGCTTCTCATTTGACCCGGACCGGCGCCCGATGAATCATGGACACTCGGCCGCCCGAGTCTCGCCGGGCGGCGCCGTCCACTCCGCTCGCACTGGGGGACCGTCGTGAAGATGTCGGGTCAGACGATTTCGCTCGCTGTACTGTGTGCCGTCACCGTTTCCCTCGCGTGTCGCGAACTCGCCGCACAGGACCGGCTCGCGACGATGCCGGGGTACGACAACTACCAAAAGGTGAGCAAGGAGCTCCCGGGTGCGGTGAAGTCCGGCGCGGTCTCGGTCACATGGAAGGACGAGGGGAAGGCGTTCGAGTACCGGCACGAGGGGAAATTCCTCCGGTTCGACATCGCCACGGGTAAGATTACCCCGGTCGCGGACGCGAAGGACGCCCCGAAAGGGCCGGGCGGGCGCGGGCCGTTCGGTGGGGCACCCCAAGGCGGGGCACCGCGCGGGCGACAGTCCACCTCGACCACGTCCCCGGACGGCCAGTTCAAGGCGTTCTACCGCGACCGGAACCTGTGGCTGTCGGACGCCAAGGGGCTGATCGAAATGGCGGTGACCACCGACGGGAGCGAGAAGTCCCGCATCAAGAACGGCTCCGCGAGCTGGGTGTACGGCGAGGAACTGTTCCAGCGCTCGGCGATGTGGTGGTCCCCGGACAGCAAGAAGGTCGCGTTCTACCGGTTCGACGAGACGAGCGTCCCCGATTATTACCTGGCGCTCGATCAGACGGCGCTCATGACGAAGCTCGACGCCGAACCGTACCCGAAGCCGGGCGCCCCGAACCCGGTCGTCGATCTGCTCGTCTACGACCTCACCACCAAGAAGACGACGAAGCTCGACGTGCGCGACGGTAAGCCGTTCGCTAACGATGTGGTCGGGCACTACGCGTACCGGGTTTCCTGGGCGGCGGACGGCAAGGAGTTACTCTTCGAGCGGACGAACCGGCGCCAGAACGTGCTGGAACTCGCCGCCGCGGACCCGGTGGGTGGGAAGTGCCGGGTCGTGGTCCGCGAGGAGTGGCCGGCGAGCTGGGTCGAGAACCTGCCGCCGATGCGGTTCCTCAAAGACGGGCGCCGGTTCATCTGGACCTCGGAGCGCACCGGCTGGCGCAACCTCTACCTCTACGACCTCGGTGGGAAGCTCCTCGCCACCCTGACGAATTACCCGTTCGAGGTGGCGAACGTCGTCCGCGTCGATGAAGAGGCGGGCGTACTCTACTACACCGCCCGCAGCGGCGACAACCCGATGAAGCTCCAACTCCACCGCGTGGGGCTCGACGGCACGGGCGACACGCGCCTGACCGATCCCGCGTTCCACCACGCCGTCGACTTCGCCCCGGACGGCAAGCACTTCATCGACGTGTACCAGACGCACGCCGTTCCCCCCGCGAGCCGGCTCGTCTCCGCGGACGGGAAGGCGGTCGCGGACCTGGCGAAGAGCGACACCACGAAGTTCGAGAAGCTCGGACTCCGCGCACCGGAACTGCTGAAGTTCAAAGCCGGGGACGGCGCGACAGACCTGTACGGACTGCTGCACTTCCCATCGAACTTCGACCCCGCGAAAAAGTACCCGCTGCTCGTATCAGTGTACGCCGGGCCGGGAACGAACGGCGCCCGCGAGACGCACGCCGCACCGTCGGCGCTGGCCGAGTACGGGTTCCTGGTCGCGTCGTTCGATTCGCGCAGCGCGGGCGGGCGGGGAAAGAAGTTCCTCGACGCGATCTACGGGAAACTCGGTGTGGTCGAGATCGACGACCAGGCAGCCGGGGTGAAGGCGCTGTGGGAGCGCCCGTACCTCGATAAGACCCGCGTGGGCATCTACGGGGGCTCTTACGGCGGGTACGCATCCGTTATGTGCCTACTGCGGCACCCGGACGTGTTTCAAGCCGCGTGCGCCTCGTCCCCGGTGACCGACTACCGGCTATACGATTCGATCTATACGGAGCGGTACATGGGGCTGCCGCAGGACAACAAGGCCGGGTACGACGCGGGCAGCGCGGTGGTCCACGCGGCGAAACTGAAGGGCCGGCTGATGATCTACTACGGTACCGCGGACAACAACGTCCACCCGTCGAACTCGCTGCAACTGATCCGCGCGCTCCAGCGCGCGGGCAAGAGCTTCGACCTGCAGGTCGGCCCGGACGCGGGCCACTCCGGGATCTCGCAGCCGCGGATGATGGAGTTCTTCATCGAGAATCTGGTACTGCGCAAGTAACCTCGATCGTTTTCGGCGGGTTCCGTTGTTGGGAACGGCCCGCCGGCTACTCGATCCACATTTCTGCCGGCACCGGGCGCCCGAGCGCCCCGCCGGTTCTGCCCACGGGAGCGGACACGTCACCGACCGCGTGTAACCCACTCTTGCACTGCGCATCACGGCCGTATCAGCCTGGTCGCCTTCACATTTTCAACACGTGATATTCATCGAATATCAATGAGACTTTCTTACCCGTGGCGGTAAGAATTCTACACCTCTTCAGTTCTCATTCGATCCCGATTCCGAACAAGGTGCTTCATGCTCCAGCGCCCGCGTCGCGCTTTTACACTCATTGAATTGCTGGTGGTGATCGCGATCATTGCCATCCTCATTGGGCTGCTTCTCCCCGCGGTGCAGAAAGTGCGCGAGGCCGCGGCCCGCATGAGCTGCCAGAACAATTTGAAGCAGTTCGGACTGGCGATCCACAACTTTGAAAGCTCGAACGGATTCTTGCCTCCCAGCCGGACGACCGTTCCGGCCAAGCGGTCGTGGACGACGCTCGGGCTGCCCTACGTCGAACAGGACAACGTCGCTAAGCAGTGGGATCTGAACGTGGCGTGGAACAGTGGGACAAACGCGGTCGTGTCGCAGACCTCGTTCAAACTGTTCAAGTGCCCGTCGGCCCCGGACAGTCGGCGCGCCACGAGCCTCGGCACGTTGGGCGCTGGGGACTACGGCTCGGTCAACGAGGTGAAGCCCGACTTCTGGCCCGCCAACGGGCTGACGTATCCCGGGGCGGGCGCGGCGGTCGGCGTGCTGGAAAAAGAAACAGCGTCGAACTTCCCCCTGCGGGTCCGGATCACCGCGATCACCGACGGAACGTCGAACACGATCATGCTCGCGGAGGACGCCGGGCGCCCGAACGTGTTCATCCTGGGCAAGGACCAGGGAACCAACACGGCCGACGGGTGGGGGTGGGCGGACCCGGACACGGGGTTCAGCATCAGTGGGGTGACGAGCGGCACGAACAAGACGCCCGGTACCTGCGTCGTTAACTGCACAAACGACAGTGAAATGTACAGCTTCCACACGGGCGGGGCGAACGTGGTTCTGGCGGACGGGAGCGTGCGGTTCGTTCGGTCGTCGGTTTCGCCGGTCACACTCGCCTACGCCTGTACGCGCGCCGGCGGCGAGGTTCTGAGCAACGATTGGTAACCCATTTGTTCTTCGCTCACCCCGGTTACGGTGCCCCACGAGTCGCCGTAATCGGGTCACGTTTTTGCGCTATTTCGGTTGCCAGCACTTCGACTTCTGGCACGAATCACCGAACTCAGTTCCGCCCCCGCACGGCATCGAGCGCCCAGCACCCGGGAACGTGCAGGTGCGGCTCGCGACAGTGGCGCAACAGTTCCTCATCGCAACAACCCGCGTCTTCGAGTGCGTCACTCAGAATGGGCAAATCGGTGAAGTCACCGCTCGTCGCGATTCGTTCCGCGATGTGGTGGACCGCGCCGTGATTCCACTGAAGCCACCCGGGGTCGATCACGGGCGGGCTAAACGGATTGCCGAACACTTCGCGCACCAGATCACAAGCCCGTGCGGTCAGTTCGGCCATCTGCTGTTGGGTGTGCTCGTCGACGAGGCGGTACGCTTGTGTTATTGCGGCCGTGGTATCTGTGATCCCGGACCACGTCGCACGAACTGCCTCTTGGCGATCTGGGGACACACGCGACACAATTTCGTCCCGGAGCTGTTGAGCCGACAGGTTTGGAGCTGGTTTGGGAGGCACAGGAGCACCCAACAATCGCCTGAACCAGCCGGGCACCGCGGGTTGCCGCCCGGGGACGAGGCGCGCGGTTAGTGCCCGTACCTCGGTAGCCGTATCCGTCCGGGTGCGATATTCGACTTGAGAGAATGCCGAGTCGAATACCACGTTCACGTCCGCCGCGCGGATCTGTGATAGCGCGCCCAATCGGTGTTCCAAAACGCGCAGCCAAGTGCCGTTAGCTGAAAGCCCCGAGCGCGATGACGGGCCGGAGATTTGCGGGATCGCACGCTGAATCACATCCCGCCAGATGTGCGTCTGAACGCCCTTGCGGGGCTGCGCGACCGCGAACCGTTCGATTTCCGTAAGAACCCGGTTCGCGATCCCGGTCTGCGGACCGGGCATCAGGTGACGGACTGCGGCGCACACAAGAAGCAGATACTTGCGGCCGTTGGGTCGAATCCGCGACAGTTTCAGGAGGTACCGCGGGTTCGTTGTGGTGCGCCAACTTTCTTCGTGTGAAGCACCCATCGAAGTGTCCCGAACCTCGGTTTCCCGTGCGACAAACACGGGACACGCGGCGCGGGAGTTTGGTTCAGGGGGCGGTCGGTGGCTTGTCGGTTGCGGGAGCGTCGGTGCGCGGTTCGTTCTGGCTTACTGGCGTCTCGTCTTTCGGGAAGTAGTAGTCGCTGATCCCGCGAACGATCGCGAGCGAAACGGTAACCGGCAGAGCGACCGTATCGCCGACCGCGGAAAGCCCCAGATCGGTGGTCCAGAAGGGTAGCATCAAGGCGACCGCAATGGGGTCTTCGTTGAACCGGTTCGCCGCGATCTGTACCCCGCCATAGGGCTTCGTCTGACCCTTGTAGCCGCGCGTGAAATTCTCCACAGTGCCACAACCGGCGAGCACGAACGCGAGCGCTGCAATCGCGGGAATCCGCAGCATACTCAACTCGCAACTGAGGTAGAATCGTCGGGCGAATACCATTCACACTCCGCGTCGTCAATCAAGGAAAGGCCCCAAATGTCACCCGACGTTTCGCGCCGCGAACTCTTCGCCACCGTTGCCGCGGTCGGCGTTGGTAGCGCCACGTTCCAGCGCGCGGTCGCGGCCACCGCAGCGCAACCGAAGATCGAAACGGTCACTGCAGAAATGGTGCAGAACGCGGAATGGGTTGCCGGCGTCACACTCACGGACGCGGAACGAAAGACCGTAGCCAGCGCGCTTACCAACACACTGCGGAGCGTCTCGGCGTTCAACAAACTCGACCTCGGGAACGCGGTTCCGCCCGCCATTCACTTCAACGCGGTCCCGTGGGAATCGCCCTCGAAAGACGGGCGCGGGAAGACCGAGCTTCGCGCACGCCCCGCCGTACCGAAGAAGCCCGACACCGACGATGACCTCGCGTTCTTACCACTCGCAACACTGGCGGAACTGATTCGCCTGAAGAAAATCACTTCCGCCGATCTCACGAAGATCTATCTCGCGCGGCTGAAGAAATACAATCCGGCGCTCTTATGTGCCGTCTCGCTTACGGAAGAACTCGCACTGAAGCAGGCGGCGGAAGCTGACAGGGAGATTGCCGCGGGGAAGTACCGCGGAGCGCTCCACGGCATCCCGTGGGCCGCAAAAGACCTGATCGCGTACCCTGGTTATCCGACCACATGGGGCGCGGGGCATTTCCAAGAACAAAAGCTCGACGAGAAGGCGACGGTCGCCGCGCGCCTGGACGATGCGGGGGCGGTGCTGGCGTGTAAATCGACGCTCGGCTCGCTCGCGTGGGGCGATATTTGGTTCGGCGGCACCACCCGCAACCCGTGGAACATCAAACAGGGGAGCAGCGGGTCGTCCGCGGGGACCGCGTCGAGCGTTGCGGCGGGGCTGGTCGGGTTCGGGTTGGGCAGCGAAACGCTCGGCAGCATCGTTTCGCCGAGCACGCGGTGCGGCGTGACCGGGTTGCGCCCGACGTTCGGGCGCGTGAGCCGGCACGGGTGCATGGCGCTGTGCTGGTCGCTCGACAAGATCGGCCCGATGTGCCGCAGCGCCGAGGACTGCGCACTGGTGTTCGGGGCGATCCACGGCTTCGACGGCAAGGACGCGACCGCCCAGGACCGGCCGTTTAACTGGCCCTCGCAAGTGAATCTGAAAGAACTGAATGTGGGCTTCGTTGAGGGCAATTTGTCCGAAACGGACCTGAAGGTGCTCAAGGAATTGGGTGCGAAGATGGTGCCGATCAAGTTGCCGCAACAGGCCGCGGGACAGATCGTGAGCATGATTCTGGACGTGGAAGCAGCGACGGCGTTCGACGACATCACCCGCGCGGACGTGAAGGAGGGCATCGGCCTGTGGCCGAACACGTTCCGCCGCGGGCGGTTCGTGTCGGCCGTCGATTACCTCAAAGCGCAACGTGCGCGCACGCTCCTGATGCGCGAGATGGCGAAAGTGATGGAGAAGGTCGATCTGTACGCCGGCGGAAACGATCTGCAAATCACGAACCTGACCGGGCACCCAACTGTCTGCTTGCCGAACGGCTTCCGCGGCAACTCACCCACGGCGCTCACCTTCACGGGCCGGCTCTTCGGCGAAAGCACACTGCTCGCGGTCGCCCAAGCCTACCAGGAGGCCACCGGCCACCACCTCAAACGCCCGCCGCAAGATACATGGGTCGCTGAGAAGAAAGACAAGTAAGACAGTTGAGGGTGCGACCGCCGGCACTCGATGCGGTTCGCGCGGTTGCGCCGATTTCACCGGCGCACTGTACTGCTGCCCGCCCCGGCCGGGTGCGAAAACTAGATAAGCCGCGCAAGAAGTGCCGATCCCGTTGACACACCTGGATGTGTCAACGCGGAGATATGGCAATGACATGGAACATTCGCCGGGCGGCCGTCCCCGGCTTCGCGGGTCTCGCGGTACTTGCGGGCGTGTTGGCCGCAGTACCGGCTGCTGCAGCTAGCGATGCCCCGGCAATCGCCCCGCGGCGCGAGATGAGCGATTTGGTGCGGATGCCCAAGAGTGAATTGGAGGCACTGTACCTCGCCTCTCCTCCTGCTTCGGCGCCGAGCGGATTCGTGCCCGGCCGGGCGATCAAGTCACCCGGTTCGCGCCTCACCGTGCCGAACTCTCGTATCACGCGCCTCGCGTGGCAGGGGAAAATCTTCCGCAACGACGGCACCATGATTAACCGCGTCTTCGGCGGCGCGAAGGCGATTCCGGCCGACGTGTACCAAGGCGAAAGTCTGCTCGACGGGCAACCGTCACTGATCCTGGATTACTCGCGCTCGAAGCTCTGGCCCGACGTGCGCGACGAAGTGCGGGAGGTCGAACCGGGCCTGTACCTCGGCGTGATGTACAAGGGCAAGCCGGCCCAACAGAAGATGTTCTTCACTCTCGATGCGCGGAAGTGATCCTTACACGTCGCGCTTGCTGAACCCGAACAAGCCCACGGTGGCCGCTGCTGTGCATAGCACGAACGACGTTATGAGTAGTTGCGTGAGTGCCGCGGGGTTGTACTGCCCCTGGAGGACGAACTTCAGGCGGGCCAGTTGCCGCTCCGGTGAGGGCCACGGTTCGGGCATCAGCGTGAGCAGGAACCCGGCACCGTACAGCACGAGCCAGAACACCGTGATGCCCAGCATCGTGCTGTTCGCCAGTGCCCCGATGGTCACGCCCCACGACACGATCACCGCGAGGATCGCACACACGACCAGCACCGCGGCGCACGAACCACCGAACGAAAGGTCGGTTTGCGAGTCGTCTTTGAAGAGGAAGTAGCTCGCCAGAACCACCCCGAGCGCGAGCACCGCGAACGTCGCCGTGACGACTACTAACCGCGCGTGCCACTTCGCCAGGAAATACTGGTACCGGCTGATTCCGCGACTCAGCACCGAATCGGCCACCGTTCCGCGCTCGGAACTGACGCTCGACACCGCCAGCACCACCACGAGCGCGAGGCTCCCCAAAATCATGAGGCGAAACAGGTCGCCGGTTTGGGCCGCGGCACTCTGGAACATGCCGGCCTCTTTGTGGAGCCCGACGCGATAGAGCAACAGCCCCGCCGCCGCGAGTACCATCGTCACCACCCAAAGGCGGTAGATCCAACTGCGCGCGGTTTGCCGCAGGTCGGTTTGGAACACGGCCCAGTACGGTAAGAACTTGTTGAACCGCACCGTGACGACCGGCGGTGGCGCGTCCATCTTCTTTCGTCCTTTATCCTTCGACATTGGTCGCCAGTCCTTCGTCGTTCGTCATGCGGTCGAACACGGGGTAAAGTGATTCACGAGAAAACGACAAAGGCTGAGGGCCAACGACCAATAACTACGCCGCTTCTACGTCCTTGTACAAGCGCGCGAACCCGCGACTCTCTTCTCGCTCGACCAGATCCAAATAAGCCTGCTCCGTCTGCATCCCGACACTGCGCACGGTAATCAGCGTGATCTTGTGGTCCGCGAGCGTCTGGAAGATTTGGGCCAGAACGAGGGCGTTGGGCGTTTCGTCCCCGAGCTTCACTTCCAATCGGCGGAGCCGCAGAACCGCGTGCGTCACGTCCTTCATCGCGCGGATCACCTGCACGCTCTTCGTGATCGCCTTCTGTTCGCCGTCCAGATCGAGTTCGTAGTGGTTCTTGCGGATGCGTCCCTTGAGGTCTTGCAGGCTCCCGTGGAAGATCATCTGCCCTTTATTCAGAACGCAGGCGTGATTACACACCTCGTCGACGTCACTCAAGTTGTGGCTGCTGATGATGAGTGTTTTTTCCGCCGCGAGCGACTTGATGAGTTCCAGCATCGACCGGCGTGCCTCGATATCGAGGCCGTGCGTCGGTTCGTCCCAGATCAGGAGATCGGGCTCGTTGATGAGGCTGGCCGCGACCGCGAGCCGGGCCGTCATCCCCGGCGTGAAGTGCGCGATGGAATCGCCGGAGTGCGGCAGCAGGTCCACCGCGCGAATGAGCGTGGCGAGCCGGGGCTTCCGCACGTCCGCGGGCAGCCCGAAGAGGCGCGCGATGTAGTCCAGGTAGACGATCGGCGTCATCCCTTTAGGGAACTGCGGGTTCGTGGGGATGTACCCGATCCGGCGCCGCAAGTCGGCCGCGTTCGGCGACATGGTCTGCTTGAACACCTTCGCCCACCCCGCCGTCGGGCGGTGTAGTCCGAGGATCAGACGCAGGAACGTCGTCTTGCCCGCTCCGTTGGGACCGAGCAGACCGAGGACGCACCCCGGCTCGATGGAGAGGGACACGTCGTTCAGCGCGATCTGCCGGTTTTGGTAGATCTTCGTCAGGTGTTGAGTCTCGACCACCAACTCGGTCGCGTCGTCCGCCACGGTCGCCTCCCCACAAAGACATTCGCACCCATATAGCGCGTATAACCGCGGGGCTTTAACGAATCCAGGGCAGTTGTAAAAGCGACAAACGCGAGTTGGTAAACTGTGCCGACGGGGTGGTGCGAAGGTGATGATGGGAGCGATTGCGCGGGATGAGGCGTCGGTATCCGGGTTTGAAACACCCGGGCTATTTCCGGTGCCCCATTCGGGGACATAAAGGCAACTCTATGGACACGCGCTCGGGTACCTGGGTTTGAAACCCCGGGCTATTCCCGGTGGCCCCGTTGGGGCCGCAAACGCACCCCGGCTTGTGGTTTTTGGACCCCGAATGGGGTCACCGGGAATAGCCCGGGGTTTCAAACCCGGGCACTATTAGGGAGCGTCGCCCTTATTTCATTTCGCGACCCACACCGGCGGTGGCTCGATGGCGTCCGCCGGGCGCGCACCGGAGTTCTTCCGGCCGCTGCCCGCGAACCGGCTCACGCACCGCACGGTCATGTCCGCGGTACACGCGATCTGGCAACTCAGTCGCACGCCGGTCAGTCCCTTCGCGGCCAGGACCGTCTTTTCGGCCTCCGTCATCTGGTCCGGTTCGCCGGCCACGAATTCGACCCGGCACGTCGTACATGCGGCCCTCCCGCCGCAGGCGTGCAACTGATCGACGCCGGCTTCGTCCACGAGCGCGAGTACGAGGCGCTTGTCGGCGGGCACCTCGAACGATCCGACTCCTTCAACGGTCAGTTTGGACATGGCCAGTTACTCCGATTGGAACGACGGGGCGATTCGTATCTACCCAATCCATTGCTCCCACAGGTAATTGTCAATATCTTCTGCGAGACAGCGAATCCGATTCTAACAGGTTCCCAACGACCCCAGCCCCGGAGGCGCCCGTGTCGGTGATCGAGACGGTGGAGCTTCGCAAGTCTTACGGCCGGCTCGAAGCCCTCAAGGGTGTTTCGCTCCGCGTCGAGAAGGGTCAGATCTACGGTCTGCTGGGCCAGAACGGTGCCGGCAAGACCACACTCATCAAGATCCTGCTCGGCATCGTGCGGCTCACCGACGGTGAGGCGTCGCTGCTCGGCGCACCGGCCGGCGCCGCGTCGGCGCGCCGGCGGGTCGGGTACCTGCCCGAGGACCATGCGTTCCCCGGGTACCACACCGGCTATTCGCTGATGGACTTCTACGGCAGCCTCTACGGGATGGCGGCTTCGGAGCGGAAGAAGCGCATCCCCGAGACACTCGAACTGGTCGGGATCGCGGGGCGGATGCACTCCAAGATCAAGGCGTATTCGAAGGGCATGAAACAGCGGCTCGGTATCGCTTGCGCGATGATGCACGAGCCGGACCTGATCGTTCTCGACGAGCCGACCGACGGCGTGGACCCGATGGGCCGGCGCGAGATCCGCGAGGTCATGGCGCAGCTCAAGGCGCGCGGGCACACCATTTTCTTGAATTCGCACCTCCTCGGCGAAGTGGAACTGGTGTGCGACCGCGTCGCGATCCTGCAACAGGGGAAACTGGTCCGCGAGGGAACGATCGCGGAACTGACCCAGACGAAGGGCACGTTCGTCATCGGGCTGATGCCCGGGCAGACGTTCCCGGTGGACGCGGTCATCAAGTTCGGGTTCGCCGTGCGCCCGCTCGCGGACCAGCCGGGGCTGTTCGAGGTCACGCTGTCCGGCGGGCAGACGATCGAGCCGGTAATGAAGCAATTGTTCGAGCGCGGGCTGACTCCGACGCACGTCGTCGAGAAGAAGCAGTCGCTCGAAGACGTGTTCATGACGACCGTGGAAGGGGCCGAACCCGGTGTCGATCGCAAACCGCGGCGCGGGGCCGCCCGCCCGGTCGGGGGGAGGGACTGAGCCGTGTTGCAATTTATCGCCATCCTGAAGGACTCGTTCCGCGAAGCGGTGGACGGGTTCGTCATTTACGCGATGCTCGTGATGTCCGCCCTGGTCATCGCCCTTTTGGGGAGCATCTCCTTCACCCCGGAGCCGCCCAAAGAGGCGCTCGATCAGATCGTCAAGCAGTTCCCCCTGGTGTTCCCGGACAAGGGGCTCAGCCGGGCGATCACCCCGTCGTTCGAGAACTCCTTCAGCGCCGCCGACGTTCAACCGGCCGCGGGCGGGTACAAGTTGCGCGTGGCCGTCAGCGCGCAGCGCAAGGGGGTGAAGGACGATCCGGTGGAGATGGCCGGTGGCAAGTCCGACAAGCCCGCGGGCGACTCGTTCCGCGAAACCGTTCTCCTGTGGAGCCGGCCCGCGGAGCGCGTAAAGGACGTGGAGGCAAAGGGGCAGAAGATCCAGTTGGCCCAACCCGGGAGCACCTCGATTGCGGACCAGCGCGCGGTTCCCGACGATTTGCTATGTGACTTCATCAAGAACCAGTTCGCGATCCACGCGGGCATGAGCGCGACTGTTACGCGCGTGATGGCCGGGGTGGAGGAGCCGCGGTACGAGTTCGACGTCACCACCACCGGGGGCAGCGCCGTTCGCGGGTGGCCGCACAAGGTCAGCCTGTTCTTCGGGGCCTGGACTCTGCCCGTCCCGTTCAACCTGGGCTCGACACTGTTCTGGATTCAGGACCGGCTGGTGAACGGCCTCGGTGCGGTACTCGCGCTGCTCATCAGCATCGTCATTACCGCGTTCTTCATCCCGAACATGCTCCGCAAGGGGAGCATCGACCTGCTGATTTCCAAACCCATCGGGCGCAGCCAGTTGCTCGTCTACAAGTACATTGGCGGGCTGACGTTCATGTTCCTGGTTACGACGTTCACGGTCGGCGGCGTGTGGCTCGTTCTCGCGCTACGGAGCGGGGTGTGGGATCCGAAGTTCCTGGTCGTCATCCCCGTGCTGACGTTCACGTTCGCCATCCTGTACGCCGTGTCCACGTTCGCCGCCGTGTTCACGCGCAGCGCGATCGTTTCCATACTGCTCTCGGTCGGGTTCGCGTTCTTCTTGTACGTCGTCGGACAAGTGAAATCCGTCTTCGATGCGATCAAAACCGACGAGAAAACCAAGAACGAGCTTCCGGAGTGGTCGTTCACGCTCGTCGATACGCTGAACAACATCCTGCCGCGCTACAAGGATTTGGACAAACTCACGACCAAGGTGCTCTCGGAAGGTACGCTCACGCCGGCCGAGCTGCGCATGCGGGCGCTCGATTTGATCGACTACCCTTCGTGGGGCGGCACTTTCGGAGTATCGCTGGCCTTCATCGTGCTGATGTTGGCGCTGTCGTGCTGGCGCCTGAGCCGCCGAGATTACTAATCGGTGGGAAATGAGCACGGGCGCCGGGAGCATAAATGGCTCCCGGCGCCCGTGCTCATTTCGTCTCTGTCGAAAGCCGCTCGCCTTCCAGTTCGCGATACCGCTGTTCATCAATTCGCTCGAACCGCACCGCGTCGCCTACGCGGAGCGGGAAGAAACCGCTCGCGACGTCCACGATCGTGAGTGGCGTGCGCCCGATGAGGTTCCACCCCCCCGGGCGCGCGAGCGGGTAAATGCCCGTCTGTCGGGCCGTCAGACCCACGCTTCTGGGTTCCACACGCACACGCGGACTCGGCAAGCGCCCCACGCCACACAATTCTTGCGGCAAGTACCCTAGGTACGGGAACCCTGGCACGAACCCGATCGCGTACACGGTGTAGGTGGTCGCGGTGTGTAGCCGGATGACCTCGTCCGGAGGCAGCCCGGTGTGCTCGGACACGCGCGCTAAATCGAGCTGCATCTCGTAGCAGACGGGAATCGCGAAGTGCCGGGGCGCGAGCGCCGGGGACTGATCGGAAGGTGTGGGCTCGGCACGAACCAGTGCTTCCAACCATGCGATGACGTCCGTTGTGCCGGTTCGGTCCGCGTCGAAGAAGACGCCGACGCTGGCGTAGGCCGGCACCACATCGAACAACCACGCCGGGTTCGCCGCGCGCACGCGGTTCGCGAACTCGACCGCGGTCGGTTCGTCCGCGTGGTGCACCAACACCGCTTGGTCACCGAGGGGCGCGAGTTTCATCCGGCTTCGCTTCGCGGAAGTGGAAATGAACCGTTGGTGTCGCGTGTGGTCGCACAAGCGCCCCGCACGCGACAGCACGAGTAGCCAGAATCAGCGCCGAAGGGTGCTTACTTGGTGGTTTTCGTCTCGGGCGGGTTCACGAACGCATCGGCCAGTGACTTGCAACCGGCCACTGTCATTTCGCCCTCTTGCACCCACACGCGGTACTTCAGCTTGAGCGGCTTCGTGGGCGTCAGTTCGTACTCGAAGTAGTCCCCGAACCGGCCGTAGTCGCGCTCGCTTCCACGGGTCTCTTTTGGATTGTCCGGGTGATTGATGCGGACGACCGTGTAGCGCTTCCCGCCTGTCACGAAGCTGCAAGCGTTCCACGGCAGGTTAATCGTTTTTTCGTCCTTGCTCTTGGGCTCCCAGTTCCGCGTTTCACCGACCTTCCCCTGACCGTCCGGCCGCAGATAGTAGGTGTTCTCCTTGCCGTTCTTGGCAACCTCTTGGTTCGCGCGGAAGTGGAACCCCGCGTGCTGCGGGTCGCCGTCGAGCTTGACCTTATCGAGCTTCGTGGAAAGCACCGTGCTCCAGTCGATGAGCGTGCCGCCGGTGGTCGCGTAGACGGTTACGTCCCGTTCCTCGTTAGCGATCCCGGCCCCGTCCTTGCCGTGCCACGAGATCGCGGACCGGTGCCGACCGAACACTTCGCCCGCTTCGGTCGCGAGCATCTTGTCGTGTTGGGAGAACACGTTGTTCGTGCCGTGCCAGATGTCGGCGGACTGCTTGTCGCCGTAGGTGACCTTGTTGAAGCCGAAGAACAGCCCGCGGTGGTGCGGGAACTGGCCGTCCTTGTCGGTCTTCGCGGACGTGTTGGTGAGCATCGTCCCGCCCGTCGCCGGGTCGTAGACGTTGTGGAACGGCTTGAACGTGTAGTAGTGGTCCTTCGGGTCGTGTGGCAAATTGAAATACTGGAGCACCTTCCGCCCGTCGAACGCGAGTAGTGTCGTGCCGTCCTTCTCCTCGGAGAACTTGAACTGCGGGGGAGCTTTCACGTAGTTCAGCGTCGTCGGGGTGACTTCGATCGTTTCACCGGCCTTGAGCTTCGGCAGCACGAACACGAGCGCCTTGCCGTCGTCGGTAACCTGGGCCGCGGTGTGCAATCCGTCCGGCAGCGTGACCGCGTTCGGTGCGGTGGCTCCGGCCGGGAGCTTCGCGGTAACGACCACGTTCGTGTCGTCCAGTTTGCCGCCTGTCACGACGATCTTCTGGGCGGGCGCGGGGGCAGTAAGTGTGAGCAACAGGGCGAGTGCGGGCAGCGCGCGAATCATGTTGGCACTCGGGGAAGGGGGCGCGGAACGGTTCTTGCGTAAGATAGAACCGGCCTCGCCCCAATTTCGGGAGGGAACACCAATGAGCGTATCCGCCGCCGAGTTGACCGCCAAGAAGTGTACCGCGTGCGAGGGCGATACCCCGGCCTTTACCAAAGATCAAATCACCGAGCACCTCACCGCCGTACCGGAGTGGAAACTCACCGAGGACGGAAAATCGATCCGCCGCAAGTATAAATTCAAAGACTTCGTGACCGCGATGGCGTTCTTGCAGAAGGTCGCGGTGCTGGCCGAAGAGGAAGAGCACCACCCGGACCTACACCTGACCGGGTACAAGAACGTCGCGATCGAACTCAGCACGCACGCCATCGGCGGGCTGTCCGCGAACGACTTCATCGTGGCCGCGAAGATTGACAAACTGCCGGTGTAAGTGATCCCATTATTTTGAGGCACGCATGTCAGCCCGCGATCGACTCAAGGAACTGTTCCGCGAACGCGCCCTCCAGTTCGGCGATTTCACGCTCGCGTCCGGGAAGAAGAGCACCTACTACGTGAACTCGAAGAAGGTGCTCTTCCACGCGGAAGCGATCACGCTCTTAGGCGACCTCCTGTTCGACGCAACGCGCGATCTCGATTTCCAGGCCATCGGCGGGCTGGAAGTCGGCGCGATCCCGATGGCGGCGGCGGCGCTGACGGCGTTCCACCGCAACGGGCGGCATTTGGAGGGTTTCTTCGTCCGCAAGAAGGTGAAGGAGCACGGCGGAAAGGAGCAGCTCGAAGGGCAGGTCAATGCGGGCGACAAGGTGGTCGTGATTGACGACGTACTGACCACCGGCGGGAGCGTGGTTCAGGCGATCGAGGCGGTCGAAGCGAAGGGCGCGACGGTCGCTCGCGTGGTGTGCATCTGCGACCGGCTTCAGGGCGCGCGGGAGGCGCTCGCGAAGTACGACTTCCGCCCGCTGTTCACCATCCGCGACTTCGGTATCGAACCGCCGAAGGCGTGAGGTAGAGAACGCGCCACGGATAAACACAGGTAACGCAGATCAAGACAGAAGGCGGATTGGCCACAAAAGGCACAAAGGGCACAAAAAAGAGATCAGGAGGCAGAGGACAGAGAGCAGCGTTCAAGCAAGAAGGCAGAACCGCGGATCACGCAGATTACGCGGATCAGACACGAGAATGATTTCGAGCCCCGATCGAGTCTCAATCAATGCTTTCGACCGTACTGTCTTCTGCGTTCTATTCTTGATCTCTGCCCTCTGCCTTCTGATCTCTTTTTTGTGCCTTTTGTGCCTTTTTGTGGCCAATCTGCCTTTATTCCTGCCTTCTCGTCTGATCCGCGTTATCTGCGCGATCCGCGGCGCATTCCTTCTTTCCCTCACCTAATCCTTTGTCACTGGGCGCAGGAGTCGCGTTGCGTAGCGGCCGAGGCGGATGAGTAGCACGCGGTTCAGGTAACCCGTCGTCACCTTCGCGCCGACCTTGCCCACGATCTTCCCGACCACGTTTGCACTCACGCCCACGCCGACCGCGTTCATCGCTTCGTTGAACAGTTGGTCGTACTGGTCTTCCGCGAGTTTCTCCCACTCGGTCCCCTGGCCCGCCAGATACGCATTGAAGAACGTGCGCCCCATCAGCACCGCGGTGCCCGCGCGCCCGGCACGCAGGTTGTAAAGCTGGCATAGATCCGAGAGCATCGAGAACGTGTAGAACAGGGTTGCGCCCGAATCGACGACCGTGTTCGGGGCCACGGCCGTTACTACCCAGATGCGGCTCGCCCAGTATTTCGTGCGCCCGTCCGCGGCTTCGTCGATCACGCTCTGAAAGGCATCGCGGAACCGAGCGAACCATTGCTCCGTGGACGCGAACCGATCGTGATCGAGCAGTTCCGTGCGCACCGACTTCAGTCGAGCTATCGCTTCGTCCGTGATGCCGAGCTTCGCGAGCGCCCGGCGGTCCTTCTCGGTATCGATCGGGTACGTTCGGAGATAGGTCTCGATCTGGTTTCGTGCTTCCGTGGACTTGGCCGCGGCGAGCCACCGGAGTCGCGTGCGGTTCGATAACTCTTTGATGCCCTTCACGCGCAATTGTCGGTTCTCGCGGAGCCGAACGTACAGCACCATGAGCCGAATGAACGAGTACAGCACGCACGCGCCGAAGAGCCCGAGGCCGGTATAGCCGACGTACTGTGCCCACTCTGGTTGAGCCGCGAGCGTCTGGAGCAGCGACGCGGTCTGGTTGAACAGGAAGATCCCGATCACGCCGGTCATCCCGAGCATGAACGCGAACGCGAGCGGCGACCCGAACCAGCCCAGCCACCCGAGACCGGTCGGGTCGGAGGCGAGGAGCAACTCGGCCTCTGCAATGTCGCGCGCGGCCTGTTCGTCGTCGAGCAATTTCAGCGCGGCGAGATCGTGCGTAGAAAGCGGTGCGAGGTCGGATGGAACTTGCGGCGGGCGGCCGAGTTCGGTTTCGCCCGGGCGCAATTCCGGGGCCGCTTCGTCTGTTTCTTGGCGAACCACCGGCGGCGACGCGAGGGTCGGTGCAATTGCCGCACGCCCCAAGCCCGGCACGCCGATTCGGAAGTCGTCGTCATCGGACTTCATGAATTGAGCCTCCCTCAATGACCATGACCGCGGGCGGTTCGCGGCGCGGGACCATTGTACCCGACTTGCGGCCGAACCGCGCCGTACCTACATTGAAGCCGACAATCGTATCGGAGAACGCACATGGCCGCGCCAACGCCCCGACCCGCTTCGCCCTACTACAAACCGATGACGCTCGCGCTCGCCGGGGTGGGACTGGCACTCACCGCGCTGCTCACGCTGACGTTCGCTCAGTTGCCCACGGAATACAGCATGTGGAACGCCTCGGTGATCGGGGCACTCGCTCTGTTCACCGCGGGGCGCCTGGGCTTCTGGCCCGGCGTCGGGGTGACCGCCCTGGCCATCGCGCTGAAGGACGTGTGCCTCTATTTCACCGCGGCTTGGTGGCAGCCGTACCCCCTCTCGTGGGTGTACTTCACCGGGTATGTGGTGATGGGCTGGGCGTTCCTCCAGCGGTCCGAGTCGATCAGCCGCATCATGACTGTGGCACTCGGGTCCGGGTTGCTGTTCTTTTTCGCCAGCAACTTCGTGAGCTGGTTGGAAAAAGCGCTACCCCAATACGAGCATTCGCTCGCCGGACTCATTGATTGCTACGTTTCGGCGATTCCGTTCTACCGGGGCACGTTTGTCGGCGACGTCGCGTTCAGCGCGGCGTTTTTCAGTGCCCATGCGGTGCTGAGCCGGGTGTACTTCCCCGCGGAGCGAGTGAACGCCGCCCCTGAACAAGTTGGTGCCACGGAGAACAACTGGTGAAATACGCAGCCCTGATCGAATACAGCCAGGACAAGGCGCTCGTCGAATCGCACCGCCCCGCACACCGGGCGTACCTGACGAGCCTCATCGAGAAGAACCAGCTCTTCGCGTCCGGCCCGACGGAAGACGGATACGGCGCGCTCATCATCTACGAGGCCGATTCACCGGAAGGGGTCGAGGCGCTGATGAAGGCCGACCCGTTCCACGCCGCGGGGGTGTTCCTGAAGTGGACCGTCCGCCCGTGGAAGATGGTGTTCTTCAACGCGAACCTCGCTCCGAAGGCGTGAGCTGCAAGCGGTGAGCGACTGTCCGACCTGAAGGCATTTTCCGAGCCGGGGGCGGATATGGCGAAGAAGCGGAAACCGCGCGTTTCAGCTCAACTCATTGGAGACCAGCAACAAACGATACGTTGCTGGTTCGCCGAAGCGGATTGGATGAGGTGTATTGGAGCACGAGACTTCTACAGCATCCAGCTCAGCTTTCAAAGTCTTATCCTTGATGGCTGTCCGATCGTTACTGATCGCAAGATTTTCCTATACGACATCGCCTGCGCTCGGCATGTTTTACCCCTCCGCGACAATGAACTCCTTCGGCGAACCGTGGAACTTGCAACGGAGGCAGCAGAAGGGACTGAGTGGTTAAAGACCCGTTTCTTATCGACGAGTGGGTCGATTAGGGAAGCGCTCAGAGAGTACGGGCCTCCTCCTGAATGTCTCCCCCGACCGCCGCTGGACGACCTCACACGTGCTGCACTGGAACTCGCTTCAGCCCTGGCCCACCAAGAAAATCCCGGGGCACGTGTCAGGTGGATGGGTGGTGCGGCCGCCGAAGTTGCCTCTGTTGCCTCCGGTGATCCAGGCTCGAACCCGATCGCTGATACACAAATCACGTTTCTGCGCGACGTATTTGAAAATGTAGTTTGGTTAGCGAGTATCAAACGAACTTGGAGCACATCGACAGTTCTCGCTTTGGCGAAGCAGATGTACGACTCGCGTGATTTCAGCGTGATGCCGATTTTGGCAGACGCGCTTCAGGACGCGGGCTGCGACAACGTCAACATTCTGAACCACTGTCGCGACGCCGACCAGATTCACGTGCGCGGGTGCTGGGTCGTTGATCTCCTTTTGGGTAAGAAATAGCCCATGAGTGACATCGAACTGGCCATCACGCGGACCAAGGCACTGGAAGCACTTCTGGAGCAAGCCTTCCACGCGACCGGTAAGGGGCTACACGAGAAAGTGACCAGCGCGCAGAACCGGCTCCCTCAACCCCTGGTGAGGAAGATCCGGTTCGTCGCCACCGTGCGGAATAAAATCGTCCACGAATCGGACTACAAGCACATCGACGACCGCGACGGCTACATCCGCGCCTGTGACGAAGCCGAAGCCGAACTGCGGGCGCTAGCCGCTCCACCGAAGGTCATCAACAAGGGATGTTTCGGGCTGGTGCTATTGGTCGGAGTTGTGGGTGCGGTCTGGCGATTGGTGTGAGTCGCGAAGAGAAAATTCGCCGCGGATGAACACAGATTAGCACAGATCAAAACTGAAAAGACCGAAGACCAATCTGCCTTCGGTCTTGATCCGTGTTATCTGCGTTTATCCGCGGCGGATTTTGCTTTTCCCCCTACCCCTGCAAGTGAGCTTCGAGGAAGTACAGCGACTGGTCGAGGTCGCGTGACACCTGCGTAAACAGGTCGGCCGTGTTCTTGTCGCCCAGTTCGTCCGCGGTGTCGATGGCTTCGCGGGTCGTTTTGCCCAGCGCCGCGAACCGTTCGGCCAGCGCGGTGACGACGTCCAACCCCTTGTGTGTGCCGGACGGGAACTCGGGCACGCGGCTCGATGCCGCGGCTTGGCGCGCGGTACCCGTCGCGACCCCTCCCAGAGCGGTCGTGCGCTCCGCAATCTCATCAATGTGTTCTTCCAAGCCTTCCGCGAGTTCATCGAACAGTTTGTGCAGCGCGATGAAGTTCGGCCCCTTCACGTTCCAGTGGGCGAACTTGGTTTGCGACATCAGGTCGAACGTGTCCGCGAGGTGCTGGTTTAGCAGCGAAATCGCCTTCGTCCGGGTTTCGGCGGCGAGGTCGTTTCGCGTGGGAAAGCTCGTGCCCGCTTCGGCCTTCTTGGTGGCGGTGTTGGCGCTCATGTTCGTCTCCTTCGGTGGCGAGTTTCCGTCCCACAACACGGAAGTGTACCCGATGCGGGGCGGTATCTAACGCACTTTTCGACCGATAGAGAGCAACGGGCGTGCCGATATCGCGGTTCGGCGCCCCCTCTACTTCTGCGGGCTCAGGACGACCACTGGGGGGACCGGCACGGGCGCGAACTGGAACGGGATCACGGGCACCTCACCCAGAAAAGAGGGCGCGGACGCACCCGGCGGCGGGAGAGGTACGTTCGGAGTCGGCGCGGGTGGCACCAGCGTGCCCGGCGGCGCGGGCACGGGCAGCGGGTCCGGTCGTGAAGAGGGCGGCACGGGCAACGGCAGTCGATCCGGTGCGGGGGGCACGGGCAGCGGCGCGAGCTTCGTGTCGCCCGGCAGGGTCGGGGTAAACGGCTTGATGACCGGTAGCTCCGGTTTCGGGAGCGGCGGAACCGGCTTGCCCGAACCTTCCGGGGACCAGGAATCGATCGTGTCGAACTTGCCCGTATTGGTCCCGGGGGCGCTCGGCCCCGAGTGCGGCAGCGGGGCCGGTGTTGGCTTCGAGTTCGGGTTCGACCAGGCCGGCGGCACGTAGGGAACGGTCGGGGTAATCGGAGCCGGGCGGACCGGTTCGGTCGGTAGGGTGATCGGCGCCGGTCGGCGGACGTTCGCGCCCGCGACCTCGCCGCCGTACTGGAAGCCGATGTAGTAGTCGCGGATCAGTCCGCCGTCTTCGGAAGAACTAGAGGTCTTGTTCTGCACGAAACTGGCCGGTGACACGGCCGGCGGTTGGGCGGCCTCACCGCGATCGAGGTAGGCCGCGTAGCCGTCCAGGAACCCGTCCCGGAACTCGGTACTGAAGGCGCGGTCCGTGTGCCGCGCGCCCACCGCCTGCCACGCGGCGCGGGCGTCGCGGCGCTGGTCGCGCTCGATCCCGAGCCGGGTTCGGCTCGGTACGTTATCGTCCGATACGCCGGGTGCGGCGTGACGGAGCGCGCCGCACCCGGCGAGCGCCGGGACGAGCAACCCCGTCCACGCGATCGACTTCCAGCCCATGACAACCTCGTCCGCGGAAGTTTCGGCTCCGGGTGATCGAGTCCCAAATCCGTGACTCGGCGTGCCGCTCGACCCCGAATGCACCCGTTTTTGGGTGAACTTGGACTAGATCGGCCGAACATACCGGCCGTGTTCAGCAGTTGGGTGAAATTCCGCGCCTGCGCCAGTTGCGCGGTTCGCGTCGTGTGCCAGAGTTAACACAGAGAGTGTGGCGGCGCCGGTTGGCGCGGCGGGTATGTACAAGATGTCCCGCAACTCGGCTTGATTCGCTGCCCGCCGATCTCGTCGCGGTCGATGAGTGCGACACCGGTTTGATTCCGGGCACGGTCGAACCGCCCCATTCCCCCCCAAGTTCAAGGAGTCCGCATCGTGGCAAAGGCACCCGCTAAGAAACCCGCACCCGCTAAGAAACCCGCGCCGAAGGCGGCGGTGAAGAAGGCCGCGCCCGCGAAGGCCGCACCGAAACCCGCAGTGAAGAAGGCCGCGCCGAAGGCGGCGGTGAAGAAGGCCGCGCCCGCGAAGGCCGCACCGAAACCCGCAGTGAAGAAGGCGGCCCCCAAAGCCGCGCCGAAAGCCGCGGTGAAGGCCGCCCCCAAGAAGACCGCGACCGCCGCGAGCAAAGTTACCAAGAAGAAGCCCGCCGCCAAGAAGCCGGTCGCGCCGGCCCCCGCGCCCGTGACGACCCCGGAACCGGCGCCCGCGCCGGCCGCCCCGCCCGCGTAAGTTCGCGGAACGGTTGGCAGGTTTCGGACGGGGTGGGCTTCGGCTCACCCTTTTTCATTTTTTGTGATTGGAAGAACTGCGGATCACACCGGCGGTTCGTCGATCGCGGTATCGTCGGCCACGGAGGGGGGCTTCAGCCCGGGGGCACGTGCGTTTAGCTTCTGCTGCCGGTACACGGCTAGGTCGCGCTGCAACTTCACATCGTGGTCGGCCTTCAGCTCTTTGTAACGCGCCATCCAGTATTTCCGCGTGGCCCAGAAGTCGACCACCGCGAGGCACACGGCAACGAACACCAGCCCCATTACGCCGATCCAGTAGAAACCGACCAGCCTCGTGAACTGGCGGTCCGAATCCGAACGCGGCTCGGGATTGGCATCAGGTTCGGCGCCGACCTTGTTCTGGTCCGGGATCGCGTCCATTCGCGCGTCCATACCGGACAGGTAGTAGTTCGCGATCAGTACGCCGAGGAGAACGAGCAACCCGGACGTGGCCGCCCGGCGCCGGGCCTGACCGCGCCGGTACGCGCGGTCTTCGTCCGGGAGGAAGGGCTCGTCCGCCAGCGCACGGAGTGCCTTGCGCTGGCGGATCACTGTGGCCGAGCCGACCAGCACCAGAGCCGCCGCGAGTATCAGGCCGTAAACCACGGGGCACCTGGGACGTAGGGGTGCGGGGTATGGCACTTGGAGTGCGCGCCGAAGCAACACGCAGGCCCGCACTCCGAGGTCACTTCTTCTCGCTCAGGTCGAAGCAGAACAGTTCCTTCTCGTCGCGAAGGTAGAGCTTACCATCGACGAGGGCCGGGTGCGCCCACGTGGTGCCGCACACCTTCGAGCGCGCGAGCTCCTTGAACTCCTTCGGGTTCGCCTCGAACAGCGACAGGAACCCGTTGTCGTCGAGCATGAGGAGCGTTTCCTTCCCCGCGGGGCCGCAGCGCAGGATCGCCGCGTGGTACTTGCCGACGTTCTTCTTCTCCCACGCGACCTTGCCCGTCTTGAGATCGACGCACCGCAGGGTGATGCTCGCGTTCGTCAGCGAGGCCATGCCGTTCACCATGTAAAGGTAATCGCCGACCACAACGGGGGTCGAGAAGTAGCAGGTGAGCGCCTTGTTCTCCCACGCTTTCGCGGCCTTGTTGTCGGTCACCTTCACCGTGATGCTCCCCGCCGTGACGGAGCTGGCGAAGATCAGCCCGCCGGCGGAGAGCGGGGTGGTGGACGACTCGTTCAGTTTGTCCTTGAACGGGACTTCCCAGAGCGGCTTGCCGTCCAATCCCACGCCGCGGACGTGCGACCCGGTCAGCGCGACGATCTGCTCGTTGATGACGGTCGGGGAGGCGTAGCTCGCCGGGTCGTCGGTGGCCTTCCACGCGGTCTTGCCGGTCTTCGCTTCGAGCGCCACGATCCCGGCGCCTTTTCCGCCGACGAGAGCGACCACTTTGTCCCCGGTCACCAGCGGTGACGCGGAGGTACCGAAGAACAGATTCTTCGCGCCGAACTCCTTGAGCGCGTCCACTTTCCAGTCGACTTCGCCGGTTTTGGCGTCCCAGGACGCGAGAACACCGGTCCCGCCGTAGGTGAAGATCTTACCGCCGCTGACGGAGGGGGTGCCGCGCGGCCCGTTGCCGAACAGCGGCTTGAACTCCGGTCGGTCGTAGCTCTTTTCCCACTTCAGGTCACCGGTCTTCGCGTCGAACGCGGCCAGCGCGTCGGCGTTCTTGTCCTTCGGTTGGTAGAAGGCGTACACGACCCCGCCGGCGACGACGGGCGAGCTGTGCGCCTCGCCGACCGGCTTCACCCACACGGGCTTGAGGGTACCTTCCCACGGCGCGACCGGTTCGGGCGTGCTGTTGTCGCGATTCGGCCCGAGAAACTGCGGCCAGTCGCCCGCGCTCAGTGGGAGCGCGGGCACGAGCGCGAGCGCAAAAGCAGCGAGGAAGCGGGACATGCGAACCTCCTGGCGAGCCGGGCGGCATCAGCCCCCGGAGTGATTGACGACGGGCAGCGGCACCCGTGTCACGGGCGGTGTCATGCTATCGCCTGCCCGATCGTTTGGCCCCGCTTCACGGGGGGCGTTCAGGAAGTGGTGGAGGGGCGCGTAGTGCCAGCCCGTGCCGTGTACGTCAGCGATCCGCTTCAGTTTCGCGAGCGCGTCTTCCGTGATTTCCGACATGCGCGCTTCGTAGCCCGGGTCACAGAAATAGATCCGGCACCCGAGCGGGCGCGAGTCGCGCGCGGTGCAGAGCCCTTCGATTTGGAACGGGCACCCGTCGCGCGAAACGGGTTGCTCGTAGAACGGGGCGCGCTCGAGCAGAATCTCGGCTTCAAACGCGCTGATAAAGAGGGTGTGCCCGTACTCGGTGAACCGGCAGCAGCGCCCGGACGCATCGCACCGCGGGCGGGCCTCCGCAATGGCCGCGTCCGCGTCCGCGTACACCGCGAGCACGTCTTTTCGCACCTCGTCAGTCATCAGCACGGTCCCAGTCGTGGGTCAAAATCTGGAGCGGGAATGTCGACCTTTGTCTCTCGTGAAGGCGCCACAGGTAATGCGCAAGCTCATTTATGAGTGTAAATACACAATGAGAGGTCCAATTCGCGGGCCGCTTCTTAAAACGCCGGCGCCGATTTCACGAAAATCCTTGACGGAAATTTATACTTCGTTCATGATGAATTCCCCGTTTGTTTCATGTTCGCCCCATTTTGGGTGTCTCTCTCATTTTTCGTTCGGAGTCTGTCATGCCTCTCTCCCTCTCTCGTGCTACCCGCTCGCGCGGGTTCACACTCATTGAATTGTTGGTGGTAATTGCGATCATCGCGATCCTCATTGGACTCCTCCTCCCCGCCGTCCAGAAGGTCCGCGAGGCCGCGGCCCGGGCGCAGAGCCAGAACAACATCAAGCAAACGCTCCTCGCGTGCCACAACGGGCACGACACCACGAACTACCTACCGCCGGTCGTGTCGTTCTGGTGGAGCAACCCGACCAACTTCACCTACTCCAGCAGCGACGCGACGTTCTACTTCTCCCTGCTCCCGTACTACGAACAGGGCGCGATCTCCGCGGGCATCTCGAACTGGGGCGGCTCCGGTTTGGGTCAGGTCGGCAACACCGGCAAGGCGGCGATGAGCTTCCCGATCAAGATCCTGACGGCCCCGAACGACCCGAGCGGCGGAGACGGCATTTTCGCCCGCGGGTTTAACGCGGACTGGATGTGGGATCCGGCGAAGAGCGCGGGCGGTGTGGACGTGGCCCTGTGCAGCTACGCCTGTAACTTCCAGGTGTTCGGGCGCCCGGGCCAGAACGCCAACGACCCGTGGGACTGGCAGAACACGGCCGGCAAGAGCACGCTGACGAGCATCTCCGACGGTACCTCGAACACCATTTTCGTCGCCGAGAAGCGAAAGGCGTGCGGTCCGGCCGGAACGCCGAACAACTCGAACACGTTCGGCACCGCGTGGGGGCACCCCGCCGACGACCGGTACTGGCCGACCTTCGCCCGTATCCCGGTTAGCACGGGCGTGCCGGTCGATCAGCGCCAGTTCCCGGTCCCGCAGTTCGCCCCGACGAACGCGAACTGCGACAACTACCGCGCTCACGGCATGTCCTCGGGCGTGATTATGGTCGGGCTCGGCGACGGGAGCGTGCGCGGGGTCTCGTCGAGCGTCACGCAGCTCACCTGGAGCCAGGCCGTCCTGCCGCGCGACGGCAGCGTGCTGACGAACTGGTAAGCCCACTGGCGCGCGGTCCCGGCGCCTTGTAGCCCGGGGCCGCGCGTTTTCCCACCCTCTCCACTCCGCAAGCGGATATACGAATGCGTCGGACTGCCTCATTATTTCTCTGTGTTGCAACGGTCGCACTAATCGCACTCGGGTGCTCGTCGAAGTCGGAAACGAAAGAAACCGTCGTCACCGGTTCGGTCCTTCTCGATGGCGAGAAATTGACGATGGGTGAAGTGTACTTTGAATCCGAGGACGGCAAGGCAAGCGCACGCGGGGAGATCGCCCCGGACGGTACATACCGGATGCCATCTTCTCCACTGGGCAAGGTAAAAGCCGCCGTGCGCACCGCGAACTACGCCCGGTTCGCTCGCCCGGCGTCGAAGGACGGTAAGACGGTTACCGTGGGCGGGCGCGACGGCACCTACACACCGGTGCCGAAGAAGTACGAAGACGTCGCGACGTCCGGCCTCAGTTACACGGTGGCCGCGGACTCGGTGATCGAGATCACGATCTCCAAGAAATAGGGTCGCGTGTGCGGCCGCTCGCAACTGGTTGGAACCTCCAGCCAGTTGCCAGACGATCTCTCACATCTTGATGACCTTCAGCCGCCGGGAAATCTCCTCGACCGGGATCACCTCCCCGCGCCCGGAGCCGGGGCACACTTCGCAGGTGCGTTTCCAGTCCTCGGGCGTTTCCACGTTGCTGTCCCAGAACGGCCACGTGCGGCACTGCCCCGGGCGCACGCGGTACACAGTGCAGCCCTTCTTGTGATCGAAGAACACGCAGTCACCGTTGGCCTTTTCGCGGATCGTCCGGCGGCCCCGCGCCTTGCGGGTGTGCAGGTCGCGCACCTCGTCGAGCGGTTGACCCAGGAACGCGGCGAGGGCCTCGAGTTCTTCGTCGGTGACCCACACGAACCCGGGCGCCCCGGTGCAGCAGTCGCCGCACTGCGTACACTCGAACGCCAGACCGTCGGCGTACCACGGTTCGGTCGTGCGGGCCGACTTCGCGTCACTCACGTTTATCACTCCGAGAACGGTGAACCTGATGATACCGCGCGCGCCGATTGGTACCAACTGGGGCGCGCCTTCCGTCTGGTGATCCGTCCGATATTTGTTGCATTTAAATTAAGAATATCTGTATGTTTCGCCGCTTATTCTGTGGTTTCGCGACGACTCAACGTTTCGGCCGCGTGCTCGGGCTTTCGTTATGCGCTGTCGGTCGGGGCACAGTTCATTCGGACGGGCGCCGTGAAGCACGCGCTCGTGATCGGGGCGCGGCGCTCGCGCATCATCGATTTCACCGGTCCGGAAGCCCGTGGGACGATGGTTCGCAGTGGCCGGGGCACGCGGACAAGCGGCGAGAGCTGCTGGGAAATGAAATCCGGGCCGTTCTACGCCCTGGAGCGACCGAGCAAGAATTACATGCGGTGGCGGAACGCATGCTCAATTTGGCGGCGTGATATTTAAGGATGTCGCGCCAAGAGCAGATTCAAATACAACCGGCGGGCTCACGCCGCGCCATTCGTAAGGCTCCAACGGCTCGGTCGCTACAAAAGTCGCGCCGCACTCATTTTTCTGTCATATTGGTGCCGGACACGCGGCACGGGTGTTGCTGTTTTCGAGTTACGGCAACTCCCCTCTTGCCCCCGCACGGTTGCGTCCGCATCCTGTTAACACCGGTGCCGCCGGTCGGGTCTGCCCGCCACCGCTCCGAGGGTCCACCGCCCTTCGCGGAGGTCGCGATTGCTCGCCGTTCTATACGCGACGACTCTGTTCGTAGGCGCAGCCCTGCTGTTCCTCGTGCAACCACTCGTCGGCAAGCTGCTCTTACCGCTCGTCGGGGGTACGCCCGGGGTGTGGAACACCTGTATGGTGTTCTTCCAAATCGTGCTCCTCGGCGGTTATCTCTACGCGCACCGCAGCACCGGGAAGTTCGGCGTCCGCCGGCAGGCCGTGTTTCACCTGTTGTTGCTCGCGGCGGTCATCGTGTCGTTCAAGGCGGCGATCGCGTACACGGGTTCGCCGGTCGCGGTCGTCCCCTCCATGCTACCGGACGACCAGGACTCGTTGCTCCTGATGGTCGCGCGACTCGGCGTTGTCGTCTGGATTTCCATCGGCGTGCCGTTCTTTGTGCTGTCCACCACGTCCCCACTGCTCCAACGGTGGTTCGCCACGACCGGCCACCCGGCCGCCAAAGACCCCTATTTCCTCTACGCGGCGAGTAACGCCGGCAGCCTACTCGGGCTCCTCGCGTACCCGCTCTTGATCGAACCGCGGCTCACGCTCCAGGACCAGCAGTGGGTGTTCGCGGGCGGCGTGCTCGGGTACGTGGCGCTGGTAGTGGCGTGCGCGCTCACCGTCATCAGGAACGGGGAGCGCCCGGCCCCGAGCGCGGAACCAAAAGGGGACGTGCCGGAGGCTCTGGGGTCGGAACTTGCCCCCCCCACGTCCGTGTTTCCCGTTTCGGCCCGAAGGATCGGGCGCTGGGTCGTTCTCGCCACGCTGCCGTCGAGTTTGTTGCTCGGGGTGACCACGCACATTTCGACCGACCTCGCGCCGGTCCCGCTCTTGTGGGTGGCGCCACTGGCACTGTACCTCATGAGCTTCATTCTGGTGTTCGCCCGGTGGCCGGACGGCGTACACCGCGTCGTCGGTCGGGTGACACCGATGCTGCTCCTGTTCGTCGTGCTCACGCTCTTGCTGAACGCGGCCGAACCACTGGCCCTGGTCGTGCTGCTACACATGGCGGCGTTCTTCGGCGTCTGCCTCGTGTGCCACGGCGAACTGGCCAAGGACCGCCCGCCCGCCGAGTACCTGACCGCGTTCTATTTCTGGCTCTCGTTCGGGGGCGTCCTCGGCGGGCTGTTTAACGCCCTGATCGCGCCGCTCCTGTTTTCGTCACTCGGGATGGTGGAGTACCCGCTGGCCCTCGTGCTGGCCGGGGCCATCCGTCCGCACGACGACGAGCAGGAAGGGAAGCTGCGTGTCCCCGACGTCGTGCTCGTGCTGGTGCTGCTCGGCCTTTCGGTCGGGTTGGTGCTCACGGTGCAGCAGTTCTTGAAGATGCCCGTGGAACAGAGCGCGCCCGACGCCGTCGCCCAGCGCCTGCTCCGCGGGGGGCTGATGTTCGGGATTCCGGGCGTCGCCGCGTTCGCGCTGATCCGCAAACCGGCCCGCTACTCCCTCGCGCTCGCGGCAATTCTGCTCGCGGGCGCCTTCGACACGGGACTGTTCGGCGAGACACTCCATAAAGAGCGGAACTTCTTCGGCGTGATCCGCGTGACGCGGGACGGAAAGTTCATCAAGTTGATTCACGGCACCACACTTCACGGGCAGCAGCGCGCGGACGAACCCGGCCAGCCGCGCCCGATGACGTACTACCACCAAAAGGGACCGGTCGGTAACCTGTTCGACGCGCTGCCCCGGGAGCGGGTGAATAACGTCGCGGTGGTGGGATTGGGGACGGGAGCCGTGGCGTCGTATGCGCAACCCGGTCAGAAGTGGACCTTCTATGAAATCGACCCGGCGGTCGTGCGCATCGCTAACGACAAGCAATACTTCCGGTTCCTGTCGGATTGCCGCGGGTCGTGCGACGTGATCCTCGGCGACGCCCGCCGGCACCTGAACCGTGCCCCGGACGGCGCGTTCGACGTCATTATCCTTGATGGATTCTGTTCCGACGCGATCCCCGTTCACCTGCTCACGCGCGAGGCCATCGCACTTTACATGTCGAAACTCGCGCCCAACGGGATCATCGCCCTACACGTCTCGAACGCGCACCTGAACCTGCCGCCCCTCATCCGCCGATTAGCCGACGACCACAGCCCGTCGCTGGCCACTCGCTACTGTCACGACGTGCCCCTCGACGGCGAGCCCGAAGACGGCAAGACCGAGTCGCAGTGGATGCTGCTGGCGCGCTCGGAAAGCGACCTCGCACCGGTTCTCAACTTCAACAAAACTCACGCCAAGAAGTCGTTCATTCAGTGGGATCCCGTTGATCTAGTAGACGGCCCCATCTGGCGCGACGACTTCGCGAACCTGCTCCGCGTGTGGAAGCGGCGCGGGGAGGAATAACCGAAACGCGATTCGCAAAAGCGTTTAACCGCCGAGGGCACGAGAGGGCGCGGAGAAAAGCAAAGACCTTGAGGTAAGTTACTCAGGTCTTTGCTTTTCTCCGCGCCCTCTCGTGCCCTCGGCGGTGAATACTATCAGCCTATCAGCCTCTTACTTCTTTGCCTTCTCCAACGAGTCCTTCAGGAATGCCGCGAACTGCGCCGGGTCGTTGATCTTCCCCTCTTCGTATGTGCCGATCAGTTTCAACTTTCCGTCGGCCTGCGGCACGAGCACCGCGTAGAGCGGGAGCTTAATGTCCTTGAAGACCTCGGTCTGGAAGTCGCGATTGACCCGCGCCTCGGCCTTACGAGCCGCTAATCCCGGATCGGACGTGTACGACGCGGCCGGGAGCCAATCGGTGTAGAGTTGGACCTTCTCGAAGTTCTGCATCTCCTCGCGCACCGCGGGTTGCGGGAACACCGAGTGCTCGTTGTACTTGCAGTTCGTACACGTCTCGCCGGTGAAGTCCAGGAAGATGGGGCGCCCGCTCTTGCGCGCCGTATCGATGGTCTCCTTCAGGTCCGTGCTCCAGCCCTCGTCCTTGCTCGTTTCCGGGAGGAGGAACGATTCGACCCAGGCGTACACGGTGCCGGCCGGGCGCTGCGGCTTCCCGTCCTGGCCCTTGAACGTCGCCGGGAGCAGATACAGCGCGAGCCCGAGGAACAGTAGCGCGAAGATCAAGCGGGGGACGCCAATGTTCGGGTTCTCCTCGTCGTGCGGCAGGCGGTAGACGTTCAGCAGGTACAGCCCGCACGCGACGCTGATCGCGATCCATCCGCCCAGAACCACATCGTAGGTGAAGTATTGCGGCGTCGGGAGTACACCGAGTTCGGCGGTGCGGAGGAACTTGAGCGCTGCCGCCAGTTCCAGAAAACCCATCACCACCTTCACGCTATCGAGCCACCCGCCGGATTTGGGCAGTGCCTTCATCAGCCCGGGTACGAGCGCGAGCACAAAGAACGGGGCCGCGAACGCGGTGGCGAACGCCAGCCCGCCCGCGATTTCCTTTACAGTAGGTACCGCGATCAGGCTCCCGCCGGTGTCGTTACCGGCCGAAATGCCCGCGAACCCACCGAGGAACGGGGCCACGCACGTGAAACTGATGACCGTAAACGCCAGCGCGCCGAAGATCGTACCGATCACGCCGCCCTTCGACTGCTTCGCTTGCAACCGCTTCTGGAGCACGTTCGGCAGCGAGATCTCGTACATCCCGAACAGGCTCAGGGCCAGTACGAGGAACAGCAGCGCGAGCAGCACGTTGGTAACGGGTTGCGTGCTGAGCCACGCCATGAATTTCAGGAGCGCGAACGCGGACACCCCGAGCACCGAGATAATGGTGAGGCAGTACACGCCCGCCAGTTTGAGGCGCTCGCGGAACGAGCCGTGCGCTTGCTTGAGGAAGATGCTGACCGTGATCGGGATCATGGGGAAGACGCAGGGCGTGACGAGCGAGATCAGCCCCCAAGCCGCGGCCGTGAGAACGAACGCCCACAATCCCTGAGACTGCCCACCGTCGCTCCCACCACTCGTGTCCCCGGTTCGCTCGATGTTGCCCGCGTACCCGTTCATCTCTTCGGTGTAAGCGGCAACCGGTTTGGCCGCCTTTCGGTTGCTCTTTTTTGCGGCCTCCGCACCGGGCGCAGTGGAGCGGGCGGTGGCCGTATCCAGTCCGGCTACAAGAATCGCACCGGCACCCACGCGGATGACATCGGTCGGCGACTGAATCTTGAGGAGCGCTGAAGCGAGGTCTTGCGGGTTCACGTGGTCCGACGCGCCTTCTTCCACCCGGAACTCGGCGGGCGGGAGCTTTTTGCCGTCCGCAGGAATGCAGTTTTTATCGTCGCACACCTGGAGGTCCAGGCCGTCTAACACAACCGATTTGGCACCGGGCTTCGCTTTCGGCGAAACCACGGCCTTGAACTCCCAGGTGATCGGCTGATCGGTGTACTCGTCCATCGCGAGCGAATCCGGGCGCGGTTTCTGCTTCCACTTGACCGGTGGGTCCGCCACACCTCCGATGAAGATCAGTTCGCCGGGCGAAGAGAGCTCGAGCGTGTTACGGGCCAGTTGCTTCGGGTCCGTTGGGAACGCCGGGTACGTCCAGGCGTGCGACTTCGGCGAAACGGTCACCTTTACTGCGACCGTTTCGCCCCATTTCACTTTCGCGGGCACGACTTGGACCGTCACGTCCGCGCGTTTTGCGAACTCCTTCGGTAACTTGCTTTCTGCCCGCGCGAACGGCTCGTCCCCGAACTGGGCGCCGGCGGGCGCGGTGACAGCGCACAGAACGAATATCGCGAGCGGGAGGGCGGAGCGTGGCATGTGAGAGCACCGCGACGGGGGAACAAGAACAAAGCCCACGGGAGCCGTGGGCTTTTCTATGGATCAAGGGGCGACATGCCGGTCTGCCCCGCTGAGGGGACATACAGCACGGTTTGAGATGCCCTTACAGACGCGGACCGCGGGCGCCTTATTCGCGCGCCGCACGTCCGGCTACTTCGCGCCGAGCGCCTTTTCGACTTCTTCCGCGAACGCCTTTTCTACCGGTACCGCAGGGCCTTCGAGCACCTTGAACGCGGCCTCCACCGGCACCGCCTTCGAGGGGAAGCAGTTGTTCTTATCGCACACGTTCAGGCCGAACGACGCGAGTTTTACAGTCGTGGCGCCGGCCGTGGCCTTCGGCGACACGACCGCCTTGCGGGTGTACACCACCGTGCCCGGACAGTACCGCAGTTCCTTAATGTCGAGATCCGGTTCTTCCTTCGTGGCGAAGTCCTTCGGGTCTTCCGGCTTGCCCACGAAGATGAGCTTGTCCGGAGCGGGGAACTTGATCGTGTTCACCATCCCGTCCGCCTTCTTTTCGGGCTGGAACAGCGGGTAGGTGTGGTACCCCTCGTTGAGTTCGACGGTCAGCGAGAACGTGACCGTTTGGCCCCGCTTCGCCTCCGCGGGCGTGAAGCGCCCCTCGACCTTCTTCACGGCCTTCTCGTACCACTTCTGGGCGCTCGCCGAACCGGGTACGAGCGCGAACAGCGTAGCCAAAGCCATCGCAAACACGACCACACGCGCGCGGGTCATCGGTGAATCTCCTGAGCCTTTCTGACTTACCCGTCTCACAAGCCTGCTGTGTTGAAGGTTTGAGTCTTTGGTTTCGTGGCACAGGTCTCTGGCCTGTGAAGTCTTACACACAGGCCAGAGACCTGTGCCACGAAACCAAAGGCGAAACTCATCGTTTCAACGCAGTATCGCAAAGGGATGAGGCTGAAAAACCGCGCCGACTACTTTTTCGGTTCCTGCGGCTTCACTTCTTTTGGCACAAGGGGTGGTTCGACGCCCTTCAGTTGGAGCGTACTGACGGCCTTTGTTGCCACGTCCACGACACGAATGCGGTGCGCGTTCGTGTCCGCCACGAAGAGCTTGCCGTTCGCGTAGCTGATGCCGCTTGGTTCGTTGAACGTCGTCGGCCCGAACCAGCCGAGCGGGTTCCCGCCGACGAGCGTCTTTAGTTCACCAGTCTTCAGATCGAAGATCTTGACTTTGCTGTTGTAGGTGTCGGCGACGAACAACTTGCCGTCCGCGTAGGTCACGCCGAGAGCGTGCTGGAGGCGGGCCTCGGTCTTCTGCATCAGTGGGTCGTCGGCAACTTGCCCCGGCCCGTCCACGTCACCGAACGTGAACAGCCCGCGCCCGACGAGCGTTTCGACTTTACCCTCGGGATCGAGCGGCACCTTGCGCAGAGCACTGATTTCGCTGTCCGCAACGAACAGGTTCTTGCCGTCGCTCACCAAACCGCTCGGCTGCGCGAACATGGCCTTCCGCAGCGCGCCGTCGCCGATCGTTTCGCGCCCGTTGCCGGCGTAGGGGGTGAGGGTCTTCTCTTTCAGGTCGAGCAGCCAGATTTGGTGGTGCCCGGCCATCGCGATGTAGAGCTTGTCACCTTCCAGAGCCAAGTCCCACGGGCTGTTCAGGCCGATCTGCTTCGCGGGTACGGATCGCGCGAGTCGGCGGTTGTCAATTTCGTGATCTTGTTCACCGCTACCCGCGATCGTGGTGACCGTTTTCGCCTTCAGATCGACTTCGCGAATGAGGTGGTTCTTGCGGTCCGCCACGAACACCGTGTCGCCTCGTACCACCATGCCCTGCGGGTCATCGAACTGCGCCTTGTCGAACGCGCCGTCGGTCTTGCCCGGCGCCCCGGTGCCGATCACCGCGATCTTGTTGCCCTGCAGGTCGGTCACGACGAGCCGGTGGTGCGTGCTGTCCGCGATGAACAACCGCTTGCCCTTCTCGTCTGCCACAACCTTGCCGGGGAAGAACAGCGGGGTGTCGCCGCTCTCACGGAACTTCGCGAGGTCGAACCGGAGCGGCTTCTCGTCGAGCGTTTTCTTCTTCTTGTGCTCGTCGATCAGCTTTGAAACGACGACATCGAGCAACTCGTAGTTGCCCTCGCCCGACGTGTACCCGACGAGGTTGCCCTCGGGGTCGATGACCACGAGCGTCGGCCACGCTTCCACTTCGTACTTGTTCCAGATCGTGTGGTCCGCGTCGTTGATGACGGGGTGCTCGATCTGGTAGCGCAGGACCGCCTTGCGGATGCTCGCGGTCGCTTTTTCGTTCTCGAACTTCGGCGAGTGGACGCCGATGACCACCAGTTCGTTCGGGTACTTCTTCTCGAGCTTCGCGAGGTCCGGCATGATGTGAATGCAGTTGATGCAGCACAGCGTCCAGAAGTCGAGAATAACGATCTTGCCCTTCAGATCCTTCTTGAGCGTGAGCGCCCCGCCGCTGTTCAGCCACGCGGTGCCGCCCTCGAGTTCCGGGGCCGCGACCTTCTTCTTTTCTTCCTTCTTGTCGTCTTTCTTCTCTTTATCGTCCCGGCGGAAGGCGATCGCTTCCGAGGTTTTGAGGGAGGGAACGTCCAGTTGCTTCTTGCTCTGCGGCTCTGCGGGCGGGTCCGACTCCGCGCGCCCGGCCACCGCCTCGAACGTGAGGTACACCGTGCCGCACCCGAGCGCCAGCGCGACGGCCCACTGCCACGCGAACTTGGTTTTGGGTGCGGACGGTACGGGGGCGGGAACGGGCGCAGCGTCGGCCGGCGGCGGGGTGTCGCTCATCGTGCTCACTCCTGGGTCGGTCGTGGTCGCCACTATCGTAACCAATGCCATCCGCGCCGCATAGAGCGGAGCACAGAACCGGCCCCATCGTTACAACGCATCGAACAGGTCTTTCCACCCGACGGCCTCACCGAGCGCGACGAGTGCGGCGACCAGGGACGCCATCAGCACGCACTTGAACGCGAACACCCGGCGCTGGAACCGGGGCTCGTCGACGAGCCCGTTGGCGACGTCCAACAAGTACGAACTCCGACGGGAAATCGGGCCGTGTTGCCAGGCCCGCACCCACCCCCACGCGGACCGCAGCACCCGGCGCAACGAGCGCCAGTCCCCGGTTTCGTGCTCCATGCCGTTCAGCTCGCGCACGCGATCGAGTGCGCGGGCGAACGTTCGGATACCGGTCGGGCACAAGCAGTTACCGCCCGGCGGGTAAACGGTCTTCTCGTCGTGCTCGGTACACACCGGGTTCGCGCACGAAACTGTCTTGCACCCGTACAGATCGGCCTGTCGCTCGCAGCGCCGCGACAGCGCACCGAACACCACGAACAAGTAACCCGCGATCAGAGCGATGGGGGGCAGCAGAACCCACGTTTTGAACCCCTCGAGCCAGACCCGCAGGCGCACCATCTGCTCGGACGTGGCCGTGCCGAGGCACCGGTCGAGGTACAGTGCCAGCGCCGCCAGTACGGACAGGCTCAGAGCAAGGAAGATCGCGTACAGCCAGATGTGGCCGTGCTTCGCGTGGCCGATCTCGTGGCCGAGCACGCCGTCCAGTTCGTCCGGTGGAAGGTCTTCCAATATTCGGTCAGTAAAAACGACGTACCGCACCCGGGGTAACAGCCCGGTGATGAAGGCGTTCACCGCGGCCCCGTGTGTGTGCCACAGCAGGTAGTCCGCGCAGCGGAAATCGAGCCGCTTCGCCAGCGCCTCGAACCGGTCCCGCGTCGGTCCCGCGGGCATGGGCCGCAGCCCCAAAAGCGGCTTCATCACGAGCGGCATGAACAAGATAACGCACGGCACGACCGCCAGCGACGCGATCTTGTAGAGCGCGGTCCGCGACGTCTCCGGCGCGTACCGACCGAGCGTCTGCTGCGTCACGATCAGCACGATGGGCAACAGCACCATCAGCGCGAACTGGCGCAGGTTGTGGAGCAGGTACGCGGACCGGGGCCAGTACGGGCGGTCCCCGAGGTGCAGCACGCGGTGCAGCGCGCGCTCGGCGTCGTAGTAGATGAACCAGCACCCCAGGAGGACGACGAAGTAGGGGAGCGGAACCATAAGTTCAGCAAAGGGCGCGGTTTGCGCGGATTTGTTCCAGAAGATGAGGGTCTCGCGCCAGACGAGCCACCCCCACCCGAACGCGAGAACGGACGCGACGACCGTTCCGATGTTGATAAAGAACAGCGCCCGACGCCACCAGTTGTACACCCGCGCGACCTCGTACCGGCGGGCCGGGTCGATGCGGAGGGTACGAATGACCCAGGTGCGGAGGGCAAACGGGAGCGCCAGAACCAGTGCCACGGCCCCGCCCGTGAGTGCGAACGCGGCCTCGCGCTCGGGGGCGAAGGGCGGGAGCGGCCACTCAACCGGGAGGCACGCGGCGATGAGCACGAACACCAAGAGTATCGGCATACTCACAGTGTACGGTGCGTTGCGGGCAAGTGTTATTTCACTTCGGCTCCCGATACAACGAGCAGCCGACTTCGGTCCCCGGAACCGAGTGTCACGGTGCGCGTGTTCTCGTAAGTTTTGCCGCTAACGGACCAACGAGACTTGACCTCGAAGGCAAATTGCTCGCCCGGTTTGAGCACCGGGGACGTGAGCACGCGCTCCTCGCTCGCGCCACCGGCCACGGCCTTCCCGTTCAGCCAGACCTCGGCCGCGGCCGGGAACTGGAGCGAAAGCGTCGCCGGGAACTCGTTCGCCAACACGATCCGCGGTTCGGGCGGTCTCGGCGGAAGTGCGGGGACGAACTCAACGATAACTGAAGGCGCGTAGTCATACGACGGGCCGTAACCGTATCCGTACCCCCCGTAAGCGCCGTACTCGTACAACCCGGAACCGAAGAGATAGTTGCGATCGTAACTGGAGAAGTAGCGCCCCGGGCCGGCCCAGCCGTGCCCCCCGTGCGCGCCCCCTCCGCCGGCGGGCGTGAATCGGGGCGTGGCTTGAGGGATGAACTGCGTTCCCGGTCCGATGGGGCTACCCGGGTGAACGCCCGGCGAAAGTGGAAGGGGAGCGCTATGGCGTTGCGCGCTCGCGAACTCGGCACAACTGGTCAGCGCCAGAAGTGCCGCAAGGGTGCGGATCATGGTGTCTCTCCGGTGGGCACTTATTCCCGTACTTCGGTCCCGGATACGACGAGCAGCCGACTGTGGTCTCCCGGACCGAGTGTCACGGTTCGGGCACTCTCATAGATTTTACCGCGACTCGTCCAGCGGGCTTTCACCTCGAAGGTGTACTGCGTACCCGGCCTCAACACGGGGGACGTCAGGGCGCGCGACTCTTGCGCCTCGCCCTTCACCTTTTCCCCATTGAGCCAGACCTCGGCCGCGGCCGGGAACTGGAGCGAAAGCGTTGCCGGGAACTCGTTCGCTAGCACGATCCGTGGTTCGGGTTTCTGCGGGCGCTGCGCGGGGGCGTCTTGGACGGGCGCGATGGTTGTGGTCCCGTTGGGGAGATACCCGCCGAACGTGTACCCCAAGCCGGTCCACGGACTGTAGGACGACTGGTAGGCCCAACCGTTGGCCCACCCCCACGGAGCGATTGCGGGGAAGTAGATGATGCCCGGCTGACCCGGGCGCGACGTCGCAGCGCCGATGCCCGCCGGCATCACCGGTCGGACACCTGGTGAAAGGGGTAGGTTTTGCTGAGCATCGGCAAAGCCGGCGAACCCGGCCGTTGCCACGAGTGCGAACAGGATGCGCGCCATTGGTGTTCCTCCGCGGTGAGGGGCCGCGCTGAGATTCTACCGCAAGGCGCGTGCCGGAAGAATGCCCTTCATTCATGAGTTGAGGGAGGCGGGGCCTCGGGCACCAGCTCGCTGGCGCCGGCCCACGATTCCTTCAATCGCTGAATCACCACGAAGAACACCGGCGTCAAGAACAGCCCGAACGCGGTCACCCCCAGCATCCCGGCAAACACCGCCGTGCCGAGTGCATGGCGCATCTCGGCCCCGGCCCCCTTCGCCAGCACCAGTGGCACCACGCCGATAATGAACGCGACCGACGTCATGATGATCGGCCGCAAGCGCAGCTTGCACGCATCGAGCGCCGCTTCCCATCGCGTTGCGCCCGCGTCGGCCCGCTGTTTCGCGAATTCGATGATGAGGATGGCGTTCTTGCACGCGAGCCCCACGAGCACCACGAACCCGACTTGCGTGAAGATGTTCACGTCCTGGCCCGCGTACAGAACGCCGATCGCGGCACTCAGGATGCACATCGGGACCACCAGAATCACGGCCAGTGGTAGCGCCCAGCTCTCGTACTGCGCGGCCAGAACCAAGAACACCAGCACCACACTCAACACGAACGCCCGCAGCGCGGTGTCCTTCGTTTCCAGTTGCAACAGCGCGAGTTCGGTCCACTCGGCCTTCATAGTGGCGGGGAGCTTCTCGTTCGCGGTGCGCTCCATTGCGGCGAGCGCCTGACCCGAACTGGTTCCCGGCGCCGGGTTCGAGGTGATCGCGGCGGCGGGGTAGAGGTTGTACCGCTGCACCATCACCGGGCCGCTCGCGTCGCGCACCGAGAGGAACGTGGACAGCGGGACCATGATTTCCTTCGGCGGCGGAGCGGGCTTCCCGGACGCCTTCGCCTGCTGCGCGGCCATCTGGTTTTCGAGTTCGACCCCCGCGCTCTTGACCCGCAGGCGCTTGAGGTCCGAAGAGCGCCGGCGGAACTTCTCGTCGGCTTGGACGTTCACCTGCCACGTGCGCCCGAACAGATTGAAGTCGTTGACATACAGCGAGCCAAAGTACACCTGCAGCGCGCTCACGATGTCGCCGACCGCCACGCCCTTCGTTTGGGCCGCGTCGCGATCGATGTGGAGCCGCAGCCAGGGCGTATCGGCGCGGAAGCCCGTGAACGTGTCGCGCAGTTCCTTCTCGTCCGCACTCTCAACGATGCTCCGTGCCGCCTCCTCGATCGCCTCCGACCCGGTATCGCCTCGGTCCTCAATAATCAGTTTGAAGCCGCCGGTGTTACCGAGCCCGTCCACGGGCGGCGCGCCGAACACGGTGAGCCTCGCGCCGGGAACCTCGTCCGAGAGCTCGCGCTGGAGTTTGGCCGCGATCGCGTCGCTGGAAAGGGCCGGGTCGTGCCGGTTCGGGAAGTCATCGAGCATGACGTAGAGCGTCGCGAAGTTCGGTGCGGTCGTGCCGATCATCACCGAGTTCCCGGACACGCTCACGGTGTGTTTCACGCCGGGCGTGCGCTGGGCGACCGCTTCCAGCTTCCGCATCTCCTGTTCCGTGCGCTCGACCGACGCGGCGTCCGGGAGCACCACGTTCACGAGCAGGTAGCCCTTGTCCTGCGCCGGGATGAAGCCCGTTGGGGTGGTGTTGAGGGTGTCGTATGTGAGGTACAGCAGGCCGCCGTAACCGAGAAGAATGAGCAGCGACCCGCGCAGCGTGACCGCGACGACCCGCGTGTAGCCCACGGTGACCGCGTCGAAGCCGCGGTTGAAGCCGGTGAACAGGTACCCCAGTGTGCGGTTCAGCACGGTACGCAGCACCCACCCGGCCGCCCCGCCCACCAGCGCCGCCCCCACCGCCACTGCCACGGACATCGGCAGGGAGAAGGAAATCGACCCGAGCGGCACGTCCAGTTGACCCACGGCCCAGGGCTGCGGGTTGGCGTTCAGGTAGTAGTACACGAACCCCGCCCCGATGAGCGGGAACGCGATCGAGGGCAGCGGGTCGCGCGCCCGCGCGTCGGTGTTGGACTTGAGCAGCAGGGCACACAGCGCCGGACTGAGCGTGAGCGAGTTGAACGCCGAGATCAGCGTGCTGACCGCGATCGTCACCGCGAACTGGCGGTAGAACTCCCCCACGATCCCCGAGATGAACACGCACGGCACGAACACCGCCGACAGCACCAGCCCCACCGCGATGACGGGACCGGACACCTCGTCGAGTGCCTTCATGGTCGCGGCGCGCGGCTCGAGCCCGTGTTCGATGTGGTGCTGAACGGCCTCGACGACGACGATGGCGTCGTCCACCACGATGCCCACCGCGAGCACCAGCCCGAACAGCGTCAGGTTGTTGATCGAGTACCCGAGAACGGCCATCGCCGCGAACGTGCCGACGATGGCGACCGGCACCGCGGCCAGTGGGATGATCGCGGCGCGCCAGCTCTGGAGGAACACGAGCATTACGATCGCCACGAGCACCACCGCGTCGCGGAGCGTGTGGAACACTTCCGTGATCGACTCGTCGATGAACGGCGTGGTGTCGTAGGCGATCTGGTACGTGACGTTCGCGGGGAACCGGCTCTTGAGTTCGGCCATCTTCTCGCGCACGCGCTTCGCCGTGTCGATCGCGTTGGTGCCGGGGAGCTGGTACACCGCGAGCGCCACAGACGGCTTGCCGTCGAACGTGCAGGACTGGTCGTAACTGAGCGCGCCCAGTTCGATCCGGCCCACGTCCTTGAGGCGCACCGGTCGGCTGTCCGGGTCGGCCTTCAAGATGATCTCGCCGAACTGTTTGTCGTCGGTGAGCCGGCCCAACGTGTTGATCGTGTACTGGAACGCCTGCCCGCGCGGGGCCGGGGGCTGGCCCACCTGCCCGGCCGCGACCTGTGCGTTCTGCTGTTCGATCGCGTGGAGCACCTCGGCGGAAGACAGCCCCTTCACCGCCATCTTCTCGGGGTCGAGCCAGATCCGCATCGAGTAGTCGCGCTGGCCCAGGTACGTGATGTCGCCCACGCCCTGGAGCCGGGCCAGTTCGTCGCGGAGCTGGATGGTCGCGTAGTTGCTCAGTTCGAGGAGCAGTTGCTGGCGCGCCCTCTCGTCGTCCGGCGTGTCCGCGGTGTTGTACAGGTTGATAATCATCAACTGGCTGGGCGACTTCTTCTTAACGGTCACCCCGCGCCGCTTCACCAGGTCGGGCAGTACCGGCTCGGCCAGGTTCACGCGGTTCTGCACGAGCACCTGAGCGATGTTCAGATCGATGCCCGGCTTGAACGTGACCGTCAGCGTGTACGAGCCGTCGTTTCCACACGTGGACGACATGTACATCATGTCCTCGACGCCGTTCACCTGCTGCTCGATCGGTGCAGCCACGGTGTCCGCGACGGTGCGGGCGTTCGCCCCCGGGTAAATGCCGTACACCTCGACCGTCGGCGGGGTGATGTCCGGGTACTGCGCGACCGGGCGCGAGTACAGGCCGACCATGCCCGCGAGCACGGTCATGATCGCCAGCACCGCGGCGAAAATCGGTCGGTCGATGAAGAAGCGTGTGAACATGCCGCGCTTGGTGGTGAGTGTTTGGTGCCCAGTGCTCTTTGAACAAGCACCGAGCGCTTCGCTCGTCACTGCATTTATCTTTGCCCTCTCCCCTTGCGGGAGAGGGTCGCCGCGCTTCGCGGCGGGGTGAGGGGTGGCGCCCTGAGTGCGGAAGCCACCCCTGGTATGTCCGAAGGACCAACAGTGACATGTGTTGAATTGCGGCGCGTCCCGCTTGTGAACAAAACGACAAGCGCCCAATTCAACACAGTCACTCACCCGTCTCGCAAAGCCTCGCCGCCCTCTCCCCTTGCGGGAGAGGGCAAAGCAGAAAACTGCTCCGGTTACTTCGTTCCGCCGCGCGCCCGGATCTTGCGCACGACGTCGCCGAGCCGCCGGGCGGTCCGGGTCGGGACCGCGAGCACGATGCGACTGGCCCCCTGCACGGCGCCGCCGAGCGTGCCCACCGTGTCGCCGGTGGCGATGACCAGCATCCCGAGGAACACCGCGAGGAGCAGGCCGACGAACCCGAACAGGATCTCGTAAAGCAGCGCCTCGGACCCGAACTCGATCGCGAGGAGCATCCCCGGGATGGCAACAAGGACGAGTGCCAGTTCCGCCAGCGACATCACCCGGGAGTGCCCCGTCAGGCGCCGCGTGCGGCGCACGAGGCGGTCCATGAGGGCGAAGAACACGGGCGTGAGGAACACGCCGAACGCGGTCACCCCGAGCATCCCGCCCAGCACGGCCACGCCCAGCGCCTGGCGCATCTCGGCCCCCGCGCCCTTCGCGATCGCGAGCGGCACCACGCCCAGCATGAACGCGACCGACGTCATCATGATCGGCCGGAACCGGAGCGCGCACGCCTCCAGGATCGCCGCGTTCAGGTCCGCGCCCTTGTCGCGCGCAATCTTCGCGAACTCGACGATCAGAATGGCGTTCTTGCACGCGAGCCCCACGAGCACCACGAACCCGACCTGCGTGAAGATGTTCACGTCCTGCTTGCCGATGCCGGACGCGAGCACCCACTTGTTGGCGTTGCCGATGAGCACCCGGTCGGTCCACCCCGCGGCGCCGAGTGCCCACGGCCCCAGCTTCAGGAACTCGGGGCCGTCGCCCGCGTTCCACTGCAGAACCTGCTGCGTCGCGGACCCGGGGTCGCTGAGCCACACCGCGCCGAGCGAGCACGCCACGCACACCGGCACGACGAGGATCACCGCCAGCGGAAACGCCCAGCTCTCGTAGAGCGCGGAGAGGATCAGGAACACGAACGCGACCGACAGCCCGAACACCAGCCCGCCCGTGTTGCGCGACTGCTTTTCGAGGAACGTGAGTTCCGTCCACTCGTAGGCCATCTTGTCGGGCAGTTGCTGCTCGGCGAGCTTCTCGAGCATCCCGATGGCGTCGCCGGTGCTGCTCCCGGCCGACACGTTGCCGTTCACCGCCGCGGCCGGGTACATGTTGTACCGCGTGATGACCAGCGGCCCGCTCCGCTCGTTCACGGTCAGCAGTGCGCCCAGGGGCACCATGTCGCCCTTCTTGTTCCGCACCTTCAGGCGCTTCACGTCTTCCAACTGGTCCCGGAACCGGTCGTCCGCTTGCACGTTCACCTGCCACGTGCGGCCGAACCGGTTGAAGTCGTTCGCGTACCGGCTGCCCATCGTCCCTTGGAGGGCCGCGTACACGTCCCCCACGTCCACCTGGCGCTGCAGGCACGCATCAACGTTGATGGACAGCACGAGTTGCGGCGAATTGGTCTTGAACACGGTGAACAGCCCGACCACCTGCTTCTGCTGGTTCGCCTTATCGATGAACGCTTCCGTTTGCTGCTGAAGCATGGCCGGGCCGACGTCGCCGCGGTCCTCGATCATGATGCGGAACCCGCCGGCGCGCCCGAGCCCGGACACCGCCGGTGCGCCGAACACCTGCACCTGCCCCTCGGGGCAGAGCATGTTGAACCGCTTCCGCAACTCGATCGCGATCGCGTCGGCCGTGAGGGTCTTCGAGCGCCGGTTCTCGAAGTCGTCGAGGATGACGAACATGGAGCCGAAGTTCGAGCCGTAGGCGCTGATGACGAACGAGTTGCCCGCGACCGCGTTCACGTGCCGCACCGGGCGCACCTTGTTGCCGGTGCCGTCGTCCAGTTCCGTCTCCAGCGCGATCCGGCTGATCTTCGACATCACCTCGCGCGTGCGCTCGGCGCTCGCTGCGTCCGGGAGCTGCACGCTGCAAATCATGTAGCCCTTGTCTTGCTGCGGGATGAACCCGGTGGGCTGCGTGCGGAACGCGGCCATGCCCGATGCGACGATCGCCCCGTACCCGGCCAGAACCAGTAGCGGCACGCGCAGCCCGAGGCTGACGAGCTTCACGTACCCGCGGTTCACGGTCGCGAACACCCGGTTGAACAACTGCCCCAGGTACGTCAGCGGGAAGAAGGCGTAGCCCATCAGGACCGCGAAAATCGATCGCTTCCGCGTCGGGTCGGGCGGCCCCTTGAGCAGCAGCGCGCACAGCGCCGGGCTGAGCGTGAGCGAGTTGAAGGTGGAGATCAGCGTGCTGACCGCGATCGTGAGCGCGAACTGCCGGAAGAACGCCCCCACGATCCCCGAGAGGAACGCACACGGGAGGAACACCGCGCCGAGTACGACGCCGACCGCGATGATGGGGCCGGACACGTCCTCCATCGCGCGCAACGTTGCTTCGCGCGGAGTGAAGCCCTTCTCCAACTGGTGCTGAACGGCCTCGACGACGACGATGGCGTCGTCCACCACGATGCCCACGGCGAGCACCAGACCGAACAGCGTCAGGTTGTTGATCGTGAACCCGGCCAGCGCCATCGCGCCGAACGTGCCGATGATGGCGACCGGAACCGCGGCGAGCGGGATGAACGCGGCGCGCCACGTCTGCAGGAACACGAGTACCACAATTGCAACGAGGACGATCGCGTCGCGGAGCGACTTGAACACCTCGAAGATGGACTCGCGGATGAACGGGCTGGTGTCGTAGCCGATTTCGTAGGTGATGCCGGGCGGGAAGTCCGTGCCCATCTTCGCCATGTGCCCCTTCACCGCCTCCGCCGTTTCGATGGCGTTGGCTTCGGGCAGAATGAAGATGGCGAGGCCGACGGTGGCCTTGTCGTCGAACCGGTTAGCGACGTCGTGGGACTTCGCGCCGAGTTCCACCCGGGCGATGTCCTTCACCTTTACCAGTTGCCCCTGCGGGCCGGCCTTCACGACGATTTGCTCGAACTGTTCGACGTCCTCGAGCCGGCCGAGCGCGGTGAGCGTGAACTGGTACGGCTGCCCGGACCCGTTGGGTGGTTGCCCCACTTGCCCGGCCGCGATGGGCAGGTTCTGCTGCCGGAGCGCCAGAATCACGTCGGCCGCGGTGAGGTTCCGGGCGGCGAGCTTGTCCGGGTCCACCCACAGGCGCATCGCGTAGTCGCGCTGGCCGAAGATGGTCACGTCGCTGATGCCCGGCAACCGCTGCAGTTCTTCCTTGAGCTTCAGGACCGCGTAGTTGCTCAGGTAGAGCTGATCGTACCGGCCCTCGGGCAGCCCCGGCTCCGGCGGGGACGTGATCCCGACCGTCATGAGCAGTTCGGGCGACCGCTTCCGCGTGGTGATGCCGGTGGCGCGGACCACTTCGGGCAGTTGCGGAAACGCGAGGTTGACGCGGTTCTGCACCCGCACCTGGGCCATGTTCAGGTCCGTGCCGCTCTTGAACGTGACCGTCAACGTGTACGTCCCGTCGCTCGTACACTGCGAGGTCATGTACAGCATGTCTTCGACGCCGTTCACCTGTTGCTCAATGGGCGACGCGATCGTCTCGGACACGACCTGCGCACTGGCGCCGGGGTAGTTGCAGTCGATCTGGATCGTCGGCGGGGTGACTTTGGGGTACTGCGAGACGGGCAACGACCCGACGGCCATCGCCCCGGCGAGGGTAATCACCACCGAGAGGACGGTGGCGAAGATGGGCCGATCAATGAAGAACCGTGCGATCATAAGTCAGCAAGGAGAGGTCGGGTGGGGCGCCCGCCGGAGTGAGGTTCCACCTCCGGCTGCCATCGGTTCGGTGCGCCGTTCGGCGCGATCGGGCGATTCGAGTCACCAGTCGGGTGCGAGTGGGCTAGACGGAGCCCGGCCCCAGTTTCAATCGCGGGGCCGGGGCTTCGGGCGCTGCGGGGGCCGCATCGGTAGAGAGCTTCGTCGGCGGAGCCGGTTTCGGATTCACCTCCACGCCCGGGCGCACGCGGAGCATCCCGTCCACAATGACCTTGTCGCTCGTCTTGACCGCACCGTCTTCGATCACCCGCAACTGGCCGTACTGCTGGCCCACGCGGACGTTGCGCCGGACGACCTCATTCTTCTCGCCCACGAGGTACAGGAACTTTTGCCCCTGGTCGGACCCGATGGCCTTTTCCGGGACGAGGATCGCGTCGCGCGGCCCCCCGATGGGCATGCGCACGCGGACGAACTGCCCCGGCGACAGCATGTACCACGGCGCCCGAGAGATCTTCGGGTTCAGGATCTCGGCCCGCACCCGGAGCGTTCCGGTGCCGGCGTCGATCTGGTTGGACGTGAACACGACCAGCCCGGAGAGCGTGTGGGTGTCGTCGTCGGCCAGCGCGATCTGCACGATGCGCGGCTGCTCGCGGGACGACGTGACCGCGCCCTGTTCGATCAATTTGCGCACCCGCGACACCGTGCGCTCGTCCACGTCGAACGTCGCGTACACGTAGTTGAGCTGCACAATGGTGCTGAGGGCCGTGTCGTCGGCTTTGACGAGGTTCTCCTCGTCCACGAACCGCTTATCCAGTCGGCCGTCGAACGGGGCGCGGATGGTGCAGTACCGGAGGTTGGTGGCGGCGAGTTGCACCGCGGCGCGGGCCACGTTCACGTCGCCCTCGGCCTCGGCCTTGTCACCGGACTTGATGTCGTAGTCCTCTTTGGCCGCGCTCCCCTTGTCGTACAGTCCTTTCACGCGGTCGTAGTTGTCGGTCGCGGTTTTTAAGTGAACTTCGGCCTTACCGAGGGCCGCCGTCGCCTGATCGAGCTGCGCGCGGTAAATGCGGCTGTCGATCTCGAACAGGGGTTGCCCTTCCTCAATGTCCTGACCGTCCTTGAAGTGAATTTTCTTCAGGTGCCCGGTCACGCGCGACTTGATTTCGACGACCCGGTACGGTTCGGTGCGCCCGGCGAAGTCTTCGTAGTCGTTCACCCGCTGGGCCAGCGGCGCGCTCACGAGCACGACGGGCGGCGGGGTCTTCACCGGTTCCGGTGGCTTCCGGGCGCACCCGGCCAGCACAGCGGTGGTGGTGAGAAAAACGGTGGCGGCAACGTATCGAGTTATCATGGATTAGCGGCAGCGGGAGTGTGACTGCGGCAGGCGCCAAGTGAATACCGCACCCGCTCGAAGAGCTTACGCGGCACTCATAGACGCCTCATGATAAGGGGCGTGGCTCGCGGTTGCAAAGGACTTGATCGGGGTAAATGCCGCTGGCGCATCGGTTTGATGAGACCGAAGAACGCAAAACGGGGGCCAGAAGCCCCCGTGCTGTTGAGCACAGAACGGACACGCCTTTACTTCGTGTTGGACTCGAAAGTGACCTTCGCGCTACTGGGGTCGAGTTGTGGCCCGAGTTCGTACACGTTCTTGTAACCGTACCCGTATAGCGCGATGTAGGTCGAGATGTTCAGCGACGCGATCGCGCCCTTGCCGGGAAACGCTAAAGCCGCTTTGAGCCCCACGAGTTTACCCGTGGGGTTGTCCGGGGTGATACGGACGGTCGTCGGCGCGCCGCCGTTGACGAAGTTGTTGTTGCAGTAGATCAGGATCTTGGCGTCCCTGTCCGGCAGGGTCTTCTTAAGGCTCTCGATGTCGATGTCGGGGAAACTCAGGTTGATCGCGCCCTTAATGTGCAGGATGTCGTACTTCTCCTTGCTGCGGGCGTCGAGGACGATCGCACCCTTCTCCTGGCTCATCTTGATGAACTCGGATTCCGTGAGCCGGCGCTTCTCGCGGTGCTGGGCGGCCTCCTGAGCGATCTTCAGATAACCGTTGAAGTCGATATTGGGGTTCGCGAGCGGGTCGGGGACTTTTGCCACGGCCTTCTGAGGCGCGGGCGGTTGCGAGTCGGCCGAGTTCGCGGTCGGTGCGGCGACGTGCGCGGCCAGATAGCCACCCCCGAACACGAGCGTTAGGACGAGGTACTTCATCGCGTCTCTCCCGTTCCAAGTGCTCGCGGCACACGACCGCGAGTGCTTGGACTATACCGGGCTTCCGCGAACCGGGGCGCAACGAAGGTGTAACTACGAGCGCGGCGCTCGGGCTACGCCAGGATGTCCCTCACCACGCGCCCGTGGACGTCGGTGAGGCGGTAGTCGCGGCCCTGGAACTTGTGGGTCAGGCGCTCGTGGTCGATGCCGAGCAGGTGGAGCATGGTCGCGTGCAGGTCGTGGACCGGGAACACGTTCTCTTCGGCGTTGTACCCGAACTCGTCGGTGGCCCCATACGAGACCCCGCCCTTAATCCCGCCGCCCGCGAGTAGTACGCTGAAGCCCTTCATGTGGTGGTCGCGCCCGTTACCGCCCTGGGACATCGGCGTGCGCCCGAACTCGCCGGTGAGCACGATCAGCGTGTCCTCGAACATCCCGAGTCGCTTCAGGTCGCGGACCAGCGCGGCGAGCGGCTGGTCGATTTCCTCGATCTTCAGTTTGATGCCGTCCTTGATGCCGCCGTGGTGGTCCCAGTCGCGGTGGTAGAGCTGGATGAACCGCACGCCCTTCTGGGCCATGCGCCGGGCGAGCAGGCAGTTGGCCGCGAACGAGCCGTCGCTCCCCTTCGTGCCGTAGGATTCCATGACCTTTGCGGGCTCGTCCCGCATGTCCATCAGATCGGGCACGCTCGTCTGCATCTTGAACGCGAGCTCGTACTGACCGATACGCGTAGCGATTTCCGGGTCGTCTACCGCGGCGTTCTGCATCTGGTTGAGCTTCGCGACGGCGTCGATGACGTCTTTTTGCTGACCCGCGTCCACGCCGGGCGGGTTCGTGAGGTACAGCACCGGGTCGCCCTTCCCGCGCAGTTGAACGCCCTGGAACTTGCCCGGCAGGAACCCGGCCGACCACTGGCGCGACGCGATCGGCTGGTTCTGCCCGCCCCGCCCGTTCGAGGTGAGCACCACGAACCCGGGCAGGTCGGCGGACTCGCTCCCGATGCCGTAAGTGAGCCAGCTCCCCATGCTCGGCCGGCCCGACACGCTCGACCCGGTGTTCATGAACGTGTGGGCCGGGTCGTGGTTGATCGCCTCCGTCTTGCACGATCGGACGATGCACAAGTCGTCCGCGACGTCGGGCAGGAACTTGAACAGTTCGTTCATCTCCTGGCCGCTCTTTCCGTGCTTCTTGAACCCCCACTGCGGGCCAAAACACACGAGCTTGTTGCCCTGAAGCTGTGCGATCGGCTGACCCTTCGTGACGCTCTCGGGCATCAGTTGGCCGTTCCGCTTCGCGAGTTCGGGCTTGTTGTCGAACAGTTCCAGATGGCTCGCGCCGCCGGCCATCACCATGAAGATGACGCGCTTGGCCTTCGGTGTTACGTGCGGCTTCGCGATCACTCCACGCGGCACTTGCGGCTCCGCCGCACGCACGTTCCGGTCGGCGAGCAGCGACGCCAGCGCCGCAGTGCCCACCCCGCGACAGGCGTCACCGAGGAACGCGCGGCGCTGGAGGAACCGGATGGTTTGGAGGTTCATGAGGGCATTCCTGAAAGCCGCCCTTGCGGGCGGTGATTAGCGATTAATGCGAACCGGTGGTGAGGGCCAACTCACTCCCTCGTGATCGTCTCGTGCAAGTTCAGGATCACGCGACACACGCTCACCCATGCGGAAAGTTCCTCGGGCTTCGTATCCTTGGGCACCGGCATGTCGCCGATCGCGAGGAGTTTCTTCGCGTCGTCCGGCTTGTCCGCGAACTGCTTGCGGTGCTTGTTCAGCACACTCAGTAGCACTTGAGTCTCCTCGGGCTTCGCGACACGACCGGTGGCGCGCTCGAACGCCCACGCCACTTTCGCGTCGTCGGTCGCGCCGCCGTCCTTCAGCGCCTTCGCTGCGAACGCCTTGGCCGCCTCCACGAACTCCGGGTCGTTGAGCAGCACGAGCGCCTGCTGCGGGATGTTCGACTTCGGCCGGTCGCAGGTGCATTCTTCGCGGCTCGGCGCATCGAACGCGACCATCGCCGGGTGCGGGAACGTGCGCTGCCAGTGCGTGTACATCCCGCGCCGGTACACCTTGTCGCCCGCATCCTTCTGCCACTCGCGCACCGGGAAGTTGAGTGCGGCCCAGTACCCGGCCGGCTGGTAGGGCTTCACACTCGGGCCACCGATTTGCGAGTTCAACAGCCCGCTCACAGACAGCGCGGTGTCGCGGATGAACTCGGCGTCGAGGCGCTGGCGCGTCTGGCGTGCGAACAGCTTGTTCATCGGGTCGCGCTCGCGGACCGCGGGCGTTTCCACCGACGATTGCCGGTATGTGGCCGACGTGACCATCAGCCGGACGAGGTGCTTCACGTCCCACGAAGAAGAACCTAACCCCCCAACCCCCTTCCCTAAAAAGGAAGGGGGAGAAGAGCCAGAAGTCGAAGGGAGAGCAGAACCCTTGATGCTTTTTAGCCCCTCTCCCTTTGGGGGAGGGGTTGGGGAGGGGTTTGAGAACTCGCTCGCGAGCCAGTCGAGCAGTTCGGGGTGCGTCGGCTGCTCACCCTGAATGCCCGTTTCTTCGAGCGAGCGGGCGATGCCGTAGCCGAAGAAGAGGCGCCAGAGCCGGTTAACGGTGGCGCGTGCGACGAGCGGGTTCTCGGCCGAAACGGTCCACTTCGCGAGATCGAGTCGAGTGTAGCGCCCCGTCCCCCCGGCGAGTGGCGGAAGAGGGGGAAGGAACCCCGGCGCGTTCGGCTTCATGACGGGGCCGGTTTCATCGAGCCAGTTGCCGCGCGGCAAGATGCGCACCGTGCGCGGCGAGCCACTGATGGAAATGAGGACGTGCGGCAGGGCGTTCTCGAAATCCGCCCGCGCCTTTGTCGCGGTAGCGAAGGCGTCGCGCTCAGATTTAAGATCGGGCGCGTTGTCGCGTGCGAAGGCCACGAGGCGCCCGTTCTCCGCGGCAGTTCGTTTGTCGACGTCCTTCGCGAGAATTGCCTTTACGTCGTTGGGAACGGTAACCGCCGCACCCTTTTTGTCGGGCTTCGGGTTGGGCCATTTCTCTGCGCTCTCGAACGCCTTCGCGCTTTCGGCAAACGTCTTCGCGGCCGCATCGAGTTTCGTCTGCGCGACGGGGATCGCGCTGGTAAGGCGCTTCAGTTCCGCGTCCTGTTCGGGCGAGGACGGTACGGGCACACCGGGGCCGCGGTTGCCGATCGCGGGCTCCTGAATGTCGGCGAAGAACGCGGCCACCGAGTAGAAGTCCGCTTGGGTATACGGGTCGAACTTGTGGTTGTGGCACTCGGCACACATGAGCGTGCCGCCGAGCCACACCTGCCCGTAGTTCCGCACGCGATCGGCCGCGTACTTCGCCTCGTACTCCTTCGCCTGCGCGCCGCCCTCTTCCGTCGTTTGCAGGAGGCGGTTGTACGCGCTCGCGACCTTCTGCTCCATCGTCGCGTTGGGCAACAGATCTCCCGCGAGTTGTTCAACGGTGAACTGGTCGAACCGCTTGTTCGTGTTGAAGCTCCGAATGACGTAGTCGCGGTACGGCGACACGTTGATGGGGTTGTCGCTGTGATAACCCGCGGAGTCCGCGAACCGCACGAGGTCCAACCACCACACCGCCATGCGCTCGCCGTAGTGCGGCGACGCGAGCAGCTTCTCGACGAGGTTCTCGTATGCCTTCGGGTCTTTGTCGTTTACAAAGGCGCGCACGTCTTCCGGCTTCGGCGGTAGCCCGGTGAGATCAAACGACAGTCGGCGGATCAGCGTGACGCGGTCCGCTTCCTTCGCGGGGGCAACGCCCTCTTTTTGCAACCGCGCGCGGATGAACGCATCGATCGGGTTCGCGGATTGGACCTTGGCTTTCGGAACGTCCGGTCGGTTCACTGGCACGAACGACCAGTGTTCGGAATACTTCGCCCCGTCCGCGATCCACTTCCGCAGTGTCTTGATTTGCGCCTCGGTAAGCGCCGGCTTCTTGGACTTCGCGGGCGGCATACGCTGTTCGGGATCGGTCGTACAGATGCGAGTGAACACCTCGCTCGCGTCCGGCTTCCCCGGAACGAGGGCGCCCGATTTAATGGCGTCCTCGCGCACGTCCAACCGCAGTTTCGCCTTGCGGACCTTTTCGTCCGGCCCGTGGCACGCAAAGCACTGGCTCGACAGAATGGGCCGCACGTCGCGCGCGAAATCGACCGGAGCCTCCACCGCGACCGGCGGCGCGGTCGGAGCAGTCGGTGGCTGCTCACCAAACCCTTCGGTGGGTTTGGCGAGCGTCGCGAGCAAGAGGGCGCATGCGAGAGTGGCGGAGGATCGCATGGGTGAGTTATCGGTGGGGAGGCGATTCGGTGAGGTTGGCATTATACTGGTGCCGGTCGCTTGAACGCGAGACTTGTTCTGGCGTCTTCGTCTGGCCGTTACCTCTCCGGGCCGAGGCGCGAGCTTCTCCTCTCACGCTCCCGGCTCGTCACAAATCCTGTACACAGACACCGCACACCACTTCGAGGAGACGTCATGCTGCGCTGCTTCGTAACCGTTTTCGCGCTCTGTGCGCTCGGCCCGCCCGTATTCGCGCAACCGTCCGTTCCGGCCGCCGAACCGTACCGGGCCGCGGTCGCGGAACTGGAAAAACTCATCAAACATGAGGTGGGCGACAAGAAATTGCCTGCTCTCTCGATCGCGCTCGTGGACGATCAGAAGGTCGTATGGGCCGCGGGCTACGGGTTCCAGGACCGCGAGAAGAAGATCCCCGCGACGGCCGAAACCGTGTACCGCGTCGGGTCGGTGTCGAAGTTGTTTACTGATGTCGCGGTGATGCAGTTGGTGGAAGAGGGGAAGCTCGATCTCGATGCGCCGGTGGCGAAATACATTCCCGACTTCAAGCCCTCTTACAAGGAAGGTGAGAAACAGATCACGCTGCGGATGCTGATGTCGCACCGCTCGGGGCTGATCCGCGAACCACCGGTCGGCAACTACTTCGACCCGACCGAACCGGGCGTCGAAAAGACCGTTACGAGCCTGAACGGGATCGGCCTGATCTACCCGCCCGAATCGCGCATCAAGTATTCCAACGCCGCCATTGGCGTGGTCGGATACACGCTCCAGAAGTCGCAGAACGAGCAGTTCGAGAAGTACGTTCAGCGCCGCGTGCTCGAACCGCTCAGCATGAGCGCGAGTTCGTTCCTGCCGACGCCCGAGGTGAAGAAGCGCCTCGCGGACGCGGTGATGTGGACGTACCAGGGGCGGGAGTTTCCCGCGCCGTTATTTGAACTTGGAGAAGCGCCCGCGGGCTGCATGTACTCGACCGTGCTCGACCTCGCGAAGTTCCAGTCGTGCCTCTTCACAGGCGGAAAGATCGGCGACAAAGCGTTCCTTAAACCGGAAACGCTCGCGGAAATGTTCCGGCCGCAGTTCTCGGAGAAAGGAACCAAGAGCGGCTTCGGCCTCGGTTTCTCGCTGGGGGAATTTGAAGGCAAGCCGCGCGTCGGACACGGCGGGGCGATCTACGGCTTCGCAACGACCTTTGTCGCACTCCCGGGAGAGAAGATCGGCGCCGTGGTGGTCGCGTCGCGTGACGTATCGAACGCGGTGACGGGGCGCATCGCGGACGACGCGCTGCGCCAGATGCTCGCGGCGAAATCGGGCAAGCCGCTGCCGAAAATCGAAATGAGCGAGCCGCTCACGACGAACGAAGCTGTCGCTCTGGCCGGTCGCTACCGCACGGGAGAACGTTGGGCGGACGTGTTCGAGTCCGGCGGGCGCGTGTTCTTCGAGCCGGATCGCGGTGGCGCGCGCGTGCAACTCCGGAAGTTCGGAAACGGGCTGATCTCGGACGATACGCAGGTATGGGGTAACAAGTACGGTCTCACCGACGGCAAAATCACGAACGGGAAGCTCACGTTCGAGAAGGAGAAGCCGGCACTCGCTCCCCCCGCGGAACCGCCGAGCAAGTATAAGGGGCTGATCGGCGAGTACGGCTGGGACCACCTCCCGCTGTACATTTACGAGCGCAACGGGAAGCTCCACGCGCTTATCGAGCTGACCGAAATCGACCCGCTCACCGAAGAATCGGAGAACGTGTTCGCGTTCCCAGCGGATCGCGGGATGTACCACGGCGAGAAGCTCGTCTTCACGCGCGATGCGACCGGGCGCGCCACGAAAGTAACATCCGCGAGCGTCGTGATGGCGCGCCGAAAGATCGATGGCGAGAACGGCGAAACGTTCAAGATCAAGTCCGTGCGCCCGCTCGCGGACCTGCGCAAAGAGGCACTCGCGGCCAAACCGCCTGCCGAGAAGGGCGAGTTCCTGAAGCCGGAACTGATCGACCTCGCGACCATCGACGGGGTGAAGTTCGACATCCGCTACGCGACCGACAACAACTTCCTCAGCACGCCGTTCTACTCTTCCGCGAAAGCGTACATGCAGAAGCCCGCGGCCGACGCGCTGGCCCGCGTTCACACGAAACTGAAGGAACAGGGGTACGGGTTACTCGTGTTCGATGCGTACCGCCCCTGGTACGTCACCAAGATGTTCTGGGACGCGGCGCCGGAGAAGTTCCACGGCTTCGTGGCGGACCCGTCGAAGGGGTCGCGGCACAATCGAGGTTGCGCGGTGGACCTCACGCTGTACGACCTGAAGACCGGTAAGGTCGTCGAGATGGTGAGCGGCTACGACGAATTCTCCGACCGCGCGTTCCCGGACTACATGGGCGGCACGTCCCGGCAGCGCTGGCACCGCGAGTTACTCCGCTCCGCGATGCACGCAGAAGGGTTCACGGTGTACGAAGAGGAGTGGTGGCACTTCGACTACAAGGACTGGAAGAAGTACCCGATCCTGAACAAGACGTTCGAGGAACTGAAGTAGAAACAACGCGGCCCCGGCAGTGAACCGGGGCCGTGGCGCTTGCTTCTTTCGTACACCGAGGCCGCAAGGAAGCGGGAAGCAACTTCCACACAAAGGGATACGCTTCAGTGTAGTCCGCTCGCTCCGCGAGCGGATCTTGAGCCTCCGATGCTAGAGCAGTAACTCTAGCGCGGGAGCCAACCGCTCGCGGAGCGAGCGGACCACACTGAAGAGCACCCGATCTCGTTAAGCCCGCATTTCCCAAAGGAAGTTAGCGGTTCGCCAAGTCACGCGGCATCGGCGCGACTTCGAGTTCATTCTCTTCTTCGCGCCCGGGGCGCCCCGGGCCGCGTTCGCCCGGGAACCCGCCGCGACCGCCCGGTCCCATACCCGGGAACCCGCCCGGCCCACCGGGGAAACGACCACCCGGCCCCACGCCTGGACCGCCGGGGAAGCCGCCGCGCCCACCTGGGCCACCCGGACCCATGCCGCGTTGCTCGCCCGGGCCACCCGGCCCGCGCGGTCCCATCGGTCCCACCCCGGGGCCACCGGAGAAGCCCGGGCCACGCGCGCCGCCTCCGAAGCCGGGGTGACCGGGATGGTCGGCGTGGACCGGGTGGTGCCCGTGGATCGCGTGGATCAACTTGCGGGCCGCGACCGCCTTGGCGGGGTCGTCACCGTCGGCCAACTTCTGGAGCGCCGGGAGTGCGGCCGGGCCGACCGACACAATCGCCCCGCGGGCGCTGTCGCGCACCGTGTCGTGCGGGTCGGTGATCTTTTCGAGCAGCACCTTCAGCCACGCATCCACCACCGCGTCGCTCCTCGGCGCCGGGGGCGGCCCCTTCTTGTCTTCAACCTTCTTTTTCTCGTCAGCCTTCTTTTGCTCGACCTTCTCGTCGGCCTTTTTGCCGCCCTTACCGAACTGGCCCTTCCCGCCGAACGGCGGTTGATTGTCGTCTGGAGCGGCCGTCACGACCGCGGCTCCCACGAGTCCCAAAACCAGAGCTGCCGGGGCCAACACTTTTGAAACCCAGAACATCCCGTTTCTCCGCAGCGATAGGAGAGGACAACACGGGCGAATCGCGGCGCCCAACGTGTTGCGTTCTCTGTCATAATGGAAAACGGGGAACGGCGCCGGTCACGACCAATCACTCAGACCGCTATCATGACTCGCGTTCGCGGTCGCGGGTCCGGGTGGGAGGCCGTTTATCCTCCAACAGCGCTGATGCGAGGAATACGATGGCCGTCGAAGCGGAACAGGAGATCGCGGAACTATTAACGCGGGTGCGGGCCGGCGATCAACAGGCCCTGGCAGAACTTTTCGCGCGGCACCGGAACAAGCTGCGCCGAATGGTCCAGCTCCGGCTCGATCACCGGCTCGCGGGCCGCGTGTCGCCGTCGGACGTGCTCCAGGAAGCGTACATTGACGCCCTGAAGCGCGTCGACCACTACTTCGAGAAGCCGGACCAGCCGTTCTTCGGGTGGCTGCGGTTGATCGTCGGTCAGCGCCTCGCGGACGTTCACCGCGAGCACCTGGCCCAAAAGCGCGACGTCGGGCAAGAGGTGTCCATCAACCGCGGCGGGCCGACCACGGACTCGGCGTGCCTCGCGGCGTGCCTGCTCGGTGCCGGGAGCAGCCCTAGTCACGCGGCGGCGCGGACGGAATCGTTCGTCCGGCTGGAAGAAGCGCTGAACAGTATGGACGCGCTCGACCGCGAGGTGCTGGCCCTGCGGCACTTTGAAGAACTGAGCAATACTGAAACTGCGGCACTGCTCGGGGTCCAACCCGCCGCCGCGAGCAAGCGCTACGTCCGGGCACTCGCCCGCTTGAAACAGATCCTCGAAACGATCCCGGGTTTCGGCGGGTAACGGATCTCATGCCAACAAGAGGTGCGTCCGCGCCTCGCCTCTCGCCTGATTCGCTGTCCGTTAAAGCATTCCAGGTACCGCTCCGGCGGTATGCTATGCTGTCACGCCCTTTTTGGGGCGAAGAAAGCAGGCCGATCATGCACTCCGACGATCGCGACCCGGTCGACATACTGGCCGAAGAGTTCGCCGACTTGCTGCGGCGCGGGGAGCACCCGTCCGTCGGCGCCTACGCCGCCGCGCACCCCGACCACGCTGAGCAGCTCAAGGAGCTGCTCCCTGCCGTTGCGCAGATGGAACTCTTGAAGCGGTTCCGCTCGCCCGCGGGCGCGGCCGAGAAATCGCTCCCCGACCGCCTCGGCGACTTCCGCATCGTGCGCGAACTCGGGCGCGGCGGAATGGGCGTCGTGTTCGAGGCGGTCCAGGAATCGCTCGGCCGGCCGGTCGCTCTCAAAGTGCTCGCGCGGCACGCGCAACTCGATCCGGTGCAGCGCGAGCGCTTCGTGCGCGAGGCGCAGACCGCGGCGAAGTTGCACCACACGAACATCGTCCCGGTGTTCGGCGTCGGCGAGCAGGACGGGCTGCCGTATTACGTGATGCAGCTCATACCGGGGTGCGGGCTGCACTCCGTTGTGCGCCAGTGGCGCAAGCACCTGAACAAGAGCGAAGAAGCGTTCAACGAAACGTGCGCGCACACCCCCAATACGCCCGTCGCGAAACCCACGGGGGCGCCGGCACCGTTCGAGGTAGTCGAACCCGAACTCGAAGGCCCCGAACGGGGCGACTGGCGGTTCATCGCGGGGGTCGGGGTTCAGGCCGCGGAAGCGCTGCACTACGCGCACAAGCAGGGCGTGTTGCACCGCGACGTGAAGCCGGCCAACCTCATCCTCGACGGCGAAATCGTCTGGGTCGCGGACTTCGGCCTCGCGAAGTTGATGCACATCAACGGCCTCACCGCGACCGGCGACATTCTGGGCACGCTCCAGTATCTCCCGCCCGAGTGCCTGACCGGGACCGCGGACGCCCGGAGCGACGTATACGGCCTGGGCGCAACGCTCTACGAACTGCTCACGCTCGAACCGCCCTACGCGGCCGACAGCCCGGCCCAACTCATCAAGAAAGTGGCCGACGCGGACCCGCCGGCCCCGCGCACGCTGAACCTGGACGTCCCGCGCGACCTGGAAACGATCGTCCTGAAAGCGATGGCGCGCGAACCGGGGAACCGGTACGCGACCGCGCGCGACCTCGCGCGCGACCTCGAGGCCTTTCTCGACGACCGGCCCATCAAGGCCCGGCGCATGACGCTCGTTTCGCGCGCGTGGCTGGCGTGCCGGCGCAACCCGACGGTCGCGTCGCTCGCGTTCAGTACGGCCGCGGCCCTCATTCTCGCGGCCGTGACGGGTTGGGTGGGGTACGCGCGCGAAGAGAACCGCCGGAAGGAGGCCGAGGGTGCGAAGACCGAGGCCGAGAAAGCGACCAACGATGCCCGCAACATGTCCAACAAACTGCGCGCGAACCTGAAACTCTCACTGGAAACGTTCGCCAAGGTCTTCGAGGCCGCGAGCGGGAACGCGCACTCGGATTTCGGCATCCTGATGCCGATGGCCGGGCGCGGACCGGATCACCGGATCTTCCTCAGCTTCGGGGGCGGGCCTGGGGGACCGGGCGGCCCCGGTGGTCCCGGTGGCCCTGGTCCCGGCCCCAGGGGGCCGGGCGGCCCTCCCGGTGGGGGACCACCTGGAGACTTCGGTTCGGACAAGGCCGCGATCCTGGAAGCGGTTCTCGCGTTCTACGACAAGTTCGTTGAGCAAAATGCGCCCGAAGACCCGCAACTCCAATTTGAAGCGGCGAAGGCGTCGCGCCGCTTGTGCGAAGCGAACGTGCGGCAGAGGTGCTCGGACAAGGCCATCGCCGCGTTCCGCCGTGCGGTCGCGCTGCTCGAACCGCTCGTGGACAAGTACCCCGATAACGAAGGGATGCGAACGGAACTCGTCGTCGCGTACCTAGTCGCGCCACAGGAGGCGTTCCCGACGGACCGCGACGCCCCCTTCCGGCGCGCGGCCGAACTCGCGCGGGGGAACGTGTGGCTCACCGGTTCGGTGCTCGTCCGCGTCGGCTTGGCGAACGAACAGTCCGAGGACCGGCCGGAGTCCGCCGAGTCCGCGTACCGCGACGCGATCGCGGCATTCACTTCTGTGCCCAAGGAGAACTGGCCCCCGCACGGTCACACGGAACTGGGGTTCGTGCGCCAGCGCCTCGCGAGCGCGTTGAGATTCCAGGGAAAGTTGTCGGCCGCACGCGCGGAACTGGAGCAATCGATTCGGGAACAGCCCCGGATCGTTGACCCGATCGAACGGGAACCGGGCGAGGGGCACCCGCGCCTCAATCCCAATCGTATGCAACTGGCCGATACGTACTGGATGCTGGTGCGGGTCTGCGAAGAGCAGAAGGACGTTCGCGCTGCAGATGAGGCGCGGGCGAAGATCAGAGATTTGGGCTTCCCTGACGACGGCCCTCCCGGTCCATTCGGCCTGTGGTACGGGGGCAAGAAGGGAGATCGGGGTTGGGGCAAGAAAGACGGCTTCCCGCCGAAGAAGAACTGAATGCCGTTCCGGTCGCTCGACCGTGCCGGGTGCGGTTACTTCTGAACCTGGGGTGCGGAGCGCTCACGGCACCGCCCGGACGATATCGTCCGAGTCGCGGATGGAACCGCGACCCGCGGGATTGTCTGTGAGACAGCCCCAGTCACCAGTTGTAAGTTGAGACCAACCCCGATTGCTCACGTCTCAAGTTACAGCACCTGAAGCGTGACGTTGACTGGACGGGCACGACCGAGCGCCCGGCTGTCGTGCAGTTCCGCTTCCACCTGCCTCAATCACGTCCGCAACTCAATTCCCAGCAGCCGGTCCATGACTATGACGAAGAGGCGAACATCAGCCACATCGTCGAAATTAAACGTGTAGGCGCGGCCCGGCCCGGACCACTCTTTCTGTCCGCCGAGTACCCGAACCGTGAAGGTACCTTCAGACAGATGGAACTGCCAGATGTCCTCTCGGGCGCAACGAACCGTTTCGCCACCGCGGTGGACGTCCAGAACGTCCGGGCCAACGGCCAGCCAATTGGAACCGTCCAGATTGAACCGGATAGCCCCGTGCCGGGCGAGTTCGTCGGACAAGTTCTCGAGTCGGTACTGGGTCCAGGCGATTTCCGCCGCACACGCCCACTGGTAGGGCATGTGCGCCCAGGGGTTCTGCCCGTCCGCCGAACCGTAGTACGTGTCTGCGGTCTGGAACCGGATTTGTCCGTCCGCGTCGACCCAATCGAAGCGGAACTCGGTCTCCTGATACGCCCCGTTCCGGTAGTGCCGCGTCAGGGCGGTGCGAAGGGCCGTCGCGTCCCGAAAGAGGAAGACTTCGCTCTCTCGCAGGTGCTGACGGTTGTTGACACAGATGTACCGTGCGACGCCGCCCGTGCCCACGTAACTGCACGCATGCTGGAACCGCGCCCACCCCAACCCCAGCGCCGAACCCAGGAGACCGAGGACCGCACCACCGACCGGAGCGGCGGTTGCGTCCTTCGGCTCCAGAACCGACATCACGAGCCAGCCGAGGAGGAATCCGAGGGCACCGAGAACCGAACTTGCGAGCCGAACCTTGCCTGCGGCA